>NZ_JBNJMW010000001.1:7590000-9064901 GCF_050936385.1 Streptomyces sp. CA-288835
GTACGTCATCCGGCGGGCCCAGAACAGCGGGGTGCCGCCCGGTGCCACGGTCCACACCGCGACGTCCGGGCCTGCCTCGCGCAAGGTCGCCGCGAGCTGGGCGGCGCCGTCGGTGAGCCAGTCGGACAGCGTGCCGAGGTCGTCGTCCGCGTGCGGCTCGACGAGGTTGACCTGCTCGTCCGAGACGGGGCCCGTAGCGCGGGTCCGCACGACCGTCTCGGCCCAGCGGTGTGTGCCGCCGACGTGGCGGAGCAGGTGGGCGAGCGTCCAGCCCGGGCAGCCGGGCACGGGCGACGTGGCGCCCGTCCCGTCGACGGCCCTCGTCAACTGGGCGGTCTGGTCGATGATTCGGGCGGCGTAGCGGTCGAGGAGGGGGCCAGGGCTGGTCATTCCGTCACGTTAACGGGTTGCCTCCGGCGGTCGGGCGGTTCTGTCCCCAGCCCCGCCCCTTCCCGGCTGTATCAATTTGCGGCTCCGCCGCGTGGGAGGGCTCCGCCCCAGCCCTCCGCCAGGGGGTGGTGGGTGACACTTCGAGTCGCGGCTGCGGGCCACCTCCCCGTAGTCGACAAACCGCCGACAGCCGCCTGTAGGCGGGCTGTCGGCGGTTTGTCAGTGCCCCCTGGCACCGTGGCGGCATGACGCGAATCGACAACAACCCCAACGCCCGCGCAGGCAGTGCGGTCACCGTCAGGGGACTGGTCAAGCACTACGGCGAGACCAAGGCACTGGACGGCGTGGACCTGGACGTACGCGAGGGCTCAGTGATGGGCGTGCTCGGGCCGAACGGTGCCGGCAAGACCACCCTCGTACGGATCCTGTCCACCCTGATCCAGCCCGACGCCGGCCAGGCGACCGTCGCCGGCTACGACGTCGTACGACAGCCCCGCCAGCTGCGCCGCGTGATAGGCCTCACCGGCCAGTACGCCTCCGTCGACGAGAAGCTCCCCGGCTGGGAGAACCTCTACATGATCGGCCGCCTGCTCGACCTGCCCCGCAAGGACGCAAGGTCCCGCGCGGACGAGCTGCTGGAGCGCTTCTCGCTCACCGAGGCGGCGAAGCGCCCGGTGAACACGTACTCCGGAGGGATGCGGCGGCGCCTGGACCTGGCCGCGTCGATGATGGGGCAGCCGACCGTGCTGTATCTCGACGAGCCGACCACCGGCCTCGACCCCCGCACCCGTAACGAGGTGTGGACGGAGATCAAGCGCATGGTCGGCGACGGCGTGACCGTACTGCTCACCACCCAGTACATGGAGGAGGCCGAGCAGCTCGCCTCCGAACTGACCGTCGTGGACCACGGCAAGGTCATCGCGAACGGCGCCATCGACGAGCTGAAGGCGAAGGTCGGCGGCCGCTCCCTGCGGATCCGCCCGGCCGATCCGATTGAACTGCGCCCGCTCGCCGGCGCGCTCGACGAGATGGGCATCACCGGGCTCGCCAGCACGACGGTGGACAGCGCGAACGGCACGCTCCTCGTGCCAATTCTCAGCGACGAGCAGCTCACCGCCGTGGTCGGCGCGGTCACCGCACGCGGGATCACAATCGCCTCGATCACCACCGAACTCCCCAGCCTGGACGAGGTGTTCCTGTCCCTCACCGGCCACCGCGCGAGCGCCCCGCAGGACACCGTGCCCACCGACGCCCGCGAAGAGGTCTCCGTATGAGCGCGATCAGTACCGAAATCATCAAGGGCGACGCCCGGATCAGTCCGCGGGCCCATCTGCGGCACACCGGCGCCCTGATCCGCCGGAATCTGCTGTGGATCCGGCAGGACCCGGAGTCGATGTTCGACGCCATCCTGATGCCGATCGTCTTCACGCTGCTGTTCGTGTACGTCTTCGGCGGCTCGATCGGGCAGGCGCTCGGTGGCGGCCAGGAAGACTACGTGCAGTACGTCGTGCCCGGAATGATGGCCATGATGGGCATGAGCATGGCCATGTCGGTCGGGACGGGCTTCAACACGGACTTCAACTCCGGTGTCATGGACCGCTTCCGGTCCCTGCCGATCGGACGTGGCTCGGTGCTCTTCGCCAAGATCGCGGTGGAGCTGCTGCGGATGCTGCTCGCCACCACGATCATGCTGGTCGTCGGCGTCCTGGTCGGCTTCGACATCACCAACTGGGGCGGGCTGCTCGCGGCCATCGCGCTGGCCTCGCTGTTCGGCTCGGCGCTGATGTGGGTGTTCCTCACCCTGGGCGTGGTGCTGAAGACCGCGCAGTCCGTGCAGGGTCTTGGCTTCCTGGTGCTGATGCCGCTCCAGTTCGGCTCGTCGATCTTCGCGCCGACCGACTCGATGCCGGGCTGGCTGCAGTCCTTCACCGACGTCAACCCGCTGTCCTCGCTCGCGGACGCCGCGCGCGGGCTGATGGTGGGCGGCCCGGTCACGCACGACCTGTGGGTGACCGTCGCCTGGTCGGTGGGGCTCACGGCGGTCATGGCACCGATCGCCATCCACAAGTTCCGTACGAAGACCTGAGGTTGAAGACCTGAGGTTGACGTACCCGGCCCCGCGCCGGTGCGTCTCAGACCAGGGCGGCGGCCTCTACGGAGGAAAGGCCGCCGCCCCCTGCGTACGCCGCCTCGTACGCCTCGTCGCCGAGCACGGCGCGCGTGCGCTCCACCGCCCGCTGGTACACCTCACGCTCCAGGGGCGACCAGCAGTGCCGGGGCGGCAGCAGCGCGTCGGCGGCGCCGAGGCAGCGGGCGGCGTCGCCGGCACGGCTGCCGCCGTCGACGCGGGCGAGGGCGTATGCGGCGGTGGTCAGATACGTGGAGCGCATCTGTGGGGCGATGGCCTCGGACAGCGGGTTCTCGGCAAGTTCGAGCGCCCGCCTGATCGTCTCCAGGGACTCCTCGTAGCAGCCGTCGACCGCGTCGACGAAGGCCTCGGCGCCGAGAATGTACGCGTCGAAGATGATGAAGTAGGAGATCGTGAACTCCTCACGCAGCAGCCGGAGTTGCTCACGCGCCTCGGTGGTCCGGTCGGTCATGCCGAGCCAGTTGGCCAGGAACAGCCGGGCGAAGGGCATCGACTGGTCGTTGGTGCCGCGCCCCTGCTCGATGACCTCGCGCAGGAGGCGCTCTCCCCGCTCGGCCTCGCCCCCCTGGATCAGCGAGCCGCCGAGCCGGGCGGTGAGCACGCCCATCTGGGCGCGGGCACCGAGACGTTCGGCACTTTCGATGGCCGCCTCGAAGTCGGCGACGGCCCTGCCGTACTCGCCCTTGCGCTCATACGCCTCTCCACGCGCCGCGAGCGCATCGGCGATGCCCCAGAGATCGCCGAGGCGGCGGTAGATCTCCAGCGCCTCGTCGGCGTCCCGGGTGGCGTCGCCCTCCCATTCGCCGCGGTTGGCGAGAAGGTTGGCGCGCATCTGCAGATTGGAGCCCAGATCCCACTCGTATCCGGGCACATCACGGCAGGTGTCGATGGCCGCGTCGACGATCGTCCGCACCCGCTCCATGTCACCGGTGAGCATGACGGCGAAGAACCACACCGCACCGGGGAAACGGCTCACCTGCGGAAGTCCCGGCTCATACGTCTCGGAGATGACTCGGAGCTTCGTCTGAGCCTCGAGTGTCTGCCAGGCAGGCAACTCCGTGTCTATGCAGGCGAGATGGATCAGTTGCAGTTGGCGCCGGGCCTCGTCGAGGACCTCGCCGCTCCACGGAGGCGGCGTGTCCGTGCAGCGCTCCCACAGCGGGGCGGCAGGTCGCACGGGCTCGGTGAACGGGTCGGGGCCGAGGGCCTCGACCTCGCGGCACCAGTTGCGGGCGACGATCCGCAGGTCACGCATCTGCCAGTACCAGGCCATCGACAGGATGAGGCACAGCGCCTCCTGCTCCTCCCGCGCGGCGACGGCATGGTGCAGGGCGGCACGGATGTTCTCGTTCTCGCGCTCCAGGCGTTCGATGGCGGCGAGTTGACCATGGCGGCGCAGTAACGGCTCGGTGGTGCGGGCAAGTTCACGGAAGTACGTCAGATGCGCGCGCTCGGCCTCCGCCCGCCGCCCGGACTCGTCGAGCCGCTCACCCGCGTACTCCGCGACCGTCTCCAGAAGCCGGTACCGCATCTCGCCGTCGCCCGAAGGGGCCGCCACCACAAGGGACTTGTCGACCAGCGAGCCGAGCGCTTCGAAGGCTATCGGCCCGCAGACAGCCTCCGCGGCGGCGAGGTCGCAGCCGCCGGCGAAGACGGACAGCCGCCGCAGCACATCCCGCTCGCCCTCGTCCAGCAGCTCCCAGGACCAGTCGACGACGGCCCTGAGCGTCTGCTGGCGCGGCAGGACCGTACGGCTGCCCGAG
The DNA here is from genome assembly GCF_050936385.1 of Streptomyces sp. CA-288835. Taxonomy (NCBI): domain Bacteria; kingdom Bacillati; phylum Actinomycetota; class Actinomycetes; order Kitasatosporales; family Streptomycetaceae; genus Streptomyces; species Streptomyces sp. CA-288835. Next base: position 7,594,303 of record NZ_JBNJMW010000001.1, read on the forward strand.
GTGAGGAGCAGAAAACGGTCGTCCAGCCGATCGGCGATCTGCCGGGGCGTGAGCATCCGCAGCCGGGCGGCGGCGAGTTCGATGGCGAGGGGGAGACCGTCGAGGCGCCGGCAGATCTCGGCCGCCGCCTCCGGATCGTCCTCGATCCGGAACCCCGGCCGGGCGGCGGCCCCCCGGTCGGCGAGCAGCCGCAGCGCGTACGGCTCCGGCAACGGCTCCACCGGCCGCAGCAACTCCCCCGGTACGCCCAGGGGTTCACGGCTGGTGGCCAGCACCGTCAGCTCCGGGCAGCGTTCCAGCAGCTCCTCGACGAGCCGGGCGGCGGCGCCGACGACATGCTCGCAGTTGTCGAGGACCAGCAGCATGCGCCGCTTGCCGCAGTGGTCGGCGAGCCGCTCGACAGGGTCGTCATGCCGTTCGGATCCGGCCCGCATGGTCTCGGCCCCGGCGCCGTACAGCACGGTCTCGCGGGCCCCGACGGCGGTGAGCACGGCCTCCGGAACGGCCTCCGGGTCGTCCACGGGCGCGAGCTCGGCCAGCCACACCCCGTCCCGTACGACATCCCGTACGGTCTCGGCGGCCTCCTGCGACAGCCGCGTCTTCCCGGCCCCGCCCGGCCCGAGCAGGGTGACAAGCCGCGCGGTCGCAAGGTCACCACGGATGGCCTCGATATCGCCCTCACGTCCGACGAAGGAGGTGAGGCGGGCGCGGAGGTTGCCACGGGCACGGGGTTCGGAGGTACGGGGGCTGTCGGCGCCCGGAGCAGCGGACGCGGCCATGGCGAGGCTGTCTCCCGCACTCAGCAACTCCCCGTGCAGCACCCGCAGTTCCGGCCCCGGGTCCGATCCCAGCCGGTCCGCCAGGAGCTGTCGTACGTCCTCGTAGGCGGCCAGCGCCTGAGCCGGGCGGCCCGCGTCGCGCAGGGCGCGCAGGCGGAGGGCCTGGAGGGGTTCGTCCAGGGGGTGGCTGTCGCACAGGGCGGTCAGCTCGGGCAGGGACTGCTCGGCGTGGCCCAGGGCGAGGGCGGCGGTGTGCCGGGCGCGGAGGGCGTCGAGCCGCCGGGCCTCCAGGCGGGCCGACTCGGCGGTGCGGTCCGGGAGATCGGCGAGGGCGGGCTCGCGCCACAGAGCGAGGGCGTCGTCGAGAGCGTCGGCCGCCTTGGCGGGGTCCCGGTCGCCCAACGCGCGCGTACCCTCGCCGACGAGCCGCTCGAACCGGTGCACGTCGATGTCGTCGGCCGAGGCGGCAAGCCGGTACCCGCCCTCCTCGGACACGACCGCCTCCGCCCCAAGTACCCGCCGCAGCCGCCCGACCAGGGCCTGCAACGCCCCCGAGGCATCGGCGGGCGGATCCCCGTCCCACACCTCGTCGACCAGCAGCCCCACGGGCACGGTACGACCGGCTCGCAACGCAAGCACGGTCAGCAGAGCACGCAACCGCGCCCCACCGACAGGAACGGTGCTGCCGTCGGGACGAAGAGCCTGGGTGGTACCGAGGATGCGATAGCGCACGGGGTCCATTGTCTCTGGTGGCTTGGGGGAAGGTCACAGGGTTGGGCGGCGTGGCTGACGAGCGAACATCCCCCCACCCTGTACGGAACTCACAGCCGAGCGCGAGACGTTTTCCACATACGCCCGGTACGGTCGGGCACGCCCGTTTGTACGAACCCCAGGGAGCCCGACCCCATGACCACCGCTACCACTCGCCACAGCGACCGGCGGATCAGTCCCGTCTTTCTCGGGATCGTCGCCGTCATGGCGGTCACGGGCTGGGCCACCTGGACCGGTTTCGCGGAACAGCCCGGCGTCGCCGTGTTCCTGTTCGTGACCGCTGCCTGGATCGTCTCGCTCTGTCTGCACGAGTACGCACACGCGCGTACGGCCCTGCACAGCGGCGACATCTCCATAGGCGCGAAGGGCTACTTGACCCTCAATCCGCTCAAGTACACGCACGCCCTGCTGAGCATCGTGCTGCCCGTCCTCTTCGTGATCATGGGCGGGATCGGGCTGCCGGGTGGTGCGGTCTGGATCGAGCGGAGCCGTATCCAGGGCCGCTGGAAGCACAGTCTGATCTCGGCGGCGGGCCCGCTGACGAACGTGCTGTTCGCCGTGGTCTGCACGGCCCCGTTCTGGCTGGACGCGCTCGACGGTGTGCCGGCCGACTTCCGGTTCGCCCTGGCGTTCCTGGCGCTGCTCCAGGTCACGGCCGCGCTGCTGAACTTCCTGCCGGTGCCGGGCCTGGACGGCTATGGCGTGCTCGAGCCCTGGCTGTCGTACAAGATCCGCCAGCAGGTGGAGCCGCTCGCACCCTTCGGGCTGCTCCTCGTGATCGCCATCCTGTGGATACCGGCCGTGAACAGCGTGTTCTTCGACGTGATCGACACGCTGCTGCGCGGCCTGGGGATCGACGAGATCAGTACGTACTGCGGTCAGAACCTCTACCGCTTCTGGACGGAGACGGACCAGTTCTGCGGCGTCGGTTCGTGACCGCCAGTGCATGACCGCCAGTGCATGACCGCCCGTGCATGACCGTGCAGACCGTCAGTTCGTGACGGACCCGTTCCGCGCCTTGCCGCGCCGCAGGTAGTACCAGGTCATGTTGGACGACAGGCCCGCGAGCAGTACCCACACGATGCCCAGCCAGTAGCCCTTGGCGAAGGAGACGACGGCCGCGGCGACGGAGAGGACGCAGACGGCGAGGGCGTAGAGGGCCAGGCGGGGCATGGGGTGGGCTCCTGTCAGGGGGACACTGCTTTCCTGCCCACCAGTGTCCCCCAACCGCTCATACGTCGGTGACGCGCAGGCCCGCATGGGCCTTGTAGCGGCGGTTCACCGAGATCAGGTTCGCGACCAGCGACTCGACCTGGTGGGCGTTGCGCAGCCGCCCGGAGAAGATGCCGCGCATACCGGGGATACGGCCGGCCAGCGCCTGCACCATCTCGACGTCCGCCCGTACCTCGCCGAGCACCATCACATCGGTGTCGATCTCCTCGACCTCCGGGTCCTGGAGCAGTACGGCGGACAGATGGTGGAAGGCGGCGGTGACGCGCGAGTCGGGGAGCAGCGCGGCGGCCTGCTCGGCGGCGCTGCCCTCCTCGGGCTTCAGTGCGTACGCGCCCTTCTTGTCGAAACCGAGCGGGTTGACGCAGTCGACGACGAGCTTCCCGCTCAGCTCCTCCCTGAGCGACTCCAGCGTCTTGCCGTGCCCCTCCCACGGCACCGCCACGATCACGATGTCGCTGCGCCGCGCGCACTCGGCGTTGTCGGCGCCCTCGACGCCGTGCCCGAGTTCGTCCGCGGCGGACTGCGCGCGCTCAGCGGCCCGCGAGCCGATGATCACCTTCTGCCCTGCGCGGGCCAGCCGGTAGGCAAGACCCTTGCCCTGCGGGCCGGTGCCACCGAGCACGCCCACGACGAGCCCTGACACGTCGGGCAGGTCCCAGGGGTCCTTGGCCGGGGCCTTGGCGGCTTGCTGTGCACTGTTGTCGGTAGAGGTCATGGCCCGACTTTACGTCCGCGCCGCGCCGCGCCGACGCTCAGGTGAGGTCCGTCACGGGGACTCTCCGGAAGGTGATCGTCTCGTACGCGCTGAAGTCGCCCGTCTCGTAGAGGAGGCCGACGGTGGAGGCGTCGAGGCGTACGAGATCGGAGTACGCGGCGGGCAGTCCGTCCACCGTGTGCACGGGCCGCCAGGTGACGCCGGCGTCGGTGCTGGCGCGGATCGTCATGAGTGCGCGGTAGTTGGGGACGGCGGGGCCGGAGAAGAGCAGTACGTCGGGGTCGCGGAGCTGGAGAACGCTGCCCTCGCAGACGGGCGCGACCAGCCCCGCCTGCGGCCGGAAGGGCTTCACGAGGGTCTGGCCGCCGTCAGTGGAGTAGGCGTCGGCGCGGGTGCCGGGCGCTGTGGCGTCGTTACGGGTGTTGAAGTAGACGCGACCGTCGGGGAGTTCGGCGGCGGTCGTCTCGTTCACGTTGATGTAGCCGTCGGTGTTGTCGTCGAGGTAGCCGATGCGCCAGGTTTCGCCGCGGTCGTCGCTGAGGAGGCAGTGGCCGCCGTTGTACTTGCCCTCGGTGCCGTTGTCCCTGCCGGTGGGTGGGAGGGAGTGGTTGGCGGGTACGACCACTCGGCCGCCGGTGAGCTGGACGGCGTGGCCCGGTGTGGTGGCGTACCAGCGCCAACTCGCCTTCTTCGTCTGTGCGGTGATGTCGCGTGCCGTCGACCAGGTGACTCCGTCGTCGTCGCTGTGCTGGACCCAGACGCGGCGGCCGTCGGCGGCGCTCACCTTGCCGCGCCGGATGGCGTCTTCGGTGGCCAGTGCCGCGTTGCGTACGTGGACGAGGAGGAGGCGGCCGGTGTCCAGGACGACCGGGGCGGGGTTGCCGGCCAGGTTGTCGCCGTGTTTGGCGGCGACTTCCAGGGGGCCCCAGGTGCGGCCGCCGTCCGTGGAGCGCTTCAGCACGATGTCGATGTTGCCGAAGTCGTCGTGGGAGCCGACGCGGCCTTCGCACATGGCGAGCAGGGTTCCGGCCGCCGTGGTGACAACGGCCGGGATCCGGAAGCTTGCGTAGCCGTGCTGGCCTGCGCGGAAGGGTACGGATGCTTCTGCCATCGGGGCCTCCACGGGTGGGGGTGGGGTGGGCCCCTTGCCCGCCGCGGGCCAATTCGGGGTGAACGCCACGTTACGAGTGGGCGGTTGGGGTTTTTCTTCCCCAGCCCCGCCCCTTCCCGAAACTGGGGGCTGCGCCCCCAGGCCCCCTGCCTCCGGCGGGGTGGGTGGGCGCCTTCGGCGGTGGGTGGGGTGTCTACCGGGGTGGTGGGTGACAGTTGTGTCGCGGGTGCGGGTGCGTTGTGGCTGGTCGCGCAGTTCCCCGCGCCCCTAAAAAGCAAAAGCCTGCGACTGCCGGCACCCGGAAGGCGCCTGCGCCCCGAGCAAGCCCGCGGCTTGGTAAGCCCGCCCGGAGGGAGCCCGCGCCCCACGGCCCCGCGGCCGCCCGCGGCGGCAAGGGGACGGGGCGGGGGTGTGCGCCCGCAGCGGCCGGCGCGCCCACACCGGCACCCTCTCCCAGCCAACAGCAACGCGCGCCGGTCCGAGGACGGACACCCCCGACGCGGCCCCGCACCCACCACCCACCCAAGGGGCGCGAGGAACTGCGCGAGCAACCACAACGCACCCGCACCCGCCCAACCGCCGGAGGCACCTCGCCCGTAGGCGCCCTGCTCAACCGCCGGAGGCAAGCGCGGCGACAGCCCGCCGACGGGGGAAGATCGGCGGGCTGCCTCGGTGCCGCAATGGCTCAGTGGACGGAGTGTTCCTCCTGCGGGAACGTCCCGCCGACGACATCCTCGGCAAAAGCCTTCGCGGCGGCACCCATGACCGACCGAAGGTCCGCGTACTGCTTCACGAAGCGCGGAACCTTGCCGGACGTCAGTCCCAGCATGTCCGTCCAGACGAGAACCTGCGCGTCGGTGGACGGCCCCGCCCCGATCCCGATCGTCGGAATGTGGAGGACCCGCGTAACCTCCGCGGCCAACTCAGCCGGCACGAGTTCCAGCACGACCGCGAACGCGCCCGCGTCCTGCACAGCCTTGGCGTCACGCAGCAGTTGGGCGGCGGCCTCCTCGCCACGACCCTGCACGCGGTAGCCCATGGTGTTCACGGACTGGGGCGTCAGACCGATGTGCGCCATGACCGGGATGCCGGACTCGACGAGCAACTCGATCTGGCGGTGCGAACGTTCACCGCCCTCCAGCTTGACGGCACCGACGCCCGCCTCCTTCACCAGGCGGGTGGCCGAGCGGAGGGCCTGTACGGGGCCCTCCTGGTACGACCCGAAGGGCAGGTCGCCGACGATCAGGGCGCGCGAGGTGCCTCGTACGACCGCAGCGGAGAGCATGGTCATCTCGTCGAGCGTGACGGGCACGGTCGTCTCGTACCCGAGGTGGCAGTTGCCCGCGGAGTCGCCGACGAGCATGACCGGGATGCCGGCCTCGTCGAAGACGGACGCGGTCATCGCGTCGTACGCGGTGAGCATGGGCCACTTCTCGCCGCGTTCCTTGGCGGCGTTGAGGTCGCGGACAGTGATGCGGCGGGTGCCCTTCCCCCCGTACAGCGCCTTGCTGCTGTCGGGGGCCTTCTGGGCAGCCGAGAGCTGCGTCATCGCAACGGCTCCTTCTGTCATCTCGAGGCGCCCTGACGGCGTCCCCGGATCCCTTCCATGGTGGCACCTCGTGCCATGGAACGGCTAGGGGTCCGCCCTCACCCGCGGCCCGTTGTGATCCCCGTAACTCCACGGGCTCCTCCAGTCCCGCCCGCACCTGGCGCGCTCCTCCCGCCCCCTCCCATGTAAGGACTCGGTAAAAGAGTTCCGATACGAGACCGTCTCGTATCGTTATTCGCTAGCCTCGACGGCATGACTACTCCCGCCGCCACCGAGCCCCGTGTACCGGAGGCCGTGCATCGGCGTCGCTGGCTGATCCTCGGCGTGCTGATGCTGAGCCTGCTGATCGTCGTACTCGACAACTCGATCCTGAACGTCGCGATCAAGACCATCTCTACGCCCGCCCCGACCGGTCTTGGCGCCACCCAGAGCGAGCTCGAGTGGGCCATCAACGCGTACACGCTCGTCTTCGCGGGACTGCTGTTCACGGCCGGCCTCCTCGGCGACCGGCTCGGCCGCAAGAAGGTGCTGCTCGGCGGGCTCGTCGTCTTCGGCGGCGCCTCGGCGCTCGCCGCCTTCTCGGGATCGCCGGAGCAGCTCATCGGCTTTCGCGCCCTGATGGGGTTCGGCGCCGCGTTCGTGATGCCCGCGACCCTCGCCGTCCTCATGAACGTCTTCGAGCGGGAGGAGCAGCCCAAGGCCATCGGTATCTGGGCGGGCGGCGTCGGACTCGCCATCGCGATCGGGCCCATCACCGGAGGGGTGCTGCTCGATCACTTCTGGTGGGGCTCCGTGTTCCTCATCAACGTGCCGATCGTGATCCTCGCGCTCGGGCTCATGCTGTGGCTGGTCCCCGACTCCCGCGACCCGAAGCCGGGCCGGATCGACCCGGTGGGCGTGCTGCTGTCCGTCGTCGGGCTCGTCCTGCTCGTGTACGGGATCATCAAGGGCGGCCAGCTCGCCGACTTCACCGACGCCGAGGTGCTGGCCACCATGGGCGCCGGACTCGCCGTACTCGTCGGATTCGTCTGGTACGAGAAGCGCATCGACCACCCGTCCATCGACGTCACGTACTTCAAGAACCGGGTCTTCTCGGCGGCGATCGGCGCCATAGGGCTGGTCTTCTTCGCGCTGATGGGCGTGACGTTCTTCGCGGTCTTCTACACGCAGACCGTGCGTGGCTACTCGCCTTTCCAGACCGGCCTGTTGATGCTGCCGCTGGCCGCGGCGCAGCTCACCTTCGCGCCACGCGCCCGGCTGGTCGTCGACCGCTTCGGCTACCGGGTCACGACCGCCGGCGGCATGCTGCTCATCGCCGCGACGCTGGCCGCGTTCACCGTCCTCGACGCCGATACGCCGATCTGGATCCTGGAGGTCATCTTCTTCCTGATGGGCACCGGGATGGCCCACGTCATGACACCCACCAGCGTCGTGATCATGCAGACCATGCCCCGCGAGAAGGCCGGTTCCGCCTCCGCGCTCAGCAACACCTTCCGCCAGGTCGGCGGCGCCCTGGGCATCGCCGTACTCGGCTCGGTCCTGTCCGCGTCGTACCGCTCGGGCATCGAGGACAAGCTCACCCTGCTGCCCGCTGACCTGCGGCACCACGCGGGCGAGTCCATCGAGGCCACCCTCGGCGCCGCCGCGAAGCTCGGGCCCCAGGGCGAGGCCCTGGTCACCCCGGCGCACGACGCCTTCCTGCACGCCATGCATCTCACCGCCCTCGGCGGAGCCGGTGTCGCCCTGGTCGGAACCCTCGTCGTGGCGCTCTTCCTGCCTGGCCGGGAACCGGCCTCGAAGGAGCCCGGAGGCGAGGAAACCGAACTGGTGGCTGCCGAGCACTGAGACAATCGGGCCCGAACAGGGCGTCGGACGAACGGAGTTGGCGTGGACCTCGCGCAGCAGGGGGCCGGACGGGGTGGGGCTGTCAGGGGGCGCCCGCGCAGTGAGAGCGTGGAGCGTTCCATCATCGAGGGCGTCATCGGACTGCTGGAGGACGGCGTCCCGCTCGCGGAGATCTCCATCGAGCGCGTCGCCCGCACCGCGGGGGTGGGCAAGGCCACCATCTACCGCCGCTGGAGCGACCGCGAGGAGCTCTTCTGCGACGTCATGCGCGCCGCCCAGCCGGACGACTCGGACCTCCCCGGCACCTCGATGCGCGACGACCTGATCGCCCTCCTCGAGTCGATACGCAGACGCGGCCTGGCCAACCGCACTTCGGCGCTCGTGCACAACGTCTTCGCCCAGATGAAGAGCAGCCCCAAGCTGTGGGAGGCGTACCAGGCGAACGTGATCGAGCCACGGCGCCGGCTCACCTACGAGGTGGTGCGCCGCGGGCAGGAGAACGGCGAGATCCGCTCCGACGTCGATGTCGAGCTGATCGCTGACCTGTTCAGCGGCCCCATGCTCGTACGCACCTCCATGCGCCCCGACGCCGAACTCCCCGAAAACCTCGCCGAGAACATCGTCGACGCCGTCCTGGAGGGACTGCGCCCCGCCAAGTCGTAGAGGCACGTCGAAAAGGCGACACTTCGTACAGGCGCCCGGTCGTGAAGGTGCCGTGCCGCAACGGCCCCAAGTCATGAAGTCCGGCCGACCCCTGAATGAATGTGAGTGTTTTGTCACAGACCACAACCGCCGGGTGGACCATCGGAACTGGGCATGCAGGCAGGCACGTCATCGTGCCCGTATCGCCGTCCCCGAGGCGGCCGAACTGAACGCGATCATCCCCTAGGGTTCTTGGGTGCGGGGGATGGGTGAACGGCACGTTGTGAGGTCGAGAGCATGGCGCAGGCGTACAAGACGGAGACGGGCAGCGGCGGCCAGGAGCCCGACCGCAGAGAGCCCCGGCTTCAGCGCCTGATGGACGCCCTGCGCAACGACCGCCGTATCTGGCGTCGCGGCATCATCCTCGCCGTGTTCGCGGTCCTCATCGCCCTCGTGATGCTGCTGCACTCACAGATCCCGAACGCGGTCGGCAACTTCGGCTCCCTCAACGAGACGTTCCTGCCCTGGCTGGGCGTCTTCATCCCGCTGCTGCTCGGCCTCGCCCTGCTGAGGCGGTCCGCGACCGCACTGATCGCCGTGCTCGTGCCCGCGATCGTCTGGCTCAACCTCTTCGGCGGACTGGTCTTCGACAAGACCGGCAGCGGCGGCAACCTCACCGTCGCCACCCACAACGTCAACGCGGACAACGCGAACCCGGCCGGCACCGCCCGCGCCGTGGCCGCCTCCGGCGCCGACGTGGTGGCCCTCGAGGAGCTGACGGAGACCGCGGTCCCGGTGTACGAGAAGGCCCTCGCCTCGACGTACAAGTACCACTCCGTGCAGGGCACCGTCGGCCTGTGGAGCAAGTACCCGCTGAGCGAGGTCAAGGCCGTCGATATCAAGCTCGGCTGGACCCGTGCCATGCGGGCGACCGTCACCGCGCCGAGCGGGCAGCTCGCGGTGTACGTGGCACACCTGCCCTCCGTACGGGTGAAGATCGAGGCCGGGTTCACCGCGCGGCAGCGCGACAAGAGCGCCGACGCGCTGGGTGACGCCATCTCCGACGAGAAGCTGCCGCAGGCCGCCCTGCTCGGCGATCTGAACGGCACGATGAACGACCGTGCGCTCAACGGCATCACCTCGCAGATGCGCTCCACGCAGGGCGCCGCGGGCAGCGGCTTCGGGTTCAGCTGGCCGGCGTCGTTCCCGATGGCGCGGATCGACCAGATCCTGGTGAAGGGCGTCGAGCCGGTCACCTCCTGGTCGCTGCCGGAGACGGGCAGCGACCATCTCCCGATCGCCGCCCGCGTGAAGCTTGCGGACACCGGCTCGTAACCCCTGGGAATACTGGGCCTGAGAGAGTTTGTTCCGTACTTGAACATACGATGTACGGAACTCCGCTCGCTCCACTTGAAAGGCCCTCCATGCCCCTGGCACCCCTGCTCTCGCTCGCCGTGGGCGCCTTCGGTCTCGGCACCACCGAATTCGTGATGATGGGCTTGCTGCCCAACGTCGCCGACGACCTGCACATATCCATCCCCACCGCCGGGCACCTCGTCTCGGCGTACGCGATCGGTGTCGTCGTCGGCGCCCCGCTGCTCGCCGCGGTGACGGCGAAGATGTCGCGCCGCAAGGTGCTGATCGGTCTGATGGCGCTGTTCGTCGCGGGCAACGCGCTCTCGGCGTTCGCGCCCGACCACCACTGGCTGCTGGCCGCCCGGCTGCTGAGCGGTCTGCCGCACGGCGCCTTCTTCGGCGTGGGCGCCGTCGTCGCCACCGGCCTGGTCGCTCCCGAGCGCAAGGCGCGCTCGGTCTCGCTGATGTTCCTCGGTCTGACTGTCGCGAACATCGCCGGGGTTCCCGTGGCGACCCTCATGGGCCAGCACCTCGGCTGGCGCGCCACGTTCCTCGGCGTCAGCGCGATCGGGCTCGCTGCCATCGCCTCGCTGGCGCTGCTTCTGCCGCACGACCACACGCAGGCTCCGGCCGCCGGGCTGCGCGGTGAACTGGCCGCGTTGCGCCCCCTTCCTGTCTGGCTCGCTCTCGCGACGACCGTCGCGGGCTTCGGGGCGCTGTTCTCCGCGTACAGCTACATCACGCCGATGCTGACGGACTCCGCCGGGTACGCCGACTCGCGGGTGACCGTGCTGCTGGCGCTGTTCGGTGTCGGTGCCACCGTCGGGAACCTGCTCGGCGGGCGGCTGGCCGACCACTCCCTGCGGGGCACGCTCTTCGGCGGGCTCACGGCGCTGGCCGCGGTGCTCGCCGTGTTCCCGCTGCTGATGACCACGCAGTGGAGCGCCGCGCTGGCGGTGGTCCTGCTCGGCACGGCGGCTTTCGTCACCGGCTCTCCGCTCCAGCTCATGGTCATGGAGAAGGCCTCCGCGGCGCCTTCGCTCGCCTCCTCGGCGAACCAGGCCGCGTTCAACCTGGCCAACGCGGGTGGTGCGCTTGTCGGCGGGCTCGCTCTGGCGGCGGGCTTCGGGGCGACGTCGCCGGCGGTGGCGGGGGCGGGGCTTGCGGTGCTGGGGCTGGGGGTTGCGGCGGTCGCGTACGCGGTGGACCGGCGACGGGTGCCGACGCACACCGGTCGTGTGGTGGCCGCGCATGTACCGCAGCGACGGGAGGCGGCTCGCCGCTGACCTGCCTGGATACGAGAGTGGGGGCGCCCGGTGTGCACCGGGCGCCCCACTCTCGTACTGCTACGCCCGCTCCCGCCAGCGGTTCGTTATTGGCAGCCGCCGGTCCTTGCCGAAGCCCTTCGCCGAGATCTTCGTGCCCGGCGGGTACTGGCGCCGCTTGTACTCGGCCGCGTCGACCATGCGCAGGGTCTTCACGACCAGTTCGCGGTCGAAGCCGGCCGCGACGATCGCGTCGGCGCCCGTGTCGCGGTCGACGTAGAGTTCCAGGATCGCGTCCAGGACCGGATAGTCGGGCAGCGAGTCCGTGTCGACCTGGCCGGGGCGCAGCTCCGCGCTCGGCGGCTTCGTGAGGGAGTTCTCGGGGATCGGCGGGGTCTGGCCCCGCTCGGCCGCCGCACGGTTGCGCCACGCGGCGAGACGGAAGACCGATGACTTGTAGACGTCCTTGATCGGACCGTACGCCCCCACCGAGTCGCCGTAGAGCGTCGAATAGCCCACCGCCAGCTCGGACTTGTTGCCCGGCGCCAGCACGATGTGCCCCTCCTGGTTGGAGATCGCCATCAGCATCGTGCCGCGCAACCGCGACTGGAGGTTCTCCTCGGCGAGACCCGTGAGCCCCAGCGAACCCATGTATGCGTCGAACATCGGCTCGATCGGTACGGTCCGGAAGTTGAGCCCGGTGCGCCGCGCCAGCTCGGCCGCGTCGCCCTTGGAGTGGTCCGAGGAGTACTTGGACGGCATGGAGACTCCGTACACGTTCTCCGGCCCGAGCGCGTCGCAGGCGATCGCGGCTACCAGCGCGGAGTCGATGCCGCCGGAGAGCCCGATCAGCACCGAACGGAAACCGTTCTTCGCGACGTACGCCCGAAGGCCCACCACCAGCGCCGAGTACACCTCCTCGTCGTCGTCCAGCCGGTCCGCGTAGCCACCGGCCAGCACAGGCTCGTACGCGGGCAGCGGGTCCCCGGAGATGAGGAGGTGCTCGATGCGCATCCCGTCGTCCACGATGCCGGACAGCGGCTCGGCGGCAGCGGCCGGCAGCTCCAGGTCGAGTACGACGCAGCCCTCGGCGAACTGCGGGGCCCGCGCGAGGACTTCACCGTCCCGGTCGACCACGATCGAGTCCCCGTCGAAGACCAGCTCGTCCTGCCCGCCCATCATGGCGAGGTACGCGGTCGTGCAGCCGGCCTCCTGCGCCCGCTTGCGCACCAGCTCGAGACGGGTGTCGTCCTTGTCGCGCTCGTACGGGGAGGCGTTGACGGAGAGCAGCAGCCCGGCCCCGGCGGTGCGGGTGGCCGGTACGCGCCCGCCGTCCTGCCAGAGGTCCTCGCAGATGGCGAGGGCGACGTCGATGCCGTGGACCCGTACGACGGGGAGGGTGTCGCCGGGTACGAAGTAGCGGAACTCGTCGAAGACGCCGTAGTTCGGCAGGTGGTGCTTGGCGAAGGTGAGCGCGACCTCGCCGCCGTGCAGCACGGCGGCGGCGTTCTGCGGCGCTCCGGCTGGCTGGCCGAACTTCGGCTGGGCGGCCTCGGACCGGTCGAGGTAGCCGACGATCACCGGCAGCCCGCCGAAGCCCTCGTCGGCGAGGCGAGCCGCGAGGTCCCTCAGGGCCGTGCGGGAGGCCTCGACGAAGGACGGCCGCAGGGCCAGGTCCTCGACGGGATACCCGGTCAGCACCATCTCCGGGAACGCCACCAGATGCGCTCCCTGCTCGGCGGAGTGCCGGGTCCAGCGGACGATCGACTCGGCGTTCCCGGCGAGATCGCCGACGGTCGAGTCGATCTGGTTCAGGGCGAGGCGTAGTTGAGGCACGGGGCCCAGTGTAATCGTCAAAGAGACACAATGGGGTGTGGCGAGCCACACGCCAAGGCCTCCGGTGCTACTGGGGCGGCTTAGCCCCCCGCTTCCTCAACAAGTCCGTCATCAGCCTCATCTCCGACTCCTGGGCCTCGACCATGCCCCTCGCGAGGTCGCGTTCCACGTCGACCTCGCAGCGCTTCACGCAGCCCTCGGCCATGTGCACGCCGCCCACGTGATGGGCGTACATCAGCTGGAGGAATCGGATCTCGGCGGCCTTGCCGCTTGCCTTCTCGAGCGACTTCAGTTCGGTGTCGGTCGCCATGCCGGGCATCAGTGCGCCGTCCTCGCCGGAGGGCATGTTGCCCATGCCCATCCATGTCATCGGCGGGTCCGAGGACACCTTCGGCAGCTGCCACAGGTCCAGCCAGCCGATCAGCATGCCGCGCTGGTTGGCCTGCGTCTGCGCGATGTCGTACGCGAGACGGCGTACCTCTTCGTCCTCCGTGCGGTCGCGGACGATGTACGACATCTCGACGGCCTGCTGGTGGTGGACCGCCATGTCGCGCGCGAAGCCCGCGTCCGCGGAGTCGGCTGCGGGGACCGGCGTGCCCGAGTCGCCGTCGGCGATCGCGTAGGTGACCCCGCCGGCCGCCACGAGGACGGCCGCGGCGGCCCCGGCGATCCAGCCGACGTGCTTCATCGTTGCCACAGCTTCCTATTGCCTTCGTGCGTACGTATCTGCAGCTCGGCTGCTACTTGGCGAGGCCACCGGTGCAGGCGGCGCCCTTCTCCGGCGTCTGCTCGCCCTGTACGTACTTCTCGAAGAACTTGTTCACGTTCGGGTCCTTCGCGCTCGTCACCGTGCGCTGCGCGCCCCACGCGGAGAGCATGATCGGGTCCTTCTGGTCCTCGACCGGGCTCATCAGCGAGTACGGGGTCTTCTCGACCTTCTCCGCGAGCGCCTTCACGTCCGCGTCCGAGGCCTTGCTGTTGTACGTCACCCAGACCGCGCCGTGCTCCAGGGAGTGCACGGCGTTCACCTTCTTGATCTCATCGGTGTAGACGTCGCCGTCGCAATTCATCCACACCTGGTTGTGGTCGCCGCCCACCGGGGGGTTCATCGCGTACTTGACGTCGCCGCTGACATGGCCCTGGGTCAGCTTCGTGTTCCAGGTCCTGACGCCGTCCTCGCCCTTGACGAACTTCCCCTTCTGGGCGGCCGACGAGGTGCTGCTGTCGTCCTCGGACTGCGTGCTTATCAGGTACGCACCGCCGGCCACGAGGCCGCCGACTATGACCACGCTGGCGGTGATCGTGAGGATCCGGTTGCGGCGCTCGCGGGCCTTTTCGGCGCGGCGCATCTCCTCTATGCGCGCCTTGCGTGACGCGGACGCTTTGTTCTTCGCGGAACCCATGGTGAGTCCTTCGTGGCCTTGGGGGAGAGACGGTCGGGTGAGGTTGATCGTAGTCCGGCCGGCAGCGGCGTACGTAGTGGCCCTGGTGGCCGGCCGCACATTTCCCGCCCCGGCATTACAGGGGCGCGAGTGAGCAGGCACTATGGGCAGCAGAGCAGGACACCTGCCGTACGCGAGGCGTTCAGACCGAGGTCGGCCGCCCGATCAAGGTCCGCAACGCGCACGAAATGGTGTTGTGGTGGGATGCTCATGTGCCCGACCGCCTTCCTGGCGCGGGAGCAGGCGGCCTGACCAGCAAGGATGGGTGGAAGCGGAAGATGGACAAGCAGCAGGAGTTCGTACTCCGGACCCTGGAGGAGCGCGACATCCGGTTCGTACGGCTGTGGTTCACGGACGTACTGGGCTTCCTCAAGTCCGTGGCCGTGGCCCCGGCCGAGCTGGAGCAGGCCTTCGACGAGGGCATCGGCTTCGACGGTTCCGCGATCGAGGGCTTCGCCCGGGTCTACGAGTCCGACATGATCGCCAAGCCGGACCCGTCGAGCTTCCAGGTCCTGCCCTGGCGCGCGGAGGCCCCCGGTACGGCCCGTATGTTCTGCGACATCCTCATGCCGGACGGCTCACCGTCGTTCGCGGACCCGCGGTACGTACTGAAGCGCGCCCTCGCCAAGACCTCCGACCTGGGCTTCACCTTCTACACCCACCCGGAGATCGAGTTCTTCCTGCTGAAGGACCGTCCGCTGGACGGCTCGCGGCCGACGCCCGCCGACAACTCCGGCTACTTCGATCACACCCCGCAGAACGTCGGCATGGACTTCCGCCGCCAGGCGATCACGATGCTGGAGTCGATGGGCATCTCCGTCGAGTTCTCGCACCACGAGGGCGCGCCGGGCCAGCAGGAGATCGACCTCAGGTACGCGGACGCGCTGTCCACGGCTGACAACATCATGACGTTCCGCCTGGTCATGAAGCAGGTGGCGCTGGAGCAGGGCGTCCAGGCCACCTTCATGCCGAAGCCGTTCTCCGAGCACCCGGGCAGCGGCATGCACACCCACCTCTCGCTCTTCGAGGGCGACCGGAACGCGTTCTACGAGTCGGGCTCGGAGTACCAGCTCTCCAAGGTGGGCCGCTCCTTCATCGCGGGCCTGCTGAAGCACGCGGCGGAGATCGCGGCGGTCACGAACCAGTGGGTCAACTCGTACAAGCGCATCTGGGGCGGCGCAGCCCGCACCGCCGGCGCCGGCGGCGAGGCTCCCTCGTACATCTGCTGGGGCCACAACAACCGCTCGGCCCTGGTCCGCGTCCCGATGTACAAGCCCGGCAAGACCGGCTCCGCGCGGGTCGAGGTCCGCTCCCTGGACTCGGGCGCGAACCCGTACCTGGCCTACGCGGCCCTGCTGGCCGCCGGCCTCAAGGGCATCGAGGAGGGCTACGAACTCCCGCCGGGCGCCGAGGACGACGTCTGGGCCCTCACGGACGCCGAACGCCGCGCGATGGGCATCGAGCCGCTGCCGCAGAACCTCGGCGAGGCCTTGTCCCTGATGGAACGCAGCGACCTGGTCGCCGAGACCCTGGGCGAGCACGTCTTCGACTTCTTCCTGCGCAACAAGCGCCAGGAGTGGGAGGAGTACCGCAGCGAGGTCACGGCCTTCGAGCTGCGGAAGAACCTGCCGGTTCTGTAGCTGCCGCAGGTGTAGACGGGAAGGGGGCGCCGGGTTGTTCCGGCGCCCCCTTCCCGTACGTACTCAGCTCTCCCGCTGCCGCCTCTGCTCGGCCAGCAGCTCGTGCAAGGGCTCTTCGGCCCGGCGGCGGTACTCCTGGATGGCCCAGCCGTTGCCGTCCGGGTCCTTGAAGTACATGAAGGTGGCGCCGTCGTCCGGCGTGTACTGCACCGGCTCGGAGACCTCCAGGCCGCGGTCGGTCAGTTCGGCGTGGGCCGCCTTGATGTCCGTGACGCACAGCTGAAGGCCCTGGTACGTGCCGGGGGCCGGCGTCGGGCCGTCCATCGTCTCCCAGAGGGAGTCGCCGAGGGCGATCGAGCAGCCCGAGCCCGGAGGCGTCAGCTGGACGATCCGCATGCCCGGCATGACCTCCTGGTCGATGTCGACGTGGAAGCCCACCTTGTCCCGGTAGAAGTCGCGGGCCCGGTCGATGTCGCTCACGGGCAGCGGGATCACTTCGAGCGTGTACTCCATCACTGGTGTCCTCCAGTTCGCCCCGACGAAAGAGTCACTCGAACCGCCAGCGGGTCTGACTGAACGGCTCCCCCTTACCGAAGCCCAAAACGACCCGGGGCGCCACCGAAAAGACAACGGCATGTCCCGCACCGTGGTGGAAATACCCCTCCCGTACCTCGAAGTGCCAGAAACTGCCGTACTTCTCCTCCCACACGGCGGCCAGTTCCCGCAGCCGGCCGTCGTCGGTGACCCGGACCGCCTCGCCCTCCACCACCAGGTCGTAACCCTTGTTCCAGGTGTTGGTGCCGGTGGTCAGCACGACATTCGCGTTCCGCTCCAGATTCCGCGCCTTGCGCTCCTCCGGCCCGGTGCAGAAGTGCAGCGCGCCCTGCGACCACACCGCGGGCAACGGCGTGACATGCGGCCGCCCGTCGGGCCGTACCGTCGAGATCCAGAACAACTCGGCCGCGGAGAGCATCGCCTCCGCCTCCGGCCAGGGGGGTGCGGTGGCGTCTTCGCTGCTGTAGCGGGCGTCGAGTTCGGCTAGTGGTTCCATACGGCTTCTCCCTTTCTCTTCATCCTCATCAGGGCAGACTTCTCCTCACCACGGCAGACTCCGCCGCCCGCCCGAACTCATCGCTTGCACCGCATGCGCTCCCGTCCGGGCGCTTCCCGCAAGCACTCCGGTTAGGCTCAAGGCCGTATGACCTTGATCCGAGGGGAGGCCGGGGATGGCGACGCCGGGGCGCAGGAGCAGTACGTTCTCGCGGCTGCTGCGGCACGGTTTCACCGATCCGTCGGCTGCCGAGCGGCTTCTGGAGAGCGGTGAGCTGGCGCCGATACGGAACGATCCGGTGCTGCTCGACGCGCTCGGGGAGACCGCCGATCCGGACCTGGCGCTTCTCGGGCTCGTACGGCTCGTCGAGGCGCAGAAGGATCACGCGGGACAGCGCGAGCTGCTGGACACACTGATCGCGTCGAAGCCGCTGCGCGACCGGCTGCTCGGAGTGCTCGGCGCCTCCGCCGCGCTCGGCGACCATCTCGCCCGGCATCCGCTCGACTGGCAGGCGCTCGTGATGTACGAGCCGCAGGATCTGCACCCCGGGATAGCGGAGTTCGAGCGCGGCCTGGCCGAAGCCTCCGACCCGGTGTCCCTGCGCGTCGCCTACCGCCGCTGCCTGCTGTCCATCGCCGCACGCGACGTATGCGGAACGACCGACCTCGCCGAGACCGCCGCTGAACTCGCGGACCTCGCGACCGCCACCCTGCGCGCCGCGCTCGCCATCGCCCGGGCCGCCGCCCCCGAGGACGCCGCGATGTGCCGCCTCGCGGTCATCGCGATGGGCAAGTGCGGGGGCCAGGAGCTGAACTACGTCTCCGACGTCGACGTCATCTTCGTCGCGGAGGCCGCGAACGGAGCCGACGAGGGCAAGGCCCTGCGCGCCGCGACCCGGCTCGCCTCCCACCTGATGCGGATCTGCTCCGAGACCACCGTCGAGGGCTCGATCTGGCCCGTCGACGCCAATCTGCGGCCGGAGGGCAGAAACGGCCCGCTCGTGCGCACGCTCTCCAGCCACCTCGCCTACTACCAGCGCTGGGCCAAGACCTGGGAGTTCCAGGCCCTGCTCAAGGCCCGGCCGGTCGCGGGGGACATCGAACTCGGCGAGGAGTACGTCGCCACGCTCGCCCCCCTCGTCTGGCAGGCGGCTGAGCGCGAGAACTTCGTTCCCGATGTCCAGAAGATGCGCCGCCGCGTCGTCGAGAACATCCCCGTGGCCGAGATCGAGCGCGAGCTGAAGCTCGGTCCCGGTGGACTGCGGGACGTCGAATTCGCCGTACAGCTCCTGCAGTTGGTGCACGGCCGGGCCGATACGTCGCTACGGAGCCGGACCACGCTGGAAGCCCTGAAGGCACTGGCCGCGGGCGGCTACGTGGGTCGCTCCGACGCCGTACAGCTGGACGAGGCGTACAAGTTTCTGCGCCTGATGGAGCACCGCATCCAGCTCTACCGGCTGCGGCGTACACATCTCGTGCCGGAGAGCGACGCCGATCTGCGCCGTATCGGCCGCTCGCTCGGTCTGCGCACCGACCCCGTCACCGAGCTGAACCGTCAGTGGCGGCGGCACACCTCCGTCGTACGGCGCCTGCACGAGAAGCTCTTCTACCGGCCGCTCCTCGACGCCGTGGCTCAACTCGCGCCCGTTGAGGCCCGGTTGAGCGCGGACGCGGCCCGCGAGCGGCTGGTCGCCCTCGGCTACGCGGACCCGGCGTCCGCGCTGCGCCACCTGGAGGCGCTGGCGTCCGGGGTCACCCGCAAGGCCGCGATCCAGCGGACGCTGCTGCCCGTGCTCCTCGGCTGGTTCGCGGACTCCGCCGACCCCGACGCGGGACTGCTCAACTTCCGCAAAGTGTCCGACGCGCTCGGCAAAACCCCCTGGTACCTACGGCTGCTCCGCGACGAGGGAGCCGCCGCCGAGAACCTCGCCCGCGTCCTGTCCGCCGGGCGGCTCGCCCCCGACCTGCTGATGCGGGCCCCGGAGGCGGTGGCGCTGCTCGGCGACGGCAACGGTGACGGCGGCGGCCTCGGCCCCCGCGACCGCGCCCACCTGGAGCAGGAGATCCTCTCCGCCGTGGGGCGCGCCGACGGGGGAGAGGCCGCAGTCACCGCTGCGCGCGGGGTGCGTCGGCGCGAGCTGTTCCGTACGGCCGCCGCTGACATCGTCCGCTCGTACGGTACGGAGGAGTCGCCCGCTGACCAGGTCGACCAGGGCGCGCTCGTCGACATGGTCGGCGGCGCGGTGTCCGACCTGACGGCCGCGACGCTCGCCGGGACGCTGCGGGCCGTCGTACGGCAGGGCTGGGGGGACACGCTGCCGACCCGGTTCGCGGTGATAGGGATGGGCCGGTTCGGCGGGCACGAGCTGGGTTACGGATCCGACGCGGACGTGTTGTTCGTACACGATCCGCGCGAGGGTGTGCCCGAGCAGGAGGCCTCGAAGGCCGCCCACGCCGTGGTCGCGGAGATGCAGCGGCTGCTGCAGATTCCGAGCTCCGATCCGCCGCTGATGATCGACGCCGATCTGCGGCCGGAGGGGAAGTCGGGGCCGCTGGTGCGGACGCTGAACTCGTACGAGGCGTACTACCGCCGGTGGTCTCTGGTCTGGGAGTCCCAGGCCCTGCTGCGGGCCGAACCCGTCGCCGGAGACGCGGACCTGGGCCGCCGTTTCATCGAACTCATCGACCCCCTGCGCTATCCCGCGGAGGGTCTCGGCGACGATGCCGTACGCGAGATCCGCCGCCTGAAGGCCCGGATGGAGTCCGAGCGTCTGCCCCGGGCCGCCGACCCCACCCTCCACACCAAGCTCGGTCGCGGCGGGCTGTCCGACGTGGAGTGGACGGTGCAGCTTCTCCAGCTCCAGCACGGCTGGGCGGAGCCCGGTCTGCGCACGACCCGCACGCGGGAGGCCCTGGCCGCTGCGTGCGCCGCCGGGCTGATCTCCGCCGAGGACGCCTCGATACTGGATGAGGCGTGGGTGCTGGCTACGCGGGTGCGGAATGCGGTGATGCTGGTGCGGGGGAGGGCCGGGGATACGTTCCCGTCGGCGGGGCGGGAGCTGGCGGCCGTGGGCCGTTATCTGGGGTTCGGCCCGGGGCATGTGGGCGACATGCTGGACGCGTATCGGCGTACGACGCGGCGGGCACGGGGCGTGGTGGAGGAGCTGTTCTACGGGGCGTAGGGCTTTGATTCGCCCCCGCCGCCCCTACCCGTCCCATCCCTGGGGCTTCGCCCCTGACCCCCCACGGGGCTCCGCCCCGGACCCGGCCATGGGCTGCGCCCTTGGACCCGCTCGGGGCTCCGCCCCGGACCCCGTTTCGGGGGCCAGCCCCCGAACCCCCGCTCCTCAAACGCCGGACGGGCTGAATTTCAGCCCGTCCGGCGTTTGAGGACGAGGCCGTTCAGGCCGATAGCGGGGTCTGGGGCGCAGCCCCAGCGGGGTCCAGGGGCGGAGCCCCTTGGTATGGGACGGGTAGGGGCGGCGGGGGCGAACACCCCCCGGCCCGCCCCCTCACGCCCTGCTCGGCAAGAGCCGCCGCTCGCGCCCGCCCGCCGGCGCCGGAACCAGTCGCGGCAACCCGTACGGCAGCACCCCGTACCAGACCCACGCCACCCCGAACCCGAACCCCAGGCACAGCACACCCCCCACCGCGTCCAGCCAGAAGTGGTTGGCCGTGGCGACGATGACGATCAGCGTGGCCGTGGGGTAGAGGAGGCCGAGGACGCGGACCCAGGGGACGGAGGCGAGGGCGAAGATGGTCAGGCCGGACCAGACGGACCAGCCGATGTGCATGGAGGGCATCGCGGCGTACTGGTTCGACATGTTCTTCAGGTCGCCCGACGCCATGGAGCCCCAGGTCTGGTGGACGACGACCGTGTCGATGAAGTCGCTGCCGTTCATCAGCCGCGGCGGCGCGAGCGGATACAGGTAGTAGCCGACGAGGGCGACACCGGTGGTCGCGAACAGCACCATGCGAGTCGCCGCGTAACGGCCGGGATGGCTACGGAAAAGCCAGACCAGGACACCGAGCGTGACGATGAAGTGCAGTGTCGCGTAGTAGTAGTTCATGCCGACGATGAGCCAAGTCACCGAGTTCACGGCATGGTTGACGCTCTCCTCGACGGCGATCCCGAGGTGGTGCTCCACCTTCCAGATCCAGTCGGCGTTGCGCAGCGCCTCGGCCTTCTGCTCGGGGACGGCGTTGCGGATGAGCGAGTACGTCCAGTAACTCACCGCGATCAGCAGGATCTCGAACCAGAGGCGGGGACGGCGGGGCGCACGCAGTCGGCGCAGGAAGACTTGGCCCGCGCGGCGGCGGCCGTCCACCTCGTCCGCGACGGGCGTCGGACCGGCCTGCTGGCCTTCCAGAGTCGTCACCGTCGTCTCGCCCATGGGGAAAGAGTCTGCCAGAGAATCCGTCCCCCACCGATCATCCGTCGGTCGGGTCCTGGCCGCACGTTCTACGTCTGAGGGACGTAGGAACGCGGCGTTTTCTACTGCCTAGGGACGATTTCGCTCCCCAGGGGACGAAGCGGTCGATCCCCGTACCACCAGCTCCGGCATGAACACGAACTCGCTGTGGGGAGCCGGTGTTCCGCCGATCTCCTCCAGCAACGTCCGTACGGCGGCCTGGCCCATGGCCGGTACCGGCTTGCGGATGGTGGTGAGGGGCGGGTCGGTGAACGCGATGAGCGGGGAGTCGTCGAAGCCGACGACCGAGACGTCCCGCGGAACCTCCAGGCCGCGCTGCCGCGCCGCACGGATCGCACCGAGCGCCATCATGTCGCTGGCGCAGACGACGGCCGTGCACCCGCGGTCGATCAGAGCGGTGGCGGCGGCCTGGCCGCCCTCCAGGGTGTAGAGGGAGTGCTGTACGAGGCGCTTCTCGACGTCGTCCGTCGTCAGGCCCAGCAGGTCCTGCATCGTCCGCACGAAGCCCTCGATCTTCCGCTGTACGGGCACGAACCGCTTCGGGCCCAGGGCGAGCCCGATGTTCGTATGACCCAGCGAGACGAGGTGGGTGACGGCGAGGGCCATCGCCGCGCGGTCGTCCGGCGAGATGAACGGGGCCTGGACCTTCGGCGAGAAGCCGTCGACGAGGACGTACGGAACGCCCTGGCCACGCAGTCGCTCGTAGCGCTGCATGTCCGCGGAGGTGTCGGCGTGCAGGCCCGAGACGAAGATGATGCCGGCGACACCACGGTCGACGAGCATCTCCGTCAGCTCGTCCTCGGTGGAGCCGCCCGGAGTCTGGGTCGCGAGGACGGGGGTGTAGCCCTGCCGGGTCAGGGCCTGGCCGATGACCTGGGCAAGCGCCGGGAATATCGGGTTCTCCAGCTCCGGAGTGATCAGGCCGACCAGGCCCTCGCTGCGCTGCCGCAGGCGTACGGGGCGTTCGTAGCCGAGGACGTCCAGTGCGGCCAGTACGGACTGGCGGGTGGTGGCGGCGACGCCCGGCTTCCCGTTCAGGACGCGGCTGACGGTCGCTTCGCTCACCCCCGCCTGGGCTGCGATGTCGGCAAGCCGTGTGGTCACAGGGCTGGACTGTACCGGCCGGTGATCGCCTTGCACACCGGTCCGGCGTAGTGGGCGACCTGGTGACCGGCCCGGTCCGGGCTGCTGGGTCATCGCGCTCCCTGGTGAGAGTGACGGCAAGGGCTTGCAGAGTCTTGCATAGGCAGTGCCGACTGGCCTACGTCTGTAAATAAGCGTCTCACGGCGGTCGCTCCAGGGTCACGCCCGGATAACTTCGTAGATCACTTGCACTTTTTTGCTGCAAGCTCTTTCGCAACGCTTGCAGCGCTGTTACGTTCAGCGTCGCCCGGCGGCGGCAGCGACGCGGTCCGCGAGTCGGCGGCGAGCGGCGGACGGGGCCGCTCTCAACACCACACGGGCTTTCACCCTCAAGGAGAACTCATGCGGCGTGGCATAGCGGCCACCGCGCTGGTGGCATCCCTCGCCCTCACGGCGACGGCCTGCGGCGGAAGCGACAGCGGCGACAACGCCGGCGGTCCGGTCACCATCACCTGGTGGGACACCTCCAACGCCACCAATGAGGCACCCACGTACAAGGCCCTGGTCAAGGAATTCGAGAAGGCCAACCCTGACATCAAGGTCAACTACGTCAACGTGCCCTTCGACCAGGCGCAGAACAAGTTCGACACCGCCGCCGGCGCCAAGGGTGCCCCGGACGTGCTGCGTTCCGAGGTCGGCTGGACCCCCGCCTTCGCCAAGAAGGGCTTCTTCCTGCCGCTGGACGGCACCGAGGCCCTCGCGGACCAGGACAAGTTCCAGTCCAGCCTGATCGAGCAGGCCAAGTACGACGGCAAGACGTACGGCGTCCCCCTGGTCACCGACACGCTCGCGCTGGTCTACAACAAGGGCCTCTTCAAGCAGGCCGGCATCAGCAAGCCGCCCGCCACCTGGGGCGACCTGAAGAAGGCCGCCGCCACCATCGAGGACAAGACCGGCGTCGACGGCTACTGGGGCTCCACCCAGGCCTACTACGCGCAGTCCTTCCTCTACGGCGAGGGCGCCGACACGGTCGACGCCGACGCCAAGAAGATCACCGTGAAGTCGCCCGCCGCGGTCAAGGGTTACGAGACCTGGGAGAGCCTCTTCGACGGCAAGGGCCTGCACAAGGCCGACACCACCGCCGACGCGTACGCCCATATCCAGGAGGCGTTCGTCAGCGGCAAGGTCGCCTCGATCATCCAGGGCCCCTGGGAGATCACGAACTTCTACAAGGGCTCGGCCTTCAAGGACAAGGCCAATCTCGGCATCGCCACCGTCCCGGCCGGCTCCACCGGCAAGGCGGGCGCCCCGACCGGCGGCCACAACCTCTCCGTGTACGCCGGCTCGGACCAGGCGCACCAGGAGGCCTCGCTGAAGTTCCTGAAGTTCATGACCTCCGCGAAGTCCCAGGAGACGATCGCCCTCAAGAATTCCACGCTGCCGACCCGCGACGACGCCTACACCGCAGAGGTCAAGGCCGACCCGGGCATCGCCGGCTACCAGGACGTACTCCCGGCCGCCCAGCCGCGCCCGGCGCTGCCCGAGTACAGCTCGCTGTGGACCCCGCTCGACACCGAACTCAACGAGGTCGCCGGCGGCAAGAAGTCCCTCGACGAGGGCCTGAGCAGCGCTGAGACCGCGATCGCCAAGCTGGTCCCGGACTTCAGCAAGTGACACCGCGTGGCCGTCGGGTTCCCCTCAACTCGGGGGAGGGACCCGACGGCCACCGGCCTGCGTGCCCTGCCCCTGATCTCCCGAAGGTGTCGAAACCATGACAGTCGCCATCGACCGCGCGACCGGCAAGCGCCGCGGTGAGCGAGCGCCTCGCCCCGGGCCACTGAGGCGCTTCAGGCACAGCTACCAGAAGTACTGGTACGCGTACGCCATGATCACCCCCGTGGTCGTCGTGCTCGGCGTCCTCGTGCTCTACCCCCTGGGGTACGGCCTCTACCTGTCGCTCACCGACGCCAACAGCCTCAACACGGCCCGCACGATCGGCGTCAACGAGATCGCGGCCACGTACAAGTTCATCGGCCTCGACAACTACGCCGACCTCCTGTGGGGCGAGACCGCGTACGACCGCTTCTGGTCGCACTTCATCTGGACGGTCTCCTGGACGGCCGCCTGCGTCGCCCTGCACTACTCGATCGGCCTAGGCCTCGCGCTGCTCCTCAATCAGAAGCTGCGCGGACGGACCTTCTATCGGCTCATCCTGGTCCTGCCGTGGGCCGTGCCCACCTTCGTCACCGTCTTCGGCTGGCGCTTCATGCTCGCCGACAGCGGCGTCATCAACTCGGCCCTCGACGCGCTCCACCTCCCGACGCCGCTGTGGCTGGAGGACACCTTCTGGCAGCGGTTCGCCGCGATCATGGTCAACACCTGGTGCGGGGTGCCGTTCATGATGGTCTCGCTGCTCGGCGGACTGCAGTCCATCGACTCGACGTTGTACGAGGCCGCCGAGATGGACGGCGCGACCGCCTGGCAGCGGTTCCGGTACGTCACTCTGCCGGGCCTGCGGTCCGTCAGCTCCACCGTCGTACTCCTCGGCATCATCTGGACCTTCAACCAGTTCGCCATCATCTTCCTGCTGTTCGGCAACACCGCCCCCGACGTCGACATCCTCGTGACCTGGGCGTACTACCTGGGCTTCGGCCAGCAGCCACGCGACTACGCGCAGTCGGCGGCGTACGGCATCCTGCTCCTCTCCATCCTGATCGTCTTCACCTCCGTCTACCGCCGCTGGCTGAACCGCAACGATCCGCAGCTCGCGATCTGAGGCAGGAGTCCCCATGAGCACTACGACGCTTCCGACCACGTCCGCCGCGGATCAGGACCCGGACGAGATCCGGCCGCGCAAGGTCCGCCGGCGCGGTGAGCAGGGCCTCGGCGCCACCCTCGCCTCCCACGGCATCCTGATCGTCGCGAGCCTGATCGCGCTGTTCCCGATCGCCTGGCTGGTCTTCCTGTCCCTCGGCCCGGACAAGGACGACTACCTCCACCCCGGGCGCATCTTCGGGAAGATGACCTTCGACAACTATGTCTTCGTGCTCCAGGAGACGAAGTTCTTCGACTGGCTGACGAGCACGCTCATCGTCTCGCTCGGCGCGACACTCATCGGCGTACTGGTCGCCTCGACGACCGGTTACGCGGTCTCGCGGATGCGCTTCCCGGGCTACAAGAAGTTCATGTGGGTGCTGCTGGTGACCCAGATGTTCCCGATCGCCGTACTGATCGTGCCCATGTACCAGATTCTGTCGGAACTCCAGCTCATCGACAGTTACCTTGGCCTCGTCCTCGTCTACTGCTCGACGGCCGTGCCGTACTGCGCCTGGCTGCTCAAGGGGTACTTCGACACGATCCCGTTCGAGATCGACGAGGCCGGGCGCGTCGACGGGCTGACCCCCTTCGGCACGTTCGCGCGGCTGATCCTGCCACTGGCCAAACCGGGCCTGGCGGTCGCCGCGTTCTACAGCTTCATCACCGCGTTCGGCGAGGTCGCGTTCGCTTCGACGTTCATGCTGTCCGACACGAAGTACACGTTCGCGGTCGGGTTGCAGAGCTTCATCAGCGAGCATGACGCTCAGCGGCATTACATGGCTGCGACGGCTGTGCTGATCGCGGTGCCGGTCTCCGCGTTCTTCTACCTTGTGCAGAAGAACTTGGTGACTGGGCTCACCGCGGGCGGCACGAAAGGGTGACGCTCGCTGAGGGCCGCGATTGGCCGTCGGTTGGCTGCGGCGCCATCGTGGCTGGTCGCGCCCGCGCGGCGGAGCCGCAAGTTGCATACAGCCCCGCGCCCCTACAGGGGCGCCCCCGGAAGACAGAGGCGGTCGCGGTGTCCATCCGACCCCGCCGGCACCGCGGCCGCCTCACAGCCGTACCCCGGCGAGCCTCGAGATTTCCGTAAAACGCCGAAAACCTGCAAGCGCCACAATTCCCCAGAACCGTGAATCCATGGACCCGTCAATCCGTAGCCCCAACGACAGACCTTCGTGAACCGAACTCCGTGAACCAGCCCCAGTTACGCATCAAGGACGCCATGAGCCAGCACTCCACTGACCCGGTCCCGGCCCCCGCTTCGACGTCGGTTCTCGCCACCGTCGCCAGACACCGTGACTGGTGGCGGGACGCGGTGATCTACCAGGTCTATCCGCGCAGCTTCGCCGACAGCAACGGCGATGGCATGGGCGACCTGGAGGGCGTACGTTCCCGACTGCCGTATCTGCGAGACCTCGGCGTGGACGCCGTGTGGCTCAGCCCCTTCTATGCCTCGCCGCAGGCCGACGCCGGCTACGACGTCGCCGACTACAGGGCCGTCGACGCCATGTTCGGCAACCTGCTCGACGCGGACGCGCTGATCCGCGACGCCCATGAGCTGGGCCTGCGGATCATCGTCGACCTGGTGCCCAACCACTCCTCCGACCAGCACGAGTGGTTCAAGCGGGCGCTCGCCGAGGGGCCGGGCTCCGCGCTGCGGGACCGCTACCACTTCCGCCCCGGCAAGGGCGCGAACGGTGAACTCCCGCCCAACGACTGGGAGTCCATCTTCGGCGGGCCCGCCTGGACGCGGGTGACCGAGCCGGACGGTACGCCCGGCGAGTGGTACCTGCACCTCTTCGCGCCCGAGCAGCCCGACTTCAACTGGGACCACCCGGCCGTCGGCGACGAGTTCCGCTCGATCCTGCGGTTCTGGCTGGACATGGGCGTCGACGGCTTCCGTATCGACGTCGCCCATGGACTGGTGAAGGCCGAGGGCCTGCCGGACCTGGGCGCGCGCGAGCAGGTGAAGCTGCTGGGCAACGATGTCATGCCGTTCTTCGACCAGGACGGCGTGCACGCCATCTACCGGCAGTGGCGCACGGTCCTCGACGAGTACGCGGGCGCCCGCATCTTCGTCGCCGAGGCGTGGACCCCGACCATCGAGCGCACCGCCAACTACGTACGCTCCGACGAACTGCACCAGGCCTTCAACTTCCAGTACCTGAGCACCTATTGGGACGCGACCGAGCTGCGGACGTGCATCGACCGCACCCTCGACGCGATGCGCCCGGTGGGCGCCCCGGCCACCTGGGTGCTGTCCAACCACGACGTGACCCGGCACGCGACCCGGTTCGCCAACCCGGCCGGCCTCGGCACCCAGATCCGTACCGCCGGAGACCGCGACCTCGGCCTGCGCCGGGCGCGGGCGGCGACGCTGCTGATGCTGGCGCTGCCCGGATCGGCGTACATCTACCAGGGCGAGGAGCTGGGCCTGCCCGACGTCGTCGACCTGTCGGACGAGGTGCGCCAGGACCCCGCGTACTTCCGGGGCGCCGGCCAGGACGGCTTCCGCGACGGCTGCCGGGTGCCGATCCCGTGGACCCGTACGGGATCGTCGTACGGCTTCGGCACCGGCGGCAGCTGGCTGCCGCAGCCTCCCGAGTGGGCCGAACTGAGCATCGAGACGCAGACCGGGACCGAGGGTTCCACCCTGGAGCTGTACCGCGCCGCGATCGCCGTACGCCACGAACAGCCCGACCTCGGCGCCGGCGACCACGTCGAATGGCTGAAGGCCCCCGAGGGCGTACTCGCCTTCCGCCGCGGCGAGTTCACCTGCACGGCCAACACGAGCGGTGATGCGGTGACGGTACCGGCATACGGCCGAGTCCTCCTCACCAGCGACGAGGTGACGGTCACGGACGAGGGGGAGGCGAAGGTGCCGGGGGATACGACGGTTTGGTGGACGACGGGCTGACAGCTCGCTCGTCGAGGGCCGTTCGCGCAGCCACCTGCGGTCGGACTTCAGGGCCCGCCGCCCGGTTCGGGGCGGCGGGCCCTGCCGGGTGGGGTCAGGGCCGTTACCCGCGTCCGGGATTGTATAGTTGCACCTATAATAAGCTGGCCTATACGTAATGAGGGGCAGCCGATGGTGCTGGACAAGCCTGCGGAGATGTTCGACCGGGACTTCGAGTGGACCGAGCTGACCCGGTTCGCCACCTACCCCGGTCGCGAGGCCGCCCTGGGGGTCGTCTCGGGTCGGCGTCGTCAGGGCAAGACGTTCCTTCTCGACGCGATCACCCGTGCCTCTGGCGGCTTTATGTTCACCGCCACGGAGACCACCGAGGCCGACGCGCTCCGACAGTTCGGCGAAGCCCTGGGTGTCTACTGTGGCGAGCCTGGCCCCTTTCGCTTCGCCCACTGGGACGAGGCCATCACTCGCCTCCTGCGCATCGCCACCGACGGCCCCACGATCGCCGTGATCGACGAGTTCCCCTTCCTGGCCAAGGCCTCTCCGGCCTTGCCGTCGATCATCCAGCGGGCCCTGGACCCCGCCGCCCGCCATGACAACACCCCGCTCCGTCTCCTGCTGTGTGGCTCCGCCCTGTCCTTCATGGGCAGGCTGCTGTCCGGCAACGCACCCTTGCGCGGTCGTGCCGGTCTCGAACTCGTCGTTCCCACCCTCGACTACCGCCTGGCCGCCCAGTTCTGGGACATCACCGATCCCCGAACCGCCGCCCTCACGCACGCCATTGTCGGCGGCACCCCCGCCTACCGCCGTGAATTCACCCAGGGCGACACCCCCGCCGGCTCCGATGACTTCGACGACTGGGTCATCCGTGCCGTCCTCAACCCCGGCCGCCCACTTTTCCGCGAAGCCCGCTACCTCCTCGCCGAAGAGCCCGAACTTCACGACACCGCGCTCTACCACTCCGTACTGGCAGCCATCGCCTCAGGAAACGCCGCACGCGGCGGCATCGCCGACTACCTCGGCCGCAAAGCCACCGACCTCGCCCACCCGCTGACCGTGCTCGGAGACGTCGGCCTCATCCGCCATGAACCTGACGCCTTCCGCCGTAACCGCTCCGCCTACCGCATCGCTGAACCGTTGGTGACCTTCTACCACTCCGTCATGCGCCCCAACTGGGGCGACCTCGAACGTCCTGGCCGCGCCCCCACCGTCTGGCGGCGCGCCCAGGCCACGTTCCGCAGCAAGGTCCTCGGCCCTCACTTCGAGACCCTCTGCCGTGAATGGGCCCGCTGGCACGCAGCCCCCGAAACGTACGGCGGCCACCCCACGCGCGTGGCGGCCGGCACCGTCAACGACCCCTCCGCCAGAACCAGCCACGAAGTCGATGTCGCCGTCTTCGGCCACGGGGACGACGACGCCTCCGACCGCGAAGCCCTGCTCGCCATCGGCGAAGCCAAGTGGAACGACACCATGGGCATCGGCCACCTGGAACGCCTCCAGCACATCCGCGAACTCCTCCACGCCCGCGGTGCCACATCGCCGGAGCAGACCCGCCTCATCTGCTTCAGCGGCGCAGGCTTTACCGGGGACCTCCATCAGGCCGCCGAACAAGACGCCACCATCCAACTCGTGGGTCCGGACAGGCTCTACAACGGCGAATGAACCGTCATGAGGTGGGGGCACGGCGTGTCAGCCGAGTTGGCGGATGCTCTCGAAGATCCGGGCGAAGCCTTCCTCTCCATGGCCTGCGTCGATCTGGCGTTGGATGAGGCGCTGGACCGTGGCCACCACCTCGGTGCTGATGCCCTGTTCGGAACTGGCGGTCAGGATGTCGCCGAGGTCGGAGAACCTGAGGCTCTGTTGCCCGTCGACGGTGTAGTCCCCGCCGTCGATGACCTCGGCGAATTCCTGGAAGGCGCCGGTCATGGCGGTCAGCCAGGGCGCCGCCATGGTGGCGAACTCGCCCGCCGTCACACCGGCCGGCGCGACCATCGCGGCGCCGTGCATGAATCCGGCGAACATGACGTACATGCCCGAGAGCAGGGCGAGGTCGTACAGGGACGCCAGCCCGGCATCCTCACCGAAGTAGGTACTGGATCCCCAGAGGTCGAGCAGCGGCTTGTGCTGATGGAACACCTCTGCCGACCCGCTGTAGAGGACAGATGCCCCCGGCCGGCCGATCATCTGCGGTACGGCCAAGATGCCGCCGTCCAAATACGCGACTCCGGTACGGGCTGCCCAGGCGGCCAGCTCCCGGGACTGGGCCGGGGATGTCGTGGTGACGTTGATCAGGGTTCGCCCGGCGAGATCGTCGGAGAGCGGATCGAGTACTTCATGGACCGAGGCGTGGTCCAGCAGGCATACGATCACCAGCCCGCCGGCACGGACCGCGTCGCCGGACGTGGTGGCGGCGCTGGCTCCCCGCGCGACGAGGCGTTCCGCTTTGCCGGGGGAGCGGTTCCAGACGGTCGTCGCGTACCCGGCCTTCACCAGCGCCTCTGCGAGGGCGGTCCCCATCGCGCCCAGCCCGAGAACGCTCACCTGAACGTCGTTGATGTTGTTCGCTGTCACTTCGCGGTTCCCCTCGTGGTCTGCGGCTCTTCGGCTCTCGACTCCTCGGCTCGATCCTCTCCGCCGCCGCTAGAGTTGACCAGTACGGACTAATTAGTCAGGTACTCACCATTTGGTAAGTGCCTCTGGGGAGGAGCGGGATGGCAGCGCCGGCACGACGAGGTCCCTACTTCTGCGGCATCGACGCGGCGATGGACGTGGTCGCCGGCAAGTGGAAGTCACTGATCCTCTGGGAGTTGCACCACCACGGGACGCGGCGGTTCGCCGAACTGCGCCGCGGGCTGCCGGGCGTCAGCGAGAAGATGCTGGTTCAGCATCTACGGGAGATGGAAGAAGACGGGCTCGTCCATCGTGAGGTGTATCGAGAGGTGCCCCCGAAGGTCGAGTACTCCCTGACCGAGCACGGCATCTCCCTCAACGCCGCGCTGGCCCCACTGGGGAGTTGGGGCACCGAACGCATACAGCGGATCGGGGCCGACAAGGTCGCGGTCGATGACGACGGGACAGTTCGGCGATAGGAACGGCGGCGTGCTGGGGCGGCGTGCCTCGGGGGGCATGGCTGTTGCGGGAAATTGTGACACTTGCACGGGTAAGTGTCACAATTTTCTGCAACAGCCCCCCAACCCCTCGCCGCGTGGCTTGAGCCTTGGCGGTGTCCTCCGTGGGCCTGCGAGGTCAGTCCCCGCCGCCTCCACCGCCACCACCATCGCCGCCCCCACCACCACCGCCGTCGCCGTCGCCGCCTCCGCTGCCCGCGTCCCAGCCGTCTCCGGACCCGCCGCCGGAGCCGTTGTCGTCGCTGCCGGAGCCCAGGTTGGTGAACCAGGGCTGGTCCCAGACGGGCTCGTCCGCGGACGCGGTCCGGCGGGCGCGGAAGCGGACCGTGCCTGTCGCGTCGCCGAGGCCGAAGGCGACCGCGAAGGTGTGGGCAATGACGGCATCCAGCGGGTCGGGGCTGTCGTGTCGTACGTCCGCGAGGGGGAGAAGCGCCGTGCCCGGCATGGCCGCGCCCGGCAGGGGGCGGGTGAGGAGGGCTACGGGACGGCCGTTGCAGGTCAGGCGGGAGGTCCGCGCGTTCTCGCGCGTCAACTCCCAGCGGCGCTGCGGGAGTTCGACGACCACGGAACGCTTCGACTTGCGCACGGCGGAGGTGGCCGCCAGCAGGGCGGGCGCCTCGCCCACCGTCA
Source organism: Streptomyces sp. CA-288835 (assembly GCF_050936385.1). Classification (NCBI taxonomy): domain Bacteria; kingdom Bacillati; phylum Actinomycetota; class Actinomycetes; order Kitasatosporales; family Streptomycetaceae; genus Streptomyces; species Streptomyces sp. CA-288835. The sequence continues at coordinate 7,626,539 of NZ_JBNJMW010000001.1, forward strand.
GCACCAGCCCCCGGCCGGTGTCCCTGCGGTCGGCCGACACTCCGTGCGGGGCCCGGATCCGTACCACGGGGGCCGACGGCGACCAGACGTCGACGCGCACGGACCGCCGGTCCACCGCCACAGTGATCGGCCCGCCCGGACCGTCGGCGAAACGCCGTGCCATCCACAGGGGCACACCCTCCGCCCGCGCCCGGTCGGCGAATGCACTGACCGCCGCCGGGCCACCGGCATGATGTACCGCCATATCCCCAAGAAACTGGGCGAATTCGGCCGCCCGACGCGCCTTCACCGGCTTCGTGGACCCGGTGATACGCGTGACCGGCACGACCCCGGTACCGGAGGGGAAATGCGCGAACGGCCGCTCGGAGCCACCGCCGCCGAGCCACTGCCCCCGCAGATACGCGTCCGCCATGGCCACCATGTGCAACTCTGCCGGCGGGGTCGTCCTGCTCCCCACCTTCAGCCCGCCCTCGGTCAGCTCGACCGTCCTGGCCAGCGGATTCCAGGACTGCTCCGCGTACACGGTCTCACTCACCTGCGCGCCCCCATGTCTCAGTCCGTCCGATGCACAGTTGAAGTGCACTCTCGAAGTACACAGTTGAAGTGCACTGTTGAAGTCGCTCAGGCGCCGTGCGCGGTTCCGGGTCGGGGCGGGTCCTGGTCCGAGTGAGCCACCGGGCCGAAGGTGCACGGGCAGCCCAGAGTGTCTGTGGCGCAGGTCACCGGAACCACCCGCACCCGGCGGAGAGTCACGGGTGTGAGGTGTATGAGGTGCATAGGACATGAGTGACCGCTTGCGCGCGCGGATACGGGCGGGTGACCGCGAGGCCTTCGCGGAGATCTACGAGGAGTACGCGCGCACCGTCTACAACCATGCCTTCCGGCTGACCGGCGACTGGTCGACCGCCGAGGAGGTGATGGCGGACACCTTCCTCGACGCCTGGCGCACCCGGGAGCAACTGGAGCCGGAAGGCGGCACGGTGAAGCCCTGGCTGCTGGGCATGGCGACGAACAAGTCCCGCAACGCCAACCGGGGTCTCGGCCGCCGTCTGGCCTTCCTGGCCCGCCGTCCCGCACCGGACCCGGTGGCGGACTTCGCCGACGAGACCGCCGGCCGTCTCGACGACGCCCGCCGGCTGGCCGCCGTACGGAAGGTGTACGACCGTCTGCGGCGCGGGGAGCGGGAGGTGCTGGCGCTGTGCGTATGGACAGGCCTGGACTACGCGCAGGCGGCCGAGGCCCTGGGCGTCCCGGTGGGAACCGTGCGCTCACGGCTCTCCAGGGCACGGGCGAGGCTGTGGAAGCTGACCGATCAGCAGTTACGGGAAGAAAAGCCGGAAACCCGAGCAAACAACGAAACTCGCGCAAACAATACGGAACCGCTGCGCCGTCGCGGAGAGCTACCAGGTGAGGCCGCGTTGGCGGCCATTCCGTTCCAGGAGATTCAGGAGGGACCCCGATGAACGCCGCCGGCTCCGGGCCGAGCCCCATCCGGGCCGAGCGTGAGGGCGAGGAGCGCGAGGAGCTGACCCGGCTGCTCCCGCCCCCACCCGAACGGGACGTCCCTCCTGGTCGCCACTCCCACCACAAGGACCGTTTGATGCAGCTCATCGATGACGACAAGAGCCGTACGTCCTCCGGCCAGGCATCCGGAGAGAACTCGCAGGCGAGGCAGCCCCGTATCCGGCTGTCGCGCCCGGCACTGTGGATGCCCGCCGCGGCCCTGGCGCTGGCCGGGGCGCTGACCGTCGGCCTCGTCACCGGGACGGATTCCGGCCGCGGCGTGGAAGAGTCCGGCGGCGACAGCGCCGTGGTACTGCTCGACCGCATCGCCGAGGTCGCCGCGAAGTCGGAAGCCACGCCCGTACGCGACGACCAGCTGGTCTACGTCAAGAGCCTGCAAGCCGGAGCGGAGTGCCAGGAGGACGGCCCGTGCGAGCCGGGGCGACTGAGCGAGCGGGAGGCGTGGCTGTCACAGAAGCCGGGCCCGGTGAAGAAACTGGCCGAGTTCTACGAGAACGGTGACTACTTCCCGCTCAGGGAACTGCTGCCGCCGGGTTCGCCCGGCACCCCGGCGGGCGTCGGCCGCCCCACGTACAAGTGGCTGGCGTCCCTGCCCACCGACCCGGACGAACTGCTCGAGGAGCTCCACCGCCTGACGAAGCCGGAGAAGGGCGAGGAGAAGGCACAGGCCGTTTTCGACGAGATCGGCGAACTGCTGAACGCGTCGGTCATGCCTCCGCGGACCGCCGCCGCGCTGTACGGTGCCGCGGCGAAGATCCCCGGGGTCGAGCGGGTCGAGGACGCGGTGGATCCGGCGGGCCGGCACGGGGTCGGCATCATCCGCGTCGACAAGCGGGTGTCGTGGGCCACCGAGTGGATCTTCGACCGTGACACCCTCACCTATCTCGGCGAACGCAGCTACCTGACGAAGGACACCCAGACGGGCAAGAAGGGCACGGTCCTGCAGGAGACCGCCATCCTGAAGCGAGCCGTCGTCGACGACTACCGCCAACGTCCCGGCTCCACCACGAAGTAACGCCTGCGGCCCGGCCGGACGCGGTCGCAACGCGACCGCGCCTCCGACACCGTGCCCGCCGCCCGGAAACGGGCCGCGGGCTCCTCAAGGACAGCCGAAGCGCGTCGCTCAGGGTGCCATGCGTGGTTCCGAGATCCCGGTCCGGACCGCGTGGCGGTCCCGCGCCTCGCATCGCCGGCCAGGCTTGCTCGAGGCAGAGCAAGCCTGGCCGGGCAAGTCGGGCCGGTGACCGCAGTCGGGCGAGTGCGGGCGAGTGCGCACGATCAGTCGCGGCGGATCAGTTCCGGGTCGATGCGCCGCCCGACGAGCGGCAGGGTTCCGAGGACGGACACGGCCGCCACTCCCGCTGCCGCGAGCGCGAGCACCGGGAGGCCGGCGAAGTCCCAGTAGATCTCGCTGCCTCCGGTGATCAGATAGCACGCCTCGGCGAGCTTGCCCGTCACAAGCGCCAGGGCGAGGCCGATGCTCAGCGGCAGTACGACCTGCACGCACTGCGCGGCCCGCATCGTCCGCGCCCGCGCGCCGATGAGCGTGACGGCGGTGACCTGTGCGCGCCGCTCCACGGCCCGGTCGGTGGCCGAGACGACGAAGGCCGCGGTACCGATGACCAGGCCCATGATCATGCCGACGGCGAGCAGGGTTTCGAGGACGGCGATCTGCTCGAGGCCCTCGATGTTCACGCCGACCAGCTGGACTTCGGCGATCGGGGCGACGGCGGCGATGCCGTCGAGGACCTTGCGGACCGCGTCGGGATCGGAGCTGCTGGTGAGGGCGTACTGTCCGAACTGCCCCGCCTCAGGGCGGGCGCCCTCAGGGACGTCGGACGGAGGGACGAGTACGGTCGCGTTGCTCGCCATGGACGGATCGAACGGCGTATACGTGACCTTGTCGGAGGAGAGGGTGATGGGCAAGCTCTTCCGCTGACCGCCTTCCCGCAGGTGGAACGTGAAGGACGCTCCGGGGCGCATGCTCGTATCCCCACCCGTGTTCGTGTTGTGGAGCACCAGTACCTTCCCGTCCACACAGCCTTCCGAGTGCTGCGCCATCTTTGCCAGTTGGGCGCAGGTGGCCACCAGGGCGGTGGCCCGCGGCTGGATCTCGGAGCTGGTGTCATTGGGATCTGTCCATGAGTCCATCACCAGGGCGTGGGCCCGTACCCCCGATACGTCGGCGAGCCTGCGCTGTTGCTCGCTGGTGATAGTGGGCAGGGCGACGGAGTAGTCCTGCACGGGAGCGGACGGCCGGGTGACCTGGTCCAGTTGGATCAGTACGCCTTGGGCGAGGGAGGCGGAGAAGACGAGCAGCACGAGGCCGGTGACGACGCGCATGGTGCTGCCGGGCTCGACCTCGTTGCGCCGCATCGCCAGATTCAGGGTGAGGGATTGTGTGGTTCGCGCCAGTCGGCGGGCGAGGGCGTACGAGATCAGGGGCAGCGTCAGCACGAGCCCCAGCCCCGTCAGCAGAATGCCTGCCGGCATCACGAGTGCGTTCAGGCCAATGCTGTTTGCGGGGCGATCGGTGAAGCCGGTGGCGCAGTAGCCGACGACGATTCCGAGGCCGGTCACCAGCAACAGGCCACCCCACTTGGTGGGGCGCTTGGGTGCGGCGGTGCGGCGTACCGCCAGTGGATTGGCGGCGGCATCGCGTGCGCTGGCCCGGCCGACGAACCAGGCCAGGAGCGGGCAGCCGATCAGACAGACGGCGATGGTGGTCGCGGACGGCGCGCCATCGTCCGGGTACCACCTCAGGCTGGGCAGGCCGGTCCGGGTCATCACCTGGTTGAGGACCCAGTACTCACCGAGGCCGATGATCGCGCCAAGCAGCGCGGCTACGACGCTCTCGGCGGCGTTGACCCGCTGGGTGCCCTTGGTGCTCAGGCCCAGCAGACGCAGGGAGGCGAGGCGGCGGTTCCGGCTGGCCGCGGAGAGCCGGGCGCAGACGGAAAGGAAGATGCCAAGCGGGAGCAGTACGAGTGATCCCATGGCGAAGCGGACGTAGGTGAGCGTGGAGGGTTCGATGGCCGGGGAGGGGGCGTAGCTGTATCCGAAGCTCTCCAGGGCGCGGCCCTCGTCAGCAATCTTGTCGCGTGTGGTGCCGACGTAGGCGAACAGTTCGTCGGGATGGGCGAGCCCTGCCGCGCCGATCAGACCCGCCTCTCGGCCTGGCATGAGTCCCTTGACCGCGGGCTGGTCACGCAGCAGGTCGTGTACCCGGGGGGAGACGAACACCTCGCCCGGCTCCGGGAGTTCCTTCAGCCCTGGCGGGACCTTGGCCGCGTCCTTGGTGTTCTCGGTCCCCTTGGCGATGAACACCCGGGTGAAGCCCTTGGACCCGTACGGGTCGGTGCGCTGGAGGACCAGCGTGGCACCCGCGGGCTGTGCCGAGGCGGTCTCCGGCTGTCGTGCGGCGGCCCGGCCGTCGTGTGCGTCGAGGATCTGCGGAATGGTGAGGACGAGGGCGAGGCAGCAGACTCCGAGGGAGCCGCCGACCGCCATGAGGAAGAAACGTATGCGGTTGCCGCGGCCGGCGCCGAACAACAGGCGCAGGCCGAGCAGGAACTCCCTCACGCCGCCCCCCGAGAGGTGAGCACGCCGTCGGACATCGTGTAGTGGGTGTCGGCCTGCGCGGCGACGGCGGGATCATGAGTGACCAGGATGACGGCGGTGCCCTGAGAGCGTGCCAGGTCGAGGAACTCCTTCAGTACGGCAGAGGCGTTGGCGCTGTCCAGGGACCCGGTCGGCTCGTCGGCGAAAACGACGGCCGGGCGGTGGACCAGGGCACGGGCGACCGCGACGCGCTGACTCTGTCCACCCGACACCTGCGACGGGCGGCGCTCACGCAATTCACCGATCCCGAGCCGGTCGAGCACCTCACCGGCGGCTGTGAGTGCAGGCCGCTTGCGCTGCCCGGCCAGGCGCAGCGGCAGAGCAGTGTTCTCCTCGATGGTCAGCTCGGGCAGCAACTCGCCGTACTGGAAGACAAAACCGAAGCGTTCCCGGCGCAGCGCACTGATCTCTTCGTCGGTGAGGCTGCTGAGCGTCTGTCCTTCGAACCGCACCTGTCCGCGCGCGGGGGGCAAGACTCCCGCGAGGCAGTAGAGCAGCGAGGACTTGCCCGAACCACTCTGCCCCGTGATGACGGCGACCTCCCCTCGGGAGATCGAGAGATGGGCATCACGGACAGCCGGCTGCTTGCCGTAAGAGAGATCAACTCCCTTGGCAGAAAGGACTTCTGACGTACTGATGGCTTCCCCCAAAGAAGCGACCGGGCCCAGGTGGTCAACCTGGGCCCGAGACTTGCCGATGTGCTATCGCTTACGTGTCGTAGTGCGTAGTGGCCGAACAACTGCCGGGGTTGAACGCCCCCTTGTCACGGCAGACGCGGATTGTACGCGTCGTCGGTGTAGCGCTGCGGGGGCCCAGTTGCGGAAGTTCAGAGGAACGCTCTGTCGCTTCTTCCCTAGTCGCTCGCGCGGCGCCCCGCTCTTCCGGCGTAACGGGATGCCGTTGAGGGCCTCCCCGGTCGGGTGGTCGCGGGACCGTGGTGGGTCGCCAACTGGCAGCCCCTGCAAGAAGTTTCCGGCATTTTCAGAGGCCCGGCTTCCGCTTCGGGAGGTGGGCCTCTACTATCTGCGGCACCGCAGGCTTGCAAGCTTTCAGCAAGAAACTTCACCGGCTGTTCCATGGCACCCGCAATGCGCCACCTTCGATGGAGAAGGACCCCACATGGCCAGTAGATCTCTCTCCGGCACCCTCGCCTTCGTAGCGGCCGCCTCGGCCGTGCTCGCCGTCCCCGCGAGCACCGCGTCCGCGTCGCCGCCCGGTGGCAAGGACGTCACCGCCGTCCTCTTCGAGTGGAACTTCGACTCGGTCGCCAAGGAGTGCGCCAGCACGCTGGGCCCCGCCGGGTACGGCTACGTGCAGGTCTCCCCGCCCGCCGAGCACATCCAGGGCGCGCAGTGGTGGACCTCGTACCAGCCGGTCAGTTACGCGATCGCCGGACGGCTCGGGAACACCGGCGACTTCACCGACATGGTCGCCGCCTGCCACAGCGCGGGCGTGAAGGTCGTCGTCGACACCGTCATCAACCACATGGCGGCGGACAACGGCACCGGCACCGGCGGCTCCACGTACAGCAAGTACGACTACCCGGGCCTGTACTCGTCGAACGACCTCAACGACTGCACCTCGCGCATCAGCGACTACACCAACCGCGCCGACGTCCAGAACTGCGAGCTCCTCGGCCTCGCCGACCTGGACACGAGCGAGGAGTACGTACGTTCCGCCATCGCCGGCTACATGAACAAGCTGCTCGGCTACGGCGTCGACGGCTTCCGTATCGACGCGGCCAAGCACATCCCGGCGGGCGACCTCGCCGCCATCAAGTCGCGGCTGAGCAATCCGGACGCGTACTGGAAGCAGGAGGTCATCTACGGCAGTGGAGAAGCCGTCCAGCCCACCGAGTACACGGGCAACGGGGACGTCCAGGAGTTCCGGTACGCGTACGACCTCAAGCGCGTGTTCAACAGCGAGAACCTCGCCTACCTCAAGAACTACGGCGAGGGCTGGGGCTACATGAGCAGCGGCGTCTCCGGCGTCTTCGTCGACAACCACGACACCGAGCGCAACGGCTCCACCCTCAGCTACAAAGACAATGCCAACTACACCCTCGCCAACGTCTTCATGCTGGCCTATCCCTACGGCGCGCCCGACATCAACTCCGGCTACGAGTTCTCGTCCACGGACGCCGGCCCGCCCAACGGCGGTGCGGTCAGCGCCTGTTGGCAGGACGGCTGGAAGTGCCAGCACGCCTGGCCGGAGATCAAGTCGATGGTCGCCTTCCGCAACGCCACCCGCGGCGAGCCCGTCACCAATTGGTGGGACAACGGGGGCGACGCGATCGCCTTCGGGCGGGGTGACAAGGGGTACGTCGCGATCAATCACGAGTCGAGTTCCCTCACCCGGACCTACCAGACCTCGCTCGCGGCGGGCACGTACTGCGACGTGCAGAGCAACACGACCGTCACCGTGGACAGTTCGGGGCGGTTCACAGCGACCCTCGGTTCCAATACGGCCCTGGCGATTCACGCCGGAAAGCCGAGCTGCTGAGCCACCGCAGCCAGCAGCGACTACAACTGCTGAAAGTTCTTTCCTGTGGTTTCAGAAGTATTGCAGCAAGCCTTTCGGCGGCGATACGGTCGCTCGGGGTCGGACCCACGAGAGCCGTCATCGCAAGGAGTCCACATCCGTGATACCGAGATGGCAACCGGCGTCGCCGCAGCGCCGTACCGCCCGTACCAGCCGAGTCGCTGCGGTCACCGTGACCGCGCTGGCCGCAGTGCTCGTCCAGGCAGCCCTCGCGGCGCACGCGAACACCCCGCCTCCGCCTGCGCCGCCGTCCGGCGCCAGGCCCGCCGCCGAGCCCGCACGCCACGACCTCACCCGCGACACCGAAGCAGACCCCAAAGCCGACACCAAGGCCGCCCCCAAGGCCGAGGCCGTCTGGCTCGACGCGAACACCGTCGCCTGGAACGGCGCCAAGTCGGCCGCTTCCACGCAGCTGCTGTACGCCCATGACGGCGACCTCTCCGACGCGCGCCGCCTGCGGCTGCGGGGGAGCGAGCTCACCGAAGCGCAGAAGGAGGAGTTCCCGCACCTGGCGAAGTACACCGCCTGGTCCGTCGACCCACGCGACCGCGACCGGGTCCGAGAGGCCCTACGAGGCCGCATCGTCGCCACCCAACTGGCCGCCAACGGCGCCGTGGTGGCCGAGACGGGGGTGCAAATCGCAGGCGTACTCGACGATCTGTACGACGCGACGGACGCGGACCTCGGCCCGGTGTTCCGCAAGGGCAGGCCCACGCTCTCCCTCTGGGCGCCCACCGCCCAAAACGTGTCACTGGAGATCGGCGAGAAGGCCGCCCCCGTGCCGATGAAGCGGGACCGCGACACCGGCGTCTGGTCGGTCACCGGTCCCAAGTCCTGGAAGAACAAGCCCTATCGGTACGTCGTGAAGGTCTGGGCGCCCACCGTCCAGAAGGTCGTCACCAACAAGGTCACCGACCCCTACTCCCTCGCTCTGACCACCGACTCCGAGCGCAGCCTCGTCGTCGACCTCGCCGACAAGTCCCTTGCCCCGAGCGGCTGGTCGGGCCTGAGGAAGCCGAAGGCCGTCCCGCTCAAGGACGCCCAGATCCAGGAGCTGCACATCCGGGACTTCTCCGTCGAGGACAGGACGGCGAAGCACCCCGGCACCTACCTGGCCTTCACCGACAAGCACAGCGACGGCTCCCGGCACCTCAAGAAGCTTGCGCAGGCCGGGACTTCGTACGTCCATCTCCTGCCCGCCTTCGACATCGCCACCATCCCGGAGGCGAAGGACAACCAGGCGGCCCCCGGCTGCGAACTCGCCTCGTACCCGGCCGACTCCGACCAGCAGCAGGAGTGCGTGGCGAAGATCGCCGCGAAGGACGCGTACAACTGGGGCTACGACCCGTACCACTACACGGTGCCGGAGGGCTCGTACGCCACTGATCCCGAAGGTACGGACCGTACGGTCGAGTTCCGGAAGATGGTCAAGTCCCTCAATGAGGACGGGCTTCGGGTCGTCATGGACGTGGTCTACAACCACACCACCTCCAGCGGCCAGTCCGGCACCTCCGTGCTCGACAAGATCGTGCCCGGCTACTACCAGCGGCTGCTCGCCGACGGCTCCGTGGCCACCTCCACCTGTTGCGCCAACACCGCACCTGAGAACGCCATGATGGGCAAGCTGGTCGTCGACTCGATCGTCACCTGGGCCAAGCAGTACAAGGTCGACGGCTTTCGCTTCGATCTCATGGGCCACCACCCGAAGGCCAACATCCTCGCCGTACGCAAGGCCCTCGACGCGCTCACCCTCGAGAAGGACGGCGTCGACGGCAAGGCGATCATCCTCTACGGCGAGGGCTGGAACTTCGGCGAAGTCGCCGACGATGCCCGCTTTGTCCAGGCCACGCAGAAGAACATGGCGGGCACCGGCATCGCGACCTTCTCCGATCGGGCGCGTGACGCGGTGCGCGGCGGCGGCCCGTTCGACGAGGACCCGGGCGTCCAGGGCTTCGCCTCCGGGCTCTTCACCGACCCCAACTCCTCTGCCAACAACGGAACTTCGGACGAGCAGAAGGCCCGTCTGCTGCACTACCAGGACCTGATCAAGGTGGGGCTCTCCGGCAACCTCGCCGACTACCGCTTCACCGACTCCAGCGGCAGGCAGGTCAAGGGCTCCGAGGTCGACTACAACGGGGCGCCCGCCGGGTACGCGGACGCGCCCGGCGACGCCCTCGCCTACGTGGACGCGCACGACAACGAGTCGCTGTTCGACGCGCTTGCCTTCAAGCTGCCGTCCTCGACGAGTGCGGCCGACCGCGCTCGTATGCAGGTCCTCGCCATGGCCACGGCGACTCTCTCGCAGGGACCGGCGCTCTCCCAGGCGGGCACCGACCTGCTGCGTTCCAAGTCCCTGGACCGCAACTCGTACGACAGCGGCGACTGGTTCAACGCGATCCACTGGGACTGCCGGGACGGCAACGGCTTCGGACGCGGCCTGCCGATGGCCGCCGACAATCAGTCCAAGTGGGCTTACGCCAAGCCTCTGTTGGGCTCCATCGAAGTGGGCTGCCTGCAGATCGAGGGCACCTCGGCCGCGTACCGGGACCTGCTGAAGATCCGTACGAGCGAGAGCGTCTTCGGGCTCTCCACCGCCGGGCAGGTGCAGTCCCAGCTGTCCTTCCCGCTGTCCGGCGGCAGGGACGAGACGCCCGGAGTGATCACGATGCGGCTCGGCGATCTGGTCGTCGTCTTCAACGCGACGCCCGAGCGGCAGACCCAGCAGATCGCGGCGCTCACGGGGAAGCCGTACGCGCTGCATCCGGTGCAGGCCGCGGGCTCGGACCCGGTCGTCAAGGGTTCGTCGTACGAGCCGGAGTCCGGCACCTTCGCTGTCCCGGCCCGCAGTGTCGCCGTCTTCTCGCAGGCCGCAGGCCACCAGCTAGGCTGACGGCAAGAGCCGTAGAACAGGAGTGCCCATGCCGCAGATCACCGTCGACTACTCGGCGCCGCTTGCCGACACCTTCGACCGGAAGGGCTTCGCGCTCGCGCTGCACACGATGGTGGTGGAGACGGCCGCCGCGAAGCTCCCGGCGTGCAAGACGCGGTTCCGGCCGACAGAGGACCTGGTGATCGGCGGGGAGGCGGAGGGGCACGCGCTGGTGCATGTCATGATCGCGCTGCTGCCCGGTCGTACCGAGGAGACGAAGGCGGCGCTGACCGAGCGGACGCTGGAGCTGCTACGGGCCCATGTGAAGCCCGCCGGGGTCACGCTGCACGCTTCCGCGGAGGTGCGGGACCTGGACGCCTCGTACACCAAATTCGAGGAGTAGGGGCAGAGCGAGTAGGGGCGTAGGGGCAGAGCTACGACGCGAGCGCTACGAGCCGACCGACGAGGTCCATGAACGGGCCCTCGGCCGGCTCGTCCTTGAGCATGCGGCGCAGCAGATTCGCCATCTCGTCGTCGTACGCCGCGCTCACCGCCGCCAGCGCCGCGAAGTCGTGGACGAGCTGTGCTTCCAGTTCGGCGCGGGGGATGCGGCGGCCGTCCAGCCAGATCAGGGCCGTCGACTCGGCGAGGGAAATCCAGGAGCGGATGACCAGTTCCAGGCGGGCGGGCGGCCGGTCGATGTCCAGATGCGCCAGTATCTGCAGGTACGCGGCCTGTCGTACGCCGTCGACGAGGGCGTTGGTGGCGGAGGAGCCGACCGCCGGGCCGCCTCGCATCAGCGCCGAGAATCCGGGTCCGTGCTCGTCGACGAAGTCGAAGTACCGGCGCATCACCCGCAGCAGCCGCGTGCCCAGCGGGCCTTCCCGCGGTTCCACGAACCGGGTGGCCAGATCGTCGGCGGCACGCTTCAACGCCGCCTCGTACAGGCTGAGTTTGCCGGGAAAGTAGTGGTAGACCAGAGGCCGGGAGATACCGGCGGCCGAGGCTATCTCGTCGATGGAGACCTCGTCGGGCGAGCGTCGGCTGAACAGCTCGAGGGCGACGCCGATCAACTGCTGCCGTCGTTCCTCGACACCCATCCTGCGGCGTACCTGTACCCCGGTTGTCATGCGAACACCTTACCGATCGAATCCGGCCTCCAACGGGACGGTGCCGTAAGGGTGTTCACATGTCCAGCGCCCAGCTGCGTGTGTCTGTGGGCGTCCGGTGGGCGTCGGGTGGGCGTCCGCGGGAGTTGGCCGCCGGGGCCGGGTGTGGTTCGGTGGGGGGCCCGATTGAGCGTGGGGCGCCCGGGAGCCGTATCGAGTACAGGGCCCTTGCCGGGGCTCTCTGCGGCGTGGAGTACATGTCGCCGGACGTGACCGGAGGAAAAGATGAGGTTGACGCGACACAGTCTGGCCGCGGCCGGAGCAGCCGCCGCGCTGGTGCTGCTGACCGGCTGCGGCTCGGACGACGGCGGGGAGAAGGTCCCCGCGACCGCGACCGGAAGTCTGGAGAAGATCGCGGGCCAGGCCGGCTGCAAGCCGAACATGCAGATGGACGAGGACACGATCCGGCAGGCCATCTGCAAGAACTCCGGGGACAAGTTCATCCTCGCGACGTTCGCCACCGACCGCGGTCAGCGCGAGTGGCTGAACTCGGCGAAGGACTACGGCGGCTACTACCTCGTCGGCCGCAAGTGGGTCGCCATCGGCAAGGAGAAGACGGTCACGGCGCTGCGCGGCCAGCTCGGCGGGATCATGGAGGAGGGGTCCGAACACATGAACCCCGGTGGCAGTCACAACAAGGGCGGTCACCACGGCTGACCGCAAGGGCGGTCAGCACGGCTGGCCGCCCGGGTCCGGCGCACTTCGAGGGCAAGCGAAAGCCGGCGGTGGGAATCCCACCGCCGGCTTTCTACTGCTTACTGCCTACTGTGCTACTGGCAGTCCTGACCGCTGTTGATGCACTCGACCACCTGGTTCATCGTCTCCTCGTCGAAGAAGTTGATGAAGTCGTTGTGGTCGGTGATCGGCTTGTGCAGCTCAGTCGGGAAGCCGTCCACCGCGAACGGGTTCACGAGCTGTCCGTTCTCGATCTGCGGCGCCGGAACGTCGTAGACCAGACGGGCCTGGAGCTGGGGGATGGCCTGGAAGCCGTTGTCGCAGCTACCGTCCTCGTTCACGAAGGCCACGTGGTCACGGTGGTTGGCGCTGTCGATGTTCTGGCCGTCCCAGCAGCTCTGGAAGTTGGACGTCCGCACCACGGAGCTGCCCTCGGGGCAGATCGGGTACTTGTCCGTCAGCTGCCGGTCCTCGAAGCCGGTGCAGCTCCAGTTCGTGTTGGCGTTGGCGAGGCCGTTGGAGAAGGCCTTGGCGTCACCGGTGATGATGCGCAGGGCCTGCGGCATCGCGACGACGTCGCTCGTCTTGTTGCCGACGAACTTCAGCTCCGCCTCGACGGGTTCTTGGATCGGGCCGATGTTGCCTTCGGCACCGCCACCGAGGTCGTTGGCGTCGAACTCGTCCTCACCGTTCTGCAGGCGCAGCACCGGCCAGTAGTACGACGACTTGTCGCCCTGGTTCTCGCAGCTGGTGTCGGCCTGGAGGAACTCCTCGTCGCTGGTGAAGGCGTCGTTGTCCTGGTTGCCGACGTAGTCGTGCGTGTGCTGCGCACCGTTGTCGACACCCGGAGCGACGATCACGTTGTCCGAGTTGTGGTTGTCGTTCCCGTTGGTGCCACAGCTCGTGGTGAAGGTGCCCGTAGAACCGGAGTCGCCGTTCGCGGGGAGCCCGTTTCCGTTCACACCCTGCGGGCCGCCGTTCGGCTGAACCTGGGTGATGTCCTGGAAGTCGGCCGCCACCGGGCCGCCTTGCTGGCCCTGGTCCTGACCGTCACCTTGGTCCTGGCCCTGGTCCTGACCGTCACCCTGGTCCTGACCCTGATCCTGGCCATCGCCCTGGTTCTGATCCTGGCCATCGGCCTGGTCCTGGCCCTGGTCTCCACCGTTGTTGATCTGGTCGGCCGGCACACCCTCGCACTGGGCCATCTGCTCGGCACCCTGCGGAGGCTGGCCGCCCGCGTTCCGGATGTTGATGTTCATCCGGTCAATGGCGGCCGCCCGCTTGGACTTCAGCGGGCCGAGAATGGCGTTGTCGACGTAGCTGGAGTCACCGGCCTGAGCCTGACGCGTGTCCGCGAGACGCGTGTAGGCCTCCGAGACCTGCTGGTCGAGCTTCGCCAGCTCCTGGTCGACACCCTGGCGGGCGCCGTCCGGCACATCGGTCAGAGCCTGACCGACGTCCGGGCATTTGATCGTTGCCACCCCTGCGGCAGTCGTCTGCGCGTTCTGCTGTGAGTTCTCCTCACCCGCCGATGCGTAGATATTGGCCGCGAGCAAGCCGCCGCCACCCAGCGCGAGAGCCGCCGATGCGGCTATCGCCCGGTTGGCGAGCGTTGAGCGGCGTTTTCGGTTCGTGCGTCCCATGGAACTCCTCTGGCTTCCTTGCGGGGCATTGAGGCGCCCGACAGGAGGTGAAGCGGCGTCGTTCAATACGCAAGGGGCTCATGGGGTGTTCAGCGGCATCAGAAATTGGTGAGAGATTGGTGGAGCAATTCCGGCGGAAGGGGCCCAGAACCCCCTGTTTCAACGGCAGTTGAGTGGGTAACGCTGACTCTTGTTCAGTGAATGCCGGTGTCGTTTCAGCGTCCCTGATCCAAATAGGCGAGAACGGCCAGCACGCGGCGATTGTCATCGTCCGACACCTCAAGGTCCAGCTTCGCGAAGATGTTGGAGGTGTGCTTCGCAATGGCCCGTTCTGTCACCGCGAGGCGCTCCGCGATCGCCGCGTTCGAGCGGCCCTGAGCCATCAGCTCCAGCACCTCCCGCTCACGCGGCGTCAGCCGCCCCAGCGGCCGGCTCTCCGCCTGACGCCGCGACAACAGCTGCTGGATCACCTGAGGATCCATCGCGGTGCCGCCCGCCGCGACTCGGCGTACGGCATCGATGAACTGCTCCGCGTCGAAGACCCGGTCCTTCAGCAGATAGCCGACCCCGCCGGTCCCGTCCGCCAGCAACTCCCGCGCGTACAACTGCTCCACGTGCTGCGACAGCACCAGCACCGGCAGCCCGGGTCTCGCCCGGCGCGCCTTGAGCGCGCACTGCAGGCCCTCGTCCGTGTGCGAAGGCGGCAGGCGTACGTCGACGACGGCGACGTCCGGCTCCAACTCGGCGAGTGCCCGCTCGAGTTCGGGCCCGCTCTCCACCGCCGCCGCGATCTCGAAGTCGTACGCCTCGAGCATCCGGACCAGTCCGTCGCGCAGCAGGAAGAGGTCTTCGGCTAGGACAACTCGCAAGGGATCTCCATGGTCACCATGGTGGGACCGCCCGCGGGGCTGCTGACGGCCAGGATGCCGTCGAATGTACCCAGTCGCCGCTCGACTCCGGAGAGTCCCGAACCCGCCCCGATCCCGGCCCCGCCCTTGCCGTTGTCGGTGACGGCGATCCGCAGCATGCCGTCGGTGTGGTGCACATCGACCCAGATTCGGTCCGCCTCCGCATGCTTCACCGCGTTGGTCAGCACCTCGCTGACGGCGAAGTACGCGGCCGACTCGACGGGGGCCTCCGCGCGACCCGGGAGGTCCACGTCCACCTCGGTGGCGACGGGCAGCCGTAGCGCCAACGCCCGTACGGCGTCGCCGAGTCCGCGTTCGGCGAGTACGGGCGGGTGGATGCCGCGGACGAGGTCGCGCAGTTCGGTGAGCGCGTCGGCGGAGGACTTGCGGGTCTGTGCGAGGAGCTCCTTGGCCTTCGCCGGGTCCTTGTCGAGGAGCATCTCGACCGTCCCGAGATCCATGCCCATCGCGACCAGCCGCGCCTGGGCTCCGTCGTGCAAGTCCCGCTCGATGCGCCGCAGTTCGGCGGCCGAGGTGTCCACCGCGTCCCGGCGGGTCTCGGTCAGGACGCGGACGCGCTCGGCCAGCTCGCCCTGCCCTGGGGTGAGGAGGGCGCGGGTGAGCTGGAAGTGGGCCTTCAGCAGCCGCCGGCCGGCGAAGTGGGCCAGGAAGAGGAGCGCGAGCGCCAGCGCGGCGGCGCCGAACGCGGAGGCCTGGCCCGTGACCGGCACGAAGCCGTACCAGTACGCCACGTATCCGGCGTCCGTGAAGACCCGCCACAGCCCGGCCGCCAGCGCGAACCCCTCCAGGGGGTAGAGGAACAGCACCGCCGGCAGCAGCGCGGTGACGAACCCCGCCGTCATGTCGACCGGCAGCCACCGCAGGTCCCGCCAGGTCGCCGGATCACGCAGCAACGCGAACGTACGCGTCCACGGGTTGGCGCTCTTCGGGAGCGGCCGGTACGCCGACGGGATCTTCACCCCGCACCACTCGGCGGCCAGCACCCGTCGCCAGTCCGCGAACGCCCGCACCCCCGTAAGCACCCAGGGCGTGGTGACGAGCCCGATCCCGATCGGTATCAACGCGAGAGACACCACGGAGAGCGTGAAGCAGAGCACGGCCCCCGGCAGCAGCACCAACGCCAGCCTGAGCCCCCGCACCGCCGCGATCCCGCTTCCCCGCACCCGCGCGGAACCGCCACGTTCCGTCTCGGCGGAACCGCCACTTTTCGTCTCGATGGTCGTCATGGCGTCAGTTTGGCGGAGGGGGCGGGGCGGGGCACGGGGGTTGGGCTCCGATCAGGAGGTGTTGCCAGGTACACCCCCACCACGCGCCAGCACCTTCGCCTCCACCTCCGGGTCGAGTCCCTTTTCCGGTCGGTCCGGGCGCTGAGGCGCCGTCCCGCCCAGGGACTGCAGCCAGGCCCACGTGTCCGTCACCGTCTCCTCGACGGGGCGGCAGCGGAGGCCAGTTGCCACGGCTCGTGACACGTTCACGCTGTGGACGGCGCCGTGCAGTTCGCTGCCCGGGGGGACCCAGACCGGTAGTTGGGTCCAGGGCTCGATGCCGGCGTCGAGGATCAACTCGGGGGCCGTCCAGCGGAGTTCGGCGTCGCTGCCCGTTGCCTGCACGCAGGCGTCGAGCAGCGCCCCCATCGTCGTATGCCCCTGCGGGCTGATGAGGTTGTACGGGCCGCTCAACTCCCGTTCTGCCGCCCCGAGTACCCACTCGGCGAGGTCGCGGGCGTCGACGTACTGGAGCGGCAGTTCGCGGGGGCCGGGCGCGAGGACCGGGCCGCCGCGGGCGATGCGGGTCAGCCACCACGGCAGGCGGCCGACGTTCTCGTACGGGCCGAGGATCAGACCGGCCCGTACGAGTACGGAGCGCTCCTCGCCGAAGGCCTGCACGGCGGCGAGCTCACCGCCGCGCTTGTCCCGCGCGTAGTCGGTCTGCTCCGCGTCCGCCGAGGCGCCCTCCACGAGGGGAGCGTCCTCGGTGTAACCAGCCGCCGGCGGCCACGCGTACACGGAGCAGCTGGACACGTACACATACCTGCCCGCCCTGTCCTTCAGCAGCCGAGCCGCGTCCCGTACGGCACGCGGCGCCCACGACCAGGTGTCGACGACGACGTCCCAGTCGCCCTCGGCCGCCGTGAGCGCCGCGAGCCCGTCGGGCGCGGTGCGGTCGCCGAGCAGCGACCGCGCCCCGGGCGGAGGCTCGTGGGTTCCCCGGTTCAGGACCGTCACGTCCCAGCCGCGGGCGAGCGCGGCCTCGACGACGGCCCGCCCCACGAAATCCGTACCGCCCAGCATCAGAAGTCTCATGCTTCGACTCTGCCCTGCCGGCCCGCGGTACGGAACGGGAATCTGCCTTCAGCAGAGAGTCAACGCCCGCTCGGCGGAACGTACTTGTACCCCACGCGCCGTACCGTCCTGATCGCCCCCCGGTGCTCCGCACCGAGCTTGCGGCGCAGCCGGGCGATGTGGACGTCCACGGTGCGGCCGTCGCCCACATGCCCGTAGCCCCAGACCGTGGACACCAGGTGGTCGCGGGTGTGCACCCGGTGCGGATGCGCCACGAGGTGCGCGAGCAGCTCGAACTCCAGGTACGTGAGATCCAGCGGCCGCCCGCCGACCTCGGCGGTACGGCGCACGGGGTCGACGCGTACGAGAGAGTCGCCGCCCTCGGGCTCTTCGCGGTCCGGGGCCGTGATGGGCGGCAGGGCGGGCTGATGGTCGGCCGGTACGAGTACCAGATAGCCGACCATGGGCGGCCGGCCCGGCAGCTTGGGAAGGGTGTGCGGGGGAGCGGGCAGCAGGGTGGTGCCCGGCGGCAGGAGATCCGCGACGTCCGCGGACGGGAAGTAACGGGTGTTCGCCATGAGAGGTCAGCTCTTTCGCGCGAGAGGTTCGACGAGGACGTACGTCGTGTCGCGCGGGCCCAGGGCCTGTTGGTACGGCGTCAGCGGGCCGGCGCGGTCATCGCGCGGCAACACTCACGGTCGTAGTCGTGGTGCTGACGGGAAGGCCAGAAGGGCTCGAGGTCATGGCGACCTGTCGCGGGGCGCTTCTCGGGGCTGGCCATGAGCCAATTGAAACAGATGAAGCGGACAACGGTGAGGGGGCGCCCACCGTTTGTGATGGACGCCCCCTCACGGAGTCGTACGGAGTCGCCGTCGTACGGAGTTGCCGTCGTACGGGTCAGACCTGGCCGGCCTTGTCCAGCGCCGTGCAGCAGGTGTCGACGATCAGACGCGTCACGACGTACGGGTCGACGTTCGCGTTCGGGCGGCGGTCCTCGATGTAGCCCTTGCCGTCCTTCTCGACCTGCCACGGGATACGGACCGAGGCGCCACGGTTGGAGACGCCGTAGCTGTACTCGTTCCACGGGGCCGTCTCGTGCAGACCGGTCAGGCGGTCGTCGATGCCGGCGCCGTAGTTCTTGACGTGGTCGAGCGGCTTGGAGCCCTCGCCGAGCGACTCGCAGGCGGTGATGATCGCGTCGTAACCCTCGCGCATCGCCTTCGTGGAGAAGTTGGTGTGCGCGCCCGCGCCGTTCCAGTCGCCCTTCACCGGCTTCGGGTCCAGCGTCGCGGAGACGCCGAAGTCCTCGGCGGTGCGGTACAGCAGCCAGCGGGCCAGCCACAGCTGGTCGGCGACCTCGAGCGGGGCGAGCGGGCCGACCTGGAACTCCCACTGGCCGGGCATGACCTCGGCGTTGATGCCGGAGATGCCCAGGCCCGCCTTGAGGCAGTTGTCCAGGTGCGCCTCGACGACGTCACGGCCGAAGATCTCGTCGGCGCCGACACCGCAGTAGTAACCGCCCTGCGGCGCCGGGAAGCCCCCCTCGGGGAAGCCCAGCGGCTTGATGCCCTCGAAGAAGGTGTACTCCTGCTCGATGCCGAAGATCGGCTCCTGCGCGGCGAACTTCTCCGCGACCTCGACGAGCGCGGCACGCGTGTTGGACTCGTGCGGCGTCATGTCGATGTTGAGGACCTCGCACATCACGAGCAGGTCGTCGCCGCCGCGGATCGGGTCCGGGCAGGAGAAGACCGGCTTCAGTACGCAGTCGGAGGCGTGGCCCTCGGCCTGGTTCGTGGAAGACCCGTCGAAGCCCCAGATCGGCAGGTCGGCACCCTTGGCGTCATCGGCCAGGATCTTCGTCTTGGAACGCAGCTTGGCCGTCGGCTCGGTGCCGTCGATCCAGATGTACTCAGCCTTGAAGGTCACGGGCCACATCCTTCGGGGTGGGTCTTGTCGCGCTCGGTCGTCTCGGGCGCGCGGCGCTGCGGCACTGGGGCGCCGCGCGGGATGCCCGCAGCCTGTCAACAGGGGATTTCCCGATCATTGCCCGACTGTGAAGCCCGTGTTACCTGGTGCTGGTGGGCTGGGGGCCCGCCTTGAGAGCGGGTGGGCTCCGCCGTATACAAGGACTACAAGGGGCTGTTGACCGTACGAGGCAAAGCGAAGGCGGTACGAGGACTCACTCGCCCTCGGCTGCCGCGGCCTCCCGCACCCCCTCCAGGAAGCCCCGGATCGCTTCCCGCTCGCGCTCGTCGCAGCCCTGGAGAAACTCCACCGCCTTCCCGATGAGCGGCCCGAAGGAGGACCACCCCAGTTCGACGGCCCGCTCGTTCACCTCGACGACCACTGTGCGCCGGTCCTGTCGGCCCCGCACCCGTCGCACATGCCCGGCCCGCTCCAGCCGGTCGAGCAGCGAGGTGGTCCCGGCCGAGTTGAGCCCGAGCGCGGCACCGAGCCGCCCGGCCGTCATCTCCTCGCCGGCCCGGGAGGCATCCATGAGCTCGATCAGGGCGCGTACGTCCGTCGGGTGCATGCCGTTGTGGTGCGCGAACCGGGCGCTGTGCAGGCCGAGTTCGACCGTCACCGCGCGCAGGAGATGGACGATCTCCATCTCGGGGCCCTGATGCCGCATGTCCCGCCTCCGGGGCTATCATCTCGCTCGTCGAATATCTCGCTTGGCGAGATAATACGGGGAGGGGCTCCATGAGTACGTACGACAGCGACGCCTTTCGAGCGGCCTACGACAAGGTCATGGCCAAGTGGCCCGCGGAACGGGAGACGGTCCGGGTCCCGACGCCGTTCGGTACGACGTACGTCAACGCCTGCGGACCGCGGGACGCGCCCCCGCTTCTCCTCCTGCCGGGCGGCGGCGGAGCGACCTCTGCCTCCTGGTACGCCCAGGCCGCCGACCTCGCCCGTCACCGCCGTGTCCTCGCCGTCGACCTGATCGGCGCCCCCGGGCGCAGCGAACCGGCCGGCGACCGTCACCCCCGTACGGTCGCCGACCTGTCCGCCTGGCTGGACGCGCTCCTGGACGGCCTCGGTGTCGAGACGGTGGACCTGGGCGGGCACTCGTACGGCGGCTGGATCGCCCTGCAGTACGCGCTGCTGGCCCCTGCCCGGGTGCGTCGCCTGTTCCTTCTGGACCCGACCCAGTGTTTCGCCGGGTTCAAGGCGGCGTATCTGCTGCACGCCCTGCCGATGCTGCTGCGCCCCGCGCCCCACCGCGTCCGCGCCTTCTTGGAGTGGGAGAGCGGGGGAGTGCCCCTCGACCCCGACTGGCTCCAACTCCAGGAGGCGGCCGCCGGCTTCCACTCCGTGAAGCCGGTGACCGGGCCTCGTCCGAAGCCGGAGGCGCTGCGGGGCTTGGAGGCGCCGGTCCTGCTGTGCCTGGCCGGGAACAGCAGGACGCATGACGCGCGCAACGTGGCGGCGCGGGCGGGCGGCCTGTTGCCGCGCGTGGAAACGGACGTACTGCCCGGCCTCTCGCACCACGCACTGCCACAGGCCGCACCCGCCGAACTGAGCCGCCGCCTCGCCGACTTCCTCGGCGGCTGACCCTTCGGCGGCCGAGCCTCAGCCCACTTTCTCGATCAGCGCCCGACGGATCAGGAATTTGCCGGGCTCGCGGACCTGCTCGAATGCCGCGTCGTTGAGCAGGGCGCAGCTGCCGGAGGTCGAAGTGACCTCCACTGTGGTGGACTTGTTGTTGTCCAGGTTGGTGACCTTCAGCTGGGTGCCGGCTGGGAACTGGTTGCTGGACGCGGCGGGGGCGCCCGCCTCGCCGGAGAGTGTGACGGTCGAACCCGCGCAGACCTGCTCACCGCCCTCACCTCCGGCGACCTCCGTCGCGTCGCCGGAGGTGTCCGCGGGAGCCGAGGCCGGCTGCTCGGCCGGGGTGTCCTGAGCCGACTCCTCGGGCGTGCAACCGGAGGCCTCCTGCTTGCGCTCGATCTCCGCGATGACCGCCTCCCGGTTCGCGATCCGGGCCTCGGACTGCGCGTCGGGGTTGGCGCGCTGTCCCTCGATGAACTTCTCGTTGTTCCCGAGCGCCGTGGCCAGCCCCTCGCAGACCGCCGAGGTCTGCGTCTGACCGGCCGGCGCGGCGTTCGAGGTGGCCGCCAGGGCAAGGGCCCCGCCTCCGGCGACCGCCACGGCGCTCACCAGCAACGCGAGCTTCTTCTTCGGGCCGAGCGTTCTCTTGCGCGATGTACGCGGCATGGCGTGCCTCCTGTCTCCGGCGCCCTGGCGGCGACCGGTCGGGAACGGGGAGTACGCCGCTATGTACGAGATACCGAACAGAGTTACTCGGTAGTTGGCTCGAGTAACTCAAGTGGCTTAGATCACAAGGGAAGTTGAGTAATTCCTCTCCTGGTCGAGCAGCGTGGTCAGGCCGAGGCGGTCTGGAATGTACGGCTGACCGGGGCTCACGTCGCCGCCCCTCGAGGCGGATATGTACGGGGCCTGCCGCCACCTCTGTTCGAATTTGACGCCGCCTCACGCGCACCTCTCGGACCTGGTGTGACACCCTGCCAATTTCCTTGTTCACCTGGACTTTTGGCGGCCTCTGTGAAGTGTCTCGATGTCAGTGGCGGGCAGTAAACTGGTATCAGTGTTCGAGGGCGCCGACGGACGGCTCCCTGACCGCGACAGGAGGATGCCCGTGCCCGCTGC
This sequence comes from Streptomyces sp. CA-288835, assembly GCF_050936385.1. Classification (NCBI taxonomy): domain Bacteria; kingdom Bacillati; phylum Actinomycetota; class Actinomycetes; order Kitasatosporales; family Streptomycetaceae; genus Streptomyces; species Streptomyces sp. CA-288835. The sequence goes on from NZ_JBNJMW010000001.1 coordinate 7,648,466, forward strand.
CGCACTCTTCCCGCTGCCCACCCAGTCCACGGCCAGGAGGCCGGTTCCGCTGGACCTGCCGTACGAGCCGGTCGAGAAGCGGCCGCTCCCGCCGGGGCGTCCGCGTGACTGGTACATCACGCACAACCGGCGCCTCAAGGCGATGCGGCTCGCCATCGCGTTGCTGGACTCCGGTGTCTACATGCCCAACCAGGCCCGTAACGAGAAGATCCGCAGCACGGCCGAACTCATCGGCGTCCACCCGCCGTCGGACACGACGTGCCACATGGTGCGGGCCCTGATGCGCTACAGCCGCTGAGGCTGCGCCGTGAGTGCGTGAGTACGTGAGTACGTGAGCATCCGGTGCCGTCCGCTCCGCGGGAGTGGGCGGCACCGGTGCGTTCGGGGCCACTTCCCGCCGTATATCCGGGGCTTATGGGAGTTGGCCTGGAGGGTGGCGCCATCGCGCCAGAGTTGGCCGGAGATCGCCCTAGCCGTGCCACCCCGCAGTCCATACGATTCGGTCGCTCTCGGTCTTCACAGCTCCTTCACAGGCTGGGGGGTCTGTGCATTGGACTGTTTGGCATGTGCATGACCTTCGATCGTCGATCTTCCCAGCCTTTCCCGTTCCCGGATTGGAGAATCATGGCTCGTGGGCTCCTCATGGCCGGCGCGATCGCCGCTCTGCTGGCCACCGCGTTCCCCGCGCAGGCTTCGTCGTCGTCGCCGGTTTTCGACGACCCGCCCCCGGACAAGATCGTCATCAAGGTCGCCACGGTGAACGGCTCCGGCTGTCCTCGGGGCACGGCGGCGGTCGCCGTCTCCCCGGACAACACCGCCTTCACGGTGACCTACAGCGACTACCTCGCCCAGGTCGGCGGCGGCGCCCCGTCCACCGCGTTCCGCAAGAACTGCCAGCTCAACCTGATCGTCCACGTACCGCAGGGCTTCACCTACGCCATCGCCAGCGTCGACTACCGGGGCTTCGCCTCCCTCCAGCGCGGAGCGAGCGGCACCCAGAAGGCCTCGTACTACTTCCAGGGCTCCCCGGACACGGCCTCCAGATCGCACCCGTTCAACGGCCCGTACGAGGACAACTGGCAGGCCACCGACGAAACCGAGTGGGCCCAACTGGTCTGGGCGCCCTGCGGTGTCGAGCGGAACTTCAACATCAACACCGAGCTCCGGGTCAACAAGGGCACGTCCCCCGCCAACAGCACCAGCTTCATGACCATGGACTCCACCGACGGTGACATCAGCACCGTCTACCACCTGGCCTGGAAGGAGTGCCCGCAGAACTGAGCCGTGATGCCGGGTGCCCTCGACTCCCCGGGCATCCGGCGCGTAGGCCGGCGCTCGAGCAGCCGCCAGAACAAGTGGTCCTGGCCCTCGGCGTCACAGCCCCGGTGCGCCCCAGATCGGGAACCAGCGGCTCAGGTCAGGCTCCAGGCGGATGTCGTTCGCGAGTACGGCTCTGACCTGCAGCTCCAAGGCGTTGTCGCGCCGTTCCCCGCCGCCGGGGAGCGGCGCGAAGACGTAGAGGCTGCCTCGCTTGTAGAGGTACACGAGCGCGAGCGGGCGCGGCTCGTCGCCCCCGCTCCGGAAGCCGACCACCGAGCACAGCAACTGCGGCCCGAAGCCGCTGCCTTCCAGCGCGCTGTTCACCGCGTGCAGATCGCCCACGAGGGCGGGCAGGTCCTCCGGCGACCGCCGCGAGACCAGCCACGTATACCCGTACGAGTCCCGGCTCACCTCCACCGGCGGCCCCGTCCGCTCGGCATCCGCGTCCAACAGCGCCCGCACTTCCTGGCGTACGTCCTCGAAGGCCGCCCCTTCTACCGTCGCGAAGCACACCGATCCGTGCCCGGTCGGCGTGAACCCGGCCGCTGCCTCCAGGGTGACCGCGGCCGACGGCAGCGCGAAGAGCTGGTCGAGGTCGGGGGCCGCCGGCTTGCTGCGGCCCAGCAGGATGTCCAGGAGTCCCATCGCCTCTCAGCCCGCCTTCCCGGAGTACGGCGATTCACCCAACTCGCCGGAGATCCGGCCCAGTTGGTCGAGCCGATCCTCCAGACTCGGGTGGGTGGAGAAGAGCCGCTGGATGCCGGGGGTCCGGCCGAGCGCGGGCGTGAAGTAGAAGGCGTTGAAGGCCTGCGCGGTCCGTAGATCTCGGGTGGGGATCTTGGCGATGTCGCCGGTGAGCTTGGTCAGTGCGGAGGCGAGGGCCGAGGGGCGGCCGGTGAGCATGGCCGCGGCGCGGTCGGCGGCCAGTTCCCGGTACCGGGAGAGCGCCCGGATGAGGAGGAAGCTGAGCGCGTAGACGACCACGGACACCGCCATCACGGTCATGAGTACGACGGCCGTGTTCTGGTCCTTGCGGCCGTGCCCGCCGAACACCTGGGAGTAGAAGACGAACCGCACGATCAGCCCGGCGAGTACCCCGAGGAACGAGGCCACGGTGATCACCGCGACATCGCGGTGTGCCACATGCGACAGCTCGTGCGCGAGTACACCCTCCAACTCGGCGGGCTCGAGCCGCCGCAGCAGCCCGGTCGTCACGCACACGACGGAGTGATCGGCGTCGCGCCCGGTGGCGAAGGCGTTCGGCATCTCCATGTCGGACACGGCGACGGCCGGCTTCGGCATGTCCGCGGTGGCGCACAGCCGGTCGATCACCCCGTGCAGCTGCGGATATTCCTCGCGCTCCACGACCCGACCGCGCATCGCGAACAGCGCGATCCGGTCAGAGAACCAGTACTGCGCACCCAACAGCGCCGCCGCGATCACCACGACCAGCACCCACGACTTCAGCAGCACGATCAGGGCGGCGACGAACGCCACGTACAGCAGCCCCAGCAGGAACAGCGTGACCCCCATCCGCGTGTTCAACCGCCGGTCGGGCTGGAATCGACTCCGCATCACGATCACCCCACACATCGGGCACTCGTCCCGATTCCAGTGTGCAGCGGCATTGCCATAACCGGATCCCGATCTTCCCCGCACCGGGCAAAGGAACGGCGCGGCCCAGGCAAAGAACGACGGAGCCCCGCCGCTGCCGGTGAAGGCGGTGACGGGGCTCTGAAGCCGGAGGCCTGCAGGCTTACGAGGCCTACGCGTCGATCACACGTCGTAGTACAGCTCGAACTCGTGCGGGTGCGGACGCAGCTGCAGCGGGGCGATCTCGTTCGTGCGCTTGTAGTCGATCCACGTCTCGATCAGGTCGGACGTGAACACGTCGCCCGCGAGCAGGAACTCGTGGTCGGACTCGAGGGAGTCGAGGACGGCGGGGAGCGAGGTCGGGACCTGCGCGACGTTCGCGTGCTCCTCGGGAGCCAGCTCGTAGAGGTCCTTGTCGATCGGCTCGGCCGGCTCGACCTTGTTCTTGATGCCGTCCAGGCCGGCCAGCATCAGGGCCGCGAAGGTGAGGTACGGGTTGCCGGAGGAGTCCGGCGCCCGGAACTCGACGCGCTTGGCCTTCGGGTTCGAGCCCGTGATCGGGATACGCATGGCCGCGGAGCGGTTGCGCTGCGAGTAGACCAGGTTGATCGGGGCCTCGAAGCCGGGCACCAGGCGGTGGTACGAGTTCACCGTCGGGTTGGTGAAGGCCAGCAGCGACGGGGCGTGCTTGAGGATGCCGCCGATGTAGAAGCGGGCGGTGTCCGACAGGCCCGCGTAACCGGCCTCGTCGTAGAACAGCGGGGAGCCGGCCTGCCACAGGGACTGGTGGACGTGCATGCCCGAGCCGTTGTCACCGAAGATCGGCTTCGGCATGAAGGTGGCCGTCTTGCCGTTGCGCCAGGCGACGTTCTTCACGATGTACTTGAAGAGCTGGAGGTCGTCGGCCGCGGCGAGCAGCGTGTTGAACTTGTAGTTGATCTCGGCCTGTCCCGCGGTGCCCACCTCGTGGTGCTGGCGCTCGACCTGGAGACCGGCCTTGTTCAGCTCAAGGGAGATCTCGGCGCGCAGGTCGGCGAAGTGGTCGACCGGCGGGGTCGGGAAGTAACCGCCCTTGTAGCGGACCTTGTAACCGCGGTTGTCCTCCAGCGCACCGGTGTTCCAGGCGCCCGCCTCGGAGTCGATGTGGTAGAAGGCCTCGTTCGACTTGGTCTCGAAGCGGACACTGTCGAAGATGTAGAACTCGGCCTCGGGACCGAAGTACGCGGTGTCGGCGATACCGGTCGACGCGAGGTACGCCTCCGCCTTCTTCGCCACGTTCCGCGGGTCACGGGAGTACTGCTCGCCCGTGATCGGGTCGTGGATGAAGAAGTTGATGTTGACCGTCTTGTCGCGGCGGAAGGGGTCCACGCGCGCGGTGGACAGGTCGGCGCGAAGCGCCATGTCCGACTCGTGGATGGCCTGGAAGCCGCGGATCGAGGAGCCGTCGAAGGCCAGTTCCTCGCTCGGGTCGAAGGCCTCTGCCGGCACCGTGAAGTGCTGCATCACGCCAGGCAGGTCGCAGAAGCGGACGTCTACGAACTTGACGTCCTCGTCTGCGATGAACTTCTTGGCCTCGTCGGCGTTCTGGAACATCCAGCTCCTCCTACTCCCGACCGTCCGTGCCGGGGTGGTAGTTCGTTCGTGCGGCCAGTGCGGTGGCACACGCTGAGACCCGACAATAGGGACGGGTGGTTTCTCGAGCGTGACCCATTTGTTTCGCCCAAGTTAACCGACCCCGGCCCGGCTGACCCCACCTGTCCGCATACCAAAACCTCCGCAGTACCGTGGACCCGTGGACAACAGGCAAGCAATCGGATCGTGGCTCTCCGGACCGCGCGCGGCCGCGGAGGAAGCCGGTGCCGACTTCGGATACCGCGGCGAACAGCTCGGCCTCCCCGAGTCCGGCCCCGGCTCGATCGCCCGCCCCGGCCGACGCCTCGGCGCCCTGGCCGTCGACTGGGGCCTCTGCCTCCTGATCGCATACGGCCTGCTCACCGACGGCTACAACCAGGCCACGGGCAACTGGGCACTCCTGATCTTCTTCGTGATGAGCATCCTGACGGTCGGCACAATCGGCTTCACCCCGGGCAAGCGCCTCTTCGGCCTGCGAGTCCTCACCCTGGAAACGGGCACGGTCAACCCCCTGCGCGCCCTCCTCCGCACAGCCCTCCTGTGCATCGCCATCCCGGCCCTGATCTGGGACCGCGACGGCAGGGGCCTGCACGACCGCTTGGCGCGGACGGTAGAGGTACGGATCTGAGGAACGCGCCGGTGAGCGGGCAGGGCCCTTCGGGGGTGACTCACTCCGGGGCGCGGTTTCGGGGGCGACCCACTCCGGGGCGCGGTTTCGGTGGCGGCCCGGGGCGCGGGCGCGGTTTCGGGTCCGACCCAATCGGGGCGCGGCTCGATTTGTGGCTGCGGGCAGTCGCAGGCTTTTTAGGGGCGCGGGGAACTGCGCGACCAGCCACGACGCACCCGCAGTCGGCAGTCCGCAGAATCACCCCGGACAAACGCCGAAGGGCGCCCAGGAACTGACAAGTTCCGGGCGCCCTTCGCCATCCAGCCAAGCTCAGCGCAGCGTTACCGCATCTTCGGGCCGCCGCGCGGCATCCGCATCCCCTTGGGCATCGGCCCCTTCGGCATGGGAAGGTTCGACATGATGTCGCCCAGGGCGCGCAGCCGGTCGTTGGTGGCGGTGACCTGGGGGCCGCTCAGGACCCGAGGCAGCTTCAGCATCGTCGTACGGAGCTTCTTCAGCTCAACCTGACCCTCGCCGGTCCCCACCAGGATGTCGTGGACGGGCACGTCCGAGACAATCCGAGCCATCCGCTTCTTCTCGGCGGCCAGCAGGCCCTTCACCCGGTTCGGGTTGCCCTCGGCGACCAGCACGATCCCGGCCTTGCCGACGGCCCGGTGCACCACGTCCTGCTGGCGGTTCATCGCCACCGCCGGAGTCGTCGTCCAGCCACGCTTCATGTTGTCCAGCACCGCGGCCGCCGCTCCCGGCTGTCCTTCCATCTGCCCGAAGGCGGCCCGCTCGGCCCGCCGTCCGAAGACGATCGCCATCGCGAGGAAGGCGAGGAGGAAGCCGAGAATGCCGAGATAGACCGGGTGGTCGATCAGGAAACCGATCGCGAGGAAGACACCGAGGGTGCCGATTCCGACTGCCGCGAGCACAAGACCGATCTTGGAGTCGGCCCTGCGCGTCATCTTGTAGGTCAGAGCGATCTGCTTGAGTCGCCCGGGGTTCGCAGCGTCCGCTGCGTTGTCCTTCCTCGCCATGCCGAGAAGTCTACGTGTCGCGGGAAGTGCCGACGACGGCGGTGCCGCCTCGGCGGGCGGTCACGGGCGAGGGGCGAACGACGCTTCCAGGACGGACTGCTCGAGGACGCGCTGCGCCTCGACCCTGTCCTTGGCCCGGCGGCGGTCCTCCATGACGGAGGTCCATGCGTTGCGGCGGGCGGTGCGCTGGCCGCTGCTCATGAGGACCGACTCGACGGCACGGAGTGCATCGGTGAAAGACGGAATCGCTGTGGCGCGTACGGGCGCGGCCTGCATAGTGGAGGTCCCCCCTCGGGTGATGGCTCTGGGATGAGTCTGTACGTGGCGTGAGAACAGAGTCACTGAATGGTGTTACCAGGGCATGACCAACCGGTCAAACGCCAATGAAGCCTGGACGCGAGGCCCGAAAACGCCGACGCGGCCCTGACGGTGGCTCCCATCTGCGGGAACGGTCAGAACCGCGTCGTATCGGACACTACTCACGGGTAATGTCTTGTGTGCGGATTCACACGATCGGCTGGCACTGCGTGCCATCGCGCAGGTCGTACGAGATCTCAGACGGCCTGCGAGGCTACGTACGAACCACGCTTCTCGACGGCCATCTGGTACAGCCGTCCGGCACGGTACGAGGAGCGCACGAGCGGTCCGGACATCACGCCCGAGAAGCCGATCTGCTCGGCCTCGTCCTTCAGCTCAACGAACTCGTGCGGCTTCACCCAGCGCTCCACGGGGTGGTGGCGCACGGTCGGGCGCAGGTACTGCGTGATGGTGACGAGCTCGCATCCGGCGTCGTGCAGCTGCTTGAGGGCCTCGCTGATCTCCTCGCGGGTCTCGCCCATGCCGAGGATCAGGTTCGACTTGGTGACCAGGCCGACGTCGCGGGCCTCGGTGATGACCTTCAGGGAGCGCTCGTAGCGGAAACCGGGGCGGATGCGCTTGAAGATGCGCGGGACCGTCTCGATGTTGTGCGCGAAGACCTCCGGGCGGGAGGAGAAGACCTCGGCGAGCTGGGCCGGCTCGGCGTTGAAGTCGGGGGCCAGCAGCTCGACCTTGGTGCGGCCGGCCTCGCGGTTCGCGGTCTGGGCGTGGATCTGGCGCACGGTCTCTGCGTACAGCCAGGCGCCGCCGTCCTCCAGGTCGTCGCGGGCTACGCCGGTGATCGTGGCGTAGTTGAGGTCCATGGTGACCACGGACTCGCCCACGCGGCGGGGCTCGTCACGGTCCAGCGCTTCGGGCTTGCCCGTGTCGATCTGGCAGAAGTCGCAGCGCCTGGTGCACTGGTCGCCGCCGATGAGGAAGGTCGCCTCGCGGTCCTCCCAGCACTCGTAGATGTTGGGGCAGCCCGCCTCCTGGCAGACCGTGTGCAGACCCTCGCTCTTCACGAGGTTCTGCATCTTCGTGTACTCGGGGCCCATTTTCGCCCGAGTCTTGATCCACTCGGGCTTGCGCTCGATGGGGGTCTGACTGTTACGGACCTCCAGGCGCAGCATCTTGCGTCCGTCGGGGGTGACTGCGGACACGACCGGCTCCCTGTGCATTCGATTCCTCGGCGCACACCAGCGTACGCCCGTGTTTGATGGGCCCTTCTGTGAGGCCAACCTGTGGGCCTCGGGGTCCATTCCTTACGTCAGGCGGTCGCCTTCTCGGTCTCCCGCGGCTTCAGGTCCGCGTTCTCCAGTACGTCCCGCAAATGCTTCTCGGCCACCGGCAGGACCTCGGCGATCGTGACCTCGCGCCCCAGCTCGTACGCCAGTGACGTGACGCCCGCGTCCCGGATCCCGCACGGGATGATCTTGTCGAAGCTGGAGGTGTCCGGGTTCACGTTCAGGGCGAAGCCGTGCATCGTGACGCCCTTGGCCACGCGGATGCCCACGGCGCAGATCTTGCGGTCCTCGCGGCGCTGGCCGGCGTTCGAGGGGGCGTACTCGGGGCCGTTGAGGCGGGGGTCGAACTCGTCGTCAGTGAGGCGCGGGTCGAAGTCCAGGGAGAGTCCCCCGAGGGAGGGGCGCTGTTCCACGGGGTCGCCGAGCACCCACACGCCCGCGCGGCCCTCGACCCGTGAGGTCTCGAGGCCGAAGTCGGCGCACACACGGATCATCGCGTCCTCGAGGCGGCGCAGATGGGCGACGACGTCGACCGGGCGCGGAAGCTTCTGGATCGGGTAGCCGACGAGCTGGCCGGGGCCGTGCCAGGTGATCTTGCCGCCGCGGTCCACGTCCACGACCGGGGTGCCGTCGAGGGGGCGCTCCTCGGGGGCGGTGCGCCGGCCGGCCGTATAGACCGGCGGGTGCTCCAGGAGCAGACAGGTGTCGGGGATCTCGTCCTGGAAGCGGGCGGCGTGCACGCGGCGCTGCTCGTCCCAGGCCTGCTGGTACTCGACGGCCTCCGCTCCGAAACCCATCCGGACGAACCGCAACTCACCCACGGCAAACGCCTCCCTGGAAGACCCGTAAGGCGCGTACGCGCCCCACGCCACTGTACGTCCGGCCATGTTCCAGCCGACTTCGGCCCTGTCGACCCGGTCGGGCCGGTCCGCCCTACAGGTCTGCCGGTCCTGCCGGTCCGGTCGGCTCTGTCGGTCCGGGGACCGTCACTCTCCCGGCCAATCCTCACACGATCGGATGAATGCGGATCGAAGTCTGCAATCGCGCGCTTACAGACCGCTACATTCACGCCGTTCACAAGGCCATTCCCCCAGAGGCCTGGAAGGCAGGAGTTCGCACCGCAGATGACGGAACGACCCGCGCAGCGCACCCCCAACCGTCAGCTCGCCGCACTGATCGCAGAAGCGGGGTTCTCCAACGCGGGACTAGCCCGTCGCGTGGACCAGCTCGGTCTCGAACACGGGCTGGATCTGAGATACGACAAGACATCGGTGACCCGTTGGCTCCGCGGCCAGCAGCCGCGCGGCACGACCCCCGCACTGATCGCCGAGGTGTTCACCCGCCGGCTCGGGCGCCGGCTCACGGCGCAGGACCTGGGCCTCGACGCGTGCGCCCCCGTGTACGCGGGGCTCGAGTTCGCGGCCACGCCCGAGGAGGCCGTCGACATCGTCAGCGGGCTATGGCGCAAGGACTCCGGGAGCCACGCGGAACTGCGCAAGATCGCGTTCACCCCGGCGGGGCTCGTCGTGCCGAGCCGGGACTGGCTGATCGGGCGGCCCGACGACCGGGTGGCCCGCACCGGGGACCCCACGGCCGTACGGGTGCCCGCCCAGGGCCGCCCGGGCGCCCTGCCCCGGCCGCGCCCGGCGACCGACCGCGAGCCCGGGCAACGGGTGACCGCGGGCGACATCGCGGCGCTGCGCAAGGTCGGCGAGCTGTTCCGCGCGCTGGACCACGCCTACGGCGGCGGCCACGCCCGGCAGGCCCTGGTGCGCTACCTGGAGCACGAGGCGGAGCCGATGCTGCGCGGCACGTACGGCGAGCAGACCGGGCGCCAGCTGTTCGCCGCCGCGGCCGATCTCACCCGGCTCGCGGGCTGGACCTCGTACGACATCGCCGCGCACGGACTGGCCCAGCGGTACTTCGTCCAGGCGCTGCGGCTCGCGCAGGCGGCCGGGGACCGGGCGTACGGCTCGTACGTCCTGGTGACGATGAGCCGGCAGGCCGTGTACCTGGGCCACGGCCGGGAGGCGGTGCAGCTGGCGCGGGTCGCCCAGCAGGGCGTGGGTTCGTCCGGGCCGCCCGTCGTGCAGGCGCTGCTGCACGCGGCCGAGGCGCGCGGGCATGGGGTGCTCGGCGAGGTACGGGCCTGTACGGCGTCCCTCGTACGGGCCGAACGGGCGCTGGAGGCGGCCCGGCCCACCGACGACGTCCCGTACTGGGCGCGCTTCTTCGACGAGGCGCAGCTCGCGGACGAGTTCGGGCACTGCCACCGGGACCTCCAGCAGTACCGGGCCGCCGCCCAGCACGCCGAACGGTCCCTTCAGCTCCGGGCTCCCGGCTATGCCCGTAGCCGCCTCTTCTGCCGGGTCGTCCTCGCCACGGCCCGCCTCGGCCTCGGCGAACTCGACCAGGCCTGCCAGTTGGGCGCGGAGGCGGCGGCTCAGGCGGCCGAGATGCGCTCGGTGCGGGCGGTGGAGTACGTACGGGACTTCGAGCGGCGGCTGGAGCCGTATCGGGACGCCGGGCCCGTGCGGGGGTATCGCGACAAGGTCGCGGCGCTTCGCTGACGGGTCGCTGCGCGGCGAGGGCGATTCGGGTGGGCGTTAGCGCCTGAGAGCTCGGGTCGGTGAGCAGTTTGGCGGCTGCGGCGCCGTCGTGGCTGGTCGCGCAGTTCCCCGCGCCCCTTACGGGGCGCGGTAGTAGCGCTGTGGAAGAGGGGAGGCCCCGCCCCGCGACGAGGCCTCCCCGTCTGGTCATGCGGCCCTGGGTAACGGGGCCGCCGTGTTGGCCGAACCCACGCCTAGGTCCGTCAGCAAGGCCGTTGCCGCTCGGTGGCCCGAGTGCAGGGCGCCCTGGACGGTGCTGGTGTCTCGGTGGTCGCCGCAGACGTACAGGCCGTCCAGGAGGCGGACGGGGCGGCGGAGGTCGTGCGGGGGCGGCATCGCGGGGACGGCGTCCGGGGTGTGGTGGACGGCGAGGAGTTCCCAGCGGAGCGTGGACGTGCCGTAGAGATCGGCAAGGTGGGCTCGTACGACTCGGTCGGCGTCCGGAGGCGGTGGGCCGAGGATCGTGGATGAGACCAGGGCGCGGCCCGCGGGGGCGCGGGACGGGTCGACCTCGCTGAGGACGGCGGTGTGGGCCACCGGGCCGCGACGGTCCGCGTCGAGGAGCAGCCCCGCTCCGGCCTGGGGCACCTCGTCGGCTGTGTGGTGCACCACCGTCACCGGGTGGAACGGCGGCACCCGCAAGCCGGGCAGCAGCTCGGCGGCGGCGCGGGCGCCGGTCGCCACCAGGACGGCGCGGCAACGGAGTTCGCCGTGTTCCGCGGTGCGTACGGATGTCGTGGACACGGAAGTGACGTGCACGCCGGTGTGGACCGTGCCGTGCGGCAGGGCGGCGGCGAGCAGCTCCGGCAGGGTGTCGGCGCCGCCCTCCGGTATGCACAGCCGTCCTGCGGCGAAGGCGCGCAGCGCGAGGTCCGCGCTGCGGCTGGACGTCGTCAGGTCCGGGTCGCAGAGCAGTGCGGCCAGCAACGGTCGTAGGAAGCCCTCGACTGTGCGGGCGGGCATGCCGCGCGCCGCCAGCGCGTGTCCGGCCGGCCGGTCCGGTCGGGCCAGTAGGCGTTCCACCGGGGCGGCGGCGATCCGGCCGAGCGCGGCGGAGAGCCGTGCCTGGTCGATGGCGCCGCCGAGCGGTGGGAAGGTCCGTGGCAGGGGCTGGGCGGCGGCCTGTGGCGCCGACGCCCGGTGTGCGGCTGCGTCGGGCGACGGCCCTGCTCGCCGGGTGGCTCCGTCGGGCGACGGCCCTGTCCGCCAGGCCGCGCGTGGCCTCCGGGGGGCGGTCACAAAGGCGCGTGCCGCGCCGAGTGCGCCCCTTGCGCCCCCGGCGCTCGCCGTGCTCCCGGGTTCGCCCGCGCGGTGCGTCCGGCCGTCGGCGTGGACGAGGACGCCCGGGGCGAACGGGCGCAGGGTGAGGGCGTCGAGACCCGGGGTGAGGCGTAATTCCGGGTACGCGGTGGACAACAGCCGGCCGATCCGGTCGAGCCGGAAACCGTCGACCTTCTCGGTCGACATACGGCCGCCGACGTAAGGGGTGGCCTCCAGGACTACGGTCCTTACTCCTGCGCTGGTCAGCCGGTGAGCAGCCGAGAGTCCCGCGACCCCGGCCCCCACGATGACGACGTCCGCCTGATAAGCGGGCTCAAGCACGTGCCCCTCCTCGAGGTCGCGCGGCTCCTGGGGACGTCATGCCCCCGACACGCTTCCGGAATTCCGGAGTTTTTGGATGAGGTTAGGACGGCGGGGGTTCTGGGGGAGTCGCGCATGGGCGGGGGCATCGGGGCACGGGGGCGTATGCCCTGTTGGCGACAGGCTGACGCACCGGACCGCGGCCCCGCACCCACCAACCACCTCAGGGGCGCGGGGAACTGCGCGAGCAACCACCCACGCACCCGCAGCCGCTACACGCAGTGTCACCCACCACCCCCTGGCGGGGGGTCTGGGGCGCAGCCCCAGTTCGGGAAGGGGCGGGGATGGGGAAAGAAACCCCGCCTCAGCCCCGCCCCGCCGCCCGAATCGCCTCCTCAACCCCCGGAAAAGCGAACGAGAAGCCCGACTCCAACAGTCGCGCAGGAAGCACTCGTTGGCTCCCCAGCACATCCCCGGCCATCTCGCCGAGCGCCAGCCGCAACGCAGGCGCGGGCACCGCGAAGAGGGTGGGCCGGTGCAGGACCCGGCCCATCGCGGCGGTGATCTCGCGGTTGGTGAGCGGCTGCGGCGCCGTCAGGTTGAAGGGGCCCGACAACGACTCCGTGTCGAGCAGATGCCGCAGCGCGGCTACCTCGTCGTGCAGCGCGATGTACGACCAGTACTGGCGTCCGTCACCCAGCCGCCCGCCGAGCCCCGCCTTGAAGAGGGGGAACAACCGCCCCCAGGCCCCGCCCTTGGCGGACACCACCAGACCGGTGCGCGCGAAGACGGTCCGTATGCCCGCCTCCTCGGCGGGAGCCGCCGCCTCCTCCCACTCCACGCACAGCGAGGGCAGAAACCCGTCGCCGGGCGGCGAGTTCTCGTCCACGGCCCGTTCGCCGGTGTCTCCGTAGAAGCCGATCGCGCTGCCGTTCACAAAGACCCGTGGCAACGGGGAGAGGGAGGCGGCCGCCTCCGCGAGCGCCGTCGTGCCGAGGACACGGCTGTCGCGGATCTTCCGCTTGTACGCGGACGTCCAGCGGCGGTCACCGACCCCGGCCCCGGCGAGGTTCACCACGGCGTCGCACCCGCTGAGCCCGGCCGCGTCGACGTACTGCAGCTCGGGGTCCCATTCGACCTCGTCCTTCGTCCTGGGCGTACGGCGCACCAGCCGTACCACCTCGTGCCCGTCCGCGGTCAGCGACCGCACCAGTGCCGCACCGATGAGACCGGACGCCCCGGCCACGGCGATTCGGGAAGCTTCCATGCCCCCATCCTCCGCCCACGCTCTCCGGGCCATCGCGCCGAGGGCCCCAGCGCGGCCCCGGAGCAGCCCCAGAGCGTGCCGAAAAACACCGGACGACGGCTCGCGCACCCGCCGTACAGTGACCTTCATGCCCGCCTTGCACATACGCCCTGCCCTGTTCGAAGACGAGGACGCGCTGGGTCGGCTGGACCGTGCGACCTGGTCGTATCTGCATGCGGTCAGGCCCCGGGAAGAGCCGCCGTACGAGCCGTTCTTCGGTGACCGTTACGGGCCCCGCGACCATCTCGTCGCGGAGCAGGACGGTCGCCTCGTCGGCTATGTGCGCCTCGGTTTCCCCACCCCGCTCGTCTCCAACGCACACGTACGGCAGATCCAGGGCCTCGCCGTCGCGGAGGAGGCGCGTGGCCTCGGCGTGGGCCGGGCGCTGATCCGCGCGGCGATCGAGGAGGCCCGCCGCCAGGGCGCCTTGCGTATGTCGCTGCGCGTCCTCGGCCACAACACCCCGGCCCGCAAGCTGTACGAGTCGGAAGGCTTCGTCGTGGAGGGAATCCAGCCGGGGGAGTTCTACCTCGACGGGAAATACGTCGACGACGTGATGATGGGCCGCAGCCTTTGAGCGTCGCTCAGGGCGATGTCGGGGCCCCTGCCGCCGCTCAGGACGACGTGACCGGGTCGCCCGTGTCCACCGGCGTCGACGACCTCGCCGCCCGCCGGGCGTCGTCGGCGACCTCGTCGGCGGTCAGAACGTAACCCGTCTCGGCGTCGCTCGTGGAGCGGGCGAAGACGACCCCGTACACCTTGCCTTCCGTGGTCAGCAGCGGGCCGCCGGAGTTTCCGGGCAGGACCGTGGAGCGGATGGAGTAGATCTCGCGGGTGACGATTTCGGAGCCGTAGATGTTCTTGCCCCTGGCCTGGATCTTGTTCGCGACGGTGGCCGCCTGGAGGTCCAGGCCGCCGTCCTGCGGGTAGCCCGCGACCACGGCCGGTTTGCCACGCGTCGCGCTGTTGTCGAAGGGCAGGACGGGGGCTTCGAGATCCGGTACAACGAGGACGGCGACGTCCTTGTCGGGGTCGAAGAGGACGACCCGCGCCTCGTACGCCCGGCCCGTGCCGCCCACGCGTACGGTCGGCTCGTCGATGCCCGCCACCACATGGGCATTGGTCATCACATGCTCGGCCGCGTATACGAAGCCGCTGCCCTCGCGGCCCTGGTCGCCCGCGACGCCTTCGACCTTCACCGTGGAGCGCATCGCGGCCCGGTTGGCCGCCGCGGTGACGCTGTCCCCGGAAGGCCTGGCGACGCTCGTGGCCGGCTCGCTCTCGAACGGGTTGAAGACCTGCGGGAACCCCGCCTCCGTGAGCGCCGAGGTGGCGCGGGAGTACCAGGCCGGCGTCGTCTCCGGCATGGTGCTCTGCACCGCGCCGAGCAGCGAGGAGCCGCGGATGGCCTGGCTGAGGACGGGGGACGCGGACGCGCCGAGCACGCTCGCGGCGACCCAGGCCACCACCAGGACGGCCACGGTGTTGGCCGCGGCCCCGCCCACTCCGTCGGCGATGCGCAGCGGGCCCCGGTCCAGCTCGCGGCGCAGCCGCAGCGCCAGCCTTCCCGCCAATTCGTGCCCGACCGCGGCCGGGACCAGCACGGTGAGCACCGCCGTGATCGTCGCCGTCGTGCTCCCCGCCGTCACCAGGTCCATCATCCAGGGCAGCACCCATACGCCGATGACCGCGCCGCCCACGAAACCGGCCAGCGACACACAGCCCGCCACCAGCCCGCGCCGGTAGCCGGACGCCGCGTACAGGAGGATCACCAGCAACAGCAGGATGTCGAGCAGGTCCACGGAGCACCCTTTCTCTTGGGCCCCTCAGTACGTGCGCCGCGGGCCCAGTGATCACCCACGCGCGCGTGAGGCCTGTGCTGCGTCCTCCCGGGGGATGACCCCCGGACCCCCACCGGGGGGCCACGCGCGCGTGGAACTTAAAAAACGCGCAGAGCACGGGCGTTGGTTCCACCGGGTGGCACAGCACACATCGCGGAAGCCACGGGTCTCCCGGAGAGTGGGCCTCATGCGTGTCTTCCGTGCACCGCTGTCGCGTCTGCCGCGTGCGGTGCGGGTGGCCCTGGTCTGTCTGCCCGGCCTCGCGGCCGTCATCGCGCTGGTCCTCTGGGCCGTGGCCGCCGACCGGACGCCGGCGGGCACCGGACGACCCGCCACGGCGCGGACCCCCGCGGGACACCGCGCCGAACGCCCCGCCATCGTCCCCAGGGAGCGCTGGCTCGGCGACGCCGCGTACACGCGCCCGCCCACCCGGTACGCCGACCGCGTCCTAGCAGTCTTCATCCACCACACCGACTCGCCGAACGACTACGACTGCGCCGACACCCCCCGCATCATCCGGGACATGTATGTCGGCCAAGCCGGCGGCCGGGCCTGGGACGACATCGGCTACAACTTCCTCGTCGACCGCTGCGGCACCATCTACGAGGGCCGGGCGGGCGGAGTCGAGCGCCCCGTCGTCGGCGCGCACACCCAGGGCTTCAACGTCGGTACGACGGGAATCGCGGCGATCGGCACCTTCACCACCGGAGTGCCGGTCCCACCGGCCATGACCGACGCCATCGCAGCCGTCGCGGCCTGGAAACTGGGCCTGAGCGACATCGACCCGCGCTCCCCGGTACGGCTGGTCTCCACAAACAGCATGAGCAGATACCGAGCAGGCACCCCCGGCACCTTCGCGGCCATCGCCGGCCACGCCGACGGCTACTACACCGCCTGCCCAGGCGAAGCCCTGACAGCCCGCCTCCCCGAAATCCGCGAACGAGCGGCCCACCTCCAGGGCAGGCGCTAACTCACAGCCACGCCACAGCGGACTCACCGCTGCCCCAGAACCCCGCCTCCTAACGTCAAACCACGCACTGACCGGAGGTGGACACCATGACCAGCAACCAGAACGACCAGCAGCGCCGACGGACCCGCCAGACGTCCCTGTGGTCAAGGGCCGTTCGCAGCCCCTGGACCGTGGCCTGCGTGGCAGCAGCGGTCGTGGTGGGCCCGTCGGCAGCCACGGCGTCAGCCCTGGACCGAGCCAACGCGGCACCCCCGCACAGCGCACCAGGCCCGGCTCCGCGCCCCTAAAGGAGGCCGCAGGCCATCCTTTAGGGGCGCGGGGGCTGCATCAACTTGCGGCTGGCTCGGCCGCGTGGGCGCGACCAGCGCCCCGTAAGGGGCGCGGGCAGTATCGATTTGCGGCTCCGCCGCGTGGGCGCGACCAGCCACGACGGGCCTGCAGTGTCGAACGGCACCCCAGCCCTCTCAGGGGCGCGAGGCTGTATCGATGTGCGGCTCCGCCGCGCGGGCGCGACAAGCCACAACGAACCCGCACGTTAAAACTGCGCAACCCAGCGGAGCGCACCGGCATCATGAAGCCATGCGTGCCGCCCGCCTCATCAAAATGGTGCTGCTCCTCCAATCCCGCCCCTCCATGACCGCCGCCGAACTCGCCCGCGAGCTGGAGGTGTCCGAGCGCACCATCACGCGCGACGCGCAGGCCCTGTCGGAGGCCGGTGTGCCGGTGTACGCGGACCGCGGGCGGGCCGGTGGTTACCGCCTCATCGGCGGCTACCGGACCCGGCTCACGGGGCTGGCCCGGAGCGAAGCCGAGGCGCTCTTCCTGAGCGGAGTGCCCGGGGCGCTGCGCGAGATGGGGCTCGAGGACGCCGCCTCGGCCGCGCGGCTGAAGGTGTCGGCGGCGTTGCTGCCGTCCCTGCGCGACGCCCCGCACAGCGCGGCGCAGCGGTTCCATCTCGACGCCCCCGCCTGGTTCGCCGAGCCGAAGACGCCCGAGTTGCTGCCCGCCGTCGCGGAGGCGGTGTGGGACGACCGCCGGATCACGGCCCGCTATCGGCGCCAAGAGGCCGAGGTGAAGCGGGAGTTGGAGCCTTACGGGCTCGTGCTGAAGGCAGGCGTCTGGTACGTGTGCGCCCGCGTCCCGAACCCGGGTTCCTTCCGCGTCTACCGCATCGACCGGTTCACGGCGGTGGAGAGCGGCGACGAACGTTTCGTACGCGACGAGGCATTCGACCTGCCCGGCTTCTGGGCGGAACGCGCGGTGCAGTTCGCGCGCTCGATCCTGCGGGCGACGGCGGTGATCCGGCTCTCGGAGGCGGGCGCACGGCAGCTGAAATACGCCGTCCATGCGCTCACCGCACAGGAGGCGCTGGCCGAGGCCAGCCCGCCCGACGGCGAGGGCAGGGTGACGGTCACGCTGCCCGTCGAGTCGCACGACGTGGCGTACACCCAACTCCTCTCCCTAGGACCGGAGGTGGAGGTCCTGGAGCCGCCCGAGCTGCGGCAGCGCTTCGCGCAGGCGGCGGCCCGGACGGCGGCCTACTACGACGTGCAGGTCACCGATAGCCCGTGACGTCCGCGGGTTTGCCCGCCTGCTCGACCTCCGCGATATAGCGCCAGGCGTCCGGCGCCGAGCCGTCGGCGTCCGTGAAGCCGTACTCCCGGGCCAGGCCTCCGCTGGACAGCGACTGCCCGTTCCAGCGCGCCACCTCGGGATCGGCGGCGAGCGCGGCCACTGCCCGCCCGATGTAGGTGGGCGACTCGGAGATCGCGAAGTGCGGGGCCTGCTCGCAGGCGTCCCGCCAGTTCTCCTCGGTGACATGGAAGGCGGTGTCGAGCATCGCCTCGGAGCGCAGCCAGCCCGGCGTGAGACAGACGGCCGTACAGCCGACCTCCTTCAGCTCCTCGCCGAGGCCGTACGCCATGCGGATCGGGGTCGTCTTGGCGAGGTCGTAGAAGAACGGCTCGCGGTAGGTGGTGCGGTTGTACTCCTCGGTGCCGTCGGTGACCTCGACCAGCAGGCCGCCGGGATTGCGGACCAGGAGCGGCAGGGCGCTGTGGCTGGTGACGATGTGCGACTCGATGCCCAGGCGCATCACCCGCAGCCCCTTGTCGAGGTCCATCTCCCACATCTTCGGCTGCTCACGCGAACCCATGTCGAGGTGGACGTCGCCGCCCCAGAGGTCGTTGACGAGGATGTCGAGACGGCCCTGTTCCCGGTCGATACGGGCGACGAGGGCCCGTACCTGCTCCGGCTCCAGGTGGTCCGTCGGCACGGCGATGCCGCGGCCCTCGGCTCCGGCCGCCGCGTCGACCAGTTCGGCGGTCTCCTCGATGGTCTCCGTGGACCGGCCGACCTCGCTGACGTGGTCACGGGTCGTACGGCCCGTGACGTACACGGTGGCTCCGGCGCGTCCCAGTTCCACGGCCATGGCCCGCCCGGCGCCGCGCGTGGCGCCCGCGACCAGGGCGATCTTTCCCTTGAGTGCCTGTGCGTTCTCCATACGCCGAGCATCCCGCCGAATGCCGACAGCCGCTGTCCGGCTTTCCACGGACTGTCCGTGGCTTTTCCTTCGGCATGTGCGCGCATAACGATCTGCCTGTGCCCAGGTGCGCGGGCCGGGTACAGGCCCGATGCTGGTGCACGTGATGGACGAGACGGAGTTCTGGGACCTGATTGACGCAACCCGCGAGGCCGCCGAGGGCGACCCCGACGAGCAGGCCGACCTGCTCGTCGAACGGCTCCTAGGCCTTGACCCGGACTCGGTCCTGGACTTCGCCCGTCACTTCGAGGCCCGCTACAACCGCGCCTACACCTGGGACCTTTGGGGCGCCGCCTGGATCCTCCTGGACGGCGCCAGCGACGACGCCTTCGACTTCTTCCGCTGCTGGCTGATCGGCCAGGGGCGCGATGTGTACGAGCACGCCGTGCACGATCCCGACCAGCTGGCCGAGCTCCTGCCCGACTTCGACGACGAGGTAGACGGCGACGGAGAGGAACTCGGCTACGCCGCGGACGAGGCCTACGAACAGCTAACCGGCGCCGTAGCCCCCGACCTAGGCATCCCGCCCGCACCCCCAGAGCCCACAGGCACGCCCATCGACTTCGAGAACCAGAAGGTACTGGCGGAACGTTTTCCTCGGCTGTGGGAACGGTTCGCGGACTGAGCGCCCCGTAAGGGGCGCGGGGAACTGCGCGACAAGCCACAACGGACCCGCAGCTACGAACCGGCCGTCGCTGCGGGGTCCGGGGCTGGCCCCGGGATGGGACGGGTAGGGGCGGCGGGGGCGACCCCCCCGGCCCCTACAACCCGTACCGCTCCCTGGCCTCCTTCACGGCAGAAGCCTTGATCTCCCCCCGGCGCGCCAGCTGGGCCAAGGCCGCAACGACGATCGACTCCGCGTCCACGCCAAAGTGGCGCCGAGCCGCCTCCCGGGTGTCGGACAGACCGAACCCGTCCGCGCCGAGCGAGGAGTAGTCCTGCTCAACCCACTGCGCGATCTGGTCCGGAACCTGCCGCATGTAGTCCGACACCGCGAGCACCGGCCCCTCGGCCCCATGCAGCACCCGACGGACGTACGGCACCCGCTCCTCGCCCCGCAACAGCGTCGCATCCGCCTCCAGGGCGTCACGCCGCAGCTCGGTCCAGGAAGTCGCGGACCAGACGTCGGCAGCCACACCCCACTCCTCCGCGAGCAGCTTCTGCGCCTGAAGCGTCCAGTGGATCGCCGTGCCAGAGCCAAGGAGCTGGATGCGCGGGGCGTTGGCGGCGGGCGAAAGGCCCGCGGACTCGGCCGTGTTGAAGCGGTACAGGCCCTTGACGATGCCCTCGTCCACGCCGGGCTCGGCGGGCTTGGCGGGCTGAGGCAGGGGCTCGTTGTAGACGGTGAGGTAGTAGAAGACGTTCGGGTCCTCACCGGGCGCCGCCTCGCCGTACATACGGCGCAGACCGTCCCGGACGATCGCCGCCACCTCGTACGCGAACGCCGGGTCGTACGTCAGCGCCGCCGGGTTGGTCGCGGCGATGACGGGTGAGTGGCCGTCCGCGTGCTGCAGACCCTCGCCCGTCAGCGTCGTACGGCCGGCAGTGGCGCCGATCAGGAAGCCGCGGCCGAGCTGGTCGCCGAGCTGCCACATCTGGTCGGCCGTACGCTGCCAGCCGAACATCGAGTAGAAGATGTAGAACGGGATCATCGCTTCGCCGTGCGTGGAGTACGCGGTGGACGCGGCGATGAAGTCCGCCATCGAACCGGCCTCGGTGATCCCCTCATTGAGGATCTGGCCGTCCTTGGCCTCCTTGTAGTACATCAACTGGTCACGGTCGACCGGCTCGTACGTCTGCCCCTTCGGCGAGTAGATGCCGAGGGACGGGAAGAGGCTCTCCATTCCGAAGGTGCGCGCCTCGTCCGGCACGATCGGCACCCAGCGCTTCCCCGTCTGCTTGTCGCGGACCAGGTCCTTGACCAGGCGTACGAAGGCCATGGTCGTCGCCACGTTCTGCGAACCGGAGCCCTTGTCGAACGCGGCGAAGGTCTTGTCGGCGGCGGCAGGGAGAGGTGCCAGTGCGTGTGTGCGGCGAGCGGGGGCCGGGCCGCCGAGGGCCGCGCGGCGCTCCTGGAGGTAGCGGACCTCGGGGGAGTCGGCGCCGGGGTGGCCGTACGGGACGACCCCGTCCACGAACTGTGCGTCGGAGATGGGCAGTTCGAGCAGGTCACGCATCTGCTTGAACTCGTCCGTCGACAGCTTCTTCATCTGGTGGTTGGCGTTCTTGGACGCGAAGCCCTGGCCGAGCGTGAAGCCCTTGACCGTCTGGGCGAGGATCACGGTCGGCGCGCCCTTGTGCTCGACGGCGGCCTTGTACGCGGCGTACACCTTGCGCGCCTCGTGACCACCGCGGGACAGGTGGAAGCACTCGAGGATCTTGTCGTCGCTCAGCAGTTTCGCCATCTCGGCGAGCGCCGGGTCGGTGCCGAAGAAGTCCTGGCGGATGTAGGCGGCGTCGCGGGTCTGATACGTCTGCACCTGCGCGTCCGGTACCTCGCGCAGGCGGCGTACGAGCGCGCCCGTGGTGTCGAGCTGGAACAGCTCGTCCCAGGCGTTGCCCCACAGCGACTTGACGACGTTCCAGCCGGCGCCGCGGAACTGCGCCTCCAGCTCCTGCACGATCTTGAAGTTCGCGCGGACCGGGCCGTCGAGGCGCTGGAGGTTGCAGTTGATGACGAAGGTCAGGTTGTCCAGACCCTCGCGGGAGGCGAGTGCGAGTGCGGCCGTGGACTCCGGCTCGTCCATCTCGCCGTCGCCGAGGAACGCCCACACGTGGGACTGCGAGACGTCCTTGATGCCGCGGCTGGTGAGGTAGCGGTTGAAGCGCGCCTGGTAGATGGCGGAGAGCGGGCCGAGGCCCATCGAGACCGTCGGGAACTCCCAGAGCCACGGGAGACGGCGCGGGTGCGGGTAGGAGGGAAGGCCCTTGCCGCCCGCCTCTTGGCGGAAGTTGTCCAGGTGGGTCTCGTTCAGGCGGCCGTCGAGGAAGGCGCGGGCGTAGATGCCGGGGGAGGCGTGGCCCTGGATGTAGAGCTGGTCGCCGCTGCCGTCCCCCTCCTTGCCCTTGAAGAAGTGGTTGAAGCCCGTCTCGTAGAGCCAGGCCGCGGAGGCGAAGGTGGCGATGTGGCCGCCGACGCCGTGTTTCGCACCCCGGGTCACCATCGCGGCCGCGTTCCAGCGGTTCCACGCGGTGATACGGGCCTCCATCGCCTCGTCGCCGTCCACGGTGGGCTCGGCGGCGGTGGGGATGGTGTTGACGTAGTCGGTCTCGAGGAGCTTGGGCAGCGCGAGACCGCCCGCCTCCGCGCGTTCCAGTGTGCGGCGCATCAGGTAGGCGGCGCGGTGCGGCCCGGCCGCCTTGGTGACGGCGTCCAGGGAGGCCCGCCACTCGGCGGTCTCCTCGGGGTCGCGGTCCGGGAGCTGGTCGAGCTCGCTCGGCTGGATAGCGGTGGGGTCGGTCATTGCGCCGCCTTCCGGATACGGAGGGGGCACGTGAAGGGGGTTCCTTCGACGGTCTCCCTCAGCGGTAAGGGGTGGGATGTGCCCTTTGTCTTTGGCAGGACAGGGCGGCGGGCTGTGTGGCAGCCCGTCGGTGACTGTAACTCTCTGATCGATGATCGATCAAAGGGTTGCAGGGCAAAAACTGTCGATGTCGAGAAATTGGCATGCGGTGCCGCACATTCAGGCACGCGGTGCCTTGCGCGGTTTCAAGCTGCGGGTTCGTTGTGGCGGGTCGCGCCCACGCGGCGGAGCCACAAATCAATACAGCCCCGCGCCCCTAAAGGAAGGCTTGCGGCCTCCTTTAGGGGCGCGGGGAACCGACGTTCACGACGGGCGTCGACCCGTCAGGGTCATGCGGTTGCCGTCTGTGCCGGCCTCTCGCCCTCTTGGCGCTCGGTCGTTGAGGAGGGCTCCTTGCGCTCCTCGCGCTCGGCGCGTTCGCGCTCGATGCGTTCGTGTTCCTCGCGTTGGCGGGCCGACTGTTCTCGGGTGATTACCTCTGTGGCGGCGCCTACTGCTACCGCCACCGGCCAGCCGATGGCGCCGGCTGCGGTCATGCCGCCCAGGACGCCGTAGAAGGCGAGCTTGCGGGGCGAGGGGAGCAGTGACGTGGCCGCGGAGGTCGCGGTGGTGGCCACGGACGCGGCTGCGGACGTGGCCGTGCGGACACCGGGCAGCCGGATCTTGGAGAAGGCGTCGCCTGGAGTGACGTACGGAATGGGGATGTTGGCGTGTGCGGTGTGCAGGTGCACCACCTTGCCGCCTCCCGTCCGCTTCTCCTGGTCCTGTGCCTGCTGAGGCTGTTCCTGCTGCTGGGTCTGTTCCTGGGGCTGTGACTCGGTCTCTGGGGGAATCATCTCCGCCCTCCCATGCTGGAAAGCGTGAGTCGCTGGTCTCCCGGGATCGGCTTCCATGCATACGTGCCGATAAACCCATGAAACGGACAAACTTAGGCGGCCGCGGCCACCGGGCGCCCGCTCGCGGCGAAGGACTTCCAGAGCTGCATGATCAGGCGCACCAGAACGGCCTCGATCAGGGCGATCGCCACCTGGGTCAGGATCGTGCCGAGGATCTGCGGCATGGCAGGCCGCCTTTCATGTGGACGTGCGGGTTACGCCTCCTTTGTCAGCCCCGACACCATCCGGCGGGCTGCCCCAAGGTGACCTGCGCGTGAATATCCCCTTGCGGTCAGGTCAGGTCAAGACCTGGGGCCCGCTGACCGCCCCGTCCGTGCGACCACGCCGGCCGCGCCCTGCGCCACGGCGGGCACCAGAACCGAACCCGCCGCCGACGCCACCGCGATCGTCCAGCCCACCGGACCCAGGGGCCGACTGCCGAAGAAATGGCTGAGTCCGGGCACGGTCACCACCACGCCCAGTACCGCCAACGACCCCACCACGGCCGCGGCGACCACCGGATCGCGGCCCGCGTCCTGCAACGTCTGGAGCAACTGGGACCCCACCAGGGCGACCAGCGAAACGGTGTCGGCGTGCGCCCGGGTGCCGGTCGCGCGGGCGGCGATCCAGGCGACGGTGGCGGCCGCCGTGGTGACGGTGGCCCGCAGCCGGATGTGCCGGATCAGGGCCTTGCCGAGGGAGACCTCCGGGCCCTCCGCGAGCAGCCGGCTCGAGTGGTCGGCGGGTGGGCGGGCGGCGATGGCCATGGCGGGCAGCATGTCGGTGAGCAGGTTGACCAGGAGCAACTGGCGGGCGTTGAGCGCGCTGCGGCCGGTGAGCAGGGTGGTCGCCAGGACGAAAGCGATCTCCCCCAGGTTGCCGCCGAGCAGGATGCCCAGCGCCTTGCGCACCGACGCCCACATCGACCGGCCCTCGACGAAGGCGTCCACGATGGTCTCGATGCGGTCGTCGGTGACCACCACATCGGCGGCGGCGCGGGCCGCCGGGGTGGCCCGTGAGCCCAGCGCGATGCCGACATCGGCGATCCGGATCGCGGGCGCGTCATTGGCGCCGTCGCCCGTGACGGCGACGACCCGGCCGGCCGCCCGCAGAGCCGTGACGATACGGACCTTGTGTCCCGGCGTGACCCGGGCGAACACCGTGATCTCCGGCAGCGTCTTGGCGAGCGCCGCGTCGTCCAGGGCGTCCAGCTCCGCCCCGGTCATCAGCCGCGGCTCCTCCTCGGGCCGCAGCTCCCGGGCGATCGCGGCGGCCGTGCTGGGGTGATCGCCGGTGAGCATGACGATACGTACCCCTGCCCGGGACAGCCGGTCCACGCTCTCGGCCGCCGTGGACCGCACCGGGTCCGCGAGGCCCAGCAGGCCCAGCAGGCTCAGCTCGCCGACGTCCTCGTCATCGAGCTGCGGGGAAGCCCCTGCCGGCAACACCCGTTCGGCGACGGCGAGAACCCGCAGACCGCGCCGGGCCAGCCGGTCGGTCTCCGCTTCGATCTCCTCCCGTACCCGGTCATCGATGGGCTGCGGGGTGTCGTCCCGGCGGATACTCACGCAGCGGGCCAGTACGACCTCAGGGGCGCCCTTGACGACGATCCGCGTCTCGGAGTCGGAGCGTCCCAGCACGGCGTGGTAGCCGCGCCCCGGCTCGAACGGCAGCTCCGCCAGGCCCTCCCAGGAGTCCGTACCGAGCCCGGCGGCACGGGCGGCAGGGGCACCGAGCAGTTCGGCGCCGGCCGCGATGGCACGGTCGGTGGGGTGGGCGAGCGTTGCCGCCTGACCCGGCGGGCCCGCGAGGGCGGCCGTGGCGGCGATCCGGCGCAGGGGCGGGGTGAGCTGGTCGGGCGGGCGTTCCTCCAGGGCATCGGACACCTGCTGGAGACTGATCCGGCCCTCGGTGAGCGTGCCCGTCTTGTCGAAGCACAGCACGTCGGTGCGGCCCAGCGCCTCGATGGTGGAGGCGCTGCGTACGAGGGTGTCGCGGGTGGACAGCCGGCGGGCCGCGGCCAGTTCCGCGACCGTGGCGACGAACGGCAGCCCCTCGGGCACGGCCGCCACGCACAGGCTGACCGCGGAACCCAAGGCGGCGCCCAGGGGCCGCCTGCGCAGCAGATCGATGGCGAAGAGGACCACGCCCGCGGCGACGGACAGCGGCAGGAACCAGCGGCCCAGCGCCTTCAGCCGCCGCTCCACGCCGCTCTCCGGCGGCCCGCCCTCCGGGCCCGCCTCCGCGGCACTGCCCGCCTCGGTGGCCGTACCGGTGGCGACGACCACGGCCAGCGCCTCGCCGGCCGCCACCGTCGTCGCCTGGTAGAGCATGGACGTACGGTCCGCGACCGTACGGGCCGCGGTCGGCGCGGCGCTCTTCACGACGGGCAGCGACTCGCCGGTGAGGCTGGACTCGTCGACCTCCAGGCCCTGCGCCCGTACCACCCGGCAGTCCGCGGGGACCGCGTCCCCGGCCCGCAGCTCGATCACATCGCCGCGCACCAGGTGCTCACCGGCCGCCTCCACGGCCTCGGTCCGGCCGGGCCGGCGTACCTTCACCCGGGCCGAAGTGGCCTCGACCAGTCGTTCCGCCGCCTGGTCCGCCTGCTGCCGCTGCACTCCGCCGACCAGCGCGTCCACGCCGAGTACGCCGCCGATGAGCACGGAGTCCAGTACGGAACCGAGCGCGGCCGAGATGCCGCCGCCGATCGCCAGGATGGGCGTGAGCGGATTGGCGAGCTCCTCGGCGACCCTGCCGACCAGGGTGACGGCGCCGTCGTGCCGGTCACGGCCCGCGAACTGCCGGCGCCGCGCGGCCTCGGCTTCGTCCAGGCCCCGGGACGAGGTGCCGAGCCGGGTCATCACCTGACGTACCGCCATGGCATGCCAGGGCGTACGCTCGGCCGCCGCCGGTGTCGGGCGCCCGTGCAGTCGCCAGCCGGCCCAGAAGCCGGTCGCGATCCCGGCGATCGTCACAGCGTCCGTCACCAGCCGGGCCCGCGCCCAGGCCCGCGGCCGGGGCACCAGCAGCGCGAGGCCCGAGCCCGCCACGGCGCCGGCGGCCTCAAGGCGGGTGCAGAGCCGACTGATCCGCCGGGCCTCCGGCAGGGCCGTCAGCAGCAGGTGGACGACATCGGGCGGGGCGGCGACATCGGCGTCCCACGGCACGTGCCGCGCCCCGGTGATCACTCCGATGCCCAGGTCCGCGCGGACGAGGGCGCGCCGGGTCCGTGCCGAGACCACGGCGACACCGTGGCCCTGCGACTGGAGGGAGCGCACCAGGGCGGCCGTACGCCGGTGCCCCGTGCGCGCGGCCTCACGCAGCCCGAACCGGCGGTGCAGACCGGGCGGGCCGCCCACCAGCCGCACCTGGCCGCATTCCCGTGCCGCGCGCACCAAGTGGTGGGCGAGCGGGTGCAGTTGGGGGGCGAGGGCGGCCACCGCCACCGGCTGCCCCGCTCGCAGTACGAGCATGACCCGAGCGCCCTCCTCGGCCCACTGCCGGGCGAGCGCGGCGGGCCGGGCGGGCAACTCGGCGGCAGGGGCGGCGTCCGTGCCGGTGAACGGGCGCAGCTCCCAGTCGCCCTGCCGCTGTGGCGGCAAGGGACCGGCGCCGGGCGGGCGGGGGCGTCTCGGCGGGCCGTCCGGCTCCATCAACTCGTGGATCCGGGCGTGCAGTTCGTCGTCGTCCGGACCGTCTTGCTCCTGCTCCTGCTCGACAGTGCCTTCCGGGCCACCGTTCAGGGGCGCCACGCCCTCGACGGTCCAGCCGCCGGTGGCCAGCACTCTGGCGTCGAGGACCACCGTGTCGATCCGGTCCAGTCGGCGCAGCGCCTCCGGCCGCAGCGCGATCGCCCCCCGGTCGGAGACCGCCCGGGCCACCGAGGACGCGAACGCCTCCCGGCCGAACCTCGGGCCTCGCGGAGTCCCCGCGATCAGCAGCGCCAGGCTCCGGTCATGGCTGAGCGGACCGATCGCGCCCAGCCCGTACGCCGCCAGGGACACCGGAGCTGCCACGTTCGCGTACCGGTCGCCCGGCCCTGGCGGCAGCTTGGCCGGCCGCTCGTAACCCGGCAGCGCGTCGTGCCGGTACGTCCCCTCGTGCACCGCCAGCCTGCTCGACCAGTCTGCCCACGCCCTGCGCCGGGCCTGCACCTCCACATACCGGGCGGCGGCCAGCGCGGTGGCCACCGCGGCGCCGAGCGGCCGGAACGTCAGCGTCGTCAGCAGCAGGTTCGTCATGGCGAAGCCGCGCTCCGTGGCCTTCTCACCGATCCGGCGGGCCAGGCCGTCCCGCAACGGCGGCGCCGACTCCACGAGCTGGACCGCCGACATCACCACCGGCGGCAGCCCCCGCAACCGGAGCCGGTCACCCACGGTCGCGACCCCGACCGCCACTAGCCCCGCACCGAGCCGAACGGCCGCCCCGATCGCCGCCGTCGGATCACCCGGGAACCCGACCTGGCCGCGCGCCCGCCCGGCGTCCGCAGCCTTCGGCTCTTGGGCAGCGGCATCCGCCGTGGCGACGAGGCCCTTGACGCTCTCCAGGTCGGTCTCCGGCCCACACCCGACGTATACGCAGCCCAAGGTGCCGTTCACCTCGGCCCGGCTCACCCCCGGAACCCGCCGCAGCGCCCCCTCCACCTCACGCGCCACGGCTGCCGTGCCGGGCCGGCCCAAGCGCCGCACCTCGATCTGCACTCCTCCGGGGGTTCGCCAGAGCCGGGGTACGGACTTGACGAGCAAGGAGGAGAGCACCGGCAGCATCACGCGAACCCCACCATCGGCCGACTACGGGCGTGGGCGGCGCCCCGGAGGACGACACGACTTAGACCAGTATGTGCATGCATGGGCGCGTTGCGCCGTGCGTGGGCCGCCGGGAGGAGGCCGCTTGAGGGGCCGCAGGCCCCGATAGGGGCGCGGGGCTGTGTCAATTTGCGGCTCCGCCGCGTGGGCGCGACAGGCCACAACGAACCGCAGCTTGAAACGGCCCAACCCAGCGGAGCGCTTACGCGTCTGGGCGGGGGGCGCACCCCAAAACATGCTCCTTGACCAGCCGACCAATATCGGGATCCCGGCGTTTGAACGCCTCAACCAGCGCCTCGTGCTCCTCCGCATACGACTGCTGCCGCGTGCCGAGCCAGCGGATCGACAGGGCCGTGAACACCTCGATGCCCAGCCCCTCCCAGGTGTGGAGCAGCACGCTGTTCCCGGCCGCCCGCACCATCTCCCGGTGGAAGGCCACGGTGTGCCGCACCTGTGCCTCACCGTCGGCCGCGCGGTCCGCCTCGTACAGCGCCGCGACCTCGGGCTCCAGTGCCGAGGCGTCCTCGGCCAGCCGCTGCGCCGCCAGCTCCGCGGCTATCTGCTCCAGACCGGCCCGTACGGGATAGATCTCCTCCAGGTCGGCCGCCGTCAGGCTCCTGACCCGCACGCCCTTGTTCGGCGCCGACTCGATCAGCCGCAGCGCCTCCAGTTCCCGCAGGGCCTCCCGTACGGGCGTCTGGCTGACCTCCAGCTCCACGGCGATCCGCCGCTCCACGATCCGCTCGCCCGGCTTCCAGCGCCCGCTCACGATGCCGTCCACGATGTGCTCGCGGATCTGTTCGCGCAGCGAGTGGACGACGGGCGCGGTCATGAGGGCTCCTTCGAAAGGGGCGTTGAATCCAATGCTGCGGCCCGAAGGGCCCCGATGAGGGGCGGTGGTCGGGCGGCGGGCGGGACCCGGGGGCGTTGACGTCTAGACAATAAGGCCGATTTCCCGTCTCAGAGGGGCGCGCGGGGGCGCTTCAGCGCAGGTGAGAGAAGCCTTACACGGTGCCGTCGGGCCGCCCGATGTAAAGACCAGGGCGGATGACCCGTACGGATACCCCGTACGGAAACGACGATGCGCCCTCGTCCTCCGCTGAACTCCGCGGAGGACGAGGGCGCGTACGTACGACCGGAGTTACAGGCCGAGCTCGACCTCGAACTCGCCCGCCTCCAGGATCGCCTTGACCGCCGTCAGGTAGCGGGCGGCGTCGGCGCCGTCCACCAGGCGGTGGTCGTAGGAGAGCGTCAGGTACGTCATGTCGCGTACGCCGATGACGGGGCCCTCGTCGGTCTCGATGACGGCCGGACGCTTGACCGTGGCACCGATGCCGAGGATCGCGACCTGACCCGGCGGCACGATGATCGTGTCGAAGAGCGCGCCGCGCGAACCGGTGTTGCTGATGGTGAAGGTCGCGCCGGACAGCTCGTCCGGAGTGATCTTGTTGGCCCGGACCTTGCCCGCCAGGTCGGCGGTGGCCTTGGCGATACCGGCGAGGTTCAGGTTGCCGGCGCCCTTGATGACCGGGGTCATCAGGCCCTTCTCGGAGTCCACCGCGATACCGATGTTCTCGGTGTCGAAGTAGGTGATCGTGCCCTCTTCGACGTTGATCCGGGCGTTGACGGGCGCGTGGGCCTTCAGCGCCTGGGCCGCGGCCTTCACGAAGAACGGCATCGGGGAGAGCTTGACGCCCTCGCGGGCCGCGAACGCGTCCTTGGCCCGGCCGCGCAGCTTCATCAGCCGCGTGACGTCGACCTCGACGACCGAGGACAGCTGGGCCTGCTCGTGCAGGGCCTTGACCATGTTGTCGCCGATGACCTTGCGGATGCGCGGCATCTTGATGGTCTGGCCACGGAGGGGGGAAGCCTCCAGGCTCGGCGCCTTCTTGGCGGCGGCAGCCGGTGCGGCAGCGGCCGGAGCCGGAGCAGCGGCGGCGGCCTTCGCGGCCTCGGCGGCGGCGATGACGTCCTGCTTGCGGATACGGCCGCCGACGCCGGTGCCCTTGACGGTGGCCAGGTCGACGCCGTTCTCGGCGGCGAGCTTGCGCACCAGCGGGGTGACGTACGCGCCCTCGTCGGTGGGCTGCGCGGCGGCGGGGGCAGCCGGAGCCGGAGTGACGGGAGCGGGCGCGGCCGGCGCGGGAGCCGGAGCGGCGGGCTGAGCCGGAGCCGCGGCGGCCGGGGCGGCGGGCGCCGCCGGAGCCGGAGGGGCCGGAGGTGCGGCCGGGGCAGCGGGCTGAGCCGGAGCGGCGGGTGCCGCGGCCGGGGCGGGCTGTGCCGGAGCCGGGGCGGCGGCCGGAGCCGTGCCCGGGGCGCCGATGACGGCGAGCTTGGCGCCGACCTCGGCGGTCTCGTCCTCGGCGACGGTGATCTCGAGCAGCACACCGGAGGTGGGCGCCGGGATCTCGGTGTCGACCTTGTCCGTGGAGACCTCGAGCAGTGGCTCGTCGGCCTCGACGGACTCGCCGACCTCCTTGAGCCAGCGCGTGACGGTGCCCTCGGTGACGGACTCGCCCAGCGCCGGGAGGACCACGTCGGTGCCCTCGGCGGTGCCACCACCGGTGGCGGCCTGAGCGGTCGGGGCCGGAGCCGGAGCGGCGGCCTCGGTGGACGGGGCGGCCTGCGGGGCCGGCTCGGGAGCCGGAGGTGCGGCGACCTCCTCGACGGCCGGGGCCGGGGCGGCAGCGGGGGCACCGGTGCCGTCGTCGATGACGGCCAGCTCGGCGCCGACCTCCACCGTCTCGTCCTCGGCGACCTTGATGGACGCCAGTACGCCGGCGGCGGGCGAGGGGATCTCGGTGTCGACCTTGTCGGTCGACACCTCGAGCAGCGGCTCGTCGGCCTCGACGCGCTCGCCCTCGGCCTTCAGCCAGCGGGTGACAGTGCCCTCGGTGACGCTCTCGCCGAGCGCCGGAAGGGTTACGGAAACCGCCATGGTTTCTGTTGCTCCTTACGAATTGCGGAAGTCTGTGTCGTCGCGCCCGAGGGCTGTCAGTCGTGCGAGTGCAGCGGCTTGCCGGCCAGGGCCAGGTGGGCCTCGCCGAGCGCCTCGTTCTGCGTCGGGTGAGCGTGGATGAGCTGCGCGACCTCGGCGGGCAGCGCCTCCCAGTTGTAGACCAGCTGGGCCTCGCCGACCTGCTCGCCCATGCGGTCGCCGACCATGTGGACGCCGACGACGGCACCGTCCTTGACCTGGACGAGCTTGATCTCGCCCGCGGTCTTGAGGATCTTGCTCTTGCCGTTGCCCGCGAGGTTGTACTTGAGAGCGACGACCTTGTCCGCGCCGTAGACCTCCTTGGCCTTGGCCTCGGTGATGCCGACGGAGGCGACCTCCGGGTGGCAGTACGTCACCCGCGGCACACCGTCGTAGTCGATCGGCACCGTCTTCAGACCGGCGAGACGCTCCGCCACCAGGATGCCCTCGGCGAAGCCGACGTGGGCGAGCTGGAGCGTGGGGACCAGGTCACCGACGGCCGAGATGGTCGGGACGTTCGTGCGCATGTACTCGTCGACCAGGACATAGCCGCGGTCCATCGCGACGCCCTGCTCCTCGTAGCCCAGGCCCTGCGAGACCGGGCCGCGGCCGATGGCGACCAGGAGCACCTCGGCGTCGAAGGTCTTGCCGTCGGCGAGGGTCACACGGACGCCGTCCTGCGTGTACTCGGCCTTCTCGAAGAACGTACCGAGGTTGAACTTGATGCCGCGCTTGCGGAAGGCGCGCTCAAGAAGCTTGGAGCTGTTCTCGTCCTCGACCGGCACGAGGTGCTTGAGGCCCTCGATGACCGTGACGTCCGTACCGAAGGACTTCCAGGCCGAGGCGAACTCGACGCCGATGACGCCGCCGCCGAGGATGATCGCGGACTGCGGTACGCGGTCCAGCGTCAGCGCGTGGTCCGAGGAGATGATGCGGTTGCCGTCGATCTCCAGGCCCGGCAGCGACTTCGGCACGGAGCCGGTCGCCAGGAGGATGTGACGGCCCTGTACGCGCCGGCCGTTCACGTCGACAGAAGTGGGGGAGGACAGCCGGCCCTCGCCCTCGATGTACGTCACCTTGCGGGAGGCGACGAGACCCTGCAGGCCCTTGTAGAGGCCGCTGATCACGTCGTCCTTGTACTTGTGGACGGCCGCGATGTCGATGCCCTCGAAGGTGGCCTTCACGCCGAACTGGTCGGCCTCACGCGCCTGGTCGGCGATCTCGCCGGCGTGCAGCAGGGCCTTCGTGGGGATGCAGCCGTTGTGCAGGCAGGTACCGCCGAGCTTGTTCTTCTCGATCAGGGCGACGTCAAGGCCCAGCTGCGCTCCGCGCAGGGCCGCGGCATAGCCGCCGCTACCGCCGCCGAGGATCACTAGGTCGAAAACGGTGCTGGCGTCGTTCGCCACGTCACGTCCTCCATGCATGTGCGCCGTACGCCGGTCTCCCGACCGGGCGGCGGCTGGTGTCCGGCCGCTCTTTCTTCGGCCCTGTGGTGGGGCCCTGTCCTGCCGAGACCCCATCTTTGCACTTGTCCGCGGGAACGTGGACGCCGGGCCGGTGTGTGAGACGTCAACCTCTATCGTGACGTGCAGGACAGCGCCCCGATAGGGGCGCGGGGAACTGCGCGATCAACCACGGCCGACCCGCAGTCGCGCACCAGCCCGCGCTCCCCGAGCTCTCAGGCGCCCTCAGCCGAGATCCCCCGAAGCCGCCAGCTCGGCAACCCGCACCAACGTGCGCACAGCCGACCCCGTGCCCCCCTTCGGGGTGTAGCCAAAGGGACCGGCGTCGTTGAAGGCCGGGCCCGCAATATCGAGATGGGCCCAGGTGATGCCCTCCCCGACGAACTCCTTCAGGAACAGCCCGGCAACCAGCCCCCCACCCATCCGCTCACCCATGTTGGCAATATCAGCGGTAGGGGAGTCCATCCCCTTCTTCAGGTGATCCGGCAGAGGCATCGGCCACGAAGCCTCACCGGCCTCCTCCGCGGCCTCGACCACAGCGGAGCGGAACGCGTCGTCGTTGGCCATGACACCGAACGTACGGTTGCCCAACGCGAGCATCATCGCGCCCGTCAGCGTCGCCACATCGATGATCGCGTCCGGCTTGTCCTCGGACGCCTTCCACAGCGCGTCGGCGAGGACGAGCCGCCCCTCGGCGTCGGTGTTGAGCACCTCGACGGTCTTGCCGCTGTACATCCGCAGCACATCACCGGGCCGGGTGGCCGACCCCGACGGCATGTTCTCGGCGAGCGCCAGCCAGCCGGTGACGTTCACCTCGAGGCCGAGCCGCGCGGCGGCGACGACGGCCGCGAACACGGCAGCCGCGCCACTCATGTCGCACTTCATCGTCTCGTTGTGGCCCGCGGGCTTCAGCGAGATGCCGCCCGAGTCGTACGTGATGCCCTTGCCGACGAAGGCCAGGTGCTTCTTCGCCTTGGACGAGGTGTACGAGAGCTTCACCAGGCGGGGAGCGGACGCGGAGCCGGCGCCGACGCCGAGGATGCCGCCGTACCCGCCCTTCTCCAGGGCCTTCTCGTCGAGCACCTGCACCTTGATGCCGTGCTCCTTGGCCGCGGCCTGCGTGACGGCGGCGAAGGCCTCCGGGTTCAGGTCGTTCGGCGGGGTGTTGACGAGGTCGCGGGCGCGGTTGAGCTCCTCGCAGACGGCGATGGCGCGCTCGACGGCCGCCTTGTACGCCTTGTCGCGGGGCTTCCCGCCGAGCAGCGCGACCTCGGCGAGCGGGGCCTTGCCGTTCTTCGCGCCCTTCTTGGCGTCCTTGCTGGCGTTCTCCTTGTACACGTCGAAGGAGTACGCCCCGAGCAGCGCGCCCTCGCCGATGGCGCCCGCGTCGGCGGCGTCCGTGACCGGCAGGGCGAACGCGGCCTTCTTCGAGCCGGCCAGCGCGCGGGCGGCGGCACCGGCGGCGCGGCGCAGCGTCTCGGTGCCGAACGAGGCGTCCTTGTCGGGCTGCGCACCGAGACCGACCGCCAGCACGACCGGTGCCTTGAAGCCGGACGGTGCCGGCAGCTTCGTCACCTCGCCCTCGCCGCCGGAGGCGCCGAGGGTCTCCAGAACGCCGGCGAGCCCGCCGTCGTACGCCTTGTCCACGGCCTCCGCGCCCGGTGCGACGACCAGGTCCCCGGACTTGGCGGAGCCGCCCTTGTCGGAGCCGCCCTTGGCGACACCGACGACGATCGCGTCGGCTCGCAGGCCGGGCGCTGCGGCGGTGCTGAGAGTGAGAGCAGTCACGGTGGTGAAATCTCGCTTCCATTGAGTTGCGGGGCCGAGAGGGGTGGCTCGGCCGGGCCCGACGAAGGAGCCTAGGAGACGGCTGATCGGCAGGCTGGACCGGACCGGGGGAGTACCGGACATGAGCCTACGCTCGGTGGCGGGTTTCGCTCATTCCAGCAGCCGTTCATGCCGCCGTGGCGACGTGGCCATTTCTCGGCCCTCACAGGAGATGACTTGAGTCACACTGGCCGCATTCGGTGTGAGTGATCCGCTCTTCGCTTTGCATGATTTCCACGGATCCTCCCTCAGCTGACCACATGAGGATCCGTCAGGGGAGGAAGTCACCGTGCCGCAGAGCGCGCGCAGTTGGAGAACCGTAGCCGTTGGCTTGGCGGCGACGGGCATGCTGGCGCTGGGCCTCGGAGCACCGGGAGCGTCCGCGGCCGAGGTGCCGCGTATCGATCTCCGGGTGCTGGTCGTCGACAACGGTGACAGCCCCGTCGAGGCCATCACCGAGGAACTGAAGAGCACCGGCATCCCGTACACCACGGTCGACCTCGACGACGCGGACCGCCCGACGATCGACGAGGCGTTCCTCAGTGACACAGTGGATGGTGCCCCGCGGGCGAAGTATCAGGGCGTCGTGCTGCCCAACGAGGCGCCGTTCGGGGCGGGTTCGGCCGAGCAGGTCGCCCTGGAGTCGTACGAGCGGACCTTCGGCATCCCCCAGGTCGACGCCTACACCTGGGCGCACCCCGGCGTCGGCCTCGACTACACCAACGAGGGCGGCTGGGCCGGCACGCTCGACGGCCGGGAGGCCTCGGTCACCGAGGCCGGGCAGGCGGGTTATTTCGGCTACCTCGACGGGCCGCTGAAGTTCGAGGACAACTCCGGCTCCATTCAGGAGAGTTACGGGTACGTGGCCCGGCCCCGCGAGGGCTTCACCAGTTACGTCGACATCGCCGTGCCCGGCGGAGAAGGCCGCGGCAGCCTGGTCGGCGAGTACGCCCACGACGGCCGCCGCGAACTCGTCGTGACCTTCGCGTATAACGACGACCAGCAGCAGTTCCGGGTGCTGGCCCGTGGCATCGTCGAATGGCTGACTCAGGGCGTACACCTCGGGCAGAGCAGGAACTACTTTTCCGTCCATGTCGACGACGTCTTCGCCCCCGACAGCCGCTGGGACACCGAACGCAACTGCACACCGGGCGACTTCGACTGCGTCGGGGGTGACGGTGAGGGAACCACACCGATCCGGATGACCGCGGACGACGCGGTGTACGCCGCGCAATGGCAGCAGAGCAGCGACTTCACGCTCGACATGGTCTACAACGCGGGCGCCGGCGAGGAGTGGAAGGCCGAGAACGGCGGCACGGACGCGCTGACCGACCAACTCCTCGCCGACAAGGGCGAGTACCGCTGGATCAACCACACGTACACGCACCCCTTCCTGGGCTGCGTCCAGGACACCAGCACCGTGCCGTGGAGCTGCGCCAAGAACCCCGACGGCACGACCCAGTACATGAGCCGTGCCGAGATCGCGGCGCAGATCAGCGACAACCAGCGGTGGGTGGAGAGCCACGGACTCCCGGTCGACTCCACCGAGTTGGTGACCGGGGAGCACTCGGGTCTGAAGACGCTGCCCCAACAGCCGGACGACAACCCGAACCTCGCGGGCGCCCTCGCCGACACCGGCATCGAGTGGATCGCCTCCGACAACTCACGTGAACCGCAGCAGCGTTCGGTGGGCGCCGCGCTGACCGTGCCGCGCCATCCGATGAACGTGTACTACAACGTCGGTACGGCCGCCGAGATGACCGACGAGTACAACTGGGTCTACACGTCCAAGGCCGACGGCGGCAGCGGCGTCTGCGAGAACAACCCCACGTCCACCTGCCTGGAGGACCCGCTCGACCCGGCCACCGGCTTCGAGTCGTACATCGTCCCCCAGGAGGCCCGTATCGCCCTCGGGCACGCCGTGAACAACGACCCGCGCCCGCACTACGTCCACCAGTCCAACCTGGCCGAGGAGCGGCTGCTCTACCCGGTCCTGGACAAGGTGCTCGTCGACTATCGCGCGCTGTTCGCGGACAACACTCCGCTGGAGAACCCGCGGCAGAGCACGATCGGCGCCGAGTTCAAGCGCCGCGCCGCCTGGCAGCAGGCCGTCGCGGACGGTGACGTCACGGCGTACCGGGTCGGCGACACGGTCACCGTCACGGCCCCGTCCGGGACCGAGATCCCGGTGACAGCGCCGGAGGGCACGCTCAAGCAACTCCCGGGCGGTACGGCCGAGTTCGGCACTCCGTACGCGGGTGAACGCTCGGCCTGGACCACTCCGGAAAGCTCGCAGAACGCCCTCACGCTGAGACTGCCCGCATAACGACGCCCATACGAGTGTCCGCCTGACGAGAGAGCAGCGCAGCGCACAGCAGACGCCCGTCCATCGAGCCGTAGACCTGTTCCAGGGGGAACCCCACGATGACCACCGGCACCACCGGCCGTCATGTCACCCTGCTCACGGAGGGCACGTATCCGCTGGTCCACGGCGGGGTCAGCACCTGGTGCGACCAGCTCGTGAAGGGCATGCCCGAAGTCGAGTTCAACCTCATATCGCTCGCCGGCAGCGGTCGCGAACCCGTGACCTGGGAGCTGCCGTCCAACGTCTACCAGCACATATCCGTACCCCTGTGGGGCAGGCGCCCCGGCTCCCGGCGCCCACCACGCGGGAGCGCCCGCCGCCGCTTCCTCGAGACCTACGAACGGTTCCTGCTGTCCTTCCTCGACCCCGGCGCGCACTGCGACTTCGGCGAGGCGCTCTACGAACTGGCCCAACTCGCCCGCGAGGGAAGGCTGTCGGCGGCCCTGCGCACCGAGGCCGCGCTGCGCTCGCTCATGGCGATATGGACCCTGCCGCATCTGCCGACCGCCGCCGCCCGGCCCACCGTGCACGACGCGCTGACCGCGACCGACCTGCTGGAACACGCGCTGCGCCCGCTCGGCGTACGGCTCCCCGAAGGCTCCGTCTCGCACTCCACGGGAAGCGGCCTCGCCACCCTCCCGGCCCTGGCAGCAAGGGAGTTGGACGGCATCCCCTTCCTGCTCACCGAGCACGGCATCTATCTGCGCGAGCGCTACCTCGGCTACCGCAGCGAGGAACAGCGCTGGCCCGTCAAGGCCTTCATGCTCGGCTTCTACCGCGAGCTGAACACTCTCGGCTACAAATCAGCCGACCTGATCACGCCGTGCAACCAGTACAACCGCCGCTGGGAGGAACGCGGCGGCGCCGACCCCGACAAGATCCGTACCGTCTACAACGGCGTCGACCCGGGCGCCTTCCCGCACGCCGGACCCGAGCCCGAGGTGCCCACGCTCACCTGGTGCGGCCGTATCGACCCCATCAAGGACCTGGAGACACTGATCCGCGCGTACGCCATGGTGCGCGCCGAACTCCCCGAGACCAGGCTGCGGTTGTTCGGTCCCGTGCCGCCCGGGGGAGAGGCGTACAAGACCAAGCTGGAGAAGCTCGCCGCCGAGCTCGGTGTGACGGACGGGATCAGCTTCGAGGGGCGGATCAGCGAGGTGTGGCGCGCGTACGCGGCCGGGCATGTGGTGATGCTGTCGTCGATCTCGGAGGGCTTCCCCTTCTCGATCATCGAGGCCATGTCGTGCGGGCGGACCACGGTCTCCACCGATGTAGGCGGGGTGAAGGAGGCGGTCGGCGACACCGGGTTGGTCGTGCCGCCGCGCGAGCCGGAGAAGATGGCCGCGGCGGCGCTCACCCTCCTCAAGGACGACGAATGGCGCCTGGCAATGGGCCGGTTGGCGCGGCAGCGCGTCATCGACCGGTTCACGCTTCGCCGTTCCGTGGACGCCTTCCGCACCATCTATCACGAGCTCGCGGGCCTGCCCGAGGTGTACGAGCCCACCGTCGAGACCGTCGTCGACTGGACCGCCGAGTTGCGCGACCCCTGGTACCAGGCCGTCGCCACGGACGGGACGGACTGGTGAGCGGTTCGGTCTCGATGCCGCCCGGCGCGCCCCCCGACACCCTGCCCGCCGTACCGCGCCGGCGCCGGCCCAGCTGGGCGGAACCCGACCCGGTGGACGAACTCGCCACGCGCCTCGACGAGTTCATCGCCGCCGCCGTCCACCCCGACGAGATCGCCGCGCTCCTGGAGTCCGACGGCATGTCGGACGACCAGATACGCGAGAAGTACGGCTGCAAGGACTCGTTCTCGCTAGCCGAGGAACTGTACGCACGCGCCGAGCGCCGCCACCCCGAACCGGCGGGTCCGCCCCACGACCCCTGGCGCATAGGCCTGTTGGGCTGCCTGCTCCGAGGCGTCGTCTTCGCGCTGCCCGGACTCGGCTACGTCCTGGGCGGACCTCTCCTCGCCGGGCCCGAGGACGGCCTAAACCTCCCGGCCGGTACGGCGCCGCTGCTGGCCGGCGCTCTGTGCGGCTGGGCCTGGAACCAGGGCCTGGCCCATCGGGCGTACTCCTGGCTGGGGTTGGGCGACCGCACCGCCTCCCGCCGCTCGCTCCTCCTCGGCGCTCCGGCGGGCGCCCTGCTCGGCTCCCTGGTCGCCCTGGCCGTCGCCGCGGATCACCTGGGCGCGGTCGCCTTCGCGGCCGGGCAGTCCTGCTACCTCGGGGCGGCCACCGTGCTGCTGGTGATGGGCCGCGAACGGGCCCTGCTGGCCGCTCTGCTGCCCATGACGGCGGGTGCCTTGGTGGCACTGGCGCGGCCGGTGCCGGACGCCGCGCGGCTGGTTCTGTTGCTGGGCTCGCTGGCGGCGGTGTCGGCGTTGGCGGTGCGTGAAGTGGCTCCGGCGGTACGGGAGTCGGGGGAGGACGGGAAGCGGGTCAGCTGGCGGGCAGGGCTTGCGGCGCTGCTGCCTTTCCGAGGCGACGGGAAGCGATCCCGCCCCGGCGCAGCACCGTGGCTCGGTGCCTCCCTGCCGTACGCCTTCTTCGGGGTGGGTAGCGGCGTACTCGTGGTGTACGTGGCCCTTGGCGACGTCCTCGCCGAGGGCGCCGGTTCGGACGCCGCGATCGCCGCGCCGGCCGCGGTGGCGCTCACGCTGAGCATGGGACCTGCGGAGTGGCTGCTGTACCGGTTTCGCAGCGGCAGCCTCGCCGGGCTGCGCTCCAGCCGTACGTCCCGCGCGTTCTGGCGGATCACGGCGGTCACCCTCGTGAAGTGCCTCAGCGGCTATCTCGCGGCGCTGTTCCTGCTCAGCATCGCCACCGCCGCGCTCTGGCCCGACGCGCCCGGCCTGGGCGGCGTACGGCTCACGGCCCTGCTGCTTCTCGGTGTGGTCCTGTGGACGGGCCTGCTGCTCCAGTCGTTCGGTGCGGTCCTGAGCGCGGCGGTGGTCTGCTGCGCGGCGGGGCTTGCGCAGAGCGTGGCGCTGCTGGTGGACGGTGCGGACCCGCACTTGATCGGCCTCGTGGTGTACGCCACGGCGGCTGGGGTCCTGGCGTCCTTGGTGTGCTGGCTGCTGGGCAGAGCGACGGCCCACCGGTGACGCGTCTGCTGGTCCCGTACTACGAGCACCCGTCCATCCGCCCCGCCGAATGGGAGGCGATCGTCGCCGCGGCGCCCCGCCTTTACGGGGTTGTGCTGAACCCGGCCAGTGGGCCCGGGGAGGTGCCCGATCCGGCGTTCGCGGAGATCGCGCGTCGGCTGCGAGCGGCCGAGGTGCGGGTCTTCGGGTACGTGGACACCGCCTACGGCCGCCGCCCGCGTGCCGAGGTCGCCGCCGACCTGACCCGATACCGCGACTGGTACGGCACGAACGGCGCGTTCCTCGACCAAGTAGCCACCGGGCTGGGCGAGTTCGGCCACTACCAGCGGCTGGCCACGGCCGCTTGGGGTGCGGGCTGCGACACCCTGGTTTTCAACCACGGGGCGCCGCCGCATGTCGCGTACGGCAGGCTGGCCGATGTCCTGGTCACGTTCGAGGGCTCCTGGGAGACGTACCGGACGCTGCGGCCCGAACCCTGGCAGGGCGGTTCGCGCACGCGCCTGTG
The DNA here is from genome assembly GCF_050936385.1 of Streptomyces sp. CA-288835. Classification (NCBI taxonomy): domain Bacteria; kingdom Bacillati; phylum Actinomycetota; class Actinomycetes; order Kitasatosporales; family Streptomycetaceae; genus Streptomyces; species Streptomyces sp. CA-288835. The sequence goes on from NZ_JBNJMW010000001.1 coordinate 7,688,570, forward strand.
CCACCTGGTGTACGGAGTGCCGGCGGGCGCCCGTGTGGGCGAGCTGGCGCATGCGCGGGGTGCCACTGTCCACTGCGCGGTATCGGGCATGGGTGCGCACCCGTGGGGGACGCTGCCGCATGCGCTGCGGCTGGGTGAGGGATGATTCGCCCCCGCCGCCCCTACCCGTCCCATACCTAGGGGCTCCGCCCCTAGGACCCCGCTGGGGGCTGCGCCCCCAGACCCCATTTCGGGGCTCCGCCCCGGACCCCGTTCGGGGGCCAGCCCCCGGACCCCCGGTCCTCAAACGCCGGACGGGCTGATTTTGCGCGGCACTCGCCGGAGGGACTGTTGCGCGGCGTCTGGCCGGGGGGACTGTGTTGCGCGGCGCTTCGCCGAAGGGCTGAGCGTGCGCGACGCTTGCCCAAAGCGCGGAGCTTGCGCGGCCATCGCCCGACGGCTGATTGGGGCGGCCGAGCCTTGTCAGCGCAGGCCCGCATCAGTCAGCCCGTCCGGCGTTTGAGGACGAGGCCGCCAGGCCGATAGCGGGGTCTGGGGCGGCAGCCCCAGCGGGGTCCAGGGGCGGAGCCCCAGGTGGGGTTCGGGGCAACGCCCCGAGGATGGGACGGGTAGGGGCGGCGGGGGCGAGAAAAACCCCGCCCTCAGCCCAGCACCAGAACGACCAGCGCAGCCGTCGCCGCCGCCTCCGCCAGCGCGCCGAACACGTCCCCCGTGACACCGCCGAGGCGGCGGACACAGCGCCGCAGCAGAAGCTCGGCCACCGCACAGCCGACGAGTACGGCGAGCGCGCCGCGCACGACGCCGTACATCCCGCCGTATGCCCCCAGGAACGCACCGACGGCCGTGACAACGCCCCCCACGAGCAACGCCCCCCGCAGGGGAACCGTCCCCGAGACGGCCGCGCCCAGCCCCTCCGGCCGAGCCGCAGGCGTCCCGGCCCGAGCGCCAAGCGTCAGCGCAAGCCGCGCAACTGTCGCCGAAACGACGGCCGCGAACATGCCGCCGACCCAGGAAGCCCCGTACGCCTGGGAAAGAGCGGCCACCTGCGCCAGCAGCACGAAAAGCAGGGTGATGACCCCGAACGGCCCGATATCCGACTGCTTCATGACCCGCAACGCGTCCCCCGCAGGCTTCCCGCTGCCAAGCCCGTCCGCCGTATCAGCAAGCCCATCGAGATGGAGCCCGCGCGTGAGCACGGCGGGCACCGCGACGGTGGCCACGGCGGCAAGCAGCGGACCGGCGCCCAGGAGCAGCAACAGCCCGCCCACCACGGCCGCGCACAGCCCGACGGCCAGCCCCGCGACGGGCGCGCAGAGCATGCCCGCCCGGGCGGCCTCACGGTCCCAACGGGACACCGCGACGGGAAACACGGTGAGCGTGCCGAACGCGAACCGGAGGCCGTCCGGCCAGGGAGTCCCGGACGCCCCGGAAGCCCCGGATGCCCCGGATGCCCCGGAAATCCCGGAGGCCCCAGCCATCCCGGACGCCTCGGACGCAGGCTGCTTCTCCGGCTCGTTCTCGGAGTCGTACACGGGTTCGTTCTCCGGCTTGGACACGCGCCGCAGAGTACGGCACAGCAGGCAGCGGCCCCGATCCGGTCGCAGGATGGGGACATGGGTGACTGGTGGTACCGGAACATCTACGAGCCGGGGAAACTCCCCCTGCTACTGGCGCTCGCCGCGTTCGTGCTCACCTTCGTGATCACGCGGGTCATCACCCGGCTCATCCGCGCGGGCAAAGGTCCGTTCGGCAACGTCAAGACCGGCGGCGTACACGTCCACCACGTCGTCCCCGGAGTGATCCTGACCGTCGTCGGCGGCTTCGGCTCCGTGGCGGGCGGAGGGCACGGCTTCGGCTCGGGTCTGTGCGCGGTCCTCTTCGGGATGGGCGTGGGCCTGGTGCTCGACGAGTTCGCGCTGATCCTGCATCTCGACGACGTCTACTGGAGCGAGCAGGGCCGCAAGAGCGTCGAGGTCGTGGCGGTCACGGCGGCGCTGGTCGGCCTGGTTCTCCTCGGCTTCGTACCGTTCGGCGTCAACGACCTCAACGAGAACGAACTCCAGGACCGCGGTGCCGCCATCAGCACCGTGGCGGGAAACTTCCTCATCGCCCTGCTCGCCCTCGCCAAGGGCAAGGCCCGTCTCGCGATCTTCGGCGTGATCGTCCCGCTTATCGCCCTGATCGGCGCCGTCCGCCTGGCCCGCCCCGGCTCCCCTTGGGCCAAACGCTTCTACCGCAACCGCCCCCGCGCCCGAGCCAGATCAAGCCTCCGCGCCTACCGCCACGACCGCCGCTGGTCCGTCCCCCGCCGCAAACTGGAGGACTGGATCGGCGGCAGACCGGACCCGACCCCGAAGCGGCTCACCGAAAGTTAGGCGGACTTCCCGAAGACAGGGTGCGGCACCGCGCCCCCAGGGAGGCCGCAGGCCCCGTTAGGGGCGCGGGGAACTGCGCGACCAGCCACAACGGACCCGCAGTTTCGAAACTGCCTAACCCAGCGGAGCGGCGCGCTCAGGATCCTCCGGGTCCTCCAACCCCTTCGGCTCCTCAGCCTCCGGCATTTCCGGCAGCTCAGCAGCCAGCGCAGCCGCCGCCTGAACCAGCGGCAGAGCCAGCAGCGCCCCCGCGCCCTCGCCCACCGTGACCCCATGGTCAAGCAGCGGCTCAAGGGCCATCCGATCAAGGGCCTTCGCCTGCGCCGGCTCCCCGCTGCTCTGCCCCGCAAGCCACCAGTCCGGCGCACGGAAAGCAACCCGCTGACCCACCAACGCGCACGCAGCCGAGACAACGCCATCAAGAATCACTGGCGTCTTCCGCACCGCACTCTGCAACAGAAAACCAGTCATCGCGGCAAGATCCGCCCCGCCCACCGTCGCAAGCAGCTGCAACTGATCCCCGAGCACAGGCCGCGCCCGCCGCAGCGCGTCCCGTACGGCCGCACACTTACGCATCCACGCCAGGTCATCGATCGCCCGCCCACCGCGCCCGGTGACCACGGACGCATCGGTCCCGCACAGCGCAGCGATCAGCACGGCCGCAGCCGTCGTCCCGCCCACACTCACATCCCCGAGGACGACCAGATCGGTCCCGGAGTCCGCCTCCGCGTCCGCGAGAGCGACCCCCGCCCGGAACGCCGCCTCCGCCTCCTCGAGGGTCAGCGCGTCCTCCACGTCGATCCGCCCGGAGCCACGCCGCACCCGATGCCGTACGACCTCGTCGGGCAGCGAGTCCGGCTCGCAGTCGAGCGCCATGTCGACCACCCGTACGGGCACGCCCAGCCGCCGGGCCAGCACCGCGCCAGGGCTCGCGCCGTCGAGTACGGCCCGCACCAGCTGGTCCGCACTGCCGGGCGGCCGTGCGGAGACACCGAGTTCGGCCACCCCGTGGTCACCCGCGAACAACAGCACACGCGGACGCTCGATCGCCCGCACCGGCACGGCCGACTGCGCGGCCGCCAGCCACTCACCCAGTTCGTCGAGGCGCCCGAGGGACCCAGGCGGCACGATCTGCCGCTCCCGGCGCGCCTCGGCGTCACGGCGCACCCCGCCGTCGGGACGCTCGATCAGATCGGAGAAGTCGTCGAGATTAAGCGAGCTCATTCGCCGAACAGTACCGGCAGCGTCCGCAGCCGACCTTGGACGGTCCGCCCGTACGACATGGCCCCCGGCCAGCACCGTCAACACCCTTGTTGCAGCACGTGAGGAGACGACTCCGCAACGTCATTGCATCGGCAGGGGTGATCCCATACGTTCCGGTTTGCACCGGATGTTCCGCCCGTACGGGTCGTACCGCGCCGTTCCTTCCCCGCAGGAGCACCTCATGCTGCCCACCACACCCCAGACCAGCGCCTCACATCGTGCCGCCCACCGCGCCACGTATCCCACCGAACTCGCCCTGGAAACCGGTGAGTTCCACGAACCCCGCAGACCCGACTGCCCCTGGTGCGGCTCACGGCGGCTGCGCACCCTGCTGCGTACGCCGGACCTGCTCCAGCACAAGCCCGGCACCTTCGTCCTCGAGGAATGCCAGGACTGCGCCCACGTCTTCCAGAACCCCCGCCTCACCGCCGAGGGCCTGGCCTACTACCAGCGGGACTTCCCCCACGAAACCCTGCCGGTACGCATCCTCCGCACCCGGTCCGGACGCGGACGTCACCTCGCCGTGGCCCGCGCGATGCTTCCGTATCCCGAGCCCGAGAGCTGGCTGGACGTCGGCACCGGATACGGCCGGTTCCCGGCCGCCGCCAGGGAGGTGCACCCGTACACGGCCTTCGACGGGACCGACCTGGGTGCACGCGTCGAGCGGGCGCGGGCGCTGGGCCGTATCGAGGAGGCGTACCGCGGCCGGCTGCCCGACCTCGTGGACCGGCTGCGGGCCCGTTACGACGTGGTGAGCATGCTCCACCACCTGGAACACAGCCCCGACCCGCGCGAGGAACTGCGCGCCGCGCTCGCCGTACTCCGGCCCGGCGGGCATCTGCTGGTCGAAGTCCCGGACCCCGGCTGCGCGTTCGGCCCGCTGCTCGGCAAGTGGTGGCTGTCGTACGGGCAGCCACGGCACCTGCACCTCGTGCCGCTGAGCAACCTGCTCGGCGAACTCGACGCGCTGGGCTGCACGGTGGTCTGCGTCGACCGGCGCGCGCCGCACGTCCCGTACGACCTCACCGGAGCGCTTGCGCTCCGCTCGGCCGGCCGTTTCGCACCTGCGCTGGCCGTTCCCTTCACCCTGGACCACGCGCTCGCCCCGCTGCTGCGCCGCACCCGCTTCTCCAACGCGTACCGCGTGATCGCCCGGCGCTGAGCCGTGCCCCGCCCCTCACCCCCGCAACGCCACCGCCTGCCCCGCCACCACCAACAAAACGTGCTCGCACTCCGCCGCGAACCCCGCGTTCAACCGCCCCAGCTCATCCCGGTAACGGCGGCCGGAAGGCGTCGCCGGGACGATCCCCGACCCCACCTCGTTGGAGACGGCCACGACGGTGCGGCGGGTCACCCGGACCGCGGACGTCAGCTCTTCGACCCGCGCCCGTAGGGCGGTCTCGCCCCCGCCCGCCCACTCGTCGTCGTCCCAGGCGTCGACGGAGTCCATCGCATCCGTCAGCCACAGCGACAGGCAGTCGATGAGCAGCGGCGGGCCGTCCTCCTTCAGCAGCGGTACGAGGTCGCAGGTCTCGGCGGTACGCCAGGAACCGGGGCGCCGCTCACGATGGGCGCTCACCCGGGCCGCCCACTCGCCGTCCCCGTCGCGGGTGCCACCGGTCGCCACGTACAGCACATCCGGGAAGGCCTCCAGCCGCCGTTCCGCCTCCACGGACTTCCCGGACCGCGCCCCGCCGAGGACCAGCGTCCGGCGCGGTACGTCGGGGACGTCCTCGTACACCCCGACGGTCAGCGTCGTACCGTCCGGAACCGCCCGCGCCCCCGCCGCCGCGAGCCGCCGCCGCAACTCCGGACCCGGCGGCACATCGTGGTCGACATGCACCGCGATCACATCGGTCGCGGGCCCGGCGGCCCCGGCCGCACGCAACCGGGCCAGCGCGTCCGGCCGCCCGAGCACATCGGCGACGACCATGTCGTACGACTCGTCCGCCGCTTCGCCCGTAACCTCGAGCCCCGCGGGCGCGGCCCCCGGCGGCAGATACAGCAGCCGCTGTCCGTCGGGCCCGGTCACCAGGTACCCCGTCCCGGGCGCGTCCAGCGCCACCGCCCGCACCCGGTGCCCGGTGAGCAGCGCCAGCTCCCGCCCGTCCGGCACCCGCCCTGGCTGCGGCAGCCCCGCGGGCACTTCGACCGCCGGCCCGTCGTGCGGATGCGACAACAGCACCTGCCGTACACCGGCCAGCGACCGCCCCACCCGGGCAGCCGCGAACGCCGCCCCAGGAGTCAGGTCGAGCAACAACGTGCCGTCGACGAGAACGGCGGTGGCGGCCCGCGCATCCCGCCCGAGCGCGGCCGCGCAGGCGGCACACGGGCAACCGGGGCGGGGCAGGCCATCGGGAGCACCGGTCCCGAGCAGAGTGATGTCCACGGGGTTGATTTTTCCGCCTCGGCCACCGCATGCGCGACAGGGGTCCCTTGAGAGTCTCCTTGGAGACGCACCCTGACAGTCTCCATGGAGACGCACCCTTTGGAGGCCCGAACCCCGAACCCGCGGCGGAGCGCCTAGTCTGGGCCGTAACCCGATCTTGCTCGGTACTGGTTAGGTACTGGTTCGGTACTTGGGAGGCGACATGGCGGCATGGACGTGGCGGTTCGAGAAGGCCGACGGGGCGGAGGTCCAGCCCGCGGTACAGCCCGAGGAGTTCACCACGCAGGGCGACGCCGAGTCCTGGCTCGGTGAGCACTGGAAGGCGCTGGCCGACGGGGGAGCGGACCAGGTCCGGCTGTTCGAGGACGCCACGGAGATCTACGGCCCGATGAGCCTGCACGCGGAGGCCTCTTCGTAGAGTCGCCTCTTCGCAGAGTCGTAGACGAAGATTCGTAGACGTACCGCGATCAGCAAAGTGGCCGCGACCGTACGAATGGTCGCGGCCACCAGCGCTTCAAGGTGCCCCAGGTTCCGCAGGTGCCCTCAGCCCCGCACCCCGCACAAGTGCAGCAACGCCGCCACCCCCCGATACGGATCCGTCCGCCCCGCCCGCTCCTCGGCGGCCAGCAGCGCCTCCACGTTGTCCGGAACGGGCGCGTCGTCCGCGGCCAGGTCCGTGAAGACCCGCACCCCGTACCAGGCGTGCAACGGCGCCCCGATCCCGGCCAGCGTGCCGGTGAGCGCGTCGAGCCGGTCCGCGCGTACGTCGAGGCCGAGTCGGTTCGTGTACGCGCTGGTGCCGAACGCGGCCAGTGCTCCGGCCCAGTCACCGGCGAGGCCGGGCCGCATCGCGAGGGCGTCGCCGTTCCGTACGAGCAGCGAGAGCAGTCCGCCGGGGGCCAGCATCCGGGCCAGGCCTGCGACCAGGGCGTCGGGTTCCTCGACGTACATGAGCACGCCGTGGCACAGCACCACATCGAAACTGCCCGGCAGGAAGTGGACGCCGGTCTCCCGCCCGTCCCCCTCGAAGAGCCGCACCCGGCTGCGTATCCCCTCCGGCTCGGCGGCGAGCGCCTCGCGGGCCGTCGCGACCATCTTCGGGTCCTGCTCGAGCCCGGTGACCTTGTGCCCGGCCCGCGCCAGGCGGAGCGCCTGGGTGCCCTGGCCCATGCCCACGTCGAGCACCCGCAGCCGCTGCCCCACAGGGAACCGCCCGGCTATCTGCTCATCGAGCTGCCGGGCGACCAGTTCCTGCCGTACGACATCCCGTAATCCGCCGAGCTTGCTCAGCCAGGCATCCGCCGCACCACCCGCGAAAGCCTGCGCGCTCAGGGCCGCTCTCCGCGCTTGACCTGCGGCTTCGGCAGCCGGAGGCGACGCATCTGGAGGCTGCGCATCAGCGCGTAGGCGACGGCGCCGCGCTTGGACTCGTCCGGGAGGCGCTCGTTCAGCTGCCGCTTCAGGCGGATCGCGATGCCGATCGAGTCGACCACGATCATCACGATGACGAAGAGCCACAGCAGCAGAGCGATGTTCTGCAGCTGCGGGATCTGCACCATGCTCAGTACGAGGATGACCACGGCCATCGGCAGGAAGAACTCGGCGACGCAGAACCGCGAGTCGACGAAGTCGCGCGCGTACTTCCGCACCGGGCCCTTGTCGCGGGCGGGCAGATAGCGCTCGTCGCCGCTGGCCAGCGCCTCGCGCTGTTTCGCAAGGGCGGCACGGCGGTCCTCACGCTGCCGCTTGGCCGCCTCCTTACGGTTCGTCGGCGTATGGGCGACGCTGCGGCGCTGGGACTGGGCCTCACTGCGCTTGGGCGTGGGCCGACCCTTGGGGGCCTGCGGGTCGCGGGGCTGCTTGGAGTCGGTCACCGGCGCCTTGTCGGCGAGGGCCTTCTCTTCCTTGGCACGGCTACGGAACACAAAACCCAAGGGTAAGGGGTCACCAGGCATGGACCACAGTCCTGCGGGGAACGATCCGGCAACACCGGTCGTCTGTAGGGGCACAGGGGGGACACAGAGAGGGCGTTGCCGACGGTTCGCCCCCAGTGCGCCTGAGGTAATCCCGACCTTGTCCCGTACCTAACCCTGGGAGGCATCTACTCCCTACGCCGGATCGGTGCCGAACACAGTCGTCCTTGGGGATGAGCGCATCCGTCCCCGAACAGTGCGGTAATGGATGCAGAGCCCGTACCGTGGGTTCTGTTGCAGTCGCTGGAGCTGGAGTCCGTCAGAAGGGGGCGCGCGAAGCCCATGAGCGGTGTCATGAAGCGTATGGGGATGATCTTCCGCGCGAAGGCGAACAAGGCCCTTGACCGGGCCGAGGACCCGCGCGAAACCCTCGACTACTCGTACCAGAAGCAGCTGGAGCTGCTGCAGAAGGTGCGCCGCGGAGTCGCCGATGTGGCGACCTCCCGCAAGCGCCTGGAGCTGCAGCTCAACCAGCTCCAGAGCCAGTCCTCGAAGCTGGAGGACCAGGGCCGCAAGGCCCTCGCTCTCGGCCGCGAGGACCTGGCGCGTGAGGCGCTGTCGCGCCGTGCCGCGCTCCAGCAGCAGGTCACGGACCTGGAGACGCAGCACCAGACCCTCCAGGGAGAGGAGGAGAAGCTCACGCTCGCCGCGCAGCGGCTGCAGGCCAAGGTCGACGCCTTCCGTACGAAGAAGGAGACCATCAAGGCCACGTACACCGCGGCCCAGGCGCAGACCAGGATCGGCGAGGCCTTCTCCGGGATCTCCGAGGAGATGGGCGACGTCGGCCTGGCCATACAGCGCGCCGAGGACAAGACGGCGCAGCTTCAGGCCCGCGCCGGCGCCATCGACGAACTGCTCGCCTCCGGTGCCCTCGACGACTCCTCCGGGCTGGCCAAGGACGACATTCAGAGCGAGCTGGACCGTCTCTCCGGCGGCACGGACGTGGAGCTGGAACTCCAGCGCATGAAGGCGGAGCTGGCCGGCCCCTCCTCGCCCCAGCAGGCGATCGAGGGCGGCACGGGCAATACTTCGGGGCAGGCGCAGTCCCAGGACCAGTCGCAGTCAGGGTCACAGGACCAGCCTCGGGACACCCCGCGCTTCGACAAGCAGTGAGTCCCACGCCGTAGCAGTCCCACGCCTTGAGGAGGGCGTCGTGATCGTACGGATCATGGGGGAGGGACAGGTGAAGCTGGACAACGCCCACTTCGCCGAACTGAACAAGCTGGACGACGAACTCCTCGCGGAGATGGAGTCCGGCGACGAAGAGGGCTTCCGGCGCACGCTGGGAGCACTCCTCGAAGCAGTACGCCGCCTGGGCACCCCCCTCCCCGACGACACCCTGGAACCCTCGGAGCTCATCCTCCCGTCCCCCGGCGCAACCCTGGAGGAAGTCAGGGAGATGCTGACCGAGGACGGCCTGATTCCGGGTTGAGCAGCTTGGCTTTCGACTGAGCGGGCGGTCGCTGGACCGCGCTCCCTGTGGCGGGGCGCAGCCCCTGCCACAGGGGCGCGGGGAACTGCGCGACAAGCCACGACGGGCCCGCAGTCGCCCGCGAACCGAACCCATCCTCCCGGTAGGCGCCCCCAACCCCCGGGTGACCGTTGCCACCAGTTCCGCCGAACGCAGTGGCCCCGTACCGTAAACAAGCGTGAGCACAATCAAGCGCACCGCAACCTGGCTGCGAGCCCACCCGCTGGCAGCAGACGGCGCGCTGGCGGCAGCCGTACTGGCGATCATGATCGTCGCGTCGTTCGCCGCCCCCGAGGAGCACGGCGACGGCAAGACGTGGGGCACGCAGGCACCCGACGCGCTGGGCGTCACCTTGATGACGCTGGCCGCCGTCGCCCTGGTCTTCCGCCGCCGCGGCCCCCTCCCGGTACTCGCGGTGACGGGCGCCCTCACCCTCCTCGAGCTGATCAGCGGCGACCCGCGGACCCCGGTCGCCATGGCCGCCGTCGTCGCCCTCTACACGGTGGCGTCGGCGACCGACCGCCCCACCGCCTGGCGGGTCGGCCTGCTCACCATGACCGTCCTGACGGGCGTCGCGATGCTCGCCGGCTCCATGCCCTGGTACGAGCAGGAGAACATCGGCATCTTCGCCTGGACGGGCATGGCGGCCGCCGCGGGCGACGCGGTGCGCAGCCGCCGCGCCTTCGTACACGCCATAAGAGAGCGCGCCGAACGCGCCGAGCGCACCCGTGAGGAAGAGGCCCGCCGCCGCGTCGCCGAAGAACGCCTCCGCATCGCCCGCGATCTGCACGACGTCGTCGCCCACCACATCGCTCTGGTCAACGTCCAGGCCGGAGTCGCCGCCCACGTCATGGACAAGCGCCCCGACCAGGCCAAGGAAGCCCTCGCGCACGTACGCGAGGCCAGCCGCTCCGCGCTCAACGAACTCCGCGCCACCGTCGGCCTGTTGAGGCAGTCCGGCGACCCCGAGGCGCCCACCGAACCGGCCCCGGGCCTGAACCGGCTCGACGAACTCGTCGGCACCTTCCGCAACGCGGGCCTGCCCGTCGAGGTGGCCCGCACCGATGAGGGCACGGCCCTGCCCGCGGCCGTCGACCTGGCCGCGTACCGCGTCATCCAGGAAGCCCTCACCAATGTGCAGAAGCACGCGGGTACGGAGGCGAAGGCCGAGGTCAGCGTCGTACGCGTGGGTCCGAACGTCGAGATCACCGTGCTGGACAACGGGCCCGGCGACGACGCCGAGGCCCGGCTGGACAAGAACGGCGGGCACGGGCTGCTCGGCATGCGGGAAAGGGTCGGCGCACTCGGCGGCAGCTGCACCGCCGGACCCCGCTACGGAGGCGGCTTCCGCGTCCATGCGATCCTGCCGGTCAAGAGCCGCACCGCCGACACGGCCGGGGACACCGCCTCGGCGAACGTACCGAAAACGACTGCGGCATCCAGGAGAACGGCACCCACGGGGGACCCCGCATGACCATCCGCGTCCTGCTCGCCGACGACCAGGCCCTGCTGCGGAGCGCGTTCCGCGTGCTGGTCGACTCCGAGCCCGACATGGAGGTCGTCGGCGAGGCCTCGGACGGCGCCGAGGCGGTGCGGCTCGCGCGCGAGGAGCGGGCCGACGTCGTCCTGATGGACATCCGCATGCCCGGCACGGACGGTCTCGCCGCCACCCGGCTGATCAGCGCCGACCCCGGCCTCACACACGTACGGGTCGTCATGCTGACGACCTTCGAGGTCGACGAGTACGTGGTGCAGTCCCTGCGTGCCGGGGCCTCCGGCTTCCTCGGCAAGGGGGCCGAGCCGGACGAGTTGCTCAACGCCATCCGGGTCGCGGCGAGCGGCGAGGCACTGCTGTCGCCGGTGGCCACCAAGGGGCTGATCGCCAAGTTCCTCGCGCAGGGCGACGGAGCGGACGACGACCGGGACCCGGCCCGAGCCGAACGCCTCGCCGCGCTCACCGGCCGCGAACGCGAAGTCCTCGTCCAGGTCGCGGGCGGCCACTCGAACGACGAGATCGCCGAACGCCTCGAAGTCAGCCCGCTCACCGTGAAAACCCACGTGAACCGCGCCATGGCCAAGCTGGGCGCCCGCGACCGGGCCCAACTGGTCGTCATCGCCTACGAGTCGGGGCTGGTACGTCCAAGGGTGGAGTGAGCCCCGTCCGCCCGTACTGCGCTCGCAGTAGGGGCCGGATAAGGAACGAGACCTGGGAGCGACGGATCGGCTCTCGACGGTGGCTCAGGGTGTAGGGGTGGGCGCTCGCATGCGCCCTTCTGGCCGCTCCAGCAACCCCAGCCACAGAAGAGAGATCCGCCACCCATGTCCTGGCTGTCCAAGTTCAGCCTCGCACAACGGGCCCTCATAGGGCTGATGTCGATCGTCGCGCTCGCCTTCGGAGCGATAGCGATCCCGCAGCTCAAGCAGCAGTTGTTGCCCACCATCGAACTGCCCATGGTGTCGGTGCTCGCGCCGTACCAGGGCGCGTCCCCCGACGTCGTCGAGAAGCAGGTCGTCGAGCCCATCGAGGACAACCTCGAAGGCGTCGACGGCATCTCCGGCGTCACCTCCACCGCCAGCGAGGGCAACGCCCTGATCATGGCGTCCTTCGACTACGGCAACGACACCGAGCAGCTCGTCGCCGACGTCCAGCAGGCCGTCAACCGCGCCCGCGTCCAGCTCCCGGACGACGTGGACCCGCAGGTCGTCGCCGGTTCCACGGACGACATCCCGACCGTCGTGCTCGCCGTCACCTCCGACAAGGACCAGCAGGCCCTCTCGGACCAGCTCGACCGCACCGTGGTGCCTGAGCTGCGCGACATCGACGGCGTGGGCCAGGTCACGGTCGACGGCGTACGGGACCTCGAGGTCACCGTCACGCCCGACGACGCCGAGATGGCGCGCGCGGGGGTCAACCCTGCCGTCCTCGGCCAGGCACTTCAGGCAGGCGGCGCGACCGTCCCGGCCGGCTCCTTCGACGAGGACGGCAGCAACCGCACCGTCCAGGTCGGCGGCGGCTTCACCTCGCTCAAGCAGATCCAGGACCTGATGGTCACCGGCGAGGGCGTCAAGAAGCCCGTACGCCTCGGGGACATCGCCACGGTCGAGGAGCAGCCCGCCACGGCGCAGTCCATCACCCGCACCGACGGCAAGCCCAGCCTGTCCGTGGCGCTGACGATGGACCACGACGGCAGCGCGGTCGCCATCTCCGACGCCGTCCAGGACAAGCTGCCCGACCTGCGCAAAGACCTCGGCTCCGGCTCGACGATCACCGTGGTCAGCGACCAGGGCCCGGCGGTCTCCAAGTCCATCTCGGGCCTGACCACCGAGGGCGCGCTCGGCCTGCTGTTCGCGGTCGTGATCATCCTGGTCTTCCTGGCCTCGGTCCGTTCGACCCTCGTCACCGCGGTCTCGATCCCGCTGTCGGTCGTCCTCGCGCTGATCGTCCTGTGGACCCGGGACCTCTCGCTCAACATGCTGACGCTGGGCGCCCTGACCATCGCGATCGGCCGCGTCGTCGACGACTCGATCGTGGTCCTGGAGAACATCAAGCGCCACCTCGGCTACGGCGAGGAGCGCCAGGAGGCGATCCTCAAGGCGGTACGGGAGGTCGCGGGCGCGGTCACGTCCTCCACCCTCACGACGGTCGCCGTCTTCCTCCCCATCGGCCTGACCGGCGGCATGGTCGGCGAGCTGTTCGGCTCGTTCAGCCTGACGGTGACGGCGGCGCTGCTGGCCTCGCTGCTCGTCTCGCTGACGGTCGTACCGGTGCTCTCGTACTGGTTCCTGCGCGCCCCCAAGGGCACGCCCGCGGACGCCGACGAGGCACGCCGCAAGGCCGAGGAGAAGGAGGCCCGCAGCCGACTCCAGCGCAGTTACGTCCCTGTCCTGCGGTTCGCCACCCGGCGCCGCCTCACCAGCGTGGCCATCGCGGTCGTCGTCCTCATCGGTACGTTCGCCATGGCGCCGCTGCTGAAGACCAACTTCTTCGACCAGGGCGAGCAGGAAGTCCTCACCGTCAAGCAGGAGTTGAAGCCCGGCACCAGCCTGGCGGCGACCGACGCGCAGGCCAAGAAGGTCGAGCAGCTGCTCGACGGTGTGCAGGGCGTCGAGGACTACCAGGTCACGGTCGGCTCGTCCGGCTTCCTGGCCGCGTTCGGCGGGGGCACGGACACCAACCAGGCCTCGTACACCGTCAAGGTCGCGGACTCGGCCTCGTACGACGACGTCCAGGACCGGATCGAGGAGGGGCTCGGCAAGCTCTCCGGGATCGGTACGACGACGATCTCGGCCGGAGACGGCTTCGGCGCCCAGGAGCTGAGCGTGGTCGTCAAGTCCGCCGACGCCGAGGTGCTGCGCGAGGCCGCGGAGGAGGTGCGGGACGCGGTCGCCGGGCTCGACGACGTCACGGACGTGACCAGCGACCTCGCCCAGTCCGTACCGCGGATCTCCGTCAAGGCCAACTCCGACGCCGCCGCGGCCGGGTTCAACGACACGACGCTCGGCGCCGCCGTCGCCCAGGCGGTACGCGGCACCCCCAGCGGCAAGGCGATCCTGGACGACACCGAGCGCGACGTGGTCATCAAGTCGGCGAAGCCGGCCCAGACACTGGACGAGCTGAAGAAACTCCAGCTCGGCCCCGGTGTGGTACTCGGTGACATCGCCACGGTGGAACTGGTCGACGGCCCGGTCTCGATGACCCGGATCGACGGTCAGCGCGCGGCCACGATCACGGCGAAGCCGACGGGCGAGAACACCGGCGCGGTCAGCGCGGACCTCACGACGAAGCTCGACGCGCTGAAGCTCCCCGACGGGGCGACGGCGGAGATCGGCGGTGTCTCGCAGGACCAGGACGAGGCGTTCGCCTCCCTCGGCCTGGCGATGCTCGCGGCGATCGCGATCGTCTTCATGCTGCTGGTGGCGACCTTCCGGTCCCTCATCCAGCCGCTGATCCTGCTGGTGTCGATCCCGTTCGCGGCGACGGGCGCGATCGGTCTGCTGGTCGCCACGGGCACCCCCATGGGCGTACCGGCGATGATCGGCATGCTGATGCTCATCGGCATCGTGGTGACGAACGCGATCGTCCTGATCGACCTGATCAACCAGTACCGCAGGCAGGGCTACGGAGTGGTCGAGGCCGTACTGGAGGGCGGCCGCCACCGCCTCCGCCCGATCCTGATGACGGCGTTGGCGACGATCTTCGCCCTCCTCCCCATGGCCCTGGGCATCACGGGCGAGGGCGGCTTCATCGCCCAGCCGCTGGCAGTGGTGGTGATCGGCGGCCTGATCACGTCGACGCTGCTGACGCTGCTCCTTGTCCCGACGCTGTACGCGATGGTGGAACTCCGCAAGGAGCGGCGGGCGAAGAAGAGGGCGGCGAAGCGGGCGGCTCCGCCGTCCGAGTCCTCCGCAGAGGCGGAGTCCGGGGAGCCGGAGCCGGCGGGGGTCTGATGGGTTGATGGTGCCGGATCGATGGTGCCCCGTACGTTCGCGTACGGGGCACCATCGTGCGTTACGCCTTCAGGAAGTTGACGAACTCGTCCCAAGCGGCGGCTGGGACGACGAGTACGGGGCCGCGGGGATTCTTGCTGTCGCGGACGGGGACGACGCCGGGGAAGTCGTCGGTGATCTCGACGCATTCGCCCCCGTTGGTGTTGCTGTAGCTGCTCCGGCGCCACCGGGCGGAGTTCAGCTCGGGGGTGTGCTGCATGGCTTGTGGTCCTCCATCGCGTCTCGGATCAGCTCCGCCGAAGCCGCCGGTGGGAGGGCATTGGCGCGCAGTACGTCGTACTGTCGTCGCCACTTCTTCACCGAGTCCCGGTCCTCGTAGAGGTGACCGACCTGGATGCCCTCTTCGTAGGCCACGTTGGAGCCGTTGGGAAGGGTGAGCAGGGTCAGGGCGCCGCCCATCAGCGAGTGTGGACCGGCGCTGAAGGGCATCACCTGGACTTTGCTGTCCGGAGTATCCACCTGTTCGAGCAGCCAGGCCAGTTGTCTCTACATGCACTCCTCGCTGCCGACCTGTCGCCGGAGCACGGATTCGTCGATGACCGCCCAGCGCAGGGGCGGTTGGGTCGAGCGCAGCCGATCCTGACGGGACAGGCGGGCGTTGACGCGTTCCTCGACCTGCTCCCGGGTCAGGTCCTCCTGGCGGCTGAGCAGGGCGTCGGCGTACTCCCTGATCTGCAACAAGCCGGGCAGAGCCTGGGCGCCGAAGTTCTCGAACACCTCTGCCTGCGCCTCGAAGTCCATGAACCGGCGGTACTGGTCCGGGTGCGCCTCGCGCTTGGCCAGTTCGTACAGCCCGTGGAAGTGCCGGTCCGTGCCGAACGCGACGTCAAGCCGGTCCGGCAGATCCGGCGGTGGCATCAACTCCGCCGTTTCGACTCGCGCGAGCGTGCTCTTGCTGGAGTTCACGATCCCCGCGAGCTGTACGAGAGACAGGCCCGCGCCCTCGCGATGGCGGCGCTGCTCAATCACCGGTGGTCATGCCCGACAGAAGGCCAGGTTCGGAGGAGCGACGGAAGATGATGCGCGATGGAACGGGCACCCCCTTGCGGTTGCTGCCCTGGACCACGCCGGACGGCCGCCCGTGTTACCTCAGCACGGACGACGCCGACAGCCGACTGTCCCGTATAGCGGACGAGTTGGAGACGGAACTACTCGGCTCGGCCGCATACGTCCTGGACGCAGCCAAGTCACTCCTCGACGAACCGGGCGCGGAGAAACGAGAGTTGCACTTCGCGGGCGTACGACTGGCCGAAGCGCTGGGAGACGCACTGCGCATCGCGGCGAGCCGGGGCGCGCGACTACCGGAGAGCTGACCGCTCAACGTATGGGTGGAGCTGCGGCGCGCACGGCCCGGAGGCAGTCGCCCTGGGACGCCAGTCCGGGCGTCGGTTATGGTCCCGGGCGAATGGACGGCAGGACAGAGGGAGAGGCCATGGCACAGCACCTGGGGCCGCTGGAGCTGATCGGGGACAGGTGGGTGGTCGGGGACCCGACGCGGAAGGACGGCCTGTCCATCGTGCTCACGCCCGAGGGCCTGGAGCACCGCCGGCGCGGGGAGGCGGCACCGCTGCTCGCCATCGATCGGCCCCAACTCATGGAGCTGAAGGTGCGAGCCGCTTACCGGGGGTGGCATGCCACCCCCGGCGGAGGCTTGTACGGGGCCGCCCAGCCCGGTGCCGACATGGGCCGCGACGGCTGCTCCCTGCACGGCATCCGGCGCCATCCGTACGAGCCGTGGTCGGTGCGGTACACGCATCACGAGCGCCGTTACACGGTCGGCCACGTCATTGTGCTGAAGGCGCTGTTCGACCAGCTCACCGAGGCGAAGGCGCTGGACCGGCTCGGTGATCCCGAGTGGCTGGGTGTGGCGGTTGCCAAGCTGTCGTCGTACACCTCGTGGAGCGAGACCAAGGGCAACCGTCTGGTGAAGGAGACCATCCAGAGTCTCGACGCCTGAGCGGTCACCCAAGCACACGATCAGTCCGCGGAGGGCCTGGTGGGTCAGCCGGTGCCGCCGAAGAGGCCGCCGTTCCCGCTTGTGCCACCGGTGCCGTTGGGCGGTGTAGGCCCGCAATTGGAATGTCCCGTTCCGTTGAGGCGGCCTGCATGTTCTCGTCTTGTCTCATTCGTGGGCCACGGCATCCCGCGCAGTGAGCGTTGTGCACGAGTCACACCAGGCCCATGACCGGCAACTTCAGGATGAACAAACTTCAGTGGGGACTGGTCCGACGCTGTGGGCCGTGGCATGCCGGTGCGGCGGCTCGCCCGTGCTAGCGGGTGAGGGTGTGTGCGTGTGCCTCGTCGAGCAGTTCCCGCAGAGTCGAGGTGGTGGGTGCGATGGCGGTGGCGAGCAGTGCCGGGCCGCCTGCCAGCGGTGCGAGGACGGCGCACCCGTTCTTGGTGCCTTCGCCGAGGAGCACGGGGTCTCGTCGGACGTTGAGGCGTGGGTCCACGACCAGGAGTTGGCCGACGGCGCGGTGCCCGTTCAGGACGGCCGGGCCGTCCCAGCCAGGTTCTGGGGCTCCGTAGTTCGTGTGTTGGTCGAGTAGCGGGCGCCCGGCGCTGTGGACCAGGATGCGGGTGACGAGGTGGCCTGGTTCCTCGTCGGCCCGGCCCAGGAGCTGCTCTTCTCGCAGTACGAAGCGTGAGGTGGCGGCGAGTTCGACGGTGTACGTCTGGTGCAGGTTGCTGCCGGCGGCGCTGATCAGGGGCTGCGGTAGCCAGCGCAGATGGGCGTGTTCTTTGGCGGTGAGGCGCACGTCGTAGGTGGCTGCTTCGGTGGTGGGGCCGCGCAGGGCGAGCGTGGCGGCAGCTGTGGTGACCTCCAGCTCGGCCCGGTCCTCGGCGGTGATGTCGAGGGTGAGCCGGTCGCCACCGAGTGGGGCGCTCATCGCGCCGATGATCCCCACGGTGGCGGCGTTGCCGGTGGTGCGCAGGCGCCGCAGGTGGAAGGGGCCGTCGCTGCGCAACTGCGGGAGGGTGGTGACGCGTCCGTTGTGCGCGGCGCGGATCCGGGCGGTGGCCCGTACGCCGTCGGGGTGGCCGGCGGGCTCATGGACACCGGGTGAGGGAACGCCGACGTCGGACGTGGCGCGGGCGGGGGCGAGCTGGGAGGAGGAGCTCATGCGGCTGTCCCGGCTCGCCACTGGGTGAGGTGGCCGGTGACCCAGTCGGCGACTTCGCGGATGCCGTCGTCGGAGGTGAGGCTGGTGAAGATGACGGGAAGGTCGCCGCGCTGTCGTTTCGCGTCGATGGCCATGGTGTCCAGGTCGGCGCCGACGTGCGGGGCGAGGTCGGTCTTGTTGACGAGGAGGAGGTCGGCGGTGGTGATGCCGGGGCCGCCCTTGCGGGGGATGTCGTCGCCGCTGGCCACGTCGATGACGAAGATCTGCACGTCGACGAGGCCCTTGGAGAAGGTGGCGGTCAGGTTGTCGCCACCGGACTCGACGAGCACCAGGTCGAGGGGGTGGAGGGTTGCTTCCAGGTGCTCGACGGCTTCCAGGTTGGCGGAGATGTCGTCGCGGATCGCGGTGTGGGGGCAGGCGCCGGTCTCGACGGCGGTGATGCGCTCGGGCGGCAGGACGGCTTCGCGCAGCAGGTACTCGGCGTCCTCGCGGGTGTAGATGTCGTTGGTGACAGCGGCGATGCACCAGCGATCGCGCAGGGTGCGGCAGAGCGCGGCGACGGTCGCGGTCTTGCCGGAGCCGACGGGGCCGCCGAAGCCGACGCGCAGCGCGCGGCGGCTGCCGTCGGGCCGGGGCGCCGAGGCGCTGGGGAGGTGCGGGTGGGGCAGAGAGTGGTCGAGGTGCATAACAACTCCGTTTGGCAACTGGGGGGTTCGAAGGTTGGTCAGGAGGCGAAGAGTCGGGCGGTCCAGGCGGCGTGCTGCTCGCCGGTGATGTCCAGCAGGGGCGAGGAGGCGGACGGCAGGGCGTTGAGGCCCTCGGTCATGGCGCGGGTCGCGGCGTCGGCCGCGGCGTGTGCGACGTCGTCGGTTTCGGGGCCGAGGCGGGCCAGCAGCGCGGAGGCGTCGAGCGGGTCGAGGCTCAGCAGGCGCACCGCTGCGGTGGCCGGGCCGCCGATGTTCTCGTACGCGGCGGCATAGGCGGCGTCCAGCGGGGTGAGCCCGGCGGCGTGGGCGGCGAGGCCCAGCACGATGGGCTGGTGGGCGCCCTGGGGACGCGCGGCGGCCAGGTGGTCGAGTTCGGCGGACGGGAAGGTGGCGCGGGCTGCGCGCATCATCTGCCGGCCGAGCCTGCGGGCGACGGCACGCAGTGCGGGGGCGGGGGTGCGTGCGTCGGCGGCGTCGTCCAGCAGCAGCGGGTCGTGTCCGCCGGCGGCTGCGGCGGCCAGGGCGGCCGTCGTCAGACCGATGGTGTGCAGCCGCCCGTGGCAGAACGCCTCCAGGCTGTCGGTGTCGTGTACGGCTTTGTAGGCGACGGCGGCTTCGACGCCGCCGGAGTGGGCGTGTCCGCCGGCGGGGAAGCGGCCGTCGGCCAGCAGGAGCAGGGCTGCGCGGCTCATGGGCGAGCGGCTGCCTTTCACAGGGTCGGGGGCCGGGCGTGCGCACCAGGCCCGCCCGGGGCCCGGCCGTGGCGGCGGGGCCGACGGCCGGGCAGGTGTCGGATCAGAAGAGGAAGTACCGCTGTGCCAGGGGGACTTCGGTGACGTAGGAGCGCGGTACGGCCGCACCGTTGAGTTCGGTGCGGGCGTCGCTCGTCGTCGCACCGCCGATGGTGACCTCGAAGCTGTTGTGGTCGACTTCCAGGCTCTCGGGCACCGTGCCGTTCAGCAGCATGCCGGTCTTCTTGACGCCCCGGGTGTCCGTGATCTCGACGAACTTCTTGCTGAGTCCGAGCCCCTCCGTTTGCGCCTCCGTGGCCTTGTTGCTGCTGCTGGCCTCGGTAGTGGCGCCGTGGGTGTTCAACCTGTCCGCCACGCCTGGGGCGGCGAAGTTCACCGAATTACTCCCCGGGGCACGACCGGTGGAGCCCCACACCGGCCGCGGCAGGTAGGGCTGCGGCGTCGTGATCGACGCATTGGCGTCGCCGACCTGCGCGTAGGCGAGCTGGCCGCCCTTGAGGACCATGTGCGGCTTCACACCGAAGAACTTCGGCTCCCACAGCACCAGGTCTGCCAGCTTCTTCGTCTCCACGGAACCGACGTGACCTGCGATGCCGTGCGTGATCGCCGGGTTGATCGTGTACTTGGCGACGTACCGGCGCGCCCGGTAGTTGTCGCTCGGCTTCAGCGCGTTCGCGTTGAAGGAGTGGGCGGAAGAGGCGGAGGTGGAGGGGTCCGGGTCCTGCTTGATCGTTCGGACTTTCGCGTACTTCAGGTCTTCGGGCAACGGGCCATAGCGGCATTTCATGACGTGCGCGGTCTGCCAGGTACGCATGATCATCTCGCCGATGCGGCCCATCGCCTGGGCATCCGAGGACATCATCGAGATGGCGCCCATGTCGTGGAGGAGGTCCTCCGCCGCCATGGTGGACGGCCGGATACGGGAATCCGCGAAGGCCAGGTCCGCCGGAATGTCCGGGTTGAGATGGTGGCACACGATCATCATGTCGACGTGCTCCTTGACGGTGTTCACCGTCAGGGGCCGGGTGGGGTTGGTCGAGGCGGGCAGGACGTTCAGCTCCTTGACCAGCTCGATCATGTCTGGGGCGTGGCCCCCTCCGGCGCCCTCGACATGGAAGATATGGATGGAACGGTCCTTGAAGGCAGCCTTGGTGTCCTCCAGGAAACCGGACTCGTTGAGTGAGTCGGCGTGCAGGGCGAGCTGGACCTTGCGGTCCTCGCAGACCTTCAACGCCATGTCGATCACCGCGGGCGTGGCACCCCAGTCTTCGTGAACCTTGAAACCGATGACACCGGCGTCCACCTGCTCATCCAGAGCCTGCTTGTTCATCGTGCTGCCCTTGCCGAGCAGACCGATGTTGACCGGGTACGCGTCCAGCGCCTCGAAGACCCGGGTGATGTGCCACGTGCCCGGGGTCACGGTGGTCGCCGTGCTGCCCTCGGCGGGGCCGGTGCCGCCGCCGATGAGCGTGGTCACGCCCGAGGCCAGGGCCTCGTGGATCTCCTCGGGGCAGATGAAGTGAACGTGGGTGTCCACACCGCCCGCGGTGAGGATCCGGCCGTTGCCGGAGATGACCTCGGTGCTCGGGCCGACCACAAAGTTCTCCGGCCGCACCCGTAGCTCCGGCTCGTCCCACTCTTGACGGGTGGGCATCTCGAAGGCCGTGATCTCGTTCATCGTCTCGGGGTTGTACGCCTTGCCGATGGCATGAACCTTGCCGTCCCTGATGCCGACGTCGGCCTTGACCACACCCCACCAGTCGAGGATCAGCGCCCCCGTGATGACCGTGTCCATGGGAAGGCGATCCTCGTCGCCGCCCCCGTCCCTCGGGATGTGGGACATGCCCATCGACTCCCGGATCACTTTCCCGCCACCGAAGATCATCTCGTTGCCGCTGTATTGCGGTCCGCCGCTCCAGTCAGCTTCGATCTCGACGGTGAGATCGGTGTCGGCGAGGCGGACACGGTCCTTGGTGGTGGGCCCGTACAGAGCGGTGTAGTCCGCCCGCTTCAGGACGTTGCTCGGCCTCTGCTGGCCCGTCTGCTCCTGCTGGCTGCTCATCGGACGATCCCCTCGCGCAGTCCCTGGATCTTGCTGGTGTCGCTCTCGGCGTCGCCCTCGATCTTCACCAGCTCAACGCAGCACTCGTCTCCTGGTTCGAACCGCACGGACGTGCCCGCGGCGATGTTGAGCCGTCGCCCCTTCGCCTCGGCGCAGGTCCACAGCTCGTCATCGGTCACGGGCGTGCCGACGGGGTTCTCGACCACCTTGAGGCCGGGGTTGACCTCGGCGAAGTGGTAGTGGGAGCCGACCTGGATGGGACGGTCGGACGCGTTCCTGACCTTGATCGTCTTCTTGTCGCCCTGCAGGTGCTTGTTGAACTCGATTGCCTCGTGCCAGGACGCGGCGTCCTCGCACCCCTCGCAGCAGCCGGACGAGTCGGTGTCGTCGCAGTCGACCGGGCACTCCGGGCTGCGCGCCGGCTGGGGGTGCTCGACCTTGCCCGGGTATACCTCGGGCTTCTTTGTGGCCTCCGGGATGGGGTCGTGGATCGTGACCAGCTTGGTGCCGTCCGGGAAGGTTGCCTCCACCTGGACGTTCTTGATCATCTCCGGGACGCCGTCCATCACGTCGTCACGGGTGAGCACCTGTCGGCCCGAGTCCATGATGTCGCTGACCGTCTTACCGTCGCGTGCCGCCTCGAAGACGTGAACGGATAGCAGGGCCATCGTCTCGGGGTAGTTGAGAAGCAACCCCCGGTCGCGGCGCTTGCCTGCCACGTCGGCCGCCACGTGGATCAGCAAGCGCTCCTGCTCATGCGGAGTCAAATGCACGATGACTCGTCTCTGTTGGTCGGATGGTGCGTGCGGCCAGGCATGCCAACGTCACGGACACCGTTCCCCCGGAAGGCGACGGCCGCTCTCCGATCATCAGCGGAGAAGAACGGCGAAACGACCAAACGGGGGTTGATCTACACCATCTGATGAATCCGCGGAGTACGCCGTTTTCGACCCCGCCGGACAGGAGAAGCCCGGTTCCGAAATCGTGGATGGATTCTGCGCGTTGGGTAGCTTCCCGGGACTTCGTCGATGAGCCATCGTCCTCACCGGCTTCCGTACCGACCGTCCCCACCCAACCGTGCTACGCCTCGCCTGGACGACCGGCCGGCTCCCGTCGTGAGCGCTCCGTTCATCGACCCAACATCCATTACTGCCGCACTGTCCACCCCACGGAGCCAAGGAACGATCTCGCCCCGAATCCGACGTCTACCTGCTCAGGATGAAGAGCTACGGCCACGAGGCCGCCGCCTCGTCTCGTCCACCCGACGGAGACTCATCGAGACTCCGCCAACCACGCGGCATACCCCACCCCGGGGCTGCGGGGACGAGGGGCAGAGCTTCCGGTCTCGGCCGGCTGCGACGTCTCCACAATCAGGCTGGAGAGGACCGCTGTATAGAAGGAACCCCAACGGTCCGGCGCCCGGCCGCCTCGTGTTCTGTTCCGTATCCTGTGGGCTCGAACTGCCTTACGGGGGATGGGGGGACGGGCGGTGGCACTGCGCAAGGACGACCCGAAGTCGGTCGGCGGGTACAAGCTGGTCGATCGGCTCGGAGCCGGGGGGATGGGGGTCGTCTACCGAGGCAGGGCGCGTTCGGGGCGCGAGGTGGCCGTCAAGGTGGTGCATGCCCAGTACGCTGCGGACCCAGTCTTCCGCGCCCGTTTCCGGCAGGAGATCGACGCCGTCCGCAAGGTGAGCGGCGCCTTCACCGCACCGGTGGTGGACGCCGACCCGGAAGCGGAACGGCCCTGGATGGCGACCCAGTACGTGCCCGGGCTCTCGCTCGCCGCCCGGATCCGTGACCAGGGTCCGCTCAGGGGACCTGAACTGCGCCGACTGGCGCTCGGGTTGGTGGAGGCGCTGCGGGACATCCATCGGGCGGGGGTGGTCCACCGGGACCTCAAACCCGCGAACGTGCTGATGGCCGAGGACGGCCCGCTCGTCATCGACTTCGGCATCTCGCGGGCGGCCGAGAACCACCACACCCTCACCGAGACCGGCCAGATGATCGGCACCCCGCCGTTCATGTCCCCGGAGCAACTCACCGACGCCCGCTCGGTGGGCCCGGCCTCCGACGTCTTCTCCCTCGGCGCCCTGCTGGTCTTCGCGACCACGGGCCGGGGCCCCTTCGACGCGGACAGCCACTACCTCACGGCGTACCGGGTGGTCCACGAAGCCCCTGTCCTGGACGGCGTGGCGGAGCCCTTTCGCACGGTCCTGGAACGCTGCCTGGCCAAGAAACCGGCGGACCGGCCCGAACTGGCCGCACTGGCAGGGGAGTTCGTGGCCGCGCTGCCGGAGTCAGGTGCGGAGGACGAGGCCACCGTGACGCAGCGCGCCGACGAGATGGCCCTGGTCCGGATGCGCCCCACGGCGCCCGCCGACCCGGGTGACATGGCCCCTGTCCGTCGGCGCAGCCGTGTCCGTCGGCTGTGGGCCACGGCCGGGACCGTCGGCGCCCTCGTTCTGGGCCTGATGGGGTACCTGCTGCTCGGACCCGGACTCGCGGAGGACGACTCCGAGGCGGGGGCGGGCACCGCCGAGTCCGCGCCCTCCCGGTGGATGGCCGTGCCGCCCGGCTGGAAGCCCTGGCAGACGACGGTGGAGGCCACCGCCGCACGCGGCGTGAAGAAGGGGCAGAACATCAGCGACATCGGCTTCGGCAGCGGCCCGGAGTGCCAGGAGTACAAGGGCGCCGTCTACTGTGCGGGCAACGGGATCCTGCCCATGCGCCTCGACGGGCTCACCGGACGGGCCGCCTGGCGTGCCGATGTCGTGCCGCCCGCCCAGGGCGAGGGCTCGTACATCTTCTGGCTGCTCGGTGTCGCGGACGGCGCGATGGTGGTCGAGCAGCAGTACCACCCCGACCAGGGGGACGATGTCCAGGTCTCGGTCGCCGCCCTCGACACGGCGACAGGAAAGCAGCTCTGGCATCGCACGCTGAACACCACAAAGGCGCGCCCGCACCTGTCCGGCGACCTCGTGATCGTCCCGGACGACAGCGGCAGTTCGGTGACCGCCCGCTCACCGCGCACCGGCGCCGAGAGGTGGACGACGCCGCTGCCTACAGGGCAGTACTGCAACTGGGCGGACACCGGCGAGGACCTCTACCTCGAGTGCGCCCCAGGACAGACGGCTTCGAAGGACATGCTGCTTCTGGGACTGGACCGGGCCGACGGCGCGGTCCGGCGCCTGACAATGCCCCGTAGCGAAACTCTCCTCGGGAGGTTCGACGGCCGCCTGCTCTTCCTCGATCCGGCCGAGGACGTGGACAAGGAAGCCTTCTCCCGGATCCGGCTGGTGGATTCGGACACCGGTGAGGACCGTACGACGGAACTGCCTGCGGGGGTTGAGGGCAGCGCGACGCTGGCGGACGGCACGCTGTGGTTCGCCACGTCCTCCGGTCAGGTCACCGCCGTGTCGGCCCGGACGGGCAAGCAGCTGTGGCAGACCCGGACGAGCCTGGAGCAGCCGAGCAGCCTCACCTACGACCCGCGCGCCCACGTTGTCTACCTGTCCAGCGCCAGCGGCAGGGTCGCCGCCCTCGACACGAAGAAGGGCACGCCCTTGTGGGAGACCCTGCCGCATACCCAGCGGGTGACGAACAAGGGCTGGGGGCATGCACGGGTGCTGCTCCACAAGGGCACCCTGGTGGTCACCACCGGGGACGGTGACATCTTCGCCCTCGACCCCGCTCACCCCAACCGGAAACCCGTCTCGGGGTGAGCAAAGGGCCTACGACACGACCTACGGCAGCGCCAGCATCCGCTCCAGCGCCAGCTTCGCGAACTGCTCCGTCTCGCGGTCGACCTCGATGCGGTTGACCAGGTTGCCCTCGGCCAGGGACTCCAGCGCCCAGACCAGGTGGGGGAGGTCGATGCGGTTCATGGTCGAGCAGAAGCAGACCGTCTTGTCGAGGAAGACGATCTCCTTGCCCTCGGGTGCGAAACGGTTCGCCAGGCGGCGTACCAGGTTCAGCTCCGTGCCGATGGCCCACTTGGAGCCCGCCGGAGCCGCCTCCAGGGTCTTGATGATGTGCTCGGTGGAACCGACGTAGTCCGCCGCGGCCACCACCTCGTGCTTGCACTCGGGGTGGACGAGGACGTTCACGCCGGGGATCCGGGCCCGTACGTCCTCGACCGACTCCAGGCTGAAGCGGCCGTGCACCGAGCAGTGGCCGCGCCAAAGGATCATCTTCGCGTCACGCAGCTGCTCCGCGGTCAGGCCGCCGTTCGGCCTGTGCGGGTTGTAGACGACGCAGTCGTCGAGCGACATGCCCATGTCCCGCACCGCGGTGTTCCGCCCCAGGTGCTGGTCCGGCAGGAAGAGCACCTTGTCGCCCTGCTCGAAGGCCCACTCCAGGGCCCGCTTGGCATTGGACGACGTGCAGATCGTGCCGCCGTGCTTGCCCGTGAACGCCTTGATGTCCGCGGACGAGTTCATGTACGAGACGGGGACGACCTGCTCGGCTATCCCGGCCTCGGTCAGTACGTCCCAGCACTCGGCGACCTGCTCGGCCGTCGCCATGTCGGCCATCGAGCAGCCGGCGGCGAGGTCGGGCAGGACGACCTTCTGGTCGTCGGACGTCAGGATGTCCGCCGACTCGGCCATGAAGTGCACGCCGCAGAACACGATGTACTCGGCCTCCGGACGCGCGGCGGCGTCCCGGGCCAGCTTGAAGGAGTCCCCGGTGACGTCCGCGAACTGGATGACCTCGTCGCGCTGGTAGTGGTGGCCGAGCACGAAGACCTTGTCCCCGAGCTTCTCCTTGGCCGCGCGGGCGCGCTCGACCAGGTTCGGGTCGGACGGCGAGGGCAGGTCACCGGGACACTCGACGCCGCGCTCGCTCCTCGGGTCGGCCTCGCGGCCGAGCAGCAGCAGGGCGAGGGGCGTCGGCTGTACGTCGAGCTCCTGGGTCTGGGCGGTGGTCACGAAACACGCACCCTTTCTGTTCTGCGGCTCGCTTGAATCACCTGGAACGATCAAGCAGGACAAGCCTTTTCGTCGAAATGACGTTATCTATCATAACCGCTTCGTGTCAGTTTGACGATGCCCATATTGTCGATGTGACGTGAATCCCGTCTCGTTCCCAGCTGGTGAGAAAGCGGTGAGAGGCGGCGGAAGGGCAGGTTGCGAGAAGGCGTACGGCGAGATGTGCGGTCGGCGTCCTGGCCAGGCGTACGTCCTGGGGGTGCCGGGCTTGTCCACAGGCCCCGGCGGCTCCGGGCGCGGCTCCAGGGTTGTCCACAGGACATTTTCCGGTGCCGACCGCATGTGCGAGCATGAAGGAGCAAGCGAAAGACACGCCCTCGGCCCGGAATGAATCCGCGGCCCCGCCGGTTGCAACCGTCGGCAAGCAGTCTCCGTACAACCCGGGAGAGAAGCAGATGTCCGTATCGGACGAGACCACCACCGTGAGCGACGGCATCCTCCTGTCGGACGCCGCCGCGGCCAAGGTCAAGGCCCTGCTCGACCAGGAAGGCCGCGACGACCTGGCGCTGCGCGTCGCCGTTCAGCCCGGCGGCTGCTCCGGCCTGCGGTACCAGCTCTTCTTCGACGAGCGCTCCCTGGACGGCGACGTCGTCAAGGAGTTCGGCGGTGTGAAGGTCGTCACCGACCGTATGAGCGCTCCGTACCTGGGCGGCGCCTCCATCGACTTCGTGGACACGATCGAGAAGCAGGGCTTCACGATCGACAACCCGAACGCGTCGGGTTCCTGCGCCTGCGGCGACTCCTTCAACTGACGCCGAGCCCGGCCTCGTACGTCCGTCCCAGGACAGCCAGTACAGGCAGTACAGAAGGCCGCGGTGTACGCAGAAAGGCGGCGCCCCCTCCAACGGGGCGCCGCCTTCGCGTGCTGTCGGTCCTGCCCGGCGGGGCCTACTCGGTGACCTTCGGCAGGTCCTTCTCCAGGGGCAGCGCCTTGCCGTCCGTACCCACGACCTTGCGGTCCCCGAGCGGTTCCTTCAGGTCCACGGTCTTGTGGAAGGTCTTCGCGATCATGATGCAGACCTTGTCCTTCCACGGTGTCTCGGTCACCTTGACCGTCACGGTGTCGCCCGCCTCCTCGACCGAGGCCGAGTAGTCGCTGCAGACGCCGCCCGTGAAGCGCACGGTCAGTTTGCTGTCGTCAGCGCTGTAGCCCTCGACCTTGACGTTCTGCCGCTCAGGCGCGGCGCTCGGGTCGCCACCGGGGTTCTCGGGCTTCGGGGCCGGAGCGGTCAGGTAGGTGGGTTCGACCGCCGGATGGGTCACCGTGTAGGTCTGCTCGGCGCCTTCGGTCCGTACCTCGAAGAGCCAAGACGGCACCAGCGCCTGCTGCCCGTCCACGAACTGCGACGCCAGACCGAAGGTGGCCTTCTCGACCACCTCAGTCGGCGTGGCCTTCAAGATCGACGGCTCGCACGGGGCGTTCTCCGTCCCCTCCTCCAGGGGTGCGGGGGTGGCGCAGCCGCCGATGCCCACGCGTCCGTCGCCCGCTCCGGACTGGTTCAGCAGGTCGAGCGTCTGTTGCGCGTCGAGCACCGGGTACGTGTCGCCCTTCACCGGTGGCTTCAACTGGCCGCTGCCGCCCACCACTTGACCGTCCGCGCCGATCTGGACACCGGTCGTCCAGCCGTACGTCGGCAGCCCGCCGAACGCCGGCTCGGCGTTCACCACGCGCTTCGCGCCCATGAGCTGGCTCGCGTCGAGCTTCGCGTCGTCCTGGCCGATCGCCTTCAGTACGGGCGCGGCGGCCTTCTTCGCGGCGTCCACGCTCACCGGGTCGGCCTTGGCGTCCTCGGCGGTCGCGTTGCCCTCGCTGTACGTCCAGTTGCCGGGCGCCTTCTTGTTCACCTGAAGGCTCGGTCCCGTACCGACCTCGGCGGCCCCGACCTTCCAGGCCTCGCCCTCCGCCACCGGCTTGCCCGGCACGTCGAGGGCCTTGGCGAGGTCGGTCACCTCGGCGGCCGTGACCTCGCCCTTCGTGCGGTACACGGGCGCGGAGTCGGGGCCGTCGGGGGCCTTGCCCGCGAGGCGGTACTTCGTGCCGTTCGGGTCAGGCTCGCCGGGCGCGACGCCGTTCGGCTCGCCCGAACCGCTCCCGGTGTAGCCGTCCAGAGCGAGCGGCGGCGGCTCGGCCTGCCCTCCCGGCGCACCGGCTCCGCCCCGGTCATCCGCGCCACCGCCGTCCGAAGCGGTCGTGGCGAAGTACGCGCCGCCGCCTCCGACGAGCAGCACAGCGGCCACGACCGAGGCGGCGACCGCCATGGAGCGCCTCCGGCGCGGATGGCCGGTTTCGTCGCGGCCAGCTTCGTCCCGGACGACCTCGTCCGGGGCAGCCTGGTCCGGGTGGGCCTCGGCCGCGACGGTTTCGCCTAGTGAGGCTTCCTCCCGGATGGCCTCATCCCGGCCGGCCTCGGCCGCAGCGGTTTCGTCCGGGGTTGTTTCCTCCCGGACGTTCCCGTCCGGCGCGGCTGCGGCCCTGACGGCTCCGTCCGTGACGGCCTTCGCCCCGGCCGTCTCGTCTGGCGTGGCCTCGGCCCCGCCGGCTTCGGCTGGGACAGCCTCTGCCCGGACGGCTTCACCCGGGGCGGCCTCGTCCCGCTCGGCCTCGGCCCCGGCCGTTTCGCCGGGCGCGGTCTCGGCGCGGACGGCCTCATCCGTGACGGTTTCGTCCATGGCGGCCTTCGCCCCGGCCGTCTCGTTCGGGACCGTTGCCTCCGGCGCTGCCTCGGCCGCGGAGACTTCCGCTGCGACCGTTTCGCCGGGCGCGGTCTCGGCCCGTACGGCCTCGTCCGCGACGGCTTCGTCCGTGGCGGCCTCTGCCCGGACGGCCTCGTCCGTGGCGGCGGCATCGTCCCGCTCAGCCTCGGCCCCGGCCGTTTCGCCGGGCGCGGCGTCGGCTCGTACGGCCTCATCCGTGACCGCTTCGTCCGTGGTGGCCTCCGCCCCGACCGTTTCCTCCGGGGCGGCGTCCTCCCGGACGGCATCGTCATCGGGTCGCTCGGTGTTCACCGCATCGCTCCTTCTACCGCACCGCGGTCCCATGAGACCCAGCCCTGACAGGGCAGGGCGCAGCAGGGTCGTATCCCGTCTCCCCTTTACGGGGGACAGCCATGGGACGCGGCGGGGGAGCGCTCGGTTCCCTCCGGGAGGGAGGCGGACTGAATGCCGCGGTTCGTCAGGGGCTGGTCGCCACCCACTCACGGCTCAGCGCAGTTCCCCGCGGGTGCCTCCGGCGGCTGAGCGAGTGCCGGTTCGTTGTGGTTGCTCGCTCCCCCACGCTCGAATCGAGCTCGCGCGGGGGGACCCCCATCGCGGCGGAACCGCATATGTCACAGCCCCGCGCCCCTTCAGGGGCGATCAGTCGCCGTAGTCGGACATCGCGTCCAGCAGCCGAGCCGATGTCGGCGGAACCGTTACCCCGTGGATGAGTGACGGGGACACCGGGTGGGGAGTGATCCGGGCGGATGCGGGCCAGTGCGGCACCATCCTGGCGCAGTCGCCGCGCAGCTCCGCGAGGCCGCCGTCGAGGTCGAGAGAGCCCTCGAGGCCGAGCGGAGCGGAGCCGTGGATCTTGAGGTTCGTCATATTGGAACCGTAAGCACCGCAAGGCATACGGCAAAAGCCCTACTATCGGGTAGATCTGCCCGCTTCGAAGTCGCGGGGCCGACCCGATAGCGTGAACTGTCAATCTCCCTCCTCGCAGGAGTGTGTCCTAGCCGTGCGTATCGCAGTCACCGGCTCCATCGCCAACGACCACCTGATGACCTTCCCCGGGCGCTTCGCCGACCAGCTGGTGGGCGACCAGCTGCACACGGTCTCGCTCTCGTTCCTGGTCGACTCCCTCGAAGTACGCCGGGGAGGTGTGGGCGCCAACATCGCCTTCGGCATGGGTCAGCTCGGCTCCTCGCCGATCCTGGTCGGAGCCGCGGGCGCCGACTTCGACGAGTACCGGGCCTGGCTGGACCGGCACGGCGTCGACACCGCCTCCGTACGCATCTCCGAGGTGCTGCACACCGCGCGCTTCGTCTGCACCACGGACGCCGACCACAACCAGATCGGCTCGTTCTATACGGGCGCCATGAGCGAGGCCCGGCTCATCGAGCTCAAGAAGGTCGCCGACCGCGTCGGCGGGCTCGACCTCGTCCTCATCGGCGCGGACGACCCCGAGGCGATGCTCCGGCACACCGAGGAGTGCCGGAGCCGGGGGATCCCCTTCGCGGCCGACTTCTCCCAGCAGATCGCCCGCATGGACGGCGAGGAGATCCGCATACTGCTGGACGGCGCGACGTACCTCTTCTCGAACGAGTACGAGAAGGGGCTCATCGAGTCCAAGACCGGCTGGACCGACGCCGAGATCCTCTCCAAGGTCGGCCACCGTGTGACGACGCTCGGCGCGCGCGGCGTCCGTATCGAGGCCGTCGGCGAGGACACCATCGAGGTCGGCACCGCCGAGGAGACGGCGAAGGTCGACCCGACCGGCGTCGGTGACGCGTTCCGCGCGGGCTTCCTCTCGGGCCTGGCCTGGGGCGTCTCGCACGAGCGCGCCGCCCAGGTCGGCTGCATGCTCGCCACGCTGGTCATCGAGACCACGGGCACCCAGGAGTACGAGCTGCGCCGCACCCACTTCATGGACCGCTTCACCAAGGCGTACGGGCATGAGGCGGCGGCGGAGGTCCAGTCCCACCTGGGCTGACGGCCACCCTCAACTACGACGTACGGCGGACCACGTAAGCAGAACCGTGGTCCGCCGGCTCCTCTCCCACGTACTCCTGGCCCCGCATCGCGCACCACGCCGGGATGTCCAGGCGGGCCGCCTCGTCGTCCGACAGGACCCGGATCGTGCCGCCCAGGGGAACGTCGTCGATGACCTTGGCGAGTTCGATCACCGGGATGGGGCAGCGCCTGCCGAGGGCGTCCACGGTGAGGGTTTCTTCGGCCGCGGACGCTCTCGGCGTGTGGACCGGAGCGCCCAGCTTCTGGCGGACCGTCGAGACCGCGGCCGGGAGGACCTGGAGGAAGCGGTCCACGTCCTGCTCGGTCGTGCCCAGGGGCAACGACACGCGGACGTTGCCCTCCGTCAGCACCCCCATCGCCTTCAGCACATGGCTCGGCGTCAGCGTGCTGCTCGTACAGGACGATCCGGACGACACGGAGAAGCCCTCGCGGTCGAGCTCGTGCAGCAGTGTCTCTCCGTCGACATAGAGACAGGAGAAGGTGAGCAGATGGGGGAGCCGGCGCACCGGGTCGCCCACCACCTCCACATCCGGGACCAGTTCGGGCACCCGCGCCCGGATCCGGTCCGTCAACTCCCGCAGCCGGGCCGACTCGGCGGCGGCCTCCGCGCGCACCGCCCGCAGCGAGGCCGCCGCGGCGACGATGCCGGGGATGTTCTCGAAGCCGGGAGCGCGCCCCGACTCCCGCTCGTCGACGGGGCCTTGAGCTGCGTACCGCACCCCCTTGCGTACGACGAGCAGCCCGACCCCCGACGGCCCGCCCCACTTGTGCGCACTGCCCGTCAGCACCGACCACTCACCCTCGACCGGCCCCCACGCCAACGACTGCGCCGCGTCGACGAGCAGCGGCACGCCCGCCTCACGGCACGCGTCGGCGACCACGGCCACCGGCTGCTCCGTACCCACCTCATGGTTGGCCGACTGCAGACAGGCCAGCGCGGTGTCGGCCTGGAGCGCGGCGGCGTACGAGTCCGGGGACACGGCCCCCGTACGCAGTACGCCCACTTCGGTCACCGACCCGCCCTCACTCCGGTGAACCTCCGCCGCATGCAGCACAGAAGAGTGTTCGACCCCGGACACGATCAGGTGGCGCCCAACGCGCCGACGCCCCGCCAGCGCCCCCGCGATCCCCGAGTGCACGGCCGACGTACCGGACGAGGTGAACACCAACTCGTCAGCCCGACACCCAACAGCCTCGGCAGCAGCCTCCCGAGCCGCATCGAGAAGCAGCCGGGCCCGCCGCCCCTCGCGATAAAGCCGAGCGGGATCGGCCCACCCTTCATCGAGCGCAGCAACAAGAGCCTGCCGAGCAACAGGATGGAGGGGAGCGCTGGAAGCAGCGTCAAAGTAGGCCACACAGTAACGCTACTTCCGCAGGGCAGCGGACCTGAGGGCAGCAGACGTAAGGGGCGCGGGGCTGTGACATTTGCGGCTGCGCCGCGGGGCGCGCTCAACCACAACGCACCCGCAGACGCAGTCAAAGCAGCACCCCCGAGCTAATAGGCGCCCCAAAAGAGCCTTCGGCTGACCGGCGGCACGGAGGGGCCCCCTCCCCGCGAACCCCCGGAGGGCGTCGGCTAGGGTTTGGTCCGCATAAACATCCAAACCCCTGCCCGTCGCAGGGCGGCGACCGACCACCGAGAAGGCCGCAGCCAATCACGCGCGGGCGAGACTCTCGGGAAGGCGCTACGTGAGTCCCAACGGCTCCGACCTCCCCCACGCCCCGGGGGGCGCGGGCGGTACCCCCACGTCGCGGCGCCCGCTCCGGCGGAAGCTGCTGCAGGCACTGACTGTGGGCCTGGTCCTGGCGACAGCCTCCGGCTGCTCGTACAACTGGGAAGACTTCCCCCGCCTTGGTATGCCGACCCCGACCACGGAAGAGGCTCCGCGGATCCTCTCCCTGTGGCAGGGTTCCTGGGCTGCCGCGCTCGCTACCGGCGTGCTGGTGTGGGGTCTGATCCTGTGGAGCACCATCTTCCACCGGCGCAGCCGCACCAAGGTCGAGGTTCCCCCGCAGACCCGGTACAACATGCCCATCGAGGCGCTGTACACGGTGGTCCCGCTCGTCATCGTCTCGGTGTTGTTCTACTTCACCGCCCGCGACGAGTCGGAGCTCCTCGACACCTCCAAGAAGCCCGATGTGACGATCAACGTCGTGGGCTACCAGTGGAGCTGGGGCTTCAACTACGTCGAGAACGTCGAAGGTTCGAACGGCGACGCGAAGACCGACGAGAACCTGGACGCGATTCCGAAGCGGTTCAAGGACGACTTCCCGGCGAACGCCGGCGGCGTCTACGACGTCGGCACCCCGGGCCAGCGGAACCCCCAGACGAACAACCCCGGTCCGACCCTCTGGCTCCCCAAGGGCAAGACGGTCCGCTTCGTCCTCACTTCGCGTGACGTCATCCACTCCTTCTGGGTGGTGCCGTTCCTGATGAAGCAGGACGTCATCCCGGGCCACACCAACGCCTTCCAGGTGACCCCCAACAAGGAGGGCACCTTCCTCGGCAAGTGCGCCGAACTGTGCGGCGTCGACCACTCCCGGATGCTCTTCAACGTGAAGGTCGTCTCCCCCGAGCGCTACGAGCAGCACCTCAAGGAGCTCGCGGAGAAGGGCCAGACCGGTTACGTACCGGCGGGCATCGAGCAGACGGACCACGAGAAGGACCGGGAGGCGAAGCAGCTGTGAGCATCCTCAATGAACCTCAGGGCGCCGCGCCGGAAGACACGTACCAGAACGAGGTCCCGGTAAGGCGGAAGCAGCCCGGCAACGTCGTGGTCAAGTGGCTCACCACCACGGACCACAAGACGATCGGCACGCTGTACCTGGTCACGTCGTTCGCGTTCTTCGTCATCGGCGGCGTGATGGCGCTGCTGATGCGCGCCGAACTGGCCCGCCCCGGCAGCCAGATCATGTCGAACGAGCAGTTCAACCAGGCGTTCACGATGCACGGCACGATCATGCTGCTGATGTTCGCGACGCCGCTGTTCGCCGGTTTCACGAACTGGATCATGCCGCTGCAGATCGGCGCCCCCGATGTGGCGTTCCCGCGGCTGAACATGTTCGCCTACTGGCTGTACCTGTTCGGCTCGCTGATCGCGGTGGGCGGCTTCCTCACCCCGCAGGGCGCCGCCGACTTCGGCTGGTTCGCTTACTCGCCGCTGTCCGACGCGGTCCGCTCGCCGGGCATCGGGGCGGACATGTGGATCATGGGTCTGGCGTTCTCCGGATTCGGCACCATCCTCGGCGCGGTCAACTTCATCACCACCATCATCTGCATGCGCGCCCCGGGCATGACCATGTTCCGCATGCCGATCTTCGTGTGGAACGTGCTGCTCACCGCCGTGCTGGTGCTGCTGGCCTTCCCGGTGCTGGCCGCCGCGCTCTTCGCGTTGGAGGCGGACCGAAAGTTCGGCGCCCATATCTTCGACGCGTCCAACGGCGGCGCGTTGCTGTGGCAACACCTCTTCTGGTTCTTCGGCCACCCAGAGGTGTACATCATCGCCCTGCCGTTCTTCGGCATCATCTCCGAGGTCATCCCGGTCTTCTCCCGCAAGCCGATGTTCGGCTACATGGGCCTGATCGGCGCGACCATCGCGATCGCCGGCCTGTCGGTCACCGTGTGGGCGCACCACATGTACGTCACCGGCGGTGTGTTGTTGCCGTTCTTCTCCTTCATGACGTTCCTGATCGCCGTGCCAACAGGCGTGAAGTTCTTCAACTGGATCGGAACGATGTGGAAGGGGTCTTTGTCCTTCGAGACCCCGATGCTGTGGGCCACCGGCTTCCTGATCACCTTCACCTTCGGTGGTCTGACCGGTGTCATCCTGGCCTCGCCGCCGATGGACTTCCACGTCTCGGACTCGTACTTCGTGGTGGCGCACTTCCACTACGTGGTGTTCGGCACCGTGGTGTTCGCGATGTTCTCCGGCTTCCACTTCTGGTGGCCGAAGATGACCGGCAAGATGCTCGACGAACGCCTCGGGAAGATCACCTTCTGGACGCTGTTCATCGGCTTCCACGGCACGTTCCTCGTCCAGCACTGGCTGGGTGCCGAGGGCATGCCACGGCGGTACGCGGACTATCTCGCGGCCGACGGCTTCACCGCGCTGAACACGATCTCGACGATCAGCTCGTTCGTGCTCGGCCTGTCGATCCTGCCGTTCTTCTACAACGTGTGGAAGACCGCCAAGTACGGCAAGAAAGTCGAAGTCGACGACCCGTGGGGCTACGGCCGCTCGCTGGAGTGGGCCACGTCCTGCCCGCCGCCGCGGCACAACTTCCTCACCCTGCCGCGGATCCGCAGTGAATCCCCGGCGTTCGACCTGCACCACCCGGAGATCGCCGCCCTCGACCAGCTCGAGAACGTCGGTCCCCCCGAGAAGTCCCTCGCTGGTGGCAAGGAGGCCGGTAAGTGAAGATCCAGGGCAAGATGTTCATCTGGCTGGCCGTCTTCATCCTCGCCATGGCGATCGTCTATGGCTATTGGTCGAAGGAACCGGCCGGTACCACGGCGCTCTTCCTGGGCTTCGGCCTGAGCATCATGATCGGCTACTACCTGGCCTTCACGGCCCGGCGGGTCGACGTGGGCGCCCAGGACGACAAGGAGGCCGACGTCGCGGACGACGCCGGTGAGATCGGCTTCTTCAGCCCGCACAGCTGGCAGCCGCTCTCCCTCGGCATCGGTGGCGCGCTCGCCTTCATGGGCGTCGTCTTCGGCTGGTGGCTGCTGTACTTCTCGGTGCCGATCATCATGATCGGCCTGTGGGGCTGGGTCTTCGAGTACTACCACGGCGAGAACCGCACCCAGTAACACGCGCTCAGCGCTCTGGAGCCCGGACACTCCGTCACGGAGGGTCCGGGCTCCCTCGTTTGCCGGACAACGCGTCCCTCACACGGGCCACCCGCCGCGCCACCGTGGTCATGCGTTCCTACGTTGAACGCATGAGCCTCTCACCGCGAAACCGCACCGCAACCAGCTGTGCACTGCTACTGGTCACCCTGGGCGCGGGCATCACGGCCTGCACCTCCGACGGCCACCCGCTCTCGGCCAGTCCGTACGACGCCACGGACCAGGTCTCCTTCAACGCCCCGGTAGGCGACGGCAAGAAGGCCGACCCGGACAAGCCCCTGGAGATCACCGCCGAGGACTCCGGCGGCCGCATCACCGACGTGACGGCCACGGACGCCACCGGGCGGTACGTGGCGGGCGAACTCTCCGCGGACGGCTCCCGCTGGCACAGCACCTCACCATTGGCCGCGAGCGCCCGCTACACGGTGCGGGTGAGCACGGAGAACGGCGACGGGGCGCCCGGCCGCAAGGTGCTCACCTTCGACACCGGCAGGCCCACCACGAAGAAGCGGCTGGGCGTCAAGTTCGGCCCACAAGCGGGTACGTACGGCGTCGGCCAGCCCGTCACGGCCGAACTCAGCGCGCCCCTCAAGGACAAGGCGGCCCGCAAGGTCGTCGAGCGCGCCCTCAAGGTCGTCTCACAGCCCGCCGTACAGGGCGGCTGGCACTGGGTGGACAACAAGACCCTGCACTACCGCCCCAAGGAGTACTGGCCCGCCCACGCCACCATCCGCGCGTCCAGCAACCTCGACGGCATAAAGATCGCCGAACGGCTCTGGGGCGGCAAGACCAAGCCGCTGAAGCTCACCACGGGCGACCGCGTCGAGGCCGTCACGGACGCCGCCGCCCACTCGATGTCGGTCTACCGGAACGGCAAGGAGATCAAGCAGATCCCCGTCACCACCGGCAAGCCGGGCTTCGAGACCCGCAACGGCGTCAAGGTCGTCCTCGGCAAGGAGTACTTCGTACGGATGCGCGGCACCAGCATCGGCATCGCCGAGGGCAGCTCGGAGAACTACGACCTGCCCGTGTACTACGCCACCCGCGTCACCTGGAGCGGCGAGTACGTCCACGCCGCCCCCTGGTCCACCGGCTCCCAGGGCTCCGCCAACGTCAGCCACGGCTGCACCGGCATGAGCACCGAGAACGCCGCCTGGTTCTTCAAGACGGTCCGCCCCGGCGACCTGGTCAAGGTCATCAACTCAAACGGCGAGATGATGCCCGCCTTCGGCAACGGCCACGGCGAATGGAACCTCGACTGGCAAAACTGGCAAAAGGGCAGCGCATTGGTAGAGGGCCCAAGCCCGGAGGAGAGAGCACGCTTGAGCCCGGTATCGGCGTAACAGTGCCGGTGTAAGCGACGCTCACTGGGGCGCCCCGTCAGGGGCGCGGGGAACTGCGCGATCAACCACAACGGACCGGCAGTCGCCAAACCACCAACCCGACCGAGCTCTCAGGCGCTAAGCGCCCTCTGCCTCAGCAGAGAAGCCAACGCCGACGCGAAGTCAACAGGCTCAACCGGCAGGATTGCCGTCGCATCGGCCCGAGACCACGTGGCAAGCCACGCATCCTGAGGCCGCCCGATCAGCAAAAGCACAGGCGGACAGTTGAACACCTCGTCCTTGATCTGCCGGCACATCCCCATGCCACCCATGGGAACGGCCTCCCCGTCCAGCACGCACACATCGATCCCACCCCGGTCCAGCTCCTTCAGAACCGCCGCAGGAGTAGCGCACTCGATGAACTCGACCTGAGGAACATCAGTCGCCGGCCGACGCCCCGTGGCGAGCCGCACCTGCTCCCGCGTGTTGGAGTCGTCGCTGTAGACCAGCACCGTGGCGGTCGCCTGCATTGTTCCTCCGTTACTTCGGGACTCGCGTCGTAAGGACGTCGTACGGACGTAGGTCAAACGGCCATGGGCCATACGGGCAGGCATGGCCCGATGCGCGGATGCTACTCCCTCGACCACCTGATCCACACCGGTCCGTACCCCCTTCCCTGACCCATCCGAGCAGCCCACAGCGGACAGACACTCCGAACGGCACCCCCCGGAGTGAGGGCGGGATAAGCGACCGACATAATGTCGGTCGTGGCGACAGCAACGACAGTAGATACCGGGCACGCGCACCCGTCGGTCAATCGGCCGAACCTCACCAGCGTCGGAACCATCATCTGGCTGAGTTCCGAGCTGATGTTCTTCGCGGCCCTCTTCGCGATGTACTTCACCCTGCGATCGGTGACCGGTCCCGAGTTCTGGTCGGAGAAGGCCGACCTCCTCAACTTCCCGTTCTCGGCGGCCAACACCACGATCCTGGTGCTCTCCTCCCTCACCTGCCAGCTCGGCGTGTTCGCGGCCGAGCGCGGGGACGTGAAGAAGCTCCGGATGTGGTTCATCGTCACCTTCATCATGGGTGCGATCTTCATCGGCGGTCAGGTCTTCGAGTACACGGAGCTGGTCAAGCACGAGGGCCTCTCGCTCTCGTCCGACCCGTACGGCTCGGTGTTCTACCTGACCACCGGCTTCCACGGCCTGCACGTGACGGGTGGCCTCATCGCCTTCCTGCTGGTCCTGGGGCGTACGTACGCGGCCCACAGGTTCACGCACGAGCAGGCGACCGCCGCCATCGTCGTGTCCTACTACTGGCACTTCGTCGATGTCGTCTGGATCGGCCTCTTCGCCACGATCTACATGATCAAGTAACCGGGCCCGCTCCCGCGCGCTCCACAGGCGCACCTCCCAGAAGCATCGACGCAGAAGATCCTGACACCGGGGTAATCCGTGAAAAAGCTCTCCGCACGACGACGCCATCCGCTGGCGGCGGTCGTCGTCCTACTCATCGCGCTGGCGGCCACCGGGGGGATCTACACCCTGGTCGCGCCCCCGGACAAGGCCGTGGCCGATGAGACCGCCCAGTCCCTCACCATCGAGGAGGGCCAGAAGCTCTACGCCGTCGGCTGCGCCAGTTGCCACGGCACCGGCGGTAAGGGCACCACCGACGGTCCGAGCCTGGTGGGTGTGGGCGCCGCGGCCGTCGACTTCCAGGTCGCCACCGGCCGGATGCCGGCGCAGCAGCCCGGCGCGCAGGTGCCCAAGAAGAAGAACATCTACTCGCAGGCCGAGATCGACCAGCTCGCGGCGTACATCGCCTCGCTGGGTGCCGGTCCCTCCGTGCCGACCGAGAACCAGTACAGCCCGGAGGGCGCGGACATCGCCAAGGGCGGCGAGCTCTTCCGTACCAACTGCGCGCAGTGCCACAACTTCACCGGCAAGGGCGGCGCGCTGACCAACGGCAAGTACGCCCCGACGCTGGAAGACGTCGATCCGAAGCACATCTACGAGGCCATGCAGACCGGCCCGCAGAACATGCCGTCCTTCCCGGACACCACGCTGACGGAGCAGAACAAGAAGGACATCATCGCCTTCCTGGACGAGGTCAACAGCGACAAGTCGAAGAGCCCCGGCGGACTCGAGCTGGGCGGCCTCGGGCCGGTCAGTGAAGGCCTGTTCGGCTGGATCTTCGGTCTCGGTGGACTGATCGCCGTCGCCGTGTGGGTGGCCGCCCGGACCGCAAAGGCCAGGAAGTCATGAGCAGCCAAGAAACTCCAGAAGAGAACCTGCCCGCTGAGCAGGCCGCCGACAAGAACGGCGAAGTAGCCGTTCCCGGCGAGAAGAACCCGTTCGCGGACCCGGGGCTGCCGCCCCACGAACACCGCATCCAGGACATCGACGAGCGGGCCGCCAAGCGGTCCGAGCGTACGGTCGCCTTCCTGTTCACGGTGTCGATGCTGTCCACGATCGGCTTCATCGCCGCGTTCGTGACGATCCCGGTCGACAAGACGGTCTACATCTGGCCGCTCGGCCACATCAGCGCGCTGAACTTCGCGCTGGGTATGACCCTCGGCAGCGCGCTGTTCTGCATCGGCGCGGGCGCGGTCCACTGGGCCCGCACCCTGATGTCCGACGTGGAACTCGTCGACGAGCGGCACGCGATCGAGGCCACGCCCGAGGTCAAGGCCAAGGTCATGGAGGACTTCCGGCAGGGTGCCAAGGACTCCGACCTGGGCCGCCGCAAGCTGATCCGCAACACGATGTTCGGCGCGCTGGCCCTGTTCCCGCTCTCCGGCGTCGTCCTGCTGCGCGACCTCGGTCCGCTGCCTGAGACCAAGCTGCGGCACACGATGTGGCGCAAGGGCGAGCTGCTCGTCAACATGAACACGAACGAGCCGCTGCGTCCCTCCGACATCGCGGTCGGTTCACTGACCTTCGCCAAGCCCGAGCGCCTGGAGGAGGACGACCACGAGTTCCAGGTCGAGATCGCCAAGGCGGCCCTGATGATCGTCCGGATCCAGCCGGACGACATCAAGGACAAGCGCGAACTCGAGTGGTCCCACGAGGGCATCGTCGCGTACTCGAAGATCTGCACCCACGTCGGCTGCCCGATCTCCCTGTACGAGCAGCAGACGCATCACGTCCTCTGCCCCTGTCACCAGTCCACCTTCGACCTCTCCGACGGTGCCCGAGTGATCTTCGGCCCCGCTGGTCACGCCCTTCCGCAGCTGCGGATCGCCGTGAACGACGAGGGCTACCTCGAGGCGCTCGGCGACTTCGAAGAGCCCGTCGGTCCTGCTTTCTGGGAGCGCGGATGAGCACTGCATCTGACGACCGCCGCAAGGCACCCGCGGGCGAGCGGGTCGCCGACTGGGCTGATGGCCGACTCGGCATCTACGGCCTGGCCAAGGCCAATATGCGCAAGATCTTCCCGGACCACTGGTCCTTCATGCTGGGTGAGATCTGCCTCTACAGCTTCATCATCATCATCCTCACGGGTGTGTATCTGACGCTGTTCTTCCACCCGTCGATGAACGAGGTCCATTACCACGGCAGTTACGTGCCGATGCAGGGCCAGCTGATGTCGGAGGCGTACGCCTCCACGCTGGACATCAGCTTCGACGTCCGCGGTGGTCTGCTGATCCGGCAGATCCACCACTGGGCGGCGATCATCTTCCTCGCCGGCATGTTCGTGCACATGATGCGCGTCTTCTTCACCGGCGCCTTCCGCAAGCCGCGTGAGATCAACTGGTTGTTCGGCTTCCTGCTGTTCGTCCTGGGCATGTTCACCGGTTTCACCGGCTACTCGCTCCCGGACGACCTGCTCTCCGGCACCGGTGTCCGCTTCACCCAGGGTGCGATCCTGGCCACGCCGATCGTGGGCACGTACATCTCGATGTTCCTGTTCGGCGGGGAGTTCCCGGGCGGCGACTTCGTCGCGCGGTTCTACTCGATCCACATCCTGCTGCTGCCGGGCATCATGCTCGGACTCGTGGTCGGCCACCTGATCCTGGTCTTCTACCACAAGCACACGCAGTTCGCGGGGGCCGGCCGCACCAACAAGAACGTCGTCGGCATGCCGCTGCTGCCGGTCTACATGGCCAAGGCCGGAGGCTTCTTCTTCCTGGTCTTCGGTTTCATCGCCATGCTGTCCGCGGTCGCGACCATCAACCCGATCTGGGTGCTCGGGCCGTATCGCTCGGATCAGGTGTCCACGGGTGCTCAACCCGACTGGTACATGGGCTTCGCCGAGGGACTGATCCGCGCCATGCCCGGCTGGGAGATCAATTTCGCCGGCCATACGCTCGTCCTGGGCGTGTTCATCCCGCTGGTGCTCTTCGGTCTCTTCCTCGGAGTGATCGCGCTCTATCCGTTCATCGAGTCCTGGATCACCGGGGACAAACGCGAGCACCACATCCTGGACCGGCCGCGCAACGCGCCGACCCGGACGGCTTTCGGTGTCGCGTGGATCACCGCGTACATGGTCATGCTGATCGGCGGTGGCAACGACATCGTCGCCACGCACTTCCATCTGTCGATCAACGCGGTCACCTGGTTCGTCCGGATCGGGTTCTTCGTCGGACCGGTCATCGCGTTCATCGTCACGAAGCGGATCTGTCTCGGCCTGCAGCGCCGCGACAAGGAGAAGGTGCTGCACGGCCGCGAGACGGGCATCATCAAGCGCCTGCCGCACGGTGAGTTCATCGAGATCCACGAGCCGCTCAGTCAGGAGCAGCTGCACGTGCTCACCACGCACGAGCAGTACCAGCCGGCCGAGATCGGCCCGACGGTCGACGAGAACGGCGTCGAGCGCAAGGTGAAGGCTCCGCAGAAGCTGCGGTCCAAGCTCAGCAAGGCGTACTACGGGGAGGACAGCCAGATCCCCAAGCCGACGGCTGAGGAGTACCGGGAGATTACGAGCGGTCACGGCCACCACTGATCTCCGATCGTTCGCCACGCGGTTCCAAAGAGCCCCGTCCATTGCATGGACGGGGCTCTTTGCCGTGTCCGGGGCTGGATAGGGTGTTTCCCATCGTTGTATGGAGTCCCTGATCCGGGACGGAACCCAGGAGCGGCTTATGAGCGCTGTGATCCCCGCTGGAGGCGACACCGCGGCGGGTCGTTCCTGGCCTGCGCTGTTGAACGGCTTGCTCGACGGGCGTGACCTGAGCGCGGACGACACCGCCTGGGCGATGGACCTGATCATGCGCGGCGAGGCGACCGACGCGCAGATCGCCGGGTTCGCGGTGGCGCTGCGGGCCAAGGGGGAGACCGTCGACGAGCTCGCCGGACTCGTGCGAACGATGTACCAGCACGCGAACGTGATCGAGGTGCCAGGAGCGACGGTCGACATCGTCGGCACGGGTGGTGACGGGGCCAAGACGGTCAACATCTCCACGATGTCGGCGATCGTCATCGCCGGGACCGGGGCGAAGGTCGTCAAGCACGGCAACAGGGCGGCTTCGTCGGCGTCCGGTGCCTCGGACGTGCTGGAGAAGCTCGGGGTCAATCTGGAGCTGACACCGAAGCGGGTGGCCGAGGTGGCCGAGGAGGCCGGGATCACCTTCTGCTTCGCGGTGAAGTTCCATCCGGCGCTGCGGCATGTGGCGGCCGCGCGGGGGCAGTTGGGCATCCGCACGACCTTCAACTTCCTTGGGCCGCTCACGAATCCCGCCCGTGTGAGGTCGCAGGCCGTCGGGGTCGCCGACGCACGGATGGCGCCCATCATGGCCGGCGTCCTCGCCGAGCGCGGCAACTCGTCGCTGGTGTTCCGCGGCGACGACGGCCTGGACGAGCTGACGACGACGTCCACGTCGCGGGTGTGGGTGGTCCGCGACGGCAAGGTCCACGAGGAGACCTTCGATCCGCGGGATGTGGGGATCGAGTTGGTACCGGTGGAGGCGTTGCGGGGCGCTGACGCGTCGTACAACGCGGATGTCGCGCAACGGCTGTTGGGTGGGGAGACGGGTCCTGTACGGGACGCTGTGTTGCTG
Source organism: Streptomyces sp. CA-288835 (assembly GCF_050936385.1). NCBI lineage: Bacteria > Bacillati > Actinomycetota > Actinomycetes > Kitasatosporales > Streptomycetaceae > Streptomyces > Streptomyces sp. CA-288835. The sequence goes on from NZ_JBNJMW010000001.1 coordinate 7,732,091, forward strand.
AACTCGGCGGCGGCGTTGGTGGCTCTGTCACCGGGCGACGGCCCGCTGGCGGACCAGCTGCGTGCGGGGATGGGCAGGGCTGCGGAGGCGATTGACTCGGGCGCGGCGAAGCGGACGCTTGACCGCTGGGTGGCGGTCAGCAACAGCTGACGGTTCGTTGTGGTTGCTCGCGCCCACGCGGCGGAGCCGCATATGTGACAGCCTCGCGCCGCTTGGGTGGGTGGTGGGTGCGGGGCCGCGTCGGGGGTGTCCGTCCTCGGACCGGCGCGCGTTGCTGTTGGCTGGTAGAGGGTGCCGGTGTTGGCGCGCCGGCCGCTGCGGGCGCACACCCCCGCCCCGTCCCCTTGCCGCCGTGGGCGGGCGCGGGGCCATGGGGGTGCGGGCTCCCTCCGGGCGGGCTTACCAAGCCGCGGGCTTGCTCGGGGCGCAGGCGCCTTCCGGGTGCCGGCAGTCGCAGGCTTTTGCTTTTAGGGGCGCGGGGAACTGCGCGACCAGCCACAACGCACCCGCAGCCGCGACACGACTGTCACCCCCCACCCCGGTAGGCACCCCACCCACCCGCGACAGACCCCCCGCCCACCCGCCGAAGGCACCCCACCCACCCGCCGGAGGCAGGGGGCCTGGGGGCGGAGCCCCCAGTTTCGGGAAGGGGCGGGGCTGGGGAAAGGAACCGCCCGCTCGTTAACGGCACCGTCCGGGATCCGGACCCGAGTTGCGGGCGGACGATCAGACCGCTTAGGTTCGACACCAGGTCATGAGTGACAGCCAAAAGGCCCCGGCCGGCTGTCCGGCAACCCTCCGTCCGTGGCGGGGTGCCCCGGGTGAAGACCAGGTCGTAGGCAGCAAGGCCTACGACAAGCGCGGACCCCTCGCACAGATCAGGGGTCCTGGTCTTGAGGGAGTGTCATGTCTGCCAACACCGCCGTCGCCGAGCAGTCCGTTGCCGAGCCGTTGGCCGTCCTGGGACGGGACGTCACCGTCCCGCTCGTAACCGGCGGCGAAGTCACGTACGCCGCACTCGACTACGCCGCCAGCGCCCCGGCCTTGCAGCGCGTATGGGACGACGTGGCCGCGTACGCGCCGTACTACGGAAGCGTGCACCGCGGCGCCGGCTACCTGTCCCAGCTGTCCACGGACCTGTTCGAGAACGCCCGGAACACCGTCGCCGAGTTCCTCGACTGCCGCGACGAGGACCAGGTCGTCTTCACCCGGTCCACCACCGACTCGCTGAACCTGCTCGCCGCCGCCCTCCCCGCCGACTGCCAGGTCTACGTCTTCGAGACCGAGCACCACGCCTCACTGCTGCCCTGGCGGGAAGCCCGCGTCACGTATCTCGACGCGCCGCGCACGCCCGCGCAGGCCGTCGCCACCCTCGAGCGCGCGCTCGCCGAACGCGAGCCCCAGGGACCGGCCCTCGTCTGCGTCACCGGCGCCTCGAACGTCACCGGCGAGCTGTGGCCCGTACAGGAGCTTGCGGCGGCCGCGCATGCGCACGGTGCGCGGATCGTGCTCGACGCCGCGCAGCTGGCGCCTCATCACCCGGTCTCCGTAAGGGAGTTGGACGTGGACTGGGTCGCCTTCTCGGGGCACAAGCTGTACGCGCCGTTCGGGACGGGCGTGCTGGCGGGGCGTTCCGACTGGCTGCGTGCGGCCGAGCCGTACCTTGCGGGCGGCGGGGCCAGCCGCAAGGTGACCCGGCGTACGGACGGCGGCGTCGATGTGGAGTGGCATGACAGTGCCGCCCGCCACGAGGCCGGGTCGCCCAACGTCATCGGCGCCTACGCCGTCGCCTCCGCCTGCAAGGCGCTCAGCGAGGCGGGGTTCGATGCGCTTGTGGCCCGCGAGCAGTACTTGATCTGCAGGGTGCGGGAGGGCATCGCCGACGTGCCCGAGGTGCGGGTTCTCTCCCTGTTCGGCGATGACGCTCCCCGCGTCGGCGTCATCTCCTTCGTCGTCGAGGGGTGGAACAGCTCGCACTTCGCCGCCGCGCTCTCCGCCGAGTACGGCATCGGCGTACGGGACGGGCTCTTCTGCGCCCATCCGCTCGTGCGCACGCTGCTGGGGAGCGACCCGCAGTCGCAGGGCGAGTGCGGGGCCCCCGAGGCCGCACCCGGGGAGAAGTCCCTCAACGCGATCCGGGTCAGCTTCGGTGCGGGGACGCCGGACGAGCACGTGGAGCGGTTCGTGCAGGCCGTGAAGGAGCTCGTGCGGGACGGCGCGAAGTGGAACTACCGTACGGAGGACGGGCGTTGCGTTCCCGACACCTCGGCCTGAGCGGGCACCTCTCCGTCAGCCACCGGTAGCCGGGCCCCGAGGGCGATCATCCGCAGGGCGCGTTCGGTGGCGTCCGTGAGGAGTTCGGTGGCTCGGTCCATGGCCTCGGCCAGGGGCATCGGGTAGGGCATGATCCCGTGGTAGGCGTCCACGCCCGGCACGTTGTGGGCGCCCTCGCCGAGGGTGCCCGCGAGGGCCAGGACCGGCCGTCCGTACTGCTTGGCGCGGCGGGCCACCTCGGCCGGGACCTTCCCGCGCGGCGTCTGGAGGTCCAGCGCGCCCTCGGCGGTGATCACCAGGTCGGCGCGGGCCAGGCGGGCGTCCAGGTCGAGGCGTTCGAGGAGGACCTCGAAGCGGGGTAGGAGCCGGGCGCCCAGGGCGGCGAGGCCGGCGCCCAGGCCGCCGGAGGCTCCGGTGCCGGGGCCGTTGCGGAGGTCGGTGTCGGGGACGGCCACGTCGCGGGTGAGGACGAAGGCCCAGTTCTCCAGGGCCGCCGACAGCTCCTCGACCTGCTCGGGCGTCGCGCCCTTCTGCGGGCCGAAGACCCGGGCCACGCCGCGCTCGCCGCACAGCACGTTGTACGGGTTGCAGGCGACGAGCAGCTCCACGTCCTTCAGCCGGGCGTCGAGACCGGACGGGTCGATACGGTGGAGCCGGTTCAACTCCAGCCCGCCGGGGCCGAGTTCGAGACCGTCCTCGTCCAGCAGCCGGGCCCCGAGTGCCTGGAGCGCGCCCGCGCCCCCGTCCGAGGTGCCCGAGTCGCCGCAGCCGACCAGGATGCGCCGTACGCCCATGTCGAGGGCGGCGCCGATCAGTTCGCCGACGCCGTAGGTGGTGGTGGCGCCCGGGTCGCGTAGATCGCGCGGGACCAGGGAGAGGCCGGCGACCGCCGCCATCTCCACCACCGCGGTGTCCCCGCCGCCCAGCAGCGCGAAGTGGGTGCCGAGGATCTCCCCTACGGGGCCGGTGGCGGACAGGGTGATCACCCGGCCCTCGGTCGCGGCGGCCAGGGCGGCGGCCGTGCCCTCGCCGCCGTCCACCAGCGGGACGAGGTCGAGTTCGGCGTCGGGCAGGACACGGCGTACGCCGGCCGCGATGGCGTCGGCGGCGGCCTCCGCGGACAGGGACTCCTTGAAACCACTGGGGGCTACGACTACACGGGTCAGCATGAGGGCTCCTTTAACGGGTGACGGATTAGCGGGAACAGGTGACGGATCAGCGGGTGACGGATACGCCGAGCAGCGGCCAGACCGCGACGGCGAAGAGCAGGACGAGCGCGGCGGTCAGCGGCGCCAGGAAGGAGGACAGCCGCAGGAGGTCGCGCGGGGTGTAGGTGGGCACGTCGGGGATCTGGGAGAAGAGCGTGACCGGCTTGGCGGAGGCGGGGAGCGTGTGGCAGAAGCCCGCGGCGGCGGTGGAGGCGATCGCGGCCGACACCGGGTTGACGCCGACGCCGACGGCGGCGGCCGCCACCAGCGGGACCAGGACGGACGAGCGGGCCGAGCGGGACTGCAGGACCAGGTGCGCCGCCGTACTGATGACGATCACGATCGCCAGGAACACCACCGGGGGCTCATTCGTCGGCAGCCCGGAGACCAGCCACTTCGCCGCTCCCGAGTGCTCGAGCGCGAGGCCCATCGCCATGGTCGCCGCCATGAAGAGCAGCAGGGCCCAGGGCACGGTCTTCAGCGCGTCCTTCATGCGTACGGTGCCGAGGGCGGGCGAGGCGGCGATGATCGCGCCGATCAGCGCGACGATCGCGGGAGACAGGCGGTGCAGCGGCTCGCTGCACCACAGGAGTACGACCGTGGCGAGCAGCAGGGCGCAGCGCTTCTCGGCCTGCGTCCAGGGGCCGGTGACCTGGCTCTCGCTGTGTTCCTGGATCTGTTCGGCGGTGATGTGGACCGGGCCGCGGCGGTCCGCGCGCCGGGTTGTCGTCAGGAGCACCAGTTCGGCGGCCAGGTGGGAGGACGTCACCGCCAGCGGCAGGCCCAGCAGCAGCCACTGCGTGAAGCCGATGTGCTCCCCGGTCTGGTCCAGCAGCACCGACACGGTGATCAGATGCGCGCCGGCGCCGATCAGGGTCGCCACCGCCGACAGCAGGATCACGGTCGGGAACAGCAGCGCCAGCATCACGACCAGGCGCTTCCGGTCGGCGAGGACCTTGGCCAGGGCGAGGAACACGGGCAGGGCGAGCGCCGCCCGGCCCGAGGTGGCGGGCACCGCGAACGCCGTGACGACCAGCGCGGCCGTCGTCAGATGTACGAGCTGCCGCACGGTGCGGGCCCCGCTGACCAGGAACACCGCCGCCCGCCCCGCGAGCCCGGTCCGGGTGACCGCGGCCGCGATGACGAAGGCGCAGATGAGCAGCCACACCGTGGAGTCGCCGAGGGTGCCGAACAAGGCGTTGTTGCTGATGACGCCGGTCACCGTGAGCGCCAGTGCGGCGCCCAGCGCGATATACGTGTCGTCGATTTTCGTTCCGACCCAGGCGGCCGTCGCCAGGACGAACACGATGAGTGTGAAACGCGCGTCGGCGCCGAGCCCGGGGAAGTTCATGGGCATCGCGAGCAGCGTGCTCAGGGACAGCGCCACGCACAGGGCAATGGTTGCTCGTAGGTTCAATGTCACGTCATCGAGGGTTCACTCGGGCGGTGAGCCGTCGATGAGCCGAAAATGAAAGGAACTTCACCCAGGCATTCGCGCAGCCTTGAGCCCGGGCTCTCGCCCGGGCTTCGGTTGGTGCTTCACGCGGTGGGCAGCCGGTACCCCATCCCGCGGACCGTCTCCACCCGCTCCGCGCCGAGCTTCTTGCGCAGCGTGCGTACGTAGACGTCCACGATGTTGGAGCCGGGGTCGAAGTCGTAGCCCCATACGTGGGACAGGATCTGTTCCCGGGACAGCACCTGCCCCGGATGCCGCAGGAACAGCTCCAGCAGGACGAACTCACGGGCCGTCAGATCCACGGTCTGCTCCCCTGCCCGGGCACGGCGGGTGCGCAGGTCCAGGCTCAGCGAACCCGACTTGAGGACCGTCACCTCGGGCGCCCTGGCGGCCGTACGCAGCCTGAGTCGGACCCTGGCGAGCAGCTCCTCGAAGCGGAACGGCTTGGTCATCCAGTCGTCGGCGCCGCCTTCCAGGCCGGCCACCGTGTCCCGTACGGAATCCCGCGCGGTCAGCACGATCACGGGGGTCGTCACGCGGGCCTCGCGCAGTTCGCGCAGGATGGTGAAGCCGTCCCGTCCTGGCAGGTTGAGGTCCAGCACCATCAGGTCGAAGCCGCCGGTCAGGGCGTACTCGAAGCCGTCGTCGCCGTCCGAGACGACGGTCGTGGTGAAGCCGTTGGCGCGCAGGCCTTTGTCGACGAAAGAAGCGATGCGTTCCTCGTCCTCGACTATGAGGATGCGGTTCACGTGGGGCTGCCTTCCAGTACCTGGGATTCGGTCAGAACGAGGGTGAAGGTGGCACCGCCGCCGGGTGTGTCATCCAGCCGTACGCGGCCCCGATGCCCCTCCGCGATCGCCTTGACGATCGACAATCCGAGTCCGGCGCCGGAGCCACGGGCACCGCGCCTGAAGCTTCCCCGCCGGAAGCGCTCGAAGATGATCTCGGCGTCCTGCTCCTGGACACCGGGCCCGGAGTCGGCGACGTACAACTCCAGAGTCGGGCCGTCGACGCGGGAGCCGATACGGATGGTCTGGCCGGGCGTGGTGTGCTGCACGGCGTTCTGCGCCAGCTGGACCATGGCCTGCGTGATCCGCTGGAAGTCCAACTCGGCCTCTACGTCGGCGACTTCGGCCAGCTGCCAGTCGCGATCCCCGAGGGTGCGCGCGTTGACGAAGACATCGGCGGTGAGCTCCGCGACCTGCACCGGCTCCGGTACCACGAAGTCAGGCCGCTCCGTCTTGGCGAGCAGGAGCAGGTCCTCGACGATGCGGCTCATCCGGTCCAGCTCGTCGGCGACGAGCCGGATGGTCTCCTCGCGGTCGGCAGGATCGTCACCCATCACTTCCAGGTGGCCGCGCACGATGGTGATCGGGGTGCGCAGCTCGTGTCCGGCGTCGTCGACGAACTCGCGCTGGGCGGTGAAGGCCCGCTCCAGCCGGTCGAGCATCGCGTTGAACGTCTCGGCCAGGGCGGCGATGTCGTCGCTGCCGCGCACCGGGATCCGGCGGGTGAGGTCCTGCTCGGTGAGCTCCGCGGCCGTGATGCGCACCAGCCGCACCGGCTTGAGGATCCGCCCGGCGACCCCCCAGCCGATGCCGATGGTCAGCAGCAGAGCGCCCCCTGAGATGCCGAGCAGGATACGGAACTCATGGTTCACGCGTTCCTGCTCGGCCTGGGGATGGATGGCCACCACGAACGCGGCGCTCGGACTCGCGCCCCGCTGCGCCACGGAGACCTTGGCCCAGCGGACCTCACCCTCCGCCCGGTGCAGCACGCCCGAGGAGGCGGCAGAACGGAAGATCTGGCGCAGGGCGTGGTTGTCCTCGATCAGAGGCTGCGTGCCGGGCACGTCGTGCTGTTGGAGAATCTTCCGCGGGTCGGGTTCGCCCGGCACGCGCTCCAGGCCGATGAGCTCTTCGTCAGGGTCGGGGAACTGCCGTTCCAGGAAGGCATACAGCACCTCGGCAGGATCCGTGAACGCCCGGCCCGTCTGCGGATCCCCGCCGCGCTCCTCGAAGTTGACGAACTCGGCGGTCTCCTGCGTGAGCAGGCGGTTGATCCGCTTGTCGACGTCCTGCAGCAGCAGGTAGCGGGTGGTGGTGGCCACCGAGACAAGCCCGACGGCCATCATGAGCAGCAGCCAGAGGAGGATCCGGAACCGGGCGGTGATCCGCCGGTACCCATGATCAGTTGTCACCGGGTCCGTCGTCACCGGGGCCGTCGTCGGCGTCGCCCTGGCCGCTGTCGTCGTCATCGTCGTCCCCCGTGGGGCTGTCGGTCACCGGAGGCCGTACGACCTCGTCGCTGGGCGTCGGCGAGGGCTTGGGAGTGGGGGAGGCGCCCTTGGAACCGGGTGAGATGGTGGGCGAGGGGGTGCCGCTGTCCACCTCCACGGTGGCAGGGACCTTGGGCGATTCGGGATTGTCGGCCAGCGCGAAGCTGGTCGCGGCGATACCCAGCGGGATCAATACAACGGCGGACAGCGCCGCCATTCGACGAGAGAAAGCCATGCCCGTAACCCTGCGGCCGGAACACGGCTAGAAGCATGAGCCCAAGATGAAGAACTCTTCATCCCGGGCTTTATCGGACCGTCCGTGGCCATCGGCTTCGCCGGACCGTCAGTGGTCGAGGCCGATGGAGAACGCCGCCTCGAGGTCGTGCTGCGAGTACGTACGGAACGCCACATGCGTGTCCGTGGCCTCCACCCCAGGAATCTTGCTGATCTGCCCGGGGATGATGTCCGCCAGATCGTCGTGGGCCTTCACCCGGACCATGGCGATCAGGTCGTACGTACCGGTCACGGAGAAGACCTCGCTGACGGAGTCCAGCGCCGCGATCGACTCGGCGATCTCGGGGATGCGGTCCACGCTGGTCTTGATGAGCACGATCGCGGTGATCACGGCTGGTTTTCTCCCTCGGTGGCCGTCGCTGGGGATTTCACTTTAGCCGTACGGCCCTGACGCACCCACGCGTAGAGGAAGCCGAAGGAAAAGCCCAGGAGGTGGGCCAGATAGGCGACCCCCGGACCCCTGGTCTCACGGGTCGCCGCCAGCCACTGCAGGGCCACCCAGAACGGCAGGACCACCCAGGCCGGGAACCGCAGCGGCAGGAAGAACAAGAACGGGAAGAGACTGGTCACGCGGGCTTTGGGGAACAGGTAAAGGAACGCGCCGAGGACCGCGGAGATCGCCCCGGAGGCGCCGACCAGGGACTGTCCGGAGTCGGCGTGGGCGGCCGCGTAGCCGAGCAGGGCGAGGCAGCCGCAGCCCAGGTAGAAGAGGGCGTACCCGAGGTGGCCCATCCGTTCCTCGGCCATCGCACCGAAGACGAAGAGGAAGAGCATGTTGCCGAGGAGATGCAGCCAGCTGCCGTGCACGAACAGCGCCGTGGCCGGGGTGAGGACGGCGCGCGCCTCCCCGCGGAACAGCTCGACGGGCACGACACCCCAGCGCTCGAAATAGGCCCGCTGCGCGGAAAGGAGCTCGTCACCGGTGCCATACACGGGGTTGAGCCCCGACGCCGGGCCGAACAGGAAGATCAGACAGCACAGGGTGATCAGTGAGTGGGTCACCGGTGCGGACTGACTCCGGGCCGCCCGGACGAGACTCGCACCCCAGTTGCCGATCATGGCCAGATCATGACGTAACCGGACCAGACAGCACAGAGTGCCTCGCCGTTCCCCGGTGACGGGCGTCGACTACACGCCAGGCCGTAGGGTTACGAGCCAACACGCTCCGGCGCCGCCCGGCGCGCAAGAAGAACAGCACGAGACCGATGAAAGAGAGCGACTGCGACGATGACGGTTCCCCTGCCGACCGCCGAGACCCGGTGGCGCTGCACGCTCTGCGGCAATCTCACGCGCTTCGACGTGACCCGTTCGTCGAAGGTCGTGGAGTACGTGCACCTCGATCTGGCCGGTGAGCCGAAGGTCGAGGAGCAGGAGGTGGTCAGTGAGACCATCGAGTCGGTGCGCTGCCGCTGGTGCAACGCGGTGGATCAGGTGGAACTCGTGGACAGGCCGGGCGCCGGCTCCTGAGGGAGCGGGCCCCGTCGAGGTATTGGGGTGACCGATGGTGGAGACCACAGGCGGGGAGCCGGCCGACGGCGCCGCTGAGGTGCTCGACCGCCCGATGCCCGACGGAGTGCGCCGCAGGGTCGTACAGATCGTCTCGGACGGCTTCGGCGGGCTGACGGTCGCCGAGCTGCCCACTCAGCTGCGGCAGTACGCCCGCTTCACCCCGACCCGCCGCGCCAAGTTCGCCGGCAACGCCATGGCGGCGGCCCTGGAGACCGACCCGCTCTTCCGGCAGCGGATCGGCGAGCGGTTCAGAGAGACCCAGCCGGAGCTCTGCGGGGCCCTCGACTCGGGCTCGCCGCCCCCGGCCGCGGACCCTCTCGACGTGGCGGCCGCCGCCTATGTGCTGCGGCCCACGGGCTGGGTGAAGCTGGTGACCGCCGCCGGTGAGGAGGCTCAGCGGGCGGACGCCGAGCGCGCCGACGAGGAGAACCGCGCCGAGCTGGAGCGGCTGCGCCAGGAACTCGCCGAGGCCCGCGGCCAGACCAAGGCCGAGACCGAACGGCTGCGTACGGAGCTGGAGTCGGCGAAGAAGGAGGCCGAGTCGCTGCATCGCAAGCTGCGCTCGGCCCTCAGCGACGTCAAGCGCGGCGAGGCCGCCCTGCGCAAGGCACGGGGCGAGATCGAGGCCGTACGCGCCGAAGGACAGGCCCAGGTGTCGGCCGCCGAGAGCGAGAGCCGGCGGCTGAAGGCACGGCTCGGGGAGACCGAGGCCGCCTTGGAGGCCGCCCGCAGAGCGGCGCGGGAGGGCCGCAGCGTCGAGGACATGCGCGTACGACTGCTGCTCGACACCGTGCTCGACGCGGCACAGGGGCTGCGGCGCGAGCTGGCCCTGCCGCCCGTGTCGATGCGGCCCGCCGAGACCGTGGACGCGGACGAACCGGGACGGATGACCCCGAAGGACATCGCCGCCCGCGCACTGTCCGACAACGACCCCGCGATCCTCGACCAGTTGCTCGCGCTGCCGCAAGCGCATCTGGTCGTCGACGGCTACAACGTCACCAAGACCGGCTATCCCCAAATGCCCCTGGAGAAGCAGCGGTTGCGCCTCCTCGGCCAGCTCTCGCAGCTCGCCGCGCAGACCGGCGCCGAAGTCACCTGCGTCTTCGACGGGGCCGAACTGGCCGCGCCGGTACTGCTCGCGCCGCCCCGCGGGGTGCGGGTGCTGTTCTCCAAAGCGGGCGTCACCGCCGATGAGTTGATCCGCCAGCTGGTGCGCGCCGAGCCGCCAGGCCGGCCCGTCATCGTCGCCTCGACCGACCGCGAGGTGGCCGACGGAGTGGCCAAGGCGGGCGCGCGGCCGGTGGCTTCCGCGGTGCTGCTCAAGCGATTCTCGCGGGGTTGAGCCAGGCACGTACAGGGAAGGCGATCGGCCGTCTCCGGCAGGGCGGAGCTTCTGCGGCATACGCCCCATGAGGACCATAGATCCCAACCGCAACCTCTGTGCCGCTTGCCCGAATTGGCATGGTCTTCACGCAACGTAATGTCAAGCGTGCATGACCGCATGTGAGTTCGGTGTAAAGAAAACGCTCGGTAGCCGAGATTTTTCCTGCAAGGATTTGATCTGATCACAGGAGGATCACTAAGGTCTGGCCTCGAACCTCCACTCGGGTGATCGCTTATCGGGAGCGACGGTGGAGGGGCCCCGCCAACCGGTGTTCTCGGTGGCGGCTGAGGTAATGAAGGAGCTCGCCCACGTGGCGTCCCACCGTCGACCTAAGCAGCCGAGCCGCACCCGCGTGACCGTGCTCACCACCGCCGCCGCTGCCGCCGTGGCCCTCACCTCACAGGCGGCCAATGCCGCGCCCGGCGAGAAGCCGAGCAAGGACGAGGTCAAGGCCAAGGTCGACAAGCTCTACCACGAGTCGGAGCTGGCCACCGACAAGTACAACGGGGCCAAGGAGAAGCAGGACAAGCTCGAGAAAGAGATCGACACCCTCCAGGACCAGGTCGCACGCGGCCAGGGCGATCTCAACGACCTCCGGGACGGCCTCGGCCTGATGGCCAGCTCCCAGTACCGCTCGGGCGGCATCGACCCCTCGGTGCAGCTGTTCCTGTCCTCCGACCCGGACACCTATCTCGACAAAGCGTCCACGATGGACCAGATGAGCGCTCAGCAGGTCGAGACGCTCAAGAAGGTCCAGGAGAAGCAGCGCACGCTCGCCCAGCAGCGCCAGGAAGCCGCCGAGAAGCTCAAGGACCTCGCCGACACCCGCGAGACCCTCGCCGGGAAGAAGAAGGAAATCCAGAGCAAGCTCGCCGATGCGCAGAAGCTGCTCAACACCCTGACTGCCAAGGAGAAGGCGGCGCTCGCCGCCGAGGAGCAGCGCGCCAGCCGCTCCGCCGGTGACCGCGTCGACCTCGGCAACGAGAAGCCCGCCTCCGGCCGCGGTGCCGCCGCCCTCGCCGCCGCCGAGACCCAGCTCGGCAAGCCGTACGTCTCCGGTGGCAGCGGCCCCAACTCCTACGACTGCTCCGGGCTCACCCAGTGGGCCTACGCCCAGGCCGGGGTGTCGATCACCCGGACCACGTACACGCAGCACAACGACGGCACGAAGATCGGCCGCGGCGAGCTCGCACCCGGCGACCTGGTGTTCTTCAACAACCTCGGGCACGTCGGCCTGTACGCGGGCAACGGCACGATCATCCACGCGCCGAAGCCGGGCACCGTCGTCCGCTTCGAGTCGATGAGCACCATCGGCACCTTCCAGTTCGGCGTACGCATCTGAGTTCCCTCGCGGCTCGGGCGATACTGGGCCGCATGCGGATAGTGGGCATGGCCCGTATCGCCGCCGGCCTGGCACTGGCCCTGGTGGCGGCGGTCGGCTGCACCGGAAGCGAAGACGGCGACGATGCCGGGCGTACGAATCCACCGGCGTCGTCCCGCGCGGCGACCAAGTCCCCTGCTGCGACGCCCAGTCCGAGCCCTTCGCCGGCCAACCCGGTGTCGATCCCGGGCCTGATCGCGCGCAAGCACTCGGGCTCGGACCTGCGGCTCGGCGCCGTACGCGCCCGGACCGACGCCTACACCAGCTACACGGTCACGTACGAGGCGAACGGGCTCACCATCTCGGGCCTGATGAACATCCCCCGGGGCAAGGGCCCGTTCCCGGCGCTGGTGCTGGCCCACGGCTACATCGACCCGGCCATCTACACCACCGGCCGCGGCCTCGCCCGCGAACAGGACCTCCTCGCCCGTAACGGCTACGTGGTGCTGCACACCGACTACCGCAACCACGCGGACTCCGACCGCGACGCCGACAACGACGTGAACCTCCGCCTCGGCTACACCGAGGACGTCATCGGCGCCGCCATGGCGCTGCGCTCGTCCGGCCGGCCGGAGATCGACGGAGAGCGGATCGGCCTGCTCGGGCGGTCGATGGGCGGCGGCGTCGTCTACAACACGCTGGTGGTGGCACCCGGCCTCTTCGACGCCGCGGTGGTCTTCGCGCCCGTGAGCTCGCGTCCGGCCGAGAACATCGACCACTTCCAGCGCCGTAACGGCGATCCGATCGTCGCCGAGATCGAGGCGAAGCACGGCACCCCCAAGGAGAACCCGGAGTTCTGGAAGCAGGTCTCGCCGCTCACCTACGTCGACCGCGTGACCGAGCCGCTGCTGATCCACCACGGCACCGCCGACGACACCTGCCCGATCGCCTGGTCGGAGCGGGTGGTCGCCGACTTCGAAGCGGCGGGCAAGAGCGTCGAGTTCGTGAAGTACGCGGGCGAAGGGCACACCTTCGCGCCGCGCTGGCCGGACTCGATGGACCGGACGATGGCGTTCTTCGAGCGCCACCTGAGCTGAGCCCTCTGGTGGGTCGCGCCCGGCCGAACGGGGGAATTCCGTCGCTCCCCGGCGGCCGTACGTCCCGCCGGTGACCTGCGTCTGAGGCGGGACGTCACGGTGTGTGCACGCCCAGGGCTTTGTTCGTTGCGTAGTCGCGCGGCTACTGTCTGGCGCGCTTCCCCCGACTCAGGGGGTTCGTCAGCGGAAGGGAGAGCGGTTTTCCGTGGGTTCTCATCGCCGTCCTGCACCATCCGGTCTCGACCGGGGCGCCCGCAGCGCCACCGTTTGCGTACTGTCCGCCGCGGCAGCGGCCCTCGGTCTCGTCCCGGCCGGCGCCACACCGCCCGCACCGGCCGCGCCCCAGGACGACGCACGCGCCGAGGTGGACCGGCTGTACGCGGAGGCCGAGCGGGCCACCGAGGCGCACAACAAGGCCGGTGAGCGCGCGGACGCCCTGCGCGAGAAGGTGACCACCGCCCAGGACCGGATCGCCCGCCAGCAGGACCGCATCAACACCATGCGGGACGCGCTCGGTTCGCTCGCCGGAGCCGAGTACCGCTCGGGCGGCCTCGACCCCTCCCTGGCGCTGATGCTCTCCGCGGACCCCGACGACTACCTCGACAAGGCGGCCGTACTCGACCGGATCGGCGTCCGTCAGGCCGGAGCCCTGAAGGATCTACGGAGCGCCATGAGGCAGCTCTCGCAGGAACGCAAGGAAGCCACCAGCGACCTCGCCGAGCTGCAGAAGAGCCGCGTGGCCGTCACCCGCTACAAACGCGCCGTCGAGCAGAAGCTCACCGAGGCGCGGCAGCTCCTGAACGCGATGCCGGACGAGGAGCGCGCCGCCTACGACCGCGCCTCCCGCTCCGGCCGCCTCCCCGACCTCGGCGGCGCCGTCCCGCCCTCCGCGCGCGCGGCAGCCGCCGTCGCCGCGGCCCGCTCGGCCGTCGGCCGCCCCTACGTCTGGGGCGCCAACGGGCCCACCGGCTTCGACTGTTCGGGCCTCATGCAGTGGTCGTACGCGCAGGCCGGCGTCGGTCTGCCGCGCACCTCACAGGCCCAGGCGCACGCCGGCCAGCGGGTGCCGCTCTCGCAGGCGCGGCCCGGCGACCTGGTCACCTACCGCAGCGACGCCAGCCATATCGGGATGTACATGGGCAACGGCCAGGTGATCCACGCGCCCTACCCCGGCGCTCCAGTCCGTTACGACCCCGTCGGCATGATGCCGATCTCGTCCGTGACGCGCCCCTGACCCCAGCGGCGACGGCCCGTACGATCAGGACTTGTGGCTGGTCGTACGCATGTGCCGTGGTGGATGATCGGGCTGTTGCTGGCTGGTCTGGTGGCCTGCGGCTCGACGGCCCCCGACCCCGCCGCCACGGACGCCCAGCGGCTGCTCGACCGGCGGGCTCAGGCGGTGCTCGACGGCAACGGGAGCGCGTACGTCGCCACTTGGGCGCCCAGCCGTGAACCGGCCGCCGCCCGCACCGAGTTCGAGCGGCTACGGGCCCTGCCGCTGGAGTCCTGGTCCTACCGCGTGACCGGCTTCCACCGCGACGGTGACCGCGCCACCGCCGAAGCTGACCTCAGCTACCGCATAGCCGGCTACGACAAGGCACCCCTCGTCGCCGCCCGCACCCTGAGCCTGAGACGCGAAGACGGCCACTGGTACATCGCCGCCGACCGGCCCGCCGAGGACGCCAGCGAACAGCTGTGGGAGCAGGGCGCCGTCGAGGTCGTACGCGGGGAGCACAGCCTCGTCCTCGGCGTCGGGCAGACGGCCAGGGCCCTGCGCGGGTACGCCAAGCTGGCCGACCGCGCGGTGCCGGCGGTCCAGGAGGCGTGGGGCGAGGAATGGTCGGGACGGGTCGTCGTCCTCGTACCGAAGTCACTGGACGAGATGGCTCAGCTGCTCGGGGCGCCCGCGTCCGGATACCGGGGGATAGCGGCGGTCACCACCGGCGAGGCGGGAGGCGCGGCGAAGGCGCCCGCGGACCGGATCGTGGTCAACCCCGACGCGTACGCCGTCCTCGGCGACTTCGGCCGCCAGGTCGTCCTCACCCACGAGACCACCCATGTCGCCACCCGCGCCCAGACCACGGCGGCCACGCCCCTGTGGCTCTCCGAGGGCTACGCGGACTGGGTCGGCTACCGCGGCACCGGCCGCACCCCCGTACAGATAGCCCCCGAACTGCGCGACGCGGTGCGCGACGGGCGGGCCCCCGGCGGGCTCCCGGCCGACAAGGATTTCGAGTTCGGCGGGGAGGCGGGCGGGCTGGCGGAGGCGTACGAAGCCGGCTGGATGGCCTGCCGGCTGATCGCCGAACGGTGGGGCGAGGTCCGCCTCGGCGAGTTCTACCGCGCGGTGGGTGCGCACGGTTCGCGCGAGGGTGCGGTGGAGGCCGCGATGCGGGAGGTGCTGGAGACGACCCCGGAGAAGTTCACCGAGCAGTGGCGGGCGTATCTCGCCTCTCAACTCGGCTGAGTCAGCTGCTCGGTCCGGGGCGGGGGCGCCTGGCCGGGCTCGGGAGCCGGGGGCGCGTGCGGCACTGTGTCGCGCCACAGGCGTACCGCCGCGATGGTCGTCGCGGCGACCAGCAGGCCGTTGCGGAGGAAGAGGACGGTGACGCCCAGGGCGTCGCTGGCCACGACATGGCCGAACCAGAGGGGGAACTCCAGGACCGTCAGGAACGCCGCCGCGAGGAGCAGGACGGTCGGCAGGGTCATCCGGCTCTCGCGGAACAGCAGGCAGACGGCGGCGAGGCCGATCAGCCACACCAGGTACTGCGGGCTGATCACCCGGCTGGTGACCGTGAACAGGAGTACGGCCACGAACGCGGCGTCGGAGAGGGTGTGCGGCGCGAAGCGCCTGGCGCGCAGGCGCCACAGCAGGAGCCAGCCGAAGGCGAGCAGGGTCAGCATGAGAGCGGCGGTGCTGACGACGCCGACGTACGGGCCGACGAACTCCATGGAGCCGTAGTTGAGCAGCACCTCGCCCTCCCAGCCGAAGTGCCGGGCTACGTGGAAGACCAGGGCGCCGAGGGACTCGACCTCGGTGCCGCGGTCGCGCTGGGCGGTCAGGAACGCGAACGCGCCGGGCATCGTCACGGTGAAGGCGAGCATGATCGCCACGGCCGTCACCGCCGCGGCGGCCCAGGGCTTCCGCTTCGTGGTGCCCACGAGCAGTAGCGCGGGCCATACCTTCAGGAGCGCGCCGAAGGCCGCGAGGGTGCCGAGTAGCCGTGGTCGGCGCAGGCCCGCGAGGAGCGCCGCCACGGCGACGGCTGTCACCATCACGTCGTAGCGGGCGTAGACCGTCGGGCCGAGGAGGGGGACGCCGAGGGTCCACACCCAGGCGCCGCGGGGGCTGTGGTTGTCGCGGCGGCCCGCGTACTGGAGCAGGGCGAGGACGCAGGCGTCGGTGAGGCAGACGAGGACGAAGAACGCCGAGGCGTAGTCGAGGAAGGGCAGCAGGGCGGGGGAGAGGATGGGGAGGGCGGCGGCGGGTGGGTACTGCCAGGCCACGTCGCTGAGCGGGAAGGTGCCGTCGCGGAGGGTGACGTACCAGCCCTGGTAGATCCCCTCGACGTCGGTGGTGACGTCCGGGCCCGGGAACACGATCACCTTGAAGACGAAGATGAGCAGCAGGATTCTGGTGAGGGTCCAGACCGCGAGCAGCCCGTACGTGCTTGTCGCCCTCGCGTGTGCCATGGCCGCCCAGTTCTGTTCGTGGGGATCCCGTCCATGGCCATGATGACGTGTTTTCGGCGGCGGGGTTTCTTTCCCCCAGCCCGCCCCTTCCCGAAACTTGGGGCGCAGCCCCAAGGCCCCCGCCAGGGGGTGGGGGTGACGCGTTGTGTCGCGGCTGCGGGTGCGTTGTGGCTTGTCGCGCAGTTCCCCGCGCCCCTTAGGTGGTCGGTGGCCAGGGCCGTGGGGCAAGTGCGGGTTGTTGTAGCTGGCGGCTCCGGTCGCGCCCCTTTAGGGGCGCGGGGAACTGCGCGACCAGCCACGACGCACCCGCGCACGCCTGCGAACCGACCCCCCTCCCCGTAGGCGCCCCTGCTCAACCGCCGGATGGCAACCCGCTACTGTCGGAACCGATGCACAAGACCCTCATCGTCACCAACGACTTCCCGCCCAGACCCGGCGGCATCCAGGCCTTCCTCCACAACATGGCGCTACGCCTGGACCCCGACCAGCTCATCGTCTACGCGTCCACCTGGAAGCGCGGACGCGCCGGCATCGAGGCAACCGCCGCCTTCGACGCCGAGCAGCCCTTCACCGTCGTACGCGACCGCACGACGATGCTGCTGCCGACGCCGGCCGTCACCCGGCGGGCGGCAGGGCTGCTGCGCGGACACGGCTGCACATCGGTGTGGTTCGGCGCGGCGGCCCCGCTCGGCCTGATGGCGCCCGCGCTCCGGAAGGCCGGTGCCGAGCGCCTCGTCGCCACCACGCACGGCCACGAGGCGGGCTGGGCCCAGCTGCCTGCGTCACGCCAACTCCTGCGCCGTATCGGCGAGTCCACGGACACGATCACCTACCTCGGCGAGTACACGCGGTCTCGGATCGCTGCCGCGCTGACGCCCGACGCGGCGGGCCGTATGGTCCAACTGCCGCCCGGTGTCGACGAGAAGACCTTCCACCCGGGTTCGGGCGGAGACGCCGTACGGGCCCGCCTCGGCCTCACCGACCGCCCGGTCGTCGTCTGCGTCTCGCGGCTCGTCCGGCGCAAGGGGCAGGACACGCTCATCCTCGCCATGCCGCGCATCCTCGCGAAGGAGCCGGACGCCGTCCTGCTGATCGTCGGCGGCGGCCCGTACGAGAAGGAGCTGCGCAAGCTCGCGTACGAGACCGGGGTCGCCGACTCCGTGCACTTCACCGGCCCCGTTCCCTGGGCCGAACTGCCCGCCCACTTCGGCGCGGGCGACGTCTTCGCCATGCCCTGCCGGACCCGCCGGGGCGGGCTCGACGTGGAGGGCCTGGGCATCGTCTATCTGGAGGCCTCCGCGACGGGCCTGCCGGTCGTCGCCGGCGACTCCGGCGGTGCGCCGGACGCGGTGCTGGACGGCGAGACGGGGTGGGTCGTCCGCGGCGGTTCCCCCGAGGCGGCGGCCGACCGCATCACCACCCTGCTCGGTGACGCGGAGCTGCGCCGTCGGATGGGGGAGCGGGGGCGGCAGTGGGTCGAGGAGACGTGGCGCTGGGATCTGCTGGCGGAGAAATTGCGGACACTGCTGTAGCGCGAGCCCTAGGCGGAACCGGATAATCCGCACATGCTGCGCACATGACAGTAAAACTGATGCAGCATCAGCTGACAAGACGTCAGGTCCTGGGCATGGTGGCCCTCCAGACCGCCGCCGCGTCCGGTCTCACCCGCATCGGTCTGCAGTCGGCGACGGCCGCCGAACCCGCCGCCGTCGACAACGCTCCCGCCATCGTGATCGGCTCCGGATACGGCGGCGCCGTCGCCGCCCTCCGCCTCGGTCAGGCCGGCATCCGCACGATCGTCCTCGAGATGGGCCGGCTGTGGAACACGCCGGGCCCCGACGGCAAGGTCTTCTGCTCCACTGCCGCCCCCGACCAGCGGTCCATGTGGTTCCGCACGCGCACCGAGGCGCCGCTCGCCACCTTCCTGTGGCTGGACGTCGTCAACAGGGACATCAGCCTGTATCCCGGCGTCCTGGACCGCGTGCGCTTCGCCAACATGTCCGTGTTCGTCGGCCGGGGCGTCGGCGGCGGCTCGCTCGTCAACGGTGGCATGGCGGTCACTCCGCTCCGGTCGTACTTCGCCGAGCAGTTCCCCACCGTGGACGTGAACGAGATGTACGGCACGTACTTCCCGCGCGCCCGGTCCGTGCTCGGCGTCAACTCCGTCGACCCCGCCTGGTTCGAGTCGACCGAGTGGTACCGGTTCACGCGGGTGTCCCGTAAGCACGCGCAGAACACCGGTCTGCGGACCACATTCGTGCCGAGCGTCTACGACTTCGGCCATATGCAGCGCGAGGCGGCCGGTACCGCGACGAAGTCGGCGCTCGGCCAGGAGGTGATCTACGGCAACAACCACGGCAAGCGCAGCCTGGACAAGACGTATCTGGCCTCGGCGCTGGGCACGGGGAACGTGACCATCCACACGCTGGAGAAGGTGCGCGGGATCGAGCGGGCCGCCGACGGCACGTACGTCCTGACCGTCGACCGTATCGACGCCACCGGCAAGGTCGTCGAGACCAAGCAGTACGGCTGTACGTACCTCTTCCTCGGCGGCGGCAGCCTCGGCACCACCGAACTCCTCGTTCGCGCGCGGGAGACGGGGACGCTTCCCGCCCTGGACGCGAGCGTCGGCAGCGGCTGGGGAACCAACGGGAACGTGATGCTCGGGCGGGCCAACCACCTGTGGGACACCGTCGGGGCCAACCAGTCCACCATGCCCGTCATGGCCATCGACGACTGGGCCAACACCGCCAACCCCGTCTTCGCCGAGATCGCCCCGCTGCCCACGGGCCTCGAGCACTGGGTCAGCCTCTATCTGGCGCTCACCAAGAACCCGCAGCGGGCGTCGTTCTCGTACGACAGCGGCACCGGCGGGGTGCGGCTCGGCTGGACGGCCGCCCAGAGCGCGGTCTCCGTCTCCATGGCCAAGAAGCTCTTCGACCGGATCAACTCGGCGAACTCGACGATCTACCGGTACGACCTGTTCGGCTCGCCCAGCAAGATCTTCGCCGACGACTTCACGTACCACCCGCTCGGCGGCTGTGTGCTGGGCAGGGCGACCGACAACTACGGCCGGGTGAAGGGCTATTCGAAGCTGTACGTCACGGACGGCTCGCTCGTGCCCGGCTCGATCGGTGTGAACCCGCTCGTGACGATCACCGCGCTCGCCGAACGCACGATGGCGCGGGTCCTCGCCGAGGACACCGCGCCATGAGCCGTCGTACGACCGGGGTGGGCTACTTCTGGTAGAGCGCCTCGATCTCGTCCGCGTAGTCCTTCGCCACCACGTTGCGCTTGAGCTTCAGGGACGGCGTCAGGTGGCCCGAATCCTCCGTGAACTGGGAGGACAGAATGCGGAACTTCCGCACCGATTCCGCCTTCGACACCGCGGCGTTGCCGTCGTCGACCGCCGACTGGATCGCGGCCAGCAGGTCCGCGTCCTCGCACAGCGACGCTGCGGTGGAACCCTCCGGCTTGCCGTGGTCGGCGCACCAGCGCCCCAGGAATTCTTCGTCGATGGTGATCAGCGCGCCCACGAACGGGCGGCCGTCGCCGACGACCATGCACTCCGCGACCAGCGCGTGCGCGCGGATACGATCCTCGATCACGGCCGGAGCGACGTTCTTGCCGCCCGCGGTGACGATGATCTCCTTCTTGCGGCCGGTGATCCTGAGGTAGCCGTCCTCGTCGAGCGTGCCGATGTCGCCGGTGTGGAACCAGCCGTCGGCCAGCGCCTCCTCGGTGGCGCCCTCGTTGTTCCAGTACCCCTTGAACAGGTGCTCGCCGTGCAGCAGCACCTCGCCGTCGTCCGCTATCCGGATCACGGAGCCGGGCAGCGGCTGGCCGACCGTGCCGATCTTCTGCCGGTCCCAGGGGTTGAAGGCCGTGGCCGCGCAGGACTCGGTCAGTCCGTAGCCCTCCAGGACCGTGAAGCCGATGCCGCGGAAGAAGTGCCCGAGCCGCTCGCCCAGCGGGGCGCCGCCGGAGATCGCGTACTCGCCCTTGCCGCCGAGGACGGCCCGCAGCTTGCTGTAGACGAGCTTGTCGAACGTCTTGTGCTTGATCTTCAGACCGAGCGACGGGCCCGACGGCGTGTCCAGAGCCTTGCTGTACGCGATCGCCGTGTCCGACGCCTTGTCGAAGATCTTGCCCTTGCCGTCCGCCTGCGCCTTGGCCCGCGCGGAGTTGTAGACCTTCTCGAAGACCCGCGGCACACCGAGGATCAACGTCGGCCGGAACGAGGCCAGTTCATCGGTGAGGTTCTTGATGTCCGGGACGCAGCCCAGCTTGATCGGCGCCATCATCGGCGCGACCTGCACCAGCCGCCCGAAGACATGGGCCAGCGGCAGGAAGAGGAGGACCGAGCACTCGCCCGTACGGAACAGGGGGCGCAGTCGCTCCACGATGTTGCCGCACTCCGCGAAGAAGCTGCGGTGGGTGAGGACGCAGCCCTTGGGGCGGCCGGTGGTTCCGGAGGTGTAGACGATGGTCGCCGGGTCGTCCGCCTTGGCGCGCGAGCTGCGCTCCTCGACCGTCTCGTCGGAGACGGCCTTGCCCGCGCGGCCCAACTCCTCGATACCGCCGCCCTCGATCTGCCAGACGTGCTTCAGCTCAGGCAGCCGGTCGCGCACCGACTCGACGGACGCGGCATGGCTGTCCATCTCCACGATGCAGGCGGTCGCGCCCGAGTCACCGAGGATCCACTGCACCTGCTCCGGCGAACTCGTCTCGTACACGGGCACGGTGACCGCGCCCGCGCTCCAGATCGCGAAGTCCAGCAACGTCCACTCGTAGCGCGTACGGGACATCAGGCCGACCCGGTCGCCGGGCTGCACACCCGACGCGATCAGGCCCTTGGCGGCGGCCTGCACCTCGGCGAAGAACGCGGTGGCGGTGACATCCGTCCAACTGCCGCCCACCTTGCGGGCGATGACCGCGACATCCGGATGCTGCGCGGCGTTTCTGCGGACGATGTCGGTCAGATTGCCGTCCGCAGGGACCTCGTACAAAGCCGGAAGGCTGAACTCGCGCAAGACTGCTGCTCCTCATAGGGCGCCGACGCCACGACCTCGTGTGTTGCGACGGAGCGGTCCAAGGCTCGGGCGGGCACTCGGGGATTCAGTTGTTGAAACCCTGAGTACACGGGACTGCCCGGAGGTTACCCGTCGGTACCACTTCTACGACAGGGGCCCGGGGGAGATGTTCCCCGCGTCACAACGGCGTCACGCGTCCGGACCTTTCCCGAACGAGCGTAATCGAGTATGGGACGCCCTGCGAAGTCACCGCAGGTCCGGCCACGTCTGCACACCTTGTCTACACACCTCTGCTTCACGCGCTTACCCTTGATCGCCATGGCAGGCACTTCAGGCGGCACCCCCAGCACGCGGATCCACGTCGTCAGCGACGTGCATGGCAACGCCCGTGACCTGGCCAGAGCCGGCAGCGGCGCGGACGCCCTGATCTGTCTCGGCGACCTCGTCCTCTTCCTCGACTACGCCGATCACTCGCGCGGCATCTTCCCCGACCTGTTCGGCACCGAGAACGCGGACCGCATCGTCGAGTTGCGCACCGCCCGCCGCTACGAGGAGGCGCGCGAGTTCGGCAACCGGCTCTGGGCGGGAGTCGACCGCGGCTCGGCCATCGAGAAGGCCATACGCAAGCAGTACGCGGAGCTGTTCGCCGCCTTTCCCACGCCGACCTACGCCACGTACGGCAATGTCGACATGCCGACCCTGTGGTCCGAGTACGCCGGCCCCGGCACCACCGTGCTCGACGGGCAGCGCGTCGAGATCGGCGGCTGGACCTTCGGCTTCGTGGGCGGGGGCCTGCGCTCGCCGATGCGGACGCCGTACGAGATCAGCGACGAGGAGTACGCGGCCAAGATCGAGGCCCTCGGCGAGGTGGACGTCCTGTGCACGCACATCCCGCCGGAGGTCCCCGAGCTCGTCTACGACACGGTGGCGCGACGCTTCGAACGGGGGAGCCGGGCGCTGCTGGACGCGATCCGGAAGACCCGTCCGCGGTACTCCCTCTTCGGGCACGTTCACCAGCCGCTGGTGCGGCGGATGCGCCTTGGGGCGACCGAGTGCGTCAACGTCGGGCACTTCGCGGGATCGGGAAAGCCGTGGGTTCTGGAGTGGTGATGTCCGAAGTGGTGACGTCCTGGGGCTCCCGGCGATGGGTGGGCTGCCGTCACGCGGTAGCCTTCACGCTGCATCCGCAGGTAGAACCTCAGGAACGTTGAGAAACACCCCTCTTTGTCCGGACCGCATCTGGAGGAGCCACAGCGATGGCGGAACACACCAGCTCGAGTATCACGATCGAGGCGGCACCGGCCGACGTCATGGGGGTGATCGCCGACTTCGCGCGCTACCCGGACTGGACCGGCGAAGTGAAGGAGGCCGAGGTCCTCGCCAGCGACGACCAGGGCCGCGCCGAACAGGTACGCCTCGTCATGGACGCCGGCGCCATCAAGGACGACCAGGTCCTGGCCTACACCTGGACCGGCCCCCACGAGGTCTCGTGGACCCTGGTCAAGTCCCAGATGCTCCGCTCCCTGGACGGCTCGTACATCCTGAAGCCGGCGGGCGCGGGCTCCACGGAGGTCACGTACAAACTGACGGTGGACGTCAAGATCCCCATGCTGGGCATGATCAAGCGCAAGGCAGAGAAGGTCATCATCGACAGGGCGTTGGCGGGCCTGAAGAAGAGGGTGGAGACGGGCGGCGAGTAGCTGCTACGGCTGCGGGCAGCCGCGCCGCACCGCTGCCCGCTGTGGGCAATCGTTCCGCGGGGCGATGGGGGTCCCCCCGCTCGAGCGAAGCCGAGAGTGGGGGAGGGTGGGCACAGCACACCAGTACCGGGTGCAGTCCCAAGCAAGGCTCAACGATAAGCAATCCGAGCGGAGCGCATGCGCACTGTCCTGATCACAGGCCCCGGCGGCTCCGGCCGCACAACGGTCGCCGCGGCCACGGCACTAAAAGCCGCCCGCCAGGGCACAAAAACCCTGCTCCTGAGCGCAGACCGCACAGACACCCCCGGCGCCGCCCTGGGCCGGCCCACCGCCCCAACCCCCGCGGTGGCAGAACCGACCCTGACAACCTGGCGCCCAGACGCCGGCGAGGACTTCCGCGAAGACCTCCTGGCCTTCCAGGAGAGGGCCGCCTCCGCCCTGGACCTGCTCGGCGCCACGCGCCTGGACGCAGAGGAACTCACCCCCCTCCCCGGCGCCGAAGAACTCGCCCTCCTCCGCGCCCTCCGCGACGCGGCAACGGCAGACACGTACGACCTCCTGATCGTCGACCTGCCCCCCACCCCCCACGCGCTGGCCCTCCTCGCACTCCCCGAGCAACTACGCCGCTACCTCAGCCGCCTGCTCCCCGCCGAGCGCCAAGCGGCCCGCGCCCTGCGCCCCGTACTCGGCCGCC
Organism: Streptomyces sp. CA-288835; assembly: GCF_050936385.1. Classification (NCBI taxonomy): domain Bacteria; kingdom Bacillati; phylum Actinomycetota; class Actinomycetes; order Kitasatosporales; family Streptomycetaceae; genus Streptomyces; species Streptomyces sp. CA-288835. The sequence goes on from NZ_JBNJMW010000001.1 coordinate 7,756,032, forward strand.
TTGCCGGCGTCCCGATGCCCGCGGACCGCCTGTACGACACGGCCGCCCGCTGGGACCTCGAACTCGCCGCGGTGGAGGCGGTGTTGGCGGACCGGTCGACGACCGTACGGCTGGTCGCCGAGCCCGGCCCGGCCGGCACCGACGCCGTACGCACCGTCACCACCGGCCTCGCTCTGCGCGGACTGCGCCCCGACGCCCTGATCGCGAACCGCGTCCTGCCCGAAGCGTCCCCCGACACCTGGCTTGCGGGCCTCGCGGCCCAGCAGCGCAAGGCCTTGGACGAGTGGCGGGGCACGTACGAGGTGTGTGAGGTGCCGCACCTCGGCCGCGATCCGCGCGGATCCGACGACCTCACCGCGCTGCCCGTGCCCGGAGCGGGCCCGGCTCCGCGCCGGGTCGAGTGGACGATGACGGACCGGCTCTCCGCGGACGGCGTGATCGTCTGGCACATCCCGCTGCCCGGTGCGGTACGGGACGACCTCGAGCTCATCCGGCGCGGCGATGAACTCGTCGTCACCGTCGGCCCGTTCCACCGCATCGTCCCGCTCCCCTCGGCCCTCCGCCGCTGCACCGTGCACGGCGCCGCCCTGCGCGACGGCGAGCTGCGCATCCGTTTCGCCCCGGACCCGGAGCTGTGGCCGCGGGGAACGTGACGGTGGCTTCGGTACGTTGACTGAGTTGGCCGGATTGGCCGAGTACGTGCCCGTACGGGATTCTCGGCCGCCGGAGACGGTGAACGGCACATCCCCGTTCGGGTAACGTCGAGAGACACAGAGCCAATGCTTGGAGTCCGCCATGAGCGATGAGCGCCCCACGTCCGACGCCGCGGAGGACGCCCTCGAGAAGGCGCACGGCAACGAGGTGCGAGCGACCGACGCCGACGCCTGGGCGACGGCGTGCGCGGAGGACCTGGCCGCGGAGAAGGCCCGCCGACGCGCCCAGTACGGCCCGCCTCCCGGCTCGGCCGGCGAGGAGCTGCGCAAGTTCTTCGACACCGTCACCGACCGGCTGTCCGGACTGCAGTCGCCGCTGCTCGGCGCCGTGGCCGGCGGTGCCGCCCAGCAGATGGTCAACCAGGTCGTGCAGCAGGCCAAGGCCGCCGTCGAGCCCGTGATCGAGCGCAACCCCGACTTCTTCGACCACCTGGCAGCGGCCGGCAACGAACTCCTCGCCGCGTACCGCTCCGCCGTCGAGTCCCAAGAGCGCCGCTGGACCCAGGACCAGCCCCCGCACCGCCCTGACGAGGACTCCGGCCCCGGGGAACACATCGACCTGGACTGAGAAATCCCCGGAGGCCCTGCAATCCCCTGAGGCCCTGCCGTCCGCTTCCCGCCTGTCCGGCGGGCGGACGACGGGAAGGCGACGGCAGGCCCTCGGATAAGGTTGGCCGTAGCGGGGCTCGACCGAAACTGAGGGATTCATGGGACTCACCATCGGCGTCGACATCGGCGGCACGAAGATCGCGGCCGGCGTGGTCGACGAGGAAGGCAACATCCTCTCGACCCACAAGGTGCCGACCCCGGGCACGCCCGAGGCCATCGTGGACGCCATCGCCTCCGCCGTCGAGGGCGCCCGTGCCGGACACGAGATCGTCGGCGTGGGCATCGGCGCCGCAGGGTACGTCAACCGGCAGCGTTCCACGGTCTATTTCGCGCCGAACATCGACTGGCGCCAGGAGCCGCTGAAGGACGAGGTCGAGCGCCGGGTGGGCCTGCCGGTCGTCGTGGAGAACGACGCCAACGCGGCCGCCTGGGGCGAGTACAAGTTCGGCGGGGGCAAGGGCCACCGCAACGTCATCTGCATCACGCTCGGCACCGGCCTGGGCGGCGGCATCATCATCGGCAACAAGCTCCGTCGCGGCCACTTCGGCGTCGCCGCCGAGTTCGGCCATATCCGGGTGGTGCCGGACGGCCTCCTCTGCGGCTGCGGCAGCCAGGGCTGCTGGGAGCAGTACGCCTCCGGCCGCGCCCTCGTCCGCTACGCGAAGCAGCGCGCCAACGCGACCCCCGAGAACGCCGAGATCCTCCTCTCCCTGGGCGACGGAACCCCCGAGGGCATCGAGGGCAAGCACATCTCGATGGCGGCACGACAAGGCGACCCGGTAGCCGTGGACTCCTACCGCGAACTCGCCCGCTGGGCAGGCGCAGGCCTGGCAGACCTGGCCTCCCTCTTCGACCCCTCAGCCTTCATCGTCGGCGGCGGCCTCTCGGACGAGGGCGAACTGGTCCTGGACCCCATCCGCAAGTCCTACAAGCGCTGGCTCGTCGGCGGAAACTGGCGCCCGGTAGCCGACGTAATCGCCGCCCAACTCGGCAACAAGGCGGGCTTGGTAGGCGCAGCAGACCTGGCAAGGGAGCCGGACCCGATCATGTAACGCAGGGTCCAGGGGGGCGCCCCGTAAGGGGCGCGGGGAACTGCGCGACCAGCCACCGACAACCGTTAGTCGCCCACAACCCCCGCTCCCCGAGCTATTAGGCGCCCCCACCCGCGGTCCAACCGTAAATTGACCGCATGCCAACGCCGCCGCTCCCAACCTCCCACACCGAACCCGACGGTTCAGCCGTCATCCGAGTCCTCAGCTACAACATCCGCTCCATGCGCGACGACACCGAGGCGCTGGCCCGAGTCATCCGTGCCTGCGCCCCCGACCTCGTACTGGTCCAAGAAGCCCCCCGCTTCTTCCGCTGGCGGAAAAAACTGGCCCGCCTGGCCGCAGCGTCGGGCCAGGTGATCCTCTCCGGCGGGGCCACCGCTTCCGGCCCCGCCCTCCTCTCCTCCCTCCGGGCAACAGTCGAGCGCAGCGAGGACGTACTCCTGCCCCTCACCCCCGGCCTCCACCGCCGCGGCTTCGCCACCGCGGTCGTACGGTTCGGAGCCGCCCGCCTCGGCGTGCTGAGCTGCCACCTCTCGCTGCAGAAGGACGAACGCTACGAGCAGGGCGGCCTGCTCCTCGACCGCCTGGCCGCACTCGAAGCGCCGTACGCGATCGCAGGCGGCGACGTGAACGAAGGCCCCGGCGGCCGTACGTTCAAACGCCTCGCCACCGAACTCCAGGACTGCTGGGCGGTCGCTCCCTGGGGCGGCGAGTACACCTCCACGCCTACCGACCCGCACCAGCGGATCGACGCCCTCTTCGCCACCGAGGGCATCGAAGTCCTGGGCTGCGGCGTGCCCTTGGGTCAACCGGGCGTCAGGGAAACAGACTTGAGGGCGGCCACGGACCATCTGCCCGTACTGGCCGCCCTCAGAGTGCCCGCCCATAAGTAGGAGCGCGGGACCGCGGTCACACCACCGCGCCGCGCCCCGGATCATCGTCCTCGTCCTCGTCGCCCGGATGCATCCGCAGGACCAGCGTGCCGAAGCCGCCCACGAAGCCGCCGATGCCGAGCGTGGTCAGCCACCAAGTCATGTGCCAGTCGAACAGCACGGCGAGCAGCAGCAGAAGCGGGCCGCCGAGCACGGCGAGCCAGGCGAACTTGGCCGTGGTGTCCGCGGCGGGCAGCGGGGGCGGCTCGGGCGGTACGAAGTGGCCCTCGTCGTCCGCGTCGAAGTCCTCCTCGGAGGGCTCCGGCGCCTGGTAGTCGCGCGGGCCCCCGACCCCGGGCGGGAAGGCGACGGAGCTGCCGAGCGGCTTCTCGCCGGCGGGCTTGTCGCCCCCCTTCCTGAAGTCTGCCTTCTTGCCAGCCGTCGACTGATCGTCCGCCGTATCGCCGTCGGAACCCTCGGACGCCGAGGAGCCCCTGGGCCTCTCCTTGGTGTCCCCGGGCCGCTCGGAGTCGGCGCCGTCCGGCTCGTTCGGACCCTTCGCGTCGTTCGTCCCGGACTCCAGGAGTGCCAGGTCCTCGACCGACTTGAAGGGCTTGGCGCCGGGCGGGTCCGGCGGTTCATCGCCGTACCCGGCGACGATCGCAGCCCAGGCCGCGGCCTCGTCGAACGACGGGCCCTGCTCCTCGCCGGGCGGCGCGTCCTTCTCCTCGGGCTCGCGGTCCGCGTCGTGCTCAGCCACCAGTGGCCGTCCCTTCCTGCTGACCCACCTGACCTGCCTGACCTGACTGGTCCATCCGAACCGCGTCGGGCTGCTTGCCGGCTTCCGGCGCCAGCCGCTCGACGAAGGCGAAGCTCTCCTCGAAAATACGGTCCGCGTCGTGGTCCAACGTCGCGACGTGGTAGCTCTGTTCCAGCACGATCTCCTGTACGTCCGTGGAGGACACCCGGCTCAGCACCCGCGCCGAGTCGGCCGGCGGCACCACATGGTCCTGGACGCTGTGCAGAAGCAGCAGCGGCTGCGTGACCTGCGGAAGCTCGCCGTCGACCAGCCGGAAGAAGTTCCGCAACGAGTGCGCCGCGTGCAGCGGAACCTTGTCGTAGCCGATCTCGACGCTGCCCTCCTTGGCGATGTCGCTGGCGATTCCCTTCGTCGTACGGACCACGTGGCGGGCCAGCGGAAGGGCGTACGCGGACAGCCCGTGCACCTTGTTCGCCGGGTTGACGACGACGATGCCGCTCACCGCGTCCCCGTGCTTCGCGGCCAGCCGCAGGGCCAGCGCGCCGCCCATGGAGAGTCCGCAGACGAAGACCTGGGAGCAGCGCTCACGCAGGGCGCGCAGCTCGCGGTCCACCTCCGCGTACCAGTCCTGCCAGCCGGTGAGCTGCATGTCCTCCCAGCGTGTGCCGTGTCCGGGCAGCAGGGGCAGCGAGACGGTCAGACCGCGCTCGGCGAGATACTCCGCCCAGGGGCGCAGCGACTGCGGGGAACCCGTGAAGCCATGGCAGAGGAGCACACCGACCTCTCCGCCGTCGTGGCGGTACGGCTCGGCTCCAGGAAGGACCGGCACCTTCGGTCTCCTGTTCGTCTGAAGGGGCGTACAAAGGGACGTACCAAGGAATGTCTCAAAGGGTGTTCAGGGGCGTTCAGGGGTGTTCATCCGACAGGGGCGACAAGACGATCACCCCGAGACTTCGAGGTGTACTTCACCGTACGCGACGGCACTGACACCGACCAGGGCCGTCGGGTCCTTTGACAGTGCTCCGGGTTAGGGTCTGATCCACGGACACAGGAGGCAGTCGGGTGATCTATGGCGCGATGAAGGTTGCCGTCGGAGGGCCTCTGAAGCTCGCCTTCAGGCCCTGGGTGGAGGGCCTCGAGCACGTACCCGCCGAGGGTCCCGCGATACTGGCGAGCAACCACCTGTCGTTCTCGGACTCCTTCTTCCTGCCCGCCGTCCTCGACCGCAAGGTCACCTTCATCGCGAAGGCCGAGTACTTCACGACGCCCGGCGTCAAGGGTCGTATGACAGCCGCCTTCTTCAAGGGCGTCGGCCAGCTTCCGGTGGACCGTTCCGGAGCCCGTGGCGCGGGACAGGCGGCCATCCAGAGCGGCCTGGACGTGCTCGAGCGCGGCGAGCTGTTCGGCATCTATCCCGAGGGCACGCGCTCACCCGACGGCCGCCTCTACCGGGGCAAGCCCGGCGGCCTCGCGCGCGTGGCGCTCGCCAGCGGGGCGCCGGTCATCCCGGTCGCCATGATCGACACGGAGAAGATCCAGCCGCCCGGCAAGGTAGTCCCGAAGCTGATGCGCCCGGGGATCCGCATCGGGAAGCCGCTGGACTTCAGCCGGTACCAGGGCATGGAGCACGACCGGTTCGTCCTGCGCGCCCTGACCGACGAGGTCATGTACGAGATCATGAGGCTCTCCGGCCAGGAGTACGTCGACATCTACGCGACCGCCGCCAAACGGCAGCTCGCGGATGCGGCGAAGGCGGAGAAACAGGCGCAGAAGCAGGCCGGACAGGCACGCAAGGAACAGGACGCCGAGAAGGCGGCCGAGCAGGAAGCGGGCGGACAGGAAGCGGAGAAGGACGCCGGGAAGGAACGGTCCGGGTCCTAGGCGCGTCCGTCTGGGGTGGGTTGTCGTCAGGGTCAAGGGGGGCGGGGGACATGGCCAAGCGCGAGCGAGTCATGAGGATGTCGGTCGAGCAGCCGCTGTGGCGCGCGCTCTCGGCCTACCGCGTACTGACGATGTGCTACGCGATCGGCCTCTTCGTCAGCGCCTACGACGAGTTCCCCCGGCCGGAAGTGGCCATCGCCTTCCTGTCCGTGCTCTTCGTGTGGACGCTGGCGACGCTGCCCAAGGTGGCCAACGAGGCGAGCTGCACCAAGCGGTTCCTGGCCGCCGACCTGACCGTCGCGCTCACCGGCATCCTGCTCACCCCGGTCGCGGACTCCCACGACCGGATCGTCACCGGTGGGCCGACGCTGCCGTCGATATGGACCGCGGGCTCCGTCCTCGCCTTCGCGATCAAGGGCGGCTGGCGCTGGGCGGCCTTCGCGTCGACGCTCGTAGGCATCGCGAACGTCGTCCAGCGAGGAGCACTCAGCCAGGACACCCTCCACAACGTGCTGCTCGTCTGGGTCGCCTCCATCGCCATCGGCTACGTAGTCGAGGTCGCCCGAGCCTCCGAACGCACCCTCGCGCGCGCCCTGGAGATCGAGGCCACGACGCGCGAGCGCGAGCGCCTGGCCCGCGACATCCACGACAGCGTCCTCCAGGTCCTCGCGATGGTGCAGCGCCGCGGCTCCGCACTGGGCGGCGATGCGGCGGAACTGGGCCGTATGGCAGGCGAGCAGGAGGTAGCCCTGCGCACCCTGGTCTCCGGCGGCATCCCGCCCTCCCGCGTCTCGGAGGACGCAACGCAGGGAGCCCTGGTCCGCGCGATCGACGAACCCGACGACTCCGACGAGACCGAGGACACCCCTCGCGACCTCCGCACCCTGCTGACCCCGTACGCCACCGCGAAGGTCACCTTCTCCGAACCCGGCGCCCCCGTCCTCCTGCCCCCCTCCACGGCAAAGGAACTGGCAGCAGCGGTAGGAGCCGCCCTGGACAACGTCCACCGCCACGCAGGCGAAACAGCCCGAGCCTGGATCCTGATCGAGGACGAACCAGACACAGTGATCGTCACAGTCCGAGACGACGGCCCCGGAATCCCAGAGGGCCGCCTGGCCCAGGCCGAGGGAGAGGGCCGCATGGGCGTAGCCCTCTCCATCAGAGGCCGCCTAAGAGACATAGGCGGCACAGCAGAACTGATCTCAATACCCGGGCAGGGCACGGAAGTAGAACTAAGGGCCCCAAAACACTGAGGGCTTCGAAGTAACGAGGTCCTGCAGGAGGCGCCCTGTCAGGGGCGCGGGGAACTGCGCGACCAGCCCAAACGGACCGGCACCCGGGATACAACCCATGGGGGCCTGGGGGCGAAGCCCCCAGTTCCGGGAAGGGGCGGGGCTGGGGAAAAGAAAGCCACGAAGCGGGAGCAACGATGAGTGACCAGCAAAACCCGATCAAGGTCATGGTGGTCGACGACCACCCCATGTGGCGGGACGCCGTGGCTCGCGACCTGACCGAGGCCGGCTTCAACGTAACGGCCACGGCAGGCGACGGCGACCAGGCCATACGCCGAGCCCAGGCAGCCACCCCCGACGTACTGGTACTGGACCTGAACCTCCCCGCCAAGCCCGGCGTACAGGTCTGCAAGGAACTAGTGGGAGCCAACCCAGCCCTACGCGTCCTGGTCCTCTCCGCAAGCGGCGAACACGCCGACGTCCTGGAAGCAGTCAAGTCAGGAGCCACCGGCTACCTCCTGAAGTCCGCCTCCACGGAGGAACTCATCGACGCGGTCCGCCGCACAGCCGCAGGCGACCCCGTCTTCACCCCCGGCCTAGCAGGCCTGGTCCTGGGCGAGTACCGCAGACTCGCCTCAGAGCCCGCCCCCGCCCCCGGCGCCGACGAGCCCAAGGCCCCCCAGCTGACCGACCGCGAGACGGAGGTCCTGCGCCTGGTAGCCAAGGGCCTGAGCTACAAGCAGATCGCCGAACGCCTCGTGATCTCCCACCGCACCGTCCAGAATCACGTCCAGAACACCCTCGGCAAACTCCAGCTCCACAACCGCGTAGAACTCGTCCGCTACGCGATCGAGCGAGGCCTCGACGACGAGTAGACGAGTAACCGAGAGCCAGGCCACCGCCCGCTCAGCCGTCAGCCGCAAACACCCGGCACCGAGTCAACCCATCCACCCGGCTCCCACCTTCGGATGAACCTCAAAGATCAATCTCCGCACAATTCACCGGAATTGACCTTCCGCCCCATGCCTAAGTGACCTGGATCACTATTAGCGTGACCTCCATCAGGCAACCGCGGCGAAGGGACTTTTCCAATGCGGGTCGGAGTACTGACCGGAGGCGGCGACTGCCCCGGACTCAACGCCGTCATCCGAGGCATCGTCCGCAAGGGCGTGCAGGAGTACGGCTACGACTTCACCGGCTACCGGGACGGCTGGCGCGGTCCGCTGGAGGGCGACACCACCCAGCTCGACATCCCCGCCGTACGCGGCATCCTGCCCCGTGGCGGCACCATCCTCGGCTCCTCGCGCACCAACCCCCTCAAGGTGGACGGCGGCATCCGCCGGATCAAGGAGAACCTCGAAAAGGACGAGGTCGACGCCCTGATCGCGATCGGCGGAGAGGACACCCTCGGCGTCGCCGCGAGCCTCTCCGACGACTACGGCGTCCCCTGCGTCGGCGTACCCAAGACCATCGACAACGACCTCTCGGCCACCGACTACACCTTCGGCTTCGACACGGCCGTCAACATCGCCACGGAGGCCATCGACCGCCTCCACACCACCGCCGAGTCACATATGCGTGTCCTCGTCGTCGAGGTCATGGGCCGGCACGCAGGCTGGATCGCCATCCACTCCGGACTGGCCGGCGGCGCCAACGTCATCCTCATCCCCGAGCAGCCCTTCGACGTCGACCAGGTCTGCGCCTGGGTCACCTCCCGCTTCAAGGCCTCGTACGCCCCGATCGTCGTCGTCTCCGAGGGAGCGAAGCCCAAGGACGGCGACATGGTGCTCAAGGACGGTTCGCTGGACGAGTTCGGGCACGTCCGGCTCTCCGGCGTCGGCGAATGGCTGGCCAAGGAGATCGAGAGGCGCACCGGCAAGGAGGCCCGTACGACGGTCCTCGGCCACGTCCAGCGCGGCGGCACCCCCAGCGCCTTCGACCGCTGGCTCGCCACCCGCTTCGGCCTGCACGCCATCGACGCGGTCCGCGAGGGCGACTTCGGCAAGATGGTCGCCCTGCGCGGCACCGACATCGTGCGCGTCCCGATCGCTGAGGCCACGGCCCGGCTGAAGACCGTGGACCCGAAGCTGTACGAGGAGGTCGGCGTGTTCTTCGGCTGAGGCCGCGTAACCGCACGTAAGCGATCTACACGGCGGGGCGCCGCTCGGAGACCGTGCCGGTGCCCCGCAGCTGACCGATCAACTCCCGTACAACAGCGGTGCCGTTGAGACTCAGCACCGACTCCGGGTGGAACTGCACCCCCGCGAACCCGGGCCCGCGCAGCCCGTGCACCTCACCGCTGTTACTCCGGCTGACCTCGACACCGCGCGCCGCCAGCTCCACCGCACGCTCGTCGTCGCAGCGCGCCACGAAGCTGTTGTAGAAGCCGACGGTTTCCGTCCGCCCGAAGAGCTCGATCTCCGTCTGCGCGCCCTGGTAGGGGACTTCCTTCCGTACGATCTCCAGGCCCAGCTCCGCCGCGATCAGCTCGTGCCCGAGGCAGACACCGAGCACGCCGTGCGGGTGACTGCCGAGGACCTGGGCGGTGAGCCCGCGCAGGAACGCCATCTTGGGATCGGCCGTGTCCGAGGGATCACCCGGCCCGGGGCCAAGCACCAGCGGCCCCTCGTGCGCCAGAACCGCCTCCCGCAGCCCCGGCTCGTCGTATCGCCGAACCGACACCTCGAGACCCGACGACCGCAGCAGATGCGCGAGCATCGCCGTGAAGGTGTCCTCCCCGTCGACGACCAGCGCATGGCCCTCCAACTCCGCCGAACGCTCCTGCATCCGCAGCCAGAACGGCGCCAGCGAGGACCGCCGCCCGTCGAGCGCGGCCCGCACCCGCGGATCGTCAGCCAGCCGGGGCCGTACGCGCTCCTCGGCCCGCCTTCCGGGCCGTACCCCCAGAGCGGCCAGCACCCCCGCCGCCTTCGCATGCGTCTCGGCGACCTCGCTCGCCGGATCGGAGCCACGGACGAGCGTGGCACCAACCGGCACCCGCAGCTTTCCGTCCGCGTCGATGTCGGCCGTACGGATCAGGATGGGGGAGTCGAGCGTCTGGGCACCGCCGGAGTCCCGCCCGACGAGCGCCAGCGCCCCGGCGTAGTACCCGCGCCCACCCACCTCGTGCCGCTCGATCACCCGGCAGGCGTTCTGCACCGGCGACCCGGTGACGGTCGCCGCGAACATCGTCTCGCGCAGGACGTCGCGCACATCGAGCGACGACCGCCCCCTCAACTCGTATTCCGTATGCGCGAGATGGGCCATCTCCTTCAGCCGCGGCCCGATGACGACCCCGCCCATGTCACCGACCGTGCACATCATCTTGAGCTCCTCGTCGACGACCATCGACAGCTCCTCGATCTCCTTGCCGTCGGCGAGGAAGTCCAGCAGATCCTCGGGGGTCGGTCCTTCGGCCGGATAGCGATACGTCCCGCTGATCGGGTTCATGACCACCGTCCCTCCCGCCCGTCTCCCACCACCGCCCTCAACCGAGAGCGCTTCGCGCTCGCCCCTTCCACCTGCCATGCGGACGTGCACCTCGGGGCTGGCGCCGACAAGCGTCCGCTCTCCGGTGTGCACCACGAAGGTCCAGTACGCCCCCCGCTCCCCGACGAGCAGCCGCCGGAACAGCGCGAGCGCGTCGGCTCTGCCGAAGCCGGGGATCTCGCCCTCGTACGTGCGCCGGATGACGAAGTTCGCGCCCTCGCCCCGCCCGATCTCCTCCCGCAGCACACGCCCGACGATCTCCGCGTACTCCTCGTCGTCAACGTCGAAGCCACCGCCCGTCACGTGCACGTCGTGTGCGGGCAGCTGCGACAGGGCCTGGTCCAGGGGGAGTTCGTACGTCTCCTCGGGGGTCAGCACCGCGAGCGGCGTACCGTCGTCGCGGACGTCGAAGCCGCGCTCGCGGATCTGCCGGAAGGGGATGAGGGCCAGGCCCTCGTCGGGGATGTCGGCGAGGCGGTCGAACGTGGTGACCGGGCCGAGCAGGACTTCTACGGTGCTGTGGTCGTGTCCGGGGGTACGGCGACGCAGCAGCGCGAACGGGCGGTCGTCGTGCAGGAGCCGGGCCAGGTCCATGGGTTCCTCTTCCATCGTGATCGTCGGTGATCGATGCCGATTGATCGGGAGGAACGGCCCTGGTCGTTAAAACACTGAAGGCCGCCCCTCGGGCGGCCTTCGCGAAGTCTTGCGTACGCGCAGTCAGTGGGCCGCCGGGTGAGCGGTCCACCACCAGTTCTGGTTCTGGGTCTTGGTCGAGTGCGCGAACATGTGCGGCACCTTATCCCATACGAAGCCCATGCCGGGGCCCGGTCGCGGGCGCAGTCCGCTGCCTTCAGGCTTTGTCTCACCAGTCGAACCGGACGAAAATCGCTCGACACGACCCCGTAATGTTTAGTGGGTGACCGTGAACGCTGATACCCAAGCCGTCGCTGCGCAAGCGACCTGGCGAGACCTGCCCGCGGCGCAGCAGCCCGACTACCCCGATGCCGAGGCCCTGCGCGAAGTGATCGCCGAGCTGGCGAGCTATCCGCCCCTCGTCTTCGCGGGCGAGTGCGACCAGCTGCGCGCCCGGATGGGAGCCGTCGCCAGGGGCGAGGCGTTCCTCCTGCAGGGCGGCGACTGCGCGGAGAGCTTCGACGGCGTCGGCGCCGAGCAGATTCGGGCCAAGTTGAAGACGCTGCTTCAGATGGGCGCCGTCCTCACGTACGCGGCCTCCGTGCCGGTCGTCAAGGTCGGCCGTATCGCCGGCCAGTACTCCAAGCCGCGCTCCAAGCCGACCGAGACCCGCGACGGCGTGACCCTGCCGACCTACCGCGGCGACTCCGTCAACGGCTTCGAGTTCACCGAGGCCGCCCGCATCCCGGACCCCGAGCGCCTGAAGCGGATGTACCACGCCTCCGCCTCCACGCTGAACCTGGTGCGCGCCTTCACCACCGGCGGCTACGCCGACCTGCGCCAGGTACACGCCTGGAACCAGGACTTCGTGAAGTCGTCCCCCTCCGGGCAGCGCTATGAGCAGCTGGCGCGCGAGATCGACCAGGCCCTGAACTTCATGCACGCCTGCGGGGCCGACCCGGAGGAGTTCAAGACCGTCGAGTTCTACTCCTCGCACGAGGCGCTGCTGCTCGACTACGAATCGGCGCTGACCAGGGTCGATTCCCGTACGGGGCAGCTGTACGACGTCTCGGCCCACATGGTGTGGATCGGTGAGCGCACCCGGCAGATGGACGGCGCGCACATCGAGTTCGCCTCGAAGATCCGCAACCCGCTGGGCATCAAGCTGGGTCCGACGACGACGGCCGAGGACGCGCTGCAGTACATCGAGCGTCTCGACCCGGAGCGTGAGCCGGGCCGGCTGACCTTCGTCGTCCGTATGGGCGCCGACAAGGTCCGCGACAAGCTGCCCGAGCTGGTCGAGAAGGTCACCGCCTCGGGCGCGACCGTGGCCTGGGTGACCGACCCGATGCACGGCAACACCTTCGAGGCGGCGTCCGGGCACAAGACCCGCCGCTTCGACGACGTACTCGACGAGGTCAAGGGCTTCTTCGAGGTTCACAAGGAGCTGGGTACGCACCCGGGCGGCATCCACGTGGAGCTGACCGGTGACGATGTCACCGAGTGTGTGGGCGGCGGCGACGAGATCTTCGTCGACGATCTGCACCAGCGTTACGAGACGGCCTGCGACCCGCGGCTGAACCGCAGCCAGTCCCTGGATCTGGCGTTCCTGGTGGCGGAGATGTACCGCGACCAGTAGCGGTCCGGTGGGTGCACAGGGCATGCGATGGGGCGTGGATCACATACGATCCACGCCCCATCCCACTTTTACGATGCACCCCTGCCGGGTAAGGTTAGGTTTGCCTCACCGATAAATCTGCCGATAAGTCGGGATGGCGCGACCTGTCTGTCCCGCTTTTCTCCCGTCGGGTGGTGAACCGCGTGTACGTCTGCAACTGCTTCGGTGTCACCGAGGCACAGGTGAGGCAGCACGCGGAAGCCGGTGCTTGCACGCCTCGCCAGATCGCGTCGGCCTGCAAGGCGGGCACCGACTGCGGTTCCTGCGTACGACGCATTCAGGCACTGTTGGGCCGGGGCGCGTTCCGCGATGAGGTCGCCGATCAGGCGCGGTCCGCGCTCGCCGGGGTGTCGGAGCTGGACGAAGCCGCGTAGGCGTGAAGCCGCATAGGTGGGCGGCTGCTCAGCTGTCCGGCTGTTCGATGAGCTGGGCGATGTAGAGGGCCTCGCCGAGTTTCTCCACCAGTTCCAGCTGGGTGTCCAGGTAATCGATGTGATGCTCCTCGTCCTTGAGGATCGACTCGAAGATGTTCGCCGAGGTGATGTCGCCCTTGTTCCGCATCACCTCGATACCGCGCCTGAGGCGGTCGATCGCCTCGACTTCGACCTGCCGGTCGGCCTTGAACATCTCGGTGACCGTCTGTCCGACCCGGACGTGGAAGAGCCGCTGGTAGTTCGGCAGGCCTTCCAGAAAGAGGATCCGGTCGGTGAGGGTCTCCGCGTGCTTCATCTCGTCGAAGGACTCGGCCCGGGTGTATTTCGCGAGCTTTGTCCAGCCGAAGTTCTCCTGCATTTTCGCGTGCAGGAAGTACTGGTTGATCGCGGTCAGTTCGGCGGTCAACTGCTCATTGAGGAATTCGAGGACCTCGGGGTCGCCCTGCATTGCAGAGGCTCCTTCCACGCGGGGAACAGGCCAGATGCGCCGCATGATTCCACCGGCTTCTGAGACCGTCCAGTAAGTGCAGGCTTAGTAGCAGATGCCCGAATCGGGACAGGCCTGGTCATCTGCACCGACTCTGGTCTGTCAGGATGGAGGCATGGGTCAGCCGGTGGAGCGAGAATCTGGAGATGCGGCGCAGTCGGAGCTTCCGCCGGGGCAGCGACTGCAGCGTGGCTGGCCGGTTACGCACTACGGACCCGTCCCCAAGTTCCGGCCCGAACGCTGGGAGTTCAGGGTCTTCGGCGCCACCGCCGACGGCGAGAAGCACTGCTGGAACCACGAGGAATTCTCGGCCCTGCCGTATACCACCGTCGTGGCCGACCTGCACTGCGTGACGAAGTTCAGCATGCTCGGAGCCGAATGGGGCGGCGTCCCGGCCCGTACGCTCCTGGAAATCGCCCCGCCCGCAGCCACCGTCACGCATGTCATGGTCTGGGCGGAATACGGCTTCAGCTCGAACCTCCGCCTCACCGACTTCGCCGCCGAGCGCACGATCTTCGCCACCCACAAGGACGGCGAACTCCTCACCGCGGAACACGGCTTCCCCCTGCGCCTGGTGGTGCCCCACCTGTACGCCTGGAAGGGCCCCAAGTGGGTCCGCGGCATCGAATACATGACAGCCGACCGCCGAGGCTTCTGGGAAGAACGCGGCTACCACAACATCGGCGACCCCTGGCGCGAACAGCGCTACTCGTACCAGGAAGAGCCGGGGGACGGGCCCGAGCTCTGAGCTCCCGCAGGCGAGTGCTGTCGTTCTGGCCGCGGCGGTAGGCTCATGGGCGGTTACCACGACAACTGTGCAGGGAGCCCTCCATGGCCGTGTTCAACGTGATCTTCTCGGAGGCTGCGGCACGGGTCCGTGACAGCCTGCCGGAGGACCGCCTTGAGGTACTCCAGCGCGGCCTGGCCATAGTGGCCATGGATCCCCGTACCAAGATCTCCGCAGCCATCTCGGATGACGAGAACACCCGCTCGCTCGCGCTGACCCACTCCATGGCAATCGAATACGTCATCAGCGACGGTCTGCTGATCGTGCTCGTGGTCCACCTCGTCGACACGTCACACGTGCTCTTCGAGACGGAGGACTGACCCGGCGCGTAGCCCTCAGCCGTCCCGGAGCTTTTTGAGCCGCTCCACGTCCGCCGCGTGACCCTCCTTGCCGCCGGGGGTTTCGATGATCAGGGGTACGCCCTCAGTGGCGGGGTGGGTCATCAGGGCGCGGAAGGGATCCTCGCCGATGTGGCCGGCGCCGATATTCGCGTGACGGTCCTTGTGGGCGCCGACCACGGCCTGGGAGTCGTTGGCGTGGATCAGTTTCAGGCGGCCCTCGCCGATCGTGTTCACCAGTAGGTCGAGGGTTTGGTGTGTGCCGGTGGGGCCGGTGAGGTCGTGGCCTGCGGCGAAGATGTGGCAGGTGTCCAGGCAGACGCCGAGCTTCGGGTGGGCGTCGAGCGCCTCGAAGTACGGGCCGAAGTCCCAGGTCCGGGAGCACAGGGACGCGCCCTGGCCCGCGGTCGACTCGATGAGCAGGTCCGGGTCGTCGTCGTGGGTCAGCTCGTCGAGGAGCGGCAGCAGATGCTCGCGTACCTGCTGCAGCGCGACCGCCCGCGTCCGGCCGCCGGTCGCCGAACCGGTGTGGACGACGACTCCCCGCGCCCCGATCGCGCGCCCGCGCCGCAGTGAGTGCCGCAGCGACTCCACGGATCGCTCCAGGGTCGCTTCGGTGTGCGAGCCGAGGTTGATCAGATAGGGCGCGTGGACGTACGCGGGGATCGACCCCGCCGCACAGGCCGCAAGGAACTCCTCGTCCTGCCGCGGATTCCCCGGCGGAGTCGCCCAGCCGCGCGGGTTGGCGACGAAGACCTGGACGGTCTCGGCGCCCAGATCACGCGCGTACGACAGACCTACGGAGGCGAGGCCGCCGGCCACGGGGACATGGCTGCCGACGGGGTTGCGGGACTGCGGAGTGCTCACCCGTTCAGGGTGCCATGGCGCCCCGCGCGCCCCCTCGGCGGATGCCGGTCAGCCGTGGCCGACCCCCGTC
The DNA here is from genome assembly GCF_050936385.1 of Streptomyces sp. CA-288835. NCBI lineage: Bacteria > Bacillati > Actinomycetota > Actinomycetes > Kitasatosporales > Streptomycetaceae > Streptomyces > Streptomyces sp. CA-288835. The sequence continues at coordinate 7,771,934 of NZ_JBNJMW010000001.1, forward strand.
ACTCGATCTCGATGGTGATCTCTGAGCCCTCCGGCGCCGTCTCGCCACCGGCCACCGACTGCCCCTTGACCGTGTCCCCACCGAAGAGCCCGAGGAAGCCCCGGTCCTCCTTGACCTTGAAGCCGGCGCCCTCCAGCTCCCGCCTGGCGTCGTCGACCTTGTCGCCCACGACGTCCGGGACCTCGATCTGCTTCGGGCCCTTGGAGATGGTCAGCGTGACGGTGTCGCCCTCGCCCAACTGCCGTTCCGGGGACGGCGACTGCTGGGCGACCAGGCCCGCCTCGAACTCGGAGTTGATCTGCTGAGGGGCGATCTCGACCTTCAGGCCCGCGTCCTCGAGCTCCTGCCGCGCGTCGGCAAGCTCGTCGCCCGTGACATCCGGCACATCCACCGGGCTGCCCTTGCTGACGGTGAGCGCGATGGCGGAGCCCGCGCGGCGCGTGGTGCCCGCACCCGGCTCCGTACTGATCACAAAGCCGAAGGTGACCTCGTCGCTGAAGGCCCTGGTGATCATGCCCGCCTTCAGGCCCTCCTCCTTCAGCCGTGCCCGTGCCTTGTCCAGCGTGTAGCCCTCCACATTGGGCACCCGTACGTTCTTCGGGCCCCTGGAGATCGTCAGCGACACCGGGTCGTTGTCACGGATCCGGGCGCCCGCCTTGGGGTCGCTGCTGATGACCGTGCCGCGCTCGACGGTGTCGCTGTACTCGCGCTCGACCGGCCCGACATCGAGCCCGGCGCTTGCGAGCCGGTCCTTGGCCTTCGCCTCGGTCATCGCGAGCAGCGGCGGGACCTTCGTGAACTGGCCGGAGTTGATGTACCAGACACCCGCACCGAGCCCGAGGACCAGCAGCATGGCCGCGACGATCGCGAGCACACCGCGCCGCGGGAACGGGGCACGGGCACGGCGACGCGAAGGGGCGTCTGGGGGCGGGGTCTGAAGGACGCTCGTGTGCTGGAACCCGCGATCGCCGCCGTCCTCGTTCACGGGAAGCGGCCGCGGCATGGACAGCGCGCGCGGGATCACGCTCGTACGGTCCTCGCCGATGTCGTGGTCCTCGGTGAGCGCCTGCGGCGGCCACGCGTCCAGCTGCTCGGCGGTCAGCCTGCCGCGTGCGTCCCGGACCTGTGCGAGCAGGGCCACCGCGTCGTGCGGACGTACGTCCGCGGCGCGGGCGGTCGCCGACGCGACCAGTTGGTCGAGCTCGTAGGCCAGGCCCGGCACTTCCGCCGACGGCGGCGGTACGTCCTCGTGGAGGTGCTTGTAGAGCACCGCGGCGGGCGAGTCCGCGAGGTGCGGCCGGTCGCCGGTCAGCATCTCGTAGAGGACGATCCCGCAGGCGTACACGTCGACGCGTGGATCGGCCGTGCCGTGTTCTATCTGCTCCGGGGCCAGATACGACACCGTGCCGAGCACGGACCCGGTCGTGTTGGTGACCGTGTCCACAGCCCGTACCAGGCCGAAATCGGCCACCTTGACCCGGCCGTCGTCCCCTATGAGGACGTTCTCCGGCTTCATGTCACGGTGCACGAACCCGGCGCGGTGCGCACCGCCGAGCGCGGCGAGCACCGGCTCCAGGATGTCGAGCGCCGCCCGCGGCTGCAGGGCCCCGCGCTCGTGCAGTACGTCCCTCAGGGTGCACCCGGCGACGTACTCCATGGCCAGGTAGACGTACGGCCCGTCGGTCCCCTGGTCGAAAACCTGCACCACATTGGGGTGCGCGAGTCTGGCCACCGACTTGGCCTCGCGGATGAACCGGTCCACGAACGTGGCGTCCGCGGCCAGTCCGGGATGCATCACCTTGAGTGCGAGCACGCGGTCCAGGCGGGTGTCCACGGCCCGATAGACCGTGGCCATCCCACCGACCGCGATGCGCGCGTCGATGCGGTACCGGCCGTCGAGCACCTGACCGACCAACGGGTCCTGAAGGGTCGTATCCACGCAGGTGAGTGTACGAGCCGACACTGTCAACGCCGCGTGATCGGTGAAGATTCGGATCCGGACTGCAGCCGAGCTGTGACGAGATCGCAGGTCACACGGGGATCACAGGCCACACCGGGATCAACGGCGCGAGGGGAGCAACCGCATCGAGGCGGGTGGCTGAAACGCGCCCCGTAAGGGGCGCGGGGCTGTGTCGATATGCGGCTCCGCCGCGTGGGCGCGACAAGCCACGGAGGGCCCGCAGTCGCCCACAAACCCCAACCCACCAGCCCGGTAGGCGCCCCACCCGCCCACGCCCCACCCCGCGCCCGGCAGGCCCGCCCCCACCCGCCGGAGGCAGCAGCGGGGCCTGGGGGCGCAGCCCCCAGTTTCGGGAAGGGGCGGGTACGGGGAAGAAACCCCCCCACCCACACCCGCGCCCGCTCAGAACGCAGGCCGCTCCGGATCCAACCGCGCCAACCCCTCCGCAGGAGACGACGCCTCAGCAAAATGCCGCCGAGGAATCCGCCCCGCAAGCCGAGCCAACCGCCCCGCCTCCACCGCATGCTTCATGGCCTCAGCCATAAGCACCGGCTCCTGAGCCCGAGTAACGGCAGAAGCAAGCATCACCCCCGCACACCCCAACTCCATCGCAAGCGCGGCATCAGATGCCGTACCCGCCCCCGCATCCAAAATGACCGGCACGCGCGCGTGCTCCACGATCAACTGGAAGTTGTGCGGATTCCGAATCCCCAGTCCCGACCCGATGGGCGACCCGAGCGGCATGATCGCCGCACACCCCACATCCTCCAGCTTCCGCGCCAGAACGGGATCATCGTTCGTATAAGGCAACACAGTGAACCCGTCATCAACGAGAATCTCCGCCGCGTCCAGCAACTCAATCGGATCCGGCAGCAAGGTCCGCTCATCAGCGATGACCTCCAGCTTCACCAGCGAGGTACCCAGCGCTTCCCGAGCCAGCCGGGCGGTCAGCACAGCCTCCCCGGCGGTGTAACACCCGGCCGTGTTCGGCAGCACCCGAATCCCCAGCCGCTCCAGCACAGACAGCACCGACCCCTGTACGGAAGCGTTTACGCGCCGCATGGCCACCGTCGTCAACTCCGTGCCGGACGCGACAAGCGAGCGCTCCAGCACATCGAGGCTGGGCGCCCCACCGGTGCCCATGATGAGACGGGACGTGAAGGACGTACCGCCGATGAGGAACGGATCGTCGGCCATGGCTCAGCCTCCTTGGACGGCGGTGAGGACTTCGATGCGGTCTCCCTCGGAGAGGCGTGTGTCCGGCCACTGCGCGCGCGGGACGACGGTTTCGTTGAGGGCGGCGGCGACTCCGGAGGGCGCCGCGGTGAGGGTGGCGACCAGCGCGTCGAGTGCGGTGCCGGCGGCGATCTCCTGCCGCTCACCGTTGACGAAGACGTTCATGGTGAAGGTGTCCCTGACGAAGGCGTTCATACGGGCTGCTCCGCGCGGGCCGTGCTGAATCGCTTGGGCGTGAATGCGCGTGCCTCCTCCGGGAGTTCACCGGTGGTCAGCAGGTGCGCCATGGCGTCGCCCGTGACGGGGGTGAGCAGGACGCCGTTGCGGTAGTGACCGGTGGCCAGGAGCAGGCCGTCCAGCTCCGTCGGCCCGAGCAGGGGCGCGTTGTCGGGGGAGCCGGGGCGCAGTCCCGCGCGGGTCTCGGTGAGCGGGAGTTCGGTGATGCCGGGGACCAACTCGTGGGCGTCGCGTAGCAGTTCGTACACGCCGCCCGCGGTCACCGTGGTGTCCCAGCCCAGCTCCTCACTCGTAGCGCCGACGACCAGCTCACCGCTCTCGCGCGGCACCAGGTACACATGGCTGCCCCGGACGACGGCCCGCACCGTGCGGCTCAGGAAGGGCGCGTACCGCTTCGGCACGGTCAGCCGCAGCACCTGGCCCTTCACCGGCCGTACGGGCGGCAGCACGGCGTCGGGAACGCCCGCGAGCCGCCCGCTGAGGCTGCCCCCGGCGAGGACGACCTGGCCCGCGGCCAACTCGGTCCCGTCGGTGGTGACGACCCCGGTGGCCCGGTCACCCGCGACCCGGAGCCGTTCCGCCCAGACCCGGTGGAAGACCACTCCAGCTCGCTCGCACGCCGCGACCAGCGCCTTGGCGAGCCGCCGCGGATCGATCTGATGGTCGCCGTCGACCCGGAGCCCCCCGCGCACGCCCGGCGCGAGCATCGGTTCCAGGCGCCGGCACTCGCGCCCGCTCAGCCACTCCGACTCCAGACCCGACTGGACTTGCAGCGCGTGCAGTTCGCGCAGATGGGCGCGGTCGTCGGCGTCCAGCGCGACGGCGAGCGCACCGCACTGGCGATAGCCGAGGTCCAGGCCAGTCGCCTCGGTGAGCTCGGCGGCGAACTCCGGATAACGCCGGGCCGACGCGAGATTGAGGCCGAGCAGGGTCTGCTCGCCGTAGTGGAGCTCGGTGACGGCGGCCAGCATTCCGGCGGCCACCTGGGCCGCTCCGCCGCCGGGGTCTGGGTCCACGAGTGCGGTGGTGAAGCCGCGCTGTGCGGCCCGCCAGGCCGTCACCAGGCCGATGATTCCGCCCCCGACGATCAGGACGTCAGATGTGGCAGATGTGTCGGATGTGCTCGACGATGCGTGCGATGCGACCGATGTACGCGACATGGGCGTCCAGCCCCTCCCTTCGCCGGCATGACCCGGATCAGGTTCGTACGGTCGGAGGCCGTCCCAGCCTCCCTCTCAGCCCGGTGCGTCCGGACTCCCGCGAGTGCTCTACGTTGGCCACCCTAACTCTTCGTGTCGTAGCTCAGTAAGGGAGCCGTACGCCATGGCCCGCTCGCTCGACGGTCTCGTTCTCGCCCCGGTCGCGGACCAAGCCCCAGGTCAGGTCGGTACGCGCACCCGCTTCACGTACCACGAGAAGGACGGCGAGATCTGGGCCGAGTACGAGGGCGGCGACGTCGTACGAGGCCACCTCGTGGGTACGCGTGAAGGTGACCGCCTCGACTTCCGGTACGTGCAGCTGAAGCGGGACGGCAGCACTTCCTCGGGGCACTGTGTGTCCCAGGTGGCCGAGCTCGCCGACGGGCGCGTACGCCTGGAGGAGACCTGGGAGTGGGAGTCGCAGGAAGGCAGCGGAACGAGCGTGGTGGAGCAGCTCGCCGACGACCGCTGACGGCTGCGCGGGACGGCATGACGGCTGTGCAGGACGTCACTGATCGCTCCCGCTGACTGACGCAACGTCAGTTGACTATGGTGATCGAGTGAACGAGCAGACGCGGGAACGGAGCCGGACGGCGCGACGACGTGTCGTGATCGCCGGTGCGGGCATGGCCGGTGTGCAGACCGCGGTCGCCCTGCGGGAACAGGGTTTCACCGGCACCGTGACGCTGATCGGCGCGGAGCCGCACCAGCCGTACGACCGCCCGCCGCTCTCCAAGGCCATCCTGCTCGGCACGGCCGAGGGCTCCGCCTTCGACGTCGACTTCGAGGCCCTGGGCATCGAGCTGCGCCTGGGGCTCGAGGTGACCGGCGTACGCCCCTTCGAGCATGGACTCGACACGGCCGCGGGCCCCGTTCCGTACGACGTCCTGGTCATCGCGACGGGCGCGGAACCGATGCGGCTGCCGGGCGCGGAGGGCGTACCGGGCGTGCATCTGCTGCGCACCCTGGACGACGCCGAGCGGCTGCGGCCCGTGCTCGCCCGGCAGCACGACATCGTGGTCGTCGGTGCGGGCTGGATCGGCGCCGAGTTCGCGACGGCGGCGCGCGAGGCCGGGTGTGCGGTGACCGTCGTCGAGGCCGCCGACCGGCCGCTGGCCGGCGCGCTGCCCGCCGAGGTGGCCGCTCCGATGGCCGCCTGGTACGCGGACAGCGGCGCCTCGCTGCGCACCCACGCGCGCGTGGAGCAGGTCGAGCCGGGCGCGGTCGTACTGGACGACGGCTCGCGGCTGCCCGCCGGCGCCGTCGTCGTCGGCATCGGGGCACGGCCCGCCACCGCCTGGCTGACCGGGTCCGGGATCGAGCTCGGCGCCCATCGCGAAGTGGTCGCGGACGACCATCTGCGCACCTCAGCCCCGGACGTGTACGCGGTCGGCGACTGCGCCTCCTTCCCCTCGCGCAGGTACGGCGAGCGTCTCCTGGTCCACCACTGGGACAACGCCCTCCAGGGGCCCCGTACGGTCGCGGCGAACATCATCGGCGAGACGCCCGCCGCCTACGACCCCGTGCCGTACTTCTGGTCCGAGCAGTTCGGCCGCTTCGTCCAGTACGCGGGTCACCACGCGCGCGCGGACGCCACGATCTGGCGCGGCGACCCGACGGGCCCGGCCTGGTCGGTGTGCTGGCTCCGGGAGAACCGGCTGGTCGCCGTGCTCGCGGTGGGACGGCCCCGGGATCTGGCGCAGGGACGCAAGCTGATCGAGGCCGGGGTACTGATGAATCCTGAGTTGCTGTCGGACCCGTCCCGGCCGCTGAAATCGGCGAAATCGGCAACCGCGTAGACAGCCGGAATCCGGACCCGCGGCCCGGGCGGCGCACGCTGTGGGGTCCAGCGAACGGCCCAGGCTGGGCGGCCACGACTTCCGACTGTCAGTCCGGGATGGCACGCTTAATCCCGTGACCGAGATTGACGCAAAAATCGATGCTCTCGTCCCCGCCTGGCTCACCCTCCCCGACATCGCCGAACAGCTCGGCGTCGAGGTGACCCGTGTGCGGCAGCTGGTCAAGGAAGGCCAGCTCATCGCCGTACGCCGTGGTGAGAACCGAGCGCTGCACGTTCCCGCCGCCTTCATCGACGGGGACAAGGTCGTCAAGGGCCTGTCCGGCACCCTGACGCTCCTGAGGGACGACGGCTTCACGGACGAAGAGATGCTGGAGTGGCTCTTCACCCCGGACCCGAGCCTGCCCGGCACCCCCGCGCAGGCCCTCAGCGAGAACCGCGGTACGGAGGTGAAGCGCCGCGCCCAGGCGCTCGCCGTCTGACCTGAACACACCGTCCGGCGTACGGGCCGTGCCCTGCACGGCAGGGCCCGTACGCCACCGACAACGGGGGATTTCCGCATGCCCGAAGCCACCGCACGCGCGCGGCTCGCCGACGCCCGCGTCTACCTCTGCACGGACGCCCGGAAGCGTCAGGGCGACCTCGCCGAGTTCCTGGACGCGGTCCTCGCGGGCGGCGTCGACATAGTGCAGCTGCGCGACAAGGGCATGGAGGCCGCCGAGGAGCTGGAGCACCTCCAGGTGTTCGCCGAGGCCTGCGCACGGCACGGCAAGCTGCTCGCGGTGAACGACCGCGCGGACGTAGCCCACGCGGCGGACGCCGACGTGCTGCACCTGGGACAGGGCGACCTCCCCGTCCCCGCCGCCCGCGCGATCCTCGGCGACAAGATCCTCATCGGCCGCTCCACACACGCCGGGCCGGAGGCCGCAGCCGCCGCCGTCCAGGAGGGCGTGGACTACTTCTGTACGGGCCCCTGCTGGCCGACGCCCACCAAGCCGGGCCGCCACGCTCCCGGCCTGGACCTCGTCCGGTACACGGCCGCGCTCGGCACCGACCGCCCCTGGTTCGCCATCGGCGGCATCGACCTGGGCAACCTCGACGAGGTCCTCGAAGCGGGCGCCCGCCGCGTCGTCGTCGTACGGGCGATCACGGAAGCCGATGATCCGGGCGCGGCGGCTAGGGAGTTCTCGAAACGATTGCGTCACGGTTAGTTGTCCGATAGTTGTCCGAGGCATGGACAATTGACCGACAAACCGGGCAATTTTCATTGTCTGGTTGGGGGACCGCCAGCCCCTGACTAACCTGCGGGTATGGCCCTCGGATCTGCGTCCACCAGGACTGACCGCGCACGCACTGTGCGTGACATGCTCGCCACCGGCAAGACGACGTACTCCTTCGAGTTCTCGGCGCCGAAGACCCCGAAGGGCGAGCGGAACCTGTGGAACGCGCTCCGCCGCGTCGAGGCCGTCGCCCCCGACTTCGTCTCCGTGACCTACGGCGCGGGCGGCTCGACCCGCGCCGGCACGGTGAAGGAGACCGAGCAGATCGTCGCGGACACGACGCTCACCCCGGTCGCCCACCTCACCGCGGTGAACCACTCCATCGCCGAGCTGCGCAACATCATCGGCCAGTACGCGGACGCCGGGATCCGGAACATGCTCGCCGTGCGCGGCGACCCGCCCGGCGACCCCATGGGCGACTGGATCCCGCACCCCCAGGGCCTGACCTACGCAGCCGAACTCGTCCGACTCATCAAGGAGTCGGGCGACTTCTGCGTGGGCGTCGCGGCCTTCCCGGAGATGCATCCGCGCTCCGCCAGCTGGGACATGGACGTCGCACACTTCGTCGACAAATGCCGGGCCGGTGCCGACTACGCGATCACGCAGATGTTCTTCCACCCCGAGTCGTACCTGCGGCTGCGTGACCGAGTCGACGCGGCCGGCTGCGAGACCCCGGTCATCCCCGAAGTCATGCCCGTGACCAGCGTGAAGATGCTGGAGCGGCTCCCGAAGCTCAGCAACGCCTCGTTCCCGGACGCCCTGAAAGACAGGATCCTCACAGCCAAGGACGATCCGGCGGCTGTACGCTCCATTGGAATCGAGTTCGCTACGGAGTTCTGCGCGAGGCTGCTGTCCGAGGGAGTCCCCGGACTGCACTTCATCACGTTGAACAACTCCACCGCGACATTGGAAATCTACGAGAATCTGGGACTGCACCACCCACAGCAGGCCTAGACCGGACGCATCCTCGTACGACACACTGCGTAACGGCCACTGGGAGAGGGGCGTACATGGGCTGGACGGTCCTCTATATCGCGTTCGGCATCGTCGCGCTGTGGCTGCTCGGCGAGGTCCTGCTGCAGTACAAGGCACGGCTCCGCTGGCGGCTGCTGGCCTTCGCGGGTTTCCTCGGCGTGGTGATCGGCGTGCTCATCCCGTCCGTGCCCGTCATCGGCCTGGGCGCCGCCGCGTTCGCCGTCGGGCAGACCTACGTCACGCTGTCGTTCCGCCGCGGCTTCGCAGCCGGCTGGGCCGTCGCCGGCCGCCCGGGCGCCAACAAGCGCCGCCGTGGTGAGCCGGACCGCGACCCGACTCTCGAGGTCTCCGACCTCCAGGCGGCGGAGGGTGGAATGCGTCCACGGGACAACTTCGGCCCGGGCGACGACCTCTACGGCCGCGAGGAGTCCGTCTTCGGGCAGCGCTCCGACAGCTTCGGGCAGCACGCCGAGACCACCTCTGTCTACGAGCCGCAGCCCCTGCCCGACGACACGGGCAACTACGGCGTCTACAGCGACACCGCCTACGCAGCGGCCACCGACCCGGCCTACGCGGCATCCACCCAGTCCCAGGACTTCGCCAGCCAGAACTACGGGTACGACGGCTACTCCGGCTACGACCAGCAGCAGTACGGCTACGACACCGGCCAGCAGCAGTACGCCGCCTACTCCGACCCGTACCTCGGCTCGCAGACGTACGGGGGCGCCTCGTACGACTCGCCCTACGACGCCTCGCAGCAGCAGTACGAGCAGCAGGGCTACGGCCAGGACCAGTACGCGGGCGGAGGCTACGGTGGCGAGACCCCGGCTGGCGGCGTCTGGGTCCCGCAGCAGCGCTCCGACGACACGTACGGCGGCGAACTCCCGCCGGAGCAGCAGCAGTACCCGTACGAGGGCAATGGGAACGGCAACGGCAACGGGAACGGCACCGGCAACGGGTACGACGAGCAGTACCGGTTCTGAGCAGTATCGGTTCTGGCAGCGGCGGCACGATCCTTTCGGGACCTGTCGAGTTCCTACTGAGAGCCCTGGAAGTCCGGTCCCTCCACGATCAGTCCCGCGACCAGCGCGCCCGACATACCCGCGTGCGGCAGTCCGCCGCCGGGGTGTGCCCAGCCGCCGACCGTGAACAGGCCTGGCAGACGGGTGCTGTTGGACGGGTGCAGGTGACGTCCGCCCGCGGCGGCCAGGGCCGGGGCCGGAACGGCGCCGCCGTCCGCGCCCGTCGCCTCCGCTATGTCCGCCGGCGCACGGACCTCGTGCCAGAGGAGCCGCTCCCGCAGGCCGGGTATCGCGCGCTCGGCGGTGGTGAGAACGCCTTGGACGTCTTCCTCGGTTGGCTCCAGGCCTGACGGCACCGTGACGCGCAGCGTGACCGCCTCGTGGTCGTCGTCCGGCACCAGTGCGGGATCGCCGGGGCGCAGCACGGTCACCGTGGGCGCGGCCGGGAGGCCAGGGCCCGCAGGAGCCGTACGGCCGGGTCGGTCGCCGAACAACGAGTGCAGTTCCGCCTCACGATCCGCCGCGTGCACCACCGTCCGATGAGCCACCCCCTCCGGCCGCCCGCCGCGCAGCGCCAGGTGAACCGTCAGGCGGCTCGGCAGTCCCCGCTGAGGCGGCACTTCGCCTTCGCCGTGTAGCGCGATCCCGGAGGTCAGCCGGTCCAGCACTCCGGGCGCCACGCCCGCGACCACGAAGTCCGCCTCTTCGAGGGTGCCGTCGGCCAGCTCCAGGCCCGCCGCACGGCCGTCCTTCTCGATGATCCGCTCGACAGCCGTATCGAAGTGGAACTCCACCCGCCGGGCCACGCACCGCTCGTACACCGCCCGCGCCAACTCCCGTATCCCACCGCGCACATACCACGTTCCGAAGGCGTGCTCCATGTACGGCAGTACGGTCGCGGCGGCCGGAGCGACGCGCGGGTCGAGGCCGTACGCGAGGGCGTGGCTCTCCAAGAGGGCCGCGAGTCGCGCGTCACCCAGCTCCCAGGCGCCGACCTCCGCGAGAGTCGTCGCTGTGCGGGTACGCAGCAGACGCCGCTGCTTGACCGGCGGATAGGGGTCACGCTCGGCGAGGACCTGCCAGTTGGGCCACAGGGGCTCTTCGAGCAGTGGTCGGCGCGTACGGTCCCAGGCCTCGCGCGCCCGCACCAGGAGCTCGCCCCAACTCTCTCCGGCGCCCGCCCCGAGGGCCGCTTCCAGGGCTGAGACGACTCCCGCCCGCGAGGCGTTCGGCAGCGAGACCTCCGTGCCGTCCGCGAAGACGTGGTGCGAGGCCGGGTCCACCTGGACCAGGTCGACGCACTTCTCCAGGGGCTCCTTGCCGGTCTTGACGAACAGATCGCGGTAGACCGCGGGCAGCGGCAGCAGGCCCGGACCTATGTCGAAGACGAAGCCGTCGCGCTCGAGGACGCCCACCGACCCGCCGTACGTCGCCGCGCGCTCGAACACCACCACCCGGTGGCCCGCGACGGCCAGCCGGGCGGCGGCCGCCAGCGCGCCCATCCCGGCGCCGATCACCGCAATTCGTGCCATGCCAGGGACTGTATCGGCCGCCACTGACAACGCTGCCGCCACATCGGCTTGCCACCGCCACGCGCGCGTGGGTCCCGGATTCGGGCCCAGGAGAGCGGCGCGGGAGTAGCGGCGCGGACGCGTTCGTAACCAGTAGGCAACGGTGCGTTCTGGGCCTGAGTGCGCAGGTCTGAGTAGCCGTACCTAGTCAGAGAGATGAGTACGCGCGCGGATGGGGCCCGACCTGCGCGAACGAGAGAGTGGGGGCACGGAAAGGGGCGCGGCTCCGGCACCGCCGACACGGGGCGGCGGAACGGTGCAGCGCCCTTGGCCGCTCCTTCCGCCGAGAAGTGGGGCGGGAGCGAGGCACGGGGGAACCGGGGGGGGAGACCGAAACGGGGGAAGTAACGGGGGAGTACGGGGGAGCAAGAAGGGCGCCGGTTCGGCGTGGCCCGCGGGGGACGCGGCCACCTCGGACCGGCGCTCGCTTTTTCGGCCCTCTGTGCTCGCGGGCGCTTCAGCGGTTGCCGCTCACCCGTCCCTGAAGCAGCCGCGACAGCGCCGCGTGGACGTCGTCCAGGGAGCGCTCCGGCTGGAAGGCCTGCCAGTCCAGGGCGGCCACCAGGACCATGCCCACCAGGGCCGCCGCCGTGAGCGGGATGTCGATTTCGTCGCTCAGTTCGCCGTTCGCCACGCCGTCGCGCAGAACTCCCTCGACCACCGCGACGGCCTCCTGCCTGACCACCAGCAGGGTGGACTGCCAGGCCCGGTTCGTACGCCACAGCTCCGCCACGTACAGCTGCGTGAAGGCCGGATAGCGGTCGATGAAGACGAGTCCCGCCCGGATCATCGCGTCCAGGGCGTCGACCTTGTTGCCGCCCTCCTGAGCGGTCTTCTCGGCCGCCTCCCGGAGGGAGGCGGTGAGGAGTCCCACGCCGTGCCGGAGCAGCTCTTCGAAGAGGACGGATTTGCTCGCGAAGTTGTAGTAGACGGTGCCCTTCGCGACGCCGGCGCGCTCGGCGATCTCGTCCACGGTGGTGGCGGAGAAGCCCTGCTCCGCGATGAGCGTCACGGCCGCCTCGTAGAGCTTCTGCCGGGTCAGCTGTCTCCGGCTGCTGCCGCTGTCCACGGCCTTGCTGCTTTCCATGGCCCTGATTCTCACAGGCGCAGCTCACGTACGCCCCTGAGACCGACGGCCCTCGATCACCTTCCCGAACGCTAGATCGAATCAAAAGCCCAGGTCAGAACGCGTTGTCAGTGGCATACCTCACGATGGGCACATACGGCATCACCTGACATGCCGTTGCCGTCACACAGACGACAGGAGGTTCGTCATGGCCAGCTACCACGCAGCCGCCGCCCGTCGGCGCCGCGCCACCGGCCCTGCCCCCTCACTGACCGGACCGGCGAGCGACGTACACCCCGTGCTCCGCCGGGCCACGGCCCCGCCCGCCGCGCTCGACCTGCTCGCTCAGGCTCGCGCCGGACTCGACGAGGCGGCCCTGCTGGAAACACCCAACGAGCGCTACGCGACGGCTCACCTCGCGGCCCTGCGCACCGCCGCCGCCGTGCTCGCCGCCCGGGGGCGCCCTGAGTCCAGTCCGAGGCGTCGGGCGAAGATCCGGAGCGCCTGGGAAGTGCTCCCCGAGATCGCGCCCGAACTCACCGAGTGGAGCGCGCTGTTCGCCTCCGGCGCCCGCCGCCGCGCCCGCGCGGAGGCAGGCATACAGGGCGCGGCCAGCAGCCGCGACGCCGACGACCTGCTGCGCGACGTGGCGATGTTCCTGCGCCTCGTCGAGCGCATGCTCGTGCTGCAGCCCGTGCTGCCCCAGCCCCGGCAGGACGCCGACCAGGAAGAACCAGACGTACCGGAGGTGCCGGATGCGGGATGAACGACACAGAAGCGGGATGAGCGAGGCCGCGTCCGCCCGGGGCCGACTCGGTACGGCCGTCCGCTCAGGCGCGGTCGTCCGTCGCGCGAGACGGAGAGTCGGGCACGGGGCCGGAGGCAATAGGGTTGGCATCGCCTGCACCTTTCCCTGGCCGTACAGGTCCGGGGAAGGCATCCCTATTGCTCCGCCGTAGCCGAGGCGGTGCCGCGCCGAGGAGTCAACTGCCGTGTCGGACCCGTCGCGCCCCCGCGCTTCTCTCCGTACCGCCGTGGTCTGGGACGTCCTGAAGGACGCCCTCGACCGCCGGGTCAAGGCCACCGGCCGGGAGTCGCTCGACGTGCTCGACACAGGAGGCGGCAGCGGCAAGTTCGCGGTGCCCGCCGCCCGCCTCGGCCACCGCGTCACCGTCGTGGACCCCAGCCCGAACGCGCTGTTCGCGCTGGAGCGCCGGGCCGCCGAGGCCGACGTCGCCGACCGGGTCCAGGGCGTCCAGGGCGACGCCCACGGCCTCTTCGACGTCGTCGAACGCGGCGGCTACGACGCGGTGTTGTGCCACGGCGTGCTCGAGTACGTGGATGACCCCGCCGAGGGCGTCGCCAACGCCGTGGCCTCGCTGCGCCCCGGGGGAGTCCTCAGTCTGCTCGCCTCCGGACTGGGCGGCGCGGTGCTCGCGCGCGCCCTGGCCGGACACTTCACCGAGGCCCGGCACGCACTCGGCGACCCGGACGGCCGCTGGGGCGAGGGCGATCCCGTGCCCCGGCGCTTCACCACCGAGCAGCTCACCGCTCTCGTCGAGGGCGCCGGTCTGCGCGTTGGCGCGGTGCACGGCGTACGGGTCTTCGCGGACCTCGTCCCCGGAGTCCTCGTCGACACCGAGCCGGGCGCCCTGGACGCCCTGCTCAAGCTGGAGGCCGTGGCGGCCGAGCTGCCCGCCTTCCACTCTGTGGCCACCCAGCTCCATGTGCTCGGCGAGACCAGGGAAGCCGCCGAGGCCTGAGCCGACTCCCGTGGCCCTGCCGCTGATCAGGAGCGCGACGGCAGATGGAGTACGCCACAGCGGCCCCGATCGAGCGCTCGGAGCCGTATGATCGGAGGAGACCGTCCGGCATGACGGGCCCGTCGCTGGGGAATGCACGCTTCAGTGAGCCGGGGTGCCATGGCGGAATCCGGTTGGCTAATTGGCGTAGAGGGGCGGGTTTCACGGGGGCGATTCCCTGCCTATCCTGAAGGGGACCCCCGGTCGCCCCGGCGACTGCACGATGAGGAGGACTCCGTGCCGCTCTCGGAGCACGAGCAGCGAATGCTCGAGCAGATGGAGCGAGCGCTGTACGCCGAAGATCCCAAGTTCGCGACAGCGCTTGAGGGAAGCGGGCTGCGTACGTACACCCGGAAACGGGTTTACCAGGCGGTCGTGGGCTTCCTGGTTGGTATCGCGCTCCTCATGGCCGGAATGGTCGCACAGCAGATTTGGGTCAGCGTGGTGGGATTCCTCGTCATGCTGGGCTGCGCGGTGCTCGCCGTCACCGGTTGGCGCAAAGCCCCCAAGCCGGGCGAGCAGCCCGCCGCGGGTGCCGGTGCGCCGAGCGCTCCGCAAGCCCGCCGTCAGGGCCGGCAGCGACGCTCCATGATGGACCGCATCGAGGAGCGCTGGCAGCGGCGCCGCGACGAACAAGGCCATTAGCCCCCGGGCAGAGAGCCAGCACAGCGCGCAAGGGGTGACCACCAAGCGGTGGCCGCCCCTTCGGCATGCCGTCCGCCTCCGGCGCGGAGGACCGGAGTTGCTGTCCGACTGAGGTGTGCTCAAGAGTGTTCGGTCACCGGCCCTCGCCCGGGAGGCGTACGGCACGCTTCCGGGGCGTCGACCGCAGGCCTCGTCGGTCCAACTCGGCGCCCTCCGCGGCCGCGGCGAGCTTCGCCCACGTGACGCTCACCGGCCCTCGCCGCGAGGCGTACGGCACGCTCCGGCGTCGACCGCGGGCCGCGTCAGTACAGTGCGGCGCCCTCTGCGGCGCGGCGAGCTTCGCCCACGTCACGCTCACAGGCCCTCGCTCACGAGATACGCGGCACCGCACCTGACCGGCGTACGGCGCTGAGCCTCGCGTACGCACAGCACCCGCACACCACCGGCGTACGGCAGCACACCGCGCCGATACGCCCAAGGGGGCGCCCACCCGACCGGGCAGGCGCCCCCTCCAAGGGCCAGGTTCAGTCCCCTCAGCCGCTGCCCTCTCCAGCCGAAGGCCGCCGGACCAGCGTCGTCACGCGGGCCGTCGCCCGGGACTTGAGCGATGCCCAGCCCTCCGAGACCGCCCACGCCACCCGTACAGCCGAGCGCGGCGCCAGCAGTGCCCTCAGGCGGGTGCCGTTGCTGACCGAGGCGCGCAGACTGTCGGTCATCCTGTGGACGTCCTCGGCCAGGCCGGACGTCGGCCGGGGCCGCGGGGCGTACAGGACCTGTTCCACCGCGTCCGCGATCCGGTGCACGGACGTCGTGGCCGCCGGATCCAGGTGTCCCAGCCGGACGATCCGGGCCGCCGCCTTGCGGGGCGTCTGGGACTCGTCCGGCGCGATACCGAAGTCCCAGGCCGTATCGGTCACTTCATGCCAAGCGGCCAGCGTGTGAGCCGCCGCGTCCGCCTCGGTGCGGCCATGCGTGCCGAGCCGTACGGCCCGTACTCTCATCCGCCACATCATCGGCAGCAGTGGTATCGCGAGTACGAGTCCGACCAGGGGCCACAGCAGGAACTGGCGCCACGGCAGGCCGTCGTCCGGCGCCGTGATCGCCGCCTCGGGAGACTCGCTGGCGCAAGGCTCCTGCAGCCTCTTCTGCTCTGCCGTGCAGCTCTCGCTGGTGGACGGTGCGGCCGCGGAAGGCCGAGGCGCGACCTCCTCCGACGTGCCCGGCTCGGGGAGCGTGGTGCCCGGAGTGTCCGAGCGGGTGTACTCCGGAACCGTGCCGCGGTTCGGCGTCGGCTCGAAGCGGGTCCAGCCCACGCCCTCGAAGTACAGCTCGGGCCAGGCGTGCGCGTCCCGCAGGCCCACGGACATCGTGCCGTTCGACTCGGGCGAGCCGGGTGTGAAGCCGACCGCGACGCGGGCGGGTATGCCCAGCGTGCGGGCCATCGAGGCCATCGCGAAGGAGAAGTGGACGCAGAAGCCCTCCTTGTCCCTCAGGAAGCGCTCGATCGCCTGCGAACCGCTGCCGACCTGCACCTCCGTGTCGTACACGAATCCGCCCTCCAGGGAGAACCAGTCCTGGAGCTTCACCGCGCGCTCGTAGTTGTTGCTCGAACCCGACGTGATCTGCCGCGCCGTGTCGTACACCACCGGGGGCAGCGATTCCGGCACATCGGTGAACTCGCGCCGCAGCCAGCCGGGCGGCTCCGGAGCGTCGGCGAGCTGCTCCGCGGTCGGCTGCACGATCAGGCTCTTGACGGAGTAGTCGAGGCCGCGCGTGGTCTGGCCGTGGTCGCCGACGAGCGTGCGCCCCACGGGCTCGTACCGCCACTTGCCGCTGATCCCCACCTGGCTGGCCGGGTAGGGCATGGGCAGCCAGTCCTGCGCGTACGAGTCGGACGCCGAGATCCTCGTCTCGACCTCGGTGCGCCGGACCTCGTCTCCGAGACCGGGCGGCGTCGGGAAGGTCCCCGGTACATCCTCGATGGCGCGCTTGGAGGGCTTCCATGCCGTGCCGTCGAACTCGTCGAGCGAGACGATCCGCAGATAAAGGTCCTGCGTGTCCTCGGAGTTGGTGTTGTACGACATGACCTGGCGGTCCTCGTCCACGTTCAGACTGTCGCGGAGCGAGACCAGCGGGTTCACCGCGGAGATCGTGCCGCCGCCTCCGTTGCCCGAGCCGACGCCTGTCCCCGTACCGGCCAGCAGGCCGCCGTCGAGGGACGGCAGTCCGAGCGGCACCACGAGGGCTATGCCGAGCGCGACGGCACCTATGCGCCGTCCCGTGCGGACCGGCGCGACCGCGCCCGGCGAGGTATCGGGGCCCGGCATGCGGGGTGCGCCGCCGAAGACCCGGCCCCACTGCGAGAGCCGGTCACGGCCCTCGGCGAGCAGCAACAGCAGATAACCGGCGGCCGCCAGCAGGAACCACAGCCATCCGGCGCCGCCGTCCGAGAGGCCGGCCGCGACCGAGTACAGCGCGAGCAGCGGCAGTCCGGCCGGCGCCGCGCTGCGCAGCGTCACCGCGAGCGCGTCCACCGCCAGCCCGATCACCAGGACACCGCCGACCATCATCAGCCGGATGCCTTCGGACAACGGTGCGGGGATCGCGAACCGTCCGACGTCCTCCCCGCCCGTCTGCAGCAGCAGCCCGAACTGCTGGAACACCTCAGGGCCCGGGATGAACCCGAGAATGGCCTGCTCACGGGCGAACGTCAGCGTCAGCAGCATCAGGGTCACCAGAGCCTGCGCCGCGATGGTCAGCGGCCGGGCCAGCGGAACCCGCCGGGTCGCCGCGCCCACACCGGTCTGGATCGCGAGCAGGAACGCCGCCTGCAGCAGCCACGTCGCCGGAGTGACCAGCGGCAGCAGCGCGCACGCCGCCAGCAGCGTCGCCGCCATGGAGCACAGCGCCAGTCGCGCACCCCCGCTCATGAGCCGCCTCCCGCCGCGCTGCCGGCCGGTGTGACCTGATTGCGCTGCCGGTCGGCCTCCCGCCACAGATCGGGGAGACCCGCGCCCGGCGGCACCGCCACAGCGGTCCAGCCCGCCTCCCGCAGCATCCGCAGCCGCCCCTCGCTGTCCTGGTGGGCCTCACCCTCCACCCACGACTCACTGTCCAGCAGGAAGGCGACTGCCCCGCCGCTGCGCTGCCGCATCT
Source organism: Streptomyces sp. CA-288835 (assembly GCF_050936385.1). NCBI lineage: Bacteria > Bacillati > Actinomycetota > Actinomycetes > Kitasatosporales > Streptomycetaceae > Streptomyces > Streptomyces sp. CA-288835. The sequence continues at coordinate 7,789,881 of NZ_JBNJMW010000001.1, forward strand.
TGGCGAGCACCGTCGCCTGCTCCTCGTCGAGGTCGCCCAGAAAAGCCACCAGAAGCCCTTCGTTCCCCCCGCGCAGCACGTCGTACGCCCGGGACAGGCCCGTACCGTCGGAGTGGTCGATCACCGCCAGGGTGTCCATCATCAGACCCGCCGCGTCCGCCGACTCCTGGTTGGCGCCCGCGAACCCGTCCGCCCCCTCGCCGGGCACCGAATTGCCGGTGTCCGTCAACAGCCGTACCGAAAAGCCACGTTCGAGCATGTGCACCAACGTGGACGCCGCGCCCGACACGGCCCACTCGAAGGCCGAGTCCGGGCCCGCGCCCTCGAAAGCGATGCCTCGGGTGTCGAGGAGCACCGTGCAACGGGCCCGCTGCGGCTGCTCCTCGCGGCGCACCATCAGCTCGCCGTAGCGCGCGGTCAAGCGCCAGTGGACCCGGCGCAGATCGTCGCCGTAGCGGTACCCGCGCGGGATCACGTCGTCCTCGCCGGCCAGCGCCAGTGAGCGGTTCCGCCCGTCGCCGTACCCCTTGGCCTCGCCGGTCAGCCGCACCGGAGGCAGCGGCTCCACGCGCGGGATGACCGTCAGGGTGTCGTACGTCGAGAAGGAACGGGTCAGCTCGCACATCCCGAACGGGTCGCTGAGCCGCAGTTGGAGCGGACCCAGCGGATAGCGGCCCCGCAGGTCGGAGCGCACGCGGTACGACACCTCGCGCCGGCCGCCCGCCTCCATCCGGTCCAGTACGAACCGGGGCCGCGGCCCCAGCACGTACGGCACCCGGTCCTGGAGCATCAGCAGCCCCGTGGGCAGCCGAGAAACGTTGTCCATCCGCAGATGGACCCGGGCCTCGGAGCCCGCGGGCACCCGCCCGGGCGAAAGCCGGCGGCTGCCCGCCACCCGGTAGCGCGTGCGGTACAGCACGGCCGCGCACACCAGCGGCAGCACGGCCAGCAGCAGCCCGACCCGGAGCAGATCGCTCTGCCCCAGGACGTACGCGCACACCGCGGCCGCCACGCCCGCCGCCAGGAAGGATCGCCCGCGCGTGGTGAGCCCGGCGAGTGCCGTACGCAGGCCGCCCTTGTCCTCCTCGGCCTGCGCCGCCGGCATGCCCCCGGTGGTCATCACAGCCTCCGGGGTGGCTGCTGGCCGAACTCCGGAGCCGGCCGGCCCATCGTCAGACCGCTCTGCGAGACAGGCGCCGCGGGCACAGGAGTGCGCTGCAGGATCTCCAGCACGACCTGCTCGGCCGTACGGCGGTTCAGCTGAGCCTGGGCTGTCGGCAGCAGACGGTGGGCGAGAACCGCCACCGCCAGCGCCTGGACGTCGTCCGGCAGCGCGTAGTCCCGGCCGCTGAGCGCCGCGGAAGCCTTCGCCGCACGCAGCAGGTGCAGCGTCGCGCGCGGGGAGGCGCCCAGTCTCAGGTCGGGGTGGGTTCGTGTGGCGGCGACCAGGTCCACCGCGTAACGCCGCACCGGGTCGGCGACATGGACCGTGCGGACCGCGTCGATGAGCTTCACGACGTCGTGCGCATGCGCCACGGGCTGGAGGTCGTCCAGCGGTGAGACACCGCCGTGGATGTCCAGCATCTCCAACTCGGCCTCCGCGCTGGGATAGCCGATAGATACACGTGCCATGAAGCGGTCGCGCTGCGCCTCCGGCAGCGGGTAGGTGCCCTCCATCTCGACGGGGTTCTGGGTGGCCACGACCATGAAGGGGCTGGGCAGCTCGTACGTATGCCCGTCGATGGTGACCTGGCGTTCCTCCATGGACTCCAGGAGCGCGGACTGCGTCTTGGGTGACGCGCGGTTGATCTCGTCCCCGATCACGATCTGCGCGAAGATCGCGCCCGGCTTGAACTCGAATTCGCTGCGCTGCTGATCCCAGATGGACACACCTGTGATGTCCGAGGGCAGCAGATCGGGCGTGAACTGGATTCGCCGCACCGAGCAGTCGATGGACCGCGCCAGTGCCTTGGCCAGCATGGTCTTGCCGACGCCGGGAACATCCTCGATCAGAAGATGTCCCTCGGCGAGCAGTACGGTCAGCGAAAGCCGTACGACCTCAGGCTTGCCCTCGATCACTCCCTCCACCGAACTGCGGACTCGCTCCACAGTGGTGGTCAGATCCGTAAGGCTCGCTCGATCGTCATAGGTCGTCACCCGGCCCTCCTCGGCCCGTTCTTTCTCCGGGCCGACGCTCACGACGCGAATCGGCCCACCTCGAACACGGACACCACGCGTGAAAAGTTCCGCGTGACGCCACACCCGCATTCTTGTTGCCGTTACCGGTTCGTGTCACTCGCCTGTGGACAACTGGCTGTGATATGTCGGGGCTTACGCCTTTTGGGTGGGGTCAGGTGGGGTCAATCTCACGCAGCAGTCCCGTTTTCACATCGAACACGAAACCACGTACGTCGTCGGTGTGAAGAAGGAACGGAGAAGTGCGTACCCGCGCCATGGACTGCCGTACGTCCTGGTCGACGTCCCGGAAGGCCTCCACCGCCCAGGCGGGACGCTGGCCGACCTCCATCTCCAGCTCGTGCCGGAACTCCTCGGTGAGGGATTCCAGACCGCAGCCGGTGTGGTGGATGAGTACGACGCTGCGGGTGCCGAGCGCCCGCTGGCTGATGGTGAGGGAGCGGATCACGTCGTCGGTGACGACCCCGCCCGCGTTACGGATCGTGTGGCAGTCGCCCAGCTCCAGGCCGAGCGCGTCGTGCAGGTCGAGACGGGCGTCCATGCAGGCCACGATGGCTACCTCGAGCACCGGGCGGGCATCCATGCCCGGGTCGCTGAATGCGGCGGCGTACCCCTTGTTGGCCTCGACGAGACGGTCGGTGACGGTGTCGCCGCCGGATATGGCGGCTTCGGGTTCGGTGGGAACGGATGCGGAAGTCGTCATACCCATGACGTTAATCGTCACAGTCCGTACACGCCCGCTGTGAGAGCGGACAAAGAACATCAACAAGCGTTGTTGTGAGCTAACCCACATGGCTGTCGCGTGCGTGCCCGTAAGGGTGGTTCTCCGGGCTGTGCCGCGTCGGTGGCGGCGGGGTCGCGCGACGCGCAGGGCGGCTGATTGACCGCGAGCCACGGTGGACTAAAGTGACGCGAACTGGGAGGCGAGAGTCTCCCAACTGGACTGTTGTCCCCCGGAGGACCCGGCGACATGCCGGAGTCTCCCCGCGTGCGCGGCGCGTACGTACGGCTCGGCCTCCTCCCGCTCCCGGTCGGTCGGGGACCCGGCGGTGCGTACGGCCGCGTCGGATTTGAGAGGGCCCGGATTCAATGGGGCGCGAAGCGCATTCGAATGAGGGTGGTGGCGGGCGGCGGGAGGGACAGCGACATGTTCCGGTGATGCTCCAGCGGTGCCTGGACCTGTTGGCCCCCGCGCTGGAGCGGCCCGGAGCCGTCGTCGTCGACTGCACCCTCGGCCTCGGCGGCCACAGCGAGGCCCTGCTCACCCGCTTCCCCGAAGCTCGCCTCGTCGCCCTGGACCGCGACAAGGAGGCGTTGCGCCTCTCCGGAGAGCGGCTCGCCCCCTTCGGTGACCGGGCCACCCTGGTGCACGCCGTCTACGACGAACTCCCCGACGTACTCGACCGGCTCGGGCTCCCGCGCGTCCAGGGCGTCCTCTTCGACCTCGGCGTCTCCTCCATGCAGCTCGACGAGGCGGAACGCGGGTTCGCGTACGCCCAGGACGCCCCGCTCGACATGCGGATGGACCAGTCGACCGGGGTGAGTGCGGCCGAGGTGCTCAACACGTACCCGCCGGGCGAACTCGTCCGGATCCTCAGGGTGTACGGCGAGGAGAAGCAGGCCAAGCGGATCGTGTCCGCGATCGTGCGTGAGCGCGAGAAGGAGCCCTTCAGTAACAGTGCGCGTCTGGTCGAGCTGATCCGGGACGCGCTGCCGCAGGCCGCCAAGCGCACCGGGGGTAACCCGGCCAAGCGGACCTTCCAGGCGCTGCGTATCGAGGTCAACGGCGAACTCACCGTCCTGGAGAGGGCGATTCCCGCGGCGGTGGAAGCGCTCGCCGTCGGTGGCCGGATCGCCGTTCTGTCGTATCACTCGCTGGAGGACCGGCTGGTCAAGCAGGTGTTCGCGGCCGGTGCCGCCACCACCGCGCCGGCCGGCCTGCCGGTGGTGCCCGAGCGCTATCAGCCCCGGCTGAAGCTGCTGACGCGCGGTGCGGAGCTCCCCACGGAGGAGGAGATCGCTGAGAACCGGCGGGCCGCCCCGGCGCGGCTGCGCGGGGCAGAGCGCATCAGGGAGTCCGTCGAATGAGGGGCGTGAGGCAAGAAGGGGGCGGTGAGTGAGTAGGAAACCCGAACTGAGGGGGCGGGCCGCCCGGCTCGCCCGGCTCATCCCGTCCGGTTCCGGACAGGCCGCCCGTACGCCCTTCGTCCTCCTCATCGTGCTCCTCCTGGGCGGCGGCCTCATCGGGCTGCTGGTCCTGAACTCCGCCCTCAGTGAAGGCGCGTTCAAGCTCGACGACCTCCAGGACGACACGAAGAGCCTCACCGACGAGGAGCAGGCACTCCAGCGGGACGTGGACGCCTACTCCGCCCCCGACGCCCTCCAGCGCCGCGCCCGCGAGCTCGGCATGGTCCCCGGCGGCGATCCCGCCTTCCTCAACCCCGACGGCACGGTACGAGGGATTCCTGAGGCCGCCCAGCAGTCGTCGGTACGCGTCCCCCTGGTGCTGTCACCCAAGAAGCCCGCCTCCACGCCGAAGCAGAAGCCGAAGCCCACGCCGAAGGCGACGCCCACGCCCAAGCAGTCGCCCAAGCCGGCTGCGAGCCAGGCCGCGTCCCCCCAGGCACAGCCCCGCACCCCGTCCACGCAGCCCCCTACGCCCCCCGGCAGGTGACGGAAGTGTCCGACAAGGAACCCCCGCGCCGCCGCGTGCCGTCGCCCGCCAAGTCCGTACGCCCCGCCAGTCGGCGTCCGGGACCAGGCGCACGCCCACCGCGTCGCCCAGCTGCGCCCCGCGCGGGGCGCTCACCGCGGCCGCGGATGATCCGGCTGGGCAGCCCCCGCCCCCGGCTGCGCCTGGTCAGTCTCGCCCTGACGCTGGTGATGATCGCCTTCGTGGTGCGGCTGCTCCAGGTGCAGGCGGTCGACGCGAACGTGTACTCGGCCAAGGCCGAACAGAACAGGTACTTCAGCCGCACCCTGCCCGCCGAGCGCGGCGGGATCACCGACCGCAACGGCGTCGAGCTGGCCACCAGCGTGGACGCGAACGACATCACGGCCGACCCCACGATGTTCACGCGGAAGGCGACGAAGATCGGCGACGCCCCCGAGCAGGCCGCCGCGCTGCTCGGCCCGATCCTCGGCAAGGAACCCGCCGAGATCGCCGAGAAGCTCCGGACGCAGGGCACCCAGTACGTCCTGCTGGCCCGTCGCCAGACCCCGCAGGTCTGGACGCAGATCAACGACCTGAAGACGACGCTCGCCGAGAAGGCCCAGCAGGACAGGACGGCCGTGAACGTGCTCGCGGGCGTCTTCCAGGAGCCCAGCAGCAAGCGGGTCTATCCGAACGGCGACCTGGGCGCCGGGATACTGGGCTGGGTCAACGCCGACGGCAAGGGCGGCGGCGGTATCGAGCAGCAGCTGAACGAGGAACTGTCCGGCAAGGACGGCAAGATCCGCTACGCCCAGGCCGGCGGCCACCGGGTGCCGACCGCGGGCAGTACCGAAACGCCCGCCGTGGCCGGTTCCGAGGTGGAGCTGACCATCGACCGCGACATCCAGTGGGCCGCGCAGAGCGCCATCACCGAGCAGGTCAAGGAGTCCAAGGCGGACCGCGGCTATGTGATCGTGCAGGACAACAAGACCGGCGAGATCCTCGCGATGGCCAACTCGCCCGGCTTCGACCCGAACGACCTCTCACAGGCCGGGTCGGCGGCGCTCGGCAACGCGGCCCTCCAGGACGCGTATGAGCCCGGCTCTACCGCGAAGGTCATGTCGATGGCGGCTGTTCTGGAGGAGAACGCCGCTACACCCTCGACGCATGTCACGGTGCCCAACCGGCTGCACCGCGGCGACCGGCTCTTCCAGGACGACATCGACCACCCGACCTGGTACCTGACGCTCAACGGCGTCCTCGCCAAGTCCAGCAACATCGGCACCATCCTGGCGACCGGCCAACTCGGCAAGACTCAGAGGCAGGCCAACCAGGTCCTCTACTCGTATCTGCGCAAGTTCGGCATCGGCCGCGAGACCGGACTCGGCTTCCCCGGCGAGACGGACGGCATCCTCGCGCCCGCCGACAAGTGGTCGACCTCGCAGCAGTACACGATTCCTTTCGGCCAGGGCGTGTCGATCAACGCCATGCAGGCGGCCTCTGTGTACTCGACGATCGCGAACGGCGGCGTACGCGTCGAGCCGACCCTCGTACGGGGCACCAAGGGAGCCGACGGCCGCTTCACACCGGCCCCGAAGCCCCAGAAGACAAGGGTCGTGAGCGAGAAGACGGCGAAGACCCTCGCCCAGATGCTGGAGTCCGTCGTGGACGACGAGGAGGGCACCGGCACCAAGGCCCGTATCCCCGGCTACCGCGTCGCGGGGAAGACGGGCACCGCCAACCGAGTGGATCCGGACACCGGTCGCTACCGCGGCTACACCTCCTCGTTCGCCGGCTTCGCGCCCGCCGACAACCCCCGGGTGACCGTGTACTGCGCGATCCAGAACGCCACCAAGGGCAGCTACTTCGGCGGCCAGATCTGCGGGCCCGTCTACAAGGAGGTACTGGAGTTCGCCCTCAAGACCCTCCAGGTGCCGCCCACCGGAAAGCCGCCCGCCCGCCTTCCGGTCACCTTCAATCCCTGATCAGCACCGGACATGTCCGGTCACCCGGAACACGAGCAGGTGGCAATTCGTGACAACGATCACTTCTGACCCGGGGAAACATCCGGAGCCCGGCCCCTCGCTTCGCCGTGCCGGGGGCGCGCCCGGTACGCTCACCGCCGTGCCACACGCTGATCAGTCCCAAACCACCCAGAAGGGCGTTCCTGTGACATTTCCGGGGCCGCCGCGACCGGTTCAGGTCTCCGCCACGGACCTGGCGGACCTCGCCGATCAGCTGGGTGTCACCGCCCCCGCTGCGGCCGAGGTCACGGGCATCACCCACGACTCCCGGGCCGTACGCCCGGGCGACCTCTACGCCGCGCTGCCCGGCGCCCGGCTGCACGGCGCCGACTTCGTGACACAGGCCGCAGGCCTGGGCGCGGCGGCGGTCCTCACAGACCCGACCGGCGCCGAACGCGCCGCCGCGACCGGCCTGCCGGTCCTCGTCGTCGACAATCCGCGCGGACGGATGGGCGAACTGGCGGCCACGATCTACGGCCACCCCGGCCGCGATCTCCTCCAGATCGGCATCACGGGCACCTCCGGCAAGACCACAACGGCGTACCTCATCGAGGGCGGCCTCAAGACGGTCCGCAGCACCGGACTCATCGGCACCGTCGAGACGCGTATCGGCGACGAGCGCATCAAGTCGGAGCGGACGACTCCCGAGGCCACCGACCTCCAGGCGCTGTTCGCGGTGATGCGTGAGCGCGGCGTGGACGCGGTCGCCATGGAGGTCTCCAGCCACGCACTGGTCCTCGGCCGGGTCGACGGCTGCGTCTTCGACATCGCCGTCTTCACCAACCTCAGCCCGGAGCACATGGAGTTCCACTCCGACATGGAGGACTACTTCGGGGCCAAGGCGCAGCTGTTCACGCCGAAACGCAGCCGTTTCGGCGTGGTCAACTTCGATGACGAGTACGGACGGAGGCTCGTCAAGGAAGCCACCGTCCCTGTGATGACGTTTTCCGCCGAGGGGCACCCGGACGCCGACTGGCGCGCCGAGGACGTCGAGGTGGGTCCGCTGGACTCGACGTTCGTCGCGATCGGCCCCAAGGGGGAGCGGATCAGCGCCAAGTCGCCGCTCGCGGGCCCCTTCAACGTCGCCAACACGCTTGCCGCGATCGTCGCCCTGGCCGCCGCCGGGCTCGACGCCCAGACCGCGGCCGACGGCATCGCGGCCGTACCGGGTGTGCCGGGCCGTCTGGAACGCGTGGACGCCGGTCAGCCGTACCTCGCGGTCGTCGACTACGCGCACAAGACGGACGCCGTGGAATCCGTGCTGCGCGCCCTGCGCAAGGTCACCGAGGGCAAGATCCACATCGTGCTCGGCTGCGGCGGAGACCGCGACAAGTCCAAGCGGATGCCGATGGGCGCCGCCGCGGCCCGCCTCGCCGACACCGCCGTACTGACGTCGGACAACCCCCGCTCCGAGGACCCCCTCGCGATCCTCGCCACCATGCTCGCGGGCGCCGCCGATGTACCGGCGCACGAGCGCGGCGAGGTCGCGGTCTTCGAGGACCGGGCCGCCGCGATCGCCGCGGCCGTCGCCCGCGCCGAACCCGGCGACACCGTGCTGGTCGCGGGCAAGGGCCACGAGCAGGGCCAGGACATCGCCGGGGTGGTCCGTCCCTTCGACGACCGCCAGGTGCTTCGCGAAGCTATCCAGAAGACCCAGGGATGAACTTGTGATCGCCCTCTCTCTCGCCGAGATCGCCTCAGTCGTCGGCGGGCAGACGTACGACATACCGGATCCGTCGGTCCAGATCACCGGACCGGTCGTCAGGGACTCCCGAGAGGTGGAGCCAGGCAGCCTGTTCGTCGCCTTCGTGGGCGAGCGCGTGGACGGACACGACTTCGCCGCACAGGTCGTCCAGGGGGGCGCCACCGCCGTACTGGCGTCCCGGCCCGTCGGCGTGCCCGCGATCGTCGTGGACGACGTCCAGGCCGCCCTCGGAGCCCTCGCCCGCCATGTCGTCGAACGACTCGGCGCGACCCTTGTGGCCCTCACCGGCTCTGCCGGCAAGACCAGCACCAAGGACCTGATCGCGCAGGTACTCCGGCGCAAGGCCCCGACCGTGTTCACACCGGGCTCGCTCAACAACGAGATCGGGCTGCCCCTCACCGCGCTCAGCGCCACTGATGAGACGAAGTTCCTCGTCCTGGAGATGGGCGCCCGCGGTATCGGCCACATCCGCTACCTCGCGGGACTGACCCCGCCGAAGATCGGCCTCGTCCTGAACGTCGGCACCGCCCACATCGGCGAGTTCGGCGGACGCGAGCAGATCGCCCAGGCCAAGGGCGAGCTGGTGGAGGCGCTCCCCGAAGAGGGCGCCGCGATTCTCAACGCCGACGATCCCCTCGTACGCGCCATGGCATCCCGTACGAAGGCCCGCGTGATCCTCTTCGGAGAGTCCGGCGAAGCGGACGTACGGGCCGAGAACGTGCGGCTCACGGAGAGCGGGCAGCCCGCGTTCAGGCTTCACACACCCTCCGGTGCGAGTGATGTGACCATGCGCCTGTACGGTGAGCACCACGTGTCGAACGCGCTCGCCGCGGCCGCCGTCGCCCATGAGTTGGGCATGTCCGCAGACGAGATCGCCGTCGCGCTCTCCGAGGCGGGCTCCCTCTCCCGCTGGCGGATGGAGGTCACCGAGCGCCCGGACGGCGTGACGGTCGTCAACGACGCCTACAACGCGAACCCCGAATCCATGCGGGCGGCTCTGCGCGCGCTGGCTGCCATGGGCGGAGCCTCACGGGCAAGGGGGGGCCGGACCTGGGCGGTGCTCGGCAAGATGGCCGAGCTCGGGGACGAGGCGCTCGCCGAGCACGACGCGGTCGGACGGCTCGCCGTCCGGCTCAACGTCAGCAAGCTCGTCGCGGTCGGGGGCAGGGAAGCGTCCTGGCTCCAACTGGGCGCATATAACGAGGGTTCGTGGGGTGAGGAGTCGGTGCACGTGTCCGACGCACAGGCGGCTGTCGACCTGTTGCGCAATGAGCTGCGCCCGGGGGACGTCGTGCTCGTGAAGGCATCCAGATCGGTGGGGCTCGAGTGGGTGGCCCAGGCACTGCTCGAGGGTGCCGAGGGTGAGGTCGCCGCCCGATGATGAACCAGATCCTGTTCTCGGGAGTCATCGGTCTGTTCCTGACTCTCGTGGGCACCCCGCTGCTGATCAAACTCCTCGCCCGCAAGGGCTACGGCCAGTACATCCGCGACGACGGCCCGCGCGAGCACCACGCCAAGCGCGGTACGCCGACCATGGGCGGCATCGCCTTCATCCTGGCCACGATCATCGCGTACTTCCTCAGCAAGGTGATCACCGGCAAGCCGCCGACGTTCTCCGGTGTGCTGGTGCTCGGGCTGATGGGCGGCATGGGCCTGGTCGGCTTCCTCGACGACTACATCAAGATCGTCAAGCGGAGGTCGCTCGGTCTGCGCGCCAAGGCCAAGATGGCCGGCCAGCTGATCGTCGGCATCAGCTTCGCCGTGCTCTCGCTGCAGTTCGCGGACAGCCGGGGCCAGACGCCGGCCTCCACGAAGCTCTCCTTCGTGCAGGACTTCGGCTGGACCATCGGCCCTGTGCTGTTCGTGGTCTGGGCGCTGTTCATGATCCTCGCCATGTCGAACGGCGTGAACCTCACCGACGGCCTGGACGGCCTCGCCACCGGCGCCTCCGTCATGGTCTTCGGCGCCTATACGTTCATCGGCGTCTGGCAGTTCCAGGAGTCCTGCGCCAACGGGGACACGCTGACCAACCCGACCGCCTGTTTCGAAGTACGCGATCCACTCGACCTCGCGGTCGTCGCCTCCGCACTGATGGGCGCCTGCTTCGGCTTCCTGTGGTGGAACACCTCGCCCGCCAAGATCTTCATGGGCGACACCGGCTCGCTGGCGCTCGGCGGCGCGCTCGCCGGACTCGCCATCTGCTCCCGTACCGAGCTGCTGCTCGCGCTGCTCGGCGGTCTTTTCGTCCTGATCACCATGTCGGTCGTCATCCAGGTCGGCTCCTTCCGGCTGACCGGGAAGCGCGTCTTCCGCATGGCACCCCTCCAGCACCACTTCGAACTCAAGGGGTGGTCCGAAGTCCTTGTCGTGGTCCGCTTCTGGATCATCCAGGGCATGTGCGTGATCGTGGGTCTGGGTCTCTTCTACGCAGGGTGGGCAGCCGACAAGTGACCACTTGGCAGGGCCGGAACATCACCGTCGCCGGCCTCGGCGTGAGCGGCATCAGCGCCGCCCGCGCCCTGGCCGGCCTCGGCGCGTCCGTCACGGTCGTCGACGGGGGAGCCTCCCCGGCACTACGGGAGCGGGCCGACTCCCTTGAGGCAGAGGGCATTTCGGTACGTCTCGGGGACGCCGAGAACCTTCCCGAGGCCACCGACCTCGTGGTCACCTCGCCGGGCTGGAAGCCCACCTCACCGCTCTTCGCCGCGGCGGAGAAGGCGGGCGTGGACGTGGTCGGCGACGTGGAGATCGCCTGGCTGCTGCGCGGCCCGGACGCGGCGCCCTGGCTCGCCGTCACGGGCACCAACGGCAAGACCACCACCACGCAGATGCTCGCGTCGATCCTCAGCGCCGCGGGCCTGCGCACGGCCGCCGTCGGCAACATCGGCACACCGATCATCGACATCGTGCTGGGCGAGGAGCCGTACGACGTCCTAGCCGTCGAACTCTCCAGCTACCAGCTGCACTGGGCGCCCTCCCTGCGCGCTCACTCCGCCGTCGTGCTCAACCTCGCGCCCGACCACCTCGACTGGCACGGCTCCATGGAGGCGTACGCCGCCGACAAGGGCCGTATCTACGAGGGCAATCGGGTCGCCTGCGTCTACAACGTCGCGGACAAGGCCACCGAGGACCTGGTGCGCGCGGCGGACGTCGAGGAGGGCTGCCGGGCGATCGGCTTCACACTGGGCACGCCCGGACCGTCCCAACTCGGCGTCGTGGAGGGCCTTCTGGTCGACCGCGCCTTCGTCGAGGACCGGCACAAGCAGGCCCAGGAACTCGCGGAGGTCGGCGACGTCCAGCCGCCCGCCCCGCACAACATCGCCAACGCCCTTGCGGCGGCGGCCCTCGCGCGCGCCTACGGAGTGCCCGCAGCGGCCGTACGAGACGGACTGCGGGCCTTCCGTCCGGACGCGCACCGCATCCAGCACATCGCCGACGTCGGCGGGGTCGCCTACATCGACGACTCCAAGGCCACCAACACCCATGCCGCGGAAGCCTCTTTGGCGGCGTACGAGTCGATCGTGTGGATCGCCGGAGGGCTCGCCAAGGGCGCGACCTTCGACGAGCTGGTCGCCAAGTCGGCAAAGCGACTCCGGGGCGTCGTCCTGTTCGGTGCCGACCGGGCCCTGATCCGGCAGGCGCTGGCGCGACACGCGCCCGAAGTACCGGTCGTCGACCTCGACCGGACCGACACTGGGGCGATGTTCGAGGCCGTCCAGGAGGCGACGCGGCTCGCCCGCGCGGGAGACACGGTGCTCATGGCTCCCGCCTGTGCCTCCATGGACATGTTCACCAACTACAACCAGCGCGGCGACATGTTCGCGGAGGCCGTCCGCGAACTCGGCGCCGCGAGCGCCTGACTCGGCTGCTGCCGCACCGGGAGGCGCCCCGGTACCTCTGGGAGGGACGCGTGACGCCATCGTGGCCGGTGCATCGTGGGCCGCTGGGCGGTGCCGATGCCGAGTAACCGCACCGGCCGTCCCGCCGCGCCGCGCGCCACCGCGCGCCCCGCCGTCGCCCCTCCGCCGAGCGACAACCCCGTACGCCGCCTCTACACGCGTGCACGCCGTGCCTGGGACCGGCCGCTGACCGCGTACTACCTGATCCTCGGCAGCAGCATGCTGATCACCGTCCTGGGGATCGTGATGGTGTACTCGGCCTCCCAGATCAAGGCACTGCAACTGTCGCTGCCGGGAACGTACTTCTTCCGGAAGCAGTTCCTGGCCGCCGTGCTGGGCACGATCCTGCTGCTGATCGCCTCACGGATGCCGTCCAAGCTGCACCGCGCGCTGGCGTATCCGATGCTCCTGGGTTCCGTCTTCCTGATGGTCCTGGTGCAGATCCCGGGGATAGGGGTCGCGGTGAACGGCAACCAGAACTGGATCTCCGTCGGCGGCCCGTTCCAGCTCCAGCCCAGCGAGTTCGGCAAGCTCGCGCTCGTGCTGTGGGGCGCCGATCTGCTCGCCCGCAAACAGGACAAGCGGCTGCTGACCCAGTGGAAGCACATGCTGGTGCCGCTCGTGCCGGCGGCCTTCATGCTGCTCGGACTGATCATGCTCGGCGGCGACATGGGCACGGCGATCATCCTCACCGCGATCCTGTTCGGCCTGCTCTGGCTGGCCGGAGCCCCGACGCGGCTCTTCGCGGGCGTACTGGCCATCGCCGGGACGCTCGGCCTGATGCTGATCACGACCAGCCCGAACCGTATGGCGCGGCTGGGCTGCATCGGCGCCACCGAGCCCGGACCGAACGACACCTGCTGGCAGGCCGTGCACGGAATCTACGCTCTCGCCTCCGGCGGAATTTTCGGTTCCGGCCTCGGTGCGAGCGTGGAGAAATGGGGCCAACTCCCGGAAGCACACACGGACTTCATCTTCGCCATCACCGGGGAGGAACTGGGCCTGGCGGGGACGCTGTCGGTACTCGCCCTCTTCGCGGCTCTAGGCTATGCGGGTATCCGCGTGGCCGGACGCACGGAGGACCCCTTCGTGAGGTACGCCGCGGGAGGCGTGACCACCTGGATCACGGCCCAGGCCGTGATCAACATCGGTGCGGTGCTCGGTCTGCTGCCGATCGCCGGAGTCCCGCTCCCGCTGTTCTCCTACGGGGGTTCCGCTTTGCTGCCGACCATGTTCGCCATCGGGCTCCTGATCGCCTTCGCGCGGGAGGATCCCGCTGCGCGGATGGCGCTTGCGATGCGACAACCACGCTTTGGTAGAAAGCGGGCTGGAGGTTCCGGAAACACTCGGAGACCTCGGAGCTGGAACACGATGCGACGGCGCGCCTCGGCGCGTTCGTCCGGAGAGCGGTGAATTTCGGTGCATGTCGTACTCGCCGGTGGAGGGACCGCCGGCCACATCGAGCCCGCGCTCGCCCTCGCGGACGCCCTGCGCAGGCAGGACCCGACCGTGGGCATCACGGCCCTGGGCACGGAGCGCGGACTCGAGACCCGGCTCGTACCCGAGCGGGGCTATGAACTCGCGCTGATCCCCGCCGTCCCGCTGCCCCGCAAACCCACCCCCGAGCTGATCACCGTCCCCGGGCGGCTGCGCGGCACGATCAAGGCGGCCGAGCAGATCCTGGAGCGCACCAAGGCCGACGCCGTCGTCGGCTTCGGCGGCTATGTCGCTCTGCCCGGCTACCTCGCGGCCAAGCGCCTCGGCGTCCCGATCGTCATCCACGAGGCCAACGCGCGGCCTGGACTGGCCAACAAGATCGGTTCGCGGTACGCCGCCCAGGTCGCCGTCTCGACCCCGGACAGCAAGCTCCGCGGCGCCCGCTACATCGGCATCCCGCTGCGCCGCTCCATCTCGACCCTCGACCGTGCCGCCATGCGCCCCGAGGCCCGCGCCGCCTTCGGGCTCGACCCGAACCTGCCGACCCTGCTGGTCTCCGGCGGCTCGCAGGGCGCCCGCCGCCTCAACGAGGTGGTCCAGCAGGTCGCCCCGTACCTCCAGCAGGCCGGCATCCAGGTCCTGCACGCGGTCGGCCCCAAGAACGAACTGCCGCAGGTCCAGCAGATGCCGGGGATGCCCCCGTATATCCCGGTACCGTACGTGGACCGGATGGATCTCGCGTACGCCGCGGCCGACATGATGCTCTGCAGGGCGGGCGCGATGACCGTCGCCGAACTCGCCGCCGTCGGACTGCCCGCCGCCTTCGTCCCGCTGCCGATCGGCAACGGCGAACAGCGGCTGAACGCCCAGCCGGTGGTCAAGGCCGGTGGCGGACTCCTCGTCGACGACGCGGAACTGACGCCCCAGTGGGTCCAGTCCAACGTCCTGCCCGTGCTCGCGGATCCGCACCGGCTGTTCGAGATGTCCCGCGCCGCCGCCGAGTTCGGCCGCCGGGACGCCGACGAACTGCTCGTCGGGATGGTGTACGAGGCGATCGCGTCACGCCGTTAGCGCGTGACAGAAGGCAGGAGAGCGTGGCCGGACCGACGACCGCAGAGCGCGGCGACCGCGAGAGACTTCGGTCCGGCCCACCCCGGCCGCCCCGCCTCCGGAGGCTGCCCCGGCCCCGTACGCTCCTCGTGCTGCTCGTCTGCGTCGCACTCCTCGCCGTGGGCGGCGTCTGGGTGCTCTACGGCTCGTCGTGGCTGCGTGCGGAGCGCGTATCGGCTTCCGGGATGCGGGTCCTGACGAACGAGCAGGTGCTCGAGGCGGCGGACGTACCGGTCGGGTCGCCGTTGATTTCCATCGACACCGAGGCGATTGAGGCAAGACTGCGTCGAAAATTGCCCCGAATTGACTCGGTTGATGTCATCCGTTCCTGGCCCGACGAAATCGGGCTGAAAGTGAAAGAACGCACTCCGGTTCTGATGGTGAAAAAGGGTGGAAGCTTCGTAGAAGTGGACGCCAAGGGGGTGCGATATGCGACGGTTCCACGCGCTCCGAAGGGCGTGCCGGAACTGAAATTGACGGTGCCTCAGTCCTCCTCCGGAACCTCGCAGTCCGCGAGCCTTCGACGCTTCGGAACCAGCCGGCTCGTGCGCGAGGCGGTGCGCGTCGCGGGTGCCCTCCCGGCCGTCGTCGCGCGTGAGACCCGTACCGTCAAGGTCCGTTCGTACGACTCCATCTCGCTGGAGTTGAGCGGAAACCGGACCGTCGCGTGGGGCAGTGCCGAGAAGGGTCGCGCCAAGGCGAGAACGCTGACCGCTCTGTTGAAAGCCGCATCCGACGCAAGGCACTTCGATGTCAGCGTTCCCACCGCCCCTGCGTCATCAGGGAGTTGACGCACATACGCGCAGGCCAGCACCCTGGTTGGGCAGTGCTACGGCTGATCACATAGGGTGAAAAGAAAAACGGGAGGTTCGGCGTGTTCGTTGAACGCGCGCCACTTGTCGACTTAGTGTCCTGTTCGGAAGGGTCAGACGAAAACCAGCAACGGACACACTGGTAACCCTAAACTTCAGCGTTAGGGTTCGGGTCGGCGTTCGGACCGTCCCATTCGGCATCAGTCGTCGGATCGCGGGCAACCGCGAGGCGGCGACACGTAACTCGAGGCGAGAGGCCTTCGACGTGGCAGCACCGCAGAACTACCTCGCAGTCATCAAAGTCATCGGTGTCGGCGGCGGTGGTGTCAATGCCATCAACCGGATGATCGAGGTCGGTCTCAAGGGCGTCGAGTTCATCGCCATCAACACCGACGCGCAAGCCCTGTTGATGAGCGACGCCGACGTCAAGCTCGACGTCGGCCGTGAACTCACCCGCGGACTCGGCGCCGGAGCCAACCCGGCCGTCGGCCGCAAGGCCGCCGAGGATCACCGCGAGGAGATCGAGGAGGTCCTCAAGGGGGCCGACATGGTCTTCGTGACGGCCGGTGAAGGTGGCGGCACCGGCACCGGCGGCGCACCCGTCGTGGCCAACATCGCCCGTTCCCTCGGCGCCCTCACCATCGGCGTGGTCACGCGCCCGTTCACCTTCGAGGGCCGGCGCCGCGCCAACCAGGCCGAGGACGGCATCGCCGAGCTCCGCGAAGAGGTCGACACCCTCATCGTCATTCCGAACGACCGGCTGCTGTCCATCTCGGACCGCCAGGTCAGCGTGCTCGACGCCTTCAAGTCCGCCGACCAGGTGCTGCTCTCCGGTGTCCAGGGCATCACCGACCTCATCACCACCCCCGGCCTCATCAACCTCGACTTCGCCGACGTCAAGTCCGTGATGTCCGAAGCCGGTTCGGCGCTCATGGGTATCGGCTCCGCCCGCGGCGACGACCGCGCGGTGGCCGCCGCCGAGATGGCGATCTCCTCGCCGCTCCTGGAAGCCTCCATCGACGGCGCCCGTGGCGTACTGCTCTCCATCTCCGGCGGCTCCGACCTCGGCCTGTTCGAGATCAACGAGGCCGCCCAGCTGGTGAGCGAAGCCGCGCACCCCGAGGCCAACATCATCTTCGGTGCGGTGATCGACGACGCGCTGGGCGACGAGGTCCGGGTCACCGTCATCGCGGCCGGCTTCGACGGCGGACAGCCTCCGTCCAAGCGGGACAACGTCCTCGGCTCCTCCGCCAAGCGCGAGGAGTCCACGTCGGCACGACCCTCCGAGAGCCGCCCGTCCTTCGGCTCGCTCGGCAGTGTCACGCCGCGCGAGGAGACCCCGGAGCCCGCCCCCGAGCCGGTGAACGAACTGCCGGTCGCCCCGCCGGTCCCGCCGTCGCGGACCTACTCCGACAGCGCGGCCGAGGAACTGGACGTGCCGGACTTCCTCAAGTGATAGGACATCGCTCCGAATCGAGCACAGTGAGCGGCGCGCATTTCGCCTTCACCGACCGGTGGGGCGGGGTGAGCGCCGTTCCGTACGAGGAGCTCAACCTCGGCGGAGCGGTCGGCGACGGCCCCGACGCCGTACGCACCAATCGCGAACTGGCCGCCAAGTCGCTCGGCCTCGACCCTGCCCGGGTCGTCTGGATGAACCAGGTGCACGGGCGGGACGTGGCCGTGGTCGACGAACCCTGGGGGGACCGTCCCGTGCCGGAGGTCGACGCCGTCGTCACCGCTTGCCGCGGCCTCGCCCTCGCCGTCCTCACCGCAGACTGCACGCCCGTCCTGCTCGCCGACCCCGTCGCCGGAGTCGTCGCCGCCGCTCACGCGGGACGGCCCGGCATGGTCGCCGGAGTCGTGCCCGCCGCCGTCGCGGCGATGGTCGAACTCGGCGCGGAGCCGGGCCGGATCGTCGCCCGCACCGGTCCCGCCGTCTGCGGTCGTTGCTACGAAGTGCCCGACGCGATGCGCGCCGAGGTCGCCGCCGTCGAGCCGGCGGCGTACGCCGAGACCAGCTGGGGCACCCCGGCCGTCGACGTGACCGCCGGAGTGCACGCACAGCTGGAGCGGCTCGGGGTGCGCGACCGGGAGAAGTCGCCGGTGTGCACGCTCGAATCGGGCGACCACTTCTCGTACCGCCGCGATCGCACCACCGGTCGGCTCGCGGGCTATGTGTGGCTGGACTGATGGGGCATGACGGACCGTAAGGCGCAAATCGCCAGAAATCTCACGCACGTTGAGGAACGCATCACGGCGGCATGTGTGGCTGCGGGCCGCAAGCGCGAAGAGGTGACCCTCATCGTGGTCACCAAGACCTATCCCGCGAGCGATGTGCGGATCCTGTCGGAACTCGGTGTGCGTCACGTCGCCGAGAACCGGGACCAGGACGCGGCACCCAAGGCCGCCGAGTGCTCAGATCTTCCTCTCACCTGGCACTTTGTCGGTCAGTTGCAGACCAACAAGGTGCGTTCCGTGGTCGGTTATGCGGGAATTGTGCAGTCGGTCGACCGGGCCAGGCTCGTCACGGCTCTGTCGAAGGAAGCCGTACGTACCGGACGCGAGGTGGGCTGTCTCATCCAGGTCGCGCTCGACGCGGACGAGAGCGGGCGGGGGGCCCGCGGGGGCGTCGGGCCCGACGGAGTCGAGGAGTTGGGCGAACTTGTGGCGGGGGCTCCGGGGTTGCGACTTGACGGACTGATGACCGTCGCTCCGCTCACCGGACCGTACGCGGGGCGTGAACAGGCGGCGTTCGAGCGGTTGATGGATTTGTCGACTGACCTGCGCAGGGCTCATCCGGCTGCGAACATGGTCTCGGCAGGGATGAGTTCGGACCTCGAACAGGCCGTGGCGGCCGGAGCGACACATGTACGCGTCGGCACCGCGGTACTCGGAGTCCGTCCCGGGCTCGGGTAACGTCGCCAAGAAGTCGGACCACAGCAGAAAATATGGTCATTACCGCCGAAAGCGGGCATAACGACCTCGTGGATCGCGGGCGCTTGGCAATAGTCAGCCGATCCACCACAGAGCGGAGGACTCAGAGCAATGGCCGGCGCGATGCGCAAGATGGCGGTCTACCTCGGCCTCGTGGAGGACGATGGGTACGACGGCAGGGGCTTCGACCCCGACGATGACTTCGAGCCCGAGCTTGATCCGGAGCCCGAGCGCGACCGCCGGCGGCACGAGCCGCCGCATCAGTCGCACCAGTCGCATCAGTCCCAACGGGACGAATCCGTACGAGTCGTGCAGCCTCCGGTTCAGCGTGATCCCGTGTCACATTCCGCTTCGCTATCGGCGGAATCCGGACGTCCGGCGCGAATCGCCCCCGTGGCATCCATCACACAAGAACGTCAGAGCCTGGAGAAGAACGCACCGGTGATCATGCCCAAGGTCGTGTCGGAACGAGAGCCGTACCGGATCACCACACTGCACCCTCGGACCTACAACGAGGCCCGTACCATCGGGGAACACTTCCGTGAAGGCACCCCGGTGATCATGAACTTGACCGAGATGGATGACACCGATGCCAAGCGACTTGTCGACTTCGCCGCCGGTTTGGTGTTTGGTCTTCATGGGAGTATCGAGAGGGTGACGCAGAAGGTGTTCCTGTTGTCGCCTGCTAACGTCGATGTCACGGCGGAGGACAAGGCTCGCATCGCAGAGGGCGGGTTCTTCAACCAGAGCTGATACGTAGGACCGGACAGAGCACGGAAACAGGGGAGAGGGAAGCGCGGATCATGAGCGTGGTCTTGGATGTTGTCTACATCGCGCTGATGTGTTTCCTCATCGTGCTGATCTTCCGGCTTGTCATGGACTACGTCTTCCAGTTCGCCCGCTCATGGCAACCCGGCAAGCCGATGGTGGTCATTCTCGAGGCCACCTACACTGTCACGGATCCACCGCTCAAGCTTCTGCGGCGGTTCATCCCGCCGCTGCGTCTCGGGGGCGTGGCGCTCGACCTGTCCTTCTTCGTACTGATGATCATCGTCTACATCCTGATCTCCATTGTGATCCGGCTGTGAACGATACGGTCTTGCCGAACGCCGACGATGCCGACGACTACGTTGAGGTGAAGAGATGCCGTTGACCCCCGAGGACGTGCGGAACAAGCAGTTCACGACCGTCCGCCTCCGAGAAGGCTATGACGAGGACGAGGTCGATGCCTTCCTCGATGAGGTCGAAGCCGAACTGACCCGCCTGCTCCGCGAGAACGAGGACCTGCGCGCCAAGCTGGCCGCTGCCACGCGTGCCGCCGCGCAGAACCAGCAGCAGGGCATGCGCAAGCCGCCTGAACCCCAGGATCAGGGGCAACAGGGGCCGCCGCAGGGTATGCGCGGTGGTCCGGAGGGCATGCGAGGCGGTCCGGGTGGTCCCGTACCCGCCGGCATATCGGGCCCGCCGCAGCAGCAGATGGGTGGCCCCATGGGTGGTCCGCCCGCGCTGCCGAGCGGTGCACCGCAGCTGCCCGCCGGCCCCGGCGGACAGGGCGGTCAGCAGGGGCCCGGTGGCCCCGGCCAGATGGGCCAGGGTCCGATGGGTCAGGGTCAGATGGGCCAGGGTCAGATGGGCCAGGGTCAGATGGGCCAGGGGCCCGGCCCGATGCAGGGGCAGTTGCCGCAGCAGATGGGTGGCCCGATGGGCGGTCCCATGGGTGGCCCGATGGGCGGTCCTCCGCAGCAGATGGGCGGCCAGGGCGGTCCCGGTGGCGACAGCGCGGCCCGCGTGCTCTCGCTTGCTCAGCAGACCGCCGACCAGGCGATCGCCGAGGCGCGTTCCGAGGCCAACAAGATCGTCGGTGAGGCGCGCAGCCGTGCCGAGGGTCTGGAGCGGGACGCTCGTGCCAAGGCGGACGCCCTGGAGCGGGACGCGCAGGAGAAGCACCGCGTAGCGATGGGCTCCCTGGAGTCCGCTCGCGCCACGCTGGAGCGCAAGGTCGAGGACCTGCGCGGCTTCGAGCGCGAGTACCGTACGCGGCTCAAGTCCTACCTCGAGTCCCAGCTGCGTCAGCTGGAGACCCAGGCGGACGACTCGCTGGCTCCGCCGCGTCAGCCCGCGACCGCCTCGCTGCCGTCGTCGTCGCCCTCCATGGCGCCGGCCGGTGCGAGCGCGCCGTCCTACGGCGGCAACCAGTCGATGGGCGGTGGCCCGGCCCCCGCTGCTCCGTCTTACGGCGGCCAGCAGCAGATGTCCCCGGCCATGACCCAGCCGATGGCGCCGGTACGCCCGCAGGGCCCGTCGCCGATGGGCCAGGCTCCCTCGCCGATGCGTGGGTTCCTGATCGACGAGGACGACAACTGACGGCCTCTTATACGCCTTAGGCGTCGGCAGCGTTCAGGGCGAGGCCCCCGGATTTCCGGGGGCCTCGCCCTTTGTCTCGCCCTTTTGTGCTGACCTGGCGAGCGTCTGTGCGTGGGCACGCAACGCCGAAGGCCCGGGCCCGCCAAAGAAGTTCGGCGGGCCCGGGCCTTCGCGCGTGCTGTGCCTGCTTACTCCTTGCGGAGGCGGAACGTCAGCTGCAGCGACTCGTCCGTGAACGGGGCGCCGTAACTGTCGTCCGCGTCGCCTTGGGCGAAGTCCGTGGCGAGGACCTCGTCCGAGATGAGGCCGGAGTGCTCGGACAGGGCCGCGGTGACCTTCGGGTCCGTGGAGGTCCAGCGCAGGGCGATGCGGTCGGCCACGTCGAGGCCGCTGTTCTTGCGGGCCTCCTGGATCAGTCGGATCGCGTCACGGGCCAGGCCCGCCTGGCGCAGCTCCTCGGTGATCTCCAGATCGAGGGCGACCGTCGCGCCGGAGTCCGAGGCGACGGACCAGCCCTCGCGCGGGGTCTCCGTGATGATGACCTCGTCCGGAGCGAGCGTCACGGTCTCGCCGTCGACCTCGACCGAGGCCGTGCCCTCGCGCAGGGCCAGGGACAGAGCGGCCGCGTCCGCGTTGGCGACGGCCTTGGCCACGTCCTGGACGCGCTTGCCGAACCGCTTGCCCAGCGCACGGAAGTTGGCCTTCGCGGTCGTGTCGACCAGCGAACCGCCCACCTCGCTCAGCGACGCCAGCGAGGAGACGTTCAGCTCCTCCGTGATCTGCGCGTGCAGCTCGGAGTCGAGCGCCTCGAACCCGCTCGCCGCCACCAGCGCACGCGACAGCGGCTGACGCGTCTTCACACCCGACTCCGCGCGCGTGGCACGGCCCAGCTCCACAAGACGGCGTACGAGCACCATCTGCTTCGATAGCTCCGGGTCGATGACGGACAGATCCGCCTCCGGCCAGGACGACAGGTGTACGGACTCGGGGGCGCCCGGCGTCACCGGCACCACCAGGTCCTGCCAGACCCGCTCGGTGATGAACGGCGTCAGCGGGGCCATCAGGCGCGTGACCGTCTCGACGACCTCGTGCAGGGTGCGCAGCGCCGCCTTGTCGCCCTGCCAGAAGCGGCGACGGGAGCGGCGTACATACCAGTTGGAGAGGTCGTCGACGAACGCCGACAGGAGCTTTCCGGCGCGCTGGGTGTCGTACGCCTCCAGGGATTGGGTCACCTGGTCGGTGAGCGCGTGGAGTTCGGACAGGAGCCAGCGGTCCAGGACCGGGCGGTCGGCCGGGGCCGGGTCCGCCGCACTGGGCGCCCAGTTCGACGTGCGGGCGTACAGGGCCTGGAAGGCGACCGTGTTCCAGTACGTCAGGAGCGTCTTGCGGACGACCTCCTGGATGGTGTTGTGGCCGACGCGGCGGGCCGCCCAGGGGGAGCCGCCGGCCGCCATGAACCAGCGGACCGCGTCCGCTCCGTGCTCGTCCATCAGCGGGATCGGCGGGAGCAGGTTGCCCAGGTGCTTGGACATCTTGCGGCCGTCCTCGGCGAGGATGTGGCCCAGACAGACGACGTTCTCGTACGAAGACTTGTCGAAGACGAGCGTGCCGACGGCCATCAGCGTGTAGAACCAGCCGCGGGTCTGGTCGATGGCCTCGCAGATGAACTGCGCAGGGTAGCGCTGCTCGAAGAGCTCCTTGTTCTTGTACGGATAGCCCCACTGCGCGAACGGCATCGAACCCGAGTCGTACCAGGCGTCGATGACCTCCGGCACGCGCGTGGCTGTCTGTCCGCAGCCGTCCTGGGGGCAGGCGAAGGTGACCTCGTCGATGAACGGGCGGTGCGGGTCGAGGCTCGACTGGTCCGTGCCGGTCAGCTCGGTCAGCTCCGCCCGGGAGCCCACGCAGGTGAGGTGGTCCTCCGCGCAGCGCCAGACGGGCAGCGGGGTGCCCCAGTAGCGGTTGCGGGACAGGGCCCAGTCGATGTTGTTGTTCAGCCAGTCGCCGTAGCGGCCGTGCTTGACCGTCTCCGGGAACCAGTTGGTCTTCTCGTTCTCCTGGAGGAGGCGGTCCTTGACGGCCGTGGTGCGGATGTACCAGGACGGCTGCGCGTAGTAGAGGAGCGCGGTGTGGCAGCGCCAGCAGTGCGGGTAGCTGTGCTCGTACGGGGTGTGCTTGAAGAGCAGACCGCGCTGCTGGAGGTCCTCGGTGAGCTTTTCGTCGGCCTTCTTGAAGAAGACGCCGCCTACGAGCGGGACGTCCTCTTCGAAGGTGCCGTCGGGGCGCACCGGGTTGACCACCGGCAGGCCGTAAGCGCGGCAGACCCTGAGGTCGTCCTCACCGAAGGCGGGGGACTGGTGGACCAGACCCGTACCGTCCTCGGTCGTGACGTACTCGGCGTTGACGACGTAGTGCGTGCCGCCCTCGGTCTCCGGGAACTCCACGAGCTCGAACGGTCGTTGATAGCACCAGCGCTCCATCTCGGCGCCCGTGAAGCTCTGGCCGGTGGTCTCCCAGCCCTCGCCCAGGGCCTTGGCGACGAGCGGCTCGGCGACGACGAGCTTCTCCTCGCCGTTCGTGGCGACGACGTAGGTGACCTCGGCGTGGGCGGCGACCGCGGTGTTGGACACCAGGGTCCACGGGGTGGTCGTCCACACCAGGAGCGCGGCCTCGCCCGCGAGCGGACCGGAGGTGAGCGGGAAACGGACATACACCGAGGGGTCGACGACCGTCTCGTAGCCCTGCGCCAGCTCGTGGTCCGACAGGCCCGTGCCGCAGCGCGGACACCAGGGGGCGACGCGGTGGTCCTGGACCAGCAGGCCCTTGTTGAAGATCTCCTTGAGCGACCACCAGACCGACTCGACGTACTCCGGGTCCATCGTGCGGTACGGGTCGCTGAGGTCGGTCCAGTACCCCATGCGGGTCGTGAGCTCTTCGAAGGCGTCGGTGTGGCGGGTCACGGACTCGCGGCACTTGGCGTTGAACTCGGCGATGCCGTACGCCTCGATGTCCTTCTTGCCGTTGAAGCCGAGCTCCTTCTCCACCGCCAGCTCCACGGGCAGGCCGTGGCAGTCCCAGCCGGCCTTGCGCGCCACGTGGTAGCCGCGCATGGTGCGGAAGCGGGGGAAGACGTCCTTGAAGACACGGGCCTCGATGTGGTGGGTGCCCGGCATGCCGTTGGCTGTGGGCGGGCCCTCGTAGAACACCCACTCCGGGCGCCCCTCGGACTGCTCCAGGCTCTTGGCGAAGATCTTCTGCTCACGCCAGAAGTCGAGCACGGCGTGCTCGAGGGCGGGCAGGTCGACCTGGGCGGGCACCTGGCGGTACATCGGCGTTGTCATCAGCGAGCTTCCTCCGGCGGACTTGCTGCCTTCCGTCCGGAGGGACGAGAGCCGTGTCTTTCCGTACGCCGGTTTCGGCGCGCTCCCGCGGTACCACCCTCCTTGGCCCGCCGACACCGTGTGTGCGTCGGTGAGCCCCCTCATTGGGGTCGCGATGCCGGGTCTACTGGCCGCCGCCTACGGCTGCGGTGTTCTTCCGGCGGCTCCGGGGTGATCTTCACGTCGCGCTCGCCCCCGGGCTCGCACCGTCCCCGGGTCGCTCATGGCTGCGTACGTCGCTACTCGTCCCCATCCACGCTTTTCGCTCCGCCCAGTGTACGGCGCCGGACAGACAGCGGCCGACCGGTTTTCCGGGACCCGTGGGCAGGGGCTCACAGGGAGTGCGGGAGGCGCACGGACTGACCCGAATGGCCAGGGGCCGTGGTTCGCGTCCCGGTACAGGGGACTCGGCGGATTACCTGGCGGGGAGCTGGGCACAACGCTTGCAGGCTCGCCACGTGGCACCTGAGAGGCGGGTGAATCGGGCAGCGTGCCCCGTTGCCGCGGGCCAGAAGTCGATTTATCGTCCCAGCACGATTCGCGAACAAGATCACAATTTGTGAAGGGGCCGCGGCCATGGTGGCGAAGAAGACGGCCGTACCGCAGTCGGCGTCCAGGAGAACCACGGGGGCGGCGGGCGGTGCCGGAGCGGCGGCCAAGGATGTGAACGGCAAGAAGAGCACGCGGGGGCGCTCCGCTGCGGGGGCGGGTGTCGGCTCTCGTGCCGGCGGTGTTGCCGGTGGCGGGAAGCCGGAGGGTACGAAAACGGCTGCCGCGAGCAAGAAGACGGCCGCTACGAAGACGGCTGGTTCGGGAGCCGGCGCTTCGAAGAGGACGGCTGCCAGGAAGAGCACCACGACCGCTACAGAGCTGGCCGGTACGAAGACGGCCGCCAGGCAGACGGCGGCTACGAAGTCGGCCGGTGAGAAAACGGCCACCAAGAAGGAGGTGGCTTCGAAGGCGGTCGCCAAGAAGGGGGCTGCCAGGAAAGGGGTCACTAAGAAGGCCGCCATCGAAGAGGCAGTCACCAAGAAGGCAGCCTCAAGGGAAGGCGCTTCCGAGAAGGCACCGGCCAGGAAGGCGGCGGCCGAGAAGGCGGCGGTGAAGACCGCCGTGAAGGAGGCCACCGGCGTGGCCGCCCAGGCTGCGGCAGGGAAGGCCGGCGGTAAGGAGGTCCCTGGGAAGGGGACCGGCGGTAAGGAGGTCTCCGGGAAGGGGCCCGGCGGTAAGAAGCGCAGTGTCACGCGCACACGTACGGCCAAGAAAGCGGTCGCCTCCGCGGCCGAGGGTGCGGCCGAGGCCGCGAAGACGACGGGAGCCACGACGGTGGTTGCGAAGAAGACTCCTGGTACGGCCACGGCGGCGGGCAAGACCACCGCGGTTCCCAAGGCGCGGCTCGCCGCGGCGGAGCCCGGCGAGCTCGCCGTACGCCCTGGTGAGGACCCCTGGACCCCGGAAGAGGTCGCGGAGGCACGTGCGGAGCTGCTCTCGGAGGTGGTGCGACTGCGCGCCGAGATCATCAACTCCGAGGAGTCCCTGGCGGGCCTGATGCGCGACTCCGGGGACGGGGCCGGCGACGATCAGGCGGACACCGGCACCAAGAACATCACGCGCGAGCACGAGATGGCGCTCGCGGCCAACGCCCGGGAGATGCTGGAGCAGACCGAGCGCGCCCTCGAGCGCCTGGACGCGGGCACGTACGGCTTGTGCGAGAACTGCGGCAATGCCATCGGCAAGGCCCGTATGCAGGCCTTCCCGCGCGCCACTCTGTGCGTCGAGTGCAAGCAGAAGACGGAGCGCCGTTCCTGAGCGGCCCGGTGCGCCGAAGTGGCACATGGGTGCCTGGAGGCGTGCCGTACTCTCGTCCTCAGTCAGGCACCTAGGTTGAGGGACACACGTGGCAGAGGCGGAGCGCATCATCGGTACGCCGGATATCCCGGAGGCGGCTGGGGCCGAGCCGGAGCACACCGACAAGAGCGCGGCGTCGGGCGAGCGGTCCGACTCCCCGGGGACGCGGGAGCCGTCGGGACCGGACGAGGCATCGGGATCCGACTCCGACTCCGGTTCCGAGGAGAAGGCGGCGCAGGCCGAGCGGCCCAGGGCCAAGCGCCGGATCGCCGTGCTGTTCTCGGTCGCCGCCCTGGCGTACGCCCTGGACCTGATCAGCAAGATCATCGTGGTCGCGAAGCTGGAGCACCATGAGCCGATCGAGATCATCGGGGACTGGCTGAGGTTCGAGGCGATCCGCAACGCGGGCGCGGCCTTCGGCTTCGGGGAGGCCTTCACCGTGATCTTCACGGTGATCGCGACGGCCGTGATCGTGGTGATCGCCCGCCTCGCGCGCAAGCTCTACAGCCTGCCCTGGGCGATCGCGCTCGGCATGCTGCTCGGCGGGGCGCTCGGCAACCTCACCGACCGGATCTTCCGCTCGCCCGGCGTCTTCGAGGGAGCGGTCGTCGACTTCATCGCCCCCAAGGGCTTCGCCGTCTTCAATCTCGCCGACTCGGCGATCGTCTGCGGCGGCATCCTGATCGTGCTGCTGTCGTTCCGCGGCCTCGACCCGGACGGCACGGTCCACAAGAACTGAGCCCGCCCCGCCCTCAGGGCCGGCCCGTGCTCCCTCGCGGGCGGTGCTGTCAGTCTCGTCCGGCATACTCGACGGGTGAGCACAGTTCCCGAGATCCGTACCCTGCCCGTGCCCGACGGCCTGGAGGGCGAGCGCGTCGACGCCGCCATATCACGCATGTTCGGCTTCTCCCGTACGAAGGCGGCCGAGCTGGCCGCGGCAGGCAAGGTGCTGGTCGACGGCACTGCGGTCGGCAAATCCGAGCGCGTGCAGGGCGGTGCGTGGCTGGAGGTCGAGATGCCGCAGGCGCCCGCGCCCGTGCAGATCGTCGCCGAGCCCGTCGAGGGCATGGAGATCGTGCACGACGACGATGACGTGGTGGTGATCGTCAAGCCCGTCGGGGTCGCCGCGCACCCGAGCCCCGGCTGGTCGGGTCCCACGGTGATCGGCGGGCTCGCGGCTGCCGGGTACCGCATCTCGACCTCGGGCGCCGCCGAGCGCCAGGGCATCGTGCACCGCCTGGACGTGGGTACGTCGGGCCTGATGGTGGTGGCCAAGTCGGAGTACGCGTACACGTCGCTCAAGCGCCAGTTCAAGGAGCGCACGGTCGACAAGCGCTACCACGCGCTGGTGCAGGGTCACCCGGACCCGACCAGCGGCACCATCGACGCACCCATCGGACGGCACCCGAACCACGACTACAAGTGGGCGGTCACGGCCGAGGGCAAGCCCTCCGTGACGCATTACGACCTGATCGAGGCGTTCCGCGCCGCCTCCTTGCTCGACATCAAGCTGGAGACCGGGCGCACGCATCAGATCCGCGTCCACATGGCGGCCCACCGGCATCCGTGCGTGGGCGACCTGACGTACGGCGCGGACCCGACCCTCGCCAAGCGGCTCGGGCTGACCCGGCAGTGGCTGCACGCCGTGCGGCTCGGTTTCGAGCACCCCGGGGACGGGCAATGGGCCGAGTTCGCCTGCGACTACCCCGCGGACCTGCAGCAGGCGCTGGACCAGGTGCGGGAGGAGACCTACGCATGAGCGCGTCGTACGCGGTGCGGGTGGCCGAGGACCCCGCAGACCGCGAGGCCTGCTTCGCGGTGCGCAAGGAGGTCTTCGTCGGCGAGCAGCAGGTCCCTGAGGACCTGGAGTACGACGCGTACGACGCCGACGCCGTGCATGTCCTGGCCGTCCGCGAGGACGGGGTGCCGATCGGCGCGGGACGCCTGCTGTACGGCGAGGCGGCGGCCGCCAAGAACGGTGGTGACCCGGGTGTCGGCTCCCTGGGGCGGCTCGCCGTGCTGAAGTCCGCGCGCGGGCTCGGTGTCGGCATTGCGCTCGTCCGGGGCATCGAGGACGCGGCACGCGCGCGTGGGCTGACGGCGGTCGATCTGCACGCGCAGACGCATGCGCTGGGGTTCTATGAGCGGCTGGGGTATGAGGCGTACGGCCCGGAATATCTTGAGGCGGGGATTCCGCATCAGGCGATGAGGCGCTCTCTGTAGCTGCCGCCGTGGCTGCCTGAGTCTTCGTAGGATCGATCTCATGGCACGCAATGTGGTGATCAGCGGTGGCGGTACGGGGATCGGGCTCGCGGCGGCCCGGGCCTTCGCGGCGGACGGGGATCAGGTGCTGCTGCTCGGGCGGCGGGCCGAGGTGCTGGAGAAGGCGGACGTGCCCAGGGCGCTCACGTACGCCGCTGATCTCACCGAGGTCGAAGGGGTGCGCGGGGTCGAGCGCTTCGTGGCCGCCGAGTTGGGCACCGTCGACGTACTCGTCCACAGCGCGGGCGGTGCCGGGCATCTGGAGCCGAAGGTCGGCAGCGATGATCCGCTGGTGATCGCCGCGTACAACTGGACGCTCAACTTCCGGCTCAACACGCTGACGGCGGCGCTGCTCACCGAGGCGCTGCGGGACCGGCTCGCGTCGCCCGGCGGGCGCGTGCTGTTCCTCAGCTCGATCGCCGCCTACCGCGGTTCCGGCAGCGGGCCGTACGCCGCGTCCAAGGCCGCGCTGCACCCGTACGCCTTCGATCTGGCCCGGCAGTTGGGGCCGCGCGGCGTCACCGTGAACGTGGTGGCGCCCGGCTATGTCGAGGACACCGGGTTCTTCGGCGAGACCATGGATGACGCGCGGCGCGAGCGGTTGATCGCCGAGACGTCGACGGGTCGTGCCGGAACGCCCGGTGACGTCGCCGCGACGCTGCACTGGCTGGCCTCACCGGCCGCCGCGCATATCACCGCGCAGATCATCCAGGTCAACGGCGGGGCGGAACGCGGTCATTAGCCTCCGGCGGAGCGCCCTGTCAGGGGGCGACAACGAACCCGACCGCCGGAGGCAGGCCCCTAAGGGCCCCTAAGGGGCGCGTTCCGTTCGCGGCGGAGCGTGGAAGCGGCCCCGGTTCGTGCGCGGTAGCGAGCCGTCCGGCAGGGGGGAGCCCGGAGGGAGGATCGCGTCGGCTGTGTTGACGCGGGGGAGTGCGTAGGGGTGGTGTTCGGTGAGCCAGCGGAGGAGCTGTTCGCGGACCGTGACGCGGACCGTCCACAGGTCGTCGGGGTCCTTGGCGGTCACCAGGGCGCGCAGCTCCATGGTGGTGGGAGTCGAGTCGGTGACGGTCAGGTCGTAGTGGCGGCCGTCCCAGGCCGGGCACTCGCGCAGGATGTCGCGGAGTCGCTCGCGCATCGCCTCCAGCGGCGCGCTGTGGTCGACGTGCAGGAAGACCGTGCCGGTCATCTGGACGCCGCCGCGGGACCAGTTCTCGAAGGGCTTGGACGTGAAGTACGAGACCGGCATGGTGATCCGGCGCTCGTCCCAGGTGCGTACGGTCAGGAAGGTCAGCGTGATCTCGTCGACCGTGCCCCATTCGCCGTCCACCACCACGACGTCGCCGAGCCGCACCATGTCGCCGAAGGCGATCTGCAGCCCGGCGAAGAGATTGCTGAGCGTGGACTGCGCGGCGACACCGGCGACGATGCCGAGGATGCCGGCCGAGGCGAGCAGTGAGGCCCCGGCCGCCCGCATCGCGGGGAAGGTGAACAGCATCGCGGCGATCGCCACCACGCCGACGATCGCCGTGACCACGCGCATGATCAGTGACACCTGGGTGCGCACGCGGCGAACCCGGGCCGGGTCGCGATTGGTCGAGGCGTAACGGACGTACGACGTCTCGACGATCGCCGCCGCGATACGTACTACCAGCCAGGCAGCGGACCCGATGAGCACCAGCGTCAGGATCCGGCCGATCGCGGCGGACTGGGACGGGAAGATCCGCGCCTGGTCGTACGAGCCTCTCAGGAAGGCCGTGAGCAGCACGACCTGGAAGGGGATGCGGGCGCGGCGCAGCAGGCCCCACAGCGGGGTTTCGCTGTGCGCTTCGTCGATGCGTCGCATCGTCCGGTCCACGGCCCAGCCGATCACCAGGGTGAGGACGACGGAGCCGCCGACGACGATCAGCGGGCGCAGTACGTTCTCCATGCCCTCGACGGTAACCGGCTCCGGCCCGCCATGAACATGTAGTCCCAGCCCCGGTTCCGGTTTCGGCCCCAGCTCCGGTCCGGCGCCGTTGTCAGTGCCGGCTGGCACGATGGCCTCATGGACATCATGCTCTTCCACTCGACCTATGGGCTGCGGCCCGCGGTGCGCGACGCGGCGGACCGGCTGCGCGCGGCGGGCCACGAGGTGTGGACGCCCGACCTCTTCGAGGGGCGGACCTTCGAGACCGTCGAAGAGGGAAGGGCCTTCAAGGATGAGATAGGCGTGGACGAGCTGCTCAAGCGCGCGATCCTGGCCGCCGCGCCCTACTCGGAGCGCGGTCTCGTCTACGCCGGGTTCTCCCTCGGCGCCGCGATCGCCCAGACGCTGGCGCTCGGCGACGAGAAGGCGAGAGGGCTCCTGCTGCTGCACGGCACCTCGGACATCGCCGAGAACGCGTCGGTGGACGAGCTGCCGGTCCAGCTGCACGTGGCCGAGCCGGACGCTTTCGAGCCCGACGACTGGCTGACCGCCTGGTATCTCCGGATGGGCAGGGCGGGCGCCGACGTGGAGGTTCACAGATACGCGGGGGCCGGTCACCTCTACACGGATCCCGGCCTGCCGGACTACGACAAGGAGGCGGCCGAGTCCACCTGGCGGGTGGCGCTCGGCTTCCTCGACAGCCTCTGATCGACGGGAAGGGAGGGGCAGAAGAAGGGGTCAGTTCACCGGTGCGTGCACCCGCTCGACTTTCTGCGTGCCGCTGCGCGTGCGGTACGAACGGGCCCAGGACGCCGTGGCGTTGGCGCGCGTGCGGTCGGAGAGGACGTAGTAGTCCATCTGTGCGCGCTCGGCGGTGAGGTCGAGTACGCCGTAGCCGTGCCGGTCGGTGTCGACCCAGTGGACATGCCGGTTGGCGGCGCGGATCACCGGTGCGGCCACGGCCGAGATGGTGCCTTCGGGGACCTTGACCAGGTCGTCCAGGTTGTCGGAGGTGACGGAGGTGACGACGAACTCGGTGGCGGCGGAGGGGGACAGGGGGTACGTACCGGCGTTGACCGGCACGTCGTTGGCCCAGGCCATGTGGATGTCGCCGGTGAGGAAGACGGTGTTGCGGATGGCGTTGTTCCGAAGATGCGCGAGCAGTTCGCGGCGGTCGTCGGTGTAGCCGTCCCACTGGTCGGTGTTGAGGGCGAGGCCCTCCTGCGGCAGGCCCAGCAGCTTGGCGAGGGGTTTCAGGATCTCGGCGGAGAGCGAGCCGATCGCGAACGGCGCGATCATCACCGAGTTGCCGACCAGTCGCCAGGTGGTGTCGGATGCCCTCAACCCGGCCTTGAGCCAGTCGAGTTGGGCCCTACCCGTGAGCGTACGGTTCGGGTCGTCCACTCCGCCGTTGCCGACCGTGACCTGCTGCGAACGGAAGGACCGCAGGTCGAGCAGCGAGAGATCGGCCAGCTTGCCGAAGCGCAGCCGGCGATAGGTCGTGCCCTCGACCGCCGGGCGGACCGGCATCCACTCGAAGTAGGCCTGCTTGGCGGCCGCTTGGCGGGCCGCATAGGTGCCCTCCGCGCCCTCGGTGTGGTTCTCGGCGCCGCCCGACCACGCGTCGTTGGCGAGCTCGTGGTCGTCCCAGATGGCGATGACGGGGGCTGCTTGATGCAGTGACTGAAGATCGGGGTCGGTTTTGTAACGGCCGTGCCGTGTGCGGTAGTCGGCGAGAGTGAGGATCTCGTGGGCGGGCGCGTGCGGGCGTACGACGGTGCCGCGCGTCCCGTACTCGCCTGTGCCGTACTCGTAGATGTAGTCGCCCAGATGCAGCCAGGCGTCCAGGTCGCCGCGCGCGGCCAGGTGCCGGTATGCCGAGAAGTGGCCGGCCTCCCAGTTGGCGCAGGACACCACGCCGAAGCGCATGCCGGGCACGGCCGCGTCGGTGGCGGGGGCGGTGCGGGTGCGGGCGGCCGGGGAGTCGGTGGCGCCACTGGAGAAGCGGAACCAGTAGTCCGTGGCGGGCTTCAGGCCGCGTATGTCCGCCTTGACGGTGTGGTCTGCGGCGGCGGACGCGGTGGTGGAGCCCTTGACGACGACGTTCATGAACGCCTTGTCCAGGGCGACGGTCCAGCTCACTTCGACGTCAGGGCCGAGCCCGGAGCCGGGCACGGCCTCCGGGGTGGGCGTCACCCGGGTCCACAGCAGGACGCCGTCGGGCAGCGGGTCACCGGAGGCGACACCGTGCAGGAAGGCAGGGGCCTCGGCGGCGGCCCGGGCGGGTATCGCGGCGGCGAGAGGGCCCGCGAGCGCGGCGGTCGCCGCTGCCGCCTTGACGACCGTACGGCGGCGCGGGGCGGGTGAGTTGAGGGATTTGGGAGAATTGGGGTCTGTGTGGGATCTGATGCGACTGGTCACAGGCGCTCAGATTACTGATCAGTACATGGCGAGAGCGGGCGAACTCGGAAAGTTCGCCCGCTCTTTGACACGGATTCGCTCAAGCCTTGAGCGTTCTCCGCCGGCTCAGGCCCTGGGCGCTCTCTGCCGGCTCAGGCCGCCAGTGCCTTGTCGATCGCCGCCTGGAAGTCGGCGGGGGTCATCGGCGCGTTCTTGCCGTCGGAGCCGGTGAGCTTCTTACCGTCCATCTCCAGCGTCGGCGTGCCCTGGACACCGCTGTCGTCGAACTTCTTCGACATGAGCAGCGCCCACTTGTCGTAGGTGCCGTTCTCCACCGCCGTCTGGAACTTCTTGTTGTTCTTGAGGGCGTCGACGGTGTTGGCCACCTCGATCAGGTACGAGTCGTCCTTGAACTTGTCCTGGCTCTCCTCGGGGTGGTACTTCGCCGAGTAGAGCGCGCCCTTGTACTGCAGGAAGGCGTCCGTGCTCACGTTCAGGGCGGCGCCCATCGCGCTGAGCGCGTTCTTGGAGCCCTCGCCCTGGGTGGCGTTGTCGATAAACGTGGCGCCGATGAACTGGACCTTGTACGTCCCGTCCTCGAGGCCCTTGTCGACCGTCGGGCCGACCGCCTGCTCGAACTGGGCACAGACCGGGCAGCGCGGATCCTCGTACATCTCGAGGGTCTTCTTGGCGCTGCTCTTGCCGATGACGACGGTCGTGCCGTTCTTGCCGCTGGTGTGGGCCGGCTTGACGAGCTTGGCGTCCTGCGCGGCCTCCCAGTGGCCGGGCTTGTTGCCCTGGACGACGGCGTAGCTGATGCCGCCGGCCGCCGCGAGAACACCGACGACGGAGCAGGCGACGATGACCTGCCGCTTGATCTTGGCGCGCTTGGCCTGGCGCTCGCGTTCGGCGCGCAGCCGCTCACGGGCCGCCGTCTTCGCCGACTGGCTGTTCCTCTTGCTCATGATCGTTTTCTCCGTGTGAAGGCATGGGGATGTGGACTGCTGTGCTCAGCTGCGGTTCACGCCACGAGGGCGAGAACAAGCGAGCACGGCGGTCCACGCCGTCCCAGGGAGTGCACGAAGAAGTGGCTGCGGGGCGCGATCGGGCGGCGCACGGGGCGCGGGAGCCGGGGTACGCGTGCGGGCCGCACGGTCACCGTGGCGACGGCGAGCAGCAGCGGCCGGAAGGTGGACGCGACGGCCGCGCACAGGAGTTGGGCCAGGGCCCGCTCGCCGCGCCGTAGCCAGGCGGCCGCGAGGAGGCCGACGCCGACATGTGCGGCGAGCAGCAGCCAGGCGGCGGCCGGATCGGCGTGGGCGAGAAGCGCGGCGGCGCCGTCGCCTTCCCGCGTCACCCGTGCCAGCGGAGTGCCGACCTCGCCGGAGCACAGGAAGTCGAGGCCGACCGACCGCAGCGGTCCCGCCACCGGGCCGCCCGCCTTGCCGTAACAGGCGTGCTGGCCCGCTGTGAACAGCGTGTCGGCGGCCAGCTCCAACGGGATGAGCAGGGCCGCGATCCGCCCGAAGCCGCGCTCGTGGCCTGCCAGCGCGTACGCGATGACGAAGACGGCGGCCGTGAGCGCGGCCACGGTGGCCAGCGGCAGCGGAGCCCGGGACAGCAGCACGTGTGACGCGACGGACAGTGTCACGACGAGTGCCGTGAACAGTGCCGCGCGTACGGCTCTCAGCTGGGTCCCGGATATGTCCATAGCAGTGGAGAGTGTGGCACGTACTCCCGTAAGGAAGCTCTAAAAACTCCCTGTGTGTGAGCGGGCGGTCACCGGTCTACAGCCCCGGAATCCGTCCGTTGCGGAACAGGTCCACGAAGATCTGGTGGTCGGCACGCGCGCGTGCGCCGTACGCGTGGGCGAAGTCCACCAGGAGATCCCCGAAGCCGGACTCGTCCGCCGCGATCGCCGCGTCGATGGCCCGCTCCGTGGAGAACGGCACCAGCTCGGAGTGGCCGCTCTCGTCGTCCGCCGCCGCGTGCATGGTGGCCGTGGCCCGCCCCAGGTCGGCGACGACCGCCGCGATCTCCTCCGGGTCGTCGATATCGCCCCAGTCCAGGTCCACCGCGTACGGCGACACCTCGGCGACCAGCTGGCCCGAGCCGTCCAGCTCGGTCCAGCCCAGCCACGGGTCCGCGTGCGCCTGGAGGGCGCGCTGCGAGATCACCGTGCGGTGGCCCTCGTGCTGGAAGTACTCGCGGATCGCCGGGTCCGTGATGTGCCGGGAGACGGCCGGGGTCTGGGCCTGCTTGATGTAGATCACCACATCGTTCTCCAGGGCGTCCGTGGCGCCCTCCAGAAGGATGTTGTACGAGGGGAGACCGGCCGAGCCGATGCCGATGCCGCGCCGGCCCACGACGTCCTTCACGCGATACGAGTCCGGGCGGGACAGGGAGGCCTCCGGCAGCGTCTCCAGATAGCCGTCGAACGCCGCGAGCACCTTGTAGCGCGTGGCCGCGTCCAGCTCGATGGAGCCGCCGCCGGCCGCGAAACGGCGCTCGAAGTCGCGGATCTCCGTCATCGACTCGAGCAGCCCGAAACGGGTCAGCGAGCGGGCGTCCCGCAGCGCGTCCAGGAGCGGTCCCTGGGCGGTGTCCAGCGTGAAGGGCGGCACCTCGTCGCTCTTGGCGCCCGTCGCGAGGGCGTGGATCCGGTCGCGGTACGAGGCCGCGTAGATCCGTACCAGCTCGGTGATCTGCTCGTCGCTGAGCGCCTTCGCGTATCCGATCAGCGCCACGGAGGCGGCGAGGCGCTTGAGGTCCCAGGTGAAGGGGCCGACGTACGCCTCGTCGAAGTCGTTGACGTTGAAGATCAGGCGGCCCTGGGCGTCCATGTACGTGCCGAAGTTCTCGGCGTGCAGGTCGCCGTGGATCCACACGCGCGAGGTCCGCTCATCGAGGTACGGTCCGCCCCGCTTCTCCTGCTCCAGGTCGTAATAGAAGAGGCACGCCGTGCCGCGGTAGAACGCGAACGCCGAGGCCGCCATTTTCCGGAACTTCACGCGGAACGCGGCCGGGTCGGCGGCCAGCAACTCGCCGAAGGCGGTGTCGAAGACGGCGAGGATCTGTTCGCCGCGTTGCTCGGCGCTGAGCTGCGGATCCGACATCGCGGGGTGCCTCCAGGTGCAGGGTGACGCATGACAAGTGGGACGGAAATCGCCCGTCCTCTTCCAACGGACGAAGGTACGCGGGAGTGCCCGTTCTCCGCATGTGAACGTACGCGGGGGGACCCTCGAATTGTCAGTGCCGAGGCATAGACTTCGACGCTGACCCCAGACTGTTCGCAGCCTGTCGGGAGCCCGTCGACCGCTGTTCGCCTTGGAGGCCGAAGCCGTGTCAAAGCCGCCGTTCACGCACCTGCACGTCCACACCCAGTACTCGCTGCTGGACGGTGCCGCGCGGCTCAAGGACATGTTCGACGCGTGCAACGAGATGGGCATGACGCACATCGCCATGTCCGACCACGGCAACCTGCACGGGGCGTACGACTTCTTCCACTCCGCCAAGAAGGCCGGGGTCACGCCGATCATCGGCATCGAGGCGTATGTGGCGCCGGAGTCGCGGCGCAACAAGCGGAAGATCCAGTGGGGGCAGCCGCACCAGAAGCGGGACGACGTCTCCGGCTCCGGTGGCTACACCCACAAGACGATCTGGGCGGCGAACAAGACCGGGCTGCACAACCTGTTCAAGCTGTCCTCGGACGCGTATGCGGAGGGCTGGCTGCAGAAGTGGCCGCGGATGGACAAGGAGACGATCTCCCAGTGGTCGGAGGGGCTGATCGCCTCCACCGGTTGTCCGTCGGGGGAGCTGCAGACCCGGCTGCGTCTCGGCCAGTTCGACGAGGCGCTGAAGGCGGCCGCCGAGTACCAGGACATCTTCGGCAAGGACCGGTACTTCCTGGAACTGATGGACCACGGCATCGAGATCGAGCGCCGGGTGCGCGACGGGCTGCTGGAGATCGGCAAGAAGCTGGGCATTCCGCCGCTGGTGACCAATGACTCGCACTACACGTACCCGCACGAGGCGGCCGCGCACGACGCCCTGCTGTGTATTCAGACCGGCAAGAACGTCTCGGATCCGGACCGCTTCAAGTTCGACGGCACCGGCTACTACCTGAAGTCGACGGACGAGATGTACGCGATCGACTCCTCGGATGCCTGGCAGCAGGGGTGTGCTAACACGCTGCTGGTGGCCGAGCAGATCGACACCAGCGGCATGTTCGAGACAAAGAACCTCATGCCGAAGTTCGACATCCCAGAGGGCTACACCGAAGTCACCTGGTTCCAGGAAGAGGTCCGGCGAGGGATGGAGCGCCGCTTCCCCGGCGGCATCCCCGAGGACCGCCAGAAGCAGGCCGAGTACGAG
This sequence comes from Streptomyces sp. CA-288835, assembly GCF_050936385.1. Lineage (NCBI taxonomy): Bacteria > Bacillati > Actinomycetota > Actinomycetes > Kitasatosporales > Streptomycetaceae > Streptomyces > Streptomyces sp. CA-288835. The sequence continues at coordinate 7,827,188 of NZ_JBNJMW010000001.1, forward strand.
ATGGACGTCATCATCCAGATGGGGTTCCCGGGGTACTTCCTCGTGGTCGCCGACTTCATCATGTGGGCCAAGGAGCAGGGCATTGCGGTCGGTCCGGGCCGTGGTTCCGCGGCCGGCTCGATCGTCGCGTACGCCATGGGCATCACCGACCTCGACCCGATCCCGCACGGTCTGATCTTCGAGCGGTTCCTCAACCCCGAGCGCGTCTCCATGCCCGATGTCGACATCGACTTCGACGAGCGCAGGCGCGTCGAGGTGATCCGCTATGTGACGGAGAAGTACGGCGCCGACAAGGTCGCCATGATCGGCACGTACGGCAAGATCAAGGCGAAGAACGCGATCAAGGACTCGGCGCGCGTACTGGGCTACCCGTACGCCATGGGCGACCGGCTCACCAAGGCGATGCCCGCCGACGTGCTCGGCAAGGGCATCGACCTGAACGGCATCACCGACCCCTCGCACCCCCGGTACAACGAGGCGGGCGAGATCCGGTCGATGTACGAGAACGAGCCGGATGTGAAGAAGGTCATCGACACCGCCAAGGGCGTCGAGGGCCTGGTCCGGCAGATGGGCGTGCACGCGGCCGGCGTGATCATGTCCAGCGAGCCCATCGTCGACCACGCCCCGATCTGGGTGCGGCACACCGACGGCGTGACCATCACGCAGTGGGACTACCCGCAGTGTGAGTCGCTTGGCCTGCTGAAGATGGACTTCCTGGGCCTGCGCAACCTCACGATCATGGACGACGCCATCAAGATGGTGAAGGCCAACAAGGGCATCGACCTGGAGATGCTCTCCCTTTCGCTGGACGACCCCAAGACCTTCGAACTGCTCTGCCGCGGTGACACCCTCGGCGTCTTCCAGTTCGACGGGGGCCCGATGCGCTCGCTGCTCCGCCAGATGCAGCCCGACAACTTCGAGGACATCTCCGCCGTCTCGGCCCTCTACCGGCCGGGCCCGATGGGCATGAACTCGCACATCAACTACGCGGAGCGCAAGAACGGCCGCCAGGAGATCACCCCGATCCACAAGGAGCTGGAGGAGCCCCTCGAAGAGGTGCTCGCCGTCACCTACGGCCTGATCGTCTACCAGGAGCAGGTGCAGAAGGCCGCCCAGATCATCGCCGGGTACTCGCTCGGCGAGGCCGACATCCTGCGCCGGGTGATGGGCAAGAAGAAGCCCGACGAGCTGGCGAAGAACTTCGTCCTCTTCCAGGCGGGCGCCCGGAAGAACGGCTACAGCGACGAGGCGATCCAGGCACTGTGGGACGTGCTGGTCCCGTTCGCCGGCTACGCGTTCAACAAGGCCCACTCCGCCGCGTACGGACTGGTCTCGTACTGGACTGCGTATCTGAAGGCGAACTACCCCGCCGAGTACATGGCCGCGCTGCTCACCTCGGTCAAGGACGACAAGGACAAGTCGGCCGTCTACCTCAACGAATGCCGGCGCATGGGCATCAAGGTGCTGCCGCCGAACGTCAACGAGTCGATGTCCAACTTCGCCGCCCAGGGCGACGACGTGATCCTCTTCGGCCTCTCGGCCGTCCGTAACGTCGGCACGAACGTGGTGGAGTCGATCATCCGCTCGCGCAAGGAGAAGGGAAAGTACGCCTCCTTCCCCGACTACCTCGACAAGGTCGAGGCCGTCGTCTGCAACAAGCGCACCACCGAATCACTGATCAAGGCCGGCGCCTTCGACACCATGGGGCACACCCGCAAGGGGCTGACCGCCCAGTTCGAGCCGATGATCGACAACGTGGTGCAGGTCAAACGCAAGGAGGCCGAGGGCCAGTTCGACCTCTTCGGCGGCATGGGCGACGACAGTGCCGACGAACCCGGCTTCGGCATGGACGTCACCTTCACCGACGAGGAGTGGGACAAGGCCTACCTGCTCGCCCAGGAACGGGAGATGCTCGGCCTGTACGTCTCCGACCACCCGCTGTTCGGCCTGGAACACGTGCTGTCCGACAAGGCCGACGCCGGCATCGCCCAGCTCACCGGCGGCGACTTCGGCGACGGCGCGGTCGTCACCATCGGCGGCATCATCTCCGGCCTGCAACGCAAGATGACCAAGCAGGGCAACGCCTGGGCCATCGCCACCGTCGAGGACCTGGCCGGCTCCCTGGAGTGCATGTTCTTCCCCGCCACCTATCAGCTGGTGTCCACTCAACTCGTCGAGGACGCCGTGGTGTTCGTCAAGGGACGCCTCGACAAGCGGGAGGACGTACCCCGCCTTGTCGCCATGGAACTCCAGGTCCCGGATCTGTCGAACGCGGGCACCAACGCCCCCGTCATCCTGACGATCCCGGCCCTGAAGGTCACCCCGCCCATGGTCAGCCGGCTCGGCGAGATCCTCAGTCATCACAAGGGCGACAGCGAGGTACGCATCAAGCTCCAGGGCCCGCGCAAGACGACGGTGCTACGGCTCGACCGCCACCGCGTGAAGCCGGACCCGGCGCTCTTCGGGGACTTGAAGGTCCTGCTCGGCCCGTCCTGCCTGGCCGGCTGAGCAGACGCGTACGGAAACGACGTACGGAACACGGTGTACGCAACAGCGCGTACGCACCGCCGCGTACGGGAAACGACGAGGGGCGCCCCGATCCGGGTGCGCCCCTCTCGCCCTGTGCCGCTCCTAGGCCGCTCAGTTGTGGCCGAACTTCTTCCGCCGCTTGCCGCCGCCGGAGGCGAACTGGGTGGTGCTCGCCGCTGGTTCGGTTTGCTCGGCGGTGGACGCCAACTCCTCGGTCCCGCGCCGGGCTTGATCCTGCGCGCCGCGCTGCTTCGGGTGGGTCTGCTTGCGGTTCTTGTTCTTGGCCATGGTGATCTGCCTCCTGTTGGGATTGCCTAGGGGTCAGGATCGGGATCAGATTCACATAGGCGTAGAAGCCGCGCATGTCAGAGAATTACTGTGCGTAGTAAGGCCTGTCGGAGGGTGAACCTCAGATGCGCCACGCCGAAGATCGAGTTCCGGCCGTTAACCTCCGCGCAGTCGGGCAGACTCGAAGGAAGCCCGAAGCAAACCTCCCGGAAAGAGGGTGGATCGCGTGGACCGCTGCATCGTCCTGGTGGACGCCGGGTATCTGCTCGGGGCCGCCGCCAGTCTTCTCGCCGGGGAGCCTTCGAGGTCCCGGATCACCGTCGACCACGCCGCCCTGATCCAGGGGCTGCGCGAGCGCGCCGAGTCCGACACGGAACGGCCCCTGTTGCGCATCTACTGGTTCGACGGCGCCCCCGACCGCGTCCCGCAGCCCGAGCACCGCAGGCTGCGTGTGATGCCGCGGGTGACCGTACGTCTGGGAGCACTGACCCGCAGTGACGGGCGGTGGGCGCAGAAGGGCGTCGACGCCGCCATGCACGCCGAGCTCACCGAGCTGGCGCGCAACAGGGCCTGTTCCGACGTGGTCCTGGTGACCGGTGACGGGGATCTGCTGCCGGGCATGATGGCCGCCAAGGAGCACGGCGTCGCCGTCCACCTGTGGGCGGTGCAGGCCGCTGACGGCGACTACAACCAGTCCGAGGACCTGGTCGCGGAGGCCGACGAACGCCGCGTACTGGACCGGACGTGGATCACCAAGGCCGTACGGGCCAAGGAGTTCGGCGGGATCTGCGCGCCGCCGCCCGCGCCGCGGCCCGAGATCGCCGCGATCCTCTCCGCGCCGCTGCCCGAGTCCGGGCTGTCCTCCGGGAGCGAGCGGAGTGCGCGGGAGCCGCAGCATCCGCAGCCGGCGCCGAGTGAGAACGGCACGCAGGAGCGGGGGCCCGCGAAGGGCGTGCCGACGCCGAAGGATCTGGCGGCGTTGCGTGCGCCTGGTGCGCCCGGTGCGCAGACCGCCCAGCACCCGGCGAACGCCACATTGCGGTGGTCGTCCGACAAGGGCTGGGTCGACCGGCCCGGCGCCGCCGAGTCCGCGGACGCCGCCTCGCTGCCGACGCTCGCGCAGCTCACCACGGCCGAGCAGCGGTGGGCCGATCGTGAGGAGGACATCACGACGGTGGGCGGGGATCCGTACGAGGTGGGGCAGGTGTTCGCGCGGCGCTGGATGGGGCGGCTGTCCGATCCGGCGCATCTGCAGAAGCTGTCCACGATGTATCCCCGGGTGCCGCATCGGATCGACGGGGAGCTGTTGCGGTACGCGGCGCGGTTCGGGCTGCTCGCGCACAAGGACGATCAGATCGATGAGCATGATCGGTATGCGATCCGGGCCGGGTTTTGGCGGGAGATCGATGTGCGGACCGCTGCGGAGCACGCTCCCGCGGGGGAGTGAGCCGCCCAGTAGCTCGGGGCGCTTTGTTCGTTGGCGGCTGCGGGTTCGTTGTGGCTGGTCGCGCCCCGCGGCGGAGCCGTAAATGTCACGGCCCCGCGCCCCTGACGGGCGCTGGTCGCGCCCTGCGGCGGAGCCGCATATGTCACAGCTCCGCGCCCTAACGGAGGCGCGGAGTGCGCTTCCGCGGGGACGACGCCTAGTAGCTCGGGGCGCTTTGTTCGTTGGCGGCTGCGGGTTCGTTGTGGCTGGTCGCGCCCCGCGGCGGAGCCGCAAATGTCACAGCCCCGCGCCCCTGAAGGGGCGCTGGTCGCGGCCCGCGGCGGAGCCGCAAATGTCACGGCCCCGCGCCCGTGGCGGGGCACTGCATGCGCCCCTGACGGGGCTCGGGCAGTGACCCGGGCGTAAATCGGTGCTCGTGACCCCGTAGGCTCGTCCCTCGTGAGTATGCGCGCCGCACAGGGAGCCCGGCAGGGGCACGGTGGGGATGTCGTGTGCGCGGTGCGGGATCTGACCAAGACGTATCCGGCGGTGCGCGGACGGCGCGGGGCACCGGGGACGCCCGAGGTGCGGGCCACCGACGGCGTACGGATCGATATCCGGCGTGGTGAGATCTTCGGGCTGCTCGGGCCGAACGGGGCCGGGAAGTCCACCCTCGTACGGCAGCTGACCGGGCTGATGCGCCCCGATCGCGGCAGCGTCGAGATCCTCGGGCATGACATCGTGCGGCATCCCGAGCGGGCGGCGCGGATCCTCGCGTACCTCGGACAGGAGTCGACCGCGCTCGACGAGTTGACGGTGTCGCTCGCCGCGGAGACCACCGGGCGGCTGCGCGGGCTCGATGTGCGCAGCGCGCGGGCCGAGCGGGACACCGTCCTCGAAGAGCTCGGTCTCACCGACCTCGCCTCGCGGCCGCTGCGAAGGCTGTCCGGCGGGCAGCGGCGGCTCGCCTGCTTCGCCGCCGCGCTCGTGGGTGAGCGTCCGCTGCTCGTGCTGGACGAGCCGACCGCCGGTATGGACCCGATCGCCCGTCGCGCCGTCTGGGGCGCCGTCGACCGGCGGCGGGCCGAGAACGGCACGACGGTTCTGCTGGTCACCCACAACGTCATCGAGGCCGAGACGGTTCTCGACCGTGTCGCCGTGATGGACCAGGGCCGGGTCATCGCCTGCGACACCCCCTCCGGGCTGAAAGAGCAGGTCGCGGGCGAGGTGCGCCTCGAACTCGTCTGGCGCGAGCGCGCGCCCCTCGACGTTCCCGAGGTCGCCGCGCTGCGCGACCGTGCCGTAGAGTCCGGCCGCCGCTGGGCGCTGCGCCTGGCCCCCGAGGAGGCCCGCGCGGCCGTGGCCGCCGTCACCGGCGGGGCCGCGTTCGCCGCCCTGGACGACTTCACCCTCGCCACACCGAGCCTCGAGGACGTGTACCTGGCGCTCGGCGGGAGCGCCGGAAATGTACGGGGGTTGGTCAAGGCGTGAGTGTTCGGGCCTCCAGGGCCGTACGGAACAGGACGACTGCTGAAGCGAACAGGAGCCGCTCGACGTGAGTGTCGTACCCGCCGAGGTCCTGCCGGGCCGTGCCCTCCCCGTCGAGGACGCCGTCGCGGAGGAAGCCGCCGAGCTCGGACCGCGTGCCCGGCTGTGGCCCGCGCTGTGCGCCGTGTACCGGGCGCAGCTGTCCCGGGCGCGGGTCGCGCGGATTCCGCTGCTGTTCGTGGCCACCTTCCAGTCGATCGGGATCATGGTCCTGATGCGCGGGGTGGTGGACGGCGGGGGCGAGGCGCGGGCCGTGGTGGCGGGCTCGTCGGTGCTCGTCGTCGCGTTCGTCGCGCTGAACCTGCTCGCGCAGTACTTCGGGCAGCTGCGGGCGAGCGGCGGGCTCGATCATTACGCGACGTTGCCGGTGCCGCCGGCGGCTGTGGTGCTGGGTGCGGCGGGCGCGTACGCCTCCTTCACCGTGCCGGGGACCGTGGTCACCGCCGTCTTCGGGTGTGTGCTGTTCGGCCTGCCGATGGCTCATCTGTGGATCCTCGCCGCCGTGATCCCGCTCGCGGGCGCGGCCCTCGCCGGGCTCGGAGCCGCGCTGGGGCTGTTGGCGCCGCGGCCCGAACTCGCCACGTTGCTCGGGCAGTTGGGGATGTCGGCAGCTCTGCTGCTCGGGGTTCTGCCTGCGGAGCGGTTGCCGGGCGTCGTCCAGTACGCGCGGGATCTGGTGCCATCCACGTACGGTGTCGAGGCCCTCGGGCTGACCTTTGGGTCCCATCCCGACTGGGGGGTCGTCGTGCTGAACCTCGCCGTGTGCGCGGGGGTCGGGGTGGTCTCGCTGGCCGTCGCGACCTGGGCCTATCGTCGGGCTGCCGTCCGATGACGCGGCCCACAGCCGAGCCTGGCACGATGTCAGGGTGACCGCACCGTTTACTCCGCCCCAGCCGCCGCATCGTCCCTCTGCGGATCAGCAGGCCCCGGATCAGCAGTCTCCGGAGTACCAGTCGCCGCACCCTGCCTGGCAGGCGTCGCCGTACGCCGCCGCTGCTGGTGCGGGCGGATCCGTCGGCTATCAGGAGGACGGTCCCGGGATGAAGACCGAAGTGCGGGAGGCCGCTGTCATCGCGTTCGCGATGGCGGTCGGTGGCGTGTTGCTCGGGGTGCTGTGGTGGTGGCTTGCGCCTGAGGTGCCCTTGGTCTCGGACTCGTCCGCGGTCTATCTCAAGGACACGGAGGGGGAGCAGGCTATCGGGGTGGACGGGACGTTCACTCTGCTTGCGCTTGGGTTTGGGCTGGTCAGTGCGCTGGTGGTTTTTGTGCTGCGGCGGCGTGGGGGGATTCCGATCGTGGTTGCGCTCACGGTCGGGGGTGTGCTCGGGTCGTTGCTTGCCTGGCGGCTGGGGATATGGCTTGGGCCTACGCAGGATGTGGCGGCGCATGCGCGGGAGGTGGGGCGGGGGGTTACTTTCTCGGCGCCGCTGGAGCTTGGGGCTAAGGGGACGTTGTTGGCGTGGTCGTTGGGGGCGCTTGTCGTTCATCTGGGGCTGACGGCGTTGTTTGGGCCGCGGGATCCTGAGCCGGAGGCTTATCAGGAGGGGCCGTACGGGGCGCCTCCGGCGTAGGGGCAGGCTTGTTGCCGGGGCGGGGCTGGGCGCCGCGGGTTTTCGCCCCCGCCGCCCCTACCCGTCCCATACCAAGGGGCTCCGCCCCTGGACCCCGCTGGGGCTGCCGCCCCAGACCCCGCTATCGGCCTGGCGGCCTCGTCCTCAAACGCCGGACGGGCTGGTTTTGCCTGGGGTGGGCGGGCAGGTCGGCCTGGCGGCCTCGTCCTCAAGCGCCGGACGGGCTGAGTTTGCCTGGGGTGGGCGGGAAAGTGCGGGTGGGTGGGCAAGCCGGATTGGCGGCCTCGTCCTCGAGTTCCCCAGCTACCGCTGGGGTGCCCCAGACGGTTGTGGCTGGGCTTGGCTGAACAGTGCAGGCTAGTTCACGTGAGTGCGGGCGGGCGGGGGCTACCGCCTAGGCGGTAGCCCCCGCCCGCCCTTGTCCCTACGCGGGCCTGTGGCCATGGTTTGAGCGGCCCTTCTTTGTGCGCCATTTACGCTTGCGTGTTTTCTTCGACATGTTTTCGGTTTAGCCGAGAATGCGGCATTCGTCGAGTGGTCACGCTCGGGCGATCGGGGCCGACGCTGCTTCCGTGAGCTTGGTCAGGTCATCGGGGGAGAGTTCGACTTCCAGGCCGCGGCGGCCCGCCGAGACGCAGATTGTGGCGTGGGCCGACGCCGAGGAGTCCAGGACCGTGCGGAGCCTCTTCCGTTGGCCCAGGGGAGAGATTCCGCCGCGGACGTAGCCCGTCGTGCGTTCCGCTGCCACCGGGTCGGCCATCGTGGCGCGTTTGCCGCCTACCGCCGCGGCCAGGGCCTTGAGGTCGAGGGAGCCTGCCACCGGGACAACGGCGACCGTCAGGGCTCCGTCGACGTCTGCCACCAGGGTCTTGAAGACTCGCTCGGGGGACACTCCCATCGCCTCGGCCGCCTCCTCGCCGTACGACGGGTGGGAAGGGTCGTGCTCGTACGCGTGGACCGTGTACTCGACGCCCGCCGCCGTCAGGGCCACCGTCGCGGGCGTACCGCCGGACTGCTGTTGCTTCTTCGACTTCTTCGCCAACGGAACCCAGCCTTACGTCAGTTGAGACTCGTCGGCCCGCGGGTCAGCTCCGTCGCGGGCAGTGAGGGCAGGTTACGGATGATCGCCGTCTCCGCGCGCAGCAATTTCAGCTCCTCGCGCAGGCGGGACGCCGTGTCCGGGGCCTGGAGCAGGCGCTGCTTCGCCGGTACGTCCAGCATGGCCGCCGCCGCTACCAGGTAGGAGACGACGGACGGCTCGTCCGGCAGCTCGCCGCCCGTCGACAGGGACCGTTCGCGCGCACCGGCCAGCCGCTTCTGGTACTGGCGGAAGGCCCTCAGTACTCCCTGGGCCAGTGCCCCTGCCTCGTCGCCCGGGTCCTCCTCCAGCTCTTCCAGCTCAGCCGTGAGGAACGCGCCCGAGGCGTCCACCGAGAGCAGGCGTACGCGCCTCGTCCCGGTGGCCAGTACCTCGAAGCTGCCGTCGGCCCGTTCCCGGATGGTCGCCGCGTCCGCGATACAGCCCACCTTGTGGAGGGCCTGCGCGGGATCGTCGCCGAAACCGGCCGCGGGCCCGCGCTCCGGTACCGCCGTCTGGTCCGGCAGCCCCGGCGCGCTCGGCGCGACCTCGTGGCCGTCGCGGATCGCGACGACGGCGAACCGGCGCGGTTCGTCCTCGGGAGTCTTCAGCAACTCCCGCATCATGGCGCGATAGCGCTCCTCGAAGACGTTCAGGGGCAGGACGAGCCCCGGGAACAGCACCGAGTTCAGGGGGAAGAGCGGCAGCCGGACAATGGTCACGACGCAAAAGCCTAATGGTCGCCGGGATGGGCGGGTTCGCCGTGGTCACTCAGTGGACGCGGAGGCGCCGCTCTGCGTAGCCGTAACGGCGTGCGCGCGGCCACCTCCAGCCGTACGCCGTCCCGGAGTTCGAGGAACTGCCCGAGCGGATCGTCCGAGATCCGGTCCCAGGGAAACGAGGTGGCATACGGCCCGATCCGGCGCAGCTGCGTCAGCGCGTCCTCCCAGCGTTCGAGCCGGATCAGCACGTACATCAGCAGGTTGCGGACCTGGGCGGGCCACGGGTCGGCGGGCTCGTACTCCTGCGACAGGGCGATCGCCAGATCGGCCGCCGCGTCCAGGCGCTCGCGCGGCACCGCGCACCTGCCGCTCTCCTCGGTCAGATACGCGAAGGCCGCGCGCACGGGGAGTGCCTGGACGAGGGAGCCCGGCAGTGCGTCCTGCGAGGCCCGCTCGGCGAAGTCGAAGCACTCGCGGTGCGAGCCGTACCAGGCGGCGGACAGGTACTGGAGGGCGGACACATGGCAGCCGTAGTGGTGCGGGGAGCGGCGTACGGCCTCGGTCCACAGCTCCTCGAACTCGGTGTGTGGCGCGTTCGTGCCCCGGGCGTGGTCCAGCGCGATCCGCCACGGCACCGGATCGCGCGGGTCGGCCTCGGCGGCCGCTGTGACCAACGGCGCGACCTGGCGCAGCAGTTCGGCACGGGCCGGCGACTCCCAGCCCTGGCAGACCGCCAGTTCGGCCTTGACGAGCAGCGCGTCGGGGTCGTGCGGGGCCGCGTAGCGCCACAGTGCGAACCACTCGGGGCGGGAGCGCGCGAAGGCGGCGAGACGCGTGGCGTACCGGTCGCGGTCCTCCCACTCGGCGGCCTCCCGCGTGGTGGCGAGCAGCTTGGCGGCGGGCTCGTACTCGCCCCGGCCCGCGGCGACCAGCGCCGGCGCGAGCCGCTCGTCCGGGGCGTCGAGCAGGACCTCGTCGTCTCGGGGGAGACCGGCGGCCAGTGGGGAGGTGTTCCGTGCCATCCGGGCGGTACGGATGAACGCGCGTAGCAGTGCCATTTCTTTGTGGCACCTCCCTTTGCGCCTGAGCCGGAGCTGTGGTTCGAACCTGCGGGTCCGTTGTGGCTGGTCGCGCAGTTCCCCGCGCCCCTGAAGGGGCGCGGTTCCGCACCGGTACTTCGCAGGCCCCAGCAGTCGTGCTGCTCAAAAAGATTCTTGCGGTGAGAAGACGGTCGAAATGCGGCCATGGTTGTGCGCGTTCAGATTACGGTTCAGCCCCGGCGAAGCAGCCGTGTCGCGCCCGCTGCTACCGCTGTTGCCAGGATCCAGCCGAGGAGGATCACCGCGGTGGCCAGCCACTGCCAGCCGCCGTGTAACTGCCAGTAGCCCACCTGGCCGAGGTCGATGACGGGCAGGAGCAGGTCCAGGGCGAAGAGGGAGGGATTCCACGGGGGATGCTCGCCCGTCTTGATCGGCGGGTGGTCTGCGTGGCGGAAGGCGAGCGAAGTCGCCGCCCACAGCACCGCCATCCATAGGGCGGCCCGTCCGGGGCGGTACCCGTAGGCGACCGTCCAGTCCTGTACGTACCCCCAGAGCCTGGCCGCGAGCGGCAGGAACTCGCGGCGGTGGCGCTGCTTGGCGAGCAGTACCTCGCGTGCGTCCTCCTCCTCGCCGCCGTCGCGCAGCACGGCCGCCAGCCGCTCGTACGGCTCCGGGTTGTACTCGGGGGTCGCGGCGGCCACCCACTCCAGGCGCCGGGCGAGTGGGAACGGGCCGCGCGGCACGAGGTTCTCGTACTGGAAGCCGCCCATCTGCAACTGGCCCGCGCCCGGCCAACTGGCCGCCGCGTCCATGAGGTTGACGACCCGGGCGCCGGACAGCACGACCCGCCCGCGCCTCGGCCGTTCCCCGAGGAAGCGCAGCTCGGGTACCTGTACGCGGCGCAGCGATATCTCCTGGTCGTCCCTGAGGACGAAGCGAGCCTGCTCGAGGTCCACCGCGTCCCCGAACCGCCCGTCGTCCAGACGGATCCCGCCCTCGCACGCGAAGCGCTGCACCCGCGTTCCGCGCGCCGGAGTCCGGCCGCTGGTCTGCAGCGGATTGCCGACGCCCGCGGGCGTCATATAGAGCGTGCGCTCGACGGTCAGTTGCGGGGCGTTCAGCGCCAGCCGGTCGTGCGGGTTCTTCAGCCGGCTGCCGCGCAGACTGAGCGAGACGCCCACCGTGGCGCCGCGCAGGCTCAACTCCCCGTCGGACTCCAGCATTTCGGCCTGCAGGTCCTGACCTACGGTCATTCCGTCACCGGTGATGGAGCGACCGTGCCGGTCCCGGTGGACCACGGCCTGGTTGAGCAGCAGATCCGTGCCGATCTGCGCGTCCGTGAGGCGTACGCCGCGGTGGAAGCGGCAGCGAGGCAGATGCAGATCGCCCTCGGTGTGCAGCCGGGCCGCCTCCAGACGCGGCACCGAGCAGCCGACCAGGCGCACGGTCGTGAACCGGGTTTCCGGCAGCAGGAGTTCCTTCTCGAAACGGCAGCCCTTCATCTCGACGTACGGGACGATCGTGCCGCCCGCGAGATCGAGTACGCCGGTGATCTGGATGCCGGTCAGCTTCAGGGACGAGACGCGGCCGTCCAGCGCGGGCGGCCCGTTCAGCAACAGCATGGCCACGACGCGGGCCCGCACACTGCGCTCCGGGCCCCATGGACGGCCGCCGTGCGGATCGTCCGTGGTGGGGTCCCCGGTGCGCAGGTCGTACATGCTGCCGTTGCGGAATGCCTGCCACATTCCCCTCTCGGCGGTGGTGAGATCGCCCGGCGGATCCACGTCCCGGACCCCGTTCCGGATGCCGGCACCCTCGGCCACGGTTTCCCTGCTTCCTCTGCTACTCGTGCCACTCAGCGTTCGTACAGCTGTTCATGTGATGCCCGCTGAGTGACCGTATGAACGCGCAGAGTGAAGGTGGTCTGCCGGTACGGGCTTCGTATCAGCGATTGATACAGCCGTCCGGCGTCCGATCCACGTCTGAGAGAATTGGCTTCGTGATCTCTCGAATCGATCTGCGCGGCGACGCCCTCCCCGAGGGTCCTGCCCTGCGCGACCTGCTGCCCCGAGCCGACTTCGACGTCTCGGCCGCCCTGGAGAAGGTGCGTCCGATCTGCGAGGCCGTGCACCATCGGGGCGACGCGGCGCTGATCGATTTCGCCGAGAAGTTCGACGGCGTACGGCTGGAGTCGGTGCGGGTTCCGGCCGAGGCTTTGGCTACGGCTCTCGAACAACTGGACCCTGCCGTGCGCGCGGCCCTGGAGGAGTCCATCCGCCGCGCCCGGCTCGTCCACCGCGAGCAGCGCCGCACCACGCACACCACGCAGGTCGTGCCCGGCGGCTCGGTCACCGAGAAGTGGGTACCGGTCGACCGGGTTGGGCTGTACGCGCCCGGCGGGCGGTCCGTGTACCCGTCGACCGTGATCATGAATGTGGTCCCGGCGCAGGAGGCCGGCGTCGAGTCGATCGCGCTCGCCTCTCCTGCCCAGTCGGACTTCGGGGGCCTGCCGCACCCGACGATCCTCGCCGCCTGCGCGCTGCTCGGCGTCGACGAGGTGTACGCGGCCGGTGGTGCGACCGCCGTCGCGATGTTCGCGTACGGCACCGAGTCCTGCGCCCCGGCGCCGATGGTCATGGGCCCTGGCAACATCTGGGTCGCCGCCGCCAAGCGCTATTTCGCGGGCAAGATCGGCATCGACGCCGAGGCGGGTCCCACTGAGATCGCGATCCTCGCGGACGACACCGCCGACCCGGTGCACGTCGCATCCGACCTGATCAGCCAGGCCGAGCACGACCCGCTCGCGGCGGCCGTCCTCGTCACGGACTCCGTGGCGCTGGCCGATGCCGTCGAGAAGGAGCTTCAGCCACAGGTCGCGGCCACCAAGCACATCGAGGACCGGATCGCCCCGGCGCTCGCAGGCCGGCAGTCCGCGATCGTGCTGGTCTCCGGTGTGGACGAAGGCCTGCGGGTCGTGAACGCGTACGGTGCGGAGCACCTCGAGATCCAGACGGCCGATGCCACCTCGGTGGCCGACCGCGTGACGAACGCGGGCGCGATCTTCATCGGCCCCTGGGCGCCCGTGTCGCTGGGCGACTACGCGGCGGGCTCCAACCACGTCCTGCCGACCGGCGGCTGTGCCTGCCACTCCTCGGGGCTCAGCGTCCAGTCCTTCCTGCGCGGCATCCACATCGTCGACTACACGCGCGAGGCGCTGGCGGAGGTGGCGCACCACGTGGTGACGCTCGCCGAGGCCGAGGACCTGCCTGCGCACGGTGCGGCCATCAAGGCACGCTTCGACTGGAAGGTGCCCAGCAAGTGACCGGCATCGACGATCTCCCCGTACGCGACGAGCTGCGCGGCAAGTCCCCCTACGGCGCGCCCCAACTCGACGTCCCCGTACGCCTGAACACCAACGAGAACCCGTACCCGCTGCCCGAACCCCTCGTCGAGCGGATCGCCGAGCGAGTGCGTGAGGCTGCCCGGAACCTCAACCGCTACCCCGACCGGGACGCGGTGGAGCTGCGCACCCAGCTGGCCAAGTACCTGACGGACACCGGCAAGTACGCGGTCGGCCTCGAGAACGTCTGGGCGGCCAACGGCTCGAACGAAGTCATCCAGCAGCTGCTGCAGACCTTCGGCGGACCGGGCCGTACGGCGATCGGCTTCGAGCCCTCGTACTCGATGCACGGCCTGATCGCGCGCGGCACGGGCACGGGGTGGATCTCCGGGCCCCGCAACGAGGACTTCACGATCGATCTCGCCGCCGCCGAGGAGTCGATCGCCGAGAACCGGCCCGACGTCGTCTTCATCACGACCCCCAACAACCCCACGGGCAACGCCGTTCCGCCCGAGACGGTCCTCGCGCTGTACGAGGCAGCGCAGGCGGCGAAGCCGTCCATGGTGGTCGTGGACGAGGCGTACATCGAGTTCAGCCACGGCGACTCGCTGCTGCCGCTGCTCGAAGGCCGGCCGCATCTGGTCGTCTCGCGGACCATGTCGAAGGCGTTCGGCGCGGCCGGGCTGCGCCTCGGCTATCTTGCCGCGCACCCGGCGGTGGTCGACGCCGTCCAGCTCGTACGGCTGCCGTATCACCTGTCGGCGGTCACGCAGGCGACCGCGCTCGCCGCGCTGGAGCACACCGACACGCTGCTGGGATACGTGGAGCAGCTGAAGACCGAGCGGGACCGGCTGGTCGCCGAACTGCGCGCGATCGGCTACGAAGTGACCGAGTCCGACGCCAACTTCGTGCAGTTCGGCCGGTTCGCCGACGCGCATCAGGTCTGGCAGAAGATCCTTGACCGGGGTGTCCTGGTCCGGGACAACGGGGTACAGGGGTGGCTGCGGGTCAGCGCCGGTACACCCGAAGAGAACGACGCGTTCCTCGACGCGGTACGTGAACTCAAGAAGGAGCAGAACGCATGAGCCGCGTAGGCCGTGTCGAACGGAACACCAAGGAGACGTCCGTCGTCGTCGAGATCGACCTCGACGGCAGCGGAAAGGTCGATGTGTCGACCGGGGTCGGCTTCTACGACCACATGCTCGACCAGCTCGGCCGGCACGGTCTGTTCGACCTGACCGTGAAGACCGAGGGCGATCTGCACATCGACTCGCACCACACCATCGAGGACACGGCGCTGGCGCTGGGCGCGGCCTTCAAGCAGGCCCTCGGCGACAAGGTGGGGATTTATCGATTCGGCAACTGCACGGTCCCGCTGGACGAGTCGCTCGCCCAGGTGACCGTCGACCTCTCCGGCCGCCCCTACCTCGTGCACACGGAGCCCGAGAAGATGGCGCCGATGATCGGCGAGTACGACACCACGATGACCCGGCACATCCTGGAGTCCTTCGTCGCCCAGGCGCAGATCGCGCTGCACGTCCACGTGCCCTACGGACGCAACGCGCACCACATCGTGGAGTGCCAGTTCAAGGCGCTGGCGCGGGCGCTGCGTTACGCCTCCGAGCGTGACCCGCGGGCCGCCGGCATCCTTCCGTCCACGAAGGGCGCACTGTAAAGCCATGAACGGCCTGTCCACCGTACTGATCGTCGTCGGGCTCTTCCTGGTCGGCGGCATCATCTCCTTCGCCAAGCAACAGATGCCGAAGAGCCTCATCGTGCTGCTCTCCATCGGTGCCGCGATGTGTCTCGTGGCGGGGATCCTCCGGCTGGAGGTATGGAATTGAGTGCCCCTTCGAAACACGTAGTCGTCTTTGACTACGGCTTTGGGAACGTACGGTCCGCCGAACGCGCTCTCGCGCGCGCGGGTGCCGACGTCGAGATAACCCGCGACTTCGACAAGGCCATGAACGCGGACGGGCTGCTGGTGCCGGGAGTCGGCGCCTTCGCCTCCTGTATGCAGGGACTGACGGAAGCCCGCGGCGACTGGATCATCGATCGCCGGCTGTCGGGCGGGCGCCCGGTGATGGGCATCTGCGTCGGTATGCAGATCCTCTTCGCGCGCGGCATCGAGCACGGCGTGGAGACCGAGGGCCTGGACGAGTGGCCCGGCTCGGTCGAGCCGCTGCAGGCGGACATCGTGCCCCACATGGGCTGGAACACCGTTGCGGCACCGGCCGGTTCGGAGTTGTTCGCGGGCCTGGACGCCGACGCCCGCTTCTACTTCGTGCACTCGTACGCCGTCCACGACTGGTCCCTGGAGACCGCGAACCCGGCGATGCGGGCGCCCGTGGTGACCTGGTCGACGCACGGCAAGCCGTTCGTGGCGGCCGTGGAGAACGGCGCGCTGTGGGCGACGCAGTTCCACCCCGAGAAGTCCGGCGACGCCGGAGCGCAGCTGCTGAAGAACTGGATCGGAACCCTCTGATGACGTCGAATCCCTCTGGGAAACTCGAACTCCTCCCCGCCGTCGACGTCCGTGACGGCCAGGCGGTCCGCCTGGTGCACGGCGAGTCCGGTACGGAGACCTCGTACGGCTCCCCTCTGGAGGCCGCTCTCGCCTGGCAGCGGGCGGGTGCCGAGTGGCTGCACCTGGTGGACCTGGACGCGGCGTTCGGGACCGGCGACAACCGTGACCTCATCGCCGAGGTCACGAAGGCGATGGACATCAAGGTCGAGCTGTCCGGCGGCATCCGCGACGACGCCTCGCTGGCCGCCGCCCTGGCCACCGGCTGTACGCGTGTGAACCTGGGCACGGCCGCCTTGGAGACCCCCGAGTGGGTCGCCAAGGTCATCGCCGAGCACGGCGACAAGATCGCGGTCGGTCTCGACGTACGCGGTACGACACTGCGCGGCCGCGGCTGGACCCGCGACGGCGGCGACCTCTACGAGACCTTGGAGCGCCTCAACTCCGAGGGCTGCGCGCGCTATGTCGTCACGGACATCGCCAAGGACGGCACGCTGCAGGGCCCGAACCTGGAGCTGCTGCGCAATGTGTGCGCGGCGACGGACCGCCCGGTGGTGGCTTCCGGCGGAGTGTCCTCCCTGGACGACCTGCGGGCCATCGCCGAACTCGTACCCCTCGGTGTCGAGGGCTCCATCGTCGGGAAGGCCCTGTACGCGAAGGCGTTCACCCTGGAAGAGGCCTTGGAGGCGGTAGCCAAGTGAGCGACGTACGACGCGTCGTGACCGGCGCGCCCTGGGAGGAGACCTTCGGGTACTCGCGAGCGGTGGAGCTGCCGAACGGTCTGGTGCTGGTCTCCGGCTGCACGTCCATCGTGGACGGCCAGATCGCCGGAGGCGACCCCTACGAGCAGACGATCAACTCCTTCAAGGTCGCGTTCGCCGCGCTGGAGCAACTGGGTCTCGGCCGCGACGACGTCGTACGTACGCGCATGTACATCACCCACGCCCGGGACGTGGAGGACATCGGACGTGCTCACAAGGAGCTGTTCGACTCCGTCAGGCCCGCCGCATCCATGATCATCGTCTCCGGCTTCGTGGACCCCAGCCTGGTCGTCGAGGTCGAGGTGGAGGCGTTCCGAGGAGAGCCCACAGCATGACCCTCGCCGTACGAGTCATCCCCTGCCTGGACGTCGACAACGGCCGGGTCGTCAAGGGCGTCAACTTCCAGAACCTGCGCGACGCGGGCGACCCCGTCGAGATGGCCAAGGTGTACGACGCCGAGGGCGCCGACGAGTTGACGTTCCTGGACATCACGGCGTCTTCGGGCAACCGCGAGACGACGTACGACGTGGTGCGGCGCACGGCGGAGCAGGTGTTCATTCCGCTGACGGTCGGCGGCGGGGTCCGTACGACCGAGGACGTCGACAAACTGCTGCGGGCGGGCGCGGACAAGGTGGGCGTGAACACGGCCGCGATCGCCCGCCCCGAGCTGATCCGGGAGATCGCCGAACGCTTCGGTCGCCAGGTGCTCGTCCTGTCGGTCGACGCCCGCAGGACTCCGTCCGGAAGCTTCGAGGTGACGACCCACGGCGGGCGGCGCGGCACAGGCCTGGACGCCGTCGAATGGGCGCACCAGGCCGCCGAGTTGGGCGCGGGCGAGATCCTGCTGAACTCGATGGACGCGGACGGCACCAAGGACGGCTACGACATCGAGATGATCGAGGCGGTACGCAAGCACGTCACCGTCCCGCTGATCGCCAGCGGCGGCGCCGGACAGCTCGCCGACTTCCCGCCGGCGATCAGCGCGGGCGCGGACGCGGTGCTCGCGGCCTCCGTCTTCCACTTCGGCGACCTGCGGATCGGCCAGGTGAAGGAGACGCTGCGGGGGGCGGGGCATCCCGTGCGGTAGCCAGGGGCTGTGCGGACAGCCCGCACCCCGATGGGGCGGTCAGATCCCCAGCTGCTTCGTCTCGTGCAGCTTCGCGATCGCGTCCTTGTCGCCCTCCAGCTCCACGTCGGCCTGGTTCTGGCGGCCGTACGTGAACATCACCAGCTCGGAGGGCTCGCCGGTCACCGTCACCACCGGGGTGCCGCGGTGGGCGACCGCCGTCTGACCGTCGGGGCGGCGCAGTACCAGGCCGGTGGGGATGCCGCGGCCCATGAGGCGGGCCGTTCGTTCCAGGCGGGACCAGAGGGCGTCCTGGAAGACGGGGTCGAGTTCGCGGGGCGTCCAGTCCGGCTGTGCGCGGCGTACGTCCTCGGTGTGGACGTAGAACTCCACCGTGTTCGCCGCCTCGTCGATCTGCTTGAGGGAGAAGGGCGAGAAGCGGGGCGGGCCGGTACGGATCAGCTGGATCAGTTCCTCGTACGGCTTCTCGGTGAACTCCGTCATCACCCGGTCCAGGCGTGGCGCGAGCTGCTTGATCAGGGTTCCGCCGGCGGCGTCGGGGCGGCGTTCGCGCACCACCACATGGGCGGCCAGATCCCGGGTGTTCCAGCCCTCGCACAGGGTCGGGGCATCCGGGCCGGAGGCCTCCAACAGGTCGGCGAGGAGAAGTCGTTCACGCTTTGCATGGGTCGACATGTCAGCCAGCCTACGACCGGGCCCGCGGTCCGGACAGTGGACGCCCGCCGGACGGCCCGTACCGGCGCGGCACAATGGCTCCCATGACCCGCACGCCCCCGCCCAGCCCTCTCGATCCCGCCATCGCCGCGCGCCTGAAGCGCAGCGCCGACGGGCTCGTCCCCGCGATCGCCCAGCAGTACGACACCGGGGAGGTGCTGATGCTGGGCTGGATGAACGACGAGGCGCTGCACCGCACGCTGACCACGGGTCGCTGCACCTACTGGTCACGCAGCCGCCAGGAGTACTGGGTCAAGGGCGACACCTCCGGGCATGTCCAGTACGTCAAGTCCGTCGCCCTCGACTGTGACGCCGACACCGTCCTGGTCAAGGTCGACCAGGTGGGCGCCGCGTGCCACACGGGCGCCCGCACCTGCTTCGACGCCGACGTCATCAAGGACGCCGTGTCTGGCGAGGATGCAGCGTCCGCGGGGGACGCCGGGTCCGACGTACCGTCCCTCGGTCAGTAAGGTCAGCCGCCATGGACCTCGAGACGTTCCGCAAGCTGGCCACCGACCGGCGAGTCATCCCCGTCAGCCGCACCCTCCTCGCGGACGGTGACACCCCCGTCGCGCTCTACCGCAAGCTCGCCGCCGAGCGCCCCGGCACCTTCCTGCTGGAGTCCGCGGAGAACGGCCGCTCCTGGTCCCGCTACTCCTTCGTCGGCGTACGCTCGGCCGCCACGCTCACCGAGCGCGACGGGCAGGCGCACTGGCTCGGCACCCCGCCCGTCGGCGTCCCCGTCGACGGCGACCCGCTCGCCGCCCTGCGCGCCACCATCGAGGCCCTGCACACCCCCCACCAGGAGGGCATGCCGCCCTTCACCGGCGGCATGGTCGGCTACCTCGGCTACGACATCGTGCGCCGCCTGGAGAAGATCGGCCCCGGCGAACGCGACGACCTGAAGCTCCCCGAGCTGACCATGCTGCTCACCAGCGACCTCGCGGTCCTCGACCACTGGAACGGCACGGTCCTGCTGATCGCCAACGCGATCAACCACAACGACCTCGACACGGGCGTCGACGAGGCGTACGCCGACGCCGTCGCCCGCCTCGACGCCATGGAGGCAGACCTCTCGCGTCCCGTCTCCCAGCCCCCGGCCGCGCTTCCGCCCTCCGAACTCCCCGAGTACACCGCGCTGTGGGGCGGCCCCGACTTCCAGATCGCCGTCGAGGACATCAAGGAGCGCATCCGGGCCGGCGAGGCCTTCCAGGTCGTACCCTCCCAGCGCTTCGAAACCCCTTGCACGGCAAGCGCGTTGGACGTCTACCGGGTACTGCGGGCCACCAACCCGTCCCCGTACATGTACCTCTTCCGCTTCGACGGGTTCGACGTCGTGGGCTCCTCCCCGGAGGCCCTCGTCAAGGTCGAGGACGGGCACGCGATGGTGCACCCCATCGCCGGGACCCGGCCGCGCGGCGCGACCCCGCAGGAGGACCAGGCCCTCGCCGACGAACTCCTCGCCGACCCCAAGGAACGCGCCGAGCACCTGATGCTCGTCGACCTCGGACGCAACGACCTCGGCCGCGTCTGCGAACCGGGCTCCGTCGAGGTCGTCGACTTCATGTCGATCGAGCGCTATTCGCACGTCATGCACATCGTGTCGACGGTGACCGGCAAGGTCGCGGGTGGCCGCACCGCCTTCGACGTCCTGACCGCCTGCTTCCCCGCGGGCACCCTCTCCGGCGCCCCCAAGCCCCGCGCGATGCAGATCATCGACGAACTGGAGCCGAGCCGCCGCGGCGTGTACGGCGGCTGCGTCGGCTACCTCGACTTCGCGGGCGACTCCGACACCGCCATCGCCATCCGTACGGCCCTGCTGCGCGACGGCACGGCATACGTGCAGGCCGGCGCCGGAATCGTCGCCGACTCGAACCCCGTGGCCGAGGACGACGAGTGCCGCAACAAGGCGGCGGCCGTGCTGCGGGCGGTACACACGGCGAACCGGCTCGGACAATAGGGCACTTCTCACGTGGGCCCCGGGTGACCGTTCGCCCGGGGTTCGAGCGATAGTGGGGTACGTGACTGCTGTACCGCATCCCCGATACGAAGCCGCCGGATCCGCCCGGTCCGGCCGCCGAAGCCTCGCCATCGCCCTGCTCTGCGGCGCGCTCGGTGCGGCCGTGGCGCTGCTCGCCTCGCGGCAGGGCTGGTCGGAGGGCACCGCTACGGTGGCCGGCGGCGACTTCCCGCTGAGCGCCACGGGCAGCGACGTCACGGGCGTGCCCGCGGCCCTCGCCATAGTGGGCCTGGCCGCCCTCGTCGCCGTCTTCGCCGTACGCCGTGCCGGGCGCTTTCTGGTCGCCGCACTCCTCGCGCTCTCCGGCGCGGGCACCGTGGCCGCGGCCCTCCTCGGCGCCTCCGACAGCTCCGCACTCGACGACAAGGCAGCGCAGGCCTCCGGCGACACCGCCGCGACCGTCGACTCCATGAGCCATACCGCGTGGCCGTACGTGGCGGCCGCGGGCGGAGTGCTGCTCCTGCTCGCGGGGCTGCTGGCGCTGCGCTACGGACGGCTGTGGCCTGCCATGTCGGGCCGTTACGAGCGGGACGGCGCCCCCAGGCCCCGTAAGGCCAGGCCCGCCCCGGACCCGGACCGGCCCGAGGAGATGTGGAAGGCACTGGACCGAGGCGAGGACCCGACCGGGGCGTAAGCGCTCCGCTGGGAGGGCGGTTCGAAGCTGCGGGCTCGTTGTGGCTGGTCGCGCAGTTCCCCGCGCCCCTTAGAGGCCTGCGGCCTCCTCAGGGGCGCGGGCCAGCGCCGGGCTTCGGCAAGTCGGACCCCCGATCACCGTGCACGCGCGCGTGCGGGACAATGACCTTCGAGCGTCCGACTCACACAGCCACACACGTCACACGTCATCAGCAACGAGGAGCAAGTCATGGCGGGCAACCACCACGGTCACACCCCGGCCGCCTGGACCGGTGTCATCATCTCCTTCATCGGTTTCTGCGTCGCGGGTGCCTTCATGGTGCTGGCCAACCCGCTGGGCTTCTGGGCCGGCATGGTGATCACCGTCCTCGGCGGCGTGGTCGGCATGGCCATGAGCGCGGCGGGCCTCGGGCAGCCGAAGGGCACGCACCCGCCGCACAAGGTGGCCTCCGACAGCTGACCCGTCCTCGCGGCATCGAGGAAGGCGGCCCGGGCTTCCAGCGCCGGGGCCGCCTTTTCGCGTGCTTTTTCCTGTGCATGGAGGGCTGCTCCCGAGGAGAATGCGTCGAGTGGACACCGAAAGCCGGCGGGTGACAACCTCCCGTCCCGGATCCGTGGTGCGGCGGCTCGCCGTGCCCGGCGGTGTGCTCGCGGCCGTCGCCGGGGCCTTCGCGTACGTCGCCGCCGTGGACCCGAACGAGCCGGGGCACTACCCCGCCTGTCCGCTGTTCCAGTACACGGGCGTGTACTGCCCCGGCTGCGGCGGACTGCGCAGCGCGCACGCCTTCGTGCACGGGGACTTCGCGGCGGCGCTGCAGGCCAACGCGCTCGCGGTCGTGGCGTACTTCGGGTTCGCGGTGCTGTGGACGGTGTGGATGGTCCGCTCGGTGCGAGGCCGGCCGATGAGCTTCGAACTGCGGCCCGTTCACCAGTGGGGCATCGGGGCGGTACTGCTCGTCTTCACCGTTGTCCGGAACCTGCCGTTCGGTGGCTGGCTTCATCCTTGATCAACTGGCGAACGTCCAGGTAGTGGGACCGGCGTCAACCGGATGCGGGGGCAACGCCCTCCTGCGGATACCATCGCAGTGACCATCGGTTTCGTCTGATGCGGGCGACCTTCGAATCAACCGCTCAGCAGCTCGACAGCTTGAACCGTCCACCGTCAGGAAGGGGGCCGCTCGCGTGAGTGTGCTCGACGAGATCATCGACGGAGTCCGTGCCGACCTCGCGGAGCGGCAGGCACGCGTCAGCCTCGACGAGCTCAAGGAGCGTGCGGCGAAGGCTCCTGCGGCCAAGGACGGCGTGGCCGCCCTGCGTGGCGACGGCGTCAAGGTCATCTGCGAGGTGAAGCGTTCGAGCCCGTCCAAGGGCGCGCTCGCCGCGATCGCCGACCCGGCCGGGCTCGCGGCGGACTACGAGGCGGGCGGCGCGGCGGTGATCTCGGTGCTGACCGAGCAGCGTCGCTTCGGAGGTTCGCTGGCCGACCTGGAGGCCGTACGGGCCCGGGTGGACATCCCGGTCCTGCGCAAGGACTTCATCGTCACGTCGTACCAGCTGTGGGAGGCGCGGGCATACGGCGCCGATCTGGCCCTCCTGATCGTCGCGGCCCTGGACCAGGCCGCCCTGGAGTCCCTCGTCGAGCGCGCCGTGTCCATCGGGCTCACACCGATCGTCGAGGTGCACGACGAGGACGAGGTCGAGCGCGCGGTGGAGGCCGGCGCGAAGGTCGTCGGCGTCAACGCCCGCGACCTGAGGACCCTGAAGGTCGACCGCACGACCTTCGACCGCATCGCCCCCGAGATCCCCGACACCATCGTCAAGATCGCCGAGTCAGGCGTCCGAGGCCCGCACGACCTCATCGCGTACGCCAACGCCGGCGCCGACGCGGTCCTGGTCGGCGAGTCCCTGGTCACCGGCCGCGACCCGAAGGCAGCGGTCTCCGACCTGGTGGCAGCGGGCGCCCACCCGGCGCTGCGGCACGGGCGGGGCTGACGCTCCGGTGCACACCGTTTCCGACGCCGCCGCCACCCGTCCGGGCCTGCGCCCCGACGGGGACTCGGCGCGCGTACGGTCGGCTGCACCGCACGATCCGAGTGACGGCGAGGCCCTTCTCGGAGGGCGCCCGGTCGCGGCGGCCCCACGTGCCGGGGAAGCCCGCCCCGGCGTATGCGCGGTCGCTCACCGCCTTGCGGCGCGCTCCGCCGTCGGCGCCGTCGGCCATGGCACTTCGGCCGGTCTCGCGCCGCGGGGCCTCACCCGCCCCGGCCGCCTCGGGGCACGTGCAGTCGCCGAGGCTCTCACGGCGGCCCGCGACCCCTACGCCCGCCTCGCCCGAGGCTGCCGCCCGCGCGGCTGCCGGGCTCCCGCCCGCCGGGTCCACGGACGCAGGGTGCGGTACGTGATCGGCGATGAGCCCGGCCAGGTCAACGGAATGCGATGGCGTCGGCGCCGCGCGCGCCTTCCCGGCCGGTAGGTCTCCGCACGGTGCACACCGGCGGATACCTCTGGCGGTACGCGCGCGCACACCGTGACCGTCATCCGATCTGCAACCGGGGCCCACGCCCCTGCGAGGTAACCGCATGCCCAGCGAGTTCTTCATCCCTGACCCGGAGGGTCAAGTTCCCAGCGCCGAGGGGTACTTCGGCGCGTTCGGCGGCAAGTTCATCCCGGAGGCGCTGGTCGCCGCCGTGGACGAGGTCGCCGTGGAGTACGACAAGGCGAAGTCCGACCCGGAGTTCGCACGCGAGCTGGACGATCTGCTCGTCAACTACACCGGGCGGCCGAGCGCACTGACCGAGGTGCCCCGGTTCGCCGAACACGCCGGTGGCGCCCGGATCTTCCTCAAGCGGGAAGACCTGAACCACACCGGCTCGCACAAGATCAACAACGTGCTCGGCCAGGCCCTGCTGACCAAGCGCATGGGCAAGACCCGCGTCATCGCCGAGACCGGAGCCGGCCAGCACGGCGTCGCGACCGCCACCGCCTGCGCGCTCTTCGGTCTCGAGTGCACCATCTACATGGGCGAGATCGACACCCAGCGGCAGGCCCTCAACGTCGCCCGGATGCGCATGCTCGGCGCCGAGGTCATCGCCGTGAAGTCCGGCAGCCGGACGCTCAAGGACGCCATCAACGAGGCGTTCCGCGACTGGGTCGCCAACGTCGAGCACACGCATTACCTGTTCGGGACCGTGGCAGGCCCGCATCCCTTCCCCGCGATGGTGCGCGACTTCCACCGGGTGATCGGGGTCGAGGCCCGCCGTCAGCTCCTGGAGCGCGCCGGACGGCTCCCCGACGCCGCCATCGCCTGCGTCGGCGGCGGCTCCAACGCCATCGGCCTGTTCCACGCGTTCATCCCCGACCCGGACGTACGCCTCATCGGCTGTGAGCCGGCCGGCCACGGCGTCGAGACCGGCGAGCACGCGGCCACCCTCACCGCCGGTGAGCCGGGCATCCTGCACGGTTCGAGGAGTTACGTCCTCCAGGACGAGGAAGGCCAGATCACCGAGCCGTACTCGATCTCGGCCGGCCTCGACTACCCGGGCATCGGCCCCGAGCACTCGTACCTCAAGGACAGCGGCCGCGGCGAGTACCGCGCCGTCACCGACGACGCGGCGATGCAGGCCCTGCGCCTGCTGTCCCGCACCGAGGGCATCATCCCGGCGATCGAGAGCGCGCACGCACTCGCCGGTGCCCTCGAGGTGGGCCAGGAGCTGGGCACGGACGGGCTGATCATCGTCAACCTGTCCGGACGCGGCGACAAGGACATGGACACGGCCGCCCGTTACTTCGGCCTGTACGACAAGGGCGCCGACGCCGTCGTCGCCGCGGATGCCGACAGTGACACCGCCGAGATCGAGGGGGACGCCAAGTGAGCGGGAACATCCAGCTGTTGAGCGACACTCTCGCGGCAGCGAAGGCGGAGGGCCGGTCCGCCCTCATCGCGTACCTCCCGGCCGGCTTCCCGACCGTCGACGGCGGGATCGCCGCCATCAAGGCCGTCTTCGACGGCGGCGCCGACGTCGTCGAGGTCGGGCTGCCGCACAGCGACCCGGTCCTCGACGGCCCGGTCATCCAGACCGCCGACGACATCGCCCTGCGCGGCGGAGTCAGGATCGCGGACGTGATGCGCACGGTCCGCGAGGCGTACGAGGCGACCGGGAAGCCGGTGCTCGTGATGACGTACTGGAACCCCATCGACCGCTACGGCGTCGAGCGCTTCACCGCCGAGTTGGCGGCAGCCGGCGGGGCGGGCTGCATCCTGCCCGACCTCCCGGTCCAGGAGTCCGCGCTCTGGAGGGAGCACGCAGAGAAGCACGGCCTCGCGACCGTCTTCGTCGTCGCGCCCAGCAGCAAGGACGCCCGGCTCGCCGAGATCACCGCGGCGGGCTCCGGATTCGTGTACGCGGCCTCCCTGATGGGCGTCACCGGCACGCGCGAGTCGGTGGGCGCGCAGGCGCAGGACCTCGTACGACGCACCAAGGCCACCACCGGGCTGCCGGTCTGCGTCGGCCTCGGCGTCTCCAACGCCGAACAGGCCGCCGAGGTCGCCGGCTTCGCCGACGGCGTCATCGTCGGCTCGGCCTTCGTCAAGCGCATGCTGGACGCGCCGGACGAGACGGCGGCCCTGGAGGCCGTACGCACTCTGGCCGCGGACCTCGCGAAGGGCGTGCGCGGCACGGTGTGACAAGCGGTCCGGTCGGCCGCTGACGTCCGTTACGACCACGTATGTAACGAGCAAATCCGCTCACTCGTACGGGTGGACCTGGGGCCGGGGAGGCGCTCTGTGCCTCCCCGGTTCGTTCTGCCACATGTGAGCGAGAAGAATCGTGAAGGAAAGCGCACCGCCCGCGAGCGGCTGGCGGTCGAGCGAGCGAAGCAGAAGGCCGGGGAGAAGCGCCGCCGAGCGCTGATCGTGAGTTCCACCGTGGTCTGCGTACTGGCCCTGGCCGGGATGATCGGCACTCTGGCCGCGAATGCGGGCCAGGGCAAGTCGGATACGGAGGGGCCGGTCAGAGCACCCTCCGGGACGAGCGGCGGCGACAGTCCCGCCATCCCCGTCGGCCAGAAGAGCGCGAGATCGACGCTCACCGTGTGGGAGGACTTCCGCTGCCCGGCCTGCAAGAGCTTCGAGGACGCGTACCGCTCGACCATCCATGAGCTGACGGACTCCGGACAGCTGAAGGTCGAGTACCACCTCGCCACGCTGATCGACGGGAACATGGGCGGCAGCGGCTCCCTGCGCGCCGCCAACGCCTCGGCGTGCGCTCAGAACGCCGGGAAGTTCCCCGCGTACCACGACGTGCTGTTCCAGAACCAGCCTCCGGAGACGAACGACGCGTTCGCCGACAACGGCAAGCTGATCGAGCTGGCGGGCAAGGTCGACGGACTCGACACCCCGACGTTCAGGAAGTGCGTCGAGGACGGTACGCACAACAGCTGGGTCGCCAAGTCCAACAAGGCCTTCCAGAGTGGCGGCTTCCAGGGCACCCCGACCGTGCTGCTGAACGGCGAGAACATCTACCAGGACCGGGCGATGACCCCGGCGAAGCTGAAGCGGATGATCCTGGAGTCGGACAAGTCGTAGTACCGGTACGGGTTTCGGGGCGCGGCGCCCGTTACCCGTTATGGAGCCGTAGCCCGGGTGGGTTGCCGCACTTCCCGCCCGGCAAGGTAGCGTCGACCCTGCCATGGAACTTGCCTCATTCCCCAGTC
Organism: Streptomyces sp. CA-288835; assembly: GCF_050936385.1. NCBI lineage: Bacteria > Bacillati > Actinomycetota > Actinomycetes > Kitasatosporales > Streptomycetaceae > Streptomyces > Streptomyces sp. CA-288835. The sequence goes on from NZ_JBNJMW010000001.1 coordinate 7,854,181, forward strand.
CGTCGCGCGGTATGGTCGAAATCGGCCCCATTCCGCTGCGCGGTTACGCGCTCTGCATCATCGCCGGCGTCTTTCTGGCCGTCTGGCTCGGAAACAAACGGTGGATCGCCCGCGGGGGCCGCTCCGGCACCGTGGCCGACATCGCCGTATGGGCGGTGCCGTTCGGTCTCGTCGGCGGCCGGCTGTACCACGTCGTCACGGACTACCAGCTGTACTTCAGCGAGGGCGAGGACTGGGTCGACGCCTTCAAGATCTGGGAGGGCGGCCTGGGCATCTGGGGCGCCATCGCGCTGGGCGGCCTGGGAGCGTGGATCGGCTGCCGCCGCCGCGGGATCCCGCTGCCTGCCTGGGCCGACGCCGTCGCCCCGGGCATCGCGCTCGCGCAGGCCGTCGGACGCTGGGGCAACTGGTTCAACCAGGAGCTGTACGGGCGCGCCACGGATCTGCCCTGGGCGGTGGAGATCACGTCCTCGGACGACGGGCGCATTCCTGGCACCTACCACCCGACCTTCCTCTACGAGTCGCTGTGGTGCATCGGCGTCGCCCTGCTCGTCATCTGGGCGGACCGGCGCTTCAAGCTCGGGCACGGGCGGGCGTTCGCGCTGTACGTCGCCGCGTACTGCGCGGGCCGGTTCTGGATCGAGTACATGCGCGTCGACGAGGCCCATGAATTCCTCGGGCTGCGTCTGAACAACTGGACCGCGATCGTGGTCTTCCTCCTCGCCATCCTCTACATGGTGCTGTCGGCCAAGAAGCGCCCGGGCCGTGAAGAGGTCGTCGAGCCGGCGGCTGTCACCGACGGTCCGGCCGACGACGCTCCGTCCGACGACGCGAAGGCCTCCGCCGAGGAGTCCGAGTCTTCCGACTCCTCCGATGCTGACACCTCCGATGCGAAGCCCAGTCTGAAGAAGGACGAGGCCGAGTCGGCCAAGAAGACCTGACCCCGGCTTGTACGTCGAAGGGGGCGCCCCAGTTGCTCGGGGCGCCCCCTTCGTCATGCGCCACACACCCCGGTGTCGCGCAAAAGCGCAGGTAAGTACGGCCTTCCTTGCTGGCAGAGGCGAAATTCCCGGCGTACTTTTGATGTTGTCAAGACGTGGAATGAGTCCAGTCAAGCTCTCTGGGGGAACCGGCGTGGCCATCATCGAGACCGAAGCGAGCCTGCACGAGGCGCACCGTGACAACCACACCCACCGGGACGTCAACGGTGGCTGGCTGCGCCCCGCGGTCTTCGGCGCGATGGACGGTCTCGTCTCCAATCTGGCGCTGATGACCGGGGTGGCGGGCGGCGCCGTCGCCCACCAGACGGTCGTTCTCACCGGCCTCGCGGGACTCGCCGCCGGCGCCTTCTCCATGGCGGCCGGCGAGTACACCTCCGTCGCCTCGCAGCGCGAGCTCGTCGAGGCCGAACTCGACGTGGAGCGCAGGGAGTTGCTCAAGCATCCCAGGTGTGAGGAGCGGGAGCTGGCCGAGCTGTACGAGGCGCGGGGCGTCGCCCCCGCCCTCGCCCGCGAGGTGGCCCGGCAGCTGTCGAAGGACCCCGAGCAGGCCCTCGAGATCCACGCGCGCGAGGAGCTCGGCATCGACCCCGGCGACCTGCCCTCGCCGACCGTGGCCGCCGCCTCCTCCTTCGGCTCGTTCGCGCTGGGCGCCCTGCTGCCCGTACTCCCGTATCTGCTCGGTGCGACCGCGCTGTGGCCGGCGGTGCTGCTGGCGCTGCTCGGGCTCTTCGCGTGCGGGGCGGTGGTGGCCAGGGTGACCGCGCGATCCTGGTGGTACAGCGGGCTGCGGCAGCTCGCCCTGGGCGGTGCCGCGGCGGGTGTGACGTACGCCCTGGGCAGTCTGTTCGGTGCGGCCGTATGATGGATCGGCTGAGGGTTCTATGCATGGGGCTGCATAAGTAACTGTTACTCGGCGGTTTCGAATCCTTAACCACTGGGCATGAGCCGTAAGCGCTGCGGGCAATGAGGCCTGCTGTGCACCAGCGCGGTGGGCGACGTTGCCTGCCGCGTTACCCGGACCGGCGGGCATGGATCTGTCCCCGTTGGCCCCCTTATTCCACCGCCACGAGCGGTACCCCCACCGCGACCCGCGGTGTCCGCATGTTGGAACGCGGTATCCGGTTCCCGAGAACCGCTCCATCATGTAACCTGCACGAAATTTTGATCTCAGCAGAGGGCCAACGTCGTCCCTCGGCAATCTGCATATGCCACATGACGACGACGGGAGAGCCGATGCGTACGCCGCGCCAGCCGTCCCAGCATTCCGAGAATGGCCAGAAGTGGTCGTTCATGGATGCTCGCCCTGCTGCGCAGGGTATGTACGACCCCCGCAACGAGCACGACGCCTGTGGCGTCGGCTTTGTGGCGACCCTCACCGGCGAGGCGAGCCATGCGCTGGTCGAGCAGGCGCTCACGGTTCTGCGTAACCTGGAGCACCGCGGTGCCACCGGCGCCGAACCCGACTCGGGCGACGGTGCCGGCATCCTGTCCCAGGTCCCCGACGCCTTCTTCCGTGAGGTGGCCGGATTCGAGCTGCCCGAGGCCGGCGCGTACGCGGTCGGTACCGCCTTCCTGCCCGAGCACGGCGGGGCCGACGCCGTGGCGCGGATCGACGAGATCGCCGCCGACGAGGGCCTGACCGTCCTCGGCTGGCGTGACGTCCCGATCGCCCCCGAACTCCTCGGCGCCACCGCCCGCTCCACGATGCCCGCCTTCCGGCAGATCTTCGTGAGTGACGGCGTCAGCAAGGGCATCGACCTCGACCGCAAGGCCTTTGTGCTGCGCAAGCGTGCCGAGCGTGAGGCCGACGTGTACTTCCCGTCGCTCTCCGCGCGCACCATCGCCTACAAGGGGATGCTGACCACCGGCCAGCTGGAGCCCTTCTTCCCGGACCTGTCCGACCGCCGGTTCGCCTCCGCGATCGCGCTCGTGCACTCCCGGTTCTCCACCAACACCTTCCCGAGCTGGCCGCTCGCGCACCCGTACCGCTTCGTCGCACACAACGGCGAGATCAACACGGTCATGGGCAACCGCAACTGGATGCGCGCCCGCGAGTCGCAGCTGGTCTCCGACCTGTTCGGCCCGCAGGAGAAGCTGGACCGGGTCTTCCCGATCTGTACGCCGGAAGCCTCCGACTCCGCGTCCTTCGACGAGGTCCTGGAGCTGCTCCACCTCGGCGGCCGTTCGCTGCCGCACTCCGTGCTGATGATGATCCCGGAGGCGTGGGAGAACCACGACTCCATGGACCCGGCCCGACGAGCCTTCTACCAGTTCCACTCCGCGATGATGGAGCCCTGGGACGGCCCGGCCTGTGTCACCTTCACCGACGGCACCCAGGTCGGCGCGGTCCTCGACCGCAACGGACTGCGCCCCGGCCGCTACTGGGTCACCGACGACGGCCTCGTCGTCCTGGGCTCCGAGGTCGGCGTCCTCGACATCGACCCGGCCAAGGTCGTCCGCAAGGGCCGGCTGCAGCCCGGCCGGATGTTCCTCGTGGACACCGCCGAGCACCGCATCATCGAGGACGACGAGATCAAGCGGACGCTCGCGGCGGAAAACCCGTACGCGGAGTGGCTGGAAGCCGGCGAGATCGAGCTCTCCGACCTGCCCGAGCGCGAGCACATCGTGCACACCCACGCCTCGGTCACCCGCCGCCAGCAGACCTTCGGCTACACCGAGGAGGAGCTGCGCGTCATCCTCGCGCCGATGGCCAAGGCCGGTGCGGAGCCGATCGGTTCGATGGGTACGGACTCGCCGATCGCGGCCCTGTCCGACCGTCCGCGTCTCCTCTTCGACTACTTCACCCAGCTGTTCGCGCAGGTCACCAACCCGCCGCTGGACGCCATCCGCGAGGAGCTCGTCACCTCGCTGCGCTCGTCCCTCGGCCCCGCGGGCAACCTCCTGGAGCCGACCGCCGCGTCGTGCCGCAGTGTCACGCTGCCCTTCCCGGTGATCGACAACGACGAGCTGGCCAAGCTCATCCACATAAACGCCGACGGCGACATGCCCGGCATGAAGGCCGCGACCCTGTCGGGTCTCTACCGGGTCGGCGGAGGCGGCGACGCCCTCGCGGCCCGTATCGAGGAAATCTGCACCGAGGCCGACGCCGCCATAGAGAACGGCGCCCGCCTGATCGTCCTCTCGGACCGGCACTCCGACGCCGAGCACGCGCCGATTCCGTCGCTGCTGCTCACCGCGGCCGTCCACCACCACCTGATCCGTACGAAGCAGCGCACCCAGGTGGGCCTGCTCGTCGAGGCCGGTGACGTCCGCGAGGTCCACCACGTGGCCCTGCTCATCGGCTACGGCGCCGCGGCCGTGAACCCGTACCTGGCGATGGAGTCCGTCGAGGACCTCGTCCGCGCAGGGACGTTCCTGCCCGGCATCGAGCCCGAGAAGGCCATCCGCAACCTGATCTACGCCCTCGGCAAGGGCGTCCTCAAGGTCATGTCCAAGATGGGCATCTCGACCGTCGCCTCCTACCGCGGCGCCCAGGTCTTCGAGGCCGTCGGCCTCGACCAGGCCTTCGTCGAGAAGTACTTCAACGGCACCGCCACCAAGATCGGCGGCGTCGGCATCGACGTCATCGCCAAGGAGGTCGCCGCCCGCCACGCCAAGGCGTACCCGGCGAGCGGCATCGCGCCCGCGCACCGTGCCCTCGACATAGGCGGCGAGTACCAGTGGCGCCGCGAGGGCGAGCCGCACCTGTTCGACCCGGACACGGTCTTCCGCCTCCAGCACTCGACGCGTACGCGCCGCTACGACATCTTCAAGCAGTACACGGACCGCGTGAACGAGCAGTCCGAGCGGCTGATGACGCTCCGCGGCATGTTCGGCTTCAAGTCGGACCGCGAGCCGATCTCCATCGACGAGGTCGAGCCGGTCAGCGAGATCGTCAAGCGCTTCTCCACCGGCGCCATGTCGTACGGCTCCATCTCGAAGGAAGCCCACGAGACGCTCGCCATCGCGATGAACCAGCTGGGCGGCAAGTCCAACACCGGTGAGGGCGGCGAGGACCCGGACCGTCTGTACGACCCGGCGCGCCGTTCCTCGATCAAGCAGGTGGCGTCCGGTCGCTTCGGCGTGACGAGCGAATACCTCGTCAACTCCGACGACATCCAGATCAAGATGGCCCAGGGCGCCAAGCCCGGCGAGGGCGGCCAGCTGCCCGGCCACAAGGTCTACCCGTGGGTCGCCAAGACGCGGCACTCGACGCCGGGTGTCGGCCTGATCTCCCCGCCGCCGCACCACGACATCTACTCCATCGAGGACCTGGCCCAGCTGATCCACGACCTGAAGAACGCGAACCCGCAGGCGCGGATTCACGTGAAGCTGGTCTCCGAGGTCGGTGTCGGCACGGTCGCCGCGGGTGTCTCCAAGGCCCACGCCGATGTCGTACTGATCTCGGGTCACGACGGTGGTACGGGCGCGTCGCCGCTCACTTCTTTGAAGCACGCCGGTGGTCCCTGGGAGCTCGGCCTCGCCGAGACCCAGCAGACGCTGCTGCTCAACGGCCTGCGCGACCGCATCGTCGTGCAGACCGACGGCCAGCTGAAGACCGGCCGTGACGTCGTCATCGCCGCGCTGCTCGGCGCCGAGGAGTTCGGTTTCGCGACCGCGCCGCTCGTCGTCTCCGGCTGCGTCATGATGCGCGTCTGCCACCTGGACACCTGCCCGGTCGGCATCGCCACGCAGAACCCGACGCTCCGCGACCGGTTCACGGGCAAGGCCGAGTACGTCGTGAACTTCTTCCAGTTCATCGCCGAGGAGGTCCGCGAGCTCCTCGCCGAGCTGGGCTTCCGCTCCATCGAGGAGGCCGTCGGCCACGCCGAGACGCTGGACGTCACGCGGGCCATCGACCACTGGAAGGCGCAGGGCCTGGACCTGGAGCCGCTGTTCCACGTGCCCGAGCTGCCCGAGGGCGCGGTGCGCCACCAGGTCGTCGCGCAGGACCACGGCCTGGAGAAGGCGCTCGACAACGAGCTGATCAAGCTCTCCGCCGACGCCCTGGCCGCGGCCGGCGCGACCGACGCCCAGCCGGTCCGCGCCCAGGTCGCGATCCGCAACATCAACCGCACGGTCGGCACCATGCTCGGCCACGAGGTGACGAAGAAGTTCGGCGGTGCGGGCCTGCCCGACGACACCATCGACATCACCTTCACGGGTTCGGCGGGCCAGTCCTTCGGCGCCTTCCTGCCGCGCGGTGTCACGCTCCGCCTCGAGGGCGACGCCAACGACTACGTCGGCAAGGGCCTGTCCGGCGGCCGGGTGATCGTCCGCCCGGACCGGAACGCGGATCACCTCGCCGAGTTCTCGACGATCGCGGGCAACACCATCGCGTACGGCGCGACCGGCGGCGAGCTGTTCCTCCGGGGCCGTACGGGCGAGCGGTTCTGCGTCCGCAACTCCGGCGCGACGGTCGTGTCCGAGGGCGTGGGCGACCACGGCTGCGAGTACATGACGGGCGGTCACGCGGTGATCCTCGGCGAGACGGGCCGCAACTTCGCGGCCGGTATGTCCGGCGGTATCGCCTACGTGATCGACCTGAACCGCGACAACGTGAACGTCGGCAACGTCGGCGCCATCGAGAAGCTGGACGACACCGACAAGCAGTGGCTGCACGATGTGGTGCGCCGGCACGCGGAGGAGACCGGCTCCACGGTCGCCGGGAAGCTCCTCACCGAGTGGTCCGAGTCGGTGGACCGCTTCAGCAAGATCATCCCCAGTACGTACAAAGCAGTGCTCGCCGCCAAGGACGCCGCCGAGCGAGCCGGGCTCTCCGAGTCCGAGATCACCGAGAAGATGATGGAGGCGGCGACCAATGGCTGATCCCAAGGGCTTTCTCAACCACGGCCGCGAGGTCGCCAAGTCACGCCCGGTCGAGGAGCGCGTCAAGGACTGGAACGAGGTCTACGTCCCCGGCTCGCTGCTGCCGATCATCTCCAAGCAGGCGTCGCGCTGCATGGACTGCGGTATCCCGTTCTGCCACAACGGCTGTCCGCTGGGGAACCTGATCCCCGAGTGGAACGACTACGCGTACCGCGAGGACTGGCACGCCGCGAGCGACCGCCTGCACGCGACGAACAACTTCCCGGAGTTCACCGGGCGGTTGTGCCCCGCCCCGTGCGAGTCGGCGTGCGTGCTCGGCATCAACCAGCCGGCCGTGACCATCAAGAACGTCGAGGTCTCGATCATCGACAAGGCCTGGGACAGCGGCGATGTCGCGCCCCAGGCGCCGGAGCGGCTGTCCGGCAAGACGGTCGCGGTCATCGGCTCGGGCCCGGCGGGCCTGGCTGCCGCCCAGCAGCTCACGCGGGCCGGCCACACCGTCGCCGTCTACGAGCGCGCGGACCGCATCGGCGGTCTCCTCCGTTACGGCATCCCCGAGTTCAAGATGGAGAAGCGGCACATCAACCGCCGTATCGAGCAGATGCGCGCGGAGGGCACCCGCTTCCGTACGGGCATCGAGATCGGCCGCGACATGAAGGCGACGGATCTGCGCAAGCGGTACGACGCCGTGGTCATCGCGGCCGGTTCGACCGTCTCGCGTGACCTGCCCGTCCCCGGGCGTGAGCTGAACGGCATCCACTTCGCGATGGAGTACCTGCCGCTGGCCAACAAGGTGCAGGAGGGCGACTATGTGACGCCTCCGATCACCGCCGAGGGCAAGCACGTCGTGGTCATCGGCGGCGGTGACACCGGCGCGGACTGTGTGGGCACGGCCCACCGTCAGGGCGCGGCCTCCGTCACGCAGCTGGAGATCATGCCGCGGCCGGGCGAGGAGCGGAACCCGGGCCAGCCCTGGCCGACGTTCCCCATGCTCTACAAGGTCACCTCCGCGCACGAGGAGGGCGGCGAGCGGGTCTACTCCGTCTCGACCACCCACTTCGAGGGCGACGAGGACGGCAACGTGCAGTGGCTGCACCTTGTCGAGGTCGAGTTCGTGGACGGCAAGCTCAACCAGAAGCCGGGTACGGAGCGGAAGATTCCGGCTCAGCTGGTCACGCTCGCGATGGGCTTCACCGGGATCGACCAGGAGAACGGGCTGGTCTCGCAGTTCGGCCTGGACCTCGACGCGCGCGGCAATGTCGCCCGCGACGGTGAGTTCCAGACGAACGTTCCGGGTGTGTTCGTGGCGGGCGACGCCGGCCGCGGCCAGTCGCTGATCGTCTGGGCCATCGCGGAGGGCCGCTCGGCCGCGCGCGGGGTCGACCGCTTCCTCACGGGCGCGAGCGACCTCCCGGCCCCCATCCGCCCGACGGACCGCGCGCTGGCGGTCTGACGCCCCCCCAAACGTCCCGTACAAAGGCGTACGGAACACACAACGCCCGCCCCTTGTCCCCGACCGGACGCTGGGCGGGCGTTGTGGTGTTTCGCCCCCGCCGCCCTTACCCGTCCCATCCCGGGGCCAGCCCCGGACCCCGCTGGGGCTGCGCCCCTGAACCCCCTCGGGGCTCCGCCCCGGACCCCGTTTCGGGGGCCAGCCCCCGAACCCCCGCTCCTCAAACGCCGGAGGGGCTGAATTAAGCCCGTCCGGCGTTTGAGGACGAGGCCGCCAGGCCGATAGCGGGGTCTGGGGGCGTAGCCCCCAGCGGGGTCCAGGGGCGGAGCCCCTTGGTATGGGACGGGTAAGGGCGGCGTGGGCGAGAAAACCGCCGCCACCGACCGGCTACTTGGCCACCCGGAACGTTTCGCCGTACATCGCCCACTCCAGCGGAGTGTCGAGGTCAAGGTTCCCGTTGTAGAGGAACCGCCGCTGTGCCGTATCGATTCGGCTGGTGTCGCGGTGGGACTTCTTGGACTTCATCGCCTCGCGGCGGACGTCCAGGAAGATGTCCAGGTACGCCTTCTCCTTGCCGCCCTGCGCAGGCGTGTCCGCCTCGGAGACGGCCCGCTCACGCAGCGTGTAGAAGCCGGTCGGACCGGTACCGGGACCGTGCATGACCATGGCGTCGTAGTAGATGAACTGCCCGAGCGTGCCAAGCCCGTCGAGCTTGGCGAGCCGCACCGCGGGCTCGAAGTAGACCCGGTCCCGCTCCGCGTTCTGGGCCTCGCGGAAGGCCTCCACCTTCGCCTCCTTCTTCCAGGCGGCGGTGAACCCGGGGTCCAGCCCTTGGTGCGAGTCCGTACCGTCCACCTTGCGCAGAGCGGGCAGATAGCGCGCGAGCCCGTTGTCCGGGTGAGCCTTCGTATAGCGCTCCACGAGCACGAGGAGATCGTGCGTACCGGTGCAGAAGCCGATGATGCCCGCGGTGTAGCCCTGGCCATCGCCGATGTCCTCGATATAGCCGTACTGGTCGCGCCAATTCAGCGTCGAGTTCTCCGCGCTCGTCACGATCTTCTGGGCCAGCTCCTTCTTCTCCGGCGCCGCAAGCCCCGGCGGCAGATCCGCGATCATCGCATCCTCGGCCGCCCGCCCACTCGGCTGCGAAGCCGACGGCCGTCCCCCCGAGCCGGCACCGTCCGACTTCGTCTCCCCGGGCATGAAGAAGTAGACCGTCGCCGTCACCACGACAGGCACGGCAGCGAACATCAGGCAACCAGCGCGCTTCATGGCGCTCAGGGTACGTTCCGCCAGGCTCCGAATCGGCGAGTGGCCCCTAGCCAGTCCGATAGGCGCGTGCTTGGATTTATGTGATCGTCCTGTCACTCTGAGGGCAATTGCGGCGAGAGGCGGCTTATGGGCGCGCGATCGGCGGACCGGCACAGCGGCGGCGGGCGGCCGGTGCAGACGGGCAAGGGCGAGCGGCTGGCGGACTGGGCCGACGGACGGCTCGGGGTCTACGGCCTCGCCAAGGCCCAGATGCGCAAGGTGTTCCCGGACCACCCGTCCTTCATGCTGGGCGAGATCTGCCTCTACACCTTCCTCATCCTGATCCTCACGGGCGTCTACCTCACGCTGTTCTTCGAGCCGAGCAGCGCCGAGACCGTCTACCACGGTTCGTACGAGCCCCTGAACGGCATCATCATGACCAGGGCGTACGAGTCCACGCTCGACATCAGCTTCGACGTACGCGGCGGACTCCTCATCCGGCAGATCCACCACTGGGCGGCGGTCGTGTTCGTCGCCGGAATGCTCATCCACATGATGCGGGTGTTCTTCACCGGCGCGTTCCGCAAGCCGCGCGAGCTGAACTGGCTGTTCGGCTGGACGCTGCTGTTCCTCGGCATCATCACCGGGCTGACCGGCTACTCGCTCCCCGACGACCTGCTCTCCGGCACAGGCCTGCGCTTCGCACAGGGCGCGATCCTGTCGGTGCCGGTCGTGGGAACGTATCTCTCCTTCTTCCTCTTCGGCGGAGAGTTCCCGGGCGACGACATCATCGCCCGGCTGTACCCGATCCACATTCTGCTGCTGCCCGGGATCATGCTCGGCCTGGTGGTCGCCCATCTGATCCTGGTCTTCTACCACAAGCACACACAGTTCCCCGGGCCCGGACGCGACCAGAAGTCCGTGGTCGGGATGCCGTTCCTGCCGGTCTACATGGCCAAGGCGGGCGGCTTCTTCTTCCTGGTCTTCGGTGTGCTGTCGGTGATGGGCGCGATCGCGACCATCAACCCCGTGTGGGCCTTCGGCCCCTACCGCGCCGACCTGGTCACCACCGGCGCTCAACCCGACTGGTACCTCGGCTTCTCCGAGGGACTGATCCGAGTGATGCCGGGATGGGAGATCAACGCCTTCGGCCACACCCTGGCCCTCGGCGTCTTCATTCCGTTCTCCCTCTTCCCGCTGATCATGCTCGCGATCGGCGTGTACCCGTTCATCGAGGCCTGGATCACCGGCGACAAACGCGAGCACCACATCCTGGATCGCCCGCGCAACCAGCCCACACGTACCGGCCTCGGCGTGGCCTGGCTGAGTCTGTACGGGGTGCTGCTGATCGGCGGCGGCAACGACATCGTGGCCACGCGCTTCCATCTGTCGATCAACGTGATCACGTGGGCCGTACGGATCGGCTTCTTCGTGGTGCCCGTCCTCGCCTTCATCATCACCAGACGGATCTGCCTCGGGCTGCAACGCCGTGACCGGGACAAGGTGCTGCACGGCAGGGAGTCCGGCACCATCAAACGGCTGCCGCACGGCGAGTTCGTCGAGGTGCACGAACCGCTCTCGCAGGAGCAGCGGTTCACCCTCACCCAGCACGAGCACGTCCCGCCGTACGAGGTGGGCCCGACCGTCGACGCCAACGGTGTCGTCCGGAAGGTCAGACCCACCGAGCGGCTGCGCGCCCGGCTCGCCCGCGTCATGCATGGGCCGAACACGCATATCCCCAAACCGACCCCCGAGGAGTACCGGGAACTCACGAGCGGCGATCACCACCACCACTGACCGCGCTGCTCAGCACCTCGGCCCGGCACTCGCCCGGGGTGCCCCAAGCGGTGCGCAGGGCGCGGGCCTTGGTCAGCCACAGGGACAGGTCGTACTCGGCGGTGTAGCCGATCGCGCCGTGCAGTTGCAGCGCCGTGCGCGCCGTGGCGTACGCCGCCTCGCACGCCGTGACCTTGGCCGCGGCGACATCAGCCGGGTTCATGGACAGCGCGGAGCCGAAGACGAGCGGACGCGCGAACTCCAACGCGAGCTTCGCATCGGCCAGTTGATGCTTGACCGCCTGGAACGAGCCGATGGGCACGCCGAACTGGTGGCGCTGCTTGACGTACGCGACCGTCGTATCGAGGAGCGCCAGTCCCACACCGAGGGCTTGGGCGGCGGTGGCGAGCCGGGCCCAGGTTCGGGCCCGGGGGAGGGGTGGGTTCCGGGCGAGGAGTTCACCGCCGGGGTCGAGGAGGGTGAGGCGGCGGGCCGGGTCCAGGGACGTACGCACCGGGCCGTGCCCGGGGGCCAGTCGCAGTTCCTCGCCGTCGACCGCGAGGAGGACCGTGGCCACGTCACCGTCCAGGGCGTACGAGCCCTCCGGTGCCAACGTCGCGATCACCTCGCCGGACGCCAGCGCGGGGAGCAGCCGCTTGGCCGCCTCCGGCTCGGTGAGCAGCACGGCCGCCGCCACCGTCTCCACCAGCGGCCCCGGCACCGCCTGCCGCCCCAGCTCCACGAAGGCCACGGCCAGTTCGACGGGCAGCGGCCCGACGCCCTCGTACGCCTCGGGAACCGCGAGCGCGAAGACTCCCGCCTCGGCGATACGACTCCACAGCGCGCGCCCGGCCGTGGGATCCCCGGCGCTCCAGGACCGTATGACCGACGGGGTGTCCGCGGCCGTCAGCATCGCGTCCAGCGAGCGGGCGAAGGCCTGCTGCTCGTCGTCGAGGAGGAAGCGCATCAGCGGCGTCCCTTCGGCAGGCCGAGGAGGCGCTCGGCGATGATGTCGCGCTGGATCTCGTTGGTGCCGGCGTAGATGGGGCCGGCGAGCGAGAAGACGTAGCCCTCGCTCCAGTCGGTGTCCGCCAACTCGCCCTCCGCGCCCAGCAGATCGAGCGCCGTCTCGTGCAGGGCGATGTCGTACTCGGACCAGAAGACCTTGTTCAGGCTGGACTCGGGGCCGAGGGGCTCGCCCTGGAGGAAGCGGGAGGCATGGGCGTACGTGAAGAGCTGATACGCGCGGGCGCCGATCACCGCGTCGGCCACGCGGTCGCGCATTGCTGTATCGGCCGGGTCGCCGTGCGTCCGCCACAGGTCGACCAGCCGGTCGGCGGCGGCGAGGAAACGGCCGGGGGAGCGGAGGGTCAGACCGCGTTCGTTGCCCGCTGTCGACATGGCGACCCGCCAGCCCTGGCCGGGCTCGCCGATCACGTCCTCGTCCGGCACGAAGACCTCGTCCAGGAAGAGTTCCGCGAAGGCCGGCTTTCCGTCGAGGCGGCCTATGGGGCGGACGGTGACGCCCGGCGCGCGCAGGTCGAACATCACGTAGGTGAGCCCCTGGTGCGGCTTCGGGGTGTCGGGCTCGCTGCGGAACAGGCCGAACGCGCGGTCGGCGAACGCGGCCCGCGACGACCACGTCTTCTGCCCGCTCAACAGCCAGCCTCCGTCCGTGCGCACGGCTCTTGACCTGAGCGAGGCCAGGTCCGAACCGGCCTCAGGTTCGGACCACGCCTGCGCCCAGATCACCTCGCCGGACGCCATGGGCGGCAGAATCCGGGCGCGCTGCTCCTCGGTGCCGTGGTCGAAGAGGGTGGGGGCGAGGAGGCTGATGCCGTTCTGGCTGACGCGGCCTGGGGCGCCAGCCGCGTAGTACTCCTCCTCGAAGATCAGCCACTTGAGGATGTCGACGCCCCGGCCGCCGTACTCGGCCGGCCAGGACACCACCGACCAGCGGTCCGCGGCCAGCTCGGCCTCCCAGCCGCGGTGCGCCGCGAAGCCCTCCTCGGTCTCCAGGGAGGGGAGGGGTGCGGGCGGTACGTGCGCGGCGAGCCAGGCTCTGGCTTCGGCGCGGAACGCCTCGTCGGCGGGGGAGTGGTCCAGGTCCACGGTCACCTTCCTCGGAGTTCTTTGGAGTTCCTCAGCGTTCCTCGGAGTCCATCGAGGCTCCGCGAAGCGAAAAGCGGCCTTCCCTAACAAGTGTTTGGTAGGTTAGCGTGGCTCCATGACAGACGTCGAGGGTCCGGAGTACGTCCCCGGGCACGGGCTGCTGAAGGGGCGCACGGCCGTCATCACCGCCGCCGCGGGCGCGGGGATAGGCGGCGCAACGGCACGCCGCTTCCTGGAGGAGGGCGCGCGCGTACTGATCAGCGACGCGCATGCGCGGCGGCTGAAGGAGTACGAGGGGGAACTGGCGGCCGAGTTCGAGGGGGTCGCGGCGCTCGCCTGCGACGTCACGGACGAGGCGCAGGTGCAGGCGCTCTTCGACACCGCCCAGCGACTGCACGGGCGGCTCGACATCGTGGTCAACAACGCCGGTCTGGGCGGGACTTCGGACCTCGTCGACATGACGGACGAGCAGTGGTCGAGGGTGCTCGACGTGACGCTGAACGGGACGTTCCGGTCCATACGCGCCGCCCTGCGGGCCTTCCGCGACGGTGGACACGGCGGCGTGATCGTCAACAACGCCTCCGTCGTCGGCTGGCGCGCCCAGGCCGGCCAGGCGCACTACGCCGCCGCGAAGGCGGGCGTGATGGCGCTGACCCGGTGCGCGGCCATAGAGGCGGCCGAGTACGGGGTGCGGGTGAACGCCGTGTCGCCCAGCCTCGCCATGCACCCCCACCTCGTGAAGGTCACCAGCCCCGAACTGCTGGAGGAACTCACCGAGCGCGAGGCCTTCGGGCGGTACGCCGAGCCCTGGGAGGTGGCCAACGTGATCGTGTTCCTCGCGTCCGGCTACTCCTCGTACATGACCGGAGAGGTCGTCTCCGTCAGCAGCCAGCACGCCTAGGACGACAATGGAACCGTGCCTACGAAGAAGAAGCCCCAGGTGACCGCCTCACCCGCCAGGCGCAGTGAACTCCTCGGCACCGCCGCCGAGGTCTTCGCCGAGCAGGGCTACAACGCCACCACCGTCCGCAAGATCGCCGACCACGCGGGCATGCTCGCGGGCAGCCTCTACTACCACTTCGACTCCAAGGAATCGATGCTGGAAGAGATCCTGCGGACCTTCCTGGACGAGCTGTGGGACGGGTACGACACCGTCCTGGATGCCGAGCTCGGGCCCCGGGAGACGCTGGAGGCCCTGGTCATCGAGTCCTTCCGGGAGATCGACCGGCACCGCGCGGCCGTCGCCATCTACCAGAAGGAGTCCAAGCACCTGGTGTCGCAGGAGCGCTTCGCGTTCCTCGCCGACTCGCAGCGCAAGTTCGAGAAGGTCTGGCTGAGCACGCTGGAGCGGGGGGTGGCCGCCGAGGTCTTCCGGGCGGACCTCGACATACGGCTCACCTACCGGTTCGTGCGCGACACGGTGTGGGTCGCCGCGTCCTGGTACCGGCCCGGCGGACAGCACGGCCCCGAGGAGATCGCCCGGCAGTACCTGTCGATGGTGCTGGACGGGATCGCAGTACGTACACAACCGAACTAGATCGACACCGAAGTGGCTCCACCGAACTGGATCGACTTGAATTGACTGGGAGTTGTCATGGCCGAGGCCTACATCGTCGAAGCGGTCCGTACGCCCGTCGGGCGGCGCAAAGGGGGCCTGAGCGGGGTGCATCCCGCCGACCTGGGCGCGCATGTTCTGAAGGCTCTGGTGTCGCGTGCCGGCGTCGACCCGGCCGCCGTCGAGGACGTCGTCTTCGGCTGTCTGGACACCGTGGGGCCGCAGGCCGGTGACATCGCGCGGACCTGCTGGCTGGCGGCCGGGCTGCCGGAGGAGGTGCCGGGGGTGACGGTCGACCGGCAGTGCGGTTCGTCGCAGCAGGCCGTGCACTTCGCCGCGCAGGGTGTGCTGTCCGGCACGCAGGACCTGGTGGTGGCCGGCGGGGTCCAGAACATGACGCTGGTCCCCATCGGCTACGCCTCCGGACGGGCCACCGAGCCGCTGGGGCTCACTGGGGGGCCGTTCGCGGGAAGCGAGGGGTGGCGGGCGCGGTACGGGGACCAGCCGGTGAACCAGTTCGTCGGCGCCGAGATGATCGCCGCCAAGTGGGGAATCAGCCGCCTGGACCAGGAGGAGTTCGCGCTGCGGTCCCATCAGCGGGCGATCGGCGCGATCGACGAGGGCCGCTTCGAGCGCGAGACCGTGCCGTACGGCGATGTCACGGTCGACGAAGGGCCGCGCCGGGACACCTCACTGGAGAAGATGGCGGGCCTGAAGCCGGTCATCGACGGCGGCACCATCACCGCCGCCTGCTCCTCCCAGGTCTCCGACGGCGCCGCCGCGATGCTGCTGGCCTCCGAGCGGGCGGTACGCGAACACGGCCTGACGCCCCGCGCGCGCGTGCACCACCTCTCCGTACGAGGCGAGGACCCGATCCGTATGCTCACGGCCCCGATCCCGGCCACGGCACACGCCCTCAAGAAGACCGGCCTGACCATCGACGACATCGACCTCGTGGAGATCAACGAGGCTTTCGCTCCGGTCGTCCTGGCCTGGCTGAAGGAGACGGGCGCGGATCCGGCAAAGGTCAACGTCAACGGCGGCGCGATCGCCCTCGGCCACCCCCTGGGCGCGACCGGCGTCAAGCTGATGACGACGCTGCTGCACGAACTCGAGCGCACGGGAGGCCGGTTCGGCCTGCAGACGATGTGCGAGGGAGGCGGTCAGGCGAACGTGACGATCATCGAGCGGCTCTGACTTCCGCCGGTCAGCACGTGAGCGGTCCTGACGTCCGCCGGTCGGCACTTGGTCGGCTCTGACATCAGCCGGTCGGCTCTCGAGCGATCATCGCTTGCGTGATCAGTGCTTGGCGGCAGCCAGTTCGTCGAGCACCCGCTCCGCCTCCGTCATCACGCGCTCCACCAGCTCCGCGCACGACGGCAGGTCCTCGATCACGCCGGCCACCTGGCCCGATGCCATCACCCCCAGATCCGTACGCCCCTCGACCATTGACGCGCGCAGCAGCATGGGCGTGTTGGCAGCGAGCAGGACCTGGCTCCAGGACAGGTTCTTGCCGTGCTTCATGGCGAGGCCGTCGCGGATCATCGCGGGCCAGGTGAGGCCGGACAGCTTGCGGAACGTGGCGGCTCGGCGCACCGCACGCGCCAGGGATCTCGTACGGCCCGCTCCCTCAAGGGAGTTGACCAGGTCCGTGCGGAGCATGCGGTGGGGCAGGCCGTCCACTGCCCTGGTCACCGTGACGTCCTTGACCGTCGCCGCCAGGTACTCGGCCTTCACCGCGTCCGGAACCGTGGAGTCCGAGGTGAGCAGGAAGCGGGTGCCCATCGCGATGCCCGCCGCGCCGTACGCGAGCGCCGCGACCAGGCCCCGGCCGTCGAAGAAGCCGCCCGCCGCCACGACCGGTATCCCCACCGCGTCCACGACCTGCGGCAACAGCACCGTCGTCGCCACCTCGCCCGTGTGCCCGCCGCCCTCGGCGCCCTGCACGATCACCGCGTCCGCACCCCACGCCGCGACCTTTTCGGCATGGCGGCGGGCCCCGACGGACGGGATGACCACGACACCCGCGTCCTTCAGCTCGGCGATCAGCTCGCGGGAGGGCGCGAGCGCGAACGAGGCGACCTTCACGCCCTCGTCGATGATGATCCGCACCCGGTCGTGGGCATCGCCCGCGTCCGCCCGCAGGTTCACGCCGAACGGGGCGTCCGTACGGGACTTGACCTCCAGGACGGCCCTTCTCAGCTCCTCCACGCTCATCGTCGCGGAGGCCAGGATCCCCAGAGCGCCCGCGTTCGCGGAGGCGGAGACCAGGCGGGGGCCCGCGACCCAGCCCATACCGGTCTGCACGATCGGATGGCGTACCCCGACGAGTTGCGTCAGCGCGGTCTCCATCAGCCCTTGACCTCACGGTTGCGCAGCCCCTGCGGGTCGAGCATCTCGCGTATCAACTCCAGCTCCTCCCCGGTCGGTTCGCGGGTGTACGGCACCTCCTCGGGAACCGTCAGCTCGAAGCCCGTCGCCTCCCTGACCTCCTCGATCGTCACTCCGGGATGCAGCGAGGCGAGCCGCATCGAGCGGTCCGGGGTCGCGAAGTCGAACACACCGAGGTTGGAGACGACCCGCGGTATGCGGTGGTAACGGCTCGCCGTGGGACCGGCCGCCGCGGCGCTGTCGTAGCCCACCCCGCAGATCATGTCGACCTTCTCGACGAAGACCCGGGTGGAGTGCCTGGGGACCCAGTAACTGACCGGATTGTTGAGGGTGTTGACCGGCGCGCCCCGTACCCCGAGAAGCTGCCGCGTGGGGCGCTCCCAGTCGCCGATGCAGGAGATGTTCTGGTTGCCGAACCGGTCTATCTGGCTCGCACCCATCATCACGTGGCGTCGGCCGCCGGTGACCATCGTGAGGTGCTGCCGGTACGGCAGCCAGCCCTCCACCGTGCCGTCGGGGCCGACCAGCATCGCCTCGCCGTCGGTGAGGAGCAGGTCCGGGGCGAAGGTCAGCCTGGCGAGCCGGGCGGCGACGGACGGGACGGCACCCATGGGGCTGGCCAGCACCTCGCCGTTGTCCCGCCAGGCCTCGGCGCAGGCGATCACGCAGTACTCGGCCCGCGTGACGCTGCTCAGTACGTCGTTGCTCTGTACGTCGCTCATCACCGCTCCTCGTTCGACGCATGCCAGGCTTGTACGGCCGTCTGGTAGTCCTTCTCGCTCCCGTGCAGGAACCGCTCGGCGAACTCCGGCCAGGGCGTGGTCGCGTACAGCCGCTGGAAGTCCTCGTCCCGGTCGTAGTCGGGCGCGCAGGATGTGAAGTGCGCCCCGTTCGGGGCCTCCACCACGCCGGTCACGCTGTGCCGCTTGATCAGCAGGGTCTGCGGGGCGGCCTCCTTCGTCAGCTCGGCCGAGTCGACTATGCGCTCGCAGGAGACATACGCGGTGTCGGCCGCCTCGCAGAACAGGTCGTCGAAGTACGGATCCGGGCCCAGATACTGACCGTTGCCGAACCGGTCCGCGCGGTTCACATGGACCAGCGCGGCGTCCATGCGCAGCGCGGGCATGGCGACGAAGGTCTCCTGCAGTCCCGTCGACGCGTCCTCGTACGGGGAAGTGACCGTCCGCAGCACGGGATTGACCCGCATTACATCCGAGCCGAGGCCGGCCCGCACCGGTATGAAGGGCAGCCGGTTCGCGGCGGCGTGCAGGCCCCACATGAACATCGCCTCGTCGATCTCCATCAGTTCGAGAGCACCGCTCTCGCGCGCCGACCGGTAGTGCGGTTCGAGCGGGATCGAGTCGAGGGTCGCGAAGGCGGCGACCAGTTTCCGTATCCGCCCGGCGGCCGCGAGCATGCCGACGTCCGGGCCGCCGTACGAGACGACGGTGAGATCGGTGATCCCGGTACGGAGCAGTGCTCTCACCAGCGCCATCGGCTTGCGGCGGGACCCCCAGCCTCCGATGCCGATCGTCATCCCGCTCTCCAGACGGCCGACGACCTCCTCCGCCGACATGGTCTTGTCGCTCAACGGTCCTCCCCTCCAGATGTCTCCTGGCCGAATGTGCTCCGGACCCGGTCCGCCACCCCGCTGAGGCCCGCCTCGAAGGTGAAGCCCTGCTCGAAGCGGTAGCTGCGGCGTACGTCGACGGGGTCGATGCCGTTGATGGCGGCCTTGGCGAGCCGGATCAGCTGCCCGTCCTTGGCCGCGATCTCCCGCGCCAACTCCAGGGCGGCGTCCAGGACTTCGGCACGCGGTACGACCCGCCACACCGAACCGTGCGCGTGCAGTTCGGCCGCCGTGGCCGTGCGCGAGGTGTAGTACAGCGCACGCATCAGGTGCTGCGGCACAAGGCGGGCCAGATGCGTGGCGGCACCCAGCGCGCCTCGGTCCAGCTCGGGAAGCCCGAAGGTGGCGTCGTCGCTTGCCACGATCGCGTCCGCGTTCCCCACCAGACCGATGCCGCCGCCCAGGCAGAAGCCCCGTACGGCCGCCACCACGGGCACCTCGCAGTCGTACACCGCGGCGAACGCCTCCGCGCAGCCTCGGTTGGCGCCTAACAGCGCACCGTGGCCCGTCGCGGCCCGCGGCCCCTGCTGCTGCCGTCCATCCGGCTGTCCGTCCCGCTCGCGCTGTATCTCCTTGATGTCGACGCCCGCGTTGAAGCCCCGTCCCTCGGCGGTCAGCACTACACAGCGGATCTCGGGGTCGCGGCCCGCTGTGCGCACGGCGTCGGCCAGGTCGAACCAGCCGTGCACCGGCAGCGCGTTCACGGGCGGGAAGTCGACCGTGACGACGGAAATCCCCTTTTCCGGGGACGAGGTGGAGACACCCATGCGCGCATCAGCTACCTTTCCACCAAACATTTGTTAGGTTCGATCTGATGTGAAGGTAACAGCGATTGCCGACCAGCGGGAGGCCCTGTGGATAACCGGGAGGACAGTCGCCAGGACAAGCGACTCGTGGTGGTCACCGGCGGAACCCGCGGGGTCGGCGCCGGGATCGCCCGGGCGTTCGCCGAGGCGGGTGCCGAGGTCGTGGCCTGCGCCCGCAGACCCCCCGAAGTACCGGTCGAGGGCGTCGAGTTCATGCCTCTCGACGTGCGCGAACCGGCGGCCGTGCGCGCCTTCTTCGACGCGCTGCCTCGCCTCGATGTCTTGGTCAACAACGCGGGTGGCGCCCCGTTCCGGCTGCTCGATCGGGCGGACGCCGCCGAGCGGCACGCGCGTGTGATCGAGCTCAACCTCACCGCACCGCTGACCGTGTCCCTTGCGGCGTACGAGCATCTCAAGCGCGCCCGGGGCTCGATCGTGATGATCGGCAGCGTCAGCGGGACGCGGCCTTCTCCCGGTACGGCGGCCTATGGTGCGGCCAAGGCGGGCCTGGAGAATCTGGCCCGGTCGATGGCGGTGGAGTGGGCGCCGGACGTTCGCGTCAACACGCTGGTCGTCGGGATGGTTCGTACCGAGCTGTCCCATCTCCACTACGGGGACGAGGAGGGCATCGCGTCCGTGGCCCGTACTGTCCCGCTGGGGCGCCTCGCCGCTCCCTCGGACATCGGCGAGGCGGCCGTGTTCCTCGCCTCGGACGCGGCCGCGTACATCACCGGGGCCAGCCTGCTCGTGCACGGCGGGGGAGAGCGGCCCGCCTTCCTGGACGCGGCGACGGTCAACAACACGGTCAGTAAGGGGAGTTGAGATGACCGGAATCTGTGACGGCCGGGTAGTGATCGTCACCGGTGCGGGACGGGGACTCGGGCGGGCGCATGCCCTCGCCTACGCGGCCGAGGGGGCGCGGGTCGTCGTCAACGACCTCGGTGTCAGGCTCGACGGAGCGCCCGGGCCGGACAGCCCGGCCGCGCTTGTCGTCGAGGAGATCCGCGCGGGCGGAGGGGAAGCCGTCGCGCATGGCGGGGACGTCGCCACGCGCGCGGGCGCCGAGTCGTTGATCGCGACGGCGCTCGATGCGTTCGGGCGGCTCGACACGCTCGTCAACAACGCCGGGTTTCTGCGCGACCGGATGCTTGTGAATCTCGACGAGGACGACTGGGACGCCGTTGTGCGCGTCCACCTGAAGGGGCACTTTCTGCCGCTGCAGCAGGCCGCCGTGCACTGGCGGGCGGAGGCGAAGGCCGGACGCACGCCTGAGGCCCGTGTCGTCAACACCAGCTCCGGAGCGGGGCTGTTGGGGTCGGTCGGGCAGGGCAACTACAGCGCGGCGAAGGCGGGAATCGTCGGGCTCACGCTGGTGGCTGCCGCCGAGATGGGCCGCTATGGAGTGCAGGTCAACGCCATCGCGCCGGCCGCGCGTACGCGGATGACCGAGCGGACCTTCGCCGACACGATGGCGGCGCCGGACCCGGGCGCCGGCTTCGACGCCATGGCGCCCGAGAACGTCTCGCCGCTCGTCGTCTGGCTCGGCTCGGCCGCGTGCGGCGGGGTGACCGGGCGGGTCTTTGAGGCGGAGGGTGGGCGGATCACTGTCATGGAGGGGTGGCGGGCTGGGCCGAGCGCGGATAAGGGGGCGCGGTGGACGCCGTCTGAGGCGGGGGATGCGGCTCGCAAGTTGCTTGCGGGGGCGGAGGTGCCGGGGGCTGTGTACGGGGCGTGAGCGCTCCGCTGGGTTCGTTGTCGGCTGACGGTTGCCTCCAGCGGTTTGTCGGCTGCGGCGCCGTCGTGGCTGGTCGCGCCCACGCGGCGGAGCCGCATATGTCACAGCCTCGCGCCCCTTGGGTGGGTGGTGGGTGCGGGGCCGCGTCGGTGGTGTCCGTCCTCGGACCGGCGCGCGTTGCTGTTGGCTGGTAGGGGGTGCCGGTGTGGGCGCGCCGGCCGCTGCGGGCGCACACCCCCGCCCCGTCCCCTTGCCGCCGTGGGCGGCTGCGGGGCCGTGGGGGTGCGGGCTCCCTCCGGCGGGGCTTTCCGGGCCGCGGGCTTGCTCGGGGCGCAGGCGCCTTCCGGGTGCCGGCAGTCGCAGGCTTTTGCTTTTAGGGGCGCGGGGAACTGCGCGACCAGCCCCAACGCACCCGCAGCCGCGACACGAAGTGTCACCCACCACCCCCTGGCGGGGGCCTGGGGGCGCAGCCCCCCACGCGGCGGAGCCGCAAATTGTTACAGCCGGGAAGGGGCGGGGCTGGGGAAAAGGAACCGCCCGCTCAGATCCGCCGCGGCAGCGTAGACGCCAGCAAGGCCCGAACCCGGTCGTCCCGTATGTGCTCGACCGCCTCCTCCGCCGTCGCGCGCGGCGTACTGTCAGGCCGCTCCTCGGCAAGCAATCGCTCCAGCACAGGGATCGCGCGCGAATCCTGACGCACAGCCAGCCCCCGCGCCGCCTCCGCGGCAACCTCCGCATCCGGGTCCCCCAACAGCGCGGCAAGCGCATCCCGCAGCGCGGGCGTGTCCGCGTCGAGCACGGCCAGTGCCGTCGTCGCCCAGTTGCGCACGTCCCGGTCGACGTCACGAGACATGGCGACGAGCCGAGCGACGCCCTCCGCGTGCGAGGCGGGAACCAGCCCGCACAGGGCAACGGCGACCGCGCGCCGCACGCTGGTGTCCGCGTGGCGGGCGTGCCGCAGGATCTCGGGCAGGGCGGCGGGATCCTGGTGCTGCCCGAGCGCAGCGACCACGCATCGCAGCGTCAAGGGATCCTGGGCCCCGCGCGCCAACTCCCGCAGCAGCGGCACGCTTTGGGCCGCGTACGGGCGTACGGCCGCGTCGCCCTGGTCCGGCCCACCCTCCGCCCCCAACCGCCCCAGCACATCCGCCCCGAACGCCTGCAGCAACGGCTGCGCGCTGTCCCCGCACCACAGCACCGCCGTCCGGAACGTCTCCTCGTCGCCGCGCCGCGCGAGCACGGTCGCCGCCTCGGTCCAGTCGTCGTTGTCGGGGTCGGCGCAGCGCAGGGCGCGGTCGGCGAGTTCCGGGGCGGGGGCCGCGATGCCCAGCGAGGTCTCCAGGACGGTGACGATGGCCGCGTGGCCCGTCTGCTGGTCGTTGCCCGAGGTGTGGCTTGCCCCGGCCTTCATCAACCTGACCTCGACCGTCACGCCGCCGTCCTCCCGGTAGCGGCGGGTGACGCACTCATGGCCGGTGCCGTGCGTGTGCTCCAGGCCCGCCCGCAGCTCCGTCGCCACATCGAGGGTCAGCCAGCGCCGGGCCTCGGTCAGCGCCTCCGCCCGGGCTCGCGCCCCGTGCTCGAGCAGCGCGCGGACGCAGCCGAGGGAGCCGCGGCGCGCGGCCGTCACCAGCGGGGGCTCTCCGTTGGGGCCCAGACGGTTCGGGTCCGCACCGCGCGCCAGGAGCTCGGCGACCACGGGTGCGTGGCCGCGCTGGACAGCCCAGGCCATGGCCGTGAACCCGAACTCCTCCACCAGATCCGGCCGCGCCCCGGCCGCCAGCAATGCGCGTACGACCTCCGTGTGACCGCCGCACGCCGCCCCGCACAGCGGCGAGTCCGTGCCCGAGCTGAGCCGGTCCGGTTCGGCTCCGGTGGCCAGGAGGAGGCGTACAACACCGGGGCCGTCCGTCATCATGGTCGCCAGGTACAGGACCGTCTGCCCGTCCTCGTCCACCGATTCCGGACTCGCGCCCGCGCGCAGCATCCGTACGACCGCGTCCTCGTCGTCCTCGTACACGGCGGTGAACAGACCGGCCGCCAGCTCGTGCGTGTTCATCCTTCGACCTTCGCCCGTCAGACACGCATAGGGCAAAGCATTTCGCCATGAATCACGTGACCTTGCCCATACGTCGCACTGGGTTACGTGTCGCACTCCAGCACCGTGCGGCACAGACCGCAGCGGGCCCGCACCCGGCCCCGTACCGGCACCCGGATCCGTTGATGGCAGGTCGGGCAGGGAAACGACACGCGCAGCGGGCCATGGCCGTCCGGCGTGAAGTCGTACGGGACGCCGACGGGACGGCCGTGATGGTCCTGGGCGTGACGGCGGTCCTTCGCATAGCGGCGGCGGCCCGCCCAGCCGGCCGCGGTCAGCGGGGGCTGCTGTTCGTCGTGGCGGGCCCGCGCCATGCCCTTCGTGTACGCGGTGTACGCCTGTGGGCTGGTGAACCACGTCGACGGATCCTCGCCGAAGATCAGCGACCGCTTGGCGAGGACGTATCCGAACTCCTCGGGAGTCAGATAGCCGAGCTTCTGCGAGGAGGCGCCGTCCTCGCGGAACGCGTCGAGGAGCAGCCAGCCGGCGCCCAGATACGTCGTCGCGGTGTCCGTGAGGATCTCGTTGTCGCGCGTGCCCGGGAACGACAGGTCCAGGCGGTGCAGGTACACATGCATGATCTCATGGGCGAGGGCCGCGCCGATGTCCCTGCGGTGGGTGCGGAAGCGGTCGTTCAGCTCGATGAAGTACTCGGGGCCCGCGGCGAGTTCGACATTCGCCGCGTGGTGCATCTCGCGGAAGCTGACGATCATGCGGGCGTCCGGCAGCCGGAAGTGCTGGACCAGCTCGCGGGCCACGCGCTGGGCACCCAGATACAGGTCGTCCTGATCGGCGAACGCCACGTCGGCGGGGGCCACGCTGGTGTCGAAGGTGTGGATGGTGTCGTACGAGAGCCGCTTGTACAGCGCGGTGATCGCCGCCCGCACCGTGTCCAGGTGCGGGTAGCCATGCTCGACGGGACCGCCGTTCGCCACGCCCGCACCCCCCAAGAGGCCTGAACCCACATCCACGATAATCCCCGGCGCTCGCGGGTGCCGTCGAAGGCCTGTGGGGCGGGTCGTAGGGTGAACGCTCATGACCACCAGCAACAACGGAACCTCAGACGTGGATCCCGCCGTCCGCGCCGAGCTCGACCGGCTGCGCGACAGCATCGACAACATCGATGCCGCCGTCGTCCATATGCTCGCCGAACGCTTCAAGTGCACCCAGCAGGTCGGCCACCTCAAGGCCGCCCACCAGCTGCCGCCCGCCGACCCGGCCCGTGAGGCCCACCAGATCGCCCGGCTGCGCCGGCTCGCGGAGAACGCCAAACTCGACCCCGCGTTCGCCGAGAAGCTCCTCAACTTCATCATCGCCGAGGTCATCAGGCACCACGAGAACATCGCCGGCAATGCGAACACCGGCGGTGTTTCGACCGGCTGACCCCATTCATCGCGCTTTTGTCCGCGCACCCCCTCGGCCTCGGGGCCGAAATGAGGCATCCTGCGCGCAGCACTCCTTGTCAGTCTGTGAGTACTCCCTGTCAGCCAGTCCGGGCACACTGGTTGTCCAGAACGAGGGGACTTCGCGCGATGCCGTCGGATGCCAAGATCCTCATCGTCGACGACCATGAGGAAACGCTCTACGCGCTGGAAAGCGCCCTGGCCCCGCTCGGCTACCGGCTGGCGCGCGCCACCAGCGGCGACGCCGCCCTCAAGGAAGTCCTCCGCGGCCAGGTCGGACTGCTCGTCCTCGATGTGCACATGCCGGACGTCGACGGCTTCGACGTCGTCCGCTATCTGCGCCGCTTGGAACAGACCCAGCACATTCCGGTCATCCTGGTCACCGGTTTCGGCCCGGACGCCGAACTCACCACCACCGCCTTTCGGCTCGGCGTCGCCGACCTGGTGATGAAACCCATAGACCCCTGGGCCCTGCGCACCAAGGTGCGTTACCTGTACGACGCCCACCAGAGATATCTGCGGATGAGACAGGAGGTACGCGAACTCCGGGCGCTGGTAAAGGAGTTACCGCCGCCGAACCAGACCCTCGAACCCGACCCGCGCCTCGACGCCCGCGTACCGCCGCAGCGGCCGATCCTCCGCGAGCACGACCAGACCGCGTAGGACCACCCGCGACCACGTCTGACCACGATGACCGTGTCCGTACGGGCCGGCCTACCGGAACCGGACCTCGCCTGCGCCGCGCCCCGCTCATCAGGCAGCATGTCCCCATGTCCGTACTGACGCGCGCCGAAGCGCAGACCCGTGCCCGGCTCCTCGACGTCCACCGCTACCAGATCGAGCTCGACCTGACACGCGGCGACGAGATCTTCACCTCCCACACCGTCATCCACTTCACGGTACGGAGCGACCTCGAGGCCGAGGACACGTTCGTCGAGCTCAAGCCCGCCGAGCTGCGCAACGCCCGCCTCGACGGATACCACCTCGACCTGGACACCCTGGACGGGAACCGGCTGCCCCTCAAGGACCTCACCCCGGGCGAGCACGAACTGGACATCGAGGCCGGCATGCGGTACTCGCGCACCGGCGAGGGCATGCACCGTTTCACAGACCCCACCGACGGCGAAACGTACCTCTACACCCAAATGTCCCTGGAAGACGTCCAGTCCGTCTTCCCCGCATTCGACCAGCCCGACCTCAAAGCCGTCTTCGAACTGTCGATAAAGGCACCCGAAGGCTGGACCGTCCTCGCCAACGGCATCACCGAGCACCAGGGCGACGGCCTGTGGAAAGCGGCCCCCACCCCGCTGATCTCCACCTACCTCGTCGCCATCGCCGCCGGCCCCTGGCACTCCGTACGCACCGAACACCGCGGACTGCCCTTCGGCCTCCACTGCCGCCGCTCACTCGCCCCGTACCTGGACGCCGACGCCGACGAACTCCTCGCCATCACCCGCGCCTGCTTCGACCGCTACCACGAGAAGTTCGAAGAGCCCTACCCCTTCGACTCCTACGACCAGGCCTTCGTCCCCGAATTCAACTTCGGCGCCATGGAGAACCCCGGCCTCGTCACCTTCCGCGACGAGTTCGTCTACCGCTCCGCCGTCACCGACACCGAACGCCAGACCCGCGCCATGGTCATCGCCCACGAAATGGCCCATATGTGGTTCGGCGACCTCGTCACCCTGCGCTGGTGGGACGACATCTGGCTGAACGAGTCCTTCGCCGAGTACATGGGCTACCAGACCCTCATCGAAGCCACCCGCTTCACCGGCACCTGGACCGACTTCGGCGTCACCCGCAAACCCTGGGGCTACGAAGCCGACCAGCGGCCCTCCACCCACCCCGTCGCCCCCGACCCCGACTCTGTCCCCGACACCGCCTCCGCACTCCTCAACTTCGACGGCATCTCCTACGCCAAGGGCGCCTCCGCGCTGCGCCAACTCGTCGCCTGGCTCGGCGAGAAGGACTTCCTCGCCGGCATCAACACCCACTTCGCCCGGCACAAGTTCGGCAACGCCACCCTCGCCGACTTCATCCAGTCCCTCGCCGACAGCACCGAACGCGACGTCCACGCCTGGGCCGACTCCTGGCTCCGTACCACCGGAGTCGACACCCTCACCCCGAAGATCGTCCCGACGGACAACGGCACCTGCGCGCTGACGATCGCGCACGACGGCAGCCGGCCCCACCGCATCGCCGTCGGCCTCTACGACCGCGACCCCGACGAAGGCCGCCTCAGCCTCCGCGAACGCCTCGAAGTCGACGTCCCCCAGGCCGAACCCGCCCACCCCATCGGCAAACGGCCCGCCCTGCTCCTCCTCAACGACGCCGACCTCTCCTACGCGAAGATCCGCTTCGACTCCGACTCCTTCGCGACCGTACGCGCCGAACTGTCCGCCCTGCCCGACCCGCTGACCCGCGCCGTCGTCTGGAACGCCCTGCGCGACTGCGTACGCGACGGTGAACTGGCCCCCACCGCCTACCTCGAGGCCGCCCGCACCCACCTGCCGCTCGAGCGGGACCTCGCCCTCGTCCAGGGCGTCCTCGCCTTCGCCACCGCCCAGGTCGCCGACCGCTACCTGCCGGCCCCCGACCGGCCCGCCGCCCTCGCCACCATCACCTCCCTGTGCCGCGACCTGATCCGCCGCACCGAGGACGGCTCCCACCCCGGGCTGCGCCTGACCGCCGTACGCCACTTCATCGACGCCGCCGCCCAGCCCGACACGATCACCGCCTGGCTCTCCGAAGGCACCGTCCCCGGCGGCCCCGAACTCGACCCCGAACTGCGCTGGCGCATCCTCGGCCGCCTCGCCGTACTCGGCGCCATCGACGACGCCGTCATCGAGGCCGAACTCGTCCAGGATCCCAGCGCCACCGGCCAGGAAGGCGCCGCCCGCTGCCACGCCGCCCTCCCCGACCCCGAGGCCAAACGCCAGGCCTGGGAGGCCATGTTCACCACCGACGACCTCTCCACCTACCTGTTCACCGCCACAGCCAAGGGCTTCTGGCAACCCGAACAGGCAGATCTGGTACGGGACTACGTGCCGCGCTACTTCAAGCAGGCCCCGGCAGTGGCAGCCCGCCGGGGCTCCGCGATCGCAGAGGCGGCAGGCCGCTGGGCATTCCCGGTGTACG
This sequence comes from Streptomyces sp. CA-288835, assembly GCF_050936385.1. Taxonomy (NCBI): domain Bacteria; kingdom Bacillati; phylum Actinomycetota; class Actinomycetes; order Kitasatosporales; family Streptomycetaceae; genus Streptomyces; species Streptomyces sp. CA-288835. The sequence goes on from NZ_JBNJMW010000001.1 coordinate 7,882,359, forward strand.
CGGTCTCCCCCGAGACACTCCGCCTGGGCAAGAAATGCCTGACAAAGGGCAACGCGACTCCGGCGCTGCACCGCAAGCTGGTGGACCAACTGGACGACATGGAGCGAGCGTTGAGGGTGAGGGAGGAGTGACGGCTCCCACTTGAGTTGGGCTGGGGGCAGCGCCCCGTTAAGGGGCGCGAGGAACTTCGCGAGCAACCACAACGGGCCCGCAGCTGCAAAACTGCCCTTACCCACCGAGCTCTTTAACTGCTCAACCAGCGGAGCGTACCCGTACCCCCATTCGGGTAACGATCGTTGAGTCCTCCGGGCGCGCAGCCCCAACCCCGCGCCCCGGAGGACGACCATGAGCCCGCTCGCAACAGGCCCCGCACCGCGCCTGGATTCAGGCCTCGCTTCAGGCCCCCAAGGCCCGGCCGCCCTGAGGCCGTTGCTCACCACGGTCCTCGAAGCCCTGCGCACCGGCGCCGCCGCAAGAAGAGGCCCCCTCCCCACCGGCGGCCCCGAAACAGTCGCCGCACGCATACGCACCGCCCTGGGCGACCCCATCCCCCCACACGGCGACCCGGACGCGCTACGCACCCTCGTCCACGCCTTCGCCGCAGGCGCCGCCGACCCCGCCGACCCCCTGTGCACCGCCCACCTCCACTGCCCGCCCCTCGCCGTCGCCACCGCCGCCGACCTCGCCGCCTCCGCGCTCAACCCCTCCCTCGACTCCTGGGACCAGGCCCCCGCCGCCTCCGAGCTGGAAGCCCTGGTCACCGCAGCACTCGCCAAGGAGGTGTACGGCACACCAGCGGACGCCCTCGTCACCACCGGCGGCACCGAGTCCAACCAGCTCGCCCTCCTCCTCGCCCGTGAACTGAACGGCGCCGTCCAACTCGTATGCGCCCAGAACGCCCACCACTCCCTGCACCGCGCCACCTGGCTCCTGGGCCTCCCCGAACCCATCACCGTTCCCGCCCCCGCAGGCGCGCTCGACCCCGCCACCCTTGCCGCAACCCTCACCAAGCTGCCCGGCCCACTGATCGTCGCCGCCACCGCCGGCACCACCGACGCCGGACTCATCGACCCGCTCCCCGCCATCGCCGACGTCTGCCAGGCTCACGGCGCCCGCCTGCACATCGACGCCGCGTACGGCGGAGGCCTCCTCTTCAGCGACCGCCACCGCAGCAGCCTCGACGGACTAGCCCGCGCCCACACCGTCACCCTCGACCTGCACAAACTCGGCTGGCAGCCCGTCGCCGCAGGCCTTCTCGCCGTCCGGGACCCGCACGACCTCCGCGTACTGGAACACCACGCCGACTACCTCAACGCCGACGACGACACCGAGGCCGGCCTCCCCGACCTCCTGGGCCGCTCCCTGCGTACCACCAGACGTCCCGACATCCTCAAGATCGCCGTCACCCTCAAGACCCTCGGACGGCAAGGACTCGGCGCGCTCGTCGACCAAGTCTGCGCCCACGCCCGCGAGTTCGCCCACCTCATCGCGTCACACCCCGGCTTCGAGCTCTACGCACCGCCCACCATCAGCACCGTCCTCTTCCGGCCCGCCCACTGGACCGACGACGCCGTCGCCGACGTACGCCGCACGCTCCTCACCGAGGGCAGCGCCGTCCTCGGCCGCGCCCGCCCCGGCGGCCGCCTCTGGCTCAAAGCCACCCTCCTCAACCCGCACACCACACCCGGCGACCTCGCCGCCCTCCTGAAACTGGTGGAAGGACACGCACCCCGATGATCCCGAGTCCTCGCCCCGCACAGCACGAACCCGAGGCACCCCGCGACCTGGTGGGCATCGGCATCGGCCCCTTCAACCTCTCCCTCGCCGCCCTCGCCCAGCCCCTCACCGAACTCGACACCGCCTTCTACGACCAGCGCCCCGCCTTCGACTGGCACCCCGGCCTCCTCATCGACGGCGCCACCCTCCAAGTCCCCTTCCTCGCCGACCTGGTCACTCTCGCCGACCCCGTAAGCCCCTGGTCCTTCCTCAGCTACCTCCGCAGCCGCGACCGCCTCTTCCCCTTCTACTTCGCCGAGCGCTTCCACATCCACCGCGCCGAATACGCCGCGTACTGCCGCTGGGTCAGCGACAACCTCCCCGGACTCCACTTCGGCCACCGCATCGACGCCGTCCGCTGGAACCCGCACCGCGACCTCTTCGAAGTCGACTTCACCCGACGACCCGAAGGCGGCGCAGGCGCGGAAAGCGGGGAGGCCCGCGGCCGTACGTACGCCAAGAACCTCGTCCTCGGCATCGGCACCGCCCCCCACATCCCCGAACCGCTCCGCCCCCTCGTCGAAGCCCCCGGCGTCCCCGTCATCCACGCCGCCGACTACCTCGAACACCGCGAGCGGCTCCTCACCGCCGGCCACATCACCGTCATCGGCTCAGGACAGTCCGGCGCCGAGGTCTATCTCGACCTCCTCCGCCACCGCCCCGCAGGCCGCGAAAAGATCCACTGGCTCGCCCGGACAGAAGCGTTCGCCCCCATGGAGTACTCGAAACTCGGCCTCGAACACTTCACCCCGGACTACACGCGCTACTTCCACGCCCTGCCCGAGCCCGTACGCGACCGCCTCATCCCCGCCCAATGGCAGCTCCACAAAGGCATCGACGCCGACACCATCGCCGCCATCCACGACGAGCTCTACCAGCGCACCCTCCACGGCGGCTGGCCCGACACCGTCCTCACCCCCGGCGTCCATGTCCGCACCGCAGGCCGCATCGACAAGACGGCCATCGAGCTCCACCTCGAACACGTCCAGCAGGGCACCCGTACCCGCCTCACCACCGACGCCGTCGTCCTCGCCACCGGCTACCGCGAACGCCCCCTCGACCCGCTCCTCGCCGGCCTCGACCCCTACGTGAGCCGCGACAGCGCCGGCCGCCCCCACATCGACGACCAGTACCGCCTCAGCCTCGACCCCGCCGTCACCGGCTCCCTCTACGTCCAGAACGCCGAACTCCACACCCACGGCGTCGGCACCCCCGACCTCGGCCTCGCCGCCTGGCGCAGCGCCACCATCCTCAACTCCCTCACCGGCAAAGACCCTTACCCCCTCCCACGGCGCACCGCCTTCACCACCTTCGGCCTCGAAGACGGGATCACGGGGAGAGGGGATCGGGGCAAAACAGGGGCGCTCTCCCGCGTCCGTGTCCCGTGAGTGCGCGAGCCGGCCGCAGGCGTGGAGCCGACGGCAGCGCGTCACATAGCCACGACAGCGGTCTTTCCGCCATCCACAGTCAGCGTGGTGCCGTTGATGTAGGAGGCCTTGGGTGACACAAGGAACCGGACAGCGTTCGCGACCTCTTCGGGGTCTCCGCCACGTCCGGCAGGCAGCGAGGCGAGGTAGGTGCCGTACATGTCGCGGATGCCCTCGTTCACCGGGGTGATGATGAAGCCGGGATCGACGGAGTTGACCCGTACCCCTCGAGGGCCGTACTCCGCCGTCCACGACCTGGTCATCATTGACAACGCCGCCTTCGAAGCCTGGAAGGCGCACGTCCCGGCAGCGGCCATCGAGGTGCTCAGACTTCCTACGTTGACGATGGCTCCTCGGCCGCGCTCGGCCATGGCCGGGGCGAAGGCGCCCGTCAGGATGAACGGCGCCTTGGCGTGGACGTTGAAGGCAGCGTCGTACATCTCCTCCGGAGTGGACTCGGTCGGTGCGAAGCCTCCACCGCCGGCGTTGTGCACCAAGACGTCGAGCGGGCCGTCGATGGCATCCCGTATCCGCTCGACCAGACCGCGCACCGCCGCGGGATCGCCCAGGTCGGCGACCAGATCGACCGCCCGGCCGCCTTCGGCCTCGATGGATCGACGAGTCTCGGCGGCCCGCTCTCGATCGCGCCCCGTGACGATGACCGAGTACCCGTCCTGAGCCAGGCCGGCCGCCGTCGCACGACCGATCCCACTCGTCGAACCGGTCACCAGCGCCCATAACGCGCCCGGCGTTGATGTCTCTAAGTGGTTGTGCTCGCTCATTGTCGCGTCCCTTTCACGTTCTCTGGTGGGTGATCACCTCGTCGGCGATCACCGGGATCGTATTGCCCCGCAACCTGCCAGCAGGCAGCGGTCGCAGCAGAACCCGACAACGGCTCAGTCCCACAACCAGGCCACCGATGACAGAGTGGGACGTATGACCTCAGCCGCAGAGGAACCCCGACCCGCAACCCCCTACGGCACGCCGGACGCACCCCGCCTCGCCGTCCGCGGTGAAGCACACCTCGAAGTCGACCCCGAAATCGCCCGCATCGGCGTCACCGTCATGGCCCGCGGCACCGACCGCCGCTCCGCCCTCGACGACCTCACCCGCCGCAACGCCACCGCCCTCGACCTGATCAAGACGTACGGCCAGGCCGTCGAGCACCTGGAAACCGGCGCCTTCTCCATCAGCCCCGAACTCACCAAACACGGCCGCGGCGAACGCATCCGCGCCTACCACGGCCGCGTCCACACCACCGCCGAACTCACCGACTTCACCGCACTCGGCGAACTGACCACACGCCTGGCAGACCTGGACCTCACCCGCGTCGACGGCCCCTTCTGGGCGCTGCGCCCCACCTCACCGGCCCACCGCCAAGCCCGCCAACAGGCAGTACGCGAAGCCGTCCAACGCGCCCGCGAATACGCCGAAGCACTCGGTACGACCCTTGCGGCGCTGGTCGAACTCGCCGACATCGGCGCGGAAAGCAGCGAACGTTACGCAGTGGCCGCCTCGAGCCGCATGCGCAGCGCCGGTTACGCCGGCGCCATCGAGGAATCCGGCGCCGCACCCCTCGACCTCGAACCCCAACGCCAGCACGTCTACGCCCACGTAAATGCCCGCTTTACGATGGCGCCCCCGGAGCTGTAATCACTGCCTTAAATGCTCATCGGAGCACCCCGGCGCACAATTCAACACTTGTCAATAGCCCTTCACGCAAAGGTCGTTGAGTAGTCATGCACGACCAATTCCCTACCCGCCGGTAAGCCCTAGGCTCGAACCATGCGCCGAGCAAAGATCGTCTGTACTCTGGGCCCCGCCACCGACTCGTACGACCAGATCAAAGCACTGGTCGAAGCCGGAATGGACGTAGCCCGCTTCAACCTCAGTCACGGCATCTACGCCGACCACGAGGAGCGCTACCAGCACGTACGAAAGGCCTCCGACGAAAGCGGCCGCAGCGTCGGAATCCTCGCCGACCTTCAAGGCCCGAAGATCCGACTCGGCCGATTCAGCGAAGGTCCCGTACTGCTTGAACGCGGCGACACCTTCACCATCACCGTCGAAGACGGCGTCCAAGGCGACCGCCAGACCTGCGGCACCACCTACGACGGACTCGCCGCCGACGTCACCACCGGCGAACGCATCCTCGTCGACGACGGCAAGGTCTGCCTCGAAGTCACCGGCGTCGACGGCCCCCGCGTCCACACCACCGTCGTCGAAGGCGGCATGGTCTCCGACCACAAGGGCCTGAACCTCCCCGGCGTCGCCGTCTCCGTCCCCGCCCTCTCCGACAAGGACGAGGCCGACCTCCGCTGGGCCCTGCGCACCGGCTTCGACGTCATCGCCCTCTCCTTCGTCCGCAGCGGACGCGACATCAAGGACGTCCACCGGATCATGGACGAGGAGGGGCGCCGCCTCCCCGTCATCGCCAAGGTCGAAAAACCGCAGGCGGTGGACAACATCGAAGACATCGTGGCGGCATTCGACGGCATCATGGTCGCCCGCGGCGACCTCGGCGTGGAAATGCCCCTGGAACAGGTCCCGATCGTCCAGAAGCGCGCCATCAAACTCGCCAAGCGCAACGCCAAGCCGGTCATCGTCGCCACCCAGATGCTCGACTCGATGATCGACAACTCCCGCCCGACGAGGGCAGAGGCGAGCGACGTCGCCAACGCCGTCATCGACGGCACGGACGCGGTGATGCTGTCCGGCGAGACAAGCGTCGGCAAGTACCCGATCGAAACGGTCAGCACGATGTCCCGCATCGTGGAAGCGGCAGAGGAAGACATCCTCGCGAAGGGCCTGCCGCCCCTGACCGAACGCAACAAACCCCGCACCCAAGGCGGCGCCGTAGCCCGCGCAGCAGCAGAAATGGGCGACTTCCTGGGCGCAAAGTTCCTGGTGGCCTTCACGCAGAGCGGCGATACCGTCCGCCGCCTCTCCCGCTACAGGTCGCCTATCCCTCTCCTGGCCTTCACCCCGGACCCGGCCACCCGCTCCCAACTCAACCTCACCTGGGGCGTAGAAACCTTCCTCGGCCCCCACGTCAACTCCACCGACGCGATGGTCGACCAGGTCGACGAACAACTCCTGAAGATCGGCCGCTGTCAAAAGGGCGACATCGTGGTGATCACCGCTGGGTCGCCGCCTGGGGTCTCTGGCTCGACGAACTTGGTCCGGGTACATCACATCGGCGAGGACGACGCGCCCAAGTAGTGGGGCGCAGCAAAGAGCGGATGTTCACGACCACGTGAGCATCCGCTTCTTGATAGTGACCTTGGAATCTAAGGAAAAGTGCCCCGGGTCGGACTCGAACCGACACTGTATGGGTTTTGAATCCATTGCCTGCTGCCAATTGGGCTACCGGGGCCCAGTGAATCGAAGGTTTACCCCGACCCGCTGCCCGTCCACCATACCGCAGCTGGGTACCCTCTTGGAAAGCAGTACCTCTGCCCTGAACGAGGAGCCCCCGTGACCGCCCCCGAGTCGCCCCAGCCCGTAGACGCGCCCGACGAGGACAAGTCGCACGTGCCTCCGCTGACGACCCGTGTCGTCATCGCCGAGGACGAGGCGTTGATCCGTCTCGACCTCAAGGAGATGCTCGAAGAAGAGGGCTACTCCGTCGTTGGTGAGGCCGGTGACGGTGAGGAGGCCGTCGAGCTGGCTCGGGAGCATCGGCCGGACCTGGTGATCCTCGATGTGAAGATGCCGAAGCTGGATGGGATCTCCGCGGCCGAGAAGATCGCCGAGGAGTCCATTGCCCCCGTCCTCATGCTGACTGCCTTCTCGCAGCGTGATCTTGTCGAGCGGGCCCGTGATGCCGGTGCGATGGCGTATCTCGTCAAGCCGTTCAGTAAGAGTGATGTGGTTCCGGCGATTGAGATGGCTGTCTCGCGCTTCACTGAGTTGAAGCAGTTGGAGAAGGAGATTGCCGATCTGACGCAGCGTCTTGAGACGCGCAAGCTTGTCGATCGTGCGAAGTCGGTTCTGCAGACGGAGTACGGGCTTACGGAGCCGGCGGCGTTCCGGTGGATTCAGAAGACGTCGATGGATCGTCGCATGTCGATGCAGCAGGTGGCGGAGGCGGTTATTCAGGACGCGGAGGAGAAGAAGGCCGCGAAGGACTGATTCGGTACCTGCACGCGCGTACACGCGCATATACGACGAGGCCCGCGCCCCCTTTCCAGGGGCGCGGGCCTCGTCGTATGCAGGTGAGGAGCTTAGTCCTCGCCCAGGTACGCCTTGCGTACGGATTCGTCGTGCAGGAGGTCCTGTCCGCTGCCGGAGAGGACGATGTTGCCGACTTCCATGACGTGTCCGTGGTCGGCCAGTGACAGCGCCGCCTGGGCGTTCTGCTCGACCAGGAGAATGGTCGTGCCCTGGGATTTGAGTTCGGCGATGGTGGCCATGATCTTCTGCATCATGATCGGCGAGAGGCCCATGGAGGGTTCGTCGAGCATGAGGAGTTTGGGCTGTGACATGAGGGCGCGGCCCATGGCGAGCATTTGCTGCTCGCCGCCGGAGAGGGTTCCGGCGGCTTGTTTACGGCGTTCCCCGAGGATGGGGAAGAGGTCGTAGGCCCGCTGGATGTCCTTCTCGATGCCGGCTTTGTCGTCGCGGAGGAAGGCGCCGAGCCGCAGATTGTCCTCGATGGTCATGCGGGGGAAGATGTGCCGCCCCTCGGGGGAGTGGGCGAGTCCCAGCGAGACGATCTGGTGGGCCGGGGTCTTCTTCAGCGATTTGCCGCCGAATTTGATCTGGCCGCTCAGCGGCTTCAGCAGACCCGACAGGGTGCGCAGTGTCGTGGTCTTGCCGGCTCCGTTGGTGCCGATGAGGGTGACGACTTCGCCGGCTTCGACCTTGAAGGAGATGCCTTTGACGGCTTCGATTTTGCCGTAGGCGACGCGGAGTTCGTCGACTTCGAGGAGGGCGGTCATCGGTCGTTCTCCTTGCGGGGCGCGGCGTCCGTCGGGGTGGCGGCGTTGGCCTCGGCGGCTTCGACTTCCGCTACTTCTTTGGCGCCCGGGGCGTCTTCGAAGGGTTCTCCGAGGTAGGCGGCGACTACGCGTTCGTCGCCTTGGACGGTTTCGCTGCTGCCTTCGACGAGTTTTTCGCCCTGAACGAGGACTGCGACGCGGTCGCAGAGGTTGAAGATGAAGCGCATGTCGTGCTCGATGACGAGTACGGCGATGCCCATGTCCCGGATGGCGAAGACGAGTTCTTCGGTGGCCCGGGTTTCCTGCGGGTTCATGCCGGCGGTGGGCTCGTCCAGCAGGAGCAGGCCCGGCTCGCTGGCGAGCGCCCGCGCGATTTCCAGCTTGCGCTGTTCGCCGTACGGGAGGTTGCGGGCGAGGTGTTCGGCCTTCTTGTCGAGGCCGATGAACTTGAGCAGTTCCATGGCCCGTTCGCGGGAGGCGGCTTCGGCTTTGTGGAAGCCGGGGCCGCGGAGCAGCGCGGACCACAGCCCTTCCTTCGTACGGGTGTGGCGGCCGACGAGCACGTTTTCCAGAACCGTCATGTTGGCGAAGAGCCGGATGTTCTGGAATGTGCGGGCGATTCCGGCGGCGGTGACCTTGAAGGATTTCGCCGGCAGGACGGTGCCTTTGTAGCGGACCTCTCCCTCGGTGGGGATGTAGAGGCCGGTGAGGCAGTTGAAGAAGGTTGTTTTGCCGGCGCCGTTGGGGCCGATGAGGCCGACGATTTCGCCGCTGTTGACGGTGAGGTCGACGTTGCGTACGGCGGTGAGGCCGCCGAAGCGCATGGTGACGCCGCGGGCGTCGAGGACGGTCTCGCCGGGCGTGGGTGCGGCCGGTGCGGTGTCCTTGGTGGTGGTGTCGGTTGTCATGGTGGTCAGGCCCCTGCCTTGCTGAGGACTGTGGGCGCTTCCGTTTCTTCGTGGAATTCGAGCTGGCGGCGCCGGTTCGGGATGAGGCCTTCCGGACGGAAGCGCATGAGCAGGACGAGCGCGAGGCCGAAGGCGAAGAGCTGGTAGTCGCCGAGGAATTGGAGCTTGGCGGGGATCAGGTAGAGGAGTGCGGCGCCGACGAGGGGGCCGCTGATGGTGCCCATTCCGCCGAGGACGACTGCGGCGAGGAGGAATGCCGAGTTCGGTGGTACGACGTGGGCGAATTGGTATTGCTCGGGTGTCACGGTGTAGGTGACGTGGGCCTGGACGGTGCCGGCGAGGCCGGCGAGTGCGGCGCCGAGGGCGAAGGCGATGAGTTTGACGCGGAATCCGTTGATGCCCATGGCGAGGGCGGCGGTTTCGTCTTCGCGGATGGCGATCCAGGCGCGGCCGATGCGGGAGTCGCCGCTGCGTCGGAAGACGATGACGACGATGAGGGTGATGAGGAGCATCAGCAGGAAGTAGTTGGCGAAGCGGGCGATGGTGAACCCGGCGATCGTGTGTTCCTGCCCGAAGTCGAAGCCGAAGATGTTGAGGTTCGGGATCGACGCGATGCCGTTGGAGCCGTTGGTGATGTCCGGGCCCGAGGTGCCGTCGGCGTTGAGGACGGCGATGCGGAAGATCTCACCGAAGCCGAGGGTGACGATGGCGAGGTAGTCGCCGCGCAGTCGCAGGGTGGGGGCGCCGATGAGGACGCCGAAGATCATGGCGACTGCTGCGCCGAGGAGGGCGGAGGCCCAGAACGGCAGGTGGATGTCGAAGGGGGAGGAGGGGGATCCGGAGACCATGGCGCCGGTGTAGGCGCCGACGCCGAGGAAGGCGACGTATCCGAGGTCGAGGAGCCCTGCCATGCCGACGACGATGTTCAGGCCGAGGGCGACGGTCGCGAAGATCAGGATGTAGACGCCGATGGTCGCGTACTGGTCGTCGGACTGCGTGAACGGGAAGGCCGCGGCGGCGACGAAGGCGCCGATCATCGTCACGTTGCGGTGTTTGGAGGTGATCGCGGAGACCCTGGCGACCAGTCCTGCCTTGGTGGCGGCGGCGAAGCCGAAGCCCACGGTGATCATGAAGCCGACGAAGAGCTCGTCGTATTCGGTGCCGATGCCGTAGGTGAAGACGGTCAGGCCGATGGCGAGTGCCGCGACGATGATGAGGATTTCGGCGTACGCGGGGAGCGCGCGGGCCGGGGTTACGTCGCTGGAGGCGAAGGCCGATTTGAAGACCGTCAGCTTGTTGCGGGTGTTGTGGCGGAACTGCTCCCAGTCGGTGTCATCGGGGTCGGCCGGTTCGGTGACGGGCCGTTCGAAGGGCAGGGAGAGTGCGCCGAGGAGGGTCGCGAGGGTGACGATGGCGACGACCCAGCCGCCGGGTTCGAGGTTGGCGAGGCCGCCGAGGTTGACGCTGATCGCGATGATCGTGAACCAGGCGGTCGTGAAGGCGGCGAGTGCGGCCAGCTTGATGGCGCTGTCGGCGGAGCCGGGGGTGAGCCAGCGCAGGCCCTTGATGCCGTAGGAGGCGAGGCCGAAGAGCGCGGTGAGGGCGCCGGCGATGAGGACGAGGACCTGGAGGCCGCCGGGGTAGCCGTAGACGGTCAGGTCGCCGGGGAAGGCGTCGGTCCAGGTCCAGGCGAGGAAGGTGGACACGACGGTGAGGACGCCGCCGCCGGTGGCGAGGGCGCGGCCCAGGTTCTCGGGCATGCCGATGAGGCCGCTGGGCTTGCCCTTGGCCGGGGTGCTCGGCGTCTGGGGTGCAGTGGTCTGTGTGGTCATCGGTGTCACGCCCTGTCCGCCACGCGCTCACCCATCAGGCCTTGTGGCCTGAAGAGGAGGACGAGGATGAGAAGTACGAAGGCCCAGACGTTGGCCCAGGACTGGCCGCCGAGTTGCTCCATGCCGGGGACGTCGGCGATGTAGGCGGTGGCCATGGTTTCGGCGATGCCGAGGACGAGGCCGCCGATCATGGCTCCGTAGATGTTGCCGATGCCGCCGAGGACGGCGGCGGTGAAGGCCTTGAGGCCGAGGATGAAGCCCATACGGAACTGGACCTGGCCGTACTTGAGGCCGTAGGCGACGGCTCCGACGGCGGCGAACACGGCGCCGAGGGCGAAGGCGACCACGATGATGCGGTCGGTGTTGATGCCCATGAGTTTGGCGGTGTCGGGGTCCTGGGCGGTGGCCTGCATACCGCGTCCGGTGCGGGTCTTCATGACGAAGTAGGCGAGGATCGCCATGCTGATGGGGGCGACGATCACCAGGAAGACGTCACCGGTCTGGAAGGTGACGTTGCCGATCTCGAAGGGGCCGCCGGCGATCTCCGGGAAGTTGATGGATTCCTTGGCGTCCGGGTACCAGGCCCATACGGCCTGCTGCAGAGCGAGGGAGAGGCCGATGGCGGTGATGAGGGGGGCGAGGCGTGGTGCGCCGCGCAGTGGGCGGTAGGCGAACCGTTCCGCTCCCACGGCGACGATGACCGCGGCGATGACGGCGCCGAGGAGCATCAGTGGCAGTGCGACCCACATGGTGGTGCCGTCGGGCAGGACGTACAGGTAGACCGTGAGGGCGCCGAACCCTCCGATCATGAAGATCTCGCCGTGGGCGAAGTTGATGAGCTGGACGATGCCGTAGACCATCGTGTAGCCGATGGCGACGAGCCCGTACATGGATCCCAGTAGCAGGCCGTTGACCAGCTGCTGCGGCAGTTCGTTCACCGCATGTCCTCCGAGACTTCGGATATGTCGAGGGATTTGGACCGGATGCGAGTCCGCGCGGGGCGCCAGTGGTGCAGCGCCCCGCGCGGCTCGTTCAGTGATGCGGGTGTGATCAGCCTTCGTACGTGCCGGACTTCACCGGCTTCCACTCGGTGCCCTCGACCGAGTAGACGGTGAGCTGCTTGTTGGTGGTGTCACCGAATTCGTCGAAGGCGACCTTGCCGGTCACTCCGTCGAAGGTGACGTTCTGCATGGCTTCCGTGATCTTCGCGCGGGCGTCGTCCGGGAGTTCGCCCTTGTTGTCCTCGACGACCTTCTTCACGGCCTGGATGATCGCCCAGGTGGAGTCGTAGGAGTAGCCACCGTAAGCGGCGAAGGGCTCCTTGTATCCGGCGGCCTTGTAGTTGGCGACGAACTCCTTGGCGGAGGGGAGTTCCTCGACGGGCGCGCCGACGGAGGTGGCGAGGTCACCCGCGCTGCCGGCTCCGGCGAGCGATATGAACTCGGGGTCGTAGATGCCGTCGCCGCCGACCAGCGGGATCTTGGCGCCTGCGGCCTTGATCTGCTTGCTGAGCGGGCCGGCCTGCGGGTACTCGCCGCCGTAGTAGACGACGTCCGCGCCGGAGTTCTTCACCTTGGTGGCGACCGCGGAGAAGTCCTTGGTCTCGGGGTCGATGTGCTCGGTGCCGACGACCTGGCCGCCGAGCTTCTTGAACTCGTCGGTGAAGGTGCCGGCCAGACCGGCGCCGTAGGTCTTCTTGTCGTCGATGACGAAGACCTTCTTCTTCTTGGCGTCGTTGAAGACGTACTGCGCGGCGAACGGGCCCTGGATGGCGTCCGTGGTCGCGGTGCGGAAGTACGACTTGTACGGGCGGACCTTGTCGCCCTTCTGCCAGTCCTGACCCTGCGTCAGGGTCGGGCCGGTGTTGGCGGGCGAGACCTGGACGAGCTTCGCGTCGTCGAAGACCTTCTGCATGGACTCGGCGACGGAGGAGTTCAGCGGACCGACGGCGCCGAGGACGTCCTTGTTGGCGACGAACTTGGTGGCGTTCTGCTGGCCGGACGAAGGCTGTGCCTGGTCGTCGAGAGCTTCGATCTTGAAGGTTATGCCTTCGACGACCTTCTGCTTGTTGGCCTGCTTGGTGGCGAGGTCGGCGGAGTTCTTGATGCCGAGGCCCAGGGCCGACAGGTCGCCGGTCAGCGGGGCGTCGACACCGATGACCACGGTGGTGCCACCGCCGCCGGAGTCCGAGCCGCCGTTCTCGTCGCGCGAGCCGCAGGCGGTGAGTGTGAGTGCTCCCGCCGCCAGCGCGGCGGTGATGGCGATGAGCGAACGTTGGCGCACGATCAGTCCTTTCCCATGCGCGGCCCTTCCCTGTAGAAGTGGCCGAGTCGAGCGCTGGTCCGAAGGTGATTCGGATCCCGATAGCGCCGTGACTGGGCGTGACTCTAAGCGTGTGTAGGGAACGTGGAGGAGGGTCTGGCCAATGCTGTGACGCTCTTGTTATGACACGAGGTAATGCAGAGCGGTACTCAGTGGGTGGAAGAGTGGAATTACGGCCGATTCGCCCGGTCCGCATTGTGAGACAGTGCAGGCCTCACCAGGTGCGGTCAGGAGTGTTCTACGGTTTTGGTGATGACGCGGAGTTGGTGCCGCAGGCTGCTTGAACGGCTTCCGAGAGGTCCTGTGCATAGCGCTCACCAAGGATGAAACTGTGCACTTGTATTGCGCGCGTATTACGCAGAGTTACGTCCAGGAAAGGCAGTCCGGCGTTCCTCGGCACTTGTGCGCATTCCGTCACCTGCATGGTGATGTTGATCTTGTGGGGAAAGCCGGTCCTTGTCCGGAAAGGGAGTTGGGGAACCGAGGCCAGCGAAAGACCGGCGTAGGGCTGCGTGATCCGCAGCACGGTGACCTGAGGGCCGGACTGAACGGTCAGCTCCACTCCGATGCTGAAGCTCTTGGGCGGAGCGTTTTCAGGTGTGGGCTCCCGCCCGAGGTAGGTGATGCCGACCACCTGTGAGGGGTACGGCGGCGGGTCCGGCGGGGCTTCTTCGGGCCGGGTGACGTAGAGGTAGCCGCCGCCCGCGAGGAGTGCGACCGCGGCCACGATCGCCAGGACGAGGCGGCGGTGCCGCGTATACGCCTGCGCGAGGCGTCCGCGCGGTGGTTCCGGCGGGGGTGGGGCGTCCGGAGCCGGGAGGTCCCACGCGCGTGTGCCTTCGCCCGGCTCGACGGGGCCGACGCCGCTCATCCCCACGGCTCCCTGCTCGGGGCGCCGGGGCGGTACAGGTCCTCGCAGCCCGCGCGCGTTTCGCGGTCGATCAGCCGCTCGGCGGCCTGTGCGCCCTTGCTCTTCTTCTCGGTCCGGGCGGCGTCCACGACCTTCATCAAGAGCTCGTACTGCCTGCCGGACAAGCCCATCGACTGGTAGTCCCCGTAGGTGTCCCCGGCCAAGGCCTCCCGCGACCAGTACGTGACGATCCGCGTGCACAGGTCCTCGGGAGGAGTGGCCGACGGCGACGGCGAGCCGGCACCGGTCCGCGCGGCATCCCGCGGACCCGCGCTGTCCTTCGAGCCGTCCTGTCCGCACCCGGTGATCAGGCCGCCGGTCAACAGCGCGAGCCCGAGCCCGAATCCGAGCGCGGCCCCCGACCAGGGGGCTCCTCCCGATGTCATGCCTTGACGCTAAGCCGCCGGGTGCCGGGGAGCAACGGCCCTGTGGACAAGCACCGTGCTGTGGACAAATCCGGTACCCGCCAGGGTGATTGGGGTCCGGCAGAACCGGGTTCAGAAGCGACGGGGATCAGTCCGCGGCCCGTACGCGCTCCTCGTCGCTCGCCGTCACATCACGCAGCAGACAGGTGAGCCGCGCGGTGCATACGCGCTTGCCCGCCTCGTCACTGATCGCTATCTCGTACGAAGCGGTGGACCGGCCCCGGTGCAGGGGTGTCGCGACACCGGTGACGAGGCCGGAGCTGGCTCCCCGGTGGTGCGTGCAGTTGAGGTCGATACCGAGGGCGATCTTGGAGCTGCCGGCGTGCAGCATCGCGCCGATCGAGCCCAGCGTCTCGGCGAGCACGGCGGAGGCGCCGCCGTGCAGCAGCCCGTACGGCTGGGTGTTGCCCTCGACCGGCATGGTGCCCACGACGCGGTCCGCGGAGGCCTCGCTGATCTCGACGCCCATGCGCGTGCCCAGGTGCCCCGCGGAGAACATGGCGACGAGGTCGACGCCCAGGGTCGCGTACTCGTCGATGACCTCTTGCGGGAAGTTCACGTGCTGGTGCTCGCCCATGGGCTCCGGCTCCTTTGTCTTTCGGCCGCCTGTCGGCGCGCTCGCTAAGCGAACGCTCAGTTGGCAGCCGATTGTTCCAGACGGACCACGACGGACTTGCTGGCGGGGGTGTTGCTGGTGTCCGCGGTGGCGTCCAGGGGGACCAGGACGTTCGTCTCCGGGTAGTAAGCCGCCGCGCAGCCCCGCGCCGTCGGATAGTGCACGACCCGGAAGCCGGGGGCGCGCCGCTCCACACCGTCCTGCCACTCGCTGACGAGGTCGGTGTACGAGCCGTCGGCCAGGCCCAGCTCACGGGCGTCGTCGGGGTTCACGAGCACGACCCGGCGGCCGTTCTTGATGCCGCGGTAGCGGTCGTCCAGGCCGTAGATCGTGGTGTTGTACTGGTCGTGCGAGCGCAGGGTCTGCAGCAGGAGACGGCCCTCGGGGAGCTTCGGGTACTCGACGGGCGCGGCGGTGAAGTTGGCCTTGCCGGTGGCGGTGGGGAAGCGGCGCTCGTCGCGCGGGGCGTGGGGCAGGGCGAAGCCTCCCGGATCGGCCACGCGCGCGTTGAAGCCCTCGAAACCGGGGACCACGCGCGCGATGCGGTCGCGGATCGTCGCGTAGTCCTTCTCGAACTCCTCCCAGGGCGTGCGGGATTCGTCGCCGAGGACGCGGCGCGCGAGGCGGCACACGATGGCCGTCTCGGACAGCAGGTGCTCGCTCGCGGGCTCCAGGCGGCCCCGTGAGGCGTGCACCATGCCCATGGAGTCCTCGACGGTGACGATCTGCTCGCCGCTGCCCTGGAGATCACGCTCGGTGCGGCCGAGGGTCGGCAGGATCAGGGCACGCGCGCCCGTGACGGCGTGCGAGCGGTTGAGCTTCGTGGAGACATGCACCGTGAGCCGGGCACGGCGCATTGCCGCCTCGGTGACCTCGGTGTCGGGGGAGGCCGACACGAAGTTGCCGCCCATCGCGAAGAACACCTTCGCCTTGTCGTCACGCATCGCGCGGATGGCCCGTACGACGTCGTAGCCGTGCTCGCGCGGCGGTGCGAAGCCGAACTCCCTCTCCAGGGCGTCCAGGAAGGCCGGTGCGGGGCGCTCGAAGATGCCCATCGTGCGGTCGCCCTGCACGTTCGAGTGGCCGCGCACCGGGCACACGCCCGCGCCCGGGCGCCCGATGTTGCCGCGCAGCAGAAGGAAGTTGACCACCTCGCGGATGGTCGGCACGGAGTGCTTGTGCTGGGTCAGGCCCATGGCCCAGCACACGATGGTGCGTTTCGAGGCGAGGACCATGCGCAGCGCTTCGTCGATCTGCGCGCGCGTGAGGCCCGTCGCGGTGAGCGTCTCGTCCCAGTCGGCGGCGCGGGCCGATTCCGCGAACTCCTCGTAGCCGTGGGTGTGTTCGCGCACGAACTCCTCGTCGACGGCGCCCTCCGTCTCGAGGATCAGCTTGTTGAGGAGGCGGAAGAGGGCCTGGTCCCCGCCGATGCGGATCTGCAGGAACAGATCGGTCAGGGCGGCGCCCTTGAACATGCCCTGGGGGGTCTGCGGGTTCTTGAAACGCTCCATGCCCGCTTCAGGGAGCGGGTTCACCGTGATGATCCGCGCGCCGTTCGCCTTCGCCTTCTCCAGGGCCGAGAGCATGCGCGGATGGTTCGTGCCCGGGTTCTGCCCGGCGACGATGATCAGATCCGCTTTGTAGAGGTCCTCCAGGAGGACGCTGCCCTTGCCGATGCCGATCGTCTCGCTGAGCGCGGACCCCGACGACTCGTGGCACATGTTGGAGCAGTCCGGCAGATTGTTCGTGCCGTACTCGCGGGCGAACAGCTGATACAGGAACGCCGCTTCGTTGCTGGTGCGGCCGGAGGTGTAGAAGAGGGCCTCGTCCGGGGAGCCGAGGGCGGTGAGCTCCTCCGCGATGATGTCGAAGGCCCGCTCCCAGGACACCGGCGCGTAGTGCTCGGCGCCCTCCGCCAAATACATGGGGTGCGTGAGACGGCCCTGCTGCCCCAGCCAGTAGCCGCTGCGGGTCGCGAGGTCCGCCACCGAATGCGCGGCGAAGAAGTCCGGCGTGACCCGGCGCAGCGTCGCCTCCTCGGCGACCGCCTTCGCGCCGTTCTCACAGAACTCCGCCTTGTGCCGGTGCTCCGGCTCCGGCCAGGCGCAGCCCGGGCAGTCGAAGCCCTCCTTCTGATTGACCCGCAGCAGCGTCAGCGCCGTACGCCGCACTCCCATCTGCTGCTGGGCGACGCGCAGCGAATGGCCGATGGCAGGCAGGCCGGCCGCTGCATGCTTCGGCGCGGCGACCTGCGGCGCGTCCTGAACCGGATCCCCCTGGGGCGGCTTGCCGGCCATCTCGGCCTCCTCATTCGAGCGCATGTGTGAGGTACGTCTTTGATCCTGCCACGCGCCGGTGACAACAACCGTGGCCGGGCCGCGGGGGCCGCGTTGTCAGTGGCTCGTGGCAGGATCGGGGTCGTGGCAGAGACAGCATCGAAGAAGACCGAGAAGACCTCCTCCGGCGGGCGCCCGCGATTGATGCTCATGGACGGGCACTCGCTGGCGTACCGAGCGTTCTTCGCGCTGCCCGCGGAGAATTTCACGACGGCGACGGGACAGCCGACGAACGCGATCTACGGCTTCGCGTCGATGCTCGCCAACACCCTGCGCGACGAGGAACCCACACACTTCGCGGTGGCGTTCGACGTCTCCCGCAAGACCTGGCGCTCCGAGGAGTTCACCGACTACAAGGCGAACCGTTCCAAGACCCCCGACGAGTTCAAGGGCCAGGTCGAGCTCATCTGCGAGCTGCTCGACGCCATGCACGCCGAGCGGTTCGCGGTCGAGGGCTTCGAGGCGGACGACGTCATCGCCACCCTCGCCACCCAGGCCGAGGCCGAGGGCTTCGAGGTGCTGATCGTCACCGGCGACCGGGACTCCTTCCAGCTGGTCTCCGAGCACACGACGGTGCTGTATCCGACGAAGGGCGTCTCCGAGCTGACCCGGTTCACCCCGGAGAAGGTCTTCGAGAAGTACGGGCTGACACCCGCCCAGTACCCCGACTTCGCGGCCCTGCGCGGCGACCCGTCCGACAACCTGCCGGGCATCCCCGGCGTCGGCGAGAAGACCGCCGCGAAGTGGATCAACCAGTTCGGTTCGTTCGCGGAGCTCGTCGAGCGCGTCGAAGAGGTCAAGGGCAAGGCGGGTCAAAACCTCCGCGACCACCTGGAGGCCGTCAAGCTCAACCGCCGGCTCACCGAGCTGGAGCGGCACATGGAGCTGCCCAGGACGGTCGCCGACCTGGAGCGCGCCGCGTACGACCGCAAGGCCGTCGCGATGGTCCTGGACACCCTGGAGATCCGTAACCCCTCCCTGCGCGAGCGCCTGCTGGCCGTCGACCCCGGAGCCGACGAAGCCGAACCCGCACCCGCGGTCGCCGAGGGCGTGCCACTGGACGGCGCGGTGCTCGGCGCGGGCGAGCTCAAGCCATGGCTCGACCAGCACGGCAACGCGGTCCTCGGTGTCGCCACCGTCGATACCTGGTCGCTCGGCACGGGCGCGGTGGCCGAGGTCGCGCTCGCCGCGGCGGCAGGAGCAGCCGCCTGGTTCGACCCGACGCAGCTGGACGAGGCCGACGAGAACGCGTTCGCGCAGTGGCTCGCCGACCCGGACAAACCCAAGGTGTTCCACAACGCCAAGGGCGCCATGCGCGTCTTCGCCGACCACGGCTGGACCATCGCCGGCGTCTCCATGGACACCGCGCTCGCCGCCTACCTCGTCAAGCCCGGACGCCGCTCCTTCGACCTGGACGCGCTCTCCATGGAGTACCTCCACCGGGAGCTGGCGCCCGCCGCCGCGGCCGACGGGCAGCTCGCCTTCGGCGCCGACGAGGGTGCCGAGGCCGAAGCGCTGATGGTGCAGGCCCGCGCCGTACTCGACCTGGGCGAAGCCTTCGGGGACCGGCTGAAGGAGGTCGGTGCGGCCGATCTGCTGGGCGACATGGAGCTGCCGACCTCGACGCTGCTCGCCCGCATGGAGCGGCACGGCATCGCCGCGGACCGCGCACACCTCGAAGCCATGGAGCAGTTGTTCGCGGGCGCCGTGCAGCAGGCCATAAAGGAAGCGCACGCGGCAGCCGGGCACGAGTTCAACCTGGGCTCGCCCAAGCAGCTCCAGGAAGTCCTCTTCGGCGAACTGGCCCTGCCCAAGACCAAGCGCACGAAGACCGGTTACACCACGGACGCGGACGCTTTGGCCTGGCTGGCCACCCAGACCGACAACGAACTGCCGGTCATCATGCTCCGCCACCGCGAGCAGGCCAAGCTGCGCGTGACCGTCGAAGGCCTCATCAAGTCGATCGCCGCGGACGGCCGTATCCACACCACGTTCAACCAGACGGTCGCCGCCACCGGCCGCCTCTCCTCCACGGACCCCAACCTCCAGAACATCCCGGTCCGCACCGACGAGGGCCGCGCGATCCGCCGCGGCTTCGTCGTCGGCGACGGCTTCGAGTCGCTCATGACCGCCGACTACAGCCAGATCGAGTTGCGAGTGATGGCCCACCTCTCCGAGGACGAGGGCCTCATCGAGGCGTTCACCTCGGGCGAGGACCTGCACACCACGGTCGCCTCACAGGTGTTCTCCGTGGAGCGCTCCGCGGTGGACGCTGAGATGCGGCGCAAGATCAAGGCGATGTCGTACGGCCTGGCGTACGGCCTGTCGGCCTTCGGCCTGTCCCAGCAGCTGAACATCGACGCGGGGGAGGCGCGGGTGCTGATGGACACGTACTTCGAGCGCTTCGGCGGCGTACGGGACTATCTGCGCCGGGCTGTGGACGAGGCGCGGGCCACGGGCTACACGGCGACGCTGTTCGGGCGCCGCCGCTACCTACCCGACCTCAACAGCGACAACCGCCAGCGCCGCGAGGCAGCCGAGCGGATGGCCCTGAACGCGCCCATCCAGGGCACCGCCGCCGACATCGTCAAGATCGCCATGCTGAACGTCGACCGCGCCCTGACCGAAGCGAACCTCAAGTCCCGGATCCTCCTCCAGGTCCACGACGAAATCGTCCTGGAGATCGCCCCCGGCGAGCGGGAACAGACCGAGGCCCTGGTCCGCCACGAAATGGCCAACGCGGTCCACCTCCGGGCCCCACTGGACGTTTCGGTCGGCTCGGGCGACGACTGGGAGTCGGCGGCGCATTAGCCTTCGGCGGGCTGGGATTGGGCGACGCAAGGGCTGAGTCGTCGGTGGCCGCGCGCCGCTGAGGCGCGAACGGTTCGTGTCGCGCCCCGTAGGGGCGCGGGGCTGTGTCAATCTACGGCTCCGCCGCGCGGGCACGACCAGCCACCGACGACCCGCAGCGTTCGTACCGGCCGCACCCCACTTCCCGCGGAGCGCGCGGCGGAGCGATCGTCACTCGCCTGGCTCTCCAGCACAAGCCCCGCCCTCCGCGCCCCCGGAGGATGCGGGGCATGGGCCCTCACATACGACGGCACTGCCGCACCGCACTCGCGTCCGCGCTGCGCACGCCGGTCCCCGCCCTCGCAGCCGGCGCCAGCACCGCCCGCGTCCCCACCGGCGCAGAGCCCCTCGACGCACCCAGCCCATGCGCCCACTGCCACTCCTCCCACGTCCCCGTCACTGTGACAGTGCCCGGAGAAACCGCCCCGACCTGCGCGTTCGCGAACGCGCAGCAGTAGACGGCTCAGCGAGGAGCCGGACGGCTCGGCTCCGTACGATCCGCTGCCTGGCCAGAAGGAACCGGAGCCGGACGCCACACCCTGACTCCCAAGCCGTACAGGAGCAGCCCGATGGCCAGCCCGGCCCCTGCCCCGAAGCACACGGTGGGAATCAGCTCCCAGGGCTCCGCACGCGACCCCCAGTAAGCCCACCACCGAGACGCCCGCTGCACCGCTGCCACCACCGCACAGCCACCGATCACCAGCCCGGCGAGCCACCGGTCCCGTACAGACAGCACCGGAACCCCTACGGGTTCCACCACGGGCCGTCGCCGCAGAGCGAGGGCCACGAAGACCGCGATCACCACCGCCAGCACGGCCGACCCTCCGTACTGCAGATACCAGTACAGCGGCGAACCCGCCAACTCCCGCCCCAGTACGGGAAAGACCCGCATCCCCCACCGGTCGAGGTGGGTGAACGCGTCCAGCACGACATGCGTCAGCGCGCCCAGCAGCGCGGACACGTACCACCACAGCGCCCGCGCCGGCCGGAAGGGCGCACGTGGCGCTCCACATCGCAGCAGAGCCCCTGTACGCCCTTGCCAGCGCGGCGGCAGCAGCGCCACCAGCGGTTCGCGCAGCAGCAGCCAAACGCCCACGAGCATCCAGGCGATGAGGATGTCGATCGTGAACACACCGGTGAAGGAGTGCGTGAACTCGCCGAACTCCATCGCCTCGGGCAGCACGCTCGCCACGTAATAGGTCAAGTCGGGCGCGAACGAACCGGCAATGAGTACCGCGGGAACCAGCGGACCGCGACCGCTTCCGTCCAGGCGGACGACGGGCAAGACAGCCGCGGCATGGCTGAGAGTGAACGGCAACTGGGCTCCCCGTTAACGACGTTGACCGAACCTGACGGTCCTGAACGCTTCCTTGATCGAGGACGCCAGTATGCGGGACGAGCATCGCAAACTTCGGGCGCACGCGGGCCGCAGAAAACGGATCCGGCCAACCGGTGAATTTCGGGCACGAACAGGTGTATGCGCGCCGCAAGTTGTCGTAGGGTCACCTGAGTTGCCGCGCGGGGAGCGTGGCCGGCCGGCAGGACAACGCGCACGGCGCGGGCAGTCGACGACGGGAGGGGTTCACGCGATGGCGGCGCAATTCGGCAGGAGGCTGGCCAAAGGGACGGTAACGACCGCTGTGGCCGCGGCCGCGGTGGCGGCCCTCTCCGCGTCCCAGGCCCCGGGCGTGACCACGCAAGACCGCCAGAATGCCGGCTCGCAGCCCTCGACCGAGGTCAACCCCGAAGAGAGCGCGACCGGTAACTCGCCGTACTACACGGACCTCCCGCCGCTCAACAGCCCGACCCCGAGCCCGAGTACGACTCCCGGCGGCGACGGCCCCATCGGCGAAGCCGAGGCCGGCATACCCGCGACGGTCCTCGACGCCTACAAGAAGGCCGAGGCGGCGCTCCGCGAATCCAAGCCCGGCTGCAACCTGCCCTGGCAACTCCTCGCCGCCATCGGCAAGGTCGAGTCCGGCCAGGCCCGCGGCGGCCGCGTCGATGCCGACGGCACCACGACTGCGCCGATCCTCGGCCCCGTCCTCAACGGCAACGGCTTCGCGAACATCTCCGACACGGACGGCGGTGAGTTCGACGGGGACACCTCGCACGACCGAGCCGTCGGCCCCATGCAGTTCATCCCCTCCACCTGGGCCTGGTCGGGCCGGGACGGCAACGGCGACGGCACGAAGGACCCCAACAACATCTACGACGCGGCTCTCGCCGCCGGCCACTACCTCTGCCGGCTGGACCGCGACATGTCCGTCCAGAAGGAACTGAACCGCGCGATCCTCAGCTACAACCAGTCGACCGAGTACTTGAACCTGGTCCTGACGTGGCTCGAGTACTACCGCAAGGGCACCCACGAGGTGCCGGACGGCACGGGCGCACTGCCCTCCGACCGCAGCGACGACAACAACAGCGGGGCGGGCCGCAACCCGTCAGCGACCCCCCCGGGCACGTCGAGGCCGTCGGGCCCCAACTCCACGCCTGAGGGCGGCGGTTCCGGCAGCCCCTCGCCCGGCGGCGAGGGCTCCAGCACGCCCAAGCCTCCCGGGTCCGGCAGCCCGAACCCGCCCAGTTCGCCGCCTCCGAGCTCGCCTCCGGCCTCCCCGTCCACGCCCACGGACACGGTGACCCGCATCGAGAACGCGGGCACCGGCAAGCTCACCGCGACCGCCGGTGACGCCTTCACGGGGAAGATCGCCGCGCGTACGGAGACCAAGGCCGGCAAGGCCGTGGCGAAGGTCCGGGTCCGCTTCACGATCGTCGGCACCACGGACGCCACCTTCAGCGGCGGCGAGAGCGTCGCCACCGTCGTCACCAACAGCGCGGGCGTGGCCACCGCGCCCGCGCTCAAGGCCGGTGAGGAGACGGGCCAGTTCACGGTCCGCGCCACCGTCGTCGGCCGCAGCGTGCCCGCCCTCAACTTCGCGGCGACGGTCACCGCCCGCCAGGCCGACGCCCTCGTCCGCACCAGCGACGACGAGCTGGCCTGCGCCCCGGGCGACGAGTTCGAAGACCAGGTCGAGGTGAAGGCCACGTACAAGGGCGCCGCCGCCGACGGTGTCGCGGCCACCGCCACGCTCGTCACTTCGGCGGACGACGCGACCGTGAACGACGAGGGCCCCTACTTCAAGGACGCCGACGGCGAGGCCGTACGCACCCTGAAGGGCCTCAAGACGGACGCGGACGGCCTGCTCGAGCTGCCGAAGCTGTACGCGGACGACACGACCGGCACGTTCCTGCTGCGCATCACCACCACCGGCGGCGCGACCCTGACGGTCGAACTGAAGGTAGCGGCGGCGACGGCCTCACCGAGCCCTTCCGCTTCGTAGATCCTCTGCATCAGCGGCGCCCTCTCCGTCCGGTCGACGGAAGGGGCGCCGCTGTCTGTGTGTGCAACGTGTTCTCATCTCGGCCTGCCGTTGCTACGGTGCCCCAGCCCTGACGCTCCATCAGCTGGCTGGGGAGGCCCCGTATGCGCGCCCTGATCGCCGCCGCGACCGGTCTCGCCGTCGCGCTCGCGCTGGTCCTCACGATCACGGCCATCGGCTCGCCGGCCGGCAAGACCTCACCGAAACCGCTGCTGACCACCATCCCCGAGCACCCGTAACCCCTAGGGAGGGCCGCCCAGATGCGCCGCAAGGCCAGCCTGATCCTCCTCGCCTTCGCCGTGTTCTGCACGGCGCTGTCCCCGCTGCTGCGCTGGTACGCCTTCCCCCGCCTCGCCAAGATCCCGGCCAACCAGTACCAGGACATGGTCCTGGAGGCGAAGGACGCGACCCTCCTCGACTACGGGACCATGACGGCCAGGAAAGTCGACAAGGTCAGCATCGTGCAGACCCTCAAGGGCAACGTCGAGGCCTCCGAGAAGATCGAGAAGACAGCGGGCCGCGACGTCGTCGTCTGGGACGGCCTGTCCTACGTCCAGGGCCCCGACGGCAAGATGGTCTCCAAGATCCCCGAGCGCTACATCTTCGACGCCCACACCCAGGAACCCGTCCACGCCACCGGTGAGATGGTCGACGGCGACGCCGTCAGGCGCGAGGGCATCGAGTTCAAGTGGCCCTTCCTGACCGAGAAACGGGACTACGAGTACTTCGACGCGCAGGCCCGCGTCACCGCCCCCATCCACTACAAGGGCACGCAGGACTTCCGGGGCGTAAACGTTTACTACTTCGAGCAGACCATCCCCTGGACCAAAGTGCCCATCCCCAAGGCCATGCCGGTCAAAGGCATCACTCCGGAGTCGGTCGCCAAGACGGGCACCACCCGCTGGTACACCACAGTGCGCAAGTTCTGGGTCGAACCAGCCACCGGAGCGCCCGTCTACGGCGAGGAGATCCACAAGGAGGAACTGCGCGGCGGCACGCTCCTAGGGGGCCGCGACAAGGTGACCGCGTTCTCCGGGCACGTCAAAATGCGCGAGGACTACATCGACTCGACAGTCGACCTGGTCAAGTCCCAGCGCGTACTCATCATGTTGCTGACCTCGTACCTGCCCTGGGGCTTCCTGATCCTGGGCGCCGGACTGCTGTCGCTGTCCCTGTACCTGGAAGCCCGCAGCCGCCGCCCCGCGGACCCGGCGCCCACGGAGACGCACGAACCGGAACCCGTCAGCGCCTGAGGCGCGCGTTCGTATACCGGGTCGGCTCCGCCGTGGCGGGATCCTCGGGCCACGGATGCTTCGGATACCGGCCGCGCAACTCGGCCCGTACGCCCCGGTACCCGTCCCGCCAGAACGAGGCTAGGTCGGCGGTGACGGCGGCGGGCCGTCCGGCGGGCGACAGCAGATGCACGAGTACGGGCACCCCGGCGACGGCCGGGGACTCCTGCAGGCCGAACATCTCCTGCAACTTCACGGCGAGTACGGGCTGTTCAGGATCCGCGTAGTCGATCCGGATTCTGGACCCACTCGGCACCTCGATCCGCTCGGGCGCCAACTCCTCGAACCGCGCCGCCTCCCCGGAGGCCCACGGCATCAGCCGCCCGAGGGCCTGCCCGGCGTCGATCCGTTCCAGATCGGCCCGCCGCCGCGCCCGGCTCAGCTCGGGCTCCAACCAGTCGTCCACGCGCGCGTGCAGGGCGTCGTCCGAAACCGCGGGCCAGGGAGCCCCCAGATGGTGACGCAGGAACCCGAGCCGCTGCCGCAGCACCTCGGCATCCCGAGACCACCGCAACAGCCCGAGCCCCTCCTCCCGCAACCCGTCAAGCAGCGCCTGTCGTACGAGCCCGGGGGCGGCGTTCTTGAGCGGCCGTACCGTCAACTCCACGGCCCCCAGCCGCTCCACACGCCGAGCGATCACGTCCCCGTCCGCCCAGCGCACCTCCTCGCCCACGCCGTACAGCGCTCCGGCGGCCCGCCGCGCGGTCTCCTCGTCCACAACGGCCCCGAGCCGCACGCGCGCGTGCCCCGCCCCCACAGGCCGATCCGCAACGGCGACAGCGAGCCAGGCCGTTCCCCGCAACCCCGTCCCTCCACCGAGCTCGGCCCGCGTACCGGAGACCATGAGATACGAGCCGCCCTGCGCACGAGCAACCCGCTCGGGAAAGGCGAGAGCGGCAACGAGGCCTGCTACGTGGTCGTCGCCCGGTGCTTCCTGCACGCGTGTGCCGGACTCGGCGGTCCCGGGCGACGTCGCGGTACGGAGCCGTCGCGCCTCCGCCCTCCATCGGAGCGCATACGCGTCGCCGCCGCGCCGTGCGGTACGCCAAGCCGCGGCGAGGTCGTCGCCGTAGTCCCGCGGTGGCTCCTCGCTCAGCAGGGCGACCACCTCGGCTGCCCGGTCGGCGCCGACCTCGGGGGCAGCGTCCAGCAGGGCGCGGGCGAGCCGGGGATGCAGGCCCAGCCGGGACATGCGTACGCCCCGCTCCGTGGCCCGCCCTGCGGTGTCCACCGCCCCGATGGCCGTCAGGACGGTGCGTGCCGCGGCGAGCGCGCCGCTCGGCGGCGGGTCCAGCAGCGCGAGCCCGGACGCCTCCGGATCGCCCCAGCACGCAGTCTGCAAGGCGAATGCCGTCAGGTCGGCCACCTGGATCTCCGGCGCGGGGAAACGCGGCAGACGGGCGTCCTCCGCCTCCGTCCAGCACCGGTACACCGCCCCGGGCCCCTCACGCCCGGCCCGGCCCGCACGCTGCCGTCCGGCCGCCTGCGACGCCCGTACGGTCGTCAGCGCGCTCAGCCCTCGCGCATGGTCGACGCGCGGCTCCCGAGCCAGCCCGGCGTCCACGACTGTCCGTACGCCGGGAACCGTGAGGGATGACTCGGCCACGGACGTCGCGAGCACCACCCGGCGCCGTGACCCGGGCGAGAGCACCGCGTCCTGGACGGCCGCCGACGCCCGCCCGTGCACCTGGAGCACCTCGACCCCGCCCAGATCCCCCAACTGCCCGGCGACTCGGGCGATTTCCCCGACGCCGGGCAGAAAGCACAGCACGTCCCCCTTGCGCTCGGACAGCGCCCGCCGCACTACCGACGCCACATGCGTCAGCAGCGCCGGATCCACCCGCATCCCGTGCGGGGGCCGCACCGGCCGCGCGGGCGGCGCCCACACCACCTCGACGGGGTACGAGGCGTCCTCCGAGGTGATCACGGGCGCATCGCCCAGCAGCCGCGCCCACCCTTCCGCGTCCGTCGTCGCGGACGCGGCCACCAGCCGCAGCTCGGGACGGAGAGCGGCCCGTACGTCCCACAGGAAAGCCGCCACCGTATCGGCGTCCAGATGCCGCTCATGGCACTCGTCGAGCACGACCACATCGACACCGGCCAGCTCCTGATCCCGCTGCAGTCGCTGCAACAGGACACCGGTCGTCACGACCTCCACGCGCGCGTGCGGGCCCACCACCCGCTCACCGCGCACCGTGTAGCCGACGCGCTCGCCGACCTTCTCACCGAGCAGCCACGCCATCCGCCGCGCGGCGGCCCGAGCAGCGATCCGCCGCGGTTCAGCGACGACGACACGACGTACGGCCGGACGATCCGCATCTGCGCCCGCGCCCGGGTCCAGCAGCCCAGCCAGCTCCAACGGCACCAGCGTCGTCTTGCCGGTCCCCGGCGGCGCACACAGCACAGCCGTGCCATGCCCCTCCAGGGCGTCCCGCAACGCGGGCACGACAGAACGAACGGGTAGCCGGTCCAGAGCGTCGGTACGGATCACGCCCCCAGTGTCGTACGACGGCCAAAACGCCCCGCACGCGCGCGTGCCCCCGCATCACCCGCACGCGCGCGTGCCCGTTCGGTTATTCGTCCCGCTCGTCCCGCACGCACACGAAAATCGCCGTCCCAGGGATCAGATTTCCGCGCAGCGGCGACCAGCCGCCCCACTCCTGGCTGTTCCAGGAGGGCCATTCCGGTTCGACCAGGTCCACCAGCCGGAAGCCCGCAGCCACCACGTCCCGGACCCGGTCGCCGACCGTCCTGTGGTGCTCGACGTACTCCGCGCGCCCCTTCTCGTCCTGCTCCACGTACGGCGTGCGGTCGAAGTACGAGGCCGAGACGCTCAGGCCCTCGGGCCCCGGCTCGTCGGGGAAGGCCCAGCGGATCGGATGCGTGACGGAGAAGACGAACCGGCCGCCTGGCCGCAGCACGCGGCGTACCTCCCGAAGGACCCGCACCGGATCGGCGACGAACGGGAGCGCCCCGTACGCCGAGCACGCCAGGTCGAACGTGCCGTCCCCGAAGGGCAGTGCCCCGGCGTCCGCCTCCACCAGAGCCACACCCTTGGTGCCGATCCGCAGCGCGTGCTGAAGCTGCCGGTGCGAGAGATCCAGAGCGACCGGGCGGGCTCCCTGGGCGGCCAGCCAGCGCGAACACTGCGCCGCACCCGCGCCGATCTCCAGTACGTCCTTGCCCTTCAGCTCCTCGGTCGGCCCCAGCAGCTCGGCCTCCACCTCGTCGAGCCCCTCGGGCCCCCACACGAAGCGGTCGTCGCCGAGGAACGTGCCGTGCTCGACCTGGTAGTCGTCCGCGTTCCGGTCCCACCAGCCACGGCTGGCACGGGAGCTCTCCGCGACCCCCGCCGGGCGTCGCGTCGCCTCCGGCTCGAGCGGTTGGGGCTCTTCCTCTTCGCGCTCTTGGATGATCGGCTCCCTCGTATTAGTCTGCGGCCTCGACCGGCCGACCCGTCCCGGTGGTGTCACAGAAGGGGCTGTTTGAGCCTGCGTGACGCCAGAGAGTGTCTGGTGTGCGGCTCGGCCGCGAGTGGTCTTGTGCCGGGTATGCGGCGATCCGCCCCGGGTGTGCGCCTTCGCGCATTGACCCTGCCTGGCTGCCCCCGTATGCTACAAGTTGCGCTGCGGGCCTGCGCACCTCAGACGTAGCAGGCTGCGCTCGCATCTGTATGTATGTCCCCTCGGTTGTCGAGGCGCCTCTGGATCCTCAGATTTCGGCGCTTCCTTGGCTGTCCGGCTTCTGCAGAGCGAAACGGGCTCCCGGCGTGAGCAGTACCTACGACTTCAATGTCCGTACCGGAGCCCTTTCCCACATGACGAGCAGCACCGAGACCACCGCCACCACCCCGCAGGTTGCGGTCAACGACATCGGTAACGAGGAAGCTTTCCTCGCCGCGATCGACGAGACGATCAAGTACTTCAACGACGGCGACATCGTCGACGGCGTCATCGTGAAGGTCGACCGGGACGAGGTCCTGCTCGACATCGGTTACAAGACCGAAGGTGTCATCCCGAGCCGCGAGCTCTCGATCAAGCACGACGTCGACCCGAACGAGGTCGTCGCCGTCGGTGACGAGATCGAGGCCCTGGTCCTCCAGAAGGAGGACAAAGAAGGCCGCCTGATCCTCTCGAAGAAGCGCGCCCAGTACGAGCGTGCCTGGGGCACCATCGAGAAGATCAAGGAAGAGGACGGCATCGTCACCGGTACCGTCATCGAGGTCGTCAAGGGTGGTCTCATCCTCGACATCGGCCTCCGTGGCTTCCTGCCGGCCTCTCTCGTCGAGATGCGCCGCGTCCGCGACCTCCAGCCCTACGTGGGCAAGGAGCTCGAGGCCAAGATCATCGAGCTGGACAAGAACCGCAACAACGTGGTCCTGTCCCGCCGTGCCTGGCTGGAGCAGACCCAGTCCGAGGTCCGCCAGACCTTCCTCACGACCCTCCAGAAGGGTCAGGTCCGCTCCGGCGTGGTCTCCTCGATCGTCAACTTCGGTGCCTTCGTGGACCTGGGTGGCGTCGACGGTCTGGTCCACGTCTCCGAGCTGTCCTGGAAGCACATCGACCACCCCTCCGAGGTCGTCGAGGTCGGCCAGGAGGTCACGGTCGAGGTCCTGGACGTCGACATGGACCGCGAGCGCGTCTCCCTGTCGCTGAAGGCGACCCAGGAAGACCCGTGGCAGCAGTTCGCCCGCACCCACCAGATCGGTCAGGTCGTGCCCGGCAAGGTCACGAAGCTGGTTCCGTTCGGTGCGTTCGTCCGCGTGGACGAGGGCATCGAGGGTCTGGTCCACATCTCCGAGCTGGCCGAGCGCCACGTGGAGATCCCGGAGCAGGTCGTCCAGGTCAACGACGAGATCTTCGTCAAGGTCATCGACATCGACCTCGAGCGTCGCCGGATCTCGCTGTCCCTGAAGCAGGCCAACGAGTCCTTCGGTGCCGACCCGGCCTCGGTCGAGTTCGACCCGACGCTGTACGGCATGGCCGCGTCGTACGACGACCAGGGCAACTACATCTACCCCGAGGGCTTCGACCCCGAGACCAACGACTGGCTCGAGGGGTACGAGAAGCAGCGCGAGGAGTGGGAGCGCCAGTACGCCGAGGCGCAGCAGCGCTTCGAGCAGCACCAGGCGCAGGTCATCAAGTCCCGCGAGGCGGACGCCCAGGCCGAGGCCGAGGGCGCTGCCGGTGGCGGCGGCACCCCGGGTGCGGCTCCGGCCGCCTCTGGTGGTGGCGGCGGCGGTTCGTACTCCTCGGAGTCGGACGACAACTCCGGCGCCCTGGCGTCGGACGAGGCCCTGGCTGCCCTCCGCGAGAAGCTGGCCGGCGGCCAGAGCTAACGCTCGCGCTGGACTGAGCAGGTAACCGGGCCCGCACCCCTGTTGGGGGGTGCGGGCCCGGTGCTTTGCCCTGCTGGGGTCCCGTCGGCGCCCGCGCGGCATTAATCGCCCTCCACGCGCGCGTGCCGATGTCGTAGCGCATGAGAAGCCAGTAAGAGGAGCAGGAAGAGGCGTGCTGCGGGAATGCCCGCGTTCCAGGGCTCGTTGTGCAGTATGAACACGAGGAGGAGCGGTCACAGTGCTTGATCCGCAGGGTTTGTACGCATGGGAGCCGAAGGGCCTGGCCGTCGTCGACATGGCGCTCGCCCAGGAGTCGGCGGGCCTTGTCATGCTCTACCACTTCGACGGATATATCGACGCGGGCGAGACCGGCGACCAGATCGTCGACCGGCTCCTCGGCTCGCTGCCCCACCAGGTCGTCGCCCGGTTCGACCACGACCGGCTCGTGGACTACCGCGCCCGTCGCCCGTTGCTGACGTTCAAGCGCGACCGCTGGACCGACTTCGAGGAGCCCACGCTCGACGTTCGGCTCGTCCAGGACGCGACAGGTGCCCCCTTCCTGCTCCTCTCCGGACCCGAGCCGGACGTCGAGTGGGAGCGCTTCGCCGCAGCCGTCCAGCAGATCGTGGAGCGGCTCGGCGTCCGCCTGGCCGTGAACTTCCACGGCATCCCCATGGGCGTCCCACACACCCGTCCAGTCGGCCTCACCCCGCACGGCAACCGCAACGAACTGGTGCCCGGCCACACCAGCCCCTTCGACGAGGCTCAGGTCCCCGGCAGCGCAGAATCGCTTGTCGAGTACCGCCTCATGGAGGCCGGCCATGATGTCCTTGGGGTCGCCGCGCACGTGCCGCACTACATCGCGCGTTCCCCGTATCCGGACGCCGCGCTGACCGTACTGGAGGCGATTACCGGCGCGACCGGTCTGGTCCTGCCCGGTATCGCACACGCCCTGCGCACCGACGCGCACCGTACCCAGACCGAGATCGACCGGCAGATCCAGGAGGGCGACGAGGAACTTGTCGCGCTCGTCCAGGGCCTGGAGCATCAGTACGACGCCGCCGCGGGCGCCGAGACACGGGGCAACATGCTCGCCGAGCCCCTGGACATTCCGTCGGCGGACGAGATCGGGCTCGAGTTCGAGCGGTTCCTGGCGGAGCGGGAAGGCGACGCGTAGCGCGGCGGGAGAGAGCCGATGAGGCCCGTCGACGGCGTTGTCAGAGGCAGGTCCTAAGCTTTCGGGCATGCTGACAGTGGGCCTGACCGGCGGGATCGGCGCCGGCAAGAGCGAGGTGTCGCGGCTGCTCGTGGAGTGCGGCGCCGTGCTGATCGACGCTGACAAGATCGCGCGAGAGGTCGTCGAGCCCGGAACTCCCGGTCTCGCAGCGGTCGTCGACGCCTTCGGGGAGGACATACTCACCCCGGACGGCGGTCTCGATCGGCCGAAGCTGGGCTCGATCGTCTTCACGGACCCGGACAAGCTCGCTCAGCTGAACTCGATCGTGCACCCCCTCGTGGGCGCACGCTCCCGCGAACTCGAAACCGCCGCCTCCCAGGACGCCGTCATCGTGCACGACGTCCCGCTCCTCGCCGAGAACGGTCTCGCGCCGCTGTACGACGTCGTGGTGGTCGTCGACGCGGCCCCCGAGACCCAGCTCGACCGGCTCGTACGGTTGCGCGGCATGAGCGAGGAGGACGCTCGCGCCCGCATGGCCGCCCAAGCCACCCGTGAGAAACGCTTGGACATAGCGGACATCGTCATCGACAACGACGTACCGCTGGAGGAGCTGGAGCGACGCGTACGGGAGGTCTGGGCGGATCTTGTGCGGCGGGCACAGCAGAAAACGACCTTGGAATAGCGGGCCCCGCCCGGGGCGTTGAAGCGGGGCAGCGAGGGAAGGAGTGAGGCGTGCCTGAGTCCAGAGGTTCCACCGGACCTACTCCGGAGACGCATGTCATCGACTTCCGCGCCGCCGAGCAGCTGCTGGCCGCGCGTGATCCGCGGGGCGCCGTGAAGCTGCTCGACAAGGTCATCGCCGCGCATCCCGAGAACACGGCGGCGCGGCTGCTGCGTGCGCGGGCTTTCTTCGCGGCGGCTCAACTTCGGCCCGCCGAGCTGGAGTTCACGATCGTGCTGGAGCGCGAGCCGGACAACGCGTTCGCGCACTTCGCGCTGGCCCGCACGTACGAGCGCTCGGGCCGGCCCGAGCAGGCGATACGCCACTTCCGGCTCGCGGCGGCGCTGGATCCGCAGCCGGAGTATGTGGCTGCGGCCCGCTTCGACTCTTGACCTTGATGGAGAGACCCGCTGGCTAAGGCGGTTTCTCTGAAGGGGCGCAAGTCCGCTTAGCGACGTCTGTCCGGCGGTCGGTAAGGCGGGATGTCCGGGCCCGGCTGGTAGTGAGGGCCCTGGCGGATATGCCGGAGGATCATTGCCAGGTCGACGGTGATGATCACCCAGAGCACCCCGCAGGCGATCGCCCAGCCGGGCCGCCCGGCGAGAGCGAAGGCCGCGGTTCCCGCGATCGCCCAGACCAGACCCCACACGCTGAGCCACATGCGCGCTCGCAACGCACTGCGCGCAGTCGTCGGTTCACTGCCCGTACGCATCCGGATCACTGCTCCTACTCGGAAACGTACTCTTCGTAGTGCACGTTCACCAAAGGGCGGACGAACGGGGGAGCGGCTGTGCTGCTGGAGGCGCTGCGGGCCGACGACAGGCTCGCGGAATGGCTGAGGGATCTCGAGAGTGAGGCGGTCCCGCGAGTGGAGGCCGTTCTTCCGGGCGCGGTCGCGTTGCCGGACGTACTCCTCGATCTGTCTGTGCCGCACGAGTGCGTCAATGAACTCGTCGCGCAGCGGGAGCGGTTGGCGGCGGACCCGGACGCGATGATGCTGCTGCGGCGGTGCGTCGGCCGGTTCATACGTGACATGGGGGAGATCGGCAAAGGGTGGGAGCCGCCGGCCTTTCCGGAGTCCACGGGGCCGCTCGGCCGCAGCTTCCACGTGTTCGTGTTCGTCGCCGCACTGCCGTACGTACGCGCATACCACCGGGACCGGGGCATCCCGGAGGCCGTGTCGCGGCGCAGCCTCGCAGATCTGGGGCGGCACATGGCCGTGCACCG
Organism: Streptomyces sp. CA-288835; assembly: GCF_050936385.1. Classification (NCBI taxonomy): domain Bacteria; kingdom Bacillati; phylum Actinomycetota; class Actinomycetes; order Kitasatosporales; family Streptomycetaceae; genus Streptomyces; species Streptomyces sp. CA-288835. The sequence continues at coordinate 7,915,839 of NZ_JBNJMW010000001.1, forward strand.
GCGACGGCTCGGTACCTGCGGTCTCCTGGAGCCGTGGTGGCTCACCCTGCACTTCCACGGGGAGCTGTACCAGCTGGGGCGGCTGCAGTTCCAGCGTGCGCGGCTCGGCGGGCGTACGGGGCGGGCTGCTGCCGCCGCCGGCCTCGACACCGGCCCAGGCGACCCCTGCCTGAGCCTGCACATCGCCGACTTTCGCGGGCCCCTGTCACCGCGCGCGTGCGACCAATCCCTGGACCTGGCACGGGAGTTCTTCGCCCGCCACTACCCGGATGAGCGATACAGGGTGGCGGTCTGCCACTCCTGGCTGCTCGACCCTCAGCTGAAGCGGTACCTGCCGGCGGACTCCAACATCGTCCGCTTTCAGGAACGATTTCAGCTCGCGTACGAGGAGACGAAAGCGGACGACAAGAGCGCGGTGGGCTTCGTCTTCGGCGATCCGGAACTGCCGGTGGAGGGGCTGCCTCGGCGTACGAGTGTGGAGCGGGCGGTCGGGGATCATCTACGGGCGGGCGGTCACTGGTACGGCGGCCATGGCTGGTTCGCGCTGTAACTCGAACGGGTGAACCGGTGGGGAGGGGGAACGGGGCCGCGGGCACGGGCCGTTTGACGGGTATGACGACCGAGATGCGTGCGGGATACGAGGGAACGGGGCCCGGAGCGATTACGCCGGACGGCTGCGCGGTGGAGCTGTATGCGCGACTGCCCGTCGGTGACGAGCCGGACATCATCAGCGGGGCCGCGCCCGCGGGGGCGCACATCCTCGAACTGGGCTGCGGGGTGGGGCGGATGACGCATCCGCTTCTGGAGCGGGGGTTCACGGTCACGGCGGTGGACGAGTCGGCGGAGATGCTGGAGCAGGTGCGTGGGGCGCGCACGATATGCAGTCCCATCGAGACACTCTCGCTGGGGGAGAAGTTCGACGTGGTGATGCTCGCGTCGTTCCTCGTACACACCGGCGACGTTGAGGTGCGGCGCGGGATGCTGGACGTGTGCCGGAGCCATGTCGCGGACGACGGGTGCGTGTTGATCCAGCGCGAGGGCGAGGACTACCACACGAATCTGCCGCGCGAACGTCGTGATCCGAGCGGGTTCACGGTGCGGATGCTGTCCGCGGAGCCGGTCGGGGACGGGGTGAACTCGGTGCGCGCGGAGTATGTCTTCCCGGACGCGATATGGACCCAGACGTTCCTTGCCCGACCGCTCACGAAGGGCCAGTTCGAGAAAGCGCTGGCGGAGGCGGGGCTGAAGGTCGACCGGTATCTGACGGAGGACGGGACATGGGTGCGGGCGGTTCCGGTGGGCGCGTGAGTTTGGGGCGGCGGGTGGCGTGAGCTCGGGTTGACGGGCAGCGGCCGCGGGCCGCGGGGGAGTGAGTTTGGGTCGGCGGTTGGTGGTGTGAGCCTGGCGCGACTCGGCAGCAGGCAGCCGGGCAGCGGGCCGCAGGTGGCGTGAGTTTGGGGGTGATGGGTGATGAGTTTCGCGGTTCGGCGGAGAACTCCGCTTGCCGAGCGATGAGTTTCGGGAGGCGGGTCGGTCTACCTCTCTGACAGCAACGCGAACCGCTTCACCCAGGAGAACCTCATGTCCGAGACCGCCGCTTCCGCCGCCTCCGTGAACTCCGGCATCGTCGTCGCCGAATCCGCGACCGCTCGTGGCCGTCGCGCCCGAATCGCCCTGCGTGGCCTGCAGGTTGTACTCGCTCTCTTCTTCGGCTTCGCGAGCGCGCTGCCCAAGCTGATCGGGCACGAGTCGGCCGTCGAGTCCTTCGACAAGATCGGCTGGGGCAGCGCGGGCATGTACAGCATCGGTGTGCTCGAACTGCTCGGCGGTATCGCGCTGTTGATCCCGCTGCTGTCGTCGGTGGCTGCGGTTTCGCTGAGCGCGCTGATGGTGGGCGCCTTCATCACGCAACTCGCCGTCTTCGACGGTCAGTACGCCGCGACTCCGCTGATCCTGATAGTCCCGCTGGCCCTGATCGCCTACGCACGCCGGAGTCACAACGCCGAGCTGCTGCGGCTCATACGACGACGGTCGTGACCCCTTAGTCGGACGGCGTCCGGTGCGGGGGGAGGGGGCCGCGCGGGGCGCTCCGCTGGGGGTGCGGTTTGGAGCTGCGGGTCCATTGTGGCTGGTCGCGCAGTTCCCCGCGCCCCTCAGGGGCGCGCTGGCCGGACTTTGGCAAGTCCGGTTAGCGCGCCCACCCTGCGTCGCCGCGATGGACCGTCGCGCCAACGGCATCCGGGGCCCGCGCGGGGCAAGGAGATCAACGTGGGCCGGCGCTGGCTCCGGGGCCGGAGGCCGGTCCAGGGCCAGGCCCCGCCAAGCCCCGTAGGCGTTCCAGTTCGCGGCGGTCGCGTTTGGTGGGGCGGCCGGTGCCTCGGTCGCGGATGCCTGCGGGGGCGACCGCTTCGCGGGGCGGGGGTGGTGGGGAGTTGTCGATGTAGCACTCGGCGGCTACAGGGGGTCCGACTCGTTTGCGGATCAGGCGCTTGACGACGACGATCCGTTCGCGGCCGTCGCGGCGTAGGCGGACCTCGTCGCCGATGCGGAGGGCGTGTGCGGGCTTGACGCGTTCGCCGTTCACGCGGACGTGACCACCGCGACAGGCGGTGGCGCCCATCGAGCGGGTCTTGACGAGACGTACGGACCAGATCCAGCTGTCGACGCGGACGGTCTCACCGTTCGCGGGGGCGGCGGCCTTCGCGGCGGCCACGGCTTCGGCCGAGCTGGCCGCGCCCTCGCCGGCCCTGCCATCGCCGTCCGCGCCGTTCCTCTGAGTCCCTGAAGCCATGCTTCGACCTTAGCCCTCGGGAGGTGGGTAGCCGGAGCCGTTTTTCACCCCGACTCACACCCGCATCCCGGGCATGCATTCCCAGGCATACCGTTGTGGGCATGGACAACAGCCTGGCCGCGCTGGACGAGCTCGACGCCCGCGTTTCCGGCTGCCGGGCCTGCCCGCGGCTGGTGGACTGGCGCGAGGAGGTGGCCCGTACCAAGCGCGCTGCCTTTGTGGAGTGGACGTACTGGGGTCGGCCGGTGCCGGGGTTCGGACCAGCGGACGCCTCGTTGCTCGTCATCGGGCTCGCGCCCGCGGCGCATGGTGGGAACCGGACCGGGCGGATGTTCACCGGGGACCGTTCCGGGGACGTGCTGTATGAGGCGTTGCACGAGGTGGGGCTGGCGTCGCAGCCCACGTCTGTGAGTGCGGACGACGGGCTGACACTGCACGGCGTACGGGTCACCGCACCCGTGCACTGCGCGCCGCCCGCCAACAAGCCGACCCCCGAAGAGCGCGACACCTGCCGCCCCTGGCTGGTGAGCGAGCTGAAGTTGCTCAGGCCCACCCTCCGGGCGGTCGTGGTGCTCGGAGCCTTCGGCTGGCAGGCCGCGTTGCCCGCGTTCGCCGAGGCGGGCTGGACGGTGCCCCGACCCCGGCCGGCCTTCTCCCACGGCGCACGGATCATCCTGGAGAGCCCGAGCCCGAGCCCGAGCCCGAGCCCGAGCCCGAGCCCGAGCCCGAGCCCGAGCCCGAGCCCGAGCCCGAGCCCGAGCCCGAGCCCGAGCCCGAGCCCGAGCCACAGCGGCACCGCGCCCAACACCCCGCTGGAAGTCTTCGGCTGCTTCCACGTGAGCCAGCGCAACACCTTCACCGGGCGCCTCACCCCCGAAATGCTGCGGAGTGTGCTGCGTACCGCAGCGGAGGCGGCAGGGCTTTCGACCAGGCCGTATGCGGGCTAGGGTCGCCCGATGCCTCTTTATCCGGAGATCGAACCGTACGACCACGGCATGCTCGATGTCGGCGACGGCAACCACGTCTACTGGGAGGTGTGCGGCAATCGGCGTGGCAAGCCCGCGGTGGTACTGCACGGCGGGCCCGGTACCGGGAGCAACCCCTTCTTACGGCGGTACTTCGACCCGGCCGCGTACCGCATCGTCCTTCTCGACCAGCGCGGCTGCGGACGGTCCACGCCGCACGCGAGCGCGTACGACACCGACATGAGCGTCAACACGACGGCGCACATCATCGCTGACCTGGAGCTGCTTCGGGCTCACCTCGGTATCGAGCGGTGGCTGGTGTGGGGCGTGTCGTGGGGGTCGGTGCTCGGGCTGCGGTACGCGCAGACGCACCCTGGTGCCGTGTCCGAGCTGGTGCTGACGGCGGTCGCGACCGGTGCCAGCCGTGAAGTGGCCCTGATGACCAGAGGGCTCGGGCAGTTCTTCCCCGAGGCCTTCGAGCGGTTCCTCGCGGAGCTGCCCGAGGACGAGGACAAGCGCGAGGGGAACCTGGCGGCGGCGTACAACCGGCTGATCGAGTCGCCCGACCCCGAGGTGCGGGCGCGGGCGGCACGGGCCTGGACCGACTGGGAGACGGCCATGGCTCCTGCCCCGCCGCGTTCGATCCCTCGCTACGAGGACCCGGTGTTCCGCATGGGCTTCGCCCGCACGGTCACGCACTACTGGGGCAACGACCACTTCCTCGGCGAGGGCAACGAGGAGGGAGTGGTCCTCCGCGACGCCCCCCGCCTCAAGGACATCCCCGGCACCCTGGTCCAGGGCAGCCTCGACCCCGGCAACCTCCTCGGCACCGTCTGGCGCCTCCACCACGCCTGGCCCGGAAGCGAATTGATCATGATCGACGACGTGGGCCACAACGCGGGAGCGGCGGACGCCGTGGACGCGCTCGTCGCGACGACGGACCGGTACGCGGCCTCCCGCTGACGCCAACGAGCAACGTCCCCTTCACTCGTGTCCTCCAGAGCCGCCCCCTGCGTCCCCGAAGAGCTGCCGCACCGTAGAGCGGTAGTTGGCCTGGACGTGGGCGAGGGCGTGGGTGCGGGCGCGTTCCGGGTCGCCGGAGGCGATGGCTGCGTACAACTCGCGGTGTTCTACGAGGAGTTGGGGCCATTCCTCGTTCTGGTGGGTGAGCCAGCGTACGCGGCCGGCGACCGGTTCCATGACCGAGATGAGCAGGCCGTTGTCGGCCATCGCCAGGATGCGGTCGTGGAAGCGGGTGTTGATCTCGGGGATCGCCTCCGCGTCCTCGGCCCGGGTGGCGGCGGCCGCGCGGTCGAGGAGTTCCTCCAGTTCGGCGAGGTCGGCCCGGGTCGCGCGCTGGGCCGCGAGCCCGGTGGCGTACACCTCCAGGGCCTCGCGGAGCTCGAAGAGTTCCTTGACATCCGTCGGGGTCAGCGGGCGTACGACGGTGCGGCGCGGGGTCTCGAAGTGGACGAAGCCCTCGGCGACCAGGGCGCGGATGGCCTCGCGGACCGGGACGCGGGAGACCCCGAAGCGGTCGGCCAGTTCGCGCTCGACCAGCCGGTCGCCGGGCCGCAGCCGCCCGGTGATGATCTCCTGCCGCAGCGCGGCGAGGACTCGCTCACGGACCGCCCCCAGCGGTTCCACCGTTGTCATGGCTCCATCTTCACCGAACCGAGGGCTGTTTTACCGAGCCGTAACCGCACGGACATTGCCGAGTGCCGTTGACGGCGGGACCATAACGCAAGTTTGGTATACCAAAAATCCAGAGCGAGCGAGCACCGAGCGGTCACCCCCGCTCACGACCGCAAGCGAGCACCGAGCGGCCACCCCCGCTCACGACCGCGAGCGATCATTCCCCCGCTCCCGACCGCGAGCGACCACCTGCCGCTCGCGCCGCCCCGGCCCCATCCGCTCCCCTCACCCCCGTCCCCGTCCCCATCCCGCTCCCCATACCCCCGGCTCCCTCCCCGCCCTCCGTCCCTCCCCCTGGAGGCCCCGTGTCCCTCGCCGATCCGGCCGCAGCCCAGAGCGCCACCGAGTTCGTCCCCGATCCCCGGCTCACCAACGAAGACCTCGCCCCCGCGAAGAAGCGCAACTGGAAGGTCTTCGACCTCTTCGCCATGTGGATGTCCGACGTCCACAACCTCGGCAACTACACGTTCGCGGCGGGCCTGCTGGTCCTCGGAATGAACGTGTGGCAGGTGTTCACGTCCCTGCTCGTCGGCTTCGTGATCATCTACATCGGCATGAACTGGATGGGGAAGATCGGGCAGCGTCACGGCGTGCCCTTCCCGGTCGTCAGCCGCATCAGCTTCGGCGTCTGGGGCGCCAACATCCCCGCCCTGATCAGGGCCGTCATCGCGATCATGTGGTACGGAATCCAGACCTACCTGGCCTCCGTCGCCGTCAACATCATGTTGCTGGCCGCCTGGCCGGGCCTCGAGTCCTGGACCCACAACTCCTTCCTGGGACTGCACCAGCTCGGCTGGTGCACCTTCATCGCCCTGTGGCTCATCCAGGCGGCGATCATCAGCCAGGGCATGGAGTCGGTGCGTAAGTTCCAGGACTTCTGCGGTCCCGCGATCTGGATCGTGATGATCGCGCTCGCCGTGTGGATCCTCGCCAAAGCCGGCTGGACCATCTCGCTCACCGACACCCCGAACCCGGTCTCGGTGGGCGAACAGTGGCGGCAGTGGTTCGGCGCGATCGGGCTCATCCTCGCCACGTACGGCACGCTGATGCTCAACTTCTGCGACTTCTCGCGCTTCTCGCCGGACTACAAGACCGTCAAGCGCGGCAACTTCTGGGGCCTGCCCATCAACTCGACGGCGTTCGTGGTCGTCTCGGTCATCGTCACGGCGGGCTCGATCGAGGTCTTCGGCAAGGCCCACACCGAACCGGCCTACCTCGTCGCCGAGATCGGCAACACCTGGGTGCTGGTGCTGGGCGCGCTGACCTTCGCCATCGCCACCATGGGCGTCAACATCGTCGCCAACTTCGTCTCACCGGCGTACGACCTGGCGAACGTCTGGCCGCAGAAGATCACCTTCAAGGTCGGCGGCATGATCAGCACGGTGGCCGCGCTGGTCGTGACCCCGTGGAACCTCTTTTCCAACCCCACGGTCGTCAACTACTTCCTCGGCGGCCTCGGCGCCTTCCTGGGCCCGCTGTTCGGCGTGATCATGCTCGACTACTTCTGGATCAAGCGCGGCCGTATCGACGTCAACGCGCTCTTCGACGCCACTCCCGGCTCCCGCTACTACTACCGCAAGGGCGTCAACCCCAAGGCGCTGTGGGCGTTCCTGCCCGCGGCCGCAGTGTCGGCGGTGCTCGCGCTGGTGAAGGACTTCAGCGCCGTGGCCCCGTACTCCTGGTTCATCGGCACGGCGATGGCCGCGGGTCTGTACGCCCTGCTCTGCCGCCCGGAGCGCGCCGCCGGCGAAACCGCTGCCTCCCAGCCCGCCACCGTGGAGGGCTGAACGTGCGGATCGTCGTCACCAACTGCAATACGACGCAGGAGATGACCGCGGAGATCGTACGAGGTGCCCGGGCCGCCGCAGGCCCGGGCACCACCGTGACCGGTCTGACCCCCGCGTGGGGGCCCGAGTCCGTCGAGGGCTGGCTCGACAGTTATCTCTCGGCGGCGGCCGTCCTCGACACCCTGCGGACGTACGAAGAGCCGTACGACGCCGTCGTCATGGCGGGGTTCGGGGAGCACGGGCGCGAGGGCGTACGGGAACTCGTGGACGTACCCGTCGTCGACATCACCGAGGCCGCGGCCCATCTCGCCTGCCTGCTCGGGCGACGGTACGGAGTCGTCACCACGCTGGCGCGCTCGCGCGGACAGATCGAGGACAGCCTGTACGCGGCCGGGGTCGCCCAGAACTGCGCCGCTGTCGTCGGCACAGGCCTCGGCGTCCTCGACCTCGGCGACTCTCTCCGCACGGAGGAGGCCTTCGTGACCGCCGCCGAACGGGCCCGCGACGCCGGCGCGGAGGTGCTGGTACTCGGCTGCGCCGGAATGACGGGACTCCAGCGGGTGGTCGGCGAAAAGCTGGGGCTGCCGGTCGTCGACGGGGTCGCCGCGGCCGTGAAGCTCGCCGAGTCGCTGGTGAGCCTGGGGCTGACGACGAGCCGCGCCGGGAGTTACGCGAAACCGCTGCCGAAGAGACGGAGTTGGGGACCGACGGACGTTCCGTAGTGCCTACGGTGTGGCGTCGGGCTCAGGCTCGGGCACGACGGCTGTCGCCGTGATCTCCACGAGCTGGCCCGGGTAACCGAGGCAGGCGACCCCGAGGAGAGTCGACGCATGCGGGCCGGTGCTGAGTCCGGAGGCCTCGACGACGTTCCAGACCTCCGAGAGGACGGCGGGGTCGCTCGTCACGACGTACACGTCGGTGTACGCGACATGCGCCAACTCGCTGCCGATCGCCCGCAGTTGCTCACTCAGATTCGCGATGACCTGCTCGGCCTGACGTACCGGGTCGCCTTCGCCTACGAGTTTTCCGTCGGCGTCGAGAGGGACGGAGCCGGCGAGGAACGCGAGGCGCGTGCCCGCTTCGACCACGGAGGCGTGGGAGTAGGTCGGGGGCGGGAAGAGGGTGGAGACGGTGACGCGCTGGAGCATGGGACCTCCCAAGGATCAGGGATCGGCGGGTCTCATCAAGGAGTGACTTGCGGTTACTTACGGCGGCCTGGCCTTCGGCGACTTGACGAGAAATGACCTGCCGATCGTCGCGTGGCGAGGCCGGTCGCGCATCCGAGTTTTCGGGTGGGAGCCCGGGAGTGGGGTGGGACGGACGGCGGCCTCGCCCCGCCCTCACGAGACGACCCGGCCCTACCGCCGAGTAGCTCAACTCCCGCCATTTTCACAGGGGGTGGTGGCCGAAACGTTATTCCGGAACCGTATGATCCCTTGCGTCTTCAAGCACGGCTGGCGCTCGGGGCCCGTATGCCCCAGTAGCCGTCAGGAACGAGCACGGAACCCGTAAGGATCCCCCCGATGACAGTTCCCCCCACTTCCCATCGCCCCAAATCCCGCGTCACCCGGCGTGGGTTGATCGGCGCCGCAGGCGCGGTCGCGGCAGGTGCCGTGATCACCCCGGCCGTGATGGCGACCACCAACTCGGAGTCCACCGACGCGGACGCCAAAGACGCCGACACCACAGCGGCCAAACCCGGTACGACACCGGAGAACTTCCCCAAGACCCGCACCAAGGCGGCCACCGGCGAAGCATCCGTCGAGGCCGCCTTTCCCATTGCCTACGTGGGCCTGACCTGGGCGGGCACGCGCAAAGCCGCCGGCGGCGGGATTCGGCTGACCGACGCCGACGGAAGCCAGGGCGCCTGGAAGGACCTGAGCGCCAGCGGCTGTTCGGACAGCAACGGCGGTGTCCTGCTCGTCGCGGCGGGCCAGGCGTCCGGTTACGAGGTGAAGGCCCCGAACGGCGCCACCGAGCTGCGTTCCTGTGCCATCGACACCAAGCAGGGCCCGGCGCGCAAGGTGGCCGTCCCGTCCGACACGACCCGGGTGCGCGGCATCGCCTACCTGACGCGCGCGGCCTGGGGCGCGGACGAGTCGCTGCGCTTCAAGCCGGACGGTACGGAGAACTCGCCGACCGCGTTCTACCCGTTCCAGACCCTCACGGTCCACCACACCGCGTCCGTCAACGCCGACCCGGACCCGGCCGCCACGGTGCGTGCGATATACCAGCTCCACGCGGTCACCAACGACTGGGGCGACATCGGCTACCACTTCCTCATCGACGAGGCGGGCACCATCTACGAGGGCCGCTTCTCGGGCGACGACGGCATCCCCGCCCACGACGGCGACGGCAAGCTCGTCACCGCCTTCCACGCGGCCGGCTTCAACTCCGGCAACCTCGGCATCGCCCTCCTCGGCACCCTGACCACCCAGGGCCCGACCGAAGCCGCCCGCGAGGCCCTCACCCGCCTGACCCGCGTCCTCGTCCGCCTCCACGGCGTCGACCCGAAGGCCCAGGTCACGTACACCAATCCGATCAACGGCACCACCAGGGACGTACCGGAAATCAGCGGTCACCGCGACTGGATGGAAACCGAGTGCCCCGGCCAGGTCATGTACGACGAACTGGCCACCCTCCGCGACGCGGTAGCCGCCGGCTGACCCCTCCGGGGACTCCGGGGTATTCGGGGTCTTCGGGGAACGGGGGACCCTGAAGCCCAGCCCGCCCAGCCAGACTTGGGGATGCCCGGCCACACGCGCCGGGCATCCCCTGCGGCTGAATGAGGGACAGCTATCACCCCGCGAGTGATGTCAGTCCCGAGGATTACGGTGGAGCCTCCACACCACGCGCATTACGTACGGCGCTGAGGGGGCCCCATGCACGAAGCGACCGACTCCGCTTTCCTCGACCACATCGCCGACCGCCTGGCCACCCTGCCCACCGTCCGGTCGGTGACCCTTGGCGGCTCTCGAGCCCAGGGCACCCACACCCCCGACAGCGACTGGGACCTCGCCGTCTACTACCGCGGGGCGTTCGACCCCGCCGACCTACGCGCCCTCGGCTGGCCCGGCGAGGTCTCCGAAATCGGCGGCTGGGGCGGCGGAGTCTTCAACGGCGGGGCGTGGCTGACGATCGAGGGCCGACGTGTGGACGTGCACTATCGGGATCTCGATGTGGTGGAGCACGTGTGGGCGGAGGCGGAGGAGGGGCGCTTCCGGATCGAGCCCCTGATGTTCCACCTCGCGGGAATCCCGACCTACCTGCTCGTCGCCGAACTCGCGATCAACCAGGTGCTACGAGGCGAACTGCGCCGCCCGTCCGCCTACCCGCAGGCTCTGCGCAAGACCGCCCCCGAGCGCTGGCACGGCATAGCCACCCTCACCCTCGCCTACGCGAAGGCCGGCCACGCCCCGAAGGGCGCCCTCACCCAGGTCGCGGGCGCGATCGCCGTCGCGGCGACGCAGACGGCGCATGCGGTGCTGGCGGCGCGGGGGGAGTGGGTCACCAACGAGAAGCGGTTGCTGGAGCGGGCGGGGTTGCGTGAAGTCGACGCGTTGGTGGGGGACTTGACCTCGGAGCCGATGGCCCTCGTCCAGGCCGTCACGGAGGCCGAGACGCTCTTCAGCCGGGCGGTTTCTCAGTAGGATCATCGACCGCGTGAACGGCTGTGCCCCGCACCAGAGTTGACCGAGTGCGGGGCACGGCGTTGTGAACGGTCAGGCCTGGGCGGCGTACGAGACGAAGTCGGTCCAGGTGGCGGGAGAGAGGGCGAGTTGCGGGCCCTGCCTGTCCTTGGAGTCGCGTACGTGCACGGTGACAGGCTCAAGAGCGACCTCGACGCAACTGTCGCCCTGAGAGCCGCTGTAACTGCTCTTGAACCAGGCCAGTTCGGACGTGCTGCTCATTGCTCTCCTCGCATTCGCTCCAGCAGGTTCCTGGAGTCCTCAGGGATGAGAGCCTGCGAGCGCAGTTTTGCATACCGTTGCTGGAGTCGGCTGATCTCTTCTTTCGCGGCCGTGACGTTGGGCTCTCAGTTGCCGGAAGTGCTGGTCAGCGCGTCGATCAGCTGGCGGGCGCGGGTCTCCTCGCTCAGGAGGGCCTCGACCAGGGGGCCGGTGCCCGGATCGGCCGTACTCGTCAGGTTCAGGCCGGCGGCCTCGTCGACGTACTGCTCGACGGGCCGGGCGTCGGCTGTCAGGTGAATGCGATCAGCGGCGGTCAGCGCACGGTGGACCGAGGCGTAGTCGATGCCCAGGCGGGCCAGTCGCTCGCCGCCTGCGTACTGGGTTTCCCAGTCGGGGGCGCTGCCCGCCGACAGATGCGGGTAGCGGAGGGCGACCTCGTGGGTGGCCAGGATCGCGAGCAGTACATGCTCGGTACCCACCACGCCATGGCCGAGGCGACGTGCCTGCTCGTACGTCTCCTGCCTGACCCAACCAGCGGGCAGTGAAGCCCAGTTGACCCCGCTGAGTCTGACCAGCCACCGCATCCAGAGGGAGGGCATCCGGCGATAGTGGCTACGGCCGAGGAGAACGTCGCGGGTGGGGTGCAGCAGAGGGTTGAGGTCATCCTCCTGACTCCCTGAGCCACCGTCTAGGCGGGTGCGTACGGCGAGCGGTGAGATGCCGCAGGCGCCCAGCAGCTCCACGGCGCGGTTGTCCTCCTCCAGCAGTCCCCTCAGCAGGTACTCGGCGCCGAACTTCTTCGCGTCTTCCCGCTGCGCGTGCTCCATCGCGGCGGTCAGCGCTCTGGCCGCGGCGCCCGTGAAGTGGGTGCGCCGATCACCGTCGTCCCCGAGGATGTCCTGCGAGGCGACGCTTCCCTCCGCGTCGTCGTCGGTACTCCACGCGCCGTCCCTGTGCATGCGGTCCCGCAACACCGTCAGCAGCGCGGTCTTGGTCGCCCCTTCCGCCGCGAGTGCTTCGCGCGCCGGGCCCTTGGCCGTGGTGATGCCGGCCAGTAGATGCTCGGTGCCGATGGCTCCCTCGGCGTCACCCTTCGCACCCCGGGCGGCCCCCAGGATTCCCACGACGTTCCAGTCGGGCGTCTTGGTCGCTTCCATACGGCCTTCCTCTTCCTGCTGGTCCTGGGGATCAGCCTCCCTGACCAGGGCGGTAGACCGCGTCGCTCCGGAGGGCGATCTGCTCCTGCACCCTGGGGTATACCTGGAGCGTCGCCGGATCACCGGACCGGATCACCGGATGCGCGGGCCGCGAACTTCAGGCGAGCGGCGGTCGCGGCCGTACCAGGCCGGTGTCGTACGCGAAGATCGTCGCCTGTACCCGGTCTCGTAGATCCAATTTGCTCAGGAGAGCGTTGACATGGGTCTTCACGGTGCCCGTGGCAACGCCCAGGCGAGCGGCGATCTCGGCGTTGGCGAGGCCGGTCGCGATCAGGGAGAGGACCTCGCGTTCCCGGGGGGTGAGGGCATCGAGGGCCGCGGGGGCGGACGGTGGGGCGGGGGCGGTGGCTGTGAACGTGTGGATGAGACGGCGGGTGATCGCGGGGGCCAGCATGGCCTCGCCGGCGACCACCACCCTGAGCGCCGTGAGGAGTTCGGCCGGCTGGGCGTCCTTGAGGAGGAAGCCGGAGGCGCCGGCGCGCAGGGCCTCGTAGACGTACGAGTCGAGGTCGAAGGTGGTCAGGACGAGTACCCGGGGCACGTGGCCCGACGTCGGGCCGGTCAGGAGGCTCGTCGCCGTCAGGCCGTCCATGCCGGGCATGCGGATGTCCATCAGGACCACGTCCGGGGTCAGCCGGCCGGCCAACGTGACCGCTTCGGCGCCGTCACCCGCCTCGCCGACCACCACGAAGTCCGGCTCCGCGTCGACGATGGCCGCGAATCCCGCGCGGACCACGGCCTGGTCGTCGACGACCAGGACCCGGGAGGGGGTGGAGGGCGAGGTCATGGGGCGTCACTGTAGCGAGCCCTCGGCAGGGCTCGTGGGCGGGGCGTCGGCAGGGGTGCCGTCGCGCAGGCTGCCCAGGAGCTCGCGCATCGCCGCCAGAGACTCGCGGGCCGCCGGGGCCACGTCGTCGAGGCGGCCCTCCTCGGCGGCGGTGACCACCTCGGCGGTCCGGTCGAGGACCGCGGCGCGCAGCCCGGCGGCGACCCGCTGCCGTTCCATGTGCGCCGCGGCAAGCGCCTCGTGGACGACCTTGCCCAGCTCGCCGTCCTCGCGGCGGGCGATGCGCCCGCGCCGGGACCGTACGAGGAAACCCGCCAGCCACGCGCAGCCGAACAGCGGCAGCAGCATCACCGTCAGGGCGAACACGGTGATCCCCACGACGAGGGTTCCGGCCGGATCCCCGTCGATCGTGCCGTCCCGCGCCGCTGTCACCGCCACCGCGCCGGCCAGTACCAGCGCCGCCACCGGCACCGATGCCCAGGTCGCCCACGGATCACGGCCGTACGCCCCCACCGCGTACACCCCGCCCACCAGGGCGCAGGCGCCCGCGATCAGGGCCAGCCAGGGATCGGCGTCGGAGCCGGGCGCCCACGGCCACAGCCAGGCTCCCGCGAGCAACGCGGCCAGCACCGGCCAGGGCGCCGACCGCCGCCACAGCAACGGCAGCAGCTGCACGATCAACAGCGCGCCCAGCAGCAACAGACTGGGCGCGTCCCGGTCCTCGGTGAACAGGAACACGGCCGGGAGGATCCCGGCGGCCGGCAGCAAGGCGTGCGAGGCGAGGCGCCAGTCCAGCGCCCTGGCCCGCCCGGTCGAGGGACGTGCGGTCTGCCCGGGGTGGGCCGGCAGTTCCGCCCGCACCGACCAGCCGCCGGACGGGCCCGCTCCCGGCCCGGCGGTCACCGTGCCGCCGACCGCCTCGGCGCGCTCGCGCATGCCGGTCATGCCGCGCCCCGAGCCAAGACCCCGCCCCGAGCCAAGACCCCGCCCCGAGCCAAGACCCCGGCCGCCGGCGCCGGGTGCGCCGGCCTCCAGATTCGTACGGGACCCGCCGTCGTCGTCGACGGTGAGCGCCAGCCACCCGTCGCCCAGGTCCTGCAGGCCGACTCGTACGACCGCCCCCGGGGCGTAGCGCAGCGTGTTCGTGAGGGCCTCCCTGGCGATGCCGAACACCGCCTCCGTCACCTTCGTGCCGGCTGCCGCGACGTCCGCGACGCCCGTGATCTCCACGCGCTGCCCGAGGCGGATGAAGCCGCTGGCGAGTTCCTCGAGCCGGGTGCCCAGCGGGACGTCGTCGCCCTCCTCGGCGGCCCCCAGGGAGGTGACCATGCGCTGCACGGTGGCCAGGGTCTCGCGGCCGGTGCGGGCGGCGAAGTCGAGGGCCTCGGCGGCCAGTTCGGGACGGCTGGCGGCGAGGTGCAGGGCGGCCTCCGCGGTGACGACCACGGAGGTGAGGTGGTGAGCGCTGACGTCGTGCAACTCCCGTGCCAGCCTGCGCCGTTCACTCTCCCCCGCCTGCTGCCCCTCGGCCCGGGCCCGGGCCAGGCGGGCGGCGGCCCGGGCTCGTGCGGCCGACTGGTGGGCGCGGCCCCGGCCGAGCCCGACGACTCCCAGGTGGAACGCGACGGCGACGATCAGGCCGACGCCGGCCTCAAGGCTCACGCCGTCGACGGCGAAGCCGACCAGGCCCTGGTAGCAGACGAGGACGCCGACCGCCCGCAGTGTCATCGGCAGGGTGGTGCGGGCGGCGACCGAGTACACGGCCACCAAGTCGCCCACGATGACGAACATTTGGACCGTGTCCGAGGCCCCCGTCAGCAGGGCCAGTCCGTAGCAGGCGGCCACTCCTGCCAGCGCCACCAGCGGCATCCGCCGTCGCAGGCCCAGCGCGATGGTCGTCCCGGCCGCCACGACGAGGGTGAACCCGAGGTCCTCGCGGTAGAGGCCGTAGCCTCCGTCCAGCGCCTCCGGTCCCGGCCACACCAGAAGGAAGGCCGCGACGGCCGGCGGCAGCAGCCAGTTCCGTAGGGTTTCCATGAGGGCTTGAGCCTACGACGCGCCTTCTCGCCGACACGTCCTGCGCCGGAAGGACCCGCCCCCGGCCGCCTCCACCTTCCGATAGAGACGGCAGGCCGGTTACGGCAGGTGATGAGTACTGTCCAGCTCGTAGCCGTGTACGCTCGCGCACCGTACGCGCGTCAGGCCTGGTGAAGTGCCCTTCCAGGCCGCCACATTGGGCGCAGGACAGCACCTGCCACCCGCCAACTCCCCTTCACTGTACGTGTGTTCACCCAGCGCTTCAGTGCCACCCCGCTCGGCGCCCGCCTCGCCCGGCGCCTCGCCCTGAATCAGCTCCACGACTGGGGCATCCCGCACGGCACCCGCGCCTCCGACACCGCCGCCGTGATCGTCGCGGAGCTGGCGGCCAACGCGGTGACCCACGGCCGCGTACCGGGCCGCGACTTCGAACTGTGCCTCTCCCTCATCCCGGGCAGCCTGCGCGTCGAGGTCACCGACACCCGTACCGAGGCACGTCCGCCCGGCCCCGGCGACGTACAGCCTCCGGAGCCCCTCGCCGACTCCGGCCGCGGCCTCGTCCTCGTAGAGGCGCAGACCGACCGCTGGGAGATCCTGGACCGGGAACCGCCCGGCAAGACCGTACGCGCCGAAATCGAGCTGCCCCGCTGGCTGTCCCTGTTCAAGCAGCACCTGAACCAGAGCGACGACGCCCCGGCACATGGCGCCCGCTGAGGAGCAGATACGCGAAGGCAGTGGTGCAGAGAAGGTGAAGGGCGCAACCTTGCGGCTGCCCGGCTGATCTGGACGTACATGCACAAGGTCAGGTCTCGTCGCACCAGGATGGGTCACACGTACGTGAACACGCGCGCAGTCAAGGTCAACGTGGCGATCGCCGCGGCCCTGCTTCTGTTCCTCTCCGCGGTGGTCCTCGAAGTCGCCAGCGACTCCGGCATGACCAGGAACCCCGGCATGACCAGGGACTACGGCGGCCCCTCCGGCATGACCTGGAACTACGACAAGGCCTTCGACTCCAGGGCCGGCCGCGCGACCAAGCTGTCCGCCGTGATGGCGACCGCCGCCGACGACATCTGGGCGGCGGGCCAGTCCACCCCCAACATCCGCAACGCAGGCGACGAGTCGGCCGACGACGGCTTCCTCATGCACTACGACGGCACCGACTGGGAGCGCCGCCCCATGCCGGCGTCGTTCGGCACCAGCGTCTATGACGCGCGCTTCGACGCCGTGGACTCCGGTGGACTGCTGCTGACAGGGAGCCTGGGCCTGAACTCGCTGCGGATGGCTCACTGGGACGGCACCCGCTGGACGCCGCTGCCCAAGCTCCCCGGAGACCCCCGGGCCTCCGACATCAAGGCCCTCGCCCCGGACGACATCTGGGTCCTCGACGGCGGGACCGGGGCGTACCACTGGGACGGCACCCGCTGGACTGCCATGGACCTGCCCACCACCGTCACCGCACTCGACGGCGCCGCGTCCGACGACCTGTGGGCGGTCGGCGACCGCTACGGGAAGGAGGACGCGGGCCCGGGGTTGCCGGGCGGCCAGCCCGCCGCCGTGCACTGGGACGGCCGTGCCTGGAAGCTCGTACCGACGCCGGAGTACCGCTACAAGGTCCCGGCCCCCGAGGAGACGGCGCTCCTCACCGAGGTCGTCGTGCAGGACGGCGACGTACACGCCTACGGCGAACTCACCTCCGTCAGCGAGGACGACGAACCCGACCCACCGACGGAGAACATCCACCTTCGCTGGAACGGCACCCGCTGGACCAAGCAGCCGAACCCCGAGGGAGCCTGCGCCGACCGCGGCCACGGGGTCCGCGACGGCGAGCGCGGGAAGGTCCTCAGCGCTCGCAAGTACCTCACCGCGGACGGCAGTTGCCGACGCATCGCGACTCCAGAACCACCGATCCGCTACGGCATCAAGGGAAGGGAACGGTTCACCCTGAACGCCATCACAGCGGTCCCAGGCACCGACAAAATCCTCGGAGTCGGCTCCGTGGCATCGGTGGGGAGCGATCCCGCGTACAAGGTCATCATCGTCAGCCTGAAGGGGTGAGGACCGCCAACTGTCCTGGCGCTGCTGTGCGGATGCAGCATGCCCAACGACTCAGGACGGCCGGTTACTGAGGCGTGTATCGAGTCGTGATCAATGAGCATCGCAGCCTCCGGGGTGGGTGCGCCGTCTGGGGTGCGGGGCCTGGCGATCTGCGGCTGCGCCGTGTGGACGCGGGTGACTGGAAGCGTTGCCGCAGGCAGGCAGCTGCGGGGCCCGAGGGCTCCGGCTGCGTGTCCGCCGGGGCGGTGTGTCAGACCATGGCGAGCCGGTCCACCAGCAGCTCCACCCTCGGCTCGGCGTCCTCAGGCAGGAGGCGGCCCGCGCGGGTCAGGGTGGCCAGGCCGTGCAGGGCCGCCCAGAACGTCTCGGTGAACAGCCCTGGATGGACGCCGTCGCCGGCGACCTCGGCGAGAGTCTCCAGCAGGGCGGCGAAGGCGTCCTTCAGAGGCTCGGGGGTGTCCTCCTGTGCGTACGCCAGGCCGCCGTCTAGCTGGAACAAGGCGTCGTAGACCGCCGGGTTGCGTGCGGCGAAGTCGAGGTAGGCGCGGGCCAGGGCGGCGGCCCGGGCGCGCGGGCCGTCCGCGGCGGAGGTCGCGGCCCGCACCGCCGTGGCCAGTTCGGCGGCCCCCTGAAGGGCGACGGCGCCGATGATCTCGCGCTTGCCGCGGAAGTGGCTGTAGAGGACGGGCTGGCTGTATTCGATGCGCTCGGCGAGCCGGCGGGTGGTGACCGCGTCCCAGCCCTGCTGCTCGGCGAGTTCACGGGCTGTCGCCACGATGAGGCGCTCGCGCTCCGCCCGTTCGCGCTGCTTGCGTTCCTGTACCGACATGAATCGATCCTAGCACCGCTAGACAATCGAGCGGCAGTAGGGCTAGCGTTGCCTCATCAGCTAGCAATGCTAGTTCAACGGAGGGATCGTCATGCTCAACGCACTCGAGGTCGTCACTACCGTCGTCGTCGGCCTGATGGTGGGGGTGGAGTTCTCCGTCGCCTTCATCATGAACCGGATCCTGGACGCGCTTCCCGAGGACAGCGGCCAGCTCGGCCACGCCCACGGCGGCCGGATGCTCGGCGCCCTGATGCCGTTCTGGTACGTCGGCTCGCTCGTCCTCGTCGCGATCTGGGCCGTCGCCGGATGGCACCACGACGGCGCCGGACTCGTCGCCACCGCAGGCGCGCTGCTGATCCTCAGCGTGATCATGTCGCTCGTGCTGCTCGTCCCGATCAACAACCGAAACAAGACCTGGACACCCGACAACCGGCCCGCCGACTGGAAGCAGCAGCTGCACCGCTGGGGCCGCTACCACTACGTCCGCGTCGCCGTCATCATCGCCGCGTTCACCCTGCTGGTCGCCGCGCTCGCCTGATACCACCGCTGCCACGGTATGCGCTGGTTCGCCCCCTGTATGTCGACGTATATCGACGGCTTTTGCCCCGTCGGGGTGAGCCCGAGAGGGCTTCGGATTTCTGCCCCCCCCGGGCCGACGCCGCGCCGGTGGCCGCACAATCCCCACTCCCCGGGCGGCGGCTGACCACCGAAACCCCGGCATCCGGAAATGCAGCTGCCGCTCAGATCCCACAACTGCGATCCCCGCAAGCTACGCCCCTCGATCAGCCGCATCCGCGCGGCCTGATCAGGCGCCACTCCGGCGACGGTGACGGCTTCCTGATCACCAAGGGAATCCGCGACGTCGTCCTGGCCCTGGTCCTGGGCATCCTGCTGGTGACGGGCCACCGCCGGGCGCTGGGCTGGGTGCTGCTGGTGGAGGCCCTCGCCGCGTACGGCGACATGACTACGGTGCGGCGAGGTGGACCTGTCCCTGGCCAGCATCGACTCCACCACCACACGCGCCCACCACGCCGCCGCCGGGATGCACGCCGCCGACCGCAAGTGTCGCCCGCTGGCGTTCGTGCTGACCTGGATCAAAGCCTCACCAGAGCGACTCATTGATCACGACCCGATACGCGCCCTAGGTGAGTTTGAAGAAGGCGGCCCTGGCCATCGCCGCACTGCTACGGCTGACGGTGCTCGCGCCGGAGGTCTGAGAGGGCGTTCTGTGACCGTTCAAATGAGCCGCGGGGAGAGAAGCAGTTGCGTGGAAGTGTGACACTTGGCCCCCTCACTGTCACATTTCTGCGCAACAGCCTCCCCCCTCCTCTCATGGTCGCAGCGGCTGCCTTGCCCAGCCCTCGCATCGCTTCAGCGGGTCGTGGCGAGCACTTTGTGCAGGAACTCCGTGAGCGTGTGCGTCGCCGTGTTGTGGGCCGGCGCGGCGAACAGTGGGTCCAGGTGGTTCATGCCGTTGTCCGACTCGTAGATTCCGTACGGCACACGGGAGTTGGCTGCGAGCTTGCGGGCCGCCTCCAGGACCGTGCCCTTCGCGTAGCTGGTGCCGAAGGCGTAGAGCGGTACGTCGATGTCGTTGGCGTGGTGCAGGCGCAGGTCCAGGGAGCGGGCGAGGTCGGTGTCGGCGTAGACGTCGGCGATGTCGAGGTCGACGGACAGCCGGGCGGGCCAGTACCACTCCCAGACGCCCGGCACCGGACCGGCGTACGCCTCGGCGACGCGCGAGATCGGCGTGATCCCCGCGTCGACCCAGCCCCGTACGCCATTGCTGTCCGCGCTCTCGGCGAAGTGCCCGGAGTGGACGGTGATGTCGTTGGGCCAGCCGAACCCGGCGTCGACGAGGAGGCCGAGCAGGGCCGCGTTGCTGACCGGGAACGAGGGCCGCAGAGCGTCCGGCAGCCTGGGCTGGAGCAAGGAGCGGGCGCCCGGATCGTGGTGGGCGTACCACCCGGCGAGCTGGTACCAGATCTGCGTACTCTCGGCCCGGCCGCCCAGCCCGACTCCGGTGAGGGTCATGTCGAACACGGCCCCACCCTCGATCGCCGCGAGTCGCTGCCGGACCTCCTCCGGCGAGTCCTGTATGGGCGTACCGGTCCCGTCGAATGCTCCGAGCACCCCGCCGTCGATCACCGCCAGGCCGGCCAGATCGCGGAACCCGGGGTGCCCCGCGAAGTCCCAAGCGGCGTACGCCAACGCACTGGTAGCACCCCAGGAGTGACCGCCCAGCACCACGCGCCGACTCCCGCCGGCCCGGGCGGCGAGCACGACCGTACGGAGGTCGTCGAGGGTGAGCGCCAGTCCCCACTTGCCGGCGAAGGCGGAAGCGGCCGGGTCCTGGGAGCGGTAGTGACCGTCGAGGTAGTACGAAGCGGGGTTGGACGAAGCGGGGTCGGACCGGCCGAACCCGGTCCGGTCCGCCAGGTTCTCCTCCCGCCGGTCAAATGCCCACACCTGCAGCCCGGGTATGGCCGCGACCAGATCTCTCGCCATCAGCCGGAAGTCGTTGGCGGCTCCGAACATTCCTGGGACCAGCAGCAGGACGGTTGCGGCGTTCCGGGGGCCGATCTTGAGGACGTGTACGCGGTCCGTGGGGGTGGGGCCGCCGCCGGGGGCTACGGGTATCGGGGTGTACGGCTCGGGGGCTGTTGCTCGGTCGGTGGGGGAGGGGCGGCGGCCTCCGACGGACGCCGCCTTTGCGGTGCCGGTTGCTCTTGTGGCCAGGGCGACGCTGCTCAGGAAGGTCGCGCCGAGCAGAGTCCTGCGGGACGGGGACGGGATTCCGCGCACCAGAGGGTTCGTCATTTCCGGTCGCCACCTTGGAAGTTGGGGAGGGAGTCGCCACTGGTCCTCACCTTCTCGCGAGCCTCGGGCGGGCCTCGCGCCGGGGTGCCCGCCGTGACGTTGCGGGATATGCCAGTGCAGGGCGGTCTGCTCGCCGCCATCAGCTCCGCCGCTGTTGTGCTCGCTGTCGCCGAAGCCCTGCGAGAGGCGATAGACGCGCTGTTCGCATGACCTGTCGAGCGTCGTCTCGCCGCCGGGACGTCAGGAGCCTTGACGAGGGTCGGTGGGGCGAGGAGATTGGCGGGACTGAGCCGACGACGACACGGGTGGATCCCGCCTCCTGGTCCCGCCGACCACTGCGGTTGGGGGGATCATGCCTGTCAGGATGTTCTTACGGCTGGCCATCGGATGCGCCACGGCGATGGCGGTCGCGACGTCGACCGCGCTCGTGTCCACCGCGCAGGCGGCCCCGCGCGCCGCCGCGGACCCGGCGGTGATCACGGACTGGAACGCCATCGCCGTGCGCACCATCTTCGCGGAGGGGCAACAGCCCCCGCCGGTGGGGCAGTTGTATCTGGGTTTCGTCTCGACCGCCGTGTACGACGCGGTGGCCGCCATCGACGGCAGGTACACGCCGTACGCCAAGCAGCCGCGCCCCCGCCCGCACGCCTCCTCGCAGGCCGCCGCCGCGACAGCCGCGTACAAGGTACTCAGTCACTACTTCCCGGCGTCCCAACAGGCGTTGAGCTCCGACTACGCCGCGTCGCTCGCGAAGATCCGCGAAGGGGTCGGCAAGACGCACGGCATCCGGGCGGGAAAGGCGGCCGCCGCCACCATGGTGCGGCTGCGTACGGATGATGGCCGCGGCGCCGACGTGACGCTTGACGTGACTCCCGCGCCGGGGGTGTGGCGGCCGACGCCGCCCGCGTTCGCGCCGATGGCCTTTCCCTGGCTGGGGTTCGTCCGGCCGCTGCTGCTCAAGTCCCCGACGCAGATCCGTCTGGCCGGCCCTGACGCGCTGAACAGCGCCGCCTACACCCGGGACTTCAACGAGGTGAAGGCGGTCGGCGTGGCATCCGGCGGCAGTCGTACGCCGGCACAGACCGAGACCGCCAGGTTCTGGAACGACAACCTGCCCCGCCAGTTCCAGACCGCGTTCCGTGACCAGGCCGCTCGTCGGCATCTGGACATCGCCGACAGCGCGCGGATGTTCGCCCTCCTCAACGCGACCACCGCGGACGCGGCCATCGCCTGCTGGCGCGGCAAGTACGACCACGCCTACTGGCGTCCGAGCACCGCGATCCAGCTCGCCGACACCGACTCCAACCCGGCCACCGCACCCGACCCGGCGTGGAGCCCGCTGGTCCCGAACCCGCCCTACCCGGACTACCCGAGCGGCCACGCCTGCCTCACCGGCGCCACCACGGCCGGCCTCAGCCAACTGTTCGGAGCGCGGAACATCGACCTGACGGTGGACTCCGCCGTCACCGGCACGACCCGGCACTACGCCACCGCGGACGCGCTGAACCAGGAGACGAAGAATGCCCGGGTCTGGCTGGGCATCCACTTCCGCAAGGCGATGACCGACGGCAACCAGCTGGGCCGCGAAGTCTCCCGCTGGGCACTGAGGCACCACTTCCGGCCCGCCGGCCGGTGACCTCTCACAGCGAAAGCCACGCGCTCGGCCCGCCCGGGCTTCGGGCTCCCGTGGGACGAGACCCTCGACGCCATCGCTGACAAGGAACCTCGTCGAATACTCCTTCGTAAAAGCCCACTTGCCGCTGCTACCGTCTCCGACGTGGCGAAACTCAATCAGATCATCGCAGTCGAGAAGGGCGTCAAGGCCAAGTCTCATCAGGACCTGACGGCGGCTCACCATGGGCTGCAGAAGCCAGCCCTGCTGGCCGGTATCTCGCGTACGTATCAGCCGAAGGACGAGGAGGGTGAGCAGTTGCCGCCCGAGTCGACTCGGGTGCAGGTGAAGGCCGAGGACGTGTTGCGGGACACCGCGGCGGTCCTTACGCGGCTGTTCGATGTGACCGCCACCAAGGACTGGGCCAACACCTCGGCCAGGGCGGACATCAGCGTCGACGGGCGGGTGCTCGTCGCCGAAGTGCCGGTGTCCTATCTGCTGTTTCTCGAGAAGCAGCTCACCGACCTCAACACCTTTGTACGGAAGCTGCCGGTGCTCGACGCCTCCGAGTCGTGGGCGCAGGACCCGTCCACCGACGCCTGGAAGACCGAGCCGGTCCGGACGCTTCGTACGAAGAAGGTGCCTCGGAACCATGTGAAGGCCGAGGCGACCGACAAGCATCCGGCACAGGTCGAGGTGTACTACGAGGACATACCGGTCGGCTACTGGACGACCGTCAAGTTCTCGGGTGCCCTTCCCGCCCGGCGTGTGAACGAACTGCTGGACCGGGTCGAGAAGTTGCAGCAGGCCGTCAAGTTCGCGCGGGAAGAGGCGAACGGCGCCGAGGTCGTCGACCAGCGGGTCGGTGACGCCGTGTTCGGCTACCTGTTCGGGTAGCCTCAGAAACTCCCCGGCCATCAGAGCCATCTCGGCCGGGGTGCGCGAGGAGCGCAAAGCTGAAGCTGAGCCTTGTCGTGACTGCGCGGTCCCGGATCGGGAACCGCGATCAATCTCAGACTATTGCTCCAGACTCAGCATTCGCCGCCGATCGCCGGATCGACCGGGCCCGGGCCCCGGACGTCGAAATGCCGGTTCAAGTCCGGCCCGCACAGCTCGATGTGCGGTGGTCCAAAGGCAGGACGCGGCGACTTCAGACTGACCTGGGTCCTCAAGCGTGCCGGCGTGCGACATGGGCGGCATCACAGGGCTCGGGGGCCGGCTACGCCCCCGGGTCCGCTCCTTTTTTGATCCTTCTTACGCCCATCGCCTGGCGTCCGGTTCGCGCGCGCACAGCGCCTGCCCACCGGTCGCGCACACCGCCTGCGCTCCGGTTCGCGCTCATCACATGCACCCTCCGGTTCGCGTGCACCGCCCGCCGCTCCGGAGGCCCGCTCCAACTGCCGTAGCCCCGGATTGCGTTCATAAAGAACGCGGCTTCCCGGCCATGCGTCACCTCGCTGAAATGCGAGAGTTGCATTTGCTCCAGGTTCGCGACCTACCGTGGGCACCACACAACACCGCCCGGCCGACGTCGCCCGAAGGCACACCCCCGCCCTCGTACTGACAGGAGCCCCGTGTCCCGCCCCGCCCTTGCCCTGCCTCCCTGGCTCGCCCATGCGCTGCGCGCCCAGCGGGGACCCGTGCCGTGGAGCGCGGTCGTACGAGGGGCGCTGGCCGCCGGGCCGTTGCTGCTCGTGGCCGTGCTCGTCGACCGGCCCTCCATCGGAGTCGTGGCCGCCCTCGGCGCCATGCTCGCCGGGACCAACGACCGGCCGGGGAGCAGGCGGTCCTCCATCAAGCGGCTCGGGGTGCCCGCGCTCGCCGGGGCCGGAGGCCTGTTCCTGGGGGCGTACCTCGGGGAGCAGGCCGGAGCGGTACTGCTGACCCTGGCGCTGACGGGACTCGGTCTCGTCGGCGGTGCTGTCAGTGCCGTGGGGCCGGTGGCGTCCGGAGCGGGAACGCAGTTGCTGGTCGCGGCCGCCGTGGGGGCCGGGATGCCGTTGCCCGAACCAGGCTGGCAGCGCGCCCTGTTCTTCTTCGGCGGCGCGGTCTGGCTGATCGTGCTGCGGCTTGTGCTGCCGACACCCGGGGCCCTGGTCAATGACCTCCGAGACTTCCGCTTCGACGGGGAGCGGGCAGCCGTCGCCTCCGTGTACGAGGCGGTCGCCGCGCTGCTCGCCGCCGTGGGCGGTGAGGACGCCATGGCCCGGCGTGCCGCACTGACCGCCGCGCTCGATCACGCGCAGGACGCGCTCGCGGGGCCACGGCTGCGCCGGTACGCCAGTTCCGCGGCCGAACGGCGACTGCGCGCGCAGTACGCCGCCGCGCTGCCCCTCGCCGAGGCCGCGACCGCGCTCGCCTGGTCCGGGGACGCCCTGCCCGCGCGGGCTGCGGACGGTCCGCGACGGCTCGCCGTGGCCGTACGGACGGGGGAGGCCTGTGGGCCGCTGCCCGCCCCCTCCCGTTCCGTACCGGGGTTGCGGGCTCTCGACGACGCGCTCCTGCACGCGGCCGAGGCCTTCGACCGGGGCGGCAAGAAGCCCAGCCTCAAGGGTTCCAGCGGCCCCATCGACCTCGGCGCCCAGCAGACCGCCCGCCACGGTCTGCATCTACGTCCCGTCCGCGCCAAGGCCCTCCTGCGTACGGTCACCGGCGCCGGAGGCCGCGAGTACGGGCTCCGGGTGGCGCTGAGCTTCGGCGCGAGCGCCGCCGTCGCGCAGGCGCTGCACCATGTGCACTGGTACTGGCTCCCGGCCACCGCCGTCTTCCTCGTCAAGCCCGACCTCGGACCGCTCGTCTCGCGCGTACTGTGCCGGGCCGCTGGAACCGTCCTCGGTGCCGTGGTGTTCGCCGGGTTCGCCGCGGTACTGCCCGCGCCGGAAGGGCTCGTGGCGCTCGTGGCCGTCAGCGGGGCCCTGATCCCGATCGCCCTACGGCACTTCGCCGCCCAGACCGCCGTCATCACCGTGTTGGTGCTCTCGCTCGTCATGGTCGGCGGCGAATCGCAGGCCTCCTGGAGCCGCATCGGCGAGACACTGCTGGCCTGCGCGATCGTGCTGCTCGTCGGACATCTGCCGGCACCGGGACAGCGCGGCGGGAACGTACGGGCCCGCCTTGCGCGTGCCACCGAGGCGGCACACGCGTACCTGGCGCAGGTGCTCAGCGGCGCCGACGACCGCGCGGCACGCTGGGCCCTGCGCCGCGAGGCCTACCGAACACTGGCCGAGGCCCGCGCCGCGATCGACCGCGCCTCCGCCGAACTCCCCACCCTGGCACGGCACACGGAAGGCACCGACGAGGTGGCGGACACCCTGGAACGCCTCGTGGACACGACCACCGCCTGCGCCGTCCACCTCGACGACACGGGACGGCTCACGCCACAGCACACCGAACGCCTCGCAACTTTGCTGGACGAACTCGTCGAGCGGCGGGAGCGGGCGGGGCTGACATCGGAGTACGACCGGTTGAGTCCGGGCTCGAGCCTGAACTTGAGTGCCTGATCAGCTCGTACGGGCCTGTCTCAGCCCGTACGGACCTGTCTCGGCCTGTACGAACCTGGCTCAAGGAAGCGCGAGGGAGAGCGAGGAAACGCAAGGAAGCCCTCACACCCGTATTCGCGCCCACACCGGAGCATGGTCCGACCCCGCCTCGTCCCGGCGCGCACTCGGGTCGTCGCCCACCGACGGCAGCGTGGTGACCTCCTGGGCCGGAGCCCCGGTCCCCGCGCCGGTCACATGGTCGAGGAGGAGGCGGCTGACCAGTATGTGGTCGATCAGCTCGGGGCGGCCGGCGTGCACTCGGGAGAATCGTTGCTTCTCGTCGATGAGCGGCGCGATGTTCCACAGGCGGGACGCGTCGCCCTTGTCGGGGCGCTCGAAGCCGGGGGTGTTGATCTCGGAACCCGGCGGGCCCTGGAGGATCTGGGTCGTGGCGGCGGCGACCTCGTCGTTGAGGTCGCCGAGGACGGCCACGTTCCGCTCCCTGCCCTTGCCGTCGAGGAACTTGTCGGCGAGCGCGCGCAACGTCGTGGCCTCGGCGGCCCGCCGATAGAGGGCGTACGCGCCGTACCGCGCTCGCTCGCCCTCGTCCCGCGGCTGGAACCGCCCGCCCGGATAGGTCAGCAGCTTCGACTTCAGGTGGCACACCGCCACCGTCAGGGTCATCGCCCCCATGGCGATCTCCACCGCCAGGAAACCGCGGCCCGTACGATCCACCGGCTCCCCGTCGTCGTCACCCTGCACGGGCCGCAGTGGTGCGGGGAAGGCGTTCGTGTCGGCCCGTACCCGTAGTGCGGGGCGGCTGAGGAAACCGACTCTGATGCCGCGGGGGTCCGGGTGCTCCGAGAGCGCGATGTGCCAGTCGCCGTCCAGCATGTCGGCCAGATCGCGCAGCGCCGCCGGGTCGCCGACCTCCTGGACACCGAGCAGGGTGGGGTCGAGGTCCGTGATCATGGAGGCCAGGGCGGTGAGCTTCGCCTTGTACGCGTCCTCGTTCCTCGGTCCGAACCGGCCGCCGGGCCGGTACAGGTTCTCCAGATTCCAGGTGCCGAGAAGCATGCCGGGCTCCTTCCGGGGAGCGCTGCCGGTCGGGACGGCCGGGTTCTTTGACGGGGCTTCGGTGAAGCCAGAGTGCGCGCCGAACCCTTGCGGCGACAGGGCGATGACCGGATGCACGGTTCACATCACCAGGCGGTACGACCCCGTCGTACCGTGGCGTGATGACATCGCCCGACGCGAAGAACGCCGCCGATCTCATCATCACCGGATGCACCGCCCTCGTGCACGACGATCATGAACAGATCGACTTCGTCGAGGACGCCACCATCGTCGTACGGGACGGGCTCATCGAGTCCGTGACGACCGATGCCCCGGACGACCTGGAGGACACCCCCGCGATCGAACGCATCGACGCCCGCGGCCAGATCGCGATGCCCGGCCTGGTCAACTGCCATACGCACGCACCGATGGTCGCCCTGCGCGGTGTCGCCGAGGACCTGCCCCTCGAGGAATGGTTCAACGACGTCATCTGGCCCATCGAGTCCAACCTCACCGACAAGGACGTGGAGTTGGGGGCGCGGCTCGCCTGCGCGGAGATGATCCGGGGTGGTGTCACCTGCTTCGCGGACCACTACTTCTCCATGGACACCGTCGCCGCCGTGGTGGACGACTGCGGGATGCGCGCCAACCTCGGAGAGGCCTACTTCTCCTCGCAGGGAGCCGAAGGGCGCGAGCGGTCACTGGACTTCGCGCTACGACAGCGAGGGGCGGCCGACGGCCGCATCACCACCTCGCTCGCCCCGCACGCCCCGTACACCGTCGACGACGCCGATCTCGCCGCCACCGCTCAACTCGCCCGCGAACACGGCCTGTTGGTGCACATCCACGCCGCCGAGAACCGCGACCAGACCGACACCAGCCTGGCTCGGCACGGCCGCACGCCGATCGAGATCCTTGAGGGCGCCGGGCTCCTCGACGTCGACCTGCTCATCGCGCACGGCACTGGCATCGTGGAGCGTGACCTTCCCGTCCTCGCCCGTGCCACGGGGCGCGTCGCGGTGGCCAGTGCGCCGCGCGGCTACCTCAAGTTCGCCTGGCCGACGACCACTCCGGTACGCGCCCTGCGGGAGCTCGGCATCCCTGTCGGGCTCGGTACGGACGGGGCCGCGTCGAACGGTTCGCTGGACGTGTGGGATGCCATGGCGCTCACCGCGCTGGTGCAGAAGTTCACGGAGCGTGACACGCGGTGGCTGACCTCGCGGCAGGCTCTGCATCACGCGACGTTGCAGAGCGCGC
This sequence comes from Streptomyces sp. CA-288835, assembly GCF_050936385.1. Lineage (NCBI taxonomy): Bacteria > Bacillati > Actinomycetota > Actinomycetes > Kitasatosporales > Streptomycetaceae > Streptomyces > Streptomyces sp. CA-288835. The sequence continues at coordinate 7,944,137 of NZ_JBNJMW010000001.1, forward strand.
GGGCGGTCGGGCTCGGAGAGTCGATCGGCAGCCTTGCCCCGGGGCGAAAGGCCGACATCATCCTCGTCGACCTCTCCGGGCCGCACACACAGCCTGTGCACGACCTTGCCGCCGCCCTGGTGCACAGTGCTCGCTCCAGTGACGTACGGACGACGATCGTCGGCGGGCGGGTGCTCATGCGTGAGCGTGAGCTGCTGACGCTCGATGTGGCGGGGATCGTGGGGGAGCTGGGGGAGCGGATGCCGTCACTGCTTGATCGGAGCCATGGCAGGAAGATTCAGGAGTACGACGCCTGAGTGTGGCGGAGGGGGAGGGCTTGGGGTGGGGAGCACGGGGCGGGTGTGAAGAAGGGTCCGATATCACTACGAGTACGAGGAGTGACACGAAACGTCACGAAAGCTGAGAGATCACTCACACCAAGGCAGTAACCGAGTGTCAGCTACGTCTCAGTACGGTCACTCAGCGATCCGTTTCCCCCATGGTTGGCGTTTATTAACTCTAGAAGAACAGCGCTTCTACGGGAGCAGCGCTACATGGAGGTGCAAGGTGAACGGGCGAACGGTGCTTGGGCGCTTTCCAGCTGGGGGGCCGCGGGGGTCTTGGCCTGCGGAGGAGTTCGCGCAGGCTTGCCGCCTTGAGGGGCAGCAGGCTGAGGTTGTTATGGACCTGACGTCCGATGCGTTTCTGGTGGTCGTTAGCGACCGTGGCGAGTGAGGGGGTCTTTTCCCCAGCCCCGCCCCTTCCCGGCTGTATCAATTTGCGGCTCCGCCGCGTGAGGGGGCTGCGCCCCCAGGCCCCCTGGTAGGGGGCTGTGCGGCGGCTGCGGGTCCGTCGTGGTTGATCGCGCCCTCGCGGCGGAGCCGCAAATTGATACAGCCCCGCGCCCCTGAAGGGGCGCACCTGGTCCGGCGGATATCCGCGGACCATGATCAGGCTCGGACCACCCTCGACCACACCGGCGTCGTCCCCGTAACCCGGCACAGGGCCAAGTACAGCGGTATCGGTGGTGTGTACGGGAGTGTGGTGGCCGGTTTGTGGATCAGGTCCGGGGGTGGGAGTGCGGGTGTGCCCGGGATTATTGCGCCCGTTGCGTAGTGCGTGGGGGCGGGCCATTCCAGGGAGACGTCGGAGTCTGCGGGGACCAGCCACCACCACTGGGAAGCGTCGGCGTATACGCAGCCGACGCGCGGGAGGCGGGGCATCAGCAGAGGGCCGAAGCGGGCCGGCATCGCCACCGCGTCGCAGCCCAGTGGCGCGTCCATACCCTCCGGGACGGTGAGGCGTCGCAACGCTCCCGCTCCGGAGGGGGCCCGCAGCGAATGACGTAGACGAACCAGTGTGTCCAGGTGAAGCACCCGGGGCACCCCGGCCGACGTAGCCCTCACACCCATGCAGCCCCGTCCGTTCTCAAGTTTTCGAACGTCTTCGAACGATTCAGAACCAGTGCCCTGTCGCGGGCCCGTCCGCCCCAGTCAAGGCGGTGCCGGTTCGCGAGGAGCCGGCTGGGGCCGGCCGGCTCCTCGCACTCCAGCCCAGGTCCGACCGCGGCTCGGCGCCGTTGTTCGCCGAGCGCGGCAGGTCCGCCCAGACCAGCAGTCCGGGTCCGGAATCCTGGGCGCCCCAGGCCGTGCACACCGCAGCGACGAGAAGCAATCCCCTCCCGTGCTCCTCCTCGGGGCGCTGTGGCGAAGGGTAGGGCTCACCCGTCGCACACCCCTCGTCGCGTACGGCTATTCGCACCCGGTCGTCGCCGTCGTGCAGTTCGCACATCACCTGGCGGCTCGCTGTGTGCACGACCGCGTTGGTGACCAGCTCGGAGACGACCAGCTCCGCCATGTCGCAGATGTCTTCACAGACGGCCCACCCCGAAAGCCGGGCGCGGGTAAGGCGCCTGGCCTGTGCGGCGGAACCCGGATGCGCTGCCAGTTCGAAACGAAACCGGCGCTCGGCAGCCGCATCGGTGGCGCCGAGACCAAACCGGCTCCCGGCGTCTGCGGCGTCTGCTCTTAACGGCGAAGGCGGAGTCACGCTTGCCACTATCTCCCCGCCGTGAACACTTGGCAAGAGTCACTCTGAAAATTGCAGAGTGCAGTGTTCCGTGCGGAGGGGGCCATGGCACACTGCATCGCAACAGCACGTGACGCGGCGTCTGTTGGGTACTCGCCGGGTATCCACCGGGCGCCGCCCGGGCTGTTCAGGACTATGTGGAGGTGGACGTGAGTGAGCCACGGTCCGCGCCGACGGTCGGGCAGGTCGTCCTCGGACGGCGCCTGCTGGACCTGAGGGAGCGCGCGGGGCTCAAGCGCGAGGAGGCGGCGCGCATACTGCGCGTCACAGCCGCCACCGTCCGCCGCATGGAGATGGCCGAGGTCGCCCTCAAGATCCCGTATCTCCAGCTCCTGTTGAAGGCGTACGGAGTCTCGGAGGAAGAGGCCGACGCGTTCGTCACCCTCGCCGAGGAGGCCAACAAGCCAGGCTGGTGGCAGCGGTTCCATGACATCCTGCCGGGCTGGTTCTCGATGTACGTCAGCCTGGAGGGCGCGGCCGGCCTCATCCGCAGCTACGAACCCCACTTCGTGCCCGGACTGATGCAGACCGAGGAGTACGCCTATGGCGTCATGGAATCCGGCGCCATCGGCCAGACGAAACCGGAGGACATAGAGCGTCACGTGGCGCTGCGCATGCAGCGCCAGGAGCTGCTCAGGCGTGAGGACGCGCCACGGTTCTGGGTCATCATGGACGAGACGGCCGTGCGCCGGCCCGTCGGCGGCCCCGCCGTGATGCGCGCCCAGATCGACAAGCTGCTCGAGGTCACGAAACTGCCGAACGTGACGCTGCAGATCGCCCCGTTCTCCTCGGGGCCGCACGCGGGCACGTACGGGCCCTTCGTGCTCTTCCGATTTGCCGTGCCCGAACTGCCGGACATGGTCTACAGCGAGTACCTGACCGGCGCCGTCTACCTGGACGCGCGTTCCGAAGTGGCAACCCACCTCGAGGTCATGGACCGCATGGCGGCGCAGGCCGCCACAGCACATCGCACGAACGAGATCCTCCTGGATCTCCGCAAGGAGCTGTGAATGAATCGCATCAAGGCCCGGGTTCACAACGGGCGGATCTACAACGGCATGCCCGCACGCGAGCTGGGCAGCGAAGGCTGGCACAAGCCCTGGAGCGGCGGCAACGGCGGCAACTGCCTGGAGGCGATGAAGCTCGCCGACGGCCGCATCGCAGTCCGCCAGTCCGCGGACCCGGACGGCCCCGCCCTCATCTACACCCCCGGCGAGATGACGGCGTTCATCCAGGGCGCGAAGGCGGGGGAGGCGGACTTCCTGCTGTCCTGAGGCTGTTGTTCACGAACTCCGTTGTCAGTTGTCTCTTATTAGTTGCCTTTTCTGTCTTCCGTCCTTCCTCAAGAGCTCTGCCCGATCGACGGCGGCCCGCCCGCGAAATGCGGCGGGCCGCCGCTCGGCGATGGGCCGGGTGGTGGCCCGCCGCGATCCTTCGGCTACTTGCCCGGTGTGGCCACTTACCCGGGCGGCAACGCCGCGCACAACGCGTCCAGCGCGGCCCCGTACGCGTGCTCCGGAGGCGTCGCATAGCCGACGACCAGCCCATCTGGTCCCTCCGGCGCGGAGATCGGCGCCTCCGGGTGCCGGAATTCAGCGAGCCCATCCAAGGCCAGCCCCTGCCAATGGGCGGCCCTGACGGCTGCCTGCTCGCTTCCGGGCGGCAGCCGTAGCACCGCGTGCAGCCCCGCCGCGATCCCGGTGACCTCGATGTGCGGCGCGTGCGCGGCCAGCGCGACGACGAGACGGTCACGCCGCGTCCGGTACCGCTGCCGCATACGCCGCACATGACGGTCGTACGACCCGGAGACGATGAAGTCCGCGAGCGCCAGCTGGTCGAGAACGCTCACCCACGCCTCACGCTCGCCCTTCGCCTCCAGTACGGCATCGACGTACCGTTCCGGAAGGACCATCCAGCCCAGCCGCAGTGCGGGCGACAGGCTCTTGCTGACCGAGCCGATGTGGATGACCCGCTCCGGGTCCAGACCCTGAACGGCGCCCACAGGCTTGCGGTCGTAGCGGAACTCCCCGTCGTAGTCGTCCTCCAGAATCACCCCGCCACGCGCGCGTGCCCAGTCGATCACAGCGGTGCGGCGCGCGGGATGCAGCGGACCGCCCGTCGGGAACTGGTGCGCCGGTGTGAGCAGTACGGCCCGCTCCTTGCCCAACTCCTTGACCTGGGCGCCGTCTTCGTCGAGGGGCAGCGGGAGTGTCCGTACACCTGCCGCTGCCAGCAATTCGCGGTGGAAGGGCAGCCCGTACGCCTCTACGGCCAGCGGGCCCTGGAGCACCCCGCCTCCGGAGCCCCTGAAGAGGAGCCGCAGCGCGTGGGCGAAGCCGGAGCAGATCACGATCCGGCCCGGCTCGGTGCGTACGCCCCGCGCGCGTGCCAGGTACTCCGTGAGCGCCTCCCTCAGCTCGCGACGGCCGGCAGGGTCTCCCGGCCCGAACGCCTCGTTGGGCGCCTGCTGTAGGGCTCGCCGGTACGAGGTGAGCCAGGCGGTGCGCGGGAACGCCGACACGTCCGGGGTGCCCTGACGCAGGTCGTGTCGCGGTCCACGCGCGCGTGGGGGTGCCTTTTTGGGGACGCGCGTGGCGTGTCGCAAGGGTTCGGCCCGGTCGGCGACCCGCGTGCCCGAGCCCTGGCGCGCGGTCAGCCAGCCCTCAGCGACGAGTTCGGCGTACGCGTCGGCGACCGTGTTGCGGGCCACGCCGAGATCGGCGGCCAACGAGCGGTATGGGGGAAGGCGGGCGCCCGGGGCGAGACGGCCGCTCCGTACGGCGTCTCGCAGGGCGCGGATGAGGGCGGCGCGACGGCCGCCCGTACCCGACAGCTCCAGTTCCAGATGCAGGTCGGCGCCGATGCGCTCCGCCGAATTGACCCACGAATCCGCCATGGAAATGAACCCTACAGACGGTCTTTCCGGTCCGTAGATTCATGGTCATGACGACGAACACGACAGACACGAAGACCGCGATGGACCTGATGAACGCGGCGAACACGGTGAACGCAACGAAGGCGGTGAACCAGGCCGCGGTAGCCGAATACGCTCGCCTCGACTTCGCGAAGTCCGCCCGAAAGGCTTTCCGAGCCCTCATCGGCTTCGACGCCGCCGCCCGTGAAGGGCTCGACCCGGCCCTCGTCGAGCTGATCCAGATCCGCGCCTCGCACCTCAACCACTGCGCGTACTGCCTCCACATGCACACCAACGACGCGCGCAAGGCGGGCGAGAGCGAGGACCGGCTGCATATGGTCGCGGTGTGGCGCGAGGCCCGCCACTTCTTCACAGAGCGGGAACAGGCGGCGCTCGCGCTGACCGAGGCGGTGACGCTGGTGGCCGACCGCGGCGTCCCGGACGACGTCTACGCGCGGGCCGCCGACCAGTTCGAGGAGCACGAACTCGCGCAGGTCCTGGCGTTGATCTTCGCGATCAACACATGGAACCGGATCGCGCTGTCGACGGGGAAAGTGGCGGGCACGGACGAGCGCTGATCCTAGTGTTCCCGGCGGCCCTGGTGTCTCACACCGTCATCGGGCGGTCGTACGGCCCTATCGGCGCCGGAAGTCGTGAACTTCCCGTCAGTTGGCGGTCGACCGCTGCCGCTACCGCTCGGCCCTCCGCGATGGCCCAGACGATCAGGGACTGGCCGCGTGCGGCGTCGCCGGCGGCGTACACGCCGGGGACGTTGGTTGCGAAGTCGGCGTCGCGGGTGATCGTGCCGCGGGGGTCGAGGTCGAGGCCGAGCTGGTCTACGAGGCCGTCGGAGCGGTCGGGGCCGGAGAAGCCGAGGGCGAGCAGGACGAGGTCGGCGGGGAGCCGGCGTGCGGTGCCGGGGATGGGGCGGCGCTCGGCGTCGACCTCCACCAGGTGCAGCGCGCGTACGTGGCCGTTCTCATCGCCGGTGAAGCGGAGCGTGGACGCCGCGAAGAGCCGGGCGTCGGCGTCCGCCGAGGGCGCCGTCCGCAGCTCGCGGGCTTCCTCATGCGCGGCCGACAGCCGGTAGATCTTCGGGTACGTGGGCCAGGGCTCGACGTCCTCGTCGCGTTCCGTGCCCGGCTGCCTGTAGATGTCGAGCTGGGTCACGGACGCGGCGCCCTCGCGTATCGCCGTGCCCAGGCAGTCGGCCCCCGTGTCGCCGCCTCCGACGATCACCACGTGCTTGCCCGCCGCGGACAGCGGGGAGGCCTCGATGTCCCCCTCGCACACCCGGTTGGCCAGCGGCAGATACTCCATCGCCTGGTGTATGCCGTCCAACTCACGCCCCGGCACGGGGAGTTCACGCCAGGCCGTTGCACCCACGGTGAGTACGACAGCGTCGTAACGGGACCGTAGCGCGGCGGCATCGATGTCCCGGCCGACGGCGGTCGAGGTACGGAACTTCGTTCCCTCCGCCCGCATCTGCTCGAGCCGCCGCTCCAGATGCCGCTTCTCCATTTTGAACTCGGGTATCCCGTACCGCATCAGCCCGCCGAGCCGGTCGTCCCGCTCGTACACGGCGACGGTGTGCCCGGCCCGCGTCAACTGCTGCGCCGCGGCAAGGCCCGCAGGACCCGAGCCGATCACCGCGACCGTACGTCCCGAAAGCCGGTCCGGCGGTCGCGGCGGCGCGAAGCCCTCCTCCCAGGCCCGGTCGGCGATCGCGACCTCGACGTTCTTGATGGTGACCGCGGGCTGGTTGATCGCCAGCACGCAGCCTGCCTCGCAGGGCGCGGGGCACAACCGGCCGGTGAACTCGGGGAAGTTGTTCGTGGCGTGCAGGCGATCGCTCGCCGCTCGCCAGTCGTCGCGCGAGACCAGGTCGTTCCAGTCGGGGATCAGATTGCCGAGCGGACAGGCCTCGTGGCAGAAGGGGATGCCGCAGTCCATACAGCGGTCCGCCTGCGTGCGGATGATGGGCAGCAGCGCGCCCGGGACGTACACCTCGTCCCAGTCACGGACCCGCTCCTCGACGGGGCGGCGCGGCCAGTCCTCGCGGGAGGCGTTGAGGAAACCCTTGGGATCGGCCATGGCCGTCTTCCCTCACGTACGCGAACGGGGCCCATACGGCATCCCGCCTCCGGGCCGGGGCGGCGGGCCGGGGCCGGAGGGCGGGGTGCGCAGGGCCATGCGGCAGACTCTTCCTGCCACGATACGTCGCCCACGGCGCGTAAGCCCCAGTGCGTGCGCCGGGGCATGCGCCTCTGCCTCGGGTGAGCGTCAGGACCTAGTCAGGCTCAGGTCCGGCTCAGGCGGGCGCCGGGACGTACTCGGGCTCAGGCGAGCGCCAGTACGTATGAGATCGCCGCGCCGGCGGACGCGATCATGCGGACGTGGTTCCACGTCGTCCACTCACTCACGTACGAGCGCCAGTACGCGGCGGCCTCCCGCGTGCCGGGATCCATCGTGGCCAGCTTCTCGTTGCGTGGGACGTTCGCGACCATCGTGACCCCGAAGCTGCCGAACAGATACAGCGCGCTGCCGAGCAGCAACTCCACCGTGCCCTCGTCGGGCCACAGCACGAACGTGACGACCGCGAGCACCGCGCACAGCACCGCCGTCCCGGCGAACACCGCCATGAAGGCCGGCGTCAACGCCGTCACATTGATCGACTTCATCGCCGCCACGCCCTGCGCCGGCGGCAGCGCGGCAAGCCCCCTCATCACGAACGTCGAGAACGCGCAGAAGACCCCGGCCACCAGCCCCGTACCGAGCACACCCAGCACCGTCAGCACGAAGTACGGTCCATCGATCATGAAAACTCCTGCATATTGAAGGATCTTGCCCGGCGCTCCCGGTCACCACAAGTGAAGTCCGGCACGACCAGGGTCACCATCGCCGAGGGGCTCGGGGGCATAAGCGAAGCGCTCGGGCTTGGGGCCCCCGGCCCCCCCGCCCCCCTCCCTCCCTCTCTGCCCTCCCTCCCCCGCCCACCTGCCCGCCCCGCCCGCGCGGCATCATGGCCCTGTGCGACTCGAAGCGATCACTTGGGAGCGCCTCGGTGACCTCCTCGCCGAGCGGTTGCTCGATCTGAAGCCGGACGACGGCAGTCCCTGGCCACGCATCGCCTTCGACGGAGCCCCGGCCGCCCACCCCGGTGATCTCGCCGAACGCGTCGCCGAAGCCCTGCGCCTGCGCGGCCGGTCCGCGTTCGTCGTCGGCGCGGAGGGCTTCCTGCGCCCCGCCTCGCTCCGGTTCGAGCACGGGCACCGGGACGTGGAGGCGTACTACGACGGCTGGTTCGACACGGGAGCCCTGTGGCGCGAGGTCTTCGGCCCGCTGGACCCCGGCGGTGACGGTCGCGTCCTGCCCGACCTCTGGGACCCGGTCGCCGACCGCGCCACCCGCAGCCCTTACGTCCAACTCCACCCCAGCGCTCTGCTGTTGCTGCACGGCCCCCTGCTACTGCGCCACTGGTTCCCGTTCGACTTCACCGTCCACGTACGCCTTTCTCCAGGTGCCCTGCGCCGACGCACCCCCGAGAGCGAGCACTGGACGCTTCCCGCGTTCGAGCGCTACGAGAACGAGGTGACTCCGGGCGACACCGCCGACGTCCTGGTGCGTGCGGACGACCCACGGCACCCGGCATGGAACGGCTGACGGCGACGGCGCGTGGCTCTGGACCACTTCACCGGCTCTCTCCCGGCAGGGCCGCCGGAATCCGGGTACCTGCGGGTGCGTATCGCTCCCTGCCCGGCGAGAATGTAGGGCGCCGGGACTAGGGCGCCGCTGATGGATCTCCGCGGCGTCGCGGCGCCCAGCACGCACGCACGCTCGCCGCACGGCGCGAAGGGACAGGTGGCTCCGCCACATGACCCTTCACACCGCACGCCGATCCCACGCACCGGACGCCGCTCCTTCCTCCACGGAGATCCATCAGCGGCGCCCTAGCGGTGCGTCCCCGCGCCGCGCCGGCCCGCCGGCATCGGGAGGTACTTCATGACCACTGCCGGAGACATCATGCACCGCGGTGCCCAGTGGATCCCCGCCCACGAGACCCTGGACCGCGCCGCCCAGCTGATGCGCGAGCTCAATGTGGGCGCGCTGCCCATCAGTGACGAGAACGAACGGCTCTGCGGCATCCTCACGGACCGCGACATCGTGGTCGGCTGCGTGGCCATGGGCCACGACCCGGCACGCGTCACCGCGGGTGAGATGGCCCAGGGCACACCGCGCTGGATCGACGCGAACGCCGATGTCAGCGAAGTGCTCGGCGAAATGCAGGGGCACCAGATCCGCCGCCTTCCTGTCATCGAGAACAAGCGTCTGGTCGGAATGATCAGCGAGGCCGATCTGGCCGCGCACCTGACGGACGAACAGCTCGCGCACTGGGCCGAGAGCGTCTACGCGAGGACCGCCACCGGCTGACGCCGGGATCCCGCCGCCACCGGGAACCCGCCCTCGTCCGGCCGGCCGTGCCGGACGAGGAGCGTCACGGCCGGTGTCACAGCCAGCCGTTGCGCTTGAAGCCTCGGTATAGGACGAAGCAGGCGGTGGCGATCACACCGAGCGTCAAGGGATAGCCCAACTTCCAGTGCAGCTCCGGCATGTGCTCGAAGTTCATGCCGTACACACCGCAGACCATCGTCGGCACGGCGATGAGTGCCGCCCATGCCGTGATCTTCCGCATGTCCTCGTTCTGCGCGACGCTGACCTGCGCGAGGTGCGCCTGCAGAATCGAGTTGAGCAGCTCGTCGAACGCGGCTATCTGCTCGGTCGCCCGCAGCAGATGGTCGGAGACGTCCCGGAAGTACGCCTGTATCTCCGGATCGACCACCCGTATCGGCCGGGTGGCGAGGTCCAGGAGCGGGCGGCTCAGGGGCGCCACCGCCCGCTTCAGCTCGAGGAGTTCACGCTTGAGCTGGTAGATACGCCCGGGGTCGGCCCGCGCGCCGCTCTCCTGGAACACATCCGTCTCGACCTGGTCGATGTCCGCCTGCACCGAGTCGGTGACGTTCAGATAGTCGTCGACCACATGGTCCGCGATCGCGTGCAGAACCGCGGCCGGTCCCTTGGCGAGCTGCTGGGGATCGGCCTCCAGCTCCTCGCGCAGCGGGCCCAGCGAACCGTGCCGGCCGTGCCGCACCGTGATCACGAAGTGGTGGCCGACGAACACCATGATCTCGCCGGTGTTCACCACCTCGCTGGTCGCGGTGAGTTCGGTGTGATCCACGTAGCAGACCGTCTTGAACACCGCGAACAGCGTCTCGCCGTACCGCTCCAGCTTCGGGCGCTGATGGGCGTCCACCGCGTCCTCGACCGCCAGCGGGTGCAGGTCGAAGAGCTCGGCGATGCCCGCGAATTCCAGCTCCGTCGGCTCGTGCAGCCCGAGCCAGACGAAACCGTCGCCGGCCTTGCTGACCTGCTCGACCGTCTCTACGAGATCGCGGCCGCCGGGCACTCTCGTCCCGTTCTCGTACGCCACGCAGTTCACCACCGCGGAGCCCAGCGGGGACCGGGCCGGGTGACTCAGGTCCACACGGGGGCGCCGCCGTGTCAGCCGCGCCACCTTGCGAAGGCCGCTGACCCTGCCCAGGCCCGTGACCTTCCGTAGATTCCCTGCCATCGACATCTGGAATCTCCTCGTGGATCTCCTCGCGCCGCACTCTGCGCCCGCCGCGGCCAGTCTGCCAGGCTGCTTCGACGGCGGGGAAAGCCTGTGGGAACGGAACATTCCGCTCCGGTAGTCCTGACGTGCGTCGCCGGGAGCGTCACCCATCACGGATAAGCGGGACAACTGGGATGATTCACGCATGACGCGAACCGACGGGTATCTCCTCGACAACCGGCAGACCGAGGCGGGGCAGCGCTTCGAGGCCCTCGCCACCCTCTTCGACCCCACGACGTTCCGCCACATCGAGCAGCTCGGCATCGGATCCGGCTGGCGCTGCTGGGAGGTCGGCGCGGGCGGCACATCCGTGGTGTCCTGGCTGGCCAAGAAGGTCGGCCCCACCGGACGAGTCGTCGCGACCGACATCGACACCTCGTGGGCGGCCTCGGCCACCCGGGCACCGGTCGAGGTGCGCGTTCACGACGTGAGTGTGGATGAGCCGCCGGGCGACGGCTTCGACCTCGTGCACGCCCGGCTCGTACTGTCCCATGTGCCGCACAGGGAAAGGGCGTTGCGGTCGATGATCCGAGCCCTGCGGTCCGGCGGACGGCTCCTGGTGGAGGACGCCGACCCATCCCTGCAACCGCTGCTCTGGCCCGACGAGCGCGGTACCGAGCAGCAACTGGCCAACCGGCTGCGCCACGCCTTCCGCCAACTGCTCGCCGAACGCGGCGCCGATCTCGCGTACGGCCGTCGGCTACCACGGCTGCTCCGCGAGGCCGGACTGCGACACGTGGAGGCCGACGCGTACTTCCCGATCACCTCGCCCGCCTGCGCCGCCCTGGAAACCGGGACGGTCCGCCAGGTCCGCGACCAACTCGTCGCGGCGGGCCACGTCACCGCCCAGGACATCGACCGACACCTGGCGAACGTGGCGGCAGGCGCCATGGACCTGGCCACGGCACCGCTGATCTCGGCGTGGGGGCGCAAGCCGTAACTCCGAAGCGGCGGCTGGAAAGAGCGGCCGTCACGTGTCTGTCCGAGGCCTCCCGCCCACCTGGCGGGCGGCCTGTCCGGCCAAACCCTTGCGGCGGCCGGAAGGGGGCCCCAGCCTGGGAGCATGACGGACAACTCGATACGTCTCGACCACGTCGTCCTCTGGGTGCGCGACCCCGTCGCCTCGGCCGACTTCTACGAGAAGACGCTCGGCATGGAGCCCCTCAGGGTCACCGAATTCGCCGCGGGGACGGCGTCGTTCCCTTCTGTACGCCTCAATGACGAAACCATCTTCGACCTCGCACCCCTGCCGCTGGCCGCACGCATGGACGCCGTCCCCGGGGCGGTGGAAAGCGCCGGCCACCCGGTCAACCACGTATGCCTGTCCCTCCCCGGTGAGGACTTCGACGCGCTCCGCGCTCGTCTCGAGGAGCGGGCCGTCCCGGTCTCGGACTTCTCGTACGACGCTTTCGGCGCCCGCGGAATGGCCAAGCGCAGCTTCTACTTCCGGGACCCGGACGGAAACATCTTTGAGGCGCGGCACTACGACTAGTCGGATATCGCCTAGCCGGATATCGCTTCGTCGGATATCGCCGTGCCTGCCTTGCGCTTGCCGCGGGTGAACAGCGCCAGTGCGCCCAGCGGCAGAAGCAGGCAGGCGGCGATGAGGTTGAGCCAGCCGTAGCCCGCCTGCGCGACGATGAGGCCCGCCGCCGCGCCGCCGACGCCCGCCGAGGTGTTCATGGTCAGGTCGGACAGCCCCTGTGCGGCGGCGCGCGCTGGCTGGGGCACGGAGTCCGTGAGAAGTGCGGAACCCGAGACGAGGCCGGCCGACCAGCCGAGGCCCAGCAGGAACAGCCCGGCGGCGCTCTGCCAGTGACTGCCGCCCGCGGTGCCCGCGAGCAGCGCCGCGCAGGCCAGCAGCCCCACGGCGAGGCCTATCACCGAGTAGCGCCCGAACCGGTCCGACAACCGCCCCATGATCGGCGAGAACGCGTACATGCCCGCGATATGGACGCTGATGACCAGTCCGATCAGATCGATGCTCGCGCCATGGTGATCCAGGTCGACCGGCGTCATCGACATGACCGAGACCATCGCCGTGTGCGAAACGGCAACCGTCACCAAGGCGAGACGGGCGCGCGAAGAGGCCCGTACCGCGGCCAGCCCGGCCCGTATGGAGCGCGCCTCCGCGGACTGCTCCGCGACCGGTGCGAGCGCGCGGGCGGTGAGGAGTGGATCGGGGCGCAGCAGCACGGTGACCACGAGCGCCGAGAGGAGGAAGACTCCGGACGCCCACAGGAAGGGGCCCGCCGTCTCCGGTATGCCGAGCCCGGAGACGCTGCGCCCCGCTGGTGCGGCGATGTTGGGGCCGAGGACCGCACCGATGGTGGTGGCCCATACGACGTTCGAGATGGCCCGGGCCCGTCGCTGGGGCTCGGCGAGGTCGGCGGCCGCGAAGCGTGCCTGCAGATTCGCGGACGAGGCCGCGCCGAACGCCGCCATGCCGAGCAACAGCAGCGGGAAGTTGCCGACGGCAGCGGCGATCACGCAGAGGCCCGCGCCCAAGGCACCGATGAGATAGGCCAGTACGAGCCCCGGGCGACGACCGCGCGCGGTCATCAGCGCGGCCAGCGGCATGGAGAGCACCGCCGTCCCCGTGACGGTCGCGGTGGGCGCGAGTCCCGCCAGCGACTCCGTGCCGCTGATGTCCTCGGCCAGTACGACGGCGAGCGCGATGCCCGTGGCGACGCCGAGCCCGCCCAGGATCTGACTGGCGATGAGCACAGCGGACGTACGGCGCTGCAGTGCTGACAGCGCTACCGCGTCGCCAGGCACGGTGGTCTGCCGCTCGACGGCGCTCATGGTGAACTCGCCGTGCCGGACGCGTGCACACGTGTGAAGGATGTGGTCACCGGCGCAGTCTCCCCCCTTTTCCCAACTCGGTCTTCCGAATTCGGGACGCCCTCAGAACAGCGGCTCCGGCAGCACCCCTTCCAGTGCCAGCAGCTTCCGCTTCGTCTCCAGCCCGCCCCCGAAGCCGCCGATGCCGCCGTCACTCTCGACGACCCGGTGGCACGGCACGACGACCGGCAGCGGATTGGCGCCCATGGCCATCCCCACGGCCTGCGCAGCGCCCGGCTGACCCACGCGGTCGGCCAGGTCGCCGTACCCCACGACCTTCCCGTACGGAACGCCGGACGCCAGCTCGTGCAGCACCTGGCGGTTGAACCCGGAGATCAGGGACCAGTCCAGCGGCAGCTCGAAGTCGTACCGGTCACCCGCGAAGTACGCCTGAAGCTGGCGTATCGCCTCGGCCAGCAGCGGGGAGTCGGGTGCCTCGACGGGCTTGGTGCCGAGCCGGGACTGCAGTCGGTCGAGCGCCTTGTCGCGCACCGCGTCCGTGGCGTGGAAGACGACGTTGACCAGGCCCTCGCCGGTCGCGGCCAGCAGCAGCGGACCGATGTCGCTGCTGACGACCGCCCACACCACCCGCTGCTCGTTCTGCCCATGGCTGTTCATGCGCTCCACCGTACGGCGCACCACTGACAATGCCGGTGGCGCGGACGCGAGCGGCGTCCGCGCCACCGGTGAGCGCTTCGGTCGAGAGCCTCAGAGCTCGTTCAGCGCCGCCCGGACCACGTCCGGCTTGTTCGTGATGATGCCGTCCACACCGAAGTCCGCGACGCGGCGCGCGCCGTCCGCGGTGTCGACGGTCCATGTGAAGATCTCCAGCGGCCTGCCGTGCGGTCCCCGGAGCGCGTGGATCGAGGAGACGTAGTCGGCCGAGATGGATGTGTGCGTCGCGTTGATCTGGTCGGCGAACTTCGCGTACGCGGGCAGATCCGCGACCGCCGGCGTGCCCAGGAAGCCCGTCTTGATGTCGGGCCGCAGCTCATGCACGGTCCGTACGGTGTCCGCGCTGAAACTCTGGATGACCAGCTTGCTCCGTACGTGGTGCGGACCCAGCCAGCCCTCGTTGCTGAGGACCTTGAGGGTCTCCTTCTCGATGCCCGGGTAGAGCTCGGGCTTCTTGATCTCCAGCACGAGCTTTTGGTGGTTGCGTGAAACCCGGTTCATGTACTGCTTCAGCGTCGGCACGCGCGCGCCCGCGTACTCGGCACTGAACCAGCTGCCCGCGTCCAGGCGCGCGATCTCCGCCGCGGTGAAGTCCGCGACCTTCCACGGAGCCCGGCCGGGGAAGACCTCCTCGACATTGGTCGTACGCGCCAGGTTGTCGTCGTGGATCACCACGAGCTCGCCGTCCTTGGTGCGCTGGACGTCGTTCTCGACCCAGCGGAAGCCCAGCTCCGCCGCCTTGTCGACGGCGGCCAGGGTGTTCTCCGGGGCGTAGGCGGAAGCACCGCGGTGGGCGACGACCAGCGGCTGGTCGTCGCCCACCGCGGCGTGAGCGGGGGAGAGGGGCAGAACAAGGGCGGCGGCTCCCAGGAGTGCTGTGGTCGTGCCGGCGGCAGCGCGCGCATGCATGCGTACTCCTTGCGTCTGTGGTCACGGGCCGCTCCAGCGTGACAGCGGAGTGTCAACAGGAGGGAGGTACAGGATGGCCACAGATTGAACGGAGTTGCCCGACGGCGATCACCAGTGCCGCACAACTGAGGCAAGGCCGTGTTTCTTTGCCGGAAAATCGTTCGAGGGCTCCGGAGGGGGTCATACTCTCTGCGTCAACCCTGGTCGCCATGGCGGTCCTGGGACGGGGGCATTGCACGAAATTCCGGGACGCAACAGGGCGGAAGGGCAGCCGCGCATGCAGGGCACGGTCGACGGATTCAGCTACGGACTCGTCACACCGCTGGTGGCGTACCTCATGGCCTGCCTCGGTGGTGCGCTCGGCCTGCGCTGCACCACCAGATCGATGCTGGTCGCCCACTCCTGGCGGCCCGGCTGGCTCGCGCTGGGCTCCGCGGCGATCGGCTCCGGCATCTGGACCATGCACTTCATAGCGATGATGGGTTTCTCCGTCCAGGAGACCCCCATCCACTACGACAAGCCGATCACGTTCGCGAGCCTCGGCGTCGCCATCCTCATGGTCGGCATCGGGATCTTCATCGTCGGCTACAAGGGGGCTTCCGGAACTGCCCTGTTCACCGGAGGCACCATCACCGGCCTAGGTATCGCCTCGATGCACTACCTGGGCATGGCCGGAATGCGACTAAACGGAAAGCTCGAGTACAACACCTTCACCGTCGCCGCCTCAGTAGTCATAGCCGTCGCGGCCGCGACCGCGGCGCTCTGGGCGGCGGGCCAGGTCCGCGGCTTCCTGTGGAGCGTGGGCGCGAGCCTCGTCATGGGCCTCGCCGTCAGCGGCATGCACTACACAGGCATGGCCGCGCTCAGCGTCCATCTGCACGGCACCACCAACGTCCCTGCCGGTGACTCGCCCGCGGCCCTGCTGGCCCCCATGCTGATCGGCCCTCTCACGTTCCTGTTGCTGGCCGGCGCCGTCGTGATGTTCGACCCGCTGATGGTCATGGGCAAGCCCGAGTGGAGCCCCGCCCAGAAGAAGCCCGGAATCCCCGCCCACATGGTCCGCCACACCGGCCGTCGGCCCACGACCCGCCCGCGCCGCCGCCCCGACCGCCCCGGCTCCAGGACCCCGCAGCGCTGGTGAGACGACCCGGTTGTCAGTGCGGAGTCGTACGGTGGATTCCATGCGGCCCGTATCCAAGATCGAACGCACGGTGGCGCCCTTCGAGGTCGTCAGCCCCTACTCGCCCAGCGGCGACCAGCCCGCTGCCATCGCCGAGCTTGAGCGGCGCATTCGCGCAGGTGAGAAGGACGTAGTCCTTCTTGGCGCGACCGGCACCGGCAAGTCCGCGACCACCGCGTGGATGATCGAGAAGCTCCAGCGCCCCACCCTCGTGATGGCGCCGAACAAGACCCTGGCCGCCCAGCTGGCCAACGAGTTCCGAGAGCTCCTGCCGAACAACGCGGTCGAATACTTCGTCTCGTACTACGACTACTACCAGCCCGAGGCATACGTCCCGCAGTCGGACACCTACATCGAGAAGGACTCCTCGATCAACGAGGAGGTCGAGCGCCTGCGCCACTCCGCGACCAACTCGCTGCTCACCCGCCGTGATGTCGTCGTGGTCGCCTCGGTCTCCTGCATCTACGGCCTCGGCACACCGCAGGAGTACGTCGACCGCATGGTCGCCCTCAAGATCGGCGACGAGATCGACCGGGATCAGCTGCTGCGCCGCTTCGTCGACATCCAGTACACGCGTAACGACATGGCCTTCGCCCGGGGCACCTTCCGGGTCCGCGGCGACACCATCGAGATCTTCCCGGTCTACGAGGAACTGGCCGTCCGCATCGAGATGTTCGGCGACGAGATCGAGGCCCTCTCCACGCTGCATCCGCTCACCGGCGAGGTCATCAGCGACGACGAGCAGCTGTACGTCTTCCCGGCATCCCACTACGTGGCGGGCCCGGAGCGCATGGAAAAGGCCGTCAACGGCATCGAGAAGGAACTCGAGGAGCGCCTCGCCGAGTTGGAGAAGCAGGGCAAGCTCCTGGAGGCCCAGCGGCTGCGCATGCGCACGACGTACGACCTGGAGATGCTCCGCCAGATCGGCTCCTGCTCCGGCGTCGAGAACTACTCGATGCACTTCGACGACCGCGAGCCCGGCTCCCCGCCCAACACCCTCCTCGACTACTTCCCGGACGACTTCATGCTGGTCATCGACGAGTCGCACGTCACCGTGCCGCAGATCGGTGCCATGTACGAAGGCGACGCCTCCCGTAAGCGCACGCTCGTCGACCACGGCTTCCGGCTGCCCTCCGCCCTGGACAACCGCCCCCTGAAGTGGGAGGAGTTCCAGGAGCGCATCGGACAGACCGTCTACCTGTCGGCAACGCCGGGACAGTACGAACTCTCCCGCTCCGACGGCCATGTCGAGCAGATCATCCGCCCCACCGGCCTCGTCGACCCGGAGGTCGTGGTCAAGCCCACCGAGGGCCAGATCGACGACCTGGTGCACGAGATCCGCAAGCGCACCGAGAAGGACGAGCGGGTCCTGGTCACCACACTCACCAAGAAGATGGCCGAGGACCTCACCGACTACTTCCTCGAACTGGGCATCCAGGTGCGCTACTTGCACAGCGACGTCGACACGCTGCGCCGAGTCGAACTGCTGCGGGAACTGCGTGCCGGAGAGTTCGACGTCCTGGTCGGCATCAACCTCCTGAGGGAGGGCCTCGACCTGCCCGAGGTCTCCCTGGTGGCGATCCTCGACGCCGACAAGGAGGGCTTCCTGCGCTCTGGCACCTCACTGATCCAGACCATCGGCCGCGCGGCGCGCAACGTCTCCGGCCAGGTCCACATGTACGCCGACAGGATCACCCCAGCGATGGAGAAGGCCATCGAGGAGACCAACCGCCGCCGGGAGAAGCAGGTCGCGTACAACAAGGAGAGGGGCATCGACCCGCAGCCCCTCCGAAAGAAGATCAACGACATCGTTGCGCAGATCGCCCGCGAGGACGTCGACACGGAGCAGCTGCTTGGCACGGGCTATCGCAACCTGAAGGACGGCAAGGGAGCCAAGGCCCCGGTGCCCGCGCTCGGTTCGCAGGCCGCCAAGGGAGCCAAGACCGCCAAGGGCAAGGCCAAGGAGACCGTGCCCACCGACCGCCCCGCCGCCGAACTCGCCGCGCAGATCGAGGAGATGACGGAGCGGATGCGCGCGGCGGCCGCGGACCTGCAGTTCGAGATCGCCGCCCGGCTGCGCGACGAGGTCTCGGAGATGAAGAAGGAACTACGCCAGATGAAGGAGGCGGGCATCGCCTGACCACCGCGGATGGCGCGCTGTGTTGCAAGACCGACACAAAGTGTGGGGCAGGCTTCGGCACTGTCAGTGCCCCTGCGTAGGGTTGCTGGTCAACCGCAGGTTTCTGCGGCAACAGGGGACGTTCGAGAGGGGAACAGCGCGTGACGGTCAACATGACCAAGGGTCAGGCCATCAGTCTGCAGAAGAACGACGGAGGCACCCTGACCGCGGTGCGCATGGGGCTCGGCTGGCAGGCGGCCCCGCGTCGCGGCCTGTTCGGCTCGCGCACCCGGGAGATCGACCTCGACGCCTCGGCCGTGCTCTTCGCGGACAAGCAGCCGGTCGACGTGGTGTTCTTCCGTCACCTCGTCAGCGACGACGGCTCCGTGCGCCACACCGGGGACAACCTCGTCGGCGGTGTCGGCCAGGGCGGCGACGACGAGGCCATCCTCGTCGACCTCGCACGCATCCCGGTCCACATCGACCAGATCGTCTTCACCGTGAACTCCTTCACGGGGCAGACGTTCCAGGAGGTACAGGACGCGTTCTGCCGGCTGGTCGACGAGACCAACGGCCAGGAGCTCGCCCGCTACACACTCGCGGGCGGCGGCCAGTACACGGCGCAGATCATGGCGAAGGTGCACCGCGCGGGCACCGGATGGCAGATGACCGCACTGGGTACGCCGGCCAACGGCCGTACGTTCCAGGACCTGATGCCCGCGATCCTGCCGCACCTCTAGACAGCCCGGCGCAGACGAAACGAGGGGGAGAAGGCGATGACGGCCGAGCTGGTGCGGGGACAGAACCATCCGCTGCCCCAAGCCCGACTCGAGGTCCGGGTGTCCGCCGGGAAGCCGATCGTGGCGGGGGCCACGCTCAGCGACGAGAAGGGCAAGGTGCAGGGCGTCGAGTGGGTGGCCCATCCCGGATCGCCCACACTGCCCGGCCTGGAGGTCTCCAAGCAGGCGGCGGCCGACCACCGTCTCGCCTTCGACCTGGACGCCCTCCCCGAGGCCGTGCACCGGGTCAGTGTGCTCCTCGCACTGCCGACCGGAGTCGGAGGCCCGGCCCGGTTCGGCTCCGTCGCCGCCCCCTTCGTGGCGGTCACCGGACTCGACGGGACCGAGATCGCCAGCTACACGATCACGGGCCTCGACGCCGAGACGGCCGTCGTCGCTCTTGAGCTGTACCGCAGGCAGGGTGCCTGGAAGGTGCGCGCGGTCGGCCAGGGGTACGCGGGAGGCCTCGCCGAACTCCTCACCGACCAAGGGCTGCCCCAGGCACCCCAACTCGCGAACGACATCAACGAAGCGGTGGCCCGCGGCCTGGCACGCTCGGTGGCCGCGTCTCCGCCGCGCACGGCCGACGGCGACCGCTCCCGGCACACCGCGGCATCCGCGCTGGGCCCCGACCAGGGCGGCCCCACCCCTCAGGGCGCCGCCGGGCACATATCGCAGCAGGCCGGCTACTCCGGAGGACCCGCTCAGCCGGATCCGGCCGCCGCCACGCAGCCTTCCATGCCAGGAAGCGGTGGTCCGGTCAACTACAGCCACCCCGCCCGGCAGGCCGCCGCGCCTCCGTCACCCCCGCCGACCGCGCCACCGGCCCAGCCCGGACAGCCCGCGCAGCCCGTCGCGGGCGACGCGACCGGCTGGTCCATGGAGGAGCGGCTCTACAACCAGGTGTGGGGCATGTTCGAGGACTTGGCCCGCACCACGGCCGCCTATCGCAGCGCCGTCGACTTCGCCGACTCACGTATGGAACAGGAGCTCGACAAGGTCCTGTCCGACCCGCGCAGCCGCATAGGCGGACAGGCGGACGCCGCGCGTGAGACGGCCCGCGCCAAGCATTCCCAGCTCGTCGACCAGGCCAGGGCCGCGCTCGACCGTGACCTCGCCCAGCTCAGCGCCGAAGCCGAAGTCGTCGAGCCCGCGCTGCCCCCGGCGTTCGCGCGCTGGGACAACCCCGTCTGGCAGGGATACCGCGTACCGATGGAGATCCCCATGGCCCTGCGCCTCGGCGACCTCCAGCTGCCCGAGAGTTCCGGCCTGAGCATCCCGATGCTGGTGCGGCTGCCGCTGGAGCGTGGCCTGTGGATCGACAGCGGCCGTGCCGGATCCCTCGACGGCTCGCTCGCCGACTCCGATGAACTGCGCCGCCTCGCCGTGGACACAGCGGTGGCGCTTGCCGCCCGGCTGCTCGCCGTGTACCCGGCGGGCGAGTACACGGTGCACGTCATCGACCCGGCGGGTTCCGGCGCCTCGTCGCTCGCCCCGCTCGTCCAGACCGGTGTGCTCCACAGCCCGCCCGCCGTCGGCGCCGCAGGTGTCACCGATGTCCTGGCCAGGCTCACCCAGCGCGTCGACCTCGTGCAGATGGCGATCCGCGCAGGCGCGGCCGACTCACTGCCGCCCGACCTCGACACGGCCGAGCAGCTGCTGATCGTCAATGACTTCCCGCACGGTTTCGACGACCGTGCGGTGACCCAGCTGCGCTACCTCGCGGACGAGGGACCGGCCGTCGGCGTCCACCTCATGCTGGTGGCCGACCGGGAGGACGCCGCCGCGTACGGACCGCTGCTCGACCCGCTCTGGCGCTCGCTTCTGCGCCTCACCCCCGTGCCCGACGACCACCTCGCCGACCCCTGGGTCGGGCATGCGTGGACGTACGAGCCCTCGCTCGTACCGCCCGGCAGTCAGGTGCTCCATCACGTCCTCACTCAGGTCGCGGAGGCCCGCCGCACCTGGAACCGCTGACGCTCCGCGGAGTCCGTCGCCTGACGGGTCACGCTCAGTGCCGCGTGTCGTCCCAAGCCTTGGTCAAGCCGTCTGACCAGTGCATTTGTCCTTTCCTTTGCCAATCTCTTTACCAATCCTTGGTGATTGGGGTACTGTTCTTCGTGCGGAGGGGAGTACTCCCTACCTACTGCGGCGTACCCGTCAATACGGATCTGGCCAGATCCCGGGGCGTCGGCCCGAAGGCAACAGGCGCTCATTGCGTCCCAGGAGCCCCGGGTGGAAGAGACCTCCGGCAGCGACGACGCTGACATTTGCCGTTACGTACTGCCGGAGGCGCAGTGGATGTTTCGACGACCCTTTGGGTCCTGACCATCGTGGGCCTTGCCGCCCTCATCGCGGTCGACTTCTTCATCGGCCGCAAACCCCACGACGTATCGATCAAGGAAGCCGGGATCTGGACGGTCGTCTGGATCGTCCTTGCCGTGCTCTTCGGACTCGGTCTGCTCGTCTTCTCGGGCGGCCAGCCCGCCGGAGAGTTCTTCGCCGGCTTCATCACCGAGAAATCGCTGAGCGTCGACAACCTCTTCGTCTTCGTCCTGATCATGGCGAAGTTCTCGGTGCCCTCGCAGTACCAGCAGCGGGTCCTGCTCGTCGGCGTGCTGATAGCCCTCGTGCTCCGGGCGATCTTCATCGCAGCGGGCGCCGCGATCATCGCGAGCTTCTCGTGGGTGTTCTACATATTCGGCGCGTTCCTCATCTACACCGCCTGGAAGCTGATCCAGGAGGCCAGGGCCGACGAGCCCGAGGAGGAGTGGGAGGAGAACAAGCTCCTCAAGGCCGTCGAGAAGCGCTTCGGGGTCGCCGACCGCTACCACGGCACCAAGCTGTGGATCCAGCAGAACGGCAAGCGGGTCATGACGCCGATGCTGGTCGTGATGCTCGCCATTGGTATGACGGACGTGCTCTTCGCGCTCGACTCGATCCCGGCGATCTTCGGCCTGACCCAGGACCCGTACATCGTGTTCACGGCCAACGCGTTCGCGCTGATGGGCCTCAGGCAGCTGTACTTCCTGATCGGCGGCCTGCTGAAGAAGCTGGTCCACCTGTCGTACGGTCTGTCGGTCATCCTCGGCTTCATCGGCGTCAAGCTCGTGCTGCACGCGCTGCACGAGTCCGGCGTCCACGTCCCCGAGATCTCCATACCGGTCTCGCTCGGTGTGATCTGCGCGGTCCTGATCATCACCACGATCACCAGCCTGATGGCCTCCAAGAAGCAGGCGGCGGCCGAGGCGGCCCAGAAGGAGACCGAAGGCACTCCGAAGGACAGCATCGAGGCCTGAGCCTGACGGCGTTGAAAGCAGCGACAACTAAGCGGCCTCGGGGCGTGCATCACTGCCCCGAGGCCACTTGGCGCCGGGAGCGAAGTTCGGCGCCCTGCCGACGGCCGCTCCCGGTGCTCGCTTCCGTCCTGCATCCGCCCCTCCCAGAGGGCGACGTGCGCTGAGGCGGCCGCCGCGAGCCGCCGCGCGGGCGGAGGCTCGGCCTCCGATCAGTACGTGACCGTGATGCGCCGGGCCGGGCCGTCCACGCGGACCAAGCCCCCGTAGGGGACGACCAGTTGCGGATCGGTGTGACCGAAGTCCACGTCGAAGACGATCGTCATGTCGGGGGCGTACACGCGCAGGGCGCGCAGGACGGCCTCACGCTGTTCGGTGGCGTAACGGGCGCCCTCCTCAGGGCTATTGGGACGCTCAAAGGACCAGGCCTTGGCCCGGCCCATCAGAAGCGCGGAGAAGCGCTGGAGCAGCCCGCGTTCGCCCATGTTCCGCAGGGTGCGGAAGACTTCCTCGCCGCTCGGCATCTCCTCCGACGTCTCCATGAGCAGCACTCCGCCGTCGAACTCAGAGAGATCGCGCGGGATCTCCCGGTCGGCCATCAGCAGCCAGCCGACGATCTCCAGACAGCCGCCCCAACTGCGGCCCTCCACCACCCGGTCGGGGTTCACCCACGTCCATCCGGTGCCAGGCAGCATCTCCGGTTCGGCGTCGAAGGTCGCAGGGTCCGCCCAGTCACGGTTGACGTCGTTCCAGCGGTCGGCGGGTTTCAACTCGTACTCGCCCGACGTGAACAGCGCCGCCCGCAGCGACTCCGCCGTCAAGGGGTCCATGGCGACCGGGCGGCCCAGCGCGGTCATCACCGGCGCGCCGTGATAGCCGACGATGCCCGTGTTGCGCAGGAACATCAGCAGGTTCGTGTTGTCGCTCATGCCGAAGAACGGCTTTGGGTTCGCGCGGATCAACTCCCGGTCCAGCAGCGGAAGTACGGTGATCTGGTCGTCGCCGCCGATCGACGCGAAGACCGCCTTGACCGTCGGATCGGCGAACGCCGCGTGGATGTCGTCGGCCCGCGCGCGAGGTGTCGCGCCCATCATGCGGGTCGTCGGGTACTCGACCGGTTCGAGGCCGTACTCCTTGCGCAGCCGCTCCAGGCCCAGTTCGTAGGGGAGCGGGAAGAGACCGGGGAGCCCCGCGGACGGCGAGATGACGGCGATGCGGTCGCCGGGCGACGGCTTGGGCGGATAGGTCGGTGGCGTCATGACCGGAGCGTACGAGCCGTCACCGCTTCGGCGCACCGTGATAAACCGAGTCCGAGCAGCAGACCCGAGCAGCAGAGCTGAAAGGCTCCCTCGGGCGACCGACCAGCCGACAGAACCGGAGGAGCAGTGCCCCGCACCCTCGCCACCGCCCCGATCATGATCCTCAACGGCCCCAACCTCAACCTCCTGGGGCAGCGCCAGCCGGAGATCTACGGCTCGGACACACTCGCCGACATCGAGGTGATGTGCGCCAAGGCGGCGGCCACGTACGGCGGCACGGTGGACTTCCGACAGTCCAACCACGAGGGCGAGTTGGTCGACTGGATCCACGTGGCCCGTCGGAACCATGCCGGCATCGTGATCAATCCCGGCGCCTACTCGCACACCTCCGTCGCGATCCTGGACGCCCTCAACACCTGTGACGACATGCCCGTGTTGGAGGTCCACATCTCCAACATCCACAAGCGTGAGGAGTTCCGGCACCACTCGTATGTTTCGCTTCGTGCCGACGGGGTCATCGCGGGCTGTGGCGTGCAGGGTTATGTGTTCGGGGTCGAACGGGTCGCGGCGCTGGTGGGAGCGGGTCGGGCGGAAGCCTGACGCCTGGGCCGCACAGGGCGGGCCCGGTTCTCGAGAGCCAGCCGCAGGTGTTCCCGTGACGCCACGGTGGTGGCCGGCCGCCGGACGTCGACCGGCCGCCACCGTGGTGGGCCGCCGGCCCGAGGGCGGGGATCGGGTGGCCGGCTGCCCCTCCGCTCAGGAGCCGTCTTCCTGCGCGGGCTGCCTCCAGTGGACCGCGCCGCCACGTGCGCCGGGAGCGCGTGCGTGACACCGGCGTGTGCGCTCGGTTCACACGGGGCGCGCGACGGCGCGCGCCCGCGACACGCGCGTCCCCGGTGGACGAGTCGCCAGCGCCAAGCCGCGCCCGACGAACAACCGGATCACCAACTCACTGCCGAAGCCGGGCAGTTCACCAGCCCCGAGCGTGCCATTCCGGCAGATGCGGCCGCTCCGCGCCCAACGTGGTGTCGTTGCCGTGCCCCGGGTAGACCCATGTCTCGTCCGGCAGCACGTCGAAGATCTTCGTCTCCACATCGTGGATCAGGCTGACGAACGCCTTTGGATCCTTACGGGTGTTGCCGACGCCACCGGGGAAAAGACAGTCACCCGTGAAGACATGGGGATGCCCATGCGGATCGTCGTAGACGAGCGCGATCGAGCCGGGCGTGTGTCCCACCAGGTGGCGCGCGGTCAGCTCCACGCGCCCCACCCGGATCGTGTCGCCGTCGTCGACCAGGACGTCGGTCGGTACGGGAATGCCCTCCGCGTCGTCCCGACCCGCGTGCGTACGCGCGCCCGTGGCCGCGACGACCTCCGCGAGTGCCTGCCAGTGGTCGCCGTGCCGATGAGTGGTGACCACGGACGCGATGCCGTCGGCTCCAATCAGCGTGAGCAGTGTCCCGGCGTCGTTGGCCGCGTCGATCAGCAGCTGTTCGTCGGTGGCCCGGCAGCGCAGCAGATAGGCGTTGTTGTCCATCGGGCCGACCGCGACCTTGGAGATCATCAGGTCCTGCAACTCGTGCACATCCGCAGGGCCGCCGACCTTCACCGCTCCGCTGTACGTCATGTTGTTCAGCCTATAGCGGGGGGAGTGCGGGGAGCGGTCCGCCTTCGGTGGTCAGCACGGATCCGTCGCGGCGGCCGCAGAGCCAGCCGAGGAGGTCCGCCTGGCGCCCTGTGACGGTGATCTCCGGCTCGGTCGCCACTCTTCCCGTGCTCCACGCGCGCGTGCCGTCCGTGACGCGTGTGGGCGGCACTTCGGGATGCCCGGTGAAGCGTTCGGCGAGGAAGCCGATCTCCCGTTCAGTGAACTCCTCCGGCAGATCCTCCAGCTCGTACCCGATCCCCAGATCGACGTGATGCAGCTCCACCTCGACCCACCGCCGGAACGGCACCCGGGATGCCGCGTCAGTGACGCCGTTGCGCAGCAGCACCGTGCGGGACCAGTCCGCAGGCGCGGCGCCCGTCGCCTGGAAGCGGGCCGCGCTCTCGCGTACGTCGGCGAGCTGGACGTCCAGCGGCCTGGGCGCGTCCCGCTCGATGTCGGTGTCGCGGGCGTCGGCCGAGGCGTACATGGGGCGCCCTTCGAGGACGTTCACGAGCGCGTCCGCGTTGCGGGCGAGGTGAGCCAGGATGTGGCCGCGGCTCCAGCCGGGCAGCCGGGACGGCTCGGCCACGGAGGCATCGTCGAGTTTGGCCGCTGCGGTGAGCAGCCGTTCGGTCGCGTCACGTACTGACGCCAGGTCGCGCACATGATCGTTCATGGCAACGACCCTAGCCTCGCAACACGTTCGGGTGAAGGTGGCGGACCGCCCCTGCAAATCGAATGCGCGTGCTATAGGCTCAGGCGCGGCGTCGGGCATGCTGGATGGCCCGGGATTGTTACCAACCAGGGAAACCAACCGGCGCTGTCAGTGGCTCCCCCTAGTCTGAAAAAAGACGGGGGCCCCGCCCCTGTCACTTCTCTCAAGAAAGGTGCGGACCGGCGTGGCCGACCGTCTCATCGTCCGTGGGGCGCGCGAGCACAACCTCAAGAACGTCTCGCTCGACCTCCCGCGCGACTCGCTCATCGTCTTCACGGGTCTGTCCGGGTCGGGCAAGTCCTCGCTCGCGTTCGACACGATCTTCGCCGAAGGACAGCGGAGGTACGTCGAGTCGCTGTCCTCGTACGCCCGGCAGTTCCTCGGGCAGATGGACAAGCCGGATGTCGACTTCATCGAGGGACTGTCGCCGGCTGTCTCCATCGACCAGAAGTCGACCTCGCGCAACCCGCGCTCGACGGTCGGCACCATCACCGAGGTCTACGACTACCTCCGCCTGCTCTTCGCGCGCATCGGCAAGCCGCACTGCCCTGAGTGCGGCCGCCCCATCTCGCGCCAGTCGCCACAGGCGATCGTGGACAGGGTCTTGGAGCTGCCCGAAGGGAGCCGTTTCCAGGTCCTGTCGCCCCTGGTGCGTGAGCGCAAGGGCGAGTTCGTCGACCTCTTCGGTGATCTCCAGACCAAGGGTTACAGCCGCGCCCGGGTCGACGGAGAGACGATCCAGCTCTCCGAACCGCCGAAGCTGAAGAAGCAGGAGAAGCACACCATCGAGGTGGTCGTCGACCGCCTCACGGTGAAGGAGGGCGCCAAGCGCCGCCTCACGGACTCCGTGGAGACCGCGCTCGGCCTGTCCGGCGGCATGGTCGTACTCGACTTCGTCGACCTCCCTCAGGACGACCCCGAGCGCGAGCGCATGTACTCGGAGCACCTCTACTGCCCGTACGACGACCTGTCCTTCGAGGAGTTGGAGCCCCGCTCCTTCTCCTTCAACTCGCCCTTCGGCGCCTGCCCGGAGTGCACGGGTATCGGTACGCGCATGGAGGTCGACCCCGAGCTGATCGTCCCCGACGAGGAGAAGTCCCTCGACGAGGGAGCCATCCACCCCTGGTCCCACGGGCACACCAAGGACTACTTCGGGCGGCTGATCGGAGCCCTCGCCAACGCGTTGGGATTCCGGACCGACATCCCCTTCGCGGGCCTCCCGCAGCGCGCCAAAAAGGCCCTCCTGCACGGGCACAAGACGCAGATCGAAGTGCGGTACAGAAACCGCTATGGGCGCGAGCGCGTCTACACCACGCCCTTCGAAGGGGCCGTTCCCTTTGTGAAGCGGCGGCACAGCGAGGCCGAGAGCGACGCGAGCCGCGAGCGCTTCGAGGGCTATATGCGCGAGGTGCACTGCCCCACCTGTGAGGGCACACGCCTGAAGCCCCTCATCCTCGCGGTCACCATCCTGGGCAAGTCGATCGCCGAAGTCTCCGCGATGTCCATCAGC
The DNA here is from genome assembly GCF_050936385.1 of Streptomyces sp. CA-288835. Classification (NCBI taxonomy): domain Bacteria; kingdom Bacillati; phylum Actinomycetota; class Actinomycetes; order Kitasatosporales; family Streptomycetaceae; genus Streptomyces; species Streptomyces sp. CA-288835. Next base: position 7,971,723 of record NZ_JBNJMW010000001.1, read on the forward strand.
GACTGCGCGGAATTCCTGGGCGAGATGAAGCTCAACGCGCGCGACAAGAAGATCGCCGAGCGCGTCCTGAAGGAGGTCAACGAACGGCTGCGGTTCCTCGTCGACGTAGGCCTCGACTACCTCTCGCTGAACCGCGCGGCCGGCACCCTCTCCGGCGGCGAGGCCCAGCGCATCCGCCTGGCCACCCAGATCGGCTCCGGGCTCGTAGGCGTTCTGTACGTGCTGGACGAGCCCTCCATCGGCCTGCACCAGCGCGACAACCACCGCCTCATCGAGACCCTGGTCCGGCTGCGGGACATGGGCAACACACTCATCGTCGTCGAACACGACGAGGACACGATCAAGGTCGCCGACTGGATCGTGGACATCGGCCCCGGCGCGGGGGAGCACGGCGGCAAGGTCGTGCACAGCGGCCCCCTGAAGGAGCTGCTGGCCAACCCGGAGTCAGTGACCGGGCAGTATCTGGCGCGCAAGAAGGAGATCGCGCTCCCGGAGATCCGCCGCCCCGCCGACCCGGTCCGCAAACTCACCGTGCACGGCGCCCGCGAGAACAACCTCCAGGACATCGACGTGTCCTTCCCCCTGGGCGTCCTCACGGCCGTCACGGGCGTCTCGGGCTCCGGAAAGTCGACGCTCGTCAACGACATCCTCTACACCCACCTGGCCCGCGAGCTGAACGGCGCCCGGAACGTTCCCGGGCGGCACACGCGCGTGGACGGAGACGACCTCGTCGACAAGGTCGTACACGTCGACCAGTCGCCCATCGGCCGTACGCCCCGGTCGAACCCGGCGACGTACACCGGAGTCTTCGACCACGTCCGCAAGCTGTTCGCCGAGACGACCGAGGCGAAGGTCCGCGGCTATATGCCGGGGCGCTTCTCCTTCAACGTCAAGGGCGGCCGCTGCGAGAACTGCTCCGGTGACGGCACCATCAAGATCGAGATGAACTTCCTGCCGGACGTGTATGTCCCCTGCGAGGTCTGCCACGGGGCGCGCTACAACCGGGAGACCCTGGAGGTCCACTACAAGGGCAAGTCCATCTCCGAGGTCCTGGACATGCCCATCGAGGAGGCCCACAGCTTCTTCGAGGCCGTGCCCGCGATCGCCCGACACCTGAGAACCCTCAACGACGTCGGTCTCGGCTATGTCCGCCTCGGCCAGCCCGCGCCGACCCTCTCCGGAGGCGAGGCCCAGCGCGTGAAACTGGCCTCCGAACTCCAGAAGCGGTCGACGGGACGCACGGTCTACGTACTGGACGAGCCGACCACCGGTCTGCACTTCGAGGACATCAGCAAGCTGATCTCGGTCCTCTCGGACCTGGTCGACAAGGGCAACACGGTCATCGTCATCGAGCACAATCTCGATGTCATCAAGACTGCGGACTGGGTCGTCGACATGGGCCCCGAGGGCGGCAGCGGAGGCGGCCTCGTCATCGCCGAGGGCACGCCCGAGCAGGTCGCGGGGGTACCGGCCAGCCACACCGGCAAGTTCCTGCGCGAGATCCTGCAGCCGGAGAAGATCAGCGACGCTGCGGGTTCGGCGAAGGCACCATCAAAGAAGGCTGTGAGCCGCAGGAAGGCGACGGCGCGCTCCGCTGGTTAGGCGGTTCGACGGCTGCGGGTTGGCTGTGGTTGCTCGCGCCCCGCGGCGGAGCCGCATATGTCACAGCCCCGCGCCCCTGAAGGGGCGCTGCGGAACCGCCGGCCACAATGAACCCGCAGCCGTCAGACAAGCCCGCTAGAAGCCGTCCACCTCATGGGCGTACGGCGGTTCCGCGCCCGCTCGTGAGCAGGTGATCGCCGCTGCGCGTGCCGCATAGCGCAGCAGCTCGCTCCAGCCGTCGGCGCCCAGGTCTGCCAGCGCTGCCGCGGACAGGGCGTCGCGGCGGGCGAGGCCGTGCAGCAGCGCCGCGTTCACCGTGTCGCCGGCACCGATCGTGTCCACCACGTCGACCCGTTCACCCGGCACGGAGTGGTCCGCGCCGTCGCGGGTGAAGACGGTCAGACCGTCACCGCCGTGCGTGACCACGACGGCCGCCGGGCCCGACGCCAGCCATTCGCGCGGGGTGCCGCCGAGCCAGTCCGCGTCCTCCTCGGACAGCTTGAGCAGCGACACCGAGGGCAGCCAGCTCTTGAACCGAGCCCGATAGGCGTCCGCGTCGGCGATCAGCACGGAGCGGATGTTCGGGTCGAGCGCGGTGAACACGCCCTGCGCGGACGCGACCCGCATCAGCTCCTCGTACGCGCTCGCGCCCGGCTCCAGGATCAGCGAACAGGTGCCGAAGGACACCGCCCTTGTCCCGGGCGGGAGTTGGTCCGGAGCCGAGAACAGCCGGTCCGCCGTGCCTTCGACGTAGAACGAGTAACGGGCCGAGCCGTCTGAGCCGATCGACGCGACGGCGAGCGTCGTCGGCTCCGTGCCCCGCTGCACGGACGACACGTCGACATTCGCCTCGCGCAGCCCGTCGAGCAGGGCCTCGCCGAAGGCATCGGACGACACCCGGGAGCAGAAGGCGGCCGGCGAGCCGAGACGGCCCAGAGCCACCGCCGTGTTGTACGGGCCGCCGCCGCGGCGCGGATCCAGTCCCGCGAGCGCGCCCGCCTCCTGCGGCACCAGGTCGATCAGGGCCTCACCGGCGACGACGATCACGAGTCGGGTCCTTTCTCGGGGCAGCCGCACGAGGTGCGGTGAACGAAGGTGGAGGGCAGCCGGAGCGTACGGCCCGGACGGTCGGGGGAGGCCAGCCGCTCCAGGAGCAGCCGTACGGCCTGGGCCCCGATCTCCTTGCTGGGCTGGGAGATCACGGTGAGCCGGGGCGAGAAGAGGTCCGCCCAGGAGAAGTCGTCGAAACAGCACAGGGCCACGTCGTCGGGCACCGACAGACCCCGCTCGCGCAGGGCTCGCAGTGCGCCGATGGTCATGGTGTTGTTCGCGGTGACGAGTGCCGTCGGCGGTGCCGGGAGGGACAGCAGGTCCCCGGTCGCGCGTTCGGCGCCCTCCGCCTCCGAGCTGCCGGAGACGACGAGACGTTCGTCGTACGGGAGCCCCGCGTACGCGAGCCCGTGCCGGTACCCCGAGATCCGCTCGCTCGTGGTGCTGAGCCCCGGCAGGCCGCCGACCAGACCGATCCTCTTGTGGCCCAGCTCGGCGAGGTGGGTGACCAGCTGCCTGACGGGCTCGGTGTTCTCCGCGCAGACCTGGTCGAACGTGAAGCCGGGCGTCGCAGCCTCGTCGACCAGCCGGTCCAGGAACACCGTCGGTACGTCATGCCGCCCGAGGTAGCCGATGAGCTCGTCCGGCTGCACCGACGGCGCCACGATCATGCCGTCAACCCGCCGCTCGTGCAGCAGTTGGACCACCTTGCGCTCGTGCGCCGGATCGTCGTGCGGGTCCGCGATCAGCAGGCTGTACCCCTGCTCCAGGGCTCCGGCTTCGACGCCCTGCAGGATCTCTGTGAAGTACGGATTGCTGATCGCCGACACCGCGAGCCCGATGGACCGGGTACGCGCCGTGACCAGGGATCTCGCCAGCGAGTTGGGCGTGTAGCCGAGCTCGTCGATGGCATCGAGCACTGCTTGGCGGGTGGCCGGCCGCACGGTACGGGTGTTGTTGAGGACGTGCGAGACCGTCGCGACGGATACGCCCGCGCTGCGGGCCACGTCGACCATGGTCGCCATGGGGTTCCTCCTCCCACCCGCGCCCCAGCCCACCGGCCGGGCACGCTCTGGACGGGACCGTACCCCACGGGACGGGCAGACGTAAACGCTTGCGCAAGCGATTACGTAAGCGTTTACGTCCCGCCAGCGCCCCAGCGCCCCAGCCCCGCCTCAGCCCCGCCTCAGCCGATCACTCCCAGTCCCACCCGATCCCCACGATCCCCGACCGCACCCGCGGCTCGACCATGTGAACCGACAGATGGCGCTCGCTGAGCGTCAGTTCCTGACGGCCGCTGCGCGGCGCCGCCGCCGAGTGCTGGGTGAACCGGTTGCAGCGCACAGGCAGTGCGTCATCGGCGAACCGCACCTCCAGGGCGTACTGCCCGCCCGGAGAGCCGAAGTCGCGCACGTACTCGCTGGACGCGCCGGCCGTGCCGTCCTCGACGCCGTAGCGGAACAGACAGGTGTCGCCGATCCGCAGCCGGTTGTCGAAGAGCAGCTCCGCCACGAGCACCCCGGTGTCGTGGTGCCAACGCACGCGCCCTGTACGGCAGTTCTCCAGGGCGTGCACCACCATGCGCTCCGGCGCGCACCCAGGGTCGCCGTGGTGGACGGCCACATAGCGGTCGATGCCGTCCTTGTGGGCGCGCACGATGTGCTGCGAGTCGCGCCCCGACAGCTCCCGGCGCGAACCGATCCGCACCCGCTCGTGCTGGCCGAGCAGGTGCAGTCCACTGTCGAGCGACGCTCCCAACTCGGCGAGCAGCTTCTCCAGGGCGCCGGAGGCCTCCACCAAGGCGCGGTACGAACGGGCCCCGGGACGTGCCTGACCAGGGTGCTCCTCGGCCTGGGCGAGCAGTCGTACGAGCGACTCGTCGGGCAGCTGGAGTATCTCCTCCAGGGCGCGTACGGCCCGCAGAGACTCCGGGCGCTGTGGGCGGCGGGCGCCCTGCTGCCAGTAGCTCAGGCTCGTCACGCCGACCTTGACCCCGTATCGCGACAGATGGTGCTGGACGCGCTGCAGCGGCAGTCCGCGGGCGGCGATCGCGGCGCGCAGGGCGACGTGAAAGGGGCCGCCTTGCAGGGCGGTCTCCAGTTCGGCCGTGGCGACGTCCGCGTGCTCTGTGCCGTGCCGCATGCAGGAGCCCTTCTGTGAATGCCGAGGGTTGTGGCCCCAAGTCACCCCGCATTGAAGCGGGTTGATCACGGCTCGACAACTGGTTCGAAGCTGCGGGCCGCCTGCGACTGGTCGCGCCCTCGGCGGAGCCGCACATTGATACAGCCCCCGCGCCCCTGGAGGAAGGCCTGCGGCCTGCTTCAGGGGCGTTGTTCCGCCCCGGATCAAGCCCCAGTGGCACTGTCCACAAGGGCGCCGAGGCTTCATCCACAGGCCCGTCGCGGTGTCACACCTCGCCAGTAGGGTGTGAGACATGGCCGACCCCTCCAGCTACCGCCCCAAGCCGGGGCAGATCCCCGACTCGCCGGGGGTCTACCGGTTTCGCGACGAGCACCGCCGGGTGATCTACGTCGGGAAGGCAAAGAGCCTGCGCCAGCGCCTGGCGAACTACTTCCAGGACCTGGCGGGCCTCCATCCGCGTACGCGCACCATGGTGACGACGGCCGCGTCGGTGGAGTGGACGGTGGTGTCCACGGAGGTCGAGGCGCTGCAGCTGGAGTACTCCTGGATCAAGGAGTACGACCCCCGGTTCAACGTCAAGTACCGCGACGACAAGAGCTACCCGTACCTCGCGGTGACGATGAACGAGCGGTTCCCGCGCGTGCAGGTGATGCGGGGCCAGAAACGCAAGGGCGTGCGCTACTTCGGCCCGTACGGGCATGCGTGGGCGATCCGCGACACCGTGGACCTCCTGCTGCGGGTCTTCTCCGTCCGCACCTGCTCCGCCGGCGTCTTCAAGAACGCCGAGCGCACCGGCCGCCCCTGTCTGCTCGGCTATATCGGCAAGTGCTCGGCCCCTTGTGTGGAGCGGATCTCCGCCGAGGACCATCGTGAACTCGCCGAGGAATTCTGCGACTTCATGGCCGGCCGCACAGGGACGTACATCCGTCGTCTGGAGCGGCAGATGACGGACGCGGCCGAGGAGATGGAGTACGAGCGGGCGGCCCGCCTCCGCGACGACATCGACGCCCTCAAGAAGGCCATGGAGAAGAACGCGGTCGTGCTCGCCGACGCGACCGACGCCGATCTGATGGCGGTCGCCGAGGACGAGCTGGAAGCCGCCGTGCAGATCTTCCACGTACGGGGCGGACGGGTGCGCGGCCAGCGGGGCTGGGTGACGGACAAGGTGGAGGCCGTCACCACCGGGGATCTCGTCGAGCACGCCCTCCAGCAGTTGTACGGCGAGGAGACCGGCGACTCCGTGCCCAAGGAGGTGCTCGTCCCGGCACTGCCCGATCCCGTCGAGCCCGTCCAGGAGTGGCTCACCACGCGCCGGGGTTCCAATGTCTCGTTGCGCATCCCACAGCGCGGTGACAAGAAGGCCCTTATGGAGACCGTGCAGCGCAACGCGCTCCAGGCGCTCGGGCTGCACAAGACCAAGCGCGCCTCCGACCTCACGACCCGCTCGCGCGCCCTGGAGGAGATTGCCGAGGCCCTCGACCTGGACAGCGCGCCCCTGCGCATCGAGTGCTACGACATCTCGCACCTCCAGGGGGATGACGTGGTGGCCTCCATGGTGGTCTTCGAGGACGGCCTTCAGCGCAAGAGCGAGTACCGCCGTTTCCAGATCAAGGGCTTCGCGGGGCAGGACGACGTCCGCTCCATGCATGAGGTAATCACCCGCCGCTTCAAGCGCTACCTCGCCGAAAAGGAGAAGACCGGCGAGTGGGCGGACGGGGAGAACACGCTCACCGAGGAGGACGGGCGGCCCAAGCGGTTCGCGTACCCGCCGCAGCTGGTCGTCGTCGACGGCGGACAGCCTCAGGTCGCGGCCGCCCAGAAGGCCCTGGACGAGCTCGGTATCGACGACATCGCCGTGTGCGGCCTCGCCAAGCGCCTCGAAGAGGTCTGGCTGCCCGGAGATGACGACCCGGTGGTGCTGCCACGCACCAGCGAAGGGCTCTATCTTCTTCAGCGTGTACGCGACGAAGCGCACCGCTTCGCGATCAACTACCAGCGCACCAAGCGGGCCAAGCGCTTCAGGGCGAGCCCGCTGGACGATGTGCCGGGTCTCGGCGAGACGCGTAAACAGGCGCTGATCAAGCACTTCGGTTCGGTGAAGAAGCTGCGATCCGCGACCATCGAGCAGATCTGCGAGGTCCCCGGCATAGGCCGCAAGACGGCCGAGGTGATCGCCGTGGCCCTCGCCGAGGCGACCCCGGCCGCACCCGCCGTGAACACGGCGACTGGAGAGATCATGGAAGACGAGGAAGAAGCGGCACCCGGGACGACGGCGGGTTCCGCTCAGGAGCCCGTGTCCGCGGGATCCTCGAACGAGCGACGGGGGCAGGAACCATGAACGAGCAGGACGAGCAGGACACCGAGCGCACAGCCGAACAGGAAGCCGGGCGCACGGCGGAACACAAGAAACCGCCGAAGACGGCGAGCGAAGATCACTCGCCGTCCGAAGCGAGCGAGCAAGCGGGCAAGCAATCGGGCGAGCAAGCGCCCGAAGCGGGCCGGCAAGACGGAGCACAAGTGAGTACGGGCATCGAAACAGCCGGGGTCCCTGAAGCGGCCATCCCCGAGCTGGTGATCATCTCCGGTATGTCCGGCGCGGGCCGGTCGACCGCCGCCAAGTGTCTGGAGGACCTCGGCTGGTTCGTCGTCGACAACCTGCCGCCCGCGCTGATCCCCACCATGGTGGAACTCGGCGCCCGTTCGCAGGGCAACGTCGCCAGGATCGCGGTCGTCGTCGACGTACGGGGCCGCCGCTTCTTCGACAACCTCCGTGAGTCCCTCGCCGACCTGGAGTCAAAGAGCGTCACCCGGCGGATCGTCTTCCTGGAGTCCTCCGACGACGCCTTGGTGCGCCGCTTCGAGTCCGTGCGCCGCCCGCACCCCCTCCAGGGCGACGGCCGCATCGTCGACGGCATCGCCGCCGAACGCGAGCTGCTGCGCGAACTGCGCGGCGACGCCGACCTGGTGATCGACACCTCCAGCCTGAACGTGCACGAGCTGCGCGCCAAGATGGACGCCCAGTTCGCCGGAGAGGAGGAGCCCGAGCTGCGGGCCACGGTCATGTCCTTCGGCTTCAAGTACGGCCTGCCGGTCGACGCCGACCTGGTCGTGGACATGCGGTTCCTGCCCAATCCGCACTGGGTTCCGGAGCTGCGCCAGTACACCGGGCTCAATGAAGAGGTCGCGGCGTACGTCTTCAACCAGCCCGGAGCCAAGGAGTTCCTCGACCGGTACGCCGAGCTGCTGCGCCTCATCCAGGCCGGCTACCGCCGCGAGGGCAAGCGCTATGTGACCATCGCCGTCGGCTGCACCGGAGGCAAGCACCGCTCCGTCGCGATGTCGGAGAAGCTCGCCGCCCGTCTGGTGTCCGAGGGAGTGGAGACGGTCGTCGTCCACCGGGACATGGGCCGCGAATGACGGGTCGTTCTCTGCGACTGCGCAGGCTGCGCCGGGTCGGCACCGAAGGGCAGGGCGGTAAGCCCGCCGAGGCGCGCGGCGGCAAGCCGCGCCGCCGCGGCGCGCAGCCCAAGGTCGTCGCGCTCGGCGGCGGCATGGGCCTGTCCGCCTCGCTCGCCGCCCTGCGCCGCATCACCGGCGACCTCACCGCGGTCGTCACGGTCGCCGACGACGGGGGCTCGAGCGGCCGCCTCCGGGACGAGCTCGGTGTGCTCCCGCCCGGCGACCTGCGCAAGGCCCTCGCCGCGCTGTGCGGCGACGACGACTGGGGCCAGACCTGGGCCCGCGTCATCCAGCACCGCTTCCAGTCAAAGGGTGAGCTGCACGAGCACGCGGTCGGCAATCTGCTGATCGTCGCCCTCTGGGAGCAGCTCGGCGACCATGTGCAGGCCCTCGACCTGGTCGGCAAGCTCCTGGGCGCGCAGGGACGCGTGCTGCCCATGTCCGCCGTACCCCTGGAGCTCCAGGCGCTCGTCAAGGGCCACGATCCGGAGCGGCCCGAGGGCATCGAGACGGTGCGCGGCCAGGCCAACGTCGCCCTGACGACCGGCGAAGTGCAGTCCGTGCACCTGGTGCCGCACGACCCGCCCGCCGTCCCCGAGGCCGTCGCGGCGGTCCTCGACGCGGACTGGGTGGTCCTCGGCCCCGGCTCCTGGTTCTCCTCGGTGATCCCGCATCTCCTTGTGCCCGATCTACTCGACGCACTTACGGAGACGAAGGCGCGCCGGGTGCTCTCCCTGAACCTCGCCCCGCAGCCGGGAGAAACCGAAGGCTTCTCCCCGCAGCGTCATTTGGAGGTTTTGGGACGACACGCCCCTAAACTCGCCCTGGACGTGGTACTGGCCGACGAGGCCGCCGTGCCCGACCGCGATTTACTCACCGAAGCCGCCCAGCGGTTCGGGGCCGCGGTCGAGCTGGCGCCGGTGGCCCGCCCCGACGGAACTCCGAGGCACGATCCGGAGCTGTTGGCCGCCGCGTACGACCGTATTTTTCGGATGCATGGAAGGATCGGCCCATGGCGATGACGGCAGCGGTGAAGGATGAGATCTCCCGGCTCCCCGTCACCCGGACCTGCTGCAGAAAGGCGGAGGTCTCCTCCCTTCTGCGGTTCGCCGGCGGCCTCCACCTGGTGAGCGGCCGCATCGTGATCGAGGCGGAGCTGGACACCGCGATGGCGGCGCGCCGCCTGAAACGGGATGTCCTGGAGATCTTCGGCCACAGCTCCGAGCTGATCGTGATGGCTCCCGGGGGCCTGCGCCGCGGCTCCCGCTATGTCGTCCGTGTGGTGGCCGGTGGCGACCAGCTGGCCCGTCAGACCGGGCTCGTCGACGGCCGGGGCCGGCCGATCCGCGGGCTGCCCCCGCAAGTGGTCTCGGGCGCCACCTGTGACGCCGAGGCGGCCTGGCGCGGGGCGTTCCTGGCGCACGGCTCGCTGACCGAGCCGGGCCGCTCCTCCTCCCTGGAGGTGACCTGCCCGGGACCCGAGGCCGCGCTCGCGCTCGTCGGCGCCGCCCGGCGACTGCAGATCGCCAGCAAGGCCCGTGAGGCGCGCGGCGTTGACAAGGTGGTCGTCCGTGACGGTGACGCGATCAGCGCCCTGCTGACGCGGCTCGGTGCCCACGAGGCCGTACTGGCCTGGGAGGAACGCCGGATGCGCCGCGAGGTGCGCGCCACGGCGAACCGCCTCGCCAACTTCGACGACGCCAACCTGCGCCGCTCCGCCCGCGCCGCCGTCGCCGCCGGAGCCCGCGTGCAGCGCGCCCTGGAGATCCTTGGTGACGAGGTCCCCGAGCACCTCGCCGCCGCCGGACGGCTGCGCATGGAGCACAAGCAGGCCTCCCTGGAGGAGCTGGGCGCGCTCGCCGACCCGCCGCTGACCAAGGACGCCGTCGCGGGCCGTATCCGCAGACTGCTCGCCATGGCCGACAAGCGGGCCCAGGACCTGGGCATTCCGGGGACGGAGTCCAGCATCTCCGAGGAACTGGCCGACAATCTCGTGGGCTGACAGCGCGGCCGCCGACGCAACTCCCTACGCCCCTACGGGGGTCGATGCCCGGGCGGTCCGTACCCCTACTGGTGGGTACGGACCGCGGTGCCGTGTATGGGCACTCGGATGTCACTCTGGGGGCCTCAGGGAGGTAGGGTCGTAGGCGGTCGGGGACATCCCATACAACTCGCCGGCATCTGAACCGGCGTACCAACGAGGAGATCGGTTCGTGACGATCCGCGTAGGCATCAACGGCTTTGGCCGCATCGGTCGTAACTACTTCCGCGCGCTGCTGGAGCAGGGTGCAGACATCGAGATCGTGGCTGTCAACGACCTGGGTGACACCGCGACCACCGCTCACCTGCTGAAGTACGACACCATTCTGGGCCGTCTGAAGGCCGAGGTGTCCCACACCGAGGACACCATCACGGTCGACGGCAAGACGATCAAGGTGCTCTCTGAGCGCAACCCGTCCGACATCCCGTGGGGCGAGCTGGGCGTCGACATCGTCATCGAGTCGACCGGTATCTTCACGAAGAAGGCCGACGCCGAGAAGCACATCGCAGGCGGCGCCAAGAAGGTCCTCATCTCGGCTCCGGCCAAGGACGAGGACATCACCATCGTGATGGGCGTCAACCAGGACAAGTACGATGCAGCCAACCACCACGTCATCTCCAACGCTTCCTGCACCACCAACTGTGTGGCGCCGATGGCCAAGGTTCTCGACGAGAACTTCGGCATCGTCAAGGGCCTGATGACGACGGTGCACGCGTACACGAACGACCAGCGCATCCTGGACTTCCCGCACAAGGACCTGCGCCGGGCCCGTGCCGCCGCCGAGAACATCATCCCGACGACCACCGGTGCCGCGAAGGCCACCGCGCTGGTCCTTCCGCAGCTCAAGGGCAAGCTCGACGGCATCGCGATGCGCGTCCCGGTCCCGACCGGCTCGGCCACCGACCTGGTCGTGGAGCTCTCCCGCGAGGTCACCAAGGACGAGGTCAACGCGGTCTTCAAGAAGGCCGCCGACGGTGAGCTCAAGGGCTACCTGTACTACACGGAGGACGAGATCGTGTCCTCGGACATCGTCGGCGACCCGGCCTCCTGCACCTTCGACGCCTCCCTGACCATGGTCCAGGAGGGCAAGTCGGTGAAGATCCTCGGCTGGTACGACAACGAGTGGGGCTACTCCAACCGCCTCGTGGACCTCACGGTCTTCGTCGGCGGCCAGCTCTAAGTCCCAGAGCAAGGCACCTCGATGTGAACACAGGGCCCGGGCAGCGCAAGGAAAGTGCTGCCCGGGCCCTGCGCCACGTGCTGATCGATTAGCCCTCCAGGACAACAGAGCTATCCCAGGAGTCCCCTTATGAAGACGATCGACGAACTCCTCTCCGAAGGCGTGGACGGCAAGCGGGTCTTCGTGCGCGCCGACCTCAACGTGCCGCTGGCCGAAGGCCGTATCACCGACGACGGGCGCATCCGCGCCGTCCTGCCCACCGTCAAGGCCCTCGCGGAAGCGGGCGCCAAGGTGGTCGTCGCCTCGCATCTGGGCCGCCCCAAGGGCGCCCCGGACCCCGCCTTCTCGCTGCTGTCCGCCGCCGAGCGGCTCGGTGAACTCCTCGGCGCGCCCGTCGCGTTCGCCCAGGACACCGTCGGCCCCGCCGCCCACGACGCCGTGAACGGCCTGCAGCCCGGCCAGGTCGCGGTCATCGAGAACCTGCGCTTCAACGCAGGCGAGACGTCGAAGGACGACACCGAGCGCGGCGAGTTCGCGGACCAGCTCGCGGCCCTGGCCGATGTCTACGTAGGCGACGGTTTCGGCGCGGTGCACCGTAAGCACGCCTCCGTGTACGACCTCCCGGCGCGCCTGCCGCACTACGCCGGCCACCTCATCGCCACCGAAGTCGGTGTCCTGAAGAAGCTCACTGAGGACGTCAAGCGCCCCTATGTCGTCGCGCTCGGCGGCGCCAAGGTCTCCGACAAGCTCGCCGTCATCGACCAGCTCCTCGGCAAGGCCGACCGGCTGCTGATCGGCGGCGGCATGGCGTACACCTTCCTCAAGGCCAAGGGGTACGAGATCGGCGCCTCCCTCCTTCAGGAGGACCAGATCCCGGCCGTCAAGGAGTACATCGAGCGCGCGGAGAAGACCGGTGTCGAACTGGTCCTCCCCGTCGACGTGCTGGTCTCCACGGAGTTCCCGGACCTGAAGACCAACGCCCCCGCCAACCCCACCACCGTCGCCGCGGATGCCGTCCCGGCCGACCAGATGGGCCTGGACATCGGCCCTGAGTCCCGCAAGCTGTACGCCTCGAAGCTCGCCGACGCCGCCACCGTCTTCTGGAACGGTCCCATGGGCGTCTTCGAGCACCCCGACTACGCCGAGGGCACCAAGTCGGTCGCCCAAGCCCTTCTCGACTCTCCGGCCTTCACAGTCGTCGGCGGTGGTGACTCCGCCGCGGCGGTTCGCATCCTGGGCTTCGACGAGACGGCCTTCGGCCACATTTCGACCGGTGGCGGCGCCTCCCTCGAATACCTCGAGGGCAAGACGCTCCCCGGCCTCGCCGCACTGGAGGACGACCCCGCATGACCACTCGTACGCCGCTGATGGCCGGCAACTGGAAGATGAACCTCAACCACCTCGAGGCCATCGCCCACGTCCAGAAGCTCGCCTTCGCCCTGGCCGACAAGGACTACGAGGCCGTCGAGGTCGCCGTCCTCGCGCCCTTCACCGACCTGCGCTCCGTACAAACCCTGGTCGACGGCGACAAGCTCAAGATCAAGTACGGCGCCCAGGACGTCTCGGCGCACGACTCCGGCGCTTACACCGGTGAGATCTCCGCCCCGATGCTGGCCAAGCTCAAGTGCACCTACGTGGCGGTCGGCCACTCCGAGCGCCGGCAGTACCACAAGGAGAGCGACGAGCTCTGCAACGCCAAGGTCAAGGCCGCCTTCAAGCACGGCCTCACGCCGATCCTGTGTGTCGGTGAGGAGCTGGAGGTCCGCGAGGCGGGCAACCACGTCACGCACACGCTCGCGCAGGTCGAGGGCGGCCTCAAGGACGTACCGGCCGAGCAGGTCGAGTCCATCGTGATCGCGTACGAGCCTGTCTGGGCCATCGGCACCGGCAAGGTCTGCGGCGCCGACGACGCCCAGGAGGTCTGCGCGGCGATCCGCGGCAAGCTCGCCGAGCTGTACTCGCAGGAGCTGGCCGACCAGGTCCGCATCCAGTACGGCGGTTCAGTGAAGGCCGGGAACGTCGCCGAGATCATGGCGAAGCCCGATATCGACGGCGCCCTGGTCGGCGGTGCCTCGCTGGACGCCGACGAGTTCGTCAAGATCGTCCGGTTCCGCGACCAGTAAGCATCGGTCCGGTGACCAGTAAGTAGGCGTCGGCGGCGATACGTCGTACCCTTGCGGGGGCCGGGTGGCTTCTCTTACGGAGCTCCGGCCCCCGTCGTCCGTACAAGTCCGAGGAAGTTGGTCCAGCCGTGGTTATGGGGTTCTCGATCGCCCTGATCGTCTTCAGCCTGTTGCTGATGCTGCTGGTGCTGATGCACAAGGGGAAGGGCGGCGGCCTCTCCGACATGTTCGGTGGCGGCATGCAGTCGTCCGTCGGCGGCTCCTCGGTCGCCGAGCGCAACCTCGACCGCATCACCGTCGTGGTCGGTCTGCTGTGGGCCGCGTGCATCGTCGTACTCGGCATCCTGATGAAGGTCACCAACTGACCAGCGGCTGACGTCGGTACGACAGCGCATCTTTCGCATAAAGCCCCATGTTCGGTACGCGCTCGCGAGCGCGGCCTATCATGGGGCTTGCGTCTTTGGGTGGGGGTGTAACTCCAGTCACTGGACGCGCGTTGGCCCTTACGTACACTGAGGCGCTCGCAGCGAAGCATCACGCCGACTCGCTTCGCAGCACCATTACGCAGGGAGTTACGACCGTGGCAAGTGGCAACGCGATCCGAGGAAGCCGGGTCGGGGCGGGGCCGATGGGCGAGGCCGAGCGCGGCGAGTCCGCGCCGCGGCTGTGCGTCTCCTTCTGGTGCTCCAACGGACACGAGACGCAGCCGAGCTTCGCCAGCGACGCGCAGGTTCCCGAAACCTGGGACTGCCCGCGCTGCGGCTTTCCGGCTGGACAGGACCGGGACAACCCGCCGGACCCGCCGCGCACCGAACCGTACAAAACGCACCTGGCGTACGTACGGGAGCGGCGCAGCGACGCGGACGGCGAGGCGATTCTCGCCGAGGCGCTCGCCAAACTGCGGGGCGAAATCTAGGACTTGAGAGAACCGGCCGGGCACCCACGGGTGCGCGGCCGGAGCTGTTGCGTGGCATAAAGCCCTGCTCCGTTAGGTTGGGACCGGCAGCGGGGCAACGTACGCAGCAGGACAGCTATGAAAGAAGAGGCTGAAGTCCGAGATGAATGCAGACAGCCGTACCCGGCTCAACCAGAAGCCCGAGTGGACCGCTCTGGCCAAGCACCGCGAGGAACTCGGCGAGGTGCGGCTGCGTGAGCTGTTCGCCGCGGACCCGGGGCGCGGCGCCGGATACACACTTCAGGTCGGCGATCTGCACGTCGACTACTCCAAGCATCTGGTCACCGACGAGACACTGCGACTGCTGCGTGAACTGGCCGCAGCGGCCGATGTGTTCGGGCTTCGGGACGCCATGTTCCGCGGCGAGAAGATCAACACGACCGAGGACCGCGCCGTCCTGCACACCGCGCTGCGCGCTTCACGCGACGCGGTCATCGAGGTCGACGGCGAGAACGTCGTGCCGGGTGTGCACGCGGTGCTCGACAAGATGGCCGGCTTCGCCGACCGCGTCCGCTCGGGAGAGTGGACGGGGCACACCGGCAAGCGCATCCGCAATGTGGTCAACGTCGGCATCGGCGGCTCGGATCTGGGTCCGGCGATGGCGTACGAAGCGCTGCGGGCCTTCACCGATCGCGAGCTGACGGTCCGCTTCGTGTCGAACGTGGACGGGGCCGATCTGCACGAGGCGGTACGGGACCTGGACCCGGCCGAGACGCTGTTCATCATCGCCTCGAAGACCTTCACCACCATCGAGACGATCACCAACGCCACCTCGGCGCGCAACTGGCTGCTGACCGGCCTGAGGGCGGACCAGGACGCCGTCGCCAAGCACTTTGTGGCTTTGTCGACGAACGCCGAGAAGGTGTCGGACTTCGGCATCGACACGGCCAACATGTTCGAGTTCTGGGACTGGGTCGGCGGCCGGTACTCGTACGACTCGGCGATCGGGCTTTCGCTGATGATCGCGATCGGTCCTGACCGGTTCCGCGAGATGCTGGACGGTTTCCGGCTGGTCGACGAGCACTTCCGTACGGCGCCCGCCGAGTCCAACGTGCCGTTGCTGCTCGGCCTCTTGGGGATCTGGTACGGCAACTTCCATGACGCGCAGTCGCACGCGGTGCTGCCGTACTCGCACTACCTGTCCAAGTTCACTGCGTACCTGCAGCAGCTGGACATGGAGTCCAACGGCAAGTCCGTGGGGCGGGACGGCGAGCCCGTGGAGTGGCAGACCGGGCCCGTCGTGTGGGGCACGCCGGGGACCAACGGGCAGCACGCGTACTACCAACTCATCCACCAGGGCACGAAGTTGATCCCGGCCGACTTCATCGGGTTCGCCGAGCCGGTGGCGGATCTGCTGCCGGGGCTTGTCGGCCAGCACGATCTGCTGATGGCCAACTTCTTCGCGCAGACGCAGGCGCTTGCCTTTGGGAAGACGCCGGACGAGGTGCGTGCGGAGGGGGTGCCCGAGGAGTTGGTGCCGCACAAGACGTTCCAGGGCAACCATCCGACGACCACGATCCTCGCGCGCGAGCTCACTCCGTCGGTGCTCGGTCAGTTGATCGCGCTGTACGAGCACAAGGTCTTCGTGCAGGGCGCCGTCTGGGGCATCGACTCCTTCGACCAGTGGGGCGTCGAGCTGGGCAAGGTGCTTGCCAAGCGCGTTGAGCCGGCGCTGACCGAGGGGGCGGATGTGCCGGGGCTCGATGAGTCGACGAAGGCGCTGGTTGCCAAGTACCGGGAGCTGCGGGGGCGTTGAGCCGGGGTGGCTCGGGTCGAGGGCTTGGGCCGCGGCTCCGTTAATCGGATGCACGGCCCGCTCCCGGCGGGTGACACTGCTTCGGCGCTGTCACTTGCCTGGAGGACGTCATGGACCAGCTGCTTGCCGCACTCGCGGATCCCGAACGCCAGCGGTTGTATGCCCGCATCGTGCTGGACCAGCTGCCGCCGGGCGAGCAGGACTCCGCCGTGGTGCGCAAACACCTGGGGCGGCTGATCGCTGCGGGGCTTGTCGAGCGGATGGCTGACGGCTCCTTGCGGGCCGATTCCGCTGTGTTCCGGCGTGCTCGGCCCGTGGAGGAGGCGCATCCCGGGGTTCCGCGTCGGCTCGTGGGGTTCTTCGCGCAGGGGCGGCTTACCGCGATTCCGGTGCGGCCGGCTGTACGGCGTGAGCTGCTCGCGCATCTCACGGGCACGCTCTTCGAGAGTGAGCGTGGCTACTCCGAGGCAGAGGTCAACGCGGCGTTTCGTACCGTGCATGACGATACGTCGGCGTTGCGGCGGTATTGCGTGGATAGTGGGTTGCTTGTGCGTGAGCGGGACGGCAGCGTCTATCGCGTGGCTGCCTAAGCGCTCCGCTGGGTGCGGGGGCTGCGGGGAGCGCCGCAGAGGGTGCGGTTGAGTGCGGGCTGCGGGTGGTTCTGGGCTGGTCGCGCCCACGCGGCGGAGCCGCAAATTGACACAGCCCCGCGCCCCTAAAAAGGAAGGCCTGCGGCCTCCTTTTTAGGGGCGTGAAGATCGCACGCGAGTGCCTCAGGGCGACGCCGGTGGATACAACGACCGCGGCAGTTGGGATGCCGCTGCCGCGTCCAGTAGCCACAGTGTGCGGGAGCGGCCGTACGCGCCCGCCGCCGGCGCCTGGATCTCGCCTGCTCCCGAGAGCGCGATGGCCGCTGCCTTTGCCTTGTCCTCGCCCGCTGCCAGGAGCCACACCTCGCGAGCCGCCCGGATCGCGGGCAGGGTCAGCGAGATGCGGGTCGGTGGGGGCTTGGGGGCGCCGTGTACGCCTACCACCATGCGTTCGGTTTCGCGTACGGCGGGGAGCTCCGGGAAGAGCGACGCCACGTGCGTGTCCGGGCCGACGCCCAGCATCAGGACGTCGAAGGTGGGGACGGTGCCATGGTTCTCGGGGCCCGAGGCCTTGGCCAGTTCGGCGGCGTACGCTTCCGCCGCCGCGTCGGCGTCCTTGCCGTACGGGCCGTCCGACGCGGGCATGGCGTGCACGCGGTGCGGATCCAGCGGTACCGAGTCGAGGAGCGCCTCGCGGGCCTGGGTGACATTGCGCTCCGGGTCGCCCTCGGGCAGGAACCGCTCGTCACCCCACCACAGGTCCAGTCGGCCCCAGTCGATGGCATCCCGCGCGGGGGCCGAACTCAGCGCCGCGAGGAGGCCGTTGCCGTTGCGCCCGCCCGTGAGTACCACCGAGGCGTAGCCCCGGGAGGCCTGTGCGTCCACGATCTTCGTGATGAGCCGGGCCGCGGCGGCCTGGGCCATCAGTTCCTTGTCGCGGTGGACGACGAGCTGTGGCGCGGTGCTCACTTGGACGCCACCTTCTTGGCCAGGTCGGCGGGCGTGGCCGGAGCCGCCTTGTCGGTCTCCTTCGCCGGCTCCTGGGCGGACGCCTCGGCCGGTGCCTCCGTAGCGGAAGCCCCGGCGTCGGAGTCTCCAGATCCGGAAGCCCCAGCCTCGGAGGCTCCCGTTCCGGATGGCCCGGCTTCGAGAGCCCTGGCCGCAGAACCCGAGGTCACGGAAGTCCCAGCCACGGAAGTCCCGGCCGCAGAATCCGCAGAACTCGTAGACTCCGCTGCCCCAGAGACCCCGGCCCGGAAGGCCGCCGCCCGGGAACCCACCGCCGGAGCAGCCGAGCTCCCGGAGGCATCGCCCCTGGAGCCCTCAGCCCATCCTCCCGCGGAACCCCCCGCCGGCGAACCGGACTTGAAGCCCCCGCTGCCCAGCCGCTCCACGCCGAAGCGCAGCGCCGACGCATACGTGTCGTCCGGGTCCAGCCGCCGCAGTTCCTCCGCTATCAGCTCGGCCGTGTCGCGGCGGTTCAGCGCCACCGCACGGTCGGGCTGGCCCTGGATGGACAGCGTCGCCAGCGAGCCGTCGGCGCGGTCCAGGACGATCGGTCCGGAGCTGGTGGCCATCCGGACGGAGGTGAGACCAGGCCCGGAGGACAGCGAGCGCTTGACCGGGACGTCGAGCCGGTCCGCGAGCCACATCGCGAGCAGTTCGCAGCTCGGGTTGAACTCCTCGCCCTCCACCTCGACCGCGGTGACCTCGCAGGTGACCTGGTCCAGGGCCGCGGCCAGCATCGAACGCCAGGGCGTGATGCGGGTCCACGACAGGTCCGTGTCGCCGGGGGTGTAGGCGTCGGCGCGGGCACCGAGTTCCCGTACGGGCTGCTCGGCGGCGTACGTGTCGGTGACGCGGCGCTGCGCCAGGGCGCCCAGCGGGTCCTTGGCCGGGTCCAGCGGCGCGTTCACCGGCCACCAGGCGACCACCGGCGCGTCCGGCAGCAGCAGGGGGAGGACGACCGACTGCGCGTGGTCGACCACCTCGCCGTACAGCCGCAGTATCACCGTCTCGCCGGTGCCCGCGTCCGCGCCGACCCGTACCTCGGCGTCGAGCCGTGACGTGGTGCGGTCGCGGGGCGAGCGGGAGACGCGCTTGATGACCACGAGGGTGCGCGAGGGGTGCTCGCGGGACGCGTCGGAGGCGGCCTTCAGCGCGTCGTAGGCGTTCTCCTCGTCGGTGACGATGACGAGGGTGAGGACCATGCCGACGGCGGGAGTGCCGATGGCCCGGCGGCCCTGTACCAGCGCCTTGTTGATCTTGCTGGCCGTGGTGTCCGTAAGGTCGATTTTCATGGCCGGCGCCAGCTCCGTCCATCTCGTTCGAGCATGTCGTCCGCCTCGGCCGGGCCCCAGGTGCCCGACGGGTACTGCGCGGGCTTGCCGTGCTTCTCCCAGTACTCCTCGATCGGGTCGAGGATCTCCCAGGACAGCTCGACCTCCTCGGTACGCGGGAAGAGGTTCGCGTCGCCGAGTAGGACGTCGAGGATCAGCCGCTCGTACGCCTCCGGGCTGGACTCCGTGAAGGACTCGCCGTACGCGAAGTCCATCGACACGTCCCGGACCTCCATGGAGGTGCCGGGCACCTTGGACCCGAAGCGGACCGTGACGCCCTCGTCCGGCTGGACGCGGATGACCAGCGCGTTCTGGCCCAGTTCCTCCGTCGCCGTGTGGTCGAAGGGGGAGTGCGGGGCGCGCTGGAAGACGACCGCGATCTCGGTGACGCGGCGGCCCAGGCGCTTGCCGGTGCGGAGATAGAAGGGGACGCCCGCCCAACGGCGGTTGTCCACCTCCAGCTTGACGGCCGCGTACGTGTCGGTCTTCGACTTGGGGTCGATGCCGTCTTCTTCGAGGTAGCCGATGACCTTCTCGCCGCCCTGCCAGCCCGCCGCGTACTGCGCGAACACCGTGTTGCGGCCGAGGTCCTTGGGCAGCTTCACCGCGCCGAGCACCTTGGTCTTCTCGGCGGCGAGCGCGTCCGCGTCGAAGGAGGCGGGCTCCTCCATCGCGGTCAGCGCGAGCAGTTGGAGCAGATGGTTCTGGATGACGTCGCGGGCGGCGCCGATTCCGTCGTAGTAGCCGGCGCGGCCACCGATGCCGATGTCCTCGGCCATCGTGATCTGTACGTGGTCGACGTACGAACGGTTCCAGAGCGGCTCGAACATCTGGTTGGCGAAGCGCAGCGCCAGGATGTTCTGGACGGTCTCCTTGCCCAGATAGTGGTCGATACGGAAGACCTGGTCAGGGGAGAAGACCTCGTGCACGATCCGGTTGAGCTCCTCGGCCGACTTCAGGTCGTGGCCGAACGGCTTCTCGATGACCGCGCGCCGCCAGGAGCCGTCCTTCTGGTCGGCCAGGCCGTGCCTCTTCAGCTGCTGCACGACCTTGGGGAAGAACTTCGGCGGTACGGACAGATAGAAGGCGAAGTTGCCGCCCGTGCCCTGCGCCTTGTCCAGGTCCTCTATGGTCGCCTTCAGGTTCTCGAAGGCGTCGTCGTCGTCGAAGGTGCCCTGGACGAACCGCATGCCCTGGATGAGCTGCTGCCAGACCTCCTCGCGGAAGGGGGTACGGGCGTGCTCCTTGACCGCGTCGTGGACCTCCTGCGTGAAGTCCTCGTCCGCCCACTCGCGGCGGGCGAAGCCCACGAGCGAGAAACCCGGCGGGAGCAGGCCGCGGTTGGCGAGGTCGTAGACAGCGGGCATCAGCTTCTTACGGGACAAATCGCCCGTGACGCCGAAGATGACAAGGCCCGACGGCCCCGCGATACGCGGGAGCCGTCGGTCTGCGGCGTCACGAAGCGGATTCGCTCCGGTGCCGGGAGAAGGAGTCAAGGTCTCAGCCCTCCGAGGGGGCGAGGCGCTTGAGCTCCGCCTCGGTCGACTTGAGCAGGTCGTTCCAGGACGCCTCGAACTTCTCGACGCCCTCGTCCTCCAGCAGCTGGACGACCTCGTCGTACGAGATGCCGATCTTCTCGAGCGCGTCGAGGTCGGCGCGGGCCTGCTCGTACGTACCGGCGATGGTGTTGCCGGTGATCTCGCCCTGCTCCTCGGTGGCGAAGAGCGTGGCCTCCGGCATGGTGTTCACCGTGTTCGGCGCGACCAGCTCGTCGACGTACAGGGTGGCCTTGTACGCCTTGTCCTTGACGCCCGTCGACGCCCACAGCGGACGCTGCTTGTTGGCCTGCGCCTTGTCCAGGGCGGCCCAGCGGTCGGAGGAGAAGACCTCCTCGTACGCCTGGTAGGCGAGCCGCGCGTTGGCGACGCCCGCCTTGCCGCGGGCGGCCTTGGCCTCGTCGGTGCCCATGGCGTCGATCCGCTTGTCGATCTCGGTGTCCACGCGGGACACGAAGAAGGACGCCACCGAGTGGATCTTGGACAGGTCCAGGCCCTTGGCCTTGGCCTTCTCCAGTCCGCTCACGTAGGCGTCCATGACCTCGCGGTAGCGCTCCAGCGAGAAGATCAGCGTGACGTTCACGCTGATGCCGTTGCCGATCGTCTCGGTGATCGCCGGGAGGCCCGCCCGGGTGGCCGGGATCTTGATGAGGGTGTTCGGGCGGTCCACCAGCCAGGCGAGCTGCTTGGCCTCGGCGACCGTCGCCCGCGTGTTGTGCGCGAGGCGGGGGTCGACCTCGATCGAGACGCGGCCGTCCTGGCCGCCGGTGGCGTCGAAGACGGGGCGCAGGATGTCGGCGGCGTCGCGTACGTCCGCCGTCGTGATCATGCGGACGGCCTCTTCGACGGTGACCTCACGGGCGGCGAGATCGGCGACCTGCTGCTCGTAGCCGTCACCGCCTGAGATCGCCTTCTGGAAGATCGACGGATTGGTCGTGACGCCCACGACGTGCTGCTGGTCGATCAGTTCGGCGAGGTTGCCGGACGTGATCCGCTTGCGCGACAGGTCGTCCAGCCAGATCGCGACGCCTTCTTCGGAGAGGCGCTTCAGTGCGTCTGTCATGGAAAATGCATCTCCTACGTGTCGTATGTCAGCGTCAGCGCTGGGCTGCGGCGATCGATTCCCGGGCGGCGGAGGCGATGTTCTCGGCAGTGAAGCCGAACTCGCGGAAGAGGACCTTGCCGTCGGCCGAAGCACCGAAGTGCTCCAGGGAAACGATGCGTCCGGCATCCCCCACGTACTTGTGCCAGGTCAGACCGACCCCGGCTTCGACCGCGACACGCGCCTTGACGGACGGCGGCAGAACGCTGTCCCGGTACCCCTGGTCCTGCTCCTCGAACCACTCCACCGACGGCATGGACACCACCCGCGTCGGCACCCCGGCGGCCTGCAGCTGCTCGCGCGCCTCGACGGCCACATGCACCTCGGAACCGGTCGCGATGAGCACGACCTGCGGCTCGCCACCTTCGGCGTCGAAGAGCACGTAACCGCCCTTCGCCGCCCCCTCGTTGGGCTCGTACGTCGGCACGCCCTGCCGGGTCAGCGCGAGCCCGTGCGGGGCGCCCTTGCCGAACTCCTTGGTGTAGCGCTTGAGGATCTCGCGCCAGGCGATGGCGGTCTCGTTGGCGTCGGCCGGGCGGACGATGTTCAGGCCCGGGATCGCGCGCAGCGAGGCGAGGTGCTCGATCGGCTGGTGGGTGGGGCCGTCCTCGCCGAGACCGATGGAGTCGTGCGTCCATACGTACGTCACCGGCAGGTGCATCAGGGCCGACAGGCGCACCGCGTTGCGCATGTAGTCGGAGAACACCAGGAACGTACCGCCGTAGATACGAGTGTTGCCGTGCAGCGCGATGCCGTTCATCTCCGCGGCCATGGCGTGCTCGCGGATGCCGAAGTGGATCGTGCGGCCGTACGGGTTCGCCTCCGGCAGCGGGTTGCCCTGCGGCAGGAACGAACTCGTCTTGTCGATCGTGGTGTTGTTGGAGCCCGCCAAGTCAGCCGAGCCGCCCCACAGTTCGGGGATGACCTCGCCCAGCGCCTGGAGCACCTTGCCGGAGGCGGCACGCGTGGCGACGCCCTTGCCCGGCTCGAAGACGGGGAGGTGCGACTCCCAGCCCTCGGGCAGCTCGCCCGCGTTGACGCGGTCGAACTCGGCGGCCCGCTGCGGGTTGGCCGTACGCCAGGCGGCGAGTGACTTCTCCCACTCGGCGCGGGCCTCACGGCCGCGGTCACCGAGCGCGCGGGTGTGCGTGATGACCTCGTCGGCCACCTCGAAGGACTGCTCCGGGTCGAAGCCGAGGACGCGCTTGGTGGCCGCGACCTCGTCGTCGCCGAGCGCCGAGCCGTGCGCGGCCTCGGTGTTCTGCGCGTTCGGGGCCGGCCAGGCGATGATCGAGCGCATCGCGATGAACGACGGCTTGTCGGTGACCGCCTTGGCCTTCTCGATCGCCTCGTACAGCGCGGCCGGGTCGAGGTCGCCGTTCTCCTTCGGCTCGACGCGCTGCACATGCCAGCCGTACGCCTCGTACCGCTTGACGGTGTCCTCGGAGACGGCCGCCTCGGTGTCGCCCTCGATCGAGATGTGGTTGTCGTCCCACAGCAGGACCAGGTTGCCCAGCTTCTGGTGGCCCGCCATGGACGACGCCTCGGCGGAGATGCCCTCCTGGAGGCAGCCGTCACCGGCGATCGCGTAGATGTAGTGGTCGAAGGGGGAGGTGCCGGGGGCGGCCTCCGGGTCGAACAGGCCGCGCTCGTAGCGGGCGGCCATCGCCATGCCCACCGCGTTGGCGACACCCTGGCCCAGCGGCCCTGTCGTCGTCTCCACGCCCGCCGTGTGCCCGTACTCGGGGTGGCCCGGGGTCTTCGACCCCCATGTGCGGAACGCCTTCAGGTCGTCCAGCTCCAGGCCGAATCCGGCGAGGTACAGCTGGGTGTAGAGGGTCAGGGAGGAATGGCCGGCGGAGAGGACGAAACGGTCCCGTCCGGTCCAGTCCGGGTCCGCCGGGTCATGCCGCATCACCTTCTGGAAGAGGGTGTACGCGGCGGGCGCCAGGCTCATCGCCGTACCCGGATGGCCGTTGCCGACCTTCTGTACGGCATCGGCGGCCAGGATGCGGGCCGTGTCGACGGCTCGCTGGTCCAATTCGGTCCACTCGAGGTCTGTGGTGGTCGGCTTGGTGCTCACCCTGAGTCAGGGCTCCTCTCCACATGTTCCACATGTCGAATGCCGGTGCACATGCGCGCCCACCGGCCGTTGTCGAGCCTACCCCCGTAGGAACACGCATTTTTTCGACTCATTCCACAGTGCCGGGTGTGTTCCGGCACTGCCTCCCTGACCGGCGCGTTCCGCGGTCGGGCAGGGAATGAACGTGAATACGCAGCCGGTGATCCGACTGCTCAATCAAGCCGAATCAAGGACTGCCGAACCCTTCGCGGGGTCCCCTTCAACACGACCCGACCCCCGCGAAGAGCGGGGTCTGGGCAACGTCTACAGTGGCGTGGTACGCGCGGGCCTTTACCCGGAGTTCACACTCGGGGCTCGCTGGGATGTCTCTGTAGGGGTGTACGTGACGGCCGTTGAATCCCGTCCTGCGGGTGTGCTCGAGACGAGTCAGAGCACGAAGCACCGGCCGTTCGGGGCCCGCATCAAGGCGTTCATCGCGCTCACGAAGCCGCGGATCATCGAGCTGCTGCTGATCACCACCGTGCCGGTGATGTTCCTCGCCGAGCAGGGCGTGCCCGACCTTCAGCTCGTCCTCCTCACCTGTGTCGGCGGCTACCTCTCCGCGGGCGGCGCCAACGCGCTGAACATGTACATCGACCGCGACATCGACGCCCTCATGGCGCGCACTTCGCAGCGTCCGCTGGTCACCGGGATGGTCAGCCCGCGCGAGTGCCTGGTCTTCGGCATCTCGCTCGCCGTTATCTCGACTCTCCTGTTCGGCCTGACGGTCAACTGGCTGTCCGCCTGGCTCTCGCTGGGGGCCCTCCTCTTCTACGTCATCGTCTACACGATGATCCTCAAGAGGCGTACGTCGCAGAACATCGTCTGGGGCGGCATCGCAGGCTGCCTGCCCGTCCTCATCGGCTGGTCCTCGGTCACCAACTCCATGTCCTGGGCCCCGGTCATCCTCTTCCTCGTGATGTTCTTCTGGACGCCGCCGCACTACTGGCCGCTGTCCATGAGGGTGCGGGACGACTACGCGCGCGTGGGCGTGCCTATGCTTCCGGTCATCGCCTCCAACAAGGTCGTCGCCCGGCAGATCGTCCTCTACAGCTGGGCGATGGTCGCCGTCTCCCTCCTGCTGACGCCGCTGGGCTATACGGGCTGGTTCTACACGTCCGTCGCCCTGGTGACCGGCGGCTTCTGGCTCTGGGAGGCGCACGGGCTGCAGGCCCGCGCCAAAGACGGGGCCGTGGGCGCCAAGCTCAAGGAGATGCGCCTCTTCCACTGGTCGATCACGTACGTGTCGCTGCTGTTCGTGGCGGTGGCGGTGGATCCCTTCCTTCGGTAGCCGCAGTTCGTACGACTCGTACGGCGACGGGTGGGGGCGTGGTCAAGGCCACGTACCCCGCCCGTCGCCGTTTGATCTACCCGTCGGTAGCATCCTGACCATGGAAGACACGGCAGATACGGCAGACACCCAGCAGGCCGACGAGGCCGCGGACGGCAAGAAGGCCGCCGGGGCGGAGCGTCGTGTGGCGCGCCTCACCAAGCAGATCTCGTCCTTCGCCAAGGCCCATGGCGGTGCCGAGGGCCAGATCGCGTACCTGGGACAGCGGGGCGCCCGCATCGTCCTCGTCGGCGAGGACGGGGAATGGGGCGACCTGGTGGCCCCGACCTACGCGATGGCCGAGCAGGCGGTCCAGAAGTCCGGCATCACCGTCCACGAGTCCTTCGACGGCGAGTTTGCGGCGAAGGTCAAGACGGGACCGTACGAGTGGAAGCGGATGGCCGGGATCCAACTGGGCGGCCCGCGCAATACCTGACGCTTCCCGGCGGGGGCGCAGAGAACTGCGCTTCCGCAGAGCAACACCCGACCACCGGCTCACCCGTTAGGACCTGCAAGAGCAGGGCCCAACCGCGGGGGAGTCCCGATGATCGAAACGCCGTCGCTGGTGGACCAGTACTGCCATGGTGTGCTGCGCACGGAGCTGGGCCTTGGCACCTTCGAGGCGCACCTCGCCGGGGGAGAGGGCAGACCCGCTGCCGGCACGACCTTCTTCGACACCCAGACCGGGTTCGCCGTACGCCGCTGGTGCCCGCCCCTCCTCGGTCTGGAGCCGCACTGTCCGCCCGCCCACTACCTCGCGCGACGCCGTGAGCTGGGCGTACTGGAGTCGGGGCGCAGGCTGTTGCGGGGCAGCGGGATCACGACCTATCTGGTCGACACCGGTCTGCCGGGCGATCTGACCGGGCCCGGCGAGATGGCCTCGGCCGGGGGCGCCGACGCCCACGAGATCGTCCGCCTGGAACTGCTCGCCGAGCAGGTCGCCGACACCTCCGGAACCGTCGAGTCGTTTCTCGCCAACCTCGCCGAGTCGGTGCACGCGGCGGCGGCCAACGCCGTGGCGTTCACATCGGTGGCAGGCGTACGACACGGTCTGGCGCTGGCGCCCGAACCGCCGGACCCCGGTGAGGTGCGGGGCGCGGCGGGCCGCTGGCTCACCGACCGCCGCGTCGGCGGCACCCTGTCCGACCCGGTACTGCTGCGGCACCTCCTGTGGATCGCCGTCGCCTCCGGCCGCCCGCTGCAACTGCACGCGGGACTCGGCGAAGGGGACCTGCGCATCGACCGCACCGACCCCGTCCTGCTCACCGACTTCGCCCGCGCCACGGCCGGCCTCGGCACCGACCTGGTCCTGCTGCACGGCTACCCGTACCACCGGCACGCCGCGCATCTCTCCGGCGTCTTCCCGCATGTGTACGCCGACCTGGGCGCCGCCCTCGTCCGTACGGGCGCCCGCGCCTCCGCCGTACTCTCCGAGATCCTCGAACTCGCCCCCTTCGGCAAGCTCCTCTTCTCCTCCGGCGCCCACGGACTGCCCGAACTCCATGTGGTCGGCGCCCGCCTCTTCCGCGAGGCGCTGGCCAGGGTGCTCGGTACCTGGGTCGCCGAGGGGGCGTGGTCGCTGGCCGACGCGGAGCGGGTGGCGGGGCTGATCGCGGCCGGAAACGCGCGGCGGGTCTACGGGCTGGAGTGAGTCGCCCGCACCGTGCGCAGACTGTGGGCATGACACGCAGCGACGCGACCGACCGGCTCCTGGATCGCTTCCTCGGCGAACTGCGCGAGCTTGCCCCCGTCGCCGTATGGGCGCATGGCTCCCTCGGCGGGGGCGACTACCAGGAGGGCCGTAGCGACCTGGACCTGATCGCGGTCCTGGACGACCCGATCACGGCGAGGACGGTGTGGCGGGTGGCGCGGCTGCACGCCCGACTGCGCAACGAGCCACTCGTCGACAAGCTGCACTGCGCCTACCTGACGCCCGGCACTGCGGCGGGCGCGGAGCGACGGCACCTCATCTGGCGGCACGAGCGCCTGGCCAAGTTCCCCGTCACGCCGGTTACTCGGCGTGAGCTGCACAGCTTCGGGCTGGTCCTGCAGGGCGAGCCGCCCACGGGCCTGCTGCCGCCCGTACCGGACCACGAACTCGCCGAGTTCGTCCTGCGCGACCAGCGGGACTTCCTGCGACGGGAGGTGGACCGGGCGAGCAACTGGACGCAGGACATCTGGGTGGACTACGGGCTCGTCACACACGCCCGTGCCGCGGTCACGCTGAAGGACGGGCGGCTGATCACCAAGCAGGAGGCACTGGAGCTGCTGCCCGGATTCGGCGCCCCTGTAGAGGTGGTCGAGGACGTCAGACGGAGGCGGTACGGGGGCGATGGTGCGCCGCCGAGTGAGGAGTGGACCGTGCGCAGGGCCGAGCTGACCCGGGCCTATCTCGGGCAGGCGATCGACAGCCTCGTACGGGCCTATGCGTGACGCACGCGCGCGTGGAGCACGTTTTCGTGTCTACGCGCGCGTGGCGACTCGTTTTTGCACCTACGCGCGCGTGGCGACCCGTTCCGTCGGCTGCCCGGCCCCCGGAGCCTCCACGACCTCGTGCCGTTCCCGCAGCGACAGCAGCACCCTCAGCGTCGCGATCCACACCAGGCAGGAGCCGAGCATGTGGGCGCCGACCAGGATCTCGGGGAGGTCCGTGAAGTACTGGACATAGCCGACGATTCCCTGCGCGAGAAGCACCAGGAAGAGGTCGCGGGTGCGGTGGCGGGGGACCTTGGGGGCGTCGACGGCCCGTAGGACGAACCACAGGGCGAAGGCCAACGTCACCACGATCCAGGCCAGGACGGCATGCAGCCTGGTGACGTTCTCCCAGTCCAGCGGGATGCGCTCGACCTCTCTAGAGTCACCGGCGTGCGGGCCCGCGCCCGTGACCACCGTGCCCACCGCGATCAGCAGGGCCGTGACGGCGACCAGGGCCCACACGAGCTGCTGCACCGACTTGCTGACCAGCGGATGCGGCGCGGAGTTGCCCTCCCTGGTGCGCTGCCACATGACGGTGGCGACGGCGATCAGGGCGGAGGTCAGCAGGAAGTGGGCGGCGACCGTGTACGGGTTGAGGCCCACCAGGACGACGATGCCGCCGAG
Organism: Streptomyces sp. CA-288835; assembly: GCF_050936385.1. Classification (NCBI taxonomy): domain Bacteria; kingdom Bacillati; phylum Actinomycetota; class Actinomycetes; order Kitasatosporales; family Streptomycetaceae; genus Streptomyces; species Streptomyces sp. CA-288835. The sequence goes on from NZ_JBNJMW010000001.1 coordinate 8,000,169, forward strand.
CACCCCGTTGCCCATCACGACCCAGAACTGCGCCCAGCCGAGGCGGGTGAGGCCGCGCCGGCACGGCTTCGCGGAGCGGGCCGCGATGATCGCCCAGCCGACCGCGGCGCTCAGGACGTACGTCAGCATCCGGTTGCCGAACTCGATGTACCCGTGGATGCCCATCTCGTGCGTGTTGGTCAGCGAGTCCTCGGAGCACTTGGGCCAGGTCGGGCAGCCGAGCCCGGAGCCGGTCAGCCGTACGGCGCCGCCGGTGACCACGATGACCACCGCCATGACGAGTGCGGCGAGGGCCGCTCGCTGAACCGTCCGGGGCTTCGGGGTCCAGCGTTCGGCGATGAAGGCGAGCGGGTTGCGCACGGCCTCGACGGCGTTCGCGCGGGTCAGATTCGGCACGGGCACCATGGTAGGCGGCCGCTTGTGCACGCCTTCACGAGGGGGGAAGGCGTCTGATCCGCCCTGCTCAGGCATACTCCCCGCTACTCCCAGCGGAAGAAACGGGCGGCGGCAGCGAGGCCCACGACTCCCCAGGCGGCCAGGATCCCGAGGTTCCCCCACGGCATCCCGGCGCCGTGCTGGAGCACGTCCCTCAGCCCGTCGGAGAGGGCCGAGATCGGCAGCAGGCCGAGCAGGGACTGGGCGGTGTCCGGGAACTTGTCGAGCGGGACGACTACCCCGCCGCCCACGAGCAAGAGCAAGAAGACCAGGTTCGCGGCGGCCAGCGTAGCCTCCGCCTTCAGCGTGCCCGCCATCAGCAGGCCGAGGCCCGAGAAGGCGGCCGTGCCGAGGACGAGCAGGAGCAGGACGGCGAGGGGGTTGCCGCTCGGCGACCAGCCGAGGGCGAAGGCGATCACCGTGACCAGGATGACCTGGAGGATCTCCGTGACCAGCACGGAGAGCGTCTTGGCCGCCATCAGCCCCCAGCGGGGGAGCGGTGAGGTGGCGAGACGCTTCAGTACGCCGTACCGCCGCTCGAATCCCGTCGCGATGGCCTGCCCCGTGAACGCCGTCGACATGACCGCGAGCGCCAGGATGCCGGGGGCCAGGAAGTCGACCGCCTCGCCCTCGCCCGTATCGACGATGTCCACCGAGCTGAACAGCACGAGCAGCAGCGTCGGGATGACGACCGTCAGCAGCAACTGCTCGCCGTTGCGCAGCAGCATCTTCGTCTCGAGCACCGCCTGCGCCGCGATCATGCGGGTCAGCGGGGCCGCCCCGGGCTTCGGGGTGTACGTACCGGCCGTAGTCACGAACGAAGCTCCTTGCCGGTCAATTCCAAAAACACGTCCTCCAGGGTGTGCCGTTCCACCGAGATCTTCTCCGGCATCACTCCGTGCTGGGCGCACCAGGAGGTGACGGTCGCGAGCAGTTGGGGGTCGATCTTGCCGCCCACGCGGTATGCGCCCGGCGTCAGTTCGGCCGCCGTGCAGTCCGCCGGAAGGGCCTTGAGCAGGGAACCTATGTCGAGGCCGGGACGGCCGCTGAAGCGGAGCGTGTTCTCGGCGCCGCCGCGGCACAGCTGCTCGGGGGAGCCCTGGGCGATGACCCGGCCGGCGTCGATGATCGCCACGTCGTCGGCGAGTTGCTCGGCCTCGTCCATGTAGTGCGTGGTGAGGATCACCGAGACGCCGTCCGCACGTAGATCGCGTACGAGGTCCCAAGTGGCCCGGCGCGCCTGCGGATCGAGTCCGGCGGTCGGCTCGTCCAGGAAGACCAGTTCGGGCCGGCCGACGACGGCCATCGCGAGCGCGAGCCGCTGCTGCTGGCCGCCGGACAGCCGCCGGTAGGTCGTACGGCCGCAACTGCCAAGCCCCAGGCGCTCGATCAGCGCGTCCACGTCCAGTGGATCCGCGTGCAGCTTGGCCATGTGGCGGAGCATCTCGTCGGCGCGGGCGCCCGAGTAGACGCCGCCGGACTGGAGCATCACGCCGATCCGGGGGCGCAGGGCCGCGGCCTCGCGCACCGGGTCGAGCCCTAGGACGCGTACCGTCCCCGAGTCCGGCTTCCGGTACCCCTCGCAGGTCTCGACCGTGGTTGTCTTGCCCGCCCCGTTGGGACCCAGTACGGCGGTGATCCCCGTCCCGGCCACCAGGTCGAGGCCGTCCACCGCGGTCTTCGTGCGGTACCGCTTCACCAGGGCCTGGACCTGGACGACGGGGTCACTTCGCATGGCCCCGAGTCTAGGTACGCGCCCGGCGCCCGGATCGGGCGGGTTGGTGAACCTCCTGAGAACCCCTGCGATCCCCTTCGCCGGGTCCTCCGCTCGGTGTGAACCGGTACCCCTGACACTGCGCACTTTGGGCTGTTCGGGTGAATCGGATCTAACTGCCATATGGCGATCTTTAGGCGGTGCTTCAGTTGTCATGGTCCGCCCAGGGCGGAAGCGGACGTCTTCTCCCTTCCGCAGAAAGGCAGTTGACACATGATCAGAAGCACCTCGTGCTCACGGCTGAGAGCCGCCGCCGGCCTCCTCGCCTTCGGGATGCTGTGCGCGACCCTCGTCGTACTCCCCGGCTCATCACCCGCGAGTGCGCAGCCCGTCGGCCCGGCACTGTTCGACGACTTCAACTACACCGGCTACACCGACCCGCGGATCTCCCAGCACGGCTGGACCCTCAGGTCCGGCCAGGGCGGCCCCGGCGTGCCGGGCGCCACGTGGCGGCCGCAGAACTTCACGTTCGGCACCGAGTCCGGTAACTCGATCATGACGATGCGATCGGGCACCAGCGGGACCGCGAGCACCACCCAGCACACCGAGATCTACCACCAGCGCAAGTTCCACTACGGCACCTACGCCGCGCGGGTCCGCTTCAGCGACGTACCGGTCACCGGACCGGACGGCGACCGCATGGTGCAGACGTTCTTCACCATCTCGCCGCTGAACTTCCCGTTGGACCCGGCCTACAGCGAACTCGACTTCGAGTACCTGCCGAACGGCGGCTGGGGCAGGCCGAGCAGTGCGCTGCTCGCTTCCTCCTGGGAGACGTACTCGGAGACTCCGCCTGTGGAGGTGCACACGACCACCGAGGAGCGGGCCAGTTTCGCCGGGTGGCACGACCTGGTCATCACGGTCGACACCGAGGCGGTCACCTACTACATCGACGGCCGGCTATTCGCCCGGCACGTCGAGCCGTATCTGCCCGAGTCGACGATGAGCATCCGCTTCAACCACTGGCTGATCAACCTGACGGGCATCAGCAGCCGGAGGACACGCGCGTACGAGGAGAAGGTCGACTACGTGTACTTCTCCCAGGACCAGATCCTCAGCCCGGCCGAGGTGACGGCCGCCGTCACCGACTACCGGACGCGGGGGGTGACCTTCGAGGACACCGTTTTCTGAGGTGTTCGTGTACGGCGGGGCGGCTCAGGTCGGAGGGGCCGCCCCGTTCGCGTCGGCGATCGGCAGCAGGGCGGTGAAGGTGGTGCCGTGTCCCTCCTCGGAGCTGACCTGGATCTCGCCGCCGTGGTTCGCCACGATCGTGCGGACGATCGTCAGCCCGAGGCCCGTGCCCGGAATGGCCGCGTCGGTCGCGTTCGAGGCGCGGAAGAACCGCTGGAAGAGCTTCTCCTGTTCGTCGGCGGGGATGCCCATGCCGGTGTCGCTGACGCTCAGGACCGCCTGTCGGTCCCGGGCTTCGGCGCGGACGGTGACCTTCCCGCCCTCCGGGGTGAACTTCACGGCGTTGGACAGCAGGTTCATCAGGACCCGGTCGAGCTGGTCGCTGTCCGCCCGCAGCACCAGGGGCCGGGAGGGGAGCCGTGTCTCCACGGTGACGGAGGCGGCCCCGGCGGTCGGCCGGATGGCGTCGGCCGCCGACGCCACCAGGCGGCACAGGTCCACGGGTCCCTTCTTGGAGCTGAACGCGCCCGACTCGATGCGCGAGAGGGTCAGCAGGTCCTCGATGAGCGTCCGCAGGCGGTTGGCGTTGCGGTCGACGACGTCCAGCATGTGCTGTTGCGGCTCGGTGAGCGGTCCGGTCTCCTCGTCCTTCAGCAACTCCAGATACCCGACGATGCTGGTCAGCGGGGTGCGCAGCTCGTGGGAGACCGTGGACAGGAAGTCGCTCTTGGCCTTGTCCAGGGCGCGCAGCTTCTCCACCAGGTGCGTCTCCTGCTTGTAGAGCAGCGCGGTGTGCAGTGCGCGGCCGGCACCGGCGGCCATGAACTCGGCGGTCTCGATCTCCACCGGGCGCCAGGGGCGGTCCTGCCGGGTCCGCGCGAGGAATACGGCACCGAGTGGCTGGTCACCGACGCCGACCGGGACGACGAGTATGCCGACCAGGCCCAGCGCCTCGGCCGCCGCCCGGGCGTCCGGCGGCAGGACGTCCTCGCCGAAAGTGCCGGGCGCTCCGGGCAGCGGTGATCCCTCGGCCAGCGCGGTGGGCAGATCGTTGTGGCACCAGGCCGTTCCCCGCCGGTAGTGATCGCGTACGACGTCGAGGGGGACGGGCGGAATCGGCTGCTCGTGCGCGGGGAGCAGACCTCTGCCCGCACTCCACGCGCGTGCCACGCGGACGACGGGGCTGTCCTTTTCGGTGAGCAGGACGAAGGCGTGATCGGCGTCCAGGCCCTCGCCGAGTCCGGCGCACGCCGTGTCGAGCACCTTTTCCACGTCGAGGTGCTCCCGGATGTGGATGCCCACCGCCCGTGCGACCCCGGCCAGTTCGGCGCGTTCCTGCTCGATCTCCCGCATCCGGTCGCTCTCGTCGGCGAGCACGTTCACCGACCGCGCCACCGCCTTGATCTCCTCCGGTCCCTTCTCCTCCGCCCGCGCCGAGTGGTCGCCCGAGGCCAGCCGGTACAGGGCCAAAACGGTGCTCTGCAGTGGCCGGGTGAGGGCGCGGGTGGTGCGTACCGCCGCGTAGAGGGCCAGTGCTCCGCCTGTCGCCATGAGGAGGCCGACGCTCCAGGCGCCGAGGTCGAGGATCGTGTCGGCGCGGTCCTCCGTACGCTCGATGTCGGCGTTGAGCTGTTCCTCCAGCCGGTGGTTGGCGGCCTCGAAGGCCGCGAACGGCCGCGCCGCCTGCGTGGTCAGCCGGACGGCACCCTGGCTGCCGGGCGAGGATTTCGCCTGCCGGTCGGCGATGCGTACGTAGGCACGCAGGTGACGTTCCTGCGTCGTGAGATTCCGCCGGGCCGCCTCGGTGGTATGTCGCCGGACCATGGCCAGGGTGGCGAAGACATCGTCACGCGACCGGAGGTAGCTGCTCCGCTCGGTCGCGTCTCCCGTGAGCAGGTACGTGCGCACGGATCGGTGCATATGGCCCGCCTGGTCGTGCACGCCGTGGTTCTCGCGTACCACCGGCGCCAGTTGATCGACGGCCTCGTCGTGCAACTCGTCCGCCATTCTGGCGGTGGTCAGCGCGCCCGCTCCGACGAGCAGAAGCAGAGCGATCAGAAGTCCGAAGGTCACGGCGAGCCTGCGTGCCACACCGCGCCGCCTGGTGGTGCTCCTCAATGCCGATCACCGCCCTCCCGGACCTGTTCGGGCGCGCCGAATCCGCTGCGCGTCATCGAGCCCCACTCCTGCGGGGCGTGGGCCGCCCGGGTCCGTACCTCGATGTCGGCTTCCTCGCGCAGCGCACGGGCCACCTCGGCGGCCCGGAAAATGGCGCCGGTCACCCCGAGCGCCTTGGTGACGGTCAGCAGGCTCAGCATCAGTACGAAGGCCGGAAGGCACAGCGGTGCCCAGGTGACGACGGCGGTGTTGATCACCGATCGACCCGGGTGAGCATCGCGGTGACCCGGCTGGACAGTTCGCGGGGGCTGAAGGGCTTGATGATGTAGTCGTCGGCGCCCGCCGCGAAGCCCAGTTCGACGTCTCCCTCCTGGGACCGGGCGGTGATCAGGATGACGGGCAGCGACGCGGTCTCGGGCGCGGAGCGGACCTCCCGGCAGACGTCCAGTCCCGACATCCCCGGCATCCGTATGTCGAGGAGTACGAGATCCAGCGGCTGCTCGCGCACCACGCGCAGCGCGGCCATGCCGTCCTCCACGGCTGTGACCTGGTGGCCGCTCTGGACCAGCTTGAACGCCACGAGATCCCGGATGTCGGCGTCGTCGTCGGCGATCAGGACACGAGCCATTACTCCTCCTGCGCTACGGAGCTTCGGTTTCGGTAGGAATCGACGAGCCGCGCCACCGCGGGCTGCCGGAACGGCTTGGCCAGCAGCCCGTCCGTCGCCAGCTCGACCAGGTCCTCCCGGTTGAGCACGGACGAGACGACGAGGTGGCACCGCTTCGTCCGCTCGTCCGCCCGTAGCCTCCGGATGACCTCCCGTCCGTCGATGCCGGGCAGCAGTACGTCGATGATCACCATGTCCGGAGGCTCGGCGAACGCCAGCTCCAGCCCTTCCTCACCGGTGTCCGCGACGGTCACACGGCACCCGAGGCCACCGAGATGCCGCTCCAGCAGGGCACTGACATCCCGTTCGTCCTCGATCACCAGGACATGTACGAGTCCCTGCTCAGAGCCCATCGCCAGTCCGATCCAAGAGGGCGGTCAAGTGGGGCAGTTACTTCCAAATTAGGGTCAACATGGATCTCTCGCCACATGAGGCCCTTAGCCCCCAGAGGTGTGCGGGACGCCGCTGATCGATCAAAGATCGTTCGCGCAGGTCACCTTAGGTATGCCTAAGTGATGCACCGCACGCCGGGCGACCCGGACGCGGGTTGTCACGCTCTCGGGAATTACGCAACAATGGTGTTGTGAAAAACGTCGGCCAGGCTCCGCAGGAGGAACTCGCGACCGGGGAGCGCTCCACGCGCAACCGGGTGGCGCGGTCCATCCTGGACCACGGCCCGTCGACCGTCGCCGACCTGGCCGGCCGCCTCGGCCTCACCCAGGCGGCCGTACGCCGGCATCTGGATGCCCTCGTCGCCGACGACGTCGTGGAGCCCCGCGAGAAGCGTGTCTACGGAGCGCGTACGCGCGGTCGCCCCGCCAAGGTCTTCGCGCTGACGGACTGCGGCCGGGACGCCTTCGACCAGTCGTACGACAAGCTCGCGGCGGACGCGCTGCGCTGGATCGCCGAGCGCGAGGGCGGTGACGAAGCCGTCGCCGCGTTCGCCCGCGCCAGGATCGCCGCACAGGCCGGGGCGTACCGCAAGGCCATCGAGGCCGCCACCCCCGACAAGCGCACCGAAGCCCTCGCCAAGGCCCTGAGCGCGGACGGGTACGCTGCTACGGCGCGCAGCGCTCCCCTTCCACAGAAGGGCGAGCAGCTCTGCCAGCACCACTGCCCGGTCGCCCATGTCGCCGAGCAGTTCCCCCAGCTGTGCGAGGCGGAGACCGAGATCTTTTCCCAGCTGCTCGGGACGCACGTCCAGCGGCTGGCCACCATCGCCCATGGCGACGGCGTCTGTACGACGTTCATCCCCAAGGCAAGTCACCAGACCACCGATAACGCATCTGCAAGCACGGCCGGGAGGAACCCCGCATGACTCTCCCCACGGAGACTGCCCACCCTGAGCTCGAGGGTTTGGGCACGTACGAATACGGCTGGGCCGACTCCGACGTAGCCGGTGCCTCTGCCAAGCGCGGCCTCAGCGAGGACGTCGTCCGGGACATCTCCTCGAAGAAGAACGAGCCGGAGTGGATGACCAAGCTCCGCCTTAAGGGCCTGCGCCTGTTCGAGAAGAAGCCCATGCCGAACTGGGGCTCGGACCTGTCGGGCATCGACTTCGACAACATCAAGTACTTCGTACGTTCCACGGAGAAGCAGGCGGAGTCCTGGGAGGACCTGCCCGAGGACATCAAGAACACGTACGACAAGCTCGGCATCCCGGAGGCGGAGAAGCAGCGCCTCGTCGCCGGTGTCGCCGCTCAGTACGAGTCGGAGGTCGTCTACCACCAGATCCGCGAGGACCTGGAGGAGCAGGGCGTCATCTTCCTGGACACCGACACGGCCCTGAAGGAGCACCCGGAGCTCTTCAAGGAGTACTTCGGGACCGTCATCCCGGTCGGTGACAACAAGTTCGCCTCGCTGAACTCCGCCGTGTGGTCCGGCGGCTCCTTCATCTACGTGCCGAAGGGCGTGCACGTCGAGATTCCGCTCCAGGCCTACTTCCGGATCAACACGGAGAACATGGGCCAGTTCGAGCGGACGCTGATCATCGTCGACGAGGGTGCCTATGTGCACTACGTCGAGGGCTGCACGGCGCCGATCTACAAGTCGGACTCTCTGCACAGCGCGGTCGTCGAGATCATCGTCAAGAAGAACGCCCGCTGCCGCTACACGACCATCCAGAACTGGTCGAACAACGTCTACAACCTGGTCACCAAGCGCGCCGTCGCCTACGAGGGCGCGACCATGGAGTGGATCGACGGCAACATCGGCTCCAAGGTGACGATGAAGTACCCCGCCGTCTACCTGATGGGCGAGCACGCCAAGGGCGAGACCCTGTCCATCGCCTTCGCCGGCGAGGGGCAGCACCAGGACGCCGGCTCCAAGATGGTCCACATGGCGCCGAACACCTCCTCCAACATCGTCTCCAAGTCGGTGGCACGCGCCGGCGGCCGTACGTCGTACCGCGGCCTGGTGGAGATCGGCGAGGGCGCCGCGGGCTCGAAGTCCAACGTGCTCTGTGACGCGCTGCTCGTCGACACGATCTCGCGGTCCGACACCTACCCGTATGTGGACGTCCGCGAGGACGACGTGTCCATGGGCCACGAGGCGACCGTCTCCAAGGTCTCCGAGGACCAGCTCTTCTACCTGATGAGCCGCGGTCTGAGCGAGTTCGAGGCGATGGCGATGATCGTGCGCGGCTTCGTCGAGCCGATCGCCAAGGAACTGCCCATGGAGTACGCGCTTGAGCTCAACCGGCTGATCGAGCTGCAGATGGAGGGCGCGGTCGGCTGACCGACCTCCGGTCCGACGTCCAGAACGTCTAGGGGGGCGGAAGATCCGCCCCCCACCAGCAGCCCGAAGACTCATTACGTAGGAAGAGAGCAGACCGACAGCCATGGCTGAGGCTCCGAACTCCCCCACCCTCGAATCCGCTCGGGCGGGGGGACCCCCACCGCTGGGCTCCACCACCGCCGGCCAGATCGCGGTCGCCGCCGAGTCGACCGTCGCCACGCGCATGAGCGCGCCCCCGTCTTTCGACGTGGCGGACTTCCCGGTCCCGCACGGCCGCGAGGAGGAGTGGCGGTTCACCCCGCTGGAGCGGCTGCGCGGGCTGCACGACGGCACCGCCGTCGCCACCGGCACCGGCGTGAAGGTCGACGTGCAGGCCCCCGAGGGCGTCACCGTCGAGACCGTCGGCCGCGACGACGCCCGCATCGGCAAGGCGGGCACCCCGGTGGACCGCGTCGCCGCCCAGGCGTTCTCGGCGTTCGAGCAGGCCGGCGTGATCACCGTCCCCAAGGAGACGGTGCTCACCGAGCCGATCCGCGTCGCCGTGCACGGCGAGGGCGGCATCGCCTACGGACACCAGGTCGTCGAACTCGGAGCATTCGCCGAGGCCGTCGTCGTCATCGACCACACCGGTGACGCTGTGCTCGCCGCCAACGTCGACTACGTCCTCGGTGACGGCGCCAAGCTCACCGTCGTCTCCGTCCAGGACTGGGACGAGAAGGCCGTCCACGTCGCCCAGCACAACGCGCTGATCGGCCGCGACGCCTCCTTCAAGTCCGTCGTGGTGACCTTCGGCGGCGATCTCGTACGCCTCCACCCGCGCGTCCAGTACGCCGGACCCGGCGGTGAGGCCGAGCTCTTCGGCCTGTACTTCACCGACGCGGGCCAGCACCAGGAGCACCGCCTCCTCGTCGACCACAACACCCCGCACTGCAAGTCGAACGTCGCCTACAAGGGCGCGCTCCAGGGCGACGACGCGCACGCCGTGTGGATCGGTGACGTGCTGATCGAGGCCAAGGCCGAGGGCACGGACACGTACGAGATGAACCGGAACCTCGTCCTGACGGACGGCGCCCGGGTCGACTCCGTACCGAACCTCGAGATCGAGACCGGCGAGATCGTCGGCGCGGGCCACGCCAGCGCCACCGGCCGCTTCGACGACGAGCAGCTCTTCTACCTGATGGCCCGCGGCATCCCCGCCGACGAGGCCCGCCGCCTCGTCGTCCGCGGCTTCTTCGCCGAGCTGGTCCAGCAGATCGGCGTCGACGACATCGAGGAGCGGCTGCTCGTGAAGATCGACGAGGAGCTGGAGGCGTCGGTCTGATGGCCATCGCGTTCGTACGCGCCTGCGGGCTGAGCGAGCTGGAGGAGGACACCCCGAAGCGGGTGGAACTCGACGGCACGCCGGTCTCCGTCGTGCAGACCGAGGGCGAGGTGTTCGCGATCCACGACATCTGCTCGCACGCGAACGTCTCGCTGTCGGAGGGCGAGGTGGACGACTGCCACATCGAGTGCTGGCTGCACGGCTCGCGTTTCGATCTGCGCTCCGGGAAACCCGACGCCCTTCCCGCGACCCGCCCCATTCCCGTATACCCCGTCAAGATCGAAGGGGACGACGTGCTCGTCTCCCTCACCCAGGAGTCCTGAGGCACCCATGGCAACGCTTGAAATCCGAGACCTGCACGTCACCGTCGAGGCCGACAACGCCACGAAGGAGATCCTCAAGGGCGTCGACCTCACCGTGAAGCAGGGCGAGACGCACGCCATCATGGGCCCGAACGGCTCCGGCAAGTCGACTCTCGCCTACTCGATCGCGGGTCACCCCAAGTACACGATCACCGAGGGCACCGTCACCCTCGACGGCGAGGACGTCCTGGAGATGTCCGTCGACGAGCGCGCCCGCGCCGGCCTGTTCCTCGCCATGCAGTACCCGGTCGAGGTCCCCGGCGTCTCGGTCTCCAACTTCCTCCGTACGTCCGCCACCGCCATCCGCGGCGAGGCCCCCAAGCTGCGTACGTGGGTCAAGGAGGTGAAGGAGGCCATGCAGAACCTCAACATGGACCCCTCCTTCGCCGAGCGCAACGTGAACGAAGGCTTCTCCGGCGGTGAGAAGAAGCGCCACGAGATCCTTCAGCTGGAGCTGCTCAAGCCGAAGATCGCGATCCTCGACGAGACCGACTCCGGCCTCGACGTCGACGCGCTACGAGTCGTCTCCGAGGGCGTCAACCGCGTCCGCGAGACCGGCGAGGTGGGCACGCTGCTCATCACGCACTACACGCGCATCCTGCGCTACATCAAGCCCGACCACGTCCACGTCTTCGCGGGCGGCCGCATCGCCGAGTCCGGCGGTCCCGAGCTCGCCGACAAGCTCGAGGCCGAGGGATACGAGGCATACACGAAGGGTGGCGTATCCGCGTGACACAGCTGCCGGGCCTCCTCGACACCGAGGCGATCCGCAAGGACTTCCCCGTCCTGGACCGACAGGTCCACGACGGCAAGAAGCTGGTGTACCTGGACAACGCGGCGACCTCGCAGAAACCGCGCCAGGTACTGGACGCCCTGAGTGAGTACTACGAGCGCCACAACGCCAACGTCCACCGCGGTGTGCATGTGCTCGCCGAGGAGGCCACGGCGCTGTACGAGGGCGCGCGGGACAAGGTCGCGGAGTTCATCAACGCGCCCAGCCGCGACGAGGTGATCTTCACCAAGAACGCCTCCGAGTCCCTCAACCTCGTGGCCAACATGCTCGGTTGGGCCGATGAGCCCTACCGCGTGGACCACGAGACCGAGATCGTCATCACGGAGATGGAGCACCACTCCAACATCGTCCCGTGGCAGCTACTGGCGCAGCGGACGGGCGCGAAGCTGAAGTGGTTCGGCCTGACCGACGACGGCCGCCTCGACCTGTCGAACATCGACGAGATCATCACCGAGAAGACGAAGATCGTCTCCTTCGTGCTGGTCTCCAACATCCTCGGCACCTTCAACCCGGTCGAGGCGATAATCCGCCGGGCGCAGGAGGTCGGCGCCCTCGTCTGCATCGACGCCTCGCAGGCCGCGCCGCACATGCCGTTGGACGTACAGGCACTCCAGGCCGACTTCGTCGCCTTCACCGGCCACAAGATGTGCGCCCCGACCGGCGTCGGCATCCTGTGGGGCCGCCAGGAACTCCTCGAGGACCTGCCTCCGTTCCTCGGCGGCGGCGAGATGATCGAGACCGTGTCGATGCACTCGTCGACGTACGCACCGGCGCCGCACAAATTCGAGGCCGGTACGCCGCCGATCGCGCAGGCGGTCGGCCTCGGCGCGGCGATCGACTACCTGAACTCCATCGGCATGGAGAAGATCTGGGCCCACGAGCACGCGCTGACCGAGTACGCGGTCAAGCGCCTGTCGGAGGTCCCCGACCTGCGGATCATCGGCCCCACCACGGCCGAGGAGCGCGGCGCCGCGATCTCCTTCACGCTCGGCGACATCCACCCCCACGACGTGGGCCAGGTCCTCGACGAGCAGGGCATCGCGGTGCGGGTCGGCCACCACTGCGCCCGCCCCGTCTGCCTGAGGTACGGAATTCCTGCGACCACGCGAGCGTCGTTCTATCTGTACTCCACGCCGGGTGAGATCGACGCACTCGTGGAAGGCCTGGACTACGTACGGAACTTCTTCGGCTGAGGGATTGGCGAGCGATCGCATGAAGCTGGATTCGATGTACCAGGAAGTCATCCTGGACCACTACAAGCACCCGCACGGGCGTGGTCTGCGGGATGGCGACGCCGAGGTGCACCACGTCAACCCGACGTGCGGTGACGAGATCACGCTGCGCGTGAAGTACGAGGGCACGCAGATCGCTGACGTGAGCTACGAGGGCCAGGGCTGCTCGATCAGCCAGGCCTCCGCCTCCGTACTGAACGAACTGCTCGTCGGCAAGCAGCTCGCCGAGGCGCAGAAGATCCAGGAGACCTTCCTGGAGCTGATGCAGTCCAAGGGCCGCCTCGAGCCGGACGACGCGATGGAGGAGGTCCTGGAGGACGCAGTCGCGTTCGCCGGGGTCTCCAAGTACCCCGCCCGTGTGAAGTGCGCCCTGCTGAGCTGGATGGCCTGGAAGGATGCGACGGCCCAGGCCCTGGGCGAGGCCGACGCCGAAAGGAAGACGGCATGAGCGAGACCATTGAGATGAAACCGGCCTCGGAGGAAGAGGTCCGCGAGGCGCTGTACGACGTGGTCGACCCCGAGTTGGGCATCGACGTCGTCAACCTCGGCCTGATCTACGGCATCCACATCGACGACGCGAACATCGCGACGCTCGACATGACGCTGACCTCGGCGGCCTGTCCGCTGACGGACGTCATCGAGGACCAGGCCAAGTCCGCCACGGACGGCCTCGTGAGCGAGCTCCGCATCAACTGGGTCTGGATGCCCCCGTGGGGCCCCGACAAGATCACGGACGACGGACGCGAGCAGCTGCGGGCACTCGGGTTCAACGTCTGAGACCTCTGAGTTCGCCTATACGTGTGTGGGGGCCCCGGCAGCTGCCGGGGCCCCCACACGTTTGGGATCACTTCTGTCGGTCGGCTCAGCTCAGGCCATCGACCAGCCGGAACGCCGAGTCGGCCCGATAGAGACCGCTGTGCTCGTACCGCTCAAGGCGGAGCTGGAAGTTGCGGTGGCGCACAAAGCTTCCGGGGAAGTTGACCGCCTCCAGCATCACGGCGCCGGAGTGCGAGGTCGGGCGCGGGCAGAAGGTGGCGTCCTTCTTGAAAAGCTCCGAGCCATCGTGGCGGCCCGTACGGAGCTGGAAGTTGAGGTGGCGGACATAGCCGCCGTCGCCCGTGGAGAAGGACACGCAGTTGGAGTCGGCGAGGCCGGGCACGAGCGTGAAGCTGGAATCCTGCCGCGTCTCGGCGGAGCTACCGGAGCTCACCTGGTCGAGACGGCCGGTGCCGTCGCTGAAGTGCCAGTAGCGGTCCGGGTAGTTGACCGCCTGGACCGACTTCAGCGAGGTGGAAGCCGGCGGCTTGGCCGGGGGCTTGTTGGGGGCGGAGGGCTTCGACGGTTGCTTGATGGGCTCGGAGCCCCGCCCCTGCTCCTCGGAGGAGTCGCCCTTGCCGTCCGAGGCGGCTTCCTCGGGGCTCGGCTGCGGTGAGGCAAGGCCGCTCTTTCCGCTGGGCTCCGTGGTGGGGCCCTCGGGAGGCGTGAAGTCGGGGACGACCGGTTGCGAGGCGGAGGTGGTCTGCGGCCCTTGCGACTCCTTGCCCTCGGTCTGGTCGAGGACCGCGATCGCGGTCACCGTGGAGGCCAGCACCGCCACGGCCAGTACGCCGGCCAGGTAGAGGCGGCGCGTCCCGGGTATGCGGCCGCCGTCGAGGTCCTCGCCGGTCTCCCATACCTTCGGGGGCGCTTCCGCGGCGGCGGGGAGTTTCGGATCGGCCGTACGGGCAGCGGCACGTGGGGGGCGAGCCTGCGCACCCTTCGGCTCGGGCGCGGGCTGGTCCGGACCGGGTCCGGGCTTGCTGTCTGGCATGCGCTGTTCCTCCAGCGTCGCCCTGAGGCGAACGAGGATTGGTCATGTGTTCTCGCCAGGGGCGGAACACGAGAGGAAGCGGAGGTCGCGGCGTCCGGAACATACGGCTGTAGCCGGGGGACTCCGGTGCGCGACGTGGAAACAGTAGTGGACCCGGCACGTTCTGAGCAGACGTTTCAGAGAGCGGTTTCAAAACGCAGAGAACAATTTCATAACCTGAAGCAAATTGCCCTGACTTGGCCCTCCGACCTGCACCGTCCCGTGCGCTCCGCGCAGGCAGCGCACGGGACATGACGTGACGTCAGCGGGCGAATGCCGACAGTCCGGCGGCGATCCGCTCCCGGCTGCCGTCGTTCTGAACCGGCGCCGCAGTGAGCACGTCCAGGTGCTGGTAGCCCGGCAGGACCACCGGGTTCTCGTCCTGCGGAATGTGGTCCGCCAGGATGCCGTCGCCCGCGATGAACGTGACCTTGGGGTTCGCGGTGAGGCCCTCCTTGTGCACCAACTTGCGCGCGAGCTGTGGATCGTCGATCAGCTGGATGTCCGTGACCAGCCTGGTCGGGAAGTAGTCCTCCGTGAAGTCCAGCGGCTGTTCGGAGAGGCTGCGGGCCAACTCCCCGATGTCGGTGACCTCCTTGGCGGCGGCGGTGAACGGGGTGCCATTGGCCGAGCGGTACACCGGGTCGTCGGCCGCGCCCACCCGGTTGTAGTTGCGCCAGGTGTAGAGAGGGCCGCCCGGCTCATCCGGGATGGCCTTCAACTCCGTACCGAAGAGGGCTGGTTGGGACGGGGCATCGTTCGAGACGGGGAAGTTCTTGTCCACGATCCGGCCGCCACCGCCGTCGGCACCGCCCGCACTGTCGAAGAAGCCCACGCTCGTCTGGATGAAGGCGAGCGGTGCCGAGTGGTCGTCCATGAAGGCGCCCAGTACGGCCTCGTTGGTGAGCCGGAAGTCGCGGATGGTCGGGCTGCCCTTCAGGAAGACCTCGGAGTTCTTGGAGAAGAGCATGCGGCCCGTCGTCTCGATGTTGGTGTTCGACGGGACCGAGTCGAGCAGCGCGGATTCGGCGTCGGGCGCTTCGCGGGCCGCCAGGCCGCTCAGTGCGAGCAGGTTCATCGTCTCGGGGTTGAGCACCGCGGGCAGTGCGAGGAAGCGGGGCAGAACTCCGGTGCGCAGCCCGGCCTGTACGGCGGCGTAACCGATGCTCGTGTCCGGGATCAGCCCCGGCAACAGGGACCCGCCGGGACCGTTCCCGCCGGACGGCGTGCCGTTCAGGTCGTCCAGCGAGGTGGAGATCGTGGTGTCCAGGGCGAAGTAGCCCGCGCACTGGTTGAAGCCCGCGTCCGCCTTCGTCGCCGGGTTCCCGTCGAAGTCCCAGGTGGCGAAGACACCGGTGAGAACGCCGCCCAGCGAATGCCCGCCGCACAGCACCTTCTCCTTGCGCAGCTTCTGGCCGGGCAGTTCGGCGGCCAGCAGGTCGTACTGGTCGCGTACGGTCTGCTCCAGGCCGACCTCGGCGAGCCAGCCCGCCTTGTCGCTCGTCAGAAAGCCGTCGAATTTACGCCCTTCGACCTGCTTGCCGCCGTAGTAGTAGTCAACTGCCTTGGCCGCACTGCCTGTTGCGATCCCGGCGTTGTCCTCAAGGCAGTTGGAACGCCGGTCCAGCGCCCAGAACTCGATGTGCCGGCCCTTCTCGGCCGCCGCCTTCACCGTGTTCCGGGCCACGCTGTCGAAGGCGCCCGCGCCCTCCAGAATGCCCGGCTGGGCGACCAGGATCCGGTCGGCGTCGGCGGACTTCGACGGCCCGTCCGCGGACCGGTAGCGCAGATACGACAGCCAGTCGCAGCGCGCCGGGTGGCTGCCGACCGAGGCCGGCAACGGGATCCGTACCGACACCTTGGTCTCGATGACGTCGGTGACCGGGGACGTGGACTCCACGGCCTTCTCGGTACGACCCGTTGTCCCGTCCGCCGACGGTGCCACGGTCAGCGCCGCCGCGGCCAGCGCTCCGGCGGCCAGTGCGCGCGTCCAGGGCCTGTTGCGATGTGCGGCTCCTTTGCTCATGACCGCACCTAACCAGCGGTAACTCACCGGCTCTACAACGGAATACGCGCAAGCGGTGGCGCGCCTTGCGCGGATCCGCACAACACCGCCGCCCGGTCGCGGGTCCGTTCTGGTGGCGAGGGCGGGGTGGCCGGGGGAGACTGCGGCGTATGGCTGTCCGCTGGTATCAAGTCGCCGTACAGGCACACGATCTGCTGTCGCTGGCCCGCTTCTGGTGCCAAGTCCTGGACTGGCGCGTGGTGTTCGAGTCCGAGGAGGAGGTCGTCATCGCGTCCGCCCCCGACGCGCTGCCGGGGATCTGCTTCCTGCCCGTCGACGAACGCAAAACGACTCAGAACCGGCTGCACATCGACCTCACGCCGGACGACCAGGCGGCCGAGGTCGAGCGGCTGCTCGCGCTCGGGGCCCGCCGAGCCGACGTCGGCCAGGGCGAGGACGTGACCTGGACCGTTCTCGCCGACCCCGAGGGCAACGAATTCTGCGTACTGCGGCCGAAGAAGACGCTCCTCGACTGAAACCGTCCCATCCCGCTTATGTACGGGCGTACGCATCGATGTGTACGCTCGTACGCATGGGATACGCAACGCTCATGGCCGCCATCGCGGCCGAGGTGGCCGCCACGACCGCCATGAAGTACAGCCACGGGTTCACCAAGCTGTGGCCCACCGTGGGGACGTGGGTCGGCTACGTCATCTCCTTCGTGCTGCTCGCGCAGACGCTGAAGACCGTGTCGGTCGGCACGGCGTACGCGATCTGGGCCGGGGTCGGCACAGCGGCCATCGCGGCGATCGGGATCGTGTGGCTGGGGGAGGGGCTGAACGCGGCGAAGGCGGCCGGGATCGCGCTGATCATCGTCGGCGTGGTCGTGCTGCACCTGGGCGGGGGGCACTGATGGGCTGCCATGGCATGAGGGGCGTGCGCTGATGGCCCGGCGTTACGACCCCGACCGGCGCCGGCGGATCATCGACGCGGCCATCCGGGTCGTGGGCGCCAAGGGCATAGCCGGGCTGAGCCATCGCTCCGTCGCGGCCGAGGCCGATGTTCCGCTGGGCTCCACCACGTACCACTTCAAGACCCTCGACGAGCTGATGGTCGCCGCGCTCCGACAGGCGAACGAGGGCTTCGCCAAGCTGGTCGCCGCGCGCGGCGCCCTGGAGGACCCGGGGAGCGATGTGGCCGCCGAACTCGCCGGGCTGGTGGGCGAGTGGCTGGCGGGCGACCGTACGGGAGTGGAGCTCGAGTACGAGCTCTACCTCGCCGCCCTCCGCCGCCCCGCCCTGCGCCCCGTAGCCGCCGAATGGTGCCAGGACCTCGCCGACAGCATCGCCCGCCGCACCGACCCGGTCACCGCCCGCGCCCTGGTCGCACTGCTGGACGGCATCTGCCTCCAGGTACTGCTCACGGGAGTGGAGTACGACGAGGAGTACGCCCGTGACGTGCTGGCCCGCGTGATCCCCTGAGCTTTGGCTGTGCGTGGCGTGTGAGCCGTGAACCTTCCTCGGTCCACCGGGGAACAGGGGGTGACAAGCTCGGCACGACACAGCACGGGGAGGCCTTGTGACGGGACCACCACCGCCACCGGAGGCGCAGGACCAGGATGAACAGGCGCAGGGTGCAGACGTGCGGGACGACGCGGAGGTCGTCGCCCAGTCGCTTGAGCACCCGGAGCTGTTCGCCCGCCTCTACGACCAGTACGCGCCGGACATCCACCGGTATGTGACCCGGCGTCTCGGCGACGGCCCCGCCGACGACATCACCGCCGACACCTTCCTCACGGCCTTCCGCATCCGCGCCCGCTACGACCTGACGCGCCCCAACGCGCGCCCCTGGCTGTACGGCATCGCGGGCAACCTCATCGGCAAACAGCGCCGCGCCGAAGTACGGGCCCTCAAGGCGCTGGCCCGTACCGGACACGACCCCGTCGCCGCCTCCTGGGTCGAGGACACCGACCGCCGCGTGGCGGCACAGGGCCCGCTTGCCGGAGCGCTGGCCTCGCTGTCCGCCGGCGACCGACACGTACTGCTGCTCGTGGCCTGGGCGGAGCTGACGTACGTCGAGGTCTCCGAGGCCCTCGACATCCCCGTCGGCACCGTCCGCTCCCGCCTCAACCGCGCCCGGCGCAAGGTGCGTTCGGCACTCGGCGCGGATCCCGCATTCACTCTGGACGCCACGGAGGTGGTCTGACGATGGACGAGATGACAGCGGTCCGTGACCTGCGGTCTGAGGCCCCCGTGCCCCCGCACACGAGGCTTGCCCCTGGGCGTGAGCTGTTGCTGCGGGAGGCGGCGCGAGGCCGCCGGAGCCGGAGGCTGCGCGCCGACTGGCGGCTCGCCGCGGTGGGCGCCGCCGCGGCGATCACGGCGGCGGCGGTGCTCGGCACCCAGGTGGTGGGCAACGACCGAGATGGAGCGCAGCCGGGGGCCCAGCCGACGTACGTCATGGAGCTGGGCAGCGCGAAGGACCTGCTGAACGAGGCCGCGGACGTGGTCGAGGCCGGTCCCCCGGTCACCGCGCGCGACGGCCAGTGGATCTACGAGAAGGCCGTCGAGGTGAACATCACGGACGACGAGCGGCCGGGACCGCAGACGGACGAGAACTGGACGAAGTACGCCGATCCATCCATGGAGGACGGGCGGGCAGGTGACGATCACTCGCCCAGGGAACAGTACGAGTTCCTCAAGAGCCTGCCCGACGACCCGAAGAAGGTGCGGGAGAAGGCGCGCGAGTTCTTCTACGCCACCGACAAGTCCGAGACCCGTACCGCACACGAATACCGCGCTCTGACCGTCGTCATCAGCCGGGCGTACGCGTACGACGCCGAGGACCTCGCCAAGGTCTACCGGGCCATGGCCACGATCCCCGGTGTACGGGCCGCCCAGGTTCAGGACGTGCAGGGACGCGATGCCATCGCGCTGTACCGGCCGGACAAGAGCAATGGGTGGGACCGGTACGAACTGCTCCTGGATCCCGGCACCTACCTCTACAGCGGTCGGCGGGATGTGGCCCAGCGCGACGGCGAGGAGTGGAAGAAGGGGGAAGCCGTCATCAGCAATGCGCGACTGGCCTTGGCGGTCGTCGACAAGAAGGGCGAGCGCCCCTGAGCGGCGGCTGAGCGGAGCGGCGTGGCGCCCGGCACGTGAGATGCCGGGCGCACCGGTTGGCCCCTCGCGCCCCCGGCCGGTTAGGTTTCCCTCATGACCGACACGACTGCTTCTCGCACCACCGGCGCTGTCGCCGCCGGCCTCGCCACGGTCGCCGCCGACGGCACCGTTCTCGACACCTGGTTCCCCGCGCCGGAGCTCGTCGCCGACCCCGGCCCGTCCGGTACGGAACGGCTGTCCGCCGAGAGGGCCGCCGAGCTGCTCGGCGGAGGCGCGACCGCGGCGGTCGGCCCGGACGCCCGCCGGGGCGTCGAGGTGGTCGCGGTCCGTACGGTCATCGCCTCGCTCGACGAGAAGCCGATCGACGCGCATGACGTGTACCTGCGCCTCCACCTGCTCTCGCACCGCCTGGTTCAGCCGCACGGCCAGAGCCTGGACGGCATGTTCGCGCACCTCGCCAACGTCGCCTGGACCTCGCTCGGCCCGGTCGCCGTCGACGACCTCGAGAAGGTCCGGCTGAACGCCCGCGCCGAGGGCCTCCACCTGGCGGTGACGTCGGTCGACAAGTTCCCGCGCATGACGGACTACGTGGCCCCCAAGGGCGTACGCATCGCCGACGCCGACCGGGTCCGGCTCGGCGCGCACCTCGCCGAGGGCACCACGGTCATGCACGAGGGCTTCGTGAACTTCAACGCGGGCACGCTCGGCACGTCCATGGTCGAGGGTCGTATCTCCGCCGGTGTCGTGGTCGGCAACGGTTCGGACATCGGCGGCGGCGCCTCCACCATGGGCACCCTCTCCGGCGGCGGCAACGTCCGCATCACCATCGGCGAGCGCTGCCTCGTCGGCGCGGAGGCGGGCGTCGGCATCGCGCTCGGCGACGAGTGCGTAGTCGAGGCGGGTCTGTACGTCACCGCCGGCACCCGCGTCACGATGCCGGACGGCCAGATCGTCAAGGCCCGCGAACTCTCCGGCGCCTCGAACATCCTCTTCCGCC
Organism: Streptomyces sp. CA-288835; assembly: GCF_050936385.1. NCBI lineage: Bacteria > Bacillati > Actinomycetota > Actinomycetes > Kitasatosporales > Streptomycetaceae > Streptomyces > Streptomyces sp. CA-288835. The sequence goes on from NZ_JBNJMW010000001.1 coordinate 8,020,711, forward strand.
GCAACTCGGTCAGCGGCACGGTTGAGGCGCGGCCGAACAACGCGGCGTGGGGCGGGCTGAACGACATCCTGCACAGTCACAACTAGTTCCGCATCAGCTCGTACGGAGTTCCCCGCGCCCCAAGGGGCCGCGGGGAACTTTTCTTTGCCGCGCAGGCATAGCCGGAGAAGGCCGCGCGCGTCACAAGGAATGTGAAGCGGGGGAGGCCCGCCGGGGAAGAGAAGGTGACGATGGATGCCCAAGGGCAGGAGCGCTTCCGGGAGTTCGTGGAGAACCGTTCGTCGGCCTTGCTGAAGACCGCCGTCCTGCTCAGCGGCGGAGACCGGCATGCCGCCGAGGATCTGCTGCAGAGCGCGCTGATCAAGGCGGCGGGCCGGTGGCAGCGGATCGACGAGCCGGAAGCGTACGTACGGCGGATCCTGTACCGGCAGCAGGTGAGCCGGTGGCGGCTGAAGTGGCGAAGACGAGAGCTGACCGTCGCCGAGCCACCCGAGGGGACGGGTGAAGGTGACGCCGCCTCCGCCGCCGAGCTGCGCATCCTCATGCGCGAGGCGCTGGCACGGCTGACCCCGCGGCAGCGGACCGTGCTGGTGCTGCGGTACTTCGAGGATCTGCCGGAGGCCGACGTCGCCCGCATCCTCGGCTGCTCCGTCGGAACCGTGCGCTCCACCACGCACCGCTCGCTCGCCCGGCTGCGCACCCTCGCACCCGAACTGGCCGCACTCGGCCTCGCCGACGCCGAGCAGCCCCCCTCCCGTGACTACTCCCCAGTGGAGGTACGCCCGTGAACGTCGACGAACTGGTGCGTGAATCCCTGCGGGAGCAGGCCACCGAGCAGCCGCCTCTGGGCGCGGGCTTCGCCGACCGCGTCCTGACCGCCCGGCGCCGCCGCCGCACCCGTACGCTCGCGTCCCTCGCCGCGGCCACCACCGCCGTGGTCGCCGTCGCGGTGGCCGTGCCGCTGGCGACCGGGGGCGAGGAGGACGTACGGCCCGCGAGCCAGATGAACAAGAGCGACATCATCGGGCACCCCAACCAGTCGCCGCCGCGCGATCTGATCGCAGCCGGGGACACGGTGCTGTCCGCCTTCTGGGTCTACAAGAACGTCAAACAGCCCAACGGCGACACCATCCACACCCGTACGTACGGCCTGCTGAACCAGAAGACCGGCAAGTACGAGAAGACCAAGAAGTGGGCCTTCCTGGACATCGCACCGGGCTCACGGACGGCCGCCGTGCTGGAAGGCGAGCTGCCCGCCCGGCGCATCGGGCTGCTCGATCTGATCAGCGGCAAGGTGGAGCGCTGGATTCCGGTGGACCGCGGTGTCGGTGGTGTCGACTTCTCTCCGGACGGCGAGAAGCTGGTCGCGACGACCTACGGCAAGAACCCCGACCGCAACTTCACCGACCACCCCCAGAACGTGGACGGCAAGGAGGTTCCGGGACCCGTGTCGAGCCGGACCGGATTCGCCGTCGTGGATGTGGACTCGGGCAAGTCGCAGTGGCACAAGGCGCCGGCCAAGCCGGATGAAACCGGCTGGTTCGGGAACTCCCGCGAGGACTTCGCCTGGAACCATGACGGCAAGCTCGTCTGGGCGCACAGGGCGATGGAGCCGTACCGTGAGTACTACGACGTGAACGGCGACGAGGCGGACTGGCCCGCGAACGAGAAGTCCCTGGGCTACGCCGAAGCGGGTCTCTCGCCGGACGGCAAGCTCGCGGCGGGGGAGTTCGCCGGCGACGGGAAGAAGATCGCCGCCGCGATCAACGACGCGAAGACCGGCAAGCGGGTCACCACGGTGCCGGTCCAGCAACTCCTCGCCTGGGCCGACAACAAGCGGCTCATCGCCTGGGGCTGCGACCCCGAGAAGTGCGGCGGCACGGGGGAGTTCCGCAACCAGCTTCTGTTGGTGACCATCGGCACGAACAAGGTCGTCCCACTGAGCGACTTCCGCAAGGCGAGCGCCGACTACCCAGGCCGGTGGGAGCCGTTGTTCAGCTCGCGCTGACCAGTGCTGATCAGTTCCTCGTACGCAGCCAGCAGCCCGTCGACCGTCTCCCGGTCGGCGGGCCGCAGCGGTCCGCGTACCGGACCGGCGGGCAGGCCGAGCGCACCGAGCAGGGCCTTCGCCGTGACCGTGCCGGGCTGGCCGGAGGCCATCATCAGCTCGATGAGAGGGATGGCCCGGCGCTGCAGGCGGGCGGCCTCCGTGGTGTTTCCGGCGTCGAACGCGTCCAGGATTCCGCGGAGTTGGCGGGGCGCGGCGTTGGCGACGGTGCTGATGTAGCCGGCGCCGCCCACCGCGTACAGGGGGAGGATGAACTCCTCGCAGCCCGTGTAGTACGCCAGGTCCGTGGCGGCCAGTACCTTCTGGGTGCCGAGGAGGTCGTACGCGCAGTCCTTGACCGCCACGATCCGTGGATGTGCGGCGAGGCGCAGCATGGTCTCCGGCTCGATGCGGGTGGCGGTGCGGCCCGGGATGTCGTACAGCGCGAGCGGCAGTCCGGACGCGTCCGCGATCTCCCGGAAGTGGGCCTCGAGGGCGTCCTGGGGCGGCTTGCTGTAGTAGGGCGAGACCACCAACAGGCCGTCCGCGCCCGCCTTTTCGGCCTCCTGGGCGAGCTCGATCGTATGCCGTGTGTCGTACGTCCCGACGCCCGCCACCACCGCGGCCCGGCCCTCGACCGCCTCGGCCACGGCCCGTACGAGCGCGGACTTCTCGGCGTCCGTCGTGGTCGGTGACTCCCCGGTCGTCCCCGACAGCACAAGACCCTCGCACCCGTCCGCGACCAGCCGCTCGGCCAGCGCCTGCGCACCGTCCAGATCGAGGAGCCCTTCCTCGGTGAAGGGCGTGATCATCGCGCAGAGGGTGCGGCCGAAGGGTGGGGCGGAGGGTGTGGTCATGTCCGTAGTTTCGGTATCCCGATGCTGAAGCTCCACTTAATTCTTCTACGAGATATCCGTAAGGAACGCTGTGCGGTGAGCGAACGGGGGCGGGCGGGCGTGGTCTAGGAACTCGGCGGCGTTTGGGTCACCATGGCGAGGACGGTAGTTGGTGATCGGTCACGGGAGGCGTTATGAGGCTGGGTAAGGCGCTCGCCACCGGAGTCGCCGAGGAGCGGCCGCGCGTGGAAGAGGAAGACGTGGAGCTTCAACTCGCTGAGGAGATCGAGGAGTTGGAGTCCGCCGTCGAAGAGGTTCCGGTCGCGCGATGAGATGGCGGCTCCCCGAGGAACGTCCGGCGGAGCCGCCCACCGGATTCAAGATCGCCCACCCGATGCTGTCGCAGGACGGCAGCCGGGCCGGGTTCACCGGTGTGTCGCTGGGCGGCGCGCTGCCGTACGGGGTGCTCGACGAGGCCCACTGTGTGTACGGGCTGCGGCACCGGGCACCCCATCGCCGCTGCGACTGCGGCTTCCACTGTGTGCACGACCGTACGGCGGCCGAGGCCATGCTGTGCACCGCCGAGCACCGGACCGCCGTGCTCCTTGAGGTTTCCGTCCTCGGCGCGTACCTCCGCTTCGAGCTCGGGTTCCGCTACGCCCGGCAGCGGGTCCGTACCGCCACGGTCGGCCCCTGTAGCTGCGGCTCCGTGGCCGTGGCGCTGGCCGACGCCGGATGGGGCAGGCCTGGCTGGCGGGCCCTCGCGGCGAGCTGCGCCGGATGCGTACGCGGCCGGCCGTCCGTATCGCTGGCGACCTTCGCGCGGCTGGGCGGCGAGGGGCTGCGCGTGCGGGCCGGTGCCGCAGCGTCCGGCGGTGACCTGCCCGAGGGGCTCGGCGTGTCCGAGCTGGTCGCCGAGGCCGCGCTGCTGCAGGCGCGGCTCGACTGGTTCCAGACGCAGCTGGCGCGGCTTGAACCGGGCGAGCGCGGGTCCGGACAGGGGTAGCCGCGGCTCGGCGGGGTACTCGGGCGTCCCGAGACGAGAGGAGGCGGGGCGCCGTGACCGAGACCCTGCAGCGGCGGCCGGAGGAACACCACTCGGTGGGTGACCTTGTCGGACAGGCCACCGAACAGCTCTCCGCACTCGTACGGCAGGAAGTACAGCTCGCGAAAGAGGAGTTGGCGCAGAAGGGCAAGCGCGCGGGACGTGGCGGCGGGCTCCTCGGCGCGGCGGGCGCCGTCGCGTACGTCGGTCTGATGGCGCTTGCCGGCACGGGCACCGCCGCACTGGCTCTGGAGCTGCCCGTGTGGGCGTCGGCGCTCATCATCGCGGCCGTGCTCTTCGTGATCGCGGCCATCCTGGGCCTCACCGGCCGCGCGCAACTGCGCCGCGCCACGCCACCCCTGCCTGCGGAGACCCTTGAAAGCGTCCGGGCCGACGTCGATGAAATCAAGGAAAGGGCGCAGCGATGAAGGAGAGGAAGAACAAGAGCGGCTCCGACGCCGCCGAGGCCGCTGGGGCGGCCGGTGCCGCCGGGGCCGGAGAGTCCGCGGAGTCCGCCGCGCCCGAGGGTGCCGCGAAGGCGGCCCGTGGGGCCAAGGGCCCGGACGAACTGCGACAGCAGATCGCGCAGACCCGTGCCCAACTGGGAGACACTGTAGAGGAGTTGGCAGCCAAGGCGGATGTGAAGGGCCGCGCGCGTGCGGGTGGAGCCAAGCTCAGGAGCAAGGCCTCGGGTGCGGGGCACGCCGTGCAGGACAAGGCGGCGCACGCCGGGCACGCGGTACAGGACAAGGCCGCTCACGCCGGGCATGCCGTACAGGCGAACGTGCCGCAGCCCGTACGCAACGCCGCCACGGCGGTCGGCCAAGCCGGGAAGCGACACCCCAAATCGCTGCTGATCGGCGGAGCAGGAGCCGCGATCGCGGCGGCGATTCTGCGGCGTCAGGCCCAGAGCCAGCGCTACATCGCCAGCCCTCGCTTTGCCGTGGGCAGGATCCCCGGCCTCGGCCGCGTTGCCTTCGTCCGCTCCAAGGGCCTGGGCCGCATGGGGTTCCAGCGCACGAAGGGGCTCGGCGGTCTCCGTCGCACGCGGGGCCTCGGCGGCCTCGGTCCGCGCCGCACGAGGGGGCTGGGCGGTGCCGGTCTCCGCGGCAGCGGGGGCTTCCGCCGCACCGGCCTCCGCGGCACGACGGGCCTCGACCGCCTCGGCTTCCGCCGCACGACGGGGCTTCGCCGCCTCGGCATCCACCGCACAAGCGGTCTCCGCTTCCGCCGCGGGTCCGGCCTCGAGCGCGCCACGGACGACCTCCGCCGCGCTGTAGGCCGTCACTGACACCGGACGGAGCCGCTACAACAGCACAGTCACTGTGTAGCCACCCTCTGGCCTTGACCTGAAGTTTGGTTGAGGTCAGAGGGTGGGTGGTGCTCGCACCAAAGCACCGATCACTGGAGGCTGTGATGACGCGCCGTACCGACGCGCACCCCGACCTGACCCGCCCTGACGCGGAAGCCCGGTTCTTCAGCACCTGGCGGGTGGGGACACCCGAGCGGCAGAAGGAGACGGTCGAAGCGATCGCCGCCACCTGGGAGAGCAGGCCCTGGCCGACCGAGGGCCTGCTCGGCTATTACGTCTACACCGGGCACGACGGCACGACCCTGCTGCACCACTCGCAGTGGGCCGACGAGCAGGCGTACGAGGCGTTCACGAAGGTGCATCGGCAAGAGCGTGTCGACGAGATCGACACCGCCGTGCCCGGGATCGAGCGGGTGGCCCTCGGACGGTACCGGCACTACCGCAGCGGCACCCGGCCCGAGGTCGAGCCGCGGGTGCCCGGCTGCATCGTGATCGTCGACGTCGAGTTCGAGGGCCCGGACCCCGAGCGGCAGCGTGCCTGGGTGGACGCCGTGTTCGAGGCCCTGGAGAGCGAGCCGAACCAGCACCCCGGCGGGATCTCCGCCCACTTCCACCTGAGTACGGACGGCACGAGGGTCCTCAACTACGCGGAGTGGGAGAGCGCGCAGGCCCACATCGACGCCCTGTCCGGCCCCGGCAACGGCGTCGGATCGCGCACGCCGCAGTGGGAGCGCGTACAGACGTACCCCGGGCTGAAGGGTTCTACGGTCAGCAGGTACTCGTACGCCCTCGGACTCGTCCCGAAGTAACCCGTACACGCGACGCAAGAAGCGAACGAGCCCGGCCCCCCGGACGACGGGGCCAGGCTCGTTCGCGCACAGGGACTACGGCCTGAACCGGAGCACCTGCGGGTCGTGGTCGCTGATCTGGTCGGCGAACTCCGCGTTGATGTGCACGCTGTCGTAGCGGAAGTCGCAGTACTTGCGGATCGACGGGCTGATCAGGATCTGGTCGAGGACCTGGCTGTTGCCCTGGAAGTCGTAGCTGTAACGCTCGCTCTTCGGCAGGGACTTGATGGCCGAGTAGAGGACACCGTCGTCCTCCAGCAGCTTCGTCGTCTCGGAGAACTCGAAGTCGTTGATGTCGCCGAGCGTGACGACGTTCGCGTTCTTCTGCTTCGCCAGGATGTCCTTGACGAAGGCGTTCACCGACTTCGCCTGGAGGTGGCGCTGGGTCTCCGAGGAGCGGACCGGCGGCTGGAACTGGGAGTGCAGCGCCTGGTCACCGCCCTTCGACGCGAAGTGGTTGGCGATCACGAACACGGTCTTGCCGCGGAAGACGAACTCGCCGGCGAGCGGCTTGCGGCTGTTCTTCCACGCCTCGGCCGCCGGGTCGATACGGCCCGGGGACGCCGTCAGCTGCGCCTTGCCGTTCGCCTTCGTGACGCCCACGGCGGTCGTCGCGTCGCCGCCCGCACGGTCGGTGAAGGACACGCGCTCCGGGTTGAAGAGGAACACCTGGCGTATGTTGCCGCCCGGCTCGCCGCCGTCCGCGAGGTTCACCGGGTCGATGGCCCGCCACTCGTAGACCGGGCCGCCCGCCGCGGTGATCGCGTCGGTCAGCTTGCGCATCGTCTCATCGGCGGCGACCGTGCCGTCGTTCTTCGAGCCGTTGTTGTCCTGGATCTCCTCCAGGGACACGATGTCGGGCGACTGCAGGTTCTTCACGATCGCGGCGGCGTGATCGGCGAAGGAGTCGTCCGTGGGGTCGAGGTTCTCGACGTTGTACGTCGCCACCGCAAGCTCGCTCCGCGACTGCTTACGGGTCGTCTCGCGCTCAAGGCCACCGTCGGCGACCGTGCCCAGGGTGCGGGCGGTCAGCGTGTAGCCGCCGAACTGCGTGTAGTCGAGCGGGCCCTCGGTGGTGCCCTTCAGGGTGTCGCCGACGTTCGCCGTCGGGAACGGCTGCGTGGCGGTCGGAGTCAGCGACTGGATCTGCAGCCGGCCGGTGTTCTGCGAGTCGTACGAGCCGTAGACGGTGCCGCCGCGGCGAGTCGGGTTCTCCCACGGCTTCACCGTCACCCACAGCTCGGAGAACGGGTCGGTGGCGGTGACCACGCGCGAGGAGCCGATCTTGACGTTCATGCCCTCCAGCGACTCGTAGAAGTCGAGGGCGTACTTTCGCGGCTGCAGCGCCAGCCCGTTGACCGAACCGTTCGCGCCCTTGTCGCCGGTCGGCGCGTACGCGCGCGGTACCGAATGACCGGCGATGGTCGTGGCCGCCGGAAGCGCGTTGCCGCTCGACTCCACCGTCACCGTCGGCCTGGTGATCTGCGTGAGCGACTGGTTGCCCGAGTTGGCGCCGCCCGGCACGAACTCCGTGACGGTGCCCGACACCTTCACCGAGTCCCCGACGGCGACCTTCGGCGTGGAGCTGGTGAAGACGAAGATGCCTTCGCTGGTGGCCGGGTTCTTGTCCGCGGACGGGTCCTGGATCCAGAAGCCACGGGACGAACCGTAGGTCCGTACGCCCGTCACGATGCCGGTCACATCCGTGACCTGCTGCCCCGCGAGCGGGGAGGTCCGGGTGCTGCCCTGGATGTCGTGGACGGCCACCGCCTCCGCCTGGGCGGAGCCGGTGAACACCACGGCGGAGACGGTGGTACAGACGGCTGCGACGGTGAGCGCGGCTATGCGCGCGGAAGACTTGCTCGGCAACGGAATCCCTCCGGGGACGTACATGAGCGCCGGGACGAGGGTGGTGCAGGAAGTGGTGCAGAGGGTGGTGCAGGGAGTGGTGCAAGGGGCTGGCGGAACCAGTGGAGTCTGTGGAGCCGTTGAGCTCTACGCGCGTCAATCTCGTGTGTGGCAAGGTGACTTGTCAAGGTTTCAGCCATGTACGGGTTCTGACAGGTTCATGAACTAGGCCGAGTGGGTTGAAATCCGTCTAGGCTGCGGTCAAGGGGCGGCGACCGCAGTACGACGTTCGGACGGTCACCCGACCCCACGCATGTGTGCACGTCTGTACGTCCGAGGAGAGAGCCAGCCGATGTCAGACAGCTCCACCCTGCCGCCGGTGCGGCTGACGTCCGAAGCGGAGCTCGCGCGGGACGCGCTCGCCACCCCGCTGCTCTCCCGTGCCGTCCGCCTCGCCCGCTGGGCCGGCCCGGACACCCGGGTCGGAGCCGGCGGCGAACTCGTCGAGGAGCAACTGCCGGACGCCGCCGCGGAACTCGGCCTCGACGGGGAGGACGCCGCCGCGCTCGCGAGCGAGGCCTGGCGGGTGGCCGTGGACACCGGGCTCGTCGCGGTTCTGGACGAGGAGGAGGGGACGGTCGACAAGGGCGCCGAACTGGACCTGGTCACCTCCGGCGCACCGGCCGACGTGCTGGCCCTGTGGCTCGGAGCCCTGGACACGGTGCTCGCTGACGCGAGCGTGCCCGACCTCGACGACATCATGACCGCCGTGGACGAGGACGGCGAGATCGACTTCTCCGCCCTGGACTGGGACCCGGACGCGGAGGCCGACTTCCTCGACGGCGTGCTCGGCAACCTCTACCTGCTGACCGTCAGCGAGGACGGCCCCGGCGACAGCCCCGTGCCGCTGCCCGCGCTCGCCGCCTCGGCGATCGTGCCGGACGACATGGCCGAGCCCACGAACGACGTCCTGGAGCAGGTGTCGGACGTGATGATGCGGCTCGACGACCAGTTCCGGCTCCTGGAACCGGCCGGTCTCGTCGATTTCCAGCCAGTCGACGAGGCGCTGATGACCGACCCCGAGGAGGAGCCCGCGGCGCCGTCCGACGAGACGGACATCTCACGGTACGGAATGGTCCGGCTCACCCCGCTCGGCCTCTACGGCATCCGCACCCGCCTCCAGGAGGGCGGGCTGACCGCCCCGGCCGTCGGCGACCTCGCGGACAAGGGCGCGGACGCCCTGCTCGACGGCACCGCCCAATTCCCGCCCGCGGCAGCGCAGGCCGAGACCGAGCAGTGGCTCGCCCGGCGTGAACCCCTCGCCGCAGCAAGGGAGTTGCTGAACGCGGCCCGCGGTTCCGACCCGGGCGCACCGCTGCGCAGGCTGCTCTGCCAGCAAGCCCTGTCGCTCGTCGGGACGGAGGCCTCGCAGGCCCTGCGCGAAGTGCTCGACGACCCCGAGCTGGGCGGCCTCGCCCGGGTGTGGCTCAGCGAACGGGGTGCCCCCGACGTGCCCGCGCCCTCCGAGGAGATGGTCTTCTGGCTGACCGTCGACACGATCGCCGCACAGCTGGCGGCGGAGGGCAACTCCGAGGAACTCCAGGCCCTGGTGCAAGGTCTCGCCGCCCAGCACAGCAACTTCTTCGACGCCGCCTGGCGCGTCGACCACCCGGCCACGCCGGACGTCCTGGAGGCCATGGGACGGCTCCACCCGGACAAGAAGGTCGCCAAGGAGGCCCGTAAGGCGGCGTTCAAGGCGCGGTCGCAGCAAGGGGGTTGAGCGCTGAGCGCTGTCGGGGGCTGAGTTCGGGGACGCGGGCTTACGGGCCCTTGTGCGGCTGCTCCTGCTCCGTCTCGTCCTGCTCCGCCTCACCCTTTGCCTCGTTCTCCGCCTGATCCTGCGTCTCGCCGTCGCCCATCGGCAGTACGCGTACGGGTACGCCCTCCAGCTCGTCCGGAATCACGTCCTCGGGCCGGAGGCTGTCGCGGGGCACCTCGTGGGTGACGAAGACGACGATCACGTCTTCGCCCGAGTTCTCGTCCTGTCCGATGCCGACCCCGGTCACATGAGCCAGCCTCATCAGCCGGTCCTCGTGGAGGCGGCGCGCATGACGTGCGTCCACTCCGGCTCGCCTCCCAGGGGTCGTACGGATGGATGGATGGTTGCTGTTGGGTCGTGCGGATGGTTGCTGTCTATTTTACGAAGATTCTTCCGATCATTCGTTCGCACGGCGGGATTGGTCGGCCATATGGGTGGGTCCTTGGCCTTCGGTTGTCGGTCCGCGTTCAACCAGTGTTCAGGCGCGAGCGGAAATGTGTGGCCGAAGGTCGACTATCGGCCACCCTCCACGGTCCCACTCCACCGTCACAGGAGAACAGACAGCATGTCGCTCACCCGTAGGGACTTCGCCAGACGATCCGCGATCACCGGTGCCGGTGTCGCCCTGGTCGGCAGCGTCGGCGCCTTCGCCACCGCGCCGGGCGCACTCGCGACCCAGGACACCGAGACCATGGGGGACGACGCGGATTCCGGGGACGACGCGGAACGCCGAGGCGGCGGCGTCGGCTACGGCCCGCTCCGCCCCGACCCCAAGGGCATCCTCGCGCTGCCCGCCGGTTTCTCGTACCGCGTCCTCACCTACAGCGGCAAGACCAAGCTGGAGTCCGGCGAGATCACCCCGTCCAACCACGACGGCACGGCCGCCTTCCGCGGCCCGCGCGGTACGACCCTCCTCGTCAACAACCACGAGCTCAAGGGCCCGCGCTCCAAGTGGGACCACCCGGTGCCCCTCACCAAGGGTCTCGTCTACGACCCGGCCGCGTCCGGCGGCTGCACGGTCGTCGAGGTGCGCCCCGACGGCCAGGTCGCCGAGTGGGTCGGCATCGCAGGCACCTCCACCAACTGCGCGGGCGGCAGCACCCCTTGGGGCACCTGGCTCACCTGCGAGGAGAACTCCGACCGGGCCGGCGAGAACGGCATGACCAAGGACCACGGTTACGTCTTCGAGGTCGACCCCGCCGACCGCCGCGCCAACCGCGACCCCAAGCCCCTGAAGTTCTTCGGCCGTTACGACCACGAGGCGGTCGTCATCGACCCCAAGCGCGGCCACGCCTACCTCACCGAGGACGACGACGAGCCCAACGGCCTCTTCTTCCGCTGGGTCCCGCCGAAGGGATTCACCTACGGCCGCGGCAAGTTCCGCACCCTCGCCGACGACGCCGGAGTCCTCCAGGCCCCCAAGTGCTATGACTCCGGTGGCCGTTACGTGGACGACCTGTCCCGCGCCACGAAGATCGGGACCGTGTACGGGGTCGACTGGGTGGAGGTACCCGACCGCGACGCCAAGACGGTCGCGGTGCGCAAGCAGTTCGACGACGGCGAGGTCACCCGCGCCCGCAAGCTCGAGGGCATGTGGTGGGGCGACGGCGGCGCGTACATCGTCTCCTCGTACGCCCGTGACGAGAGCCCTGTCCACCACGACGGCCAGGTCTGGTTCTACGACCCCAGGCGCCGCACCCTGACCCTCAAGGTCCTCCTCGGCGTGAACCCCGACCCGTCCAAGGACGGCGCCTTCGACGGCCCCGACAACATCACCGTCTCGCCCTACGGCGGCCTCATCCTCGCCGAGGACGGCGAGGGTGTCTCGCACCTCTTCGGCGCGACGGACAGCGGCCGTACGTACCCCATCGCCCGCAATGACCTGAACGTCGGCACCGAAGAGGAGCCGGAATACAGCGAGTTCGCCGGCGTCACCTTCTCGCCCGACGGAAAGACCCTGTACGCCAACATCCAGGACCCGGGCATTCTGCTCGCGATCACCGGGCCCTGGAAGCGTCAGAAGCGCGGCTGATCGCCGCTGATCGCGGCTGATTAATTCGTTGGCCCGGCCCGCGGTACGCCTCCTACAGTGATGCATGTCCAGGTGCGAAGGCAGGACCTACTTCCACTGCTAATGGGGCGGCCGCGGGTTCGAGTCCCGCCATCGGTACAACGCGCCGGTGTAGCTCAGGGGTTAGAGCGCCTACGTCGGTTCCGCCGGTCTTGAACTCTGGGCACCCACAATTTCATGCATGTCACGCACCTCCCGGTGCGCTGGCTGCGGCTACTTCTCTTCCAAAGAATCCACGCCGCCGCCGACTTGATCTCGGGAGGCGCAGCATATGGCGGGGGAGTGCCCGGTGCGAAGGCAGCGGCTACTTCTGGATCGGACATTTACGGGTTCGAATCCCGTCGTCGACCCCTGGTCGATGTGGCGGAACTGGAAAACGCATCCGACGTAACGCCGTCGCCGACCCTGATCTCGGGCACGCTTCATTTGCTGCGCCTTCCTCCGAAACGCCAATGAACACAAACGAATTCGGGGGAATTCACCATGGCGCGGTTCAACACCAAGACTGCCAAGGCGCAGCCCACTTCTCGCGTGACGTCGACCGGGCGCGTTCTGCGTACCCACCAGGGCGGCCGGGGCCAGGAGCGTGACGCGCGCTCCGAGCTCTTCCTGCTCTCGATCGCCAACTTCGTTGCGCAGCAGACCTTTTACGAGACCGGTGAGGCCCGGGACGACCGGTTCGCGGAGCTCGTACGCCGGCTTGCCGTCGAGGACGCGGAGTGGACCGCGGGTCTGCTCGGCTGGCTGCGCGGCGAGGGCAACCTCCGTACGGCCGCCATCGTGGGCGCCGCGGAGTACGTGAAGGCGCGGCTCGACGCGGGTGCGACGGACGGCCCGTCCAATCGGCAGGTCATCGACTCCGTGCTGCGCCGGCCCGACGAGCCCGGCGAGCTGCTCGCGTACTGGACGTCGCGGTACGGCCGTGCCATCCCGAAGCCCGTGAAGCGCGGCATCGCCGACGCCGTACGCCGCCTCTACAGCGCCAAGTCGCTCCTGAAGTACGACACGGCGTCCAAGGGGTACCGCTTCGGCGACATCCTGAACCTGGTGCACGCCGCGCCGGACCCTCAGAAGCCGTGGCAGGGCGACTTGTTCCAGTACGCGCTCGACCGCCGGCACCACCCGGAGACGGCGGTGGTTCCCAAGTCGCTGCCCGTACTGGCGGCCCACCGTGACCTGATGGCACTGCGGCCCGCCAAGCGGCGCAGGGTCGTGACCGGTGCGGGTGGCGCGCAGCGTCTCGCGGACGCGGGCATCACATGGGAGGCGCTGGCCGGCTGGCTCCGGGGTCCGATGGACAAGGCGGCCTGGGAGGCCGTGATCCCGTCCATGAGCGCGATGGCGCTGGTCCGCAACCTGCGGAACTTCGACGAGGCCGGGGTCTCGGACGAGGTGGCGGCTCAGGTCGCCGCGAAGATCAGCGACCCGGTGGAGGTGGCGCGCTCGCGGCAGTTCCCGTTCCGCTACCTCGCCGCGTACCAGCACGCGCCGTCGCTGCGCTGGTCGTACCCGCTGGAGCAGGCACTCGGCCACTCGCTGGCCAACGTGCCCGCGCTGCCGGGCCGCACGCTGGTGCTCGTCGACCGCTCGGGCTCGATGTTCTGGTCCCGGCTGTCCGACCGTTCGGAGCTGAACCGGGCGGACGCCGCGGCGATCTTCGGCACGGCGCTCGCGCTGCGGGCGGCGGACGCGGATCTCGTCGAGTTCGGTACGAGCAGCAACCGGATCGGCTTCCGCAAGGGCGAGTCCGTACTGAAGGTGCTCGACCGCTTCGGCGACCTCGGCGGCACCAACACCACCGAGGCCGTGCGCACGCACTACAAGAAGCACGACCGCGTACTGATCGTCACGGACGAGCAGGCCGCGTACAGCAACTACGGCGACCCGACCGAGCAGGTACCGGCGCAGACCCCGGTCTACACCTGGAACCTGGCCGGCTACCAGGCGGGCCACGGCCCGTCCGGAAAGGGCAACCGCCACGTGTTCGGCGGCCTTTCGGACGCGGCGTTCCGGATGGTCCCGCTTCTTGAGGGCGCGCGGGATGCCGATTGGCCTTGGCTGGCCTGAGCGGCGGTAGGGGGTGTGGCCCGCACTTTGGTGCGGGCCACACGCTTGTGCGGGTGTCAAGCGGGTGTCAAGCACACTTGACACCAAGGCGCGGCGACTCGTAGCGTGTCAAGTGTCCTTGACATCGCACCGGAGGGTGGCGCCCGTGCAAGCACATAACGAGATCAAGGCGACCGCTCGGTTCGCGCTCTGGACACTCGCCTGGGTGGCGACCCTTGCCCTGGCCAAGTTCGGCCCGCAACACCTATGGGATCCGCCGCAGCGGGTGGCGAGCTGGGCTGCCGTTGCCGTCAATCTCGCCGTCGGCATCGGCTGGATCGTTGCCTTCACGCACGTTCTCCGCACGATCGATGAGCTGCAGCGGAAGATCATGCAGGATGCGCTGGCGGTCACCCTCGGCGTGGGGTGGATCCTCGGATTCGCCTATGTCGTCACGGACGACGCCAGCCTCGTCGCCCGCGACGTCGATATCGCCGTCCTCCCCGCGCTCATGGGAGTCGTCTTTGTGGTCGCCTTCGTCGTCGGCAAGATCCGATACCGATGAAGAACCGCATTACGGACCTTCGCGTCGAACGGGGCTGGACGCAGGCCGACCTGGCTCAGCGCGCGGGCGTGTCCAGGCAGACGATCAACTCCATCGAAACAGGCAAGTTCGACCCAAGCCTTCCTCTGGCCTTCCGTCTCGCGAAGCTCTTCGACCTGAAGATCGAAGAGCTCTTTCTCTACGAATGACTCAATGCGTTTCTGATCAATAAGGCTCTGGGAGGTCATTGCCGGAGGCCGAGCTCAAGGGCCGACCGGGAGCGGCTCAGCAACTGCAGTCGCACCCGTCGCAGCCGCAGCCGTCGTCGCCGCAGCAGTTCCCGCAGCACTCACAGCAGCTGCAGCAGTCACCGCAGCCGCTGCAGTCGGCGTTGGTGCACTGTCCTTCCCGGCGTTCTCCGCTCCACGGGTCGTCGAACTCTCCGCAGCACATCTGGCAGGTACAGGCGAGCCCCATCCACACCGCGCACCCGGCGAGCAGCCCGCGCGGGTCGCGGCGGGGCGGCTCCGGGGGCAGCGGGGGCCCCCGGTCCGCCGGGCGGGGCGTACGGTCCGCCCGGCATCGCTCCCGTCGGCGCGTGCCCGTGCGCGCAGGCGGCGGTGCCGAAGGCCCGGTCCACGGAGGTGCGCAGCTCGTGTACGAGCAGCCGGTGCGCGAGCTTCGGGTCCGTGAAATCGGCCTCCCGCAGCGCGAGCCGTATCCCGTGCACGGCGTCGTCGGCGAGCCGCCGGGCCTCCGTGAGCGGCGTCCCGGTCGCGGTGAGGGGGTTCCAGGCACCCGACGCGGCGTCAGCCTCCTTGTCCTCCACGGCGTCCAGGAGATGCGCGAGCCGCCCGAAGAGGCGCCCGGCCTCGGCGAGCGGTTCCGCGTTGCCCGGCCGTCCGGCGAGGACCGCGGTGTGGGCGAAGGCGGCGGCGGTCGCGGTCTCGGTCGGCTCGGTGACCGTGAGAAGAGGCGTTCCGGGCCCGGCGAGCGCCTCGATGCCGACCTGCCGGTCCACGGCGTCGACGAGCAGGGCGGTGTCGAAGCCGACGTCCGAGCCGGTCCGCTCGCCGGCCCGGCCCCAGCTCGCGGCGACCCGGCGGGCGGCGAGCGCCACCGGTTTACGGGCCAGCAGCCCGTCCTTGTCGGCGACATGGTCACGCACCTTGGCGGAGGCGAGCACCAGTGAGACGGCGGCCGCGAGCCGCGCCCCCTCGCCATGTGCCACGGACGCGCTACGCATTCCGCGCAGCGGACACGGTCCCGCCGTGCGCCGCCCACCGCCGCCCTTCTCGGCCTGAGCCTCCGTCAGAACGGATATCAGCAAGCCGTCGTAGTTCGTGACGACCCTCGCGAATTGCCCGTGGTCCTTGCGCAGCGCGAGGCACAGCCCGCACAAATGCGCCATCCACTGGGTTTTGAGATTCTCTCCGAGCCGGTGACGGCAGGGCCTGACGATTCCGAACACGACGATCCCCCGTGGTGCGTACGGTGTTGAACTCCGGTGAGCTGCGGCATCGTACCGATCGCCGCGTTCACCCGTACGCCTGGTGTCCAGTCCCGGGGAGCTTCAGCCTCCTCTCCTCCTACTGAGCTATTTCGTACGGAACTTCAGTACGGCGCTGTCCTTGCTGACCGCGGTGGCGTCGACGGTGGTCCGCTTGTCGCCCGCTGTGGAGAACGTGGCTTCCCCGCCGCCGCCGAAGCTCACATAGCCCAGGAAGTCCGAGGAATCGAAGCGCATGAGGGTGACTGTGGATACCGCCACGCTCACGTGCAGGTATCCGTCGCCGATCACGACGTCCACCGGCTTGATGACCAGGATTTCGCAGTTGCCGTCCGTGCAGGCTCCGGTGTTCTTGCCGTCCTTGGCCTTGGGCAGCGGGCCGGTCGGGGACGGGCTTGGGGACGCGGACTTGGAGGGCTCAGCGGGCTCGGAGGGTTTGGTGGGTTTGGCGGGCTCGGAGGCGCTGGGTGACGGCTTGGCCTCGGATGTGTCCGTGTCCTTGGCCTTGTCCGAGGAACAACCGCCGACGGCCAGTACACCGACGACCACCATCGCCGCGACGCGCTTCACTCATGCAGGCATGTCCATCCCTGTCTGCGTCAGGCCGCGCCTGACCGCTCCCGAGAAGCTCACTGTCGCCCCACCTCCGTCGTCGACATCGACGAGCACGGTAGGCCGTGCCTATGGGGACCCGTCCCGATCACCGCTGTGGAGTGTGAACCAGACCGTCGGCGGGGATTTTCGGTCAACTTCTCGTTGAGGTTGCCCCGTTGGTTTCCGTAATCTTCACAAGCTTGGCAACAGCAGGAAGAGAAGTGAAGGACGCATGACCAAACAGGAACTCGATCTGCCGCCGAAAGCCTCGCCGGATGTCATCGCCCAGCGCAACGCACTGGCCGATCAAGTCTGCCACGCACTGGCCCGGGCCGGGATTCCCGTTCACCGGATGGTCCTTGGCGGCGAGTCCGAAGACAGGCCCGGGGCGGAGGTTCATCTGGACCCTCTGGCCGACGGCGGGGTGCTGGTGGAATGGAACACGGGGGCAGAGCTGACAGCTGCCGCCCTGAACATTCCGCCGGGCGAACTTGATCCTTCGAATCTGCCCTACGCGATTCGCCATTACGAAACCGTCCATACCTGTATGCGGGCCGCCCTTCTGGGAATCCTCGCCTCGGCGCGGTTCCAAGTCGAAGAAGCAGATGGGCACACCTACGGGAGTGCGGTTCACGTAAAGGGCTTCATGCCCTGATTCCATCCTTCAGGTCCCGTCGGCGCCGAGCCGTACAGCGTCGACGGGACCTGCGCACCTACGAGGAAGGCGAGATGGACAATCTGGAGAAAATCGCAGGCGAATTGAGGGCGGCTCATGATGAAGGGAAAGATGCAGTGGAGCTCGCATTGCTTTCCCGGGAGAAGCTGGGCGAGACGTTCGGCGTCATCTCATTTACTGCTTCCTTCCATCTCGCTTTCCACGTTCCGTTGCCCGTTCTGCAGCGTGCTCACGCGTGGCAGCGGTTCGGCTGGGGAAGGACGTCAATTTCTGACGAAGAAATTTCTGCCATACTTTCGCCTTGGCTCACGAAGCCATAACGCGGCCAGGGTTCGTGAGTTCTCAGCAACAGATTCCCTGCCCCGTTGTCCTCACGCGCAGCCTCCCAACGAACCAACCAACCAATCGAGCGGCCTCCTTGAGCGACACCCTGCTCTCCTTCATCCCATCCGATCCCTTCTGGCAGCCGGATCAGGCCGCTGGCGACCGCACGACAGCATTCTTGGAGGTGTGGGCCCGCATCTGATGAGCCACAATCTGTGGATTCACAAGTTTGTTGATGGTGAACACGCCCCCTCGACGTAGATGTGGTCCGGGCTGTGCTGGGACCACACGACGTGAAGGGCGAGCAGCCCATGGTGGACGAGGGAGGGGCGCTGCAATTCTGGATCCGGGCCGCGGACGGCAGTGAGGCTGAACTGATCGCTGACAAAAACAGTGTCTTGGTCCTGCGCCCGCATCGAGGCGCCGTCTTTGACATCATCGCCGAACTCGTCTCCCGGCTTGGAGCTGTCGTCATCGACCCGACCTGGGGCAGGGCTGCGTGCCGGGAGGAAGAGCGCGCGCATCTCCCCACTGAAATGCAGGAGGAGGCCATCGTCATCGAAATGACGGGTGAGGCTCTAGCCTCGCTGTTTCGGTTGCATACGGGGTCTGTTGCAGCGGAAACCCGAAGGTGCCTTCCTGACCTGGGGCGATGAACCACGCTGAGTGGTTCTGTCGGTGCAGGCGGAGGGCACTTTCTACGTGCGCGTATCGGGTTGCTTCCCAAGTCCCATGTCAGCGCCGAACACGGTGAGGTCAACGGCGTGTCCGGCGCTCTCTCAGCTGGAGGGGACCTGGGCAAACACGATGTTGCCTCGTGCCGGAGGGAGCTCTCCTGCCGCCGTGCGCAGAACTTCCTCGACCAGAAGCGCCCGGAAGCGGTCACCATCCTTGGCGACTGCGGCGCGGTACTGGGGAAGGACCCGGAAGATCGGGTCGAGCTCGTCCATGAAGGTCTCGGCGTTGGGGATGGCGAATACTCCCTCGACGCTTTCCGAGCGCACGTCGACGCATCCGACGTCGCTCAGGGCGCTCTCAAGTTCCGGACGTTCCAAGTATTCGGTCAGCGGAGCCAGGAACTTCCCCACCTCGGGATCGTCGAGCCGGTCGATGGCCCGGGCTACGGGGATGAAGAACGGCGCTCCCAGGGGAGTCGCCCAGTTCACCACGCTGACGAGGCCGCCCGGTCGCACCACCCGGACCATCTCGGTGAGCGCCTTCGCTGTTCCGGGTCCGAAGAACAGCACCCCGAACACGGAGAATGCCGCGTCGAACTCGTTGTCGCCGTACTGCAGGTCCAGCGCGTCCATCACCTCGGCGGACCATCCGGAGTACGGCTCCAGTCGCTCGGTCGCGCGCCGGATCATCCCCGGCGATGTGTCGATCGCCCGGACGCTGTATCCACGCTCGGCCGCGGGGACGGCCAGAGCACCCATGCCCGCGCACACGTCCAGAACCGCTGCGCCGACAGGTAGTGCGGCTCCTTGGAGTGCTGCCCGTGAGAAGTGCTCCGAGCAAGGCTGGCCCCACCTCTCGTAGGCGGGAAGCGTCGTGTCGAAATGGTTCTCAAATGTCGTCTCGGTCATTGCTTTCGCACCCTTCTTCGTGCCGCGTCATGGTGAGGTCCCCGATCGGGGCCACCGGCATTGAGCACATCAGCTTCCGTCGGGTCTGCCCATGCTTCAGCGGGCTTGGGTCCATACGAATGCGTACACAAGTGGTTGGGTGTCGTGGAGGTAAGCTCCGCTGGGTGGATGAACTCAGCGCGGTGATCGGCAGCCTCCGGGTCGGGCGTGCGGAGGCTTGCTCAATCAAGGAGTCGGGCTCGTGGGGCTGGCGGTACCCGCCTGCTGCCGTCAGTGGTTTCCACATGGTTCTGCGGGGCAGTGCCTGGCTGGTCACGGCCGACAGCCCGCCGCTTGCGCTGACGCCGGGGGACGTCGTCCTCACGCCATTCGGTGCCGAACACGGGCTCAGCCATGCACCGTCCGCACTCAAGGACTTACGGCCGGCCGTGATGCGGGACCGGTCGGCCCTCGACCCGTTCGATGTCGAGTTCCTCTGCGGCGCGTACTGGCTCAGTCACGGGCACGTTCACCGCTATCTCCGATCGTTTCCGGATGTCATCACCGTGTCGCCGGACTACGACCGCAGCCCGCACTTGCGGTTGCTGACCGACCTGCTCGGCGCGGACGTGTCCGATACCGGCCCCGGGACCGGGGCGACCCGCTCGGCTCTGCTCGACCTCATGCTGACCCATGTGCTGAGGCAATGGCTGGAGCAGAACCCGGCGGCCGATCGGCCGGGCATCACCGATGCGGCGATCGCCGCCGCGCTCCGCGAGATTCACACTAGCCCGCACCGCCGGTGGACGGTGCAGCAGCTCGGCGAGGCCACCGGAATGTCGCGCACCGCATTCGCCAAGCGCTTCACCGAGCTGGTGGGCCAGCCACCGATGGCCTATTTGACCGGCTGGCGCCTGTCCTACGGGGCCCGCCTGCTTCGCGAAACCGACGCCCCCCTGGCGACGATCGCCCGCGAGGTCGGCTATTCGACGGAATTCGCGTTCGGCGCCAGCTTCCGCCGCGAGTACGGCATCTCGCCCGGCCGTTTCCGCAACGTCGAGCAGGACGGGCGCTCCGCAGGCTGACTACCGAGCACGAGTGGGCACCTCTGAGAGGGGTTTGGTGCGGGCGAATCGCCGCTTATGCTCTAGCCTCGCTGTTTCGCTTGGGTTTGGCGGCTGGCGAGGCGGGAAACGCGAAAGTGCCTTCCTGACCTGGGGCGATGAACCTTGCTGAGGGGTTCTGTCGGTCCAGGCGGAGGGCACTTTCTGCGTGAAGGGTATCGGGTTGCGTCCCAGGGTCTATGTCAGTGCCGATGGTTCGGGGGTCGTCGGGCATGCCGGTGCACGGTTGCTGGCGGATCTTGCCGATGCCACAGGTCTGACCGCCGCGTACTCCACCGCTCTCAGGCCGCTGCGGCCTCGCGGGACCGGACATGATCCGGGACGGATCGCCACCGACCTGGCGGTGATGCTCGCCGACGGCGGTGAGGCCATCGCAGACCTGGCCGTGCTGCGGGACCAAGCCGACGTGTTCGGCTCGGTCGCCTCGACACCGACGGCCTGGCGGCTGCTCGCCGACGTTGACGAGCGGGCACTGGCTTCTGTGCGCTCGGCCAGGGCTTCGGCTCGGGAGGTCGCCTGGCTGCAGGCGGCCGAGACCAGCGAGGGCATACCCGCTGCCCGGGCTGCGGGGCGCGTGCTGCCCGGCCTGGTCCTGGACCTCGACGCCACGCTGATCACCTGCCACTCCGAGAAGGACGCGGCCGCGCCCACCTACAAGGGTGGTTTCGGGTTCCACCCGCTGCTGTGCTTCCTGGCCAACACCGGCGAGGCATGTCCGGGCGGCTGCGGCCCGGCAACGCCGGCGCCAACACCGCCACCGACCACATCGCAGTGTTCGACCAGGCACTCGCGCAGATCCCCGACGCTCACCGGCACGGCAATGACATCCTGGTCCGCACCGACAGTGCCGGATCCGCGAAAGCCTTCCTCGCTCACGTCCGTGACATGAGGAAACGAGGGATCCGTACCTTCTTCTCGGTCGGATACGCCATCACCGAGCCGGTCCGCCGCGCCATCCGGGCCATGCCCGAGGACCTCTGGCATCCCGCCCTGGACCAGGACGGGACGCTGCGTGATGGCGCCGAGGTCGCCGAGCTGACCGGCATGGTCGATCTGGACGGCTACCCGGCAGGCACCCGCATCATCGTGCGCCGCGAGCGGCCACACCCCGGAGCCCAGCTGTCCCTGTTCGACCAGGACGAGGGCCTGCGCCATCAGGTGTTTCTCACCGACACCTCCTACTCCGGTGGTGGTTCGGCCCAGTTCCTCGAAGTCCGCCACCGCGGGCACGCATGCGTCGAAGACCGCATCCGTTGTGGCAAGAGCACCGGTTTCGGCCGCTTCCCCTCCCGCGACTTCGGCGTCAATACCCTCTGGCTCGAACTCAGCCTCACAGCGATCGACCTGCTGGCCTGGACCCGTTTCCTGCTGCTGGACGGGGAACTGGCCACCGCCGAGCCGAAGAAGCTCCGCTACCGGCTGCTGCACGTCGCCGCCCGCCTCACCCGCGGCGGTCGGCGTCTGCGCTTGCGGATATCGGCCACCTGGCCCTGGAGACACGAACTGGCCACGGCCTTCCAGCGCCTCGCGGCACTACCCCGCCCGGCCGGCTGACCAGCAAACCCCCGACCGCCCACGACCCGAAAGCATCGTCCGGGTTCAGCTCGCTGTAGAGGGTCAGCAGAGCCGAGAGGTCGTCCTCGGATGCCGGCCGTACGGTGGTCTTCATGTGCCGAGCCTAGGGCGAGCCCAACAGCCCACGAGGCGCCGAGAGTTCAGGGCCGTACATCGCTGTGGAGTGTGAACCAGACCGTCTTGCCGATGCCGCCGGGGCGGGGTTCTGCGCCCCAGTCGGCTGCCAGTGTTGCCACCAGGGGTAGGCCTCGGCCGGACTCGTCGTCCGGGGTTGCCGTGCGGAGGGTCGGCAGGGTGTCGTTCGCGTCTGTTACGGAGACGCAGAGGTGGCCGGCGTTTAGGACGCAGCGGGTACGGATCTGGCGGCCGGGGGAGACCTTTGCGTGGCGGTACGCGTTTGTCATCAGCTCGCTGAGCAGGAGTACGGCCGTTTCCGTCAGGTCGTCCGGGAGCTTCCAGGCTGTGGCCTGGTCGCGGAGGAGGGTGCGGGCCCGGCCGACGCTGCGGGCGTGGCGGGGGAGGTGCCATTCGACGTCTTTGATGTCTTCGACGTTTTCGGTGGCCTCGGCGTCGTCGCGGTCCTGGGGCATGGGTGTGCCGTTCCTTGCGTGTGATTCTCCGTCATTTGGTGTGAACAGGCTGGTCGTTGGTGCGTAGCCTCGGGGAGTATCGGAGTGGGTACACAGCGTGGCTGTACACGGTGTGGTGGCACGAGGCGGGTGGGTGCGTGGCTTCCGGGGAGTCGCAGCAGGCGCAGCAGAACTGGCGGTACTGCGGTGGGCAGATCAAGTTGTGGCGGGAGGAAGCGGGGGTCAGCAGACAGGAGTTGGCCAAGGAGGCCAGCTACGAGTACGAGTACGTCAAGTCGATGGAGTGCGGGAGGCGTCGGCCGACGCTGAGGTTGTTGCAGGTTGCGGATCAGATGTGTGGAGCGCGGGGCAAGTTGCTTGCGGCGCACGAGTACTTGAAGCCGGAGAAGTTCCCGCAACGTACGCAGCAGTACGTATTGGTGGAGGCCGAGGCGATCACCCTGTACTCGTACGCGGCGATGCTGATTCCAGGCCTGTTGCAGACTGCGGAGTACGCCCACGAGCTGATCAGCAATAGCTGTCCGCCCCTGGATGAGGAGACGATCGAGGAGCGCGTGGCGGCCCGGCTGAAGCGGCAGGAGAAACTGACAAGCAAACCCCCGGCGCACTTCAGTTACGTTATCCACGAGGCTGCACTGCGTGCCGTGGTCGGTAGCCGGGATGCGATGCGGAGGCAACTCGACCACCTGCTCCAGGTGGGGAAGCAACGCAACGTGTTGATCCAGGTCCTACCGTTCGAAGTAGCTCCTCCTGTTGCGCTCGGCGGCCCGCTGGTACTCGTAGAGACCACTGACCACGAGCACTACGGCTACGTTGAAGGGCAGGAGACGGGGGCGCTGTACGTCGAAGCGGACAAGCTCAACGCCCTTACACAGCGCCATGGCATGATCCGCATGCAGGCGCTTAACGTCGAAGAGTCTGCTCGGTTCATCAGGAAGGTGGCGGAGGAGCAATGAGCGCCGAGCTGTCGTGGTTCAAGTCCAGCTACAGCGACGACCAAGGTGGCGAATGCCTCGAAGTCGCCCTGGACTGGCGCAAGTCCAGCTACAGCGATTCGTCGGGCGGCGCCTGTCTCGAAGTAGCCGCCTGCCCCCACACCATCCACCTCCGCGACTCCAAACTCGGCCCCCAAAGCCCCCACTTCACCATCCCCTCCACCGCCTGGACCGCCTTCATCGCGTACGCCTCCCGCGAGGCCTGAGCCCCGGGCCCCGAGATCCACGGAGTGGCCCGCACTTCGGTGCGGGCCACAGCCTTGTGCGCGGCCGAGATTGACATCTAACATTTCAGTTGTGGACGCTATAGAGCCCGTGTCCCGCACCCTGCTCAGGGACCGGGCGTACGAAGTGATCAGGGACGCCATCGTGGCCGGGGACATCGAACCGGGCGCGGCGGTGCGCGACGCCGATCTCGCCGAGCGGCTCGGGCTGTCCAGGGCGCCCGTGCGTGCAGCCTTCTCGCGGCTCGTCGACGAGGGGCTGCTGGAGAGCAAGCCGCAGAGCTACACGCGGGTGACCCCGGTCGTGGCCTCCGACGTACGGGACGCGGCGGCCGTCGTCGGGGCCATGCACGAGCTGGCCGCGCGGATTGCCGTGCCCCGGCTGTTCGCCGCGGACGTCGAGATGATGCGCTCGGCCAACGAGCGGTTCTCGGCCGCCGTACGCAGCGGCGACGTGGACAGCGCCCTGCGCGCCGACGACGAACTGCACGACGTGCTCGTACGCGTCAGTGGCAACCGCGCGGCCGCTGCCACCATCGCCCGCTACACCCCGCTCATCCGCCGGTTGGAGCGACGGCGCTTCGGTGAGGGCGGCAACTGCCGTTCGGCCGGGCTGCACGAGCAGCTCATCGAGGCTTGCGCGGCCGGTGACGTGGACGAGGCGGTCCGTGTCACCGCGGAGATCTGGCGGGGGCTCGAAGGCCTCGCCGACGGCGTCTGATCCTGGGAGGATCCATGTCCCTTTCCTCGTACGAGCGTTACCCGCTCCTGTTCGGGCCCTCGCCCGTGCACCCGCTGGAACGGCTGACCAAGCACCTCGGCGGCGCCGCCCTCTGGGCCAAGCGCGAGGACTGCAACTCCGGTATCGCGTACGGCGGGAACAAGACGCGCAAGCTGGAGTACCTCGTCGCGGACGCGCTCGCGCAGGGGTGCGACACGCTTGTGTCCATCGGGGGCGTGCAGTCCAACCACACCCGGCAGGTCGCGGCCGTCGCGGCTCGTGCCGGGCTCAAGTGCGTGCTGGTTCAGGAAAGTTGGGTGGAGTGGCCCGACGCCGTTTACGACAAGGTCGGCAACATCCTGATCAGCCGGCTGGCGGGCGCTGACGTACGGCTCGTACGGGCCGGGTTCGGCATCGGGTTCAAGGAGAGCTGGGAGCAGGCGCTCAGGGAGGTCGAGGAGGGCGGCGGGAAGCCGTACGCCATTCCCGCCGGGGCCTCCGACCATCCGCTCGGTGGCCTCGGGTTCGCCGGGTGGGCGTACGAAGTCGCCGAGCAGGAACGGGAGTTGGGCGTCTTCTTCGACACCGTGATCGTGTGCTCCGTGACCGGGTCGACACAGGCCGGCATGGTTGCCGGGTTCGCGGCCCTGGAGGAGGCGGGCGGGCGACCGCGTCGCGTCATCGGCATCGACGCGTCGGCCGCGCCCGCCCGCACCCGTGAGCAGATCGCGCGGATCGCTCACCGCACCGGCCAACTCATCGGCGTACAGAAGGAGTTGGACGAGTCGGACATCGAACTCGACGAGCGGTATCACGCGGGCACGTACGGCATCCCCGGCGAGGCCACGCTGGACGCGATGCGGCTCGCCGCGCGCACCGAGGGGATGGTGACGGACCCGGTGTACGAGGGGAAGTCGATGGCCGGGCTCGTCGATCTCGTGTCGCGGGGCGAGATCGAGCGGGACGCCACGGTGCTGTACGCGCACCTCGGCGGACAGCCCGCGCTGAACGCGTACAGCGCGCTGTTCTAGGAGTGCGTCAAGTCGCCCAACTCCCATGTATGTCCAGGGTTAAGGACGCTGGGTCGTGGTCGGATGTCTGCCGTCCGCGTGCGCGTAGCGGGTCTGGACGCGGTTCGCGTACCAGGCGGTCCACGCGGACAGCAGGCCGATCACGGTGAGCAGGAGGGCCAGGCTGAGACCGGTCATCACGTCGGCGGGCAGCAGGTACACGAGCGGCACCCTCAGCACCGCCTCCAGCAGCAGACCGACTCCCCATGCCGCCGACATCCGGACGAACGCCTGTCGGAACTGCGGTATCTCTGTGCTCAGTTGGTCGATTTCGGCACGCTTGGCCTGGTTGGACCCGGCTCGTACGGCCACTAGCACCAGTGGTGTACGGCTTGCGCAGCTGGCGAGCAGGATCAGTGCGGCCGCCGCGGTGCCGAAGGACTCCTTGACCAGGAGGAACTTGGTGTCGCCGGTGACGAAGGACAGTGCGAGGCTGATGGCGAGCACCGTTGCGAGCAGTGCCGCGAACCCGTCGAACGACCGGTGCCGCACCGCGACCCAGACCATCCGCAGCGCGGCCAGGACCGCACCGGCCAGCAGTGCGTTCTGCTCGCTCTGCCCGGCGAGTCGCAGGCCGTAGTACGCGACGAGCGGCACTCCGGCGTCCCACAGCAGCAGAGCGAGCAGTGGACTGCGTACCGGCTTCTGCTGTGTCACCGCCGCACCTGCCCGCGCTGCTCGATCTCGGCCAGGAATTCCAGCACCCGGGTGTTGACCTCGGTGGCGGCCTCGCCTGCGATGGCGTGGGTGGCCGACGGCCACAGTTCGGCCCGTACGTCAGGCAGCAGGGCCCGGGCGCGAGCGGCGGCCCGGCGGGCGTCGTGCATGACGCTGCGGCCCGCGATGAGCGTGAGCACGGGGACGGTGAGCGAGCGCAGCTGCGCGCCGGTGAACACCGTCGGGGTCGGCAGCGCGAAGCGGAAGGTCCGCATGCCCTCGTCGATCAGTGTCGCGACCGGGTCGTCCGCGGCCACCTCGGCGTTGTCGGAGATCCAGCGCAGGAACGAGGGGCGCGCCCACCGGCGGATGCCCGGGATGAGCGTGAGCGTGCTGCGCGCGAGCAGGGCGAGCGGGAACCGGGCGAAGGTCTGCACCGGATCGATCAGCGTCACGGAGGCGAGTCGCTGCGGCGCCCGCACGGCCAGGTTGGCGGCGAGCCAGCCACCGAAGGAGTAGCCGACGAGATGTACCTGTCGCGGCTGCAGCGTGTCGAGCACCGTGGTGAGCCAGGCGGCCTGGTCGGCGGCGCCGCGGATCGGCGCGGTCTGCTCGCTGCGGCCCGGTTCGCCGATCAGATCGACGGCGTACACCGGCCGATGCGCGGCGAACGCGGCGAGGTTGGGCTCCCACATGACCGCGGTGCCTGCCCGGCCGGGCAGCAACATCACTGGGGCGGGGCCTGGTTCGCCGAAGCGGTACACCCGCGCGGTGCCGAACTCCGTGACGATGTCGTGTTGTCCGGTCGGCTCGGGCAGGGCGGCGAACGCCCGGTCGTATGCCGCGTCGTACTCGAGGCGGGCCTGCGGCGACACGAACCGGCCAAGCGCCATCGGAACCTCCCGCGTTTTGGCGATACGATCGGATCGTAAACGCCGCCGGAGGTGTTTTGCAATCCGGTCGTATCGCAAAAGGGAGGTGCGGTGCCCAAGCGCGTCGATCACGAGGAGCGGCGACGACTCATCGCCGAGGCCGTCCGGCGCATCGCCGCCGACCGGGGGCTGGAAGCGGTGAGCCTCGGCGAGGTCGCGGCCGAGGCGGGCATCTCCAAGGGCCTGGTGCAGCACTACTTCCCCTCGAAGGACGAGATGCTGCGCTACGCCACCACAACGCTGCGCGACCACGTCGACAGCCGCCTCGCCAACGGGGTCACTCGGGGCGCGAACGGGGTCACCCAGGGCGCGCCCAGTCTGCGCGCCGCGGTCGTCGCGCTGCTCCCGGTCGACGACGCGAGTCGCACCGAGGCCCTCGTGGCGAACGCGTTCCTGATGCGAGCGCTCAAGGATCCGGAGATCGCCGACCGGTTCCGCGCCGGTCATGCTCAACTGCGCGAAGCCCTCGCCGCGATGGTGGCGGATGCCCAGACCGTCGGCGACCTGTCCGCCGACCTCGACCCGACGCTCGAGGCGGACCTGTTGCTGGCCCTGATCGCCGGCCTGGGCGACGCGGTGCTGCTCGGCCACCGCACACCGGAGGAGGCGGCGGCACTCGTCGACCACCACCTGTCTCGCCTCACCGGCTGAGAGGCGTTAAGAGGTCGCTTCAGGCTTCGAGGTCGATTCAGGCTTCGAGGTCGATTCGGGCTTCGAGGTCGCTTCAGGTTTCGTGTGGAGGATTTCGCGGGCCTGTTCCGCGGCGCGGACCGTGCTTTCGGCGACGAAGTCGAGGAAGCGGGCGACGTTTTCGAGGCGGGTGCCGGCCGGGGTGTCGGGGCCGAGGATGCCGGCGCCCTGTCGTGCGGTCTCGACGATCTGGGCGAGGGACCGGGCGCTGGCCACCATCGTCTCGTACCAGATGTCGTCGTCGACGACGTAGCGCTCGCGGCGGCCTTCGCCCTGTTCCCTGCGGACGAAGGCCTGGCTCTCGAGGAACGAGATCGCTTTCGAGATGGACGCCGGGCTGACCTGGAGGCGCTGGACGAGTTCGGACGCGGTGAGGCTGCCGGAGTCGGTGAGGGTGAGGCAGACCATCACGCGGGCCGTCATCGCGGTCATGCCCGAGGCCATCATGACGGTCGTGAACATCTCCTCGAACTCGCGCACCGCCTCGGTGTCGCGCCCGTAGGCCTGCTCGGGCGCCCCGCCCACCCGCGGTGCGGCCCGCTTGCGCCGGTGGGTGCGGCGTTCGGCGGTGCGGTGGGCCAGGTCGGCGCGGTAGCCGGTGGGGCCGCCGTTGCGCATCACCTCGCGTGTGACCGTCGAGGTCGGGCGCTCGAGACGTCTGGCGATCTCCGCGTAGGCGAGGCCGTCGGCCAGCCCCAGCGCGATCTGCTGGCGTTCCTGCTGGGTGAGTCTGCCTCCCGGCATCGCGGTCTCCTTCGTGTTGCGTGGTGGCTCCAGCATAGCGTTCAGTCTCAGTTCAGTGCAACGAGCCTGTGGCTGCCGTTGCGTTAATCTCGAAAACCGTTGCAACGATTTCCTGGCTTCTACCTGCATCGATGGCGATACTTCGCAACGAGTCTGTTGCTCGGTCTATGAATGCAACGTAGCGTTTCTGTCATCGGAAACGACGAGCCACAGGAGAGCATCATGCAGAAGTTCGACACCCCCGCCCCGATCGCCGCAGTCATCGACATCCAGGCCGGGCGGGTGCAGATCATCGCCGCCGACCGGGCCGACACCACGGTCGAGGTCCGGCCCACGGACCCCTCCAAGAGCCGGGATGTGAAGCTGGCCGAGCAGACCACGGTCGAATACGCCGACGGCACCCTGCGGATCACGGCCACGGCGCCGGCGAAGAACCGGATCGTGGGCCCGTCCGGCTCGGTCGAGGTGACCGTCCAACTGCCCGCCGGCTCCCGCGTCGAGGCGAAGTCGGCGGCCGCCGAGTTCCGCGGCGTCGGACGGCTCGGCGACGTCGTCTTCGCGGACGGCTACCGCTCGGTCAAGATCGACGAGGCCGCGAGCGCCCGCCTCACGGCCCTCGACGGTGACATCTCGGTCGGCCGCCTGGGCGGCTCCGCGGAGATCAGCACCCAGAAGGGCAACATCACGATCGCCGAGGCCACCACCGGCACCCTCGTGCTGCGCACCCAGATGGGCGACGTATCGGTCAGCGCCGCGGCCGGAGTCTCCGCCGCCCTGGACGCCGGCACCGGCTACGGCCGCATCAGCAACGCCCTCAAGAGCGACGGCACCACCGAACTCGACATCCGCGCCACCACCACCCACGGCGACATCACCGCCCGCAGCCTCTGAATCCGCCTGCGGCCTCCAAAGGAGCTTGTGATCATGACCAACCTGGCCATCTCGGCGAACGGGCTGCGCAAGGCGTACGGGGACAAGACGGTCCTCGACGGTATCGACCTGGCCGTCCCGGAAGGAACGATCTTCTCTCTGCTCGGTCCGAACGGTGCCGGCAAGACCACCGCCGTCAAGATCCTCTCGACCTTGATCACCTCTGACGCCGGTGAGCTGCGGGTCGGCGGCCATGACCTGGCCGTCGAGCCGCAGGCGGTGCGCGCCGCGATCGGCGTCACCGGGCAGTTCTCGGCCGTGGACGGGCTGATCACCGGCGAGGAGAACATGCTCCTGATGGCGGACCTGCACCTGCTGTCCCGCAAGGAGGGCCGGCGCACCGCCGCCGAACTCCTGGAACGCTTCGACCTGGTGGAGGCCGCCCACAAGCCCGTCTCCACCTACTCCGGCGGCATGAAGCGCCGCCTGGACATCGCCATGACCCTGGTCGGCGACCCGCGGATCATCTTCCTCGACGAGCCGACCACCGGTCTCGACCCGCGCTCCCGGCACAACATGTGGCAGATCATCCGCGAGCTGGTCTCCGACGGGACGACGGTCTTCCTCACCACTCAGTACCTGGAGGAGGCCGACGAACTCGCGGACCGCATAGCGGTGTTGAACGACGGGAAGATCGCCGCCGAGGGGAGTGCCGACGAGCTGAAGCGGCTCATCCCGGGCGGGCATGTGCGGCTCCGGTTCGCCGACCCTGCCGCGTACCAGTCCGCCGCTGTCGCGCTGCGCGAGGTGACACGGGACGACGAGGCCCTGGCCCTGCAGATCGCCTCGGACGGCAGCCAGCGCGAGCTGCGCTCCATCCTCGACCGGCTGGACTCGGCCGGCATCGAGGCCGACGAACTGACCGTGCACACCCCCGACCTCGACGACGTCTTCTTCGCCCTCACCGGCCCCGCCAACGTCCCCAACCAGCCCAAGGAGTCCGTCCGATGAGCTCCCTCGCCCTGGCCGTACGCAACTCGAACACGATGCTGCGCCGCAACCTCCTGCACGCCCGCCGCTACCCCTCCCTCACTCTGAACCTGCTGCTCACGCCAGTCATGTTGCTGCTGCTCTTCGTCTACATCTTCGGCGACGTGATGAGCGCGGGCATCGGTGGCGGCGGCGCCGATCGCTCCGACTACATCGCCTACATCGTCCCGGGCATCCTGATGATGACCATCGGCAGCACGGTGATCGGGGCGGCGGTGTCCGTCTCCACCGATATGGCAGAAGGCCTCATCGCTCGCTTCCGTACGATGGCGATTCACCGCGGTTCGCTGATCATCGGGCACGTCGTCGGCAGCGTGTTGCAGGTGCTCGCCAGCCTGGTTCTGGTCGGTGCCGTCGGTGTGGCGATCGGCTTCCGGTCTACGGATGCCACGGCCTTGGAGTGGCTGGCGGCGTTCGGACTGCTCGCCCTGTTCGCGCTGGCGCTCACCTGGATCGCGGTCGGGATGGGTATGGCCAGCCCGAATGCTGAGGCGGCCAGCAATATGGCGATGCCGCTGATTCTGCTGCCGCTTATCTCCAGCGCCTTCATTCCGGCCGAGACGATGCCGGGCTGGTTCCAGCCGATCGCCGAGTACCAGCCGTTCACGCCAGCCATCGAGACCCTGCGCGGGCTGCTGCTCGGCACCGAGATCGGCCACAACGGGTGGATCGCGATCGCCTGGTGCGTCGGCCTGACCGTGCTCGGCTACCGCTGGTCGATGGCGCTGTTCAACCGGGACCCGAAGTAGCCGCCGTGACAACGGCGCGGTTCAACCACGACCGGCAGTGACCGCCATGAGAGCGCGGGCCGTCTCCCGCAACTCGTCCCGCAACAGGGCGGCGTACACCGACACCACGTCGGAGTACGCCGCCCTGTTCGTGTATTCCGGTATTCCGGGTCCCTACAACGCCTGCGCCGCGGGCTTGACCATGCCGCGCACCGTACGGGACTTGACGAAGTCGCCCATCGCCGTCATGTCCCACTCGCCGGAGAACTGCTTGATCAGCTTGG
Organism: Streptomyces sp. CA-288835; assembly: GCF_050936385.1. Taxonomy (NCBI): domain Bacteria; kingdom Bacillati; phylum Actinomycetota; class Actinomycetes; order Kitasatosporales; family Streptomycetaceae; genus Streptomyces; species Streptomyces sp. CA-288835. The sequence continues at coordinate 8,052,050 of NZ_JBNJMW010000001.1, forward strand.
CCATCATGACGCCGGTCTGGGCCTCGGCGTTGGTGAGGTCGAAGCGGACCAGTTCCTCGCCGGTGGCGGCGTCCAGGAGGCGGCAGTAGGCCTTGGCGACCTCGGTGAACTTCTGGCCGGAGAAGGAGTTCACCGTGAAGACCAGGCCGGTGACCTCCTGGGGGAGGCGACCGAGGTCGACCGTGATGACCTCGTCGTCTCCGCCGCCCTCGCCCGTGAGGTTGTCGCCGGAGTGCCTGATCGCGCCGTTCACGATCTGGAGCTTGCCGAAGTAGCAGCTGTCGATGTGGTTGCGCTGCGGGCCGTACGCGATGACCGACGCGTCCAGGTCGATGTCCTTGCCGCGGTACGCCGGCTCCCAGCCGAGGCCCATCTTGACCTGTGAGAGGAGCGGGGCGCCGCCCTTGACCAGGGAGACGGTCTGGTTCTTTTGGAGGCTTACGCGGCCCTTGTCGAGGTTGATCTTTCCGGCGCCGGGGGCGGCGGGCGGTGCCGGGGGTGCGGCCGGGGGCGGGGTCGCGGCACGCGGATCCAGGGCCGGGGCCGGAGGGGTGACCGGGGGCTGCATCGCGGGGGCGGCGGGCGGGGCGACGGGTGTCTGGGCGGGAGCCGGGGTCGGGGTCGGAGCCGGTTCCTCCACCGTGACGCCGAAGTCCGTGGCGATGCCCGCCAGGCCGTTCGCGTACCCCTGACCGACCGCTCGGGCCTTCCAGGCGCCGTTGCGGAGATAGACCTCCACGATCACCAGCGCCGTCTCCGCGCCCAGTTGTGGGGGTGTGAACGTGGCCAGTACGGAGTTGTCGTCCGCGTTGCGAATCGTCGCCGTGGGTTCGATGCCCTGGAAGGTCTGGCCTGCCGCGTCCGGGCTCGCCGTGACGACGATCTTCTCGATGCCCGGGGGCACGGAGGCTGTGTCGACCACGATCGCGTCCGGGGCTGCGCCGCCGCCCGAGCGGTACGTCACGCCGGGGCCGGCCGGCTGGTTGTAGAAGATGAAGTCGTCGTCGGAGCGCACCTTGCCGTCGGCGGTGAGCAGCAGGCCCGATACGTCGAGCCGCACCGGGGCGGTGACGTCCACCGTCACGCGGGCGACGGGGAGAGGGATGTTCGAGCCGGGGGTCATAGCTGTCATGTGTGGGGTAACGACCGGGCCCGCTTTACCGTTCCCTTACCTGCCGCCCAATTGGGTCAGCGGCGGTTGCGGGGGTGGTTGCGGGCGGTTCGCTCGTTGCCGCGCTTGTAGTTGCCGGTCCAGCGGGCCATGACGAGTTGGGGGTCGCCGGATTCCACCTCCGTGAGGAACTGGGTGGCTCGGGGGCCGCGGAGGGTTGTTGCGGGGTGGGCGTTGTGCGTGATCCGCACGGTGCCGTCTGGGTGGGCTTCGTAGTGGAAGCCGTGAGGGCTGGGCATGGCTCGGATGCTACGGCTCGGCGCCGGGCTGGCCCAGTGGATTTCGCCCCCGCCGCCCTTACCCGTCCCATCCCGGGGCCAGCCCCGGAGCCCCGCTGGGGGCTGCGCCCCCAGACCCCCCTCGGGGCTGCGCCCCTGGCCCCCGCTCGGGGCTCCGCCCCGGACCCCGTTCGGGGGCCAGCCCCCGGACCCCCGGTCCTCAAACGCCGGACGGGCTGATCTTGCGCGGCACTCGCCGGAGGGGCTGATTTGAGCCCGTCCGGCGTTTGAGGACGAGGCCGTTCAGGCCGATGGGGTCCAGGGGCGCAGCCCTTGGTGGGGTCCGGGGCGAAGCCCCGAGCGGGGTCCAGGGGCGGAGCCCCTTGGTATGGGACGGGTAGGGGCGGCGGGGGCGAGCAAACCCCTACGGCACCACCACGATCTTCCTGCCCACCCCCGACGCGAACTGCTCCAGCGCCTGCGGGTAGTTGTCCAGGGCGATGCGGTCGCTGATGAAGATGTCCGGGTCCAGGACGCCGCCTGCGAAGAGTTCCGCCGCCCGCTCGAAGCTGTGCAGCACCGCCATGGAGCCGGTGATCGTGATCTCTTGGTTGTAGATGCGGTACGGGTCGATCGTGACCCGGGTCGCGTAATCCGCCACCCCGAATTGCAGGAACGTACCGGCCTTCGCCACCCGGTCCAGGCCGTCCTGGATTGCCGCCGCGTTGCCCGTGGCGTCGATCACCAGGTCCCAGCCTTGCGGGCGGTCCAGCTCGTCGGGGGTCGCGGCCGACGCCGAGACGCCGAGCTGCTCGGCCGTCGCCAGGCGCGCCGGGTTCAGGTCGACGACGTCCACACTCGCCGCCCCCGTCCGCTTCGCGAGCTCCAGCATCATCAGCCCCATCGTTCCGGATCCGTAGATCAGCACATGGGCGCCGAGGCGGGACTGCAGGACGTCGTAGCCGCGCACCGCGCAGGACAGCGGCTCGACGAGGGCCGCGTCCTGGGTGCGTACGTGCTCGGGGAGCTTGACGCAGTTGGCCACCGGCGCGACGGCGTACTGGGCGGCGCCGCCCGCCGTGGACACGCCGATCGCCGCCCAGCGCTCGCAGAGGTTGTTGTGGCCCGTACGGCAGTACCGGCACTCGTAGCAGTACAGGGACGGGTCCACCGCCACCCGGTCGCCCACCGACAGTTCGGTGACCTGGGTGCCCACCCCGACCACCTCGCCGGCGAACTCGTGCCCCGGCACGATCGGCAGCTTGGGCGCGAACTCGCCCTGGAGGATGTGGAGATCCGTTCCGCATAGGCCGCATGCGGCGACTTCCACGACGACCTCGCGCGGGCCCGGCGTCGGGTCCGGGACCTCGGCGACGACGGCGCGGCCCACGGACTCGATGACGGCGGCCTTCATTTCACGGCTCCCAAGGACAGGCCCTGGACCAGTTTGTCCTGGGCGGCGAACCCCGCGGCGAGCACCGGCAGGGAGATGACGAGCGAGGCGGCGCACACCTTCGCCAGGAACAGGCCCTGGCTGGTGATGAAGCCGGTGAGGAAGACGGGTGCCGTTTCGGCTACGACGCCCGTCAGCACCCTCGCGAACAGCAGCTCGTTCCAGCTGAAGATGAAGCAGATCAGGGCCGTGGCTGCGATGCCCGGGAGGGCGATCGGCGCCACTACGCGGGTCAGGATCGTGGGCAGCTTCGCGCCGTCGATCTGGGCCGCCTCGATGATCGCCACCGGGACCTCGGCGAGGAACGACTGCATCATCCACACCGCGATCGGCAGGTTCATCGACGTGTAGAGGATGACCAGGAGCCAGATGTTGTCCAGCAGGCCGGTGTTCCGCGCGAAGAGGTAGATCGGCAGGAGGCCCGCCACCACCGGCAGCATCTTCGTGGAGAGGAAGAAGAACAGGACGTCCGTCCACTTCTTCACCGGGCGGATGGAGAGCGCGTACGCCGCCGGGAGGGCCAGTACGAGGACGAAGAGTGTCGAAGCCAGCGAGGCCACGGTCGAGTTGATGAGCGAGGGCCAGGGGCTCGCTCCGCCGCCCGCGCCGAAGAACTCGCGGTAGCCGTCCAGCGTGAGCGCGGCGGCGAAGGACGGGGGATTGGTGGCGGCGTCCTCCTCGGAGTGGAAGGACGTCAGGGCCATCCACGCGATGGGCAGGAAGAACAGCAGGCCGAGCAGCCAGGCCAGCACACCCAGGCCGGCTCCCTTGGTACGGCGGGGACGCAGTCGTATCGCGGTGGCACTCATGCGCGGGACACCTCCTCACGGAACAGGGACGAGACCACGCGCAGTGCGAAGGTCGCGATGATGATCGAGCCGATGACGACGAGGACGCCGGCCGCGGAGGCGAGGCCGTTCTCGTGGGCCTGGTAGAAGCTCTGGTAGACGGTGTAGGGGAGGTTGGCGGTGCCCAGGCCGCCGGATGTGATCGTGAAGACCGCGTCGAAGTTCTGGACGATGTAGATCGACCCCAGGAGGGCGCCGAGTTCGAGGTAGCGGCGCAGGTGGGGAAGCGTCAGGTAGCGGAAGACCTGCCAGTCGCTGGCGCCGTCCACCTTCGCCGCCTCGATCTGCGCGTGGTCGCGGCTCTGCAGGCCCGCCAGCAGGATCAGCATCATGAAGGGCGTCCACTGCCAGATCAGTGAGGCCTCGATGGCGAGCAGCGGGTTGTCGGAGATCCAGTCCGGCTGCGGGCCGCCCACGTAGTGCAGCAGGCCGTTGAACAGGCCGTACTCCGGGTTGTAGAGCACGTGCTTCCACAGGAGGGCCGCGGCCACCGGGACCACCAGGAACGGCGCGATCATGAGCGTACGGACGATGCCGCGGCCCCGGAACTTGCGGTCCAGGAGCAGCGCCAGGACCAGGCCGACGACGAGGCTGGCCAGGACCACGGCCGCTGTCAGCAGGATCGTGGTGAAGACCGATTTGCGTAGATCCGCGTCGGTCAGCACCTCGGAGTAGTTGGCGAAGCCCGCGAACTCCCGGGCGTCCGGGTAGAGCGAGTTCCAGTCGAAGAAGGAGATCACCAGCGTGGCCACGAACGGGAGTTGGGTCACGGCGATCATGAAGATCAGGGCGGGCAGGAGCGGGGCCCTGGTCGCCCAGGCGCGCAGTCGGCCCGAGGGGGGCTTCTCCGTGCGTACGGGTGTGGCGGCTACCGGAGCTGTCGTCGTGGCGGTCATCGTCCCTCGTACTCCTCGGAGATCTCCTCAGCGAGTTGCTGCGACTTGTTCAGGGCCGACTCGACGGACTGGCGCCCGGCGATGGCCGCGCTGATCTCCTGCGAGACCTTGGTGCCGAGGTCGGTGAACTCGGGGATGCCGACGAACTGGATGCCGGGGGCCGGCCGCGGCTGTACTCCGGGATCGTTCGGCCGGGCGCCCTCGATGGCGTTCTTCGTCGTCTCCTGGAAGGCGGCGGCTTCCTTGGCGTACGCGGGATTCGTGTACGTCGACGCCCGTTTGCCGGCCGGTACGTTGGACCAGCCGATCTCCTCGCCGACGAGCTCCTCGTACTCCTTGCTGGACGCCCAGGAGACGAACTTCCAGGCCTTGTCCGGGTTCCGGGACGCGTCCTGGATGCCCCAGGCCCAGGTGTAGAGCCAGCCGGAGGAGTCCGTTTTCTCGACCGGCGCCGGTACGTAGCCGATCTTGCCCTTGACGGGGGAGTTGGCGGACTCCAGGGAGCCGGCGGCGGATGTGGCGTCGTACCACATGGCGACATTGCCCTGGGTCATGTTGTTGAGGCACTCGGCGAAGCCGGACTGGGCGGCGCCGGACTGACCGTGTTCGCGTACGAGGTCCACGTAGAACTTCGTCGCCTTTTCGAACTCGGGGGAGTTGAGCTGTGCCTTCCAGTTCTTGTCGAACCAGGTGCCGCCGAAGGTGTTCACGACCGTGGTGAGCGGCGCCATGATCTCGCCCCAGCCGGGCAGTCCGCGCAGACAGATGCCCTTCATGCCCGACTCGGCGCCGTCGGCCTTGGCGGCGAGGTCGGCCACCTGCGTCCAGGTCGGGCGCTCGGGCATCGTGAGGCCCTCCTTGGCGAAGACGTCCTTGCGGTACATCAGGAAGGACGATTCGCCGTAGAAGGGCTGTCCGTAGAGCTTGCCGTCCTCGGCGGTGAGGGATTGCCGCATCGGCTTGAGGACGTCCTTCTCGTCGTACGCGCTGTCCTTGGCGACGTACGAGTTCATCTCACGCAGCCAGCCGTTCTTGGCGTAGATCGGGATCTCGTAGTTGCTGAGGGTGGCGACGTCGTACTGGCCGGCCTGGTTGGCGAAGTCCTGGCTGATCTTGTCGCGGACGTCGTTCTCCGGCAGCACGGTGAAGTTCACCTTGATGCCGGTCTCCTTGGTGAAGTGTGCGGCGGTGAGCTTCTGCAGCTCCACCATCTGCGGGTTGTTGACCATGAGGACGTTGATGGAGTCGCCGCCGGAACCGGCTCCGCCCGCTCCGGTCCAGCAGCCGGAGAGCAGCGGGGCGAGCAGCGTCCCTGCGGCGGCCGCGGCGAGTAGCCCGCGCGGCCTCCGTCGGCTCTGGGTTCGCATGGATCGCTCCTGGATATTTGGTGCAAATGGGATGGCTCTGGGGAGTGTGATGCTACGTAGGGGTCGGTTTGGTTTTCGTACCGAGTTGGCCGAGTTGGTTGGGCTTCCGGACGGAGTCGGTTTGGATTTCGTGCTGACTCGGTGGGGGGGCAGGGAGTCGGTTGGGTTTTCGAGCTGACTCGGTGGGGGTCGGGGAGTCGGTTGGATTTTCGGACGCAGGCTCAGGATCAGACTCGGATGACCTGCGGGCCCTGCAGTGAGTAGCGGTGTGCCTCGGATGCGGGGAGCAGGGTGCTGGTGACGATCGCCTCCAGGGCGCTGATCTCCGCGAAGCGGCAGAAGCTGACCGCGCCGAACTTGGTGTGCACGCCGGCGAACACGGTCCGGCGGGCGGCCCGGATCGCCTGCGACTTGACCTCGCTGACGGCCGGGTCGGGGGTGGTGAGGCCGTGCTCGCGAGAGATGCCGTTGGCGCCGATGAACGCCAGGTCGATGACGAAACCGGAGAGCATCTTCGTGGTCCAGTGGTCGACGGTCGCCAGCGTGCCGTGCCGGACCCGGCCGCCGAGCAGCAGCACCGAGATGTTCTCCGACTCGGCGAGGGAACCCGCGGCCGGCAGGGACGCGGTGACCACGGTCAGCGGCCGGTCCCGGGGCAGCGACTCGGCGATGAGCTGCGGGGTGAAGCCCTCGTCGACGAAGACCGTCTCGGCGTCCCCGAGCAGCTCGGCCGCGGCGGCCGCGATCCGCCGCTTCTCGGGTACGTGGCTGGTCGCGCGGAAGGCGAGGGTCGTCTCGAATCCGGCGCTCTCCACGGGATAGGCGCCGCCGTGTGTGCGGCGTACCAGGCCGTGGTCCTCCAGGGCGCGCAGATCGCGCCGTACGGTCTCCTTGGCGACGCCCAGCTCGGCGGCGAGCGCGTTCACATCGACCGAACCGGTGCGGCGGGCGGCCAGGACGATCTCTCGCTGGCGTTCTTCCGCGGTCATGGCCGACACCTGCCTTCCCTTGCTTGCGTATCTCTTCGTTCGCCTCAGGGCGCTCCAGCCGGTGTGCCTCACTGGCGCCCGTTCGGACCCTGTCGACCCATGGGGGAAGTTCTACAGCGAGCGTGCGGCGCTGACCAGGTCTGTTCCGCGCCCGATACTGCCCGTGTGTGACCGTTTTCCTCTGCCGGTGCCCGCTCCGGACCTGGGAAGAAGCGGAACGTGACGTGAGTTCGGGCAGTATCCGTGCCCGAAATACCGAACGGGCGGGCCCGTTCGGTGCCCGCCCGCCCTGTGCACGCGCTTTTTCGTCGCGCCCTGTGACGTCAGTACGGCCAGATCGGCGGCTTGGTCACGAAGTGTCCGCCCAGGTAGTCATGGTCCGGGTTCTCCGGGTCCAGCTCGCCCTGCTCGGCGATGAGCTTCGCCGCGTACTGCTCCGAGTCGTCCTGCGGCTCGTAACCCAGCGCCCGGGCGGTCGAGAGGTCCCACCACAGGCGGGTGTTCGCCGACGAGCCGTAGACGACCGTGTGCTTGGCGCCCTCGGCGGTCAGGGCCGCGTGGAAGAGGCGGGCGCCGTCGCCGGGGCTCATCCACACCGACAGCATGCGCACGCTGGTCGGCTCCAGGAAGCAGGAGCCGATCCGTACGGACACGGTCTCCATGCCGTGCTTGTCCCAGTAGAACTGCGCCAGGTCCTCGCCGAACGCCTTCGAAAGGCCGTAGAAGGTGTCCGGGCGGCGCGGGGTGTCGATGGGGATCAGGGGATCGTTTCCCTGGGGGCGCGGGGTGAAGCCGACCGCGTGGTTGGAGGAGGCGAAGACGATGCGGCGGACGCCCTCCTCGCGGGCGGCCTCGTAGAGGTTGTACGTGCCCTCGATGTTCGCCTTGAGGATCTTGTCGAAGGTGGATTCCAGGGAGATGCCCGCGAGGTGGATGATCGCGTCGACGCCGCGTACGGCCTCGCGCAGGGCCTCCTTGTCGCCGAGGTCCGCGCTGATCGCGTCCGGCTCGCCCTCGATGGGGCGCAGGTCGAGGAGCCGCAACTCGTACCCGTACGCGGGCAGCAGTCCCCGCATCAGGGTGCCGAGGCCGCCGGCGGCGCCGGTGAGCAGAACGGTGCGGGGAGCGGGCATCCTCGGGTCTCCTTGAGGGGTCTCCTTGAACCAACAGCCGTCATCCTGCACGGCATTCACATTCGTGGACAAACTATGGATCGCCGTCCGGCCGCGTCAAGTGTCGCGCGGGGCCGGGAAATCCGCGCGGCGATTGGCTTATGTCGCCCCTGTCTTGGGACTTCGCCCGCTTGACCGCCCCCTGGGAGGCGCCTTAGCGTGGATGCGTTCAGAAATATGGACATGGATCAGAAACGTGGATCACGTAGATCAGAAGCGTTGGATCAGAAGCGTTGGATCGGAAACGTGCACGGTCGGCGTGTGCGTGCATGCCTAGGGAGAGCCCGTGACGTCAGCGACCCTTGCCGCTCGCCTCAGTGTCCCGAGCGGGCCGCTGTTCTTCCCCGTCACCGCGTACGGCCCTGACGGCGCCGTCGACCTCGACGTGTACCGCACGCACGTCCGGCGGGGCGTCGAGGCCGGGGCCGCCGCCGTCTTCGCCTGCTGCGGGACGGGGGAGTTCCACGCGCTCACCCCCGAGGAGTTCCAGGACTGCGTACGCGCGGCCGTCGAGGAGACGGCGGGGCGCGTGCCGGTGATCGCGGGCGCCGGGTACGGGACCGCCCTCGCCGTCCGGTACGCGAAGCTCGCCGAAGAGGCCGGGGCCGACGGGCTGCTCGCCATGCCGCCGTACCTCGTCGTCGCCGGACAGGAAGGCCTGCTCCGGCACTACACCGAACTGGCCCGCGCCACCTCGCTCGAAGTCATCGTCTACCAGCGCGACAACGCCGTCTTCACCCCCGAGACGGTCGTCTCACTGGCCCGCACCGACGGCATCATCGGCTTCAAGGACGGCGTCGGCGACCTCGACCTGATGCAGCGCATCGTGAGCGCCGTGCGCGCTGAAGTCCCCGGCGAATTCCTCTATTTCAACGGACTGCCGACCGCCGAACTCACCGGCCTCGCCTACCGCGGCATCGGCATCACGCTGTACTCGTCCGCCGTCTTCTGCTTCGCGCCGGAGTTCGCCCTCGCCTTCCACAAGGCGCTGAACACCGGAGACGACGCCACGGCGAACCGCCTGCTCGACGGCTTCTACCGTCCCCTCGTCGAACTGCGCGCCCAGGGCCGCGGATACGCTGTCTCCCTCGTCAAAGCGGGCGTACGGCTGCGGGGGCTCGACGTGGGCGAGGTGCGACCCCCGCTGCACGAGCCGAGCGACGACCACGTCAAGCAGCTCGCCCAGCTGATCGAGCGGGGCGAGGCGCTTCTCCGGGAGGGCAAGTGAGCGAGGCGGCAGGGTCTGTGAAGGGGGCGCTGAAGAAGGGGTCACTAAAGGCGTCTCTGAAGGGGCCTGTGAAGGCGTCCACCTTCGTCTACCCGTGGGACGTCAACGGCGACCCCGAGTCCGCCGCGCGCATCGCCGCCCTGGGCGTACGGCAGGCGACGCTCGCCTCCGCGTACCACTCCACGCGCGCGCTGACCCCCCGTCACCCCCGCCACCGGATCGTCACGGCCCGGCACGCGGCCGTGCTCTACCCGCCCGGCCCACGCTGGGAGGGACGCCGCCTGAGGCCGTACGCCGCCGGGGACTGGGCGCCCGGCGACGCGTACGGGGAGGCCGCCGCGTCCCTCGCGGAGGCGGGCCTCGACGTGCACACCTGGGTGGTGCTGGCACACAACTCCCGTATGGGGGACGAGTTTCCCGACACCTCCGTGGTGAACGCCTACGGCGACCGCTACCCCTGGGCTCCCTGCATCGCACAGCCGGACACGCGCGCGTACCTCGTCGACCTGGCCGTCGAGGCGGCGGTGCGCCCTGGGGCCGGGGGAACGGAGCTGGAGTCCCTCGGCTGGTACGGCCTCGCGCACCTCCACGCCCACGACAAGTCGGCCGGGGTGCAACTCGGGGACGCCGGCCAGTACTTGATGTCGCTGTGCTTCTGCCCCTCCTGCCGAGACGGCTACACGCAACTGGGCCTGGCCCCCGACGAGTTGGCGGCCTCGGTCCGCCGAGCCCTCGAACCCGTATGGCGGGGCGAGGCGCCCACCGGAGCCTGGGAAACGGTGGAGAAGCTGCTCGGCGGCGAGCTGGCGACGGCCACGCGCGCGTGGCGCGACTCGACCGCCCGCTCCCTCCAGACGGAGGCCGTCTCCGCCGTACGCTCAGCCGCCCCCGACGGCTTCCAGATCCTCCTCCACGCGGACCCGTCCTCGTACCACTGCGGCGCGAACGCCGGCGTGGATCCCGAGCACATCCTGTCGCTCGCGGACGGCGTGGTCGTGCCCTGCGCCGGAGGACCGGGCCTGCTGACCCCCTTCGCGGAGAGGCGAGTTGAGGGCGCGGTCCTGGCCGCCAACTTCCCCGTGGTACGCGGCATGGGCGGCAGCCCGGGCACGCTCGCGGAGGATGTGACACGGGCGGCCGACCACGGGGCGACCGAAGTACGGCTGTATCACGCGGGGTTGGCGTCCGACGATGACCTGTCGCTGGTGGAGGATGGGCTCGCGCGACTCGGCTGACGCGTGAGGAACGGCAGGACGGTCACCAGCCGGGTCAGCCCGAGCGCCACCAACAGCACTTGGTAGTCGACCAGTTCGACCAGGCCGGCGCCGTGGTCGACCGCTGCTTCACCATCATCTTTGGAGACTCGGGCTTAGGCCGACAGGCCCTGATCACCCCTCATGGTTCCGATAAGTCCTGTGTGGAAGTGGCGAAACAAGGTCAATGACGTGTGCTCGTGCCCTCTGCCGGCGTTACGAGCCGCGGCGCTGCGTCGGCGATGTTCCTGCGCTCGACACCTGCTCGAGATCCAGCATCATGTCGATCGATAGCGAACCGTCCGTTCCGACGAAGGAACCGACTGGCTGGAAGCCGTTCTTCTCGTAATAGCGAATGGCGCGGGGGTTGTCGGCGAGGACGCCGCCCCACAGGATGATCCTCGTTCTGCCGAGCCGCCGTGCGACGTCCGCGATGAGTGGGAAGGCCAGCGTCCCCACCCCTCGCCCCTGGTAGTCATCGGCCAGGGTGGGACCGAAACGGCAGTCGGTCGTCTCGGTGAGGCGGATGCCCGCTTCCTGATAGCGCGCGATATCCGCAGGGGTGAGAGCAAGGCTGAGTTCGAGGAGACCCACGATCCTGCCGGACGGCACTTCCTCCAGTACCAGCCTGAGCTTGTCGTAACGCGCTATCGCGTCACACAACTCCCGTGCCGCCGCGAGGTCATACCCGGCGTATGTACTGAGCCGCCTCGATTCGGGTGACAGGCCCTCGAGGAAACCGGCCAGGCGCTCGGCATCGGTGTGCGTGAGAGTACGGAAGACGACCTCCGTACCGTCACGTAGGTCCAGACGGCGCTTCAGGACATGCGGATCCTCGGCGACCTCCGTCAGCGTGAGCACCCTGGCGACTCCTCACCGCTCGACTTCGTGCCGGGTCACTCTACGAAGCGGTACTTCAGATGGGTGGCCAGGGGCGTGTCGACCACCCTGATCGGCTCGAGGGTTCGCCGCCCGGCGCCCAGCCCCTCGAAGAGCCGCAGGCCCGCTCCGAGTAGCGCCGGCACCACGTGCAGTTGCAGCTCGTCGATGAGCCCCTCCCTGAGGTTCTGCTGCACCGTGCTCGCCCCGCCCGCGATGTCGACGTTCCTGTCGCCGGCGGCGGCCTTCGCCTGGTCGAGGGCGCTGTGGATGCCGTCGGTGATGAAGGTGAAGGTGGTGCCGCCTTCCTTGACCAGGGTCGGCCGGGGGCGGTGGGTGAGCACGAAGACCGGGGTGCGGAAGGGTGGGTTGTCGCCCCAGAACTCCTCGCCGGTGTCGTACATCATCCGCCCCATGACCACGGCTCCGGTGGCATCGAACCACTCGCGCATCAGCTCGGAGTCGCGGTTCTCCTCCCCGCCGGTCATGCCCTGGCGCTCCCGCCAGCTCGCCAGGTTATGGATCCACTCGAAGAGCGGCTCGGCGCCGTCGCCTCCCGGGTTGTCGAGAGTGACGTTGGGGCCGGCGATGTAGCCGTCGAGGGAGATGGCCAGATCCGCGGTTACGGTCACGGTCACGATGGGGCGCTCCTGGAGTCCTGGGATGTGGTGCCTTCACTCTCCCGTCGATCGGGAAGCGCCGCATTCGACACCCCTGGCTAGTCAAAGCCGGGCGGGACCCGGTCCTGCGGCTCGGCAGCCATGTCCGCTGCCGTGTCCTCCGCCTGCGCCTTGCTGGCCACAGCCGGATCGGTCGAGTCCGAGACCAGCTCCGCGAGACGAAAGGTGCAGCGCCACTTCGTCGTTGCCCCCTTGATCACCACAAAGTACGACTCGCGGTCGGCGAATCGGTACACCCGGCGCCACTTCTCCTGGATCCCAGGATTCGGCAGATACGTCTGGGCGGCGACGCGGAGCTCCTCCAGTGCCTGATCCTTCGTGATCTCCGCCCCGCGGTTGAGCTCGTGCTGGTAGTCACCCCACTGAACGATCACGATGCACTTGCCCATGCTCGCCGCCTCCCGGCACCCGCGTCAGTCGCGCCCGGAACCGCCGCCGGACCACCCTGCGCGCTCGCTCCGTGGTCAGAATCCTGGCGAGTCAGCCGCACGGTGGGTAGAGCGGGTCCGCATCCGCAGCGAGAGAGCCCTCCGCTCGGGCGGCCGCCCCACCCTCACCACCGCGGCCTGAGCCGCCCACCCCGGTGAACCTTCCCGGTCAAGGCATCAGCGAGATCGGTGGCTCCTGCGGACTCAGGCGCCCACCGTCCCGTCGACACCCTCACGCAGAAAGTCCGCGTGCCCGTTGTGACGGCCGTACTCCAGGAGCACGTGCACCATCACCATCCGCAGCGACACCTCCTCGCCCCACCTCGGCTGATACCCGGCCAGGTCCAGGGACTCGGCCTCCCGCTCGATACGACGCGAGTTCTCCACCTCGGCCTGCCAGGCCCCGAACGCCTCGACTCTCGTCGAAGCACTCGCGTCGTACGCCGCCTGAAAGTCGACCTTGTCCGACCACACCATGGGCGCGTCGTTGTCCTCGAACACCCGCCGGAACCAGGCCCGCTCCACCTCCGCCATGTGCCGCACCAGCCCGAGCAACGACAGCGTGGACGGCGGCATCGACTGCCGCCGCAACTCCTCGTCGCAAAGCCCTTCGCACTTCATGGCGAGGGTCGCGCGGTGATAGTCGAGGAAGGCCCGCAACATGTCGCGTTCGCTGCCAAATTTGGGCGGTCCTATGCGGTTGTCGCTGGTCACCGACCGTGCTCCTCATCCGTGGCTGCACGATGTAGATCCATTATCCCGGTGCGCGGAGGGGCCTGTCACCGTTCTTCGGAATGATCTTTACGCCTGAATTGTGCCTTTAGGGTTGCGGGCGACGAGCACAACGCGCTGATCTGATCAGGGAGTTGAGAGTGGTGCACGACGTTGCCGCGCTGGCCGTGGAGCTCGCGGACATGGCCGCGGCGGATCACCAGTCCGCAGTCCTCGCGAACAGCGACGACCCTGCCGAGCAGTTGGCCTGGCGGCGGCTGACCGCGCAGCACGGTGATCGGCTCGGCGAGATCATGGAGGAGTATGGCTGGCCGACGGAGGAACTGGTCGGCGAGGAGGCCGCGCGTGCAGCGTGGCTGATCGCCCAGCACGCCGACCGGCAGCTCGAAGTTCAGCGACGCGCTCTCCAGTTGATGGAGCAGGCGGTGGCGGCAGGCTCGGGCAGCCCGCGCGAGCTGGCCTTTCTGCGCGACCGCACGCTGGTCAACGAGGGCCGCAAGCAGATCTACGGCACTCAGATCGCCGGAGTGAAGGACGGGGCACCGGTGCCGTGGCCGTGTGAAGAGCCGGAGCGCATGGACGAACTCCGTGCAGAAGTCGGCATCGAGCCCTTCGACGAGTACGTTGCCAAGTTCGCGAGGGCCTGACGCCCCGTCCCACGATTGCGTCACCCACTACCACGTATCAGCAGGTCAGAGTGTGGGACATCCCAGATGGCACCAAACGGGGGGATCTTTGTGGCGGTCGGTGTCCGAGCCTCGGCACAGTCGGAGCATCGCGTCGGGCGGCGTACTCCACTCCGTGTCGCCCCGGCACTCCGAACGCCAGAAAGGAAACCGCATCATGAAGCTCCACAAGAGCGCCGCACTCGGCCTCCTCGCCACCGCGGTTGTGGGCAGCGGCCTCGCCATGGCTCCCACGGCCACGGCGGCCGAGGCCGGCACGGCTCCGGCCTGCGTCAAGCGGGACGTCATCAAGCATGAGAAGTACGTGAAGGTCACCAACACCTGCGGTCGGGCGATGCACCTGAAGGTCGTCATCGACTGGGGTTCCGACTCTCCCTGTCTCACGTACCAGCACGGTGAGCAGTGGGAGTGGAACTGGGGCCGGGGTTCGTACGGCAAGGTCGTCACCTGCTGAACCGCTGACCGATACGGATCGCCGCCGCCGCGGGAACGGGCGTCCGGAGCCATTGCGACTGGCTCCGGACGCCCGTCTGTTGGGAGCGCACGCGTCGGATCACCCCTCACGACGCCGATGAGTCCTGTGCGGCTGCCCAGCGCCGGGACCGGTCCCGGCGCTGGGCGCACATCATGGCTCGCGTGGGTCAGATCTCTGCGGAAGACCGGAGGGAATGTGATGGGGGTTGTGCGGGAGGGGACGCGGGCCGGCGCGTGGATCACCGGCTGGATCGTCTTTCTTGTCGTCGTGTACCTGATCGGCACGTTCGTCTTCGGTGGCGCCGGGTGGATCACCGCCCCGTTCCGTGGCAAGGCTCAGGAACGCGAGAACACCGTCGGGTCGGGCGAGTTCCGCCAGGGGACGTATGAGGAGTTCTTCGATCTGTGTGAGGCGGCACAGAACGCGGAGGCATCCATCCAGGCGCTGAAGCAGGAGCGAGAGAGCGCTTCGGATGTCCGGAAGAGCCAGATCGACCAGTCCATCACGGCCTTGAAGGTGACACGGATCGAGTCCATCAACGACTACAACGCGAAGGCCGCCCAGGAGCACCGCGCCCCCTTCCGAGACGAGGATCTGCCGTACCGCCTGGAAGCGGACGCCGACAGCACGACCTGCGCCTACTGATCTCCATCAACCAGGGAAGGGGCAGTACAGGATGAACAGGATCGCGCGAGTCGTTGCGGTGTCCGCGGCGGCGCTCACTCTGACGGTCGGGCTGGCCGCATGCGACGACTCCAGTCAGGACAAAGAGAACAAGGCCAAGCAGCAGAACTACGACCACCTCGTGGCGAACCAGCCCGCCGGGCGGATGAAGTACTCGCCGACCCGTGACGCCATCAACAAGTGGGTCAAGACCTGGGGCAAGCCGGGCAAGCTGAGTTACGTCTACATCCAGAACGCCAAGGGCGAATACGGGTACTTCATCATGAAGGGCCTGCCGGTCGCGGGCTGCGCGATGCTCACGCCGACCGAGCGGGTGGACTCCTCGGGGCAGGGCAAGGTGGTCGTGCAGCAGCCGGGCATGGACGGCGTGTACTCGGAGGGCTCGATGTGCCATGCCTATTACGGCTTCGACGCCACGACCGGCGCGTACATGGAGTTCACGGTCGGGACCAACCAGTCGTTCTTCCTGTTCGACAAGCCCATGACGATGCCGGAGTTCGCCGATGCCGAACAGTTGGGGCCCAGCTCGGTGAAGGACGTCAAGGACTGACGTCCGGGGCGACTCTGATCGGGCCGTCAGACGGTGACCACCAGCTTCCCCCGAGGATGCCCCGACTCCAGATGCCGGATGGCAGCCGCCGCCTCGGCAAGCGGATACGTGCGGTCGACAACCGGAGTGATCTGGCCCTTCTCGGCGAGGTCCTTGAGGGTCAGCAGGTCCTCGCGGCGGGCGATGGAGATCAGATTGCGGAGGTTCTGGCTGATGAAGGGGGAGAGGAGGACCGCGCGGAGTTCGCGGCTCATGCCGCCGAAGAAGCCGGTGCCACCCTCGCCGCCGACGATGACCAGGGTGCCGCGGGGGGTGAGGGCGCGGCGGAGGACGGGCAGGGGGCGGAGGCCCGCGTTGTCGATGATGATGTCGTAGCGGTGGGGGGTGTCGGTGATGTCCTCGTGGGTGTAGTCGAGGATGTGAGCGGCGCCCTGGGAGCGGACGTAGTCCGCGCTCCCGGGGCCGCAGACGCCGGTGACTTCGGCGCCGTACATCGTGGCCAGCTGGACGGCGTACGTTCCTACGCCGCCGGAGGCGCCGATGACCAGGACTCGCTGGCCGGGCGTCGGGCGGGCCTTGCCGCTGAGGGCCTGGAGGGCGGTCATGCCCGAGACGGGGAGGGCGGCGGCCTCTTCGAAGGTGAGGTTCGCGGGCTTGTGGGCGAGCTTTGCGGCCTTGGCGCGCGCGTACTCGGCGTACGAGCCCTCGCAGTTGCCGAAGACCTCGTCGCCCGGCTTGAAGTCGGTCACCTTCGCGCCGACCGCCTCCACGCGTCCGGCGCCGTCCCAGCCCCGTACGGGATTCTTGGGCTTACGGACCCCCAGGGCGACCCGCGCTACATAGGGCCGGCCCGTCATGAGGTGCCACACCTCGGGGCCGACGCCAGCCGCGCGTACCGAGACGAGTACTTCGTCGGCGCCGGGGACGGGGCGGTCGATGTCGCGCAGTCGCAGCAGGTCCGCTGATCCGTACGCATCCTGAACGATCGCCTTCATGGCGCGGCTCCCCTTCGCAGTCCCGGACACCGAGCGCCCGGATATTTCGAGGATCCCGGCAGGTCGGAGGCTTGACCAGCTCCCTGAGCATGACCTCGGGAGCGGGAGCGATGACTTTTCGTACGGCCGACGGTCTACATGACAGGGCTGCTAGTCGGACCACAACCCGGCGACCAACCACGTGACCCCGTGAGCCCGTGAGTCAGAAGAGGAGCCGAGCATGGCTGGTACGACATCGACAACGCTTGACCTGGGGCCGCAGGCCCTGATCGTGGCGCGCCTCGCGGAGGCCGTGCGCGAGGAGCAGCTGGACGCTCCGACGCCCTGTCCGGAGTACGCCGTACGCAATCTCCTGGGCCACCTGGTCGGGCTCGCCCGTGCCTTCCGGGACGCCGGCCGGAAGGACCTGGGGCCGACCACGGACACGGACCCCGGCTCCTCCCTGCCGGACGTCACGCCCGACTGGCGCACCGAACTCCCCACCCTCCTCACTGAACTCGCCGAGGCCTGGCGCGACCCGGCCGCCTGGACCGGCGAGACCCGCGCGGGCGGCGTCGACCTCCCTGGCGAGATCGCGGGCCTCGTCGCCACCAACGAACTCGTCATCCATGGCTGGGACTTGGCCCGCGCCACCGGCCAGACGTACGCCCCCGACCCCGCGGCCCTCCAGACGTCGCACGACTTCCTCGCCCCCGCGGCCGGCGACCCGGACAGCTCCGAAATCTTCGGCCCGCCCGTCCCCGTACCGGATGAGGCCCCTCTGCTGGACCGAACGATCGGCCTGAGCGGCCGCGACCCGAGTTGGGCGGCAAAGGCCTGAGCGTTCGAGCCGGGCGGCAAGGGCCTGAGCCTCCGACCTGCACCGCAAGGGCCTGAGCCTCCGACCTGCACCGCAAGCGCCTGAACGAAGGGTCCCGCACCCTCCGGAACAAAAGATTCCGCACGCCTGCCCCGACCCCGCCCCCGAAATCTCTTGCGCGTCGACGCGAACAACTTCTGTCAGAAGCGTTGACGAATCATCAGCGCCCTCCTACCTTCAACGCGTCGTACTTCGTACGTCATATATGAGACGCGATACGCGAGATCAGATACGCGAGATACCCGCGCGGTCCGATCCCGTGATCCGACGACACGTGAAGTGATCGATGAGATCCGAGAGGCGCGCATGACCTCTGTGCCCACCCCGATTCCGTCCCGCACGCAGTACGTGCTGGAGGGGATCAAACACCGCATCCTCACCGGGCAGTTGACGCCCGGTCAGGCCCTGGTCGAGACGGAGCTGGCCGCACAGTTCGGGGTGTCCAAGACCCCGGTGCGGGAGGCGCTGAAGACCCTGGCCGGTACGGGGCTCGTCGTGATGAACCAGTACAAGGGCGTCACGGTGCGCATGGTGGACGCGGACATGGCGCGCGAGGTGTACGACGTGCGGCTGCTCCTGGAGCCGGAGGCACTGCGCCGCTCTGTGCAGCGTGGCGCCTCCCTCGACACGGCGCGCGACGCGCTGGAACGCGCGGACGCCGCCACCGACACCGCCCAACGCTCCCTGGCCAACCGGGAGTTCCACCGCGCCCTGTACGTCCCCTGCGGCAACCCGCTGCTCGGCCGGATGCTCGACGAGGTGCGCGACCAGGCCGCCCTGGTCTCCGCGGTCGCCTGGGCCGCCAACCCCTCCTGGGAGCGGGAGGCGGGCGAGCACCGGGAGATCCTGCGGCTCGCCCTCGAGGGCGACTCGGACGGCGCGGCCCGCGCCCTGCACTCGCACATCGCGTCGTTCGTGCAACGGGCCTTCCCCGAGGCCCCGGGAGAGGGTGAGCAGCAGTGAGCAGCGCGACGTTCGAGACGGAGCGGGCGGCGCTGGCCGATGTGGTGGCGATCCCGGTGACCCCGTTCGCCGAGGACGGCTCCGTCGACCAGGACAGCCACCGCGCCCTGCTCGGCCGCCTGCTCGAGGGCGGCGTACACACGCTCACGCCGAACGGCAACACCGGCGAGTTCTACGCGCTGAGCCCTGAAGAACGCCGCTTAGTCACGGAGTTGACCATCGACGAGGCGGGCGAGCGGGCCGTCATCGTGGTGGGCGTCGGGCACGATGTGCCGACCGCCGTCGCCTCCGCGCGGCACGCCCGCGACCGCGGGGCACAGATGGTGATGGTCCATCAGCCGGTGCATCCTTACGTCGCGCAGGCCGGCTGGGTCGACTACCACCGGGCCATCGCCGAAGCCGTCCCCGAGCTGGGCGTCGTCCCGTACATCCGCAACGCCCAACTTCTCGGCGCCCGACTCGCCGAACTCGCCGACCACTGCCCGAACGTCATCGGCGTGAAGTACGCCGTCCCGGACGCGGCCCGCTTCGCCGCCTTCGCACGGGACGCGGGACTGGAGCGCTTCGTCTGGGTCGCCGGTCTCGCCGAGCCGTACGCGCCCTCGTACTTCTCGGCGGGCGCGACCGGCTTCACCTCAGGTCTTGTGAACGTCGCCCCGTCCGTTTCGCTGAACATGATCGAAGCGCTTCGATCCGGCGACTACGCGGCTGCCATGAAGGTGTGGGAGCAGATCCGCCGCTTCGAGGAACTGCGCGCCGCCCACGGCTCCGCCAACAACGTGACCGTGGTCAAGGAGGCCCTGGCCTCGCTGGGCCTGTGCCGTCGCGACGTCCGGCCGCCGAGCCACCTGCTGCCCGAGCCGGAGCGCGCCGAAGTCGCCGCCATCGCCGCGGGGTGGTCCATATGACCGACACCGAACCACAGACCGGATCGGGCGAACCAGCGGGCAGCGCAAGGAAGTTGCGCAGCCACCAGTGGTACGGGACCGAAGGCCTGAGGTCCTTCAGCCACCGCGCCCGCACCCGCCAGCTCGGCTACCTCCCCGAGGAGCACCTGGGCAAGCCGGTCATCGCGATCCTCAACACGTGGAGCGACATCAACCCCTGCCACGTACATCTGCGTGATCGCGCCCAGGCGGTCAAGCGCGGAGTGTGGCAGGCCGGAGGCTTCCCCCTCGAATTCCCGGTCTCCACCCTCTCCGAGACCTTCCAGAAGCCGACCCCGATGCTCTACCGCAACATGCTCGCGATGGAGACCGAGGAGTTGCTGCGGTCGTATCCGGTGGACGGGGCCGTGCTGATGGGCGGCTGCGACAAGTCCACGCCCGCCCTGCTCATGGGCGCCGCGTCCGTCGATCTGCCGGCCGTCTTCGTGCCCGCCGGGCCGATGCTGCCGGGCCACTGGCGCAACGAAGTCCTGGGCTCCGGCACCGACATGTGGAAGTACTGGGACGACAAGCGGGCCGGGCTCATCGGCGACTGCGAGATGACCGAACTGGAGAGCGGACTCGCCCGCTCGCCCGGCCACTGCATGACCATGGGTACGGCGTCGACGCTGACGGCCGCCGCCGAAGCCCTCGGTGTCACCGTGCCGGGCGCGTCCAGCATCCCGGCCGTCGACTCCGGGCACGACCGGATGGCCGCGGCCTCCGGCCTGAGGATCGTCGAACTCGTCCGCAAGGACCGGAGGTTGTCCGACCTCCTCACCCAGGAGGCCTTCGACGACGCCGTGACGACCGTCCTGGGGCTCGGCGGTTCCACCAACGCCGTCATCCATCTGATCGCCATGGCCGGGCGGGCCGGCGTACGGCTCACGCTGGACGACTTCGACCGGATCGCCCGTACGGTGCCGGTGCTGGCGAACGTACGGCCCGGCGGCCGGACGTACCTGATGGAGGACTTCCACTTCGCGGGCGGGCTGCCCGGCTTCCTTTCGCGGATCACCGAGCTGCTGCATCTGGACCGGCCGACGGTGTCCCACGACAGCATGCGCGAGCAGCTCGCAGCGGCTCAGGTGCACAACGACGACGTGATCCGCCCGCGCCACAACCCGGTCGCGGACGAGGGTGGGGTCGCGGTGCTGCGCGGCAACCTGTGCCCCGACGGCGCCGTCATCAAGCACATCGCCGCCGAGCCGCATCTGCTCAAGCACACCGGTCCCGCGGTCGTCTTCGACGACTACAAGACCATGCAGCGCACCATCAACGACCCGTCCCTCGACATCACCGCGGACAGCGTGCTGGTGCTGCGCAACTCCGGTCCCAAGGGCGGTCCGGGCATGCCCGAGTACGGCATGCTGCCCATCCCCGACCACCTGCTGAAGCAGGGCGTACGGGACATGGTGCGGATCTCCGACGCCCGGATGAGCGGCACCAGTTACGGCGCGTGTGTGCTGCACGTGGCGCCGGAGTCGTATATCGGCGGACCGCTCGCGCTCGTGCGGACCGGGGACAGCATCACCCTCGACGTCGAGGCGCGGACGCTCCAACTCAACGTGTCTGACGAGGAGTTGGAGCAGCGCAGGGCGACCTGGACGCCGCCGCCCGAGCGCTATGAGCGCGGCTACGGAGCGCTCTACAACGAACAGATCACCCAGGCCGACACCGGCTGCGACTTCGCCTTCCTGGCCAAGCCGGGCAAGGTGCCGGACCCGTACGCGGGCTGAGCGAACCACCGAAGCAACAGCGCACCAGCACAGCGCACCTGACGCACCAGCACAGGGCACCACGCGCACGGCACGAGCGAGCGCGCACAGCACCACCCGCACCCCCGAGAACGGAGAACAGTCATGGCCCAAGCCGCAGCCGTGGCGAAAAAGCCCGCGCCACCCCGGCGGCGCCGCGGCTCAGCCACGCCACGCAGGCTCCCGTATCTGCTGATCGCGCCGGCGGGACTGCTGATGCTCGGCTTCATCGCCTACCCGGTGCTGAGCGTCTTCTACTACAGCCTGCAGGACTACAACCCCACCAAGCCGTGGCGGAACGGCTACGCGGGCTTCGAGAACTTCGTGCACGCCTTCACGAAGGACCCGATCTTCTGGGACACGCTGATCTTCAGCGCCAAGTGGGTCTTCGTCGAGGTGGGCCTTCAGCTGATGTTCGGTCTGGCGCTCGCGCTGATCGTCAACCAGACCTTCGTGGGACGGTCGATCGGCCGGGCCATGGTGTTCTCGCCGTGGGCCGTGTCCGGTGTGCTGACCTCCGCGATCTGGGTGCTGCTCTACAACTCCCAGACGGGGATCACGCGTTACCTCGCGGACATGGGCATCGGTTCGTACGGTACGAGCTGGCTGTCCGACACATCGACCGTCTTCCCGGCAGCGGTGGTCGCCGATCTCTGGCGCGGCGTCCCCTTCTTCGCGATCCTCATCCTCGCCGACCTCCAGTCTGTCTCGAAGGACCTGTACGAGGCCGCCGAGGTCGACGGGGCCAGCCGCTTCAAGCAGTTCTGGCACATCACGCTGCCGCACCTGAAGGACGCCATCATCCTGTCCACGCTGCTGCGCGCGGTGTGGGAGTTCAACAACGTCGACCTGCTCTACACCCTCACCGGCGGCGGACCCGCGGGAGCCACGACGACACTCCCGCTCTATATCGCCAACACCAGCGTCGACGCCCACAACTTCGGCTACGCGTCGGCCCTGACCACCGTCGCGTTCGTGATTCTGCTCTTCTGCTCGATCGTCTATCTGCGGCTGAGCAAGTTCGGAGGTGACGACAAGTGAGCACCACACAGGCCACCATGACGGCGCCCGCTCCCCAGGACGAGGCTCCCGCACCACAGCGCCCGGCCAAGCGGCGCCGCGCCTGGGACGAAGTCCCGCGCTGGCAGATCTACTTCCCCCTCGGCGCCTATCTGCTCTTCACGCTCATCCCCTTCTACTGGATCCTCCTGTTCGCCCTGCGCGAGCCCGGCTCGACCTCGCTCGTGCCCTGGCCCATGACCTTCCAGCACTTCGAGAAGGTGTGGACGGAGCGCAGCTTCGGCACCTACTTCGAGAACAGCGTGTACGTCGGCATCGCCACCCTCGTGATGACCACGCTGGTCGCGCTCGCCGGCGGCTACGCCCTCGCCCGCTTCAACTTCAAGATCAAGCGTGCCTTCATGCTGGCGCTGCTCTGCTCCCAGTTCGTGCCGGGCGCCCTGCTGCTGGTTCCGCTGTTCCAGATCTTCGCCGAGCTCCAGATGATCAACTCGCTCGGCAGCGTCATCATCGCCGAGACCGTCTTCCAGCTCCCGCTGTCGATGATCCTGATCAGCGGCTTCATCCGGAACGTCCCGTACTCCCTCGAAGAGGCCGCCTGGGTCGACGGCTGCTCCCGCCTCACCGGCTTCCGGGTCATCGTCCTGCCGCTGCTGCGGCCCGGACTGATCGCCGTCGGTTCCTTCGCCTTCGTGCACTCCTGGAACCACTTCCTGTTCGCCCTGATGTTCCTCAGCAACCAGGACAAGCAGACGATCCCCGTCGGCCTCAACAGCCTGATGAGCGCCGACAGCGTCGACCTGGGCGCCCTCGCCGCGGGCGGCATCATCGCGGCCGTACCCGTCGTGATCGTCTTCGCCTTCATCCAGAAGTGGCTGATCACGGGCTTCAGCGCCGGGGCGGTGAAGGGATGAGAGGAGTACGCGCCTTGCCGCGCCATAGGAGAAGAGGGCACCGCCTCCTCCAAGTCACCCTCACCTGGGGGAGGATCCCATGACCACACCTGTGCCGATCGTCCTCGCGGGCGCGCGCGGCCACGGCCGGTGGCATCTGGTGAACATCCGCCGCCTCCAGGACAAGGGCCTCGTACGCCTCGCGGGGATCTGTGAGCTGACGCCGCTCACCGAGGAGGAGCTGGAGACCTTTGCCGACCCCGGTCAACTGCCGGAGCAGTCCGCCGACTTCGGGGCGCTGCTGGACTCCACCGGTGCCGCGATCGCCGTGATCTGCACGCCCATCCACACCCACGCCGACCTGGCGCTGGTCGCCGCCGGCAAGGGCGTACACCTGCTCCTTGAGAAGCCGCCCGCGCCGTCGTACGCCGAGTTCCGCCGGATGGCCGACGGGGTCGCGGCGGCCGGGGTGGTGTGCCAGATCGGGTTCCAGTCGCTGGGCTCGGGTGCCGTCCCGGCGATCCGGGAGCTGGTCGCGGAGGGCGCGATCGGCGAGGTGACCGGGATCGGGGCGGCCGGGGCCTGGGCGCGCGACGAGGACTACTACCGGCGCGCACCCTGGGCCGGGCGGCGCACGCTGAACGGCGCCGACGTCGTCGACGGTGCGCTGACCAACCCCCTCGCGCACGCCGTCGCCACCGCCCTCGCGCTCGACGGTGCCACCCGCGCCGAGGACATCACGGCCATCGAGGCCGAGCTGCTGCGCGCCAACGCCATCGAGTCCGACGACACCTCCTGCGTACGCGTCACCACCGCGGCCGGCGGCCGGGTCACCATCGCCGCGACCCTGTGCGCCGAGCGGCCCGACGAGCCGTACGTGCTCGTGCACGGCACCAGCGGCCGGATCACCTTCTGGTACAAGCAGGACCGGGTCCTCCTCCAGCGGTCCGGGCACGGTCCCGAGGAGTTCGAGTACGACAGGACCGACCTGCTGGAGAACCTGGTCGAGCATCTCGAAGGCCGGGCCGAGCTGCTGGTGCCGCCCGAGTCGACGGGCGCTTTCATGCGGGTCGTTGAATCGATTCGGAAGGCGCCCGATCCCGTCGCCCTTCCCGACGACGACTGGTACTTGCTGCCCGAAGAGAACCGCCGGGTCGTCCGCGGTATCGACGCGCTCGTCAGGGCCGCCGCCGACACCCTCTCCCTCTACTCCGAGCTGGGCGCCTCCTGGGCGCTCCCGAACGAGGTGAGCACATGATGTACGACTCCCTGGTCCTGCGGATCGCGGGCCGTCCCGTCGGCCGTTACATCACCCGGCCCGAGCTGCCGCCGAAGCTCTCGCCGCGTCCGTATCTGCACCCGGTCACCACCCTGGCGGGCACGGCCGTCACCGAGCTGAGCCCGGTCGACCATGCACACCACCTCGGCGTCGGTGTCGCCGTTCCCGACGTCGAGGGGCACAACTTCTGGGGCGGGCGCACCTACGTCCGCGACCAGGGCCCCACCGAGCTCGACAACCACGGCGCCCAACGGCACGCGGGCTTCCAGCTGAAGGACCCGGACGGCTTCGTGGAGGAACTGCGCTGGATGGCCGCGGGCGGGGAGCTGCTGCGGGAGCGGCGTACGGTCGCGGCCACCGAACTCACCGACAGCGCCTGGGCGTTGGACTTCACCTTCTCCCTCACCAATACGACCGACGGCCCCCTGTCGATCGGCAGCCCGGCCACGAACGGACGCCCCGGCGCGGCCTACGGCGGCTTCTTCTGGCGCGCCCGCAAGGAAGCCGAAGCACCCGCCGTGTTCACCCACGACACCGAGGGCGAGGAAACGGTGCACGGCGAGCGCGCCGACTGGCTCGCCCTCGCGGGCGCCAACTGGACCCTGGTGTTCGCCGGTGCCACCGAACAGACCCGCCGCGACCCGTGGTTCGTGCGCACCGCCGAGTACCCGGGCGTCGGCTCGTCCCTCGCCCACGACGAGCGCCTCCCGATCGCGGCAGGCGACACCGTCGTACGCCGCATCGTCACCGTCGTCGCCGACGGCCGCATCGACCGGGGCGAGGCAGCCGCCCTCGTCCGCAAGGCGGTGAACACATGAGCAGCCAGAGCACACCCGCCTTCACCGCCGACCTCGGCGACGGGACCTACCGCAACCCTGTCCTGAACGCCGACTGGTCCGACCCCGACCTCATCCGCGTCGGCGACGACTACTACATGACCGCCTCCAGCTTCGGCCGCGCTCCCGGCCTGCCGCTGCTGCACTCCCGCGACCTGGTCAACTGGACGCTCGTCGGACACGCCCTCCAACTCCTCGAACCGGCAAAGGAGTTCAGGACTCCGCGGCACGACTGCGGAGTGTGGGCGCCGTCGTTACGGCACCACGACGACCGGTTCTGGATCTTCTGGGGCGACCCCGACCACGGCATCTACCAGGTCAACGCCCCGGAGATACGCGGCCCCTGGACCCGCCCCTACCTGCTCAAGCAGGGCAAGGGACTCATCGATCCCTGCCCCCTGTGGGACGAGGAGACCGGCGAGGCGTATCTCGTGCACGCCTGGGCCAAGTCCCGCTCCGGCATCAAGAACCGGCTCACCGGTCACCGTATGCGGCCCGACGCCACCGGCCTGCTCGACGAGGGCAAGGTGATCGTCGACGGCGACCGCATCCCCGGCTGGTTCACCCTCGAAGGGCCGAAGTTGTACCGGCACGACGGCTGGTTCTGGATCTTCGCCCCCGCCGGGGGAGTGACGACCGGCTGGCAGGGTGCGTTCCGCTCGCGCGGCTTCTTCGGGCCGTACGAGGAGCGGATCGTGCTCGAGCAGGGCGACACCGACGTCAACGGCCCCCACCAGGGCGGCTGGGTGCGCACCCCGTCCGGTGAGCACTGGTTCGTCCACTTCCAGGAGAAGGGCGCGTACGGGAGGGTCGTCCACCTGCAGCCGATGCGCTGGGGTACGGACGGCTGGCCCGTACTGGGTGACGAGGGCGCCCCCGTCGACGTACACAAGAAGCCCGATCTGCCGCCGCAGCCGCCGTCCGCGCCCGCAACCGACGACGACTTCCCCGGCGGACGCTTCGGACGCCAGTGGCAGTGGACTGCCAACCCCCAGGACGGCTGGGCGACTCGGCATGCGGGCGACGGGCTGCGACTGAACTGCGTACGGACGGCCGACGCGGACGATCTGCGCAAGCTGCCGAGCGTGCTCACGCAGCGGCTGCCGGGGACTCCCGCCACCGTCGAGGTCGAACTCGCCCTGTCCGGCGAGGCGGTGGGCGCGCGGGCCGGACTCGCCGTGCTCGGCGACGCGTTCAGCTGGATCGGGCTCCAGCGGGGCACCGACGGGACGGTGCATCTCGTGCACCGGTTCGCCGAGACCGTCGCCGAGCGGGAGCGCGACGCCGCGCACCCGCGGGTCGCTCCCGAGGGGCGGGCGCGGCTGCGGATCGAGATCGGCGAGGGCGCGCGCTGCCGTTTCTTCTGCGACGTGGGGGAGGGGTGGCACTCCTCCGGGCCGGTCTTCGCCGCCACGCCGTGGCGCTGGGTCGGCGCGCTGCTCGGCCTGTTCGCCCTCGCGCCGGCCGGCGGGGGACATGCCGGCGCGGCCACGTTCACGCAGTTCCGCATCACCGCACGACCGACTTCCTGAACTCACTTCACGCGTACGCCTGTTGGGAGCCGCAATGACGCACCTCCGTAGCAAGCGCTTGCCGGGACCGGAGCCGGGGTCGAGACCGGGCCTCGGCAAGGCCCTGGTCACGGTCGCCGCACTGGTGGCCTCACTGTGTCTGGGAGCCATCACGCCGGCCGAGGCCGCCCCCGAGGGCGCTTCGGGTTCCCCTCGCTGGACCGACCAGGCCCACGGTTTCGCCTCCCTCGCGGGCGGTACGAAGGGAGGCGCCGGCGGCAAGGTCGTCACCGTGAAAACCCAGGCCGACCTGGAGCGTTACGCGGCGGCCGAGGAGCCGTACGTCATCCGGGTCGCCGGGACGATCAAGGCCGAGCCGTTCGGCGCGAACGTCGTCGTCGCCTCGAACAAGACCATCGTCGGAGTGGGCACGGCCGGGGAGCTCGTCCAAGGCGAGCTGAACCTCAAGCCCGGCACGCACAACGTGATCATCCGCAATCTGACGATCCGCGACTCGTACGTCGAGGGCAACTGGGACTGCAAGGACACCGACTTCGACGGCATCCAGATGGACACCGTCCACCACGTCTGGATCGACCACAACCGCTTCTCGCGGATCTGCGACGGCCAGCTCGACGTCCGCAAGGACAGCGAGTACGTCACCGTCTCCTACAACCGATTCGAGAACAACAACAAGACCCTCGGCATCGGCTGGACGGAGAACGCCAAGACGCAGATCACCATCGACCACAACTGGTTCAGCGGTACGAAACAGCGCAACCCGTCCGCCGACAACTGCGCCTACGCGCACCTCTACAACAACTACCTCACCGCACAGGCCGACCCCGGTGACCCGGTGTGGACGTACGGCAACTGGTCGCGCGGACAGACCAAGATGGTCATCGAGAACAGCTACTACCGGGACGTCCAGCACCCTTACCAGGCCGATACCACCGCCGAGTTGGTGCAGCGCGGATCGATCCTGAAGAACACCAGCGGACGGCATGACGCGTGGGGCGCGGCCTTCGAACCGCGGGACTTCTACGAGTACGAGCTCCACCCGGCCGCCGCCGTACCCGCGCTGGTGAAGCAATTCGCCGGTCCACAGCCCCGGATCGGCCGATGAGAGCCGGGCAACCGAACGCGATGCCCACGGTCACTGACTCCGTGTGCCCACAGACCCCCACAAACTTCACAGCTCGACGGATCCAGCAGCAGAAGAGAGCCGACCATGAAGATCAGTAACCGCAACAGCAGCAGGGGCGGACGGCGTATCGCCACGGCCGCCGCCGTGAGCGTCGTGCTCGCGCTGACCGCCACCGCCTGTGGCGACGACGGCAGCGGAGCGGCAGGTGACAAGGGTGCCGAGGGCAGCGGCAAGGGAAAGATCACCTTCTGGGACAACAACGGCGGTGTCCGCACCGACATCTGGAAGGAGATCATCGCCGACTTCGAGAAGGCCAACCCGGACATCGACGTCGAGTACGTCGGGATCGCCGCCACCGAGTACCAGTCCAAGGTCGACACCGCGATCCAGGGCGGAAGCCTGCCGGACGTCGGTGGCGCCGGCGCGGCGATGCTCGCCGGTTTTGCCGCCCAGAACGCGCTGGAGCCGCTGGACGACCGCCTGGCCAAGTCCTCCCTCAACGGCAAGCTCAACGAGGACATGGTCAAGTCGCTGAAGGCAGCCGGGGGCGACGACGACAAGCTGTACTCGATCCCGACCTCCGCCAACAACGGTGTCCTCTACTACCGCACCGACCTGTTCAAGGCGGCGGGCCTCGAAGCGCCGACCACCTGGGACGCGTTCTACAAGGCCGCCGAGGAACTCACCGACACCAAGGACAACAAGTTCGGCTACACCATCCGCGGCGGCCCCGGCTCCATCGCGCAGGCTCTGGACGCGATGTACGGGCAGTCCGGCATCACGTCCTTCTGGGACTCCAGCGGTGAGAAGACCACGGTCAACGACCCGAAGAACGTGGAGGCGTTGGAGAAGTACGTCGGCCTCTACAAGAAGGTCACTCCGGCCGCCGACCTCAACAACGACTTCACCAAGATGGTCGCCCAGTGGGACTCCGGCGAGATCGGCATGCTGAACCACAACCTGGGCTCCTACCAGGACCACGTGAAGGCGCTCGGGGTCGACAAGTTCCGGGGCATCCCGCAGCCGATCGGGCCCGGCGGCAAGCGGGTCCAGGTCTCCAACCCGGTCGACGGGCTCGGCCTGTTCAAGAGCTCCAAGAACAAGGAGGCCGCCTGGAAGTTCATCGAGTTCGCCACCTCGCACGCGGAGAACTCCAAGTTCAACGAGTCCGCAGGGCAGGTCCCGGCCAACACGGACGCCGCGAAGGACCCTTGGGTCTCCGAGGCCGAGCCGACCAAGCTGGCTGCCGAGGCGCTCAGTGACGGGTCGACGACGATCGTTCAGCTGCCGTACTACCTGCCGGACTGGAACACGATCTCGAAGACCGACAATGAGCCGGCCTTCCAGAAGGTGATGAACGGGTCTATGGGGGCTAAGGAGTTCCTGGACACGTTGGCTGAGCAGTTGAACACGGCTCAGGCGGAGTGGAACGAGCAGAAGGGCTAGCGCAGCTGTCGTGACGCAGCAGCCCCGCGCCCGGTGACGGGCGCGGGGCGCACCCCCCACTGAAAGGCACCGCTGAACGCACTTATCCCGCACGCCTGTTGAGAAAGGCACACCGTCGTGTCGCTCACCCGTAGACAGGTCAGTACGGCGGCCCTTGCCGCCGTTCCGCTCGCCGTTGCTGCGAGCGGGCCCGCCGTTGCCGCCACGTCCTCCCGTGGGGCGAGGCGGACCCTCTTCATCGCCGGTGATTCCACCGCCGCTCAGAAGTACGCCGACGCCGCGCCCGAGACCGGGTGGGGCATGGCCCTCCCGTTCTTTCTGCGCCGTGACCTACAGATCGCCAACCACGCCGTGAACGGGCGGAGTTCGAAGAGCTTCGTCGACGAGGGGCGTCTCGACGTCATCCTCGGGGCGATCCGACCCGGCGATCTCCTGCTTGTGCAGTTCGGGCACAACGACTCCAAGACCGCCGATCCTGTGCGGTACACCGAGCCCTGGACGACGTACCAGGACTATCTGCGTCAGTACGTCGACGGGGCGCGGGCGCGTGGTGCCCGGCCCGTGCTTGCCACATCCGTGGAGCGTCGGAGGTTCGACGCCGACGGCAACGCCGTGACGAGTCACGGCGACTACCCGGCGGCCATGCGGGCTCTCGGCGCCCAGGAGGGCGTCGCTCTGCTCGACATCGAGGTGTTGTCGCTGGCGCTGTGGCAGAAGCTCGGGGTCGAGGAGACGAAGAAGTACTTCAACTGGACCGAGACCGAGCAGGACAACACGCACTTCAACCCTCCGGGGGCCATTGCCGTGGCCCGGCTGGTGGCGGGGGAGTTGCTGCGCCGCCGGGTGCTGGCGCCGCGCGACGTGCGTCGCTTGGGCGACGAGATTCCGGAGTCTTGGATCACTTGGCCGGAGGCGTAGCCACAGCCCCGCGCCCCTGAAGGGGGCGCACCCCGTACCCGCACTTTTGGAAGGAACCCCGCACTCATGCGTACACGCAAGTGGCATGCCCATGCCATCACCGCCGTCGTCGGCTGCACCGCCCTCGTCCTCTCCGTCACCGGCCCCACCGCCCAAGCCAAGCCCCGCGACCTCGGCCGCGAAACTCTCTCCGCCGGGGACGGGTGGGGTTCGGAAGGCGCCGGCACCACCGGTGGAGCCGCCGCCGATGCCGAGCACGTCTACACCGTCACCACCTGGGCGGAGTTCAAGCAGGCGCTCGCCGACGGAGGGAACGCGCCGAAGATCATCAAGGTCAAGGGGATGATCGACGCTGTGTCCGAAGGCTGCGAGGCCTTCGTCGCCCAGGGGTACGACCTTCAGCAGTACCTCAAGGACTACGACCCGGCCGTCTGGGGCAACGACAGACCCACCAGCGGGCCGCAGGAGGACGCCCGGGTCGCGTCCGCCGCCAACCAGAA
The DNA here is from genome assembly GCF_050936385.1 of Streptomyces sp. CA-288835. NCBI lineage: Bacteria > Bacillati > Actinomycetota > Actinomycetes > Kitasatosporales > Streptomycetaceae > Streptomyces > Streptomyces sp. CA-288835. The sequence goes on from NZ_JBNJMW010000001.1 coordinate 8,082,809, forward strand.
CACGCAGATCAAGGCCTTCGTCCCCAGCAACACCACCATCGTCGGCGTCGGCAAGAACTCCGGGATCCTCGGCGGCAGCCTCCAGATCTTCGGCGTCTCGAACGTCATCATGCGCAACCTCACCATCGAGGCCCCGCTCGACTGCTTCCCTAAGTGGGATCCGACCGACGACAACAACACCGGCAACTGGAACTCCGAGTACGACGCCGTGGTCGTCTACGGCACCGACCACGTGTGGCTCGACCACAACACGTTCACCGACGGGCGTTACCCCGACAGCGAGCGGCCGGTCTACTTCGGCAAGGTCTTCCAGCAGCACGACGGGCTGACGGACATCGTGCGCGGCTCCAACTACGTGACCGTGTCCTGGAACCGCTACCAGGACCACGACAAGAACATGCTGATCGGAAACGGCGACGGTCTCGCCGCCATCGACGCCGGCAAGCTCAAGGTCACCATGCACCACAACCGCTTCGACGGGATCCTCCAGCGCTCTCCCCGGGTGCGGTTCGGACAGGTCGACGTCTACAACAACCACTACGTGGTCACCGAGGAGCAGAAGGACGACTACTACGTCTTCGGCGTCGGCATCTCCTCGCAGCTCTACGCCACCCACAACTCCCTCTCGCTGCCGCCCGGCGCCGGCGTCGGCAAGGCGCTGAAGAAGTGGAGCGAGGCCCCGCTGACGGCTGAGTACAACTACGTCAACGGGAAGCTGACGGATCTGATCGCCGTCCACAACACGGAGATCCCCGAGGAGACGCTGCAGCGGGGCGCCGGCTGGACGCCGACGCTGCGCAAGAAGGTCGACTCGCCGCGGGCGGTGCCGTGGATCGTCGGCCAGGGCGCCGGTGTCGGAAAGGTCCGCTGATGATGAGCACGCCGACAGCACTCAGCAGGCGGTCGTTCGTGGTCGCCAGTGTCGGGGCCGCGCTCGCGCTGGGGCTCGACGGGACCGCCCAGGCGGGCGGGCGGTCCCCGTTCGGGCGCTACGGTTCGCCGTCGGCGCGGTTGACCGAGCGGACCCTGTACGTCCACCCCGGCGGGCTCGGCGACCACACCACCGTCCAGGCCGCCGTGAACGCCGCGAACGGCAGCGGGTACACGCTCGTCATCGCGCCGGGCACGTACCGCGAGATCGTCGCCGTCAACAGCACCCGTACGGAGATGACCTGGATCGGGGCTTCCGGCAAGGCGCGGGATGTCGTGATCGTGTACGACAACGCGGCCGGCACGCCCAAGCCCGGCGGCGGAACGTACGGCACCAGTGGGTCCGCCACCACCACTGTGCAGGCCGACGGGTTCACCGCACGGGACGTCACCTTTGCCAACGACTGGCTTCGCGCCGACCACCCCGAGATCACCGGCACCCAGGCCGTCGCCATCAAGGTGCAGGGCGACCGTTCGGCGTTCTGGCGGTGCCGGTTTCTCGGGCACCAGGACACGCTGTACGCCGACTCGATGGCGCTCGGCACCTTCGCCCGGCAGTACTTCGCGCACTGTTACGCCGAGGGTGACGTCGACTTCGTCTTCGGTCGGGCCACCGCCGTGTACGAGCACTGCCGCTTCCACACGTTGGCCCGGGACGTCGACTTCACGCCCAAGGGCATGGTGTTCGCACCGTCCACGGCAGGTGCGAACCCCTACGGCTACCTGGCCGTGAAGTGCCGGATCACCAGCGGCGCGGAGGACGGGGCGTACAAGCTGGCCCGGCCCTGGGTGCCGAGTTCCGACACCACGGCGCGGCCTTCCCTCGTCGTGCGCGACACCTGGATGGGCCCAGGCATCGACGCCGCCGCGCCCTACACCAACATGTCCTCCGGCTTCCCCTGGCAGGACCAGCGGTTCGCCGAGTACCGCAACACGGGGCCCGGCGCGGAGGTCCTGGTTCCGGAAAACCGGCCTCAACTGGACGCGGACCAGGCTCAGTTGCGCACCCGTGAGACGTACCTCGGGGACTGGAGGCCGTATGAGCGGCGGCGGTGACCGGGCACAGGCTCCCGTCGGGAGGCGGGCCTTCGTCGCGGGAGCGGGCGCCGCGCTGTGGGCCGCGCAGTCCGGTATGCCGGGGCCTGCCTTCGCCGCCGAGCCACCGGCCGGCGCGGCGGCGGTGAAGGGCACAGCGGCGGCGGGCACAGCAGGAGGCATCGTCGAAGGGAACCTCCCCGACTTCTACCCGGCCCTCAAGGACGAGCTCCGCTTCCCCCTCGCCTGGGGCAACTCCCCGATCCGCGACTTCCGCACCTGGCGCCGCGTCGCCCGCGCCAAGGTGGAAGAACTGCTCGTCACCGGGCGCGACGACACCCCGTACGCCCCCGAGTTCGGCGATCGCGCCGAGGCCGACGGGTATACGCGGGAACTCGTCACCTTCGGCCTCACCCGGTACGGCCGGGTCCGCGGCGCCCTGCTCACCCCGCACGGCACCGGCCCCTTCCCCGCCGTGCTGCTCCTCCACGACCACGGCTCGAAGTTCGACATCGGGAAGGAGAAGCTGGTCAGGCCCTGGTACGACGGTGAGGCCCGGTTACCGTCCGCGCTGGAGTGGGCGGACCGGTGCTTCAGCGGGCGGTTCGTCGGGGACGAGCTGGCCCGGCGCGGGTACGTCGTACTCGCCCTGGACGCCCTCGGCTGGGGCGACCGCGGGCCTCTCGTCTACGAGCAACAGCAGGCGCTGGCAAGCAACTTGTACAACCTCGGCTCGTCGCCCGCCGGGCTCATGGCCCGCGAGGACGTACGTGCCGCCCGGTTCCTGGCCGGCCTCGACCGCGTGGACCGGCGGCGCGTCGCGGCCCTCGGGTTCTCCATGGGGCGTACCGGGCTTGGCAGACCGCAGCGCTCAGCGACGACATCGCGGCCGGGGTGAGCGTGTGCTGGATGACCGGGCTGAAGGAAATGATGGTGCCCGGCAACAACACGTTGCGTGGGCAATCCGCGTTTCACATGCTGCACCCCGGGCTGGCCCGGCATCTCGACATCCCGGATGTGGCGAGCATCGCCGCGCCCAAGCCGTTGCTGTTCTTCAACGGCGGCCTCGACACGCTGTTTCCTCCGGAAGGGGTGCGGGTTGCTTACGGCAAGCTGTGCTCGGTTTGGCGCGCTTGCCGGGCCGAGGAGCGGTTGCGGTTGAAGACGTGGCCCGAGGTGGGCCACGTCTTCAACTCGCCTATGCAGGAGGAGGTGTACGCCTGGCTGGACGAGGTCCTGTGAGGCCTGCGGAGCTACTTCGTACTGAACTTCAGTACGGCGCTGTCCTTGCGGGCCGCGATGGCGTCGACGATGAGCCGCTTGTCGCCCGCTGTGGGGAATGTGGCTTGCCCGCCCTCGCCGAAGGTCACATAGCCCAGGAAGTCCCCGGAATCGAAGCGCATGAGTGTGATGGTGGATACCGCCACGGTTACGTGCAGAAACCCGTTGCCGATCACGACGTCCACCGGCTTGGTGACAAGGATTTCGCAGTTCCCGTCCGTGCACGCTCCGACGTTCTTGCCGTCCTTGGCCTTGGGAAGCGGGCCGGTCGGGGACGGGCTCGGGGACGTGGGCTCAGCGGACTTGGACGGCTTGGCGGGCTCAGCCGCTTTGGACGGCTTGGAGGACTGGGAGGCGCTGGGTGACCGCTTGGCCTCGGATGTGTCCGTGTCCTTGTCCGACGCACAACCGCCGACGGCCAGTACGCCCACGACTGCCACCGCCGCGATGCGCATCACTCGTACAGGCATGTCCATCCGGTCCCCACCCCCGTCGTCGACGTTCGACGAGCACGGTAGACCGTCCCTACGGGGACCCGTCCCGACCCGCGCCCCTGAAAGGAAGGCCTGCGGCCTCCTCTCAGGGGCGCGGCGCCGTTACTTGCGTACCGGCCTGATCGACTCAAGTGTCGGAATCACCGGCTTGATCGTGCCGTCCGCCGCGAACTCCATGCGGTCGATCGTCGTCTCCCGGTGGGTGCCGTCGCCGCCTGCCTTGCCGGGGCCGTTCAGGGCGAAGCGGTGGTAGACCATGTACCAGTTGTCGGTGCCGGGGGTGTTCACCACCGAGTGGTGGCCGGTGGCCTTGATGCCGTACTCGGGGCGCTTGGAGAGGATCGTGTCCTTCTTGGTCCAGGGGCCGAGCGGGGTCGGGCCGGTGGCGTAGGCGACGTGGTAGTTCTCGCTGCGGGTGTCGTCCTCGGACCACATGTAGTAGTAGGTGCCCTTGCGCTTGATCACGAAGGCGCCCTCGCGGAAGTTGTCCGGGGTGATGTCCTTCACCTTGGTCGCGTCGAAGGAGACCATGTCGTCGTTCAGCGGGACGACGTAGCCGCGCCCGTTGCCCCAGTAGAGGTACGACTTCCCGTCGTCGTCCGTGTAGACCGAGGGGTCGATCATCTGGCCCTGGAGCTGGCCGCCCTTGGCGACCAGCGGCTTGCCCAGCGCGTCCTTGAACGGGCCCGCGGGGGAGTCCGCGACCGCGACGCCGATCTGCTGCTCGGCGCAGAAGTAGAAGTAGTACTTGCCGTTGCGCTCCGCGATCGCCGGCGCCCAGGCGTTCTTGTCGGCCCAGGACACGTCAGGGCCGAGGTCGAGGATCTCGCCGTGGTCCTTCCAGTTCACCAGATCCTTCGATGAGAAGGCCTTGAACTTGGTGCCGCTCCAGCCGGGGAAGCCGTCCGTCGTCGGGTAGATCCAGTAGCGGCCGTTCATGTACTTGACGTCGGGGTCCGCGTACAGGCCGGGCAGGACAGGACTGCGGGTCGGGACCGCCTCGACCGTCCACTTGCGGCTCTTCCCGTCCGCCGCCGTCACCGTGTACGTCTGCGGCTTGCGGAAGTCGCGGCGCGTACCCGAGGCCGGGCTGACGTTGGCGCCCGCGCCGACCTCCAGCTTCGGCGCCAGGCGCCTGAGGTCGGCGTTCGGCTCCATCGGCAGGACGACCTTGTTCGCGGCCTCGGTGACGATTGCGTAGCCCTCCTGGTCCTTCGCCGTCACGTCGACGATCGAGGTGGGGTTCGCGGGGTACGCGGCCAGCAGGCGGTCGTACTCCTTCTGCGTCACCGGCATGACCGTGCCGTGCCGGGGGCTGGTGGGCAGCTGGTAGTTCTGCGACGGGGTCCACTTGCCCGAGTCGAGGTCGGTGGTCTCGAAGGGGATGTAGCCTCGGCCGCCGTACTCGTCGATGAACAGGTACCACTTGTTCTCGGTGTTGGACTTGAAGACCGTCGGGCCCTCACCGCGGTCCATCGCCCCGTTGCCGATGCAGTCCGCGACGAAGTCGTACTTCGTGGAGGTCAGCGTCCGCGACTTCTCCCCGGTGATGAACTTCGCGCAGGGGCTGGAGGAGTTCGGGTCGCGCTCGTCCTTGGTGTAGCGGTAGTACGTGCCCTTGTGCTGCACGACCGTTGAGTCGATGACCGAGTAGCCGGGGTCGTTCCAGACCTTGGGCTTGCTGAAGGTGCGGAAGTCTTTCGTAGTCGCGTACATCATTTTGTTGTACGTCGAGCCGGTGTGGTCCGGGTCGTCGGCGGCGTACAGCTTCGAGGCCCAGAAGACGACGAACTCGCCGAGCTTCTCGTCCCAATAGGCTTCCGGGGCCCAGGTGTTGCCCGCGTTGTCGGGGGAGACCTTCACCAGGCGCTGGTCGGTCCAGTTCACCAGGTCCGTGGACTCCCAGACCATGATGGACTTGCTGCCGTGGCGCTGGACGTCGTCCCAACTGCCGCTGCTGTTCTCGTACATGCGCAGATCGGTCGCGATCATGTAGAACTTGTCGCCCTCGGGGGCGCGGATCACGAACGGGTCCCGCAGGCCCTTCTCGCCGATGGTGGAGGTGAGCACCGGCTTTCCGGCGTTCAGCTCCCGCCAGTGCAGGGGGTCGTTGCCGCGGCTGAGGGCGTAGCGGATCTGCTCGCCGTCGGCGGTGCCTTCACCGGTGAAGTACGCGAAGAGATAGCCCGCGTACTTCGACTTGGACTTCGGCGTGGCTCTCTCCGCGCTCTTGCCGGCGGGCTGCTCTGCGGTTTGTGCGGGACTGGGTGGGGCTGCCAGGAGGCTCAGGAACAGGGCGAGCAGCGCTGACAGGGAGGTCAGGAGCGTGCGGGCGGTGCGGGGGCGCATGACACATCCTGTGGGAGTCTGGTGGTTTCTGTTGGGCCGAACTGACGTGGAGTTTCACCAGTGGGGCCCGGGGCGTCAATCGGTGCGACAGGGACCGGAGTGATCGAAACTTTCGATTCATTTTCGGTTCGGCGCGGCAACCTTTTCCGGCCATGGCGGCGACCTATGGGGCAGAGGCGGGCCCTCGGTCCGCATCCCGTCCCCAACTCCTAGGAAAGGAACGCCCCGTGCTCCAGAGCACTGGACGCCACCGCCGGACGCGCACCCTCTCCATTGCCGCCGCGGTGTCCGTCGCCTCGGGGGCGGGTGGCGTCTACCTCGGCCTCTCGGACGACGGAGCCGACGCCGTCCCCGTCAGGACGGTCGCCGTCTCCAGCACCGCTCAGCTGGAAGCCGCCGTCAAGGCCGCCACCGCAGGCACGACCATCCAGGTGCGCGGCGGCACGTACTACCCGGCGAAGACCCTCAAGTCCTCGGCGAACGGCACCAGTTCGGCCCGTATCACCCTCCAGGCCGCTCCCGGGGCGAAGGTGAAGATCGACGGCTCGAAGCTGCCCGAGGGGTCGTGGCTGGCCGGGATCTACGGCGACCACTGGACCGTCGAGAACCTCACCTGGCAGAACGCGCCGGCCCATGGCTTCGTCGCCACCTCCTCCGTCGGCGGAGTGTTCAGGAACCTCGTCACCGCGAACAACGGCGACTCCGGCTTCACACTGCGCGGCGACGGCACCACGAACAACCTCGTGCAGAACCTGGACAGTTACGGCAACTACGACCCGTCCGGCCACGGCCAGAACGCCGACGGGATCGCGGTCAAGTTCGGCTCCGGCACCGGCAACAAGATCACCGGTGCCCGCCTCTACAACAACTCGGACGACGGCCTCGACCTGTGGCAGTTCTCCAGCCCGGTCACCATCGAGCACTCCTGGGCGTACGGAAACGGCGGGAACCGCTGGAAGGACCCGGACTTCGAGGGCAACGGCAACGGCTTCAAGCTCGGTGGCGGAGGCGCCTCGGTCGCCCACGTCGTCACCCACAACGCGGCCTGGAACAACACGAAGCACGGCTTCACCGAGAACTCCAACACCGGTGCCATGAGCCTGAACCGCAACACCGCCTACGCCAACGCCGGTTCGGGCTACTACTTCGCCACCGGCAAGGCCCGGCTCGGCAAGAACCTCGCGGTCAGCAACAAGGGCGGCACGTCCAAGCTCGGCCCGTCCACCGTCTCCGCGGGCAACAACTGGGACAAGGGCCTCGCCAGCCCGGCCCTCAAGTCCACGAACGCGTCCACCGCCTACGGCGCCCGCAAGGCGGACGGCTCGCTGCCCGCGACGACGTTCCTGACGACGGGCTCCACCACCATCGGTTCCACCATGAACTGATCCACCCGCTCCCCCCCCACGGGCCCATCCCCCCACGGCCCATGAGAACGCCCCCGCCGAGACCTCCCAAGTCCGGCGGGGGCGTTCTCCTTGCTACTGGCCGTCGTGGGGGGCTCGGGCCAGCAGATCTGTGCGGTCCGCGGAGGACCTACTTGTACGTGATGTCAGAGGGCCTGTAGTTGCAGTGCGTTCCGTCGGCGTCCGAGCCCGCCTCCTCCGGCTCGTCACCGCTGTTGTTTCCCTTGAACTTCTGGCACGGCACGATCTCCTTGCCGCCGTCGCCGGTGATGGTCACCTTGCGCAGGGCCGCGGAGTCGCCGTAGTTGCTGTTGATGCCGGCCAGACGTCCGCCCGGAGCCGTCACCTCCAGGCCGTTGAAGACCACGCTGCGCTTGTACTGCGTCGAGCAGTTGCCGCAGGAGCGGTAGAGGGACTTGAAGTCCTCCGCCACGAAGTTCGATACGACGAGCTTGCCGCCGCCGTTGTGCTGGAGGACCTTGTCCTCGGCGTGCTTCGCGCCGCCGCCCTTGATGGTGAAGGTGGCCGACTCGCCGCCGCGGAACGTGGCGGCGTCCTCGCCGACGTCCTCCCACCAGACGTTCTGCAGCGTGCAGCTGCCCTTGCAGTGGACGCCGTCGGCGCCGGGCTTGCCGATGACGACGTTCTTCAGCGTCGCGCCGTCCGCGAGCTCGAAGATCGGGTCTCCGCCCTCCTCCTGGCCGTCACCGGCCAGGTCGCCGCTGCCGTAGAAGCGCTTCATACCGCCGTCCCGGACGCCCTCCACCGGGATCGTCTTGGAGACCGCCTCGCTGCCGTCGGGGGTCGGCCACTGGGCCGCGGCATTGGCCGACGACATCATCGTGGTGGTGAGGACGGCGGCTCCGGTCAGGCCTAACGCGGACAGGCTGCCGACGATGGCCTGTGTCCGGCTGAGCTTGCGGCGGTGGCGTGCGCGCTGCTGTGTTTCTGAACTCATGTCCCGTTCCTTGAGTGGGGGGAGAGACCTTGCGTCTCCCTGGTTGCCACCCAGAAGGAGCGGGTTGCCGCCCCTCGGAACTTTTTTACGGCCGCCGCTCGTTATGAGCGTTCCGCGCCGCTGGTCATGAGCCGTCGGTCACCGGCAGTCGGTCACCGGCAGTCGGTCATCAGCAGCCGGTCATGAGTCGCCGTCATCGTCGTCCTGACCCTCGAAGTCGCCCTGTACGCCCACCTGTTGGCCGTCGGCTGTCGCGGTGGCCGCATAGCGGTCGTTACTGGCGTCACGGCCGCCGTAGTCATGGTCGTACTGCCCGGCGAACACGAACTCGCCGGCCGGGACCGTACGGCCCTCCTTGAGCGCCCATGTGTAGACGAGGAAGCCGTCCTGCTCGCCGACCGTCAGCTCGAAGTCGCCCTCGGGCAACGAGCGCCAGGCGCCGGTTGAGTTGACCCCGCCGGTCTGCTTGATGCGCAACTGGACGGTCAGTGAGGTGAGTTGCTTCTCAGACTTGATGGTCACGTTGCTCTGCGCCCAGAAGTCGTTGCTGTGCGGATCGACCGAGCCGTCCGACCACAGCGGGCCCTCCTCGGCGCCGGCGTCCACGGGCGGATTGACGGCAGGGGGCGGCTCTGGCTGCTTGACCGGCGGCGACTGGGGCGCGGATGGCTTCTCGGGACGCGGGGAACTCGTCGGGTCCGGCGGGATCTCGCCGCGCTTCGACTCCTCGGGCGACGGCTCGGGAGTCGGTGTGACCGCGACGGTCTGCTGGGCCTTGTCGTCCTCCTTCAGCGCGGACGCCGCCGCATAACCGCCCACGGCGAGGAGGCCCGCGACCGCGGCCGTGGCGCCGACGACCCGTGCCCAGCCGAGCGCCTGGGGCCGCTGCGCGGGGCGCCGGGAGGTCTCGGACTCGGCCATACCGCGTTCGATGCGGGCCAGGATGCGCGCACGGTCGGGCTCATGAGCGCCGGCCGCCTCACGCAGCCGGGAGCGCACCCTGTCATGCGTATCGCGCTGCCCGGTCACGGGTTCCTCCCTCCGGCCCCACCAGTCCGCAGCACGGCCGCGTGCACCTGGCTCGGGCCGTCCGCACTGCCCAGCAACCGCTGCAACTCGGCCATCCCCTTAGACGTCTGGCTCTTCACCGTACCGACCGAGATGCCTAGAGCGAGCGCGGTGTCCTTCTCCGAGAGGTCGAAAGCGTGACGTAGCACCACACATGCCCGCTTGCGGAACGGCAGACTGCGCAACGCCCCCTGCACATCGACCACCGCCGGCACATCCGGGTTCTCGCTGCTCTCCTCGCGCTGCGACCAGAACAGCGTGACGCGTCTGCGCTCCCGCACCGCGCTGCGGATCCGGCTGCGCGCCAGATTGGCGACCACTCCACGCGCGTACGCCACCGGATGGTCGGCCTCCCGCACCCGGTCCCAGCGGTGCCACATGGCGAGCAGCGCGTCCGCCGCCAGATCGTCGGCCGCGTCCGACTCGCCGGTCAACATGTGGGCCAGCCGCGCCAGTTCGGCATAGTGCCGCTCGAAGAAGTCATGGAACTCGCCGGAGGCGGCGTCGTCGACGACAGTGCCCACGGGCGACCTCTCCCCTGCTGAATCCGGACAGTACGGTTGACCTGCGCGCGCCGTGCCTGCGTAGTGCGTATACGGACGGACCCCGTGTGTCACCCGTGAAGGAATGGTGCTCCTGTGGGTGAGATTCGAGAGAGTAGCAGGCGCCCGTACAGGACTTCGAAGGCCGTGCGGTAGGCCGAACTCGATCGCGTACGTGATTCCGTAACACGGCGAAAACCCGAAAGCGCAGTACGGCGGGAACAATCCAGCCAGCATCCGCGCACTCAGCACGCAGCAACAAGGAGCATCCGCATGTCCGGAGCACAGAAGGTGACCGACCGGCCAAGTGCCGCACCACCCCCGGCGAACAGCGTCGACCGGTTCTTCAAGATCTCTGCCAGGGGATCCACCTTCGCCCGGGAGATCCGCGGCGGTTTCGCCACGTTCTTCACGATGGCGTACATCCTTGTCCTGAACCCCATCATCCTGGGCAGCGCCGAGGACAAGTTCGGGCAGCGGCTCGACAGCGTCCAACTCGTCACCGCCACCGCCCTGGTGGCCGCCGTCATGACCGTCATCATGGGCGTCGGCGGCAATCTGCCGCTCGCGCTCGCCGCCGGACTCGGCCTCAACGCCGTCGTCGCCTTCCAGATAGCCCCGCTGATGAGCTGGGCCGACGCGATGGGCCTGATCGTCCTCGAGGGCCTGCTGATCTGCGTGCTGGTGGTGACGGGCCTGCGCGAGGCCGTCATGCATGCGATACCTCAGCCTCTGAAGCAGGCGATCAGCGTCGGCATCGGCCTGTTCATCGCGCTCATCGGCTTTGTCGACGCCGGGTTCGTCACCCGCATCCCGGACGCGGCGAACTCCACGGTGCCCGTGCAGTTGGGCGCCACCGGCTCGCTGACCGGCTGGCCGATGCTCGTCTTCTGCCTCGGGGTGCTGCTGACCATCGGGCTGCTCGCCCGCAAGGTCAAGGGCGCCATCCTGATCAGCATCGTGCTGATGACGCTCCTGGCGATCATCATCAACTCGGCGGCCGACATCAAGAGTTGGGGCCTGACCACGCCCGCGTGGCCGGACAAGGTGGTCGACACCCCCGACTTCGGGTTGATCGGCGACTTCAGCCTGTTCGGCGCCTTCGGTGAGGCCGGCGCGATCACCGTCGTCCTGCTGGTCTTCACGCTGATCCTGTCGGACTTCTTCGACACCATGGGCACGGTCGTCGGCGTCAGCGCCGAGGCCGGGCTGCTGGATGAGGACGGCAAGGTGCCCAACCTGGGCCGCGTGCTGCTGATCGACGGCGCCGCCGCGGTCGCGGGCGGCGCCTCCTCCGCCTCCTCCTCGACCTCGTACATCGAGTCGGCGGCGGGCGTCGGCGAGGGCGCCCGCACGGGCTTCGCCAACCTGGTCACCGGCGGGCTGTTCGCCCTGGCCCTGTTCATGACCCCGCTGCTGACCATCGTCCCGCTTCAGGCGGCGGCCCCGGCTCTCGTCGCGGTGGGCTTCCTGATGATGACTCAGGTCAAGTACATCGACTGGGACAAGTACGAGATAGCCATCCCGGCGTTCCTGACGATCGCCGTGATGCCCTTCACGTACTCGATCACCAACGGCATCGGGGCGGGCTTCATCGCGTACGTCCTCATCAAGACCGTGCTCGGCAAGGCCCGCGAGGTCCACTGGCTGCTGTGGGGCGCGGCGGCACTGTTCCTGGTGTACTTCGCGATCGACCCGATCGAGCAGTTGCTGGGCGTGTAAGGCCCTGACATGCCAAGGCCCCGGCGTCCGCCGGGGCCTTCGGCTGCTTCTGGAGCGCCTACTCCTGGACCGCCGCCTCCATCATCGCCTTCGCGACCGGCGCCGCCAGCCCGTTGCCGCTCACCTCGGACCGAGCCGCATCCGACTGCTCGATGATCACAGCGACAGCGACCTCCTTGCCCGTCGAGTCATCCTTCGCGTACGACGTGAACCAGGCATACGGCGTCTGGCTGTTGTTCTCGCCGTGCTGGGCCGTACCCGTCTTGCCGCCCACGGTCGCGCCGGAGATCTGCGCGTTCGTACCCGTGCCGTCGTCGACGACCGTCTGCATCGCCGACTGCAACTGCTCGGCCGTGGACGAGCTGACGATCTCCTTGGTGTCCGTGTTGTCGTCGTAGTTCTCCAGGACGTTGCCGCCCGCATCGCTGATCTGCGACACCATGTGCGGCGACACCAGCTCACCGCCGTTCGCGATGGCCGCCGACACCATGGCCATCTGCAACGGCGTCGCCTGGACGTCGAACTGCCCGATGCCCGACAGCGCCGTTTGCGCCTTGTCCATGCCGGACGGATAGACGCTCTCGTACGCCCGCACCGGGACGTCCTGCTCGCCGTCGTTGAAGCCGAACTTCTCCGCCATCTCCTTGACCTTGTCCTCGCCCAGGTCGACGGCCATCTTCCCGAAGACGTTGTTGCACGAGTACTGCAAGGCCACCCGGATCGTGGCGTCCTCACAGGGCGCCGACGGGTTCTCGTTGCCCAGCACGCGGGTCGTGCCCGGCAGCGGGTACGGGTCCGGGCTCTCCGTCTTCTCGTCCACCGACGAGTACAGCCCGTCCTCCAGCGCGGCAGCCGCAACCACCAGCTTGAACGTCGAGCCCGGTGGCAGCGGCTGGCGCAGCGCCCGGTTCGTCATCGGCTTGTCCGGATCCTTCGTCAGCTTCTCCCAGGCGGCGGAGTCGTCGGAGCCGCTGATCTCGGACGGGTCGTACGAAGGGGTCGACACGGCACCGAGGATCTTGCCGTTCGTCGGGTCGATGGCGACGGCCGCACCCTTCGTGTCGCCCAGCGCCTCATACGCGGCCCGCTGCACATCCGGGTCGATCGTCGTGACCACGTCGCCCGGGTCGGCCCGCTTGCCGGTGACCGTATCCACCGGGTTCTTGAGCCGGTTGTCGGTTCCGTCGAGCAGGTCCTTGTAGACACCCTCGAGCTGCGTAGCCCCGTACACCTGCGAGCTGTAGCCCGTGACGGCGGAGTACAGCGCGCCGTTCTTGTACGTCCGCTGGTACTTGAGGTCGCTGCCGGTCGTCTCCGCGGAACCGGTGATCGCCTCGCCGGCCACGATGATGTTCCCGAGCGGGTACGCGTACTGCTCGATGACGTTCCGCCGGTTTTCCTTGTTCTCCGCGAGCGCCTTCCCGTCGTAGAACTGCACCCAGGTCGCCCTGACCAGCAGGGCGAGCACGAGCAGCAGCGTGAAGACGGAGGCCCGCCTGATCGTCTTGTTCATCGCACTAAAGAGGACGACGGAGGGCAACCGGAACGTTCCCTTCCATCCCGGTTTCTCATGGGACCCTCATCAACCCGGCGAGGCGCTACGCCGAGCCCTTGAGAAAGCCGGCCTCGTACGCCGCGATCACCGCCTGCGTACGATCCCTGGCCCCCGTCTTCGCCAGAACGGCCGCCACATGTGACTTCACCGTCGCAGCCCCGACCCCCATACGCCCGGCGATCTCGGCATTGGTGAGCCCGCCGGCCATCAGCCGAAGCACCTCCCCCTCACGGTCGGTGAGCCTGGCAACCCAAGGCGGCGGCGCCGTCTTCGCGCGCGCGTGCTCCACGGCGAGCGCCCGCACGGCCGCCGGAAACAACAACGTGTCGCTGCGCGCGACCAGCCGTACCGCCTGCACCAGCGCCTCCGCCTCCGCCCGCTTGAGCAGAAACCCGGAGGCGCCCGCGCGCAGCGCCTCGTACACGTACGCGTCGTTCTCGAAGGTCGTCACGACGACGACGCGCGGCGGTGCGTCGAGCGTGCCGAGGATCTGCTCGGTGGCGCGGATGCCGTCGATCTCCGGCATACGTACGTCCATGAGGACCACGTCGGGCCTGAGCTCCCGTACGACGGACACCGCCTCCGCGCCGGTCGCCGCCTCGCCCACGACCTCCAGGTCCGGTTCGGCGGCGAGGATCGCGCGGAGCGCGGTACGGACCATGCGCTCGTCGTCGGCGAGGACGACGCGGATCGTGGGGCTGGTCATACGGGTCCCTCGCTTGTCGTGGCTCTCTCGACGGGCAGTCGTACGTGCAGCCGCCAGACCCCGTCCACCGGCCCCGTCTCCGTCGTGCCGCCCAGCAGCCGGGCCCGGTCGGCGACACCGCGCAGGCCATGGCCGCCTCCGGGGCGGGAAGTGGCGGTCCTCGGCACCGGGTTCTCCAACGTGATCTCCAGCTCTTTGCCGGTCACCTCGATCCGCAGGGTCACCGTGACCTGGTCGCCCGCGTGCTTGAGGGCGTTGCTCAGCCCTTCCTGCACGATGCGGTACGCCTCCCGGGAGACGAGCGGCGGCAGGGCCCCGGCATCCACTGCCACGGTGGCCGTCACGCGGAGACCGCCCGCCCGGGTGCGGAGCAGCAGCCCGTCGAGGTCCGCGAGGGTGGGTGCCGGGGACGTGTCGGCCCCCTCGCTCTCCCTCAACACGCCGAGTACGGCGTCGAGTTCGCCCACCGTACGGCGCGTGGTGTCCTCGATCGCGGCCAGCGCCTCGCGGACGAACTCCGGGTCGCTGTCCAGCACCCGGCGGGCCGCGCTCGCCTGGAGCGTGACGGCGCTCAGGGCATGACCGACGGAGTCGTGGAGCTCGCGCGCGAGCCGGTTGCGTACGGCGAGATCGGCGGCGCGAGCCTCGGCGGCGGCGAGCCGGTCCTCGGGCGTGGGCCCGAGCAGCTCGGGCGCCCAGCGGGCGAGCAGCATCCCGGCGCCCGCCGCACATCCGGCGAGGGCCAGCAGGCAGGCGACGCCCGCGACCGGCGAGAGCACCAACACCCAGGTGTGGTCGAAGACTTCGGGCAGTCCGGAGTCGCGCAGCTTTGGGAAGACGGGCAGCACGATCAGCACCGCCGCGAAGGGCGGCACCGCGAGAGACATCCCGGCGATGACCCCGCCGAAGGCGAGATGCAGCGTGAACCACGCGGCCGTACGCCCCTTCGCCGCCCACGTCCGCGCGGGTACGTCGGCGAGCCGGTCGCCGTCGACGCCGCACAGCGCCCGTACCGCCGCCACCGACATCGGCCGGGTCAGCGGGAAGAGAGCGGTGATCGTGGCGAGGGGCAACCCGACGGCGAAGGCGGTGAGTTGGAGGAACAGCAAGCCCGGCCCGTTCTGCGGTCCGAAGGCCAGAGTCACGAGGACCTCGCCGACGAAGACGTACGGCATGGCGAGCGCGCCGCCGAGGATCAGATGGATCCACCGCCGACGCGTCCGCCGTCCGAACAGGGCCCGGAGCAGGGCCCGGGCGAAGTCGCTCACGCCGGCCGTCGCGCGGCGCCGGACCGCCCCGCCAGGAAGTGCACACCTACGGTGACTACGAGCATGCCCACGACCATCTGCCCAGCGTAGGTGAGGTTCATCAGCACCGTCGGCTGCTCGGAGATGCCGTCCACGCCGGCGAGTGAGACCAGCGACAGCCACACACCCCAGCAGGCCGTGGCACCCGAGCCGATCCAGGCGAGCGCCAACGCCACCTTCACGGACAGCACCCGGCCCCGCCGGAAGGCAAGCAGCCAGGCGCCCGTGACGGCTGCGGCGAGGAAGCCGAAGTACAGCGCTTCCAACAGGTGGAAGTCGCCCGTGCGATCGGAGATCCGGCCATCACTGAGCCCGGCGGTGGCGAGGCACGCCCACGCCAGATGCATGCCGGCCGGGAACAGGGCGACCACGGCTGAGGCCACGGCGAGGACGCGCGGCGCCGTACGCCCCGGACCCTCCGGCCACGCCCGCCAGACATGGCCCCACCGATCCCGCGCGTACAGCACGAAGAGCGCACCGAGCGCGAGCCCCTGCACGATGAACCCCGTATAGACGACCCCGAAGACCCACGCGTCGAGAAAGGGCTCGCTCTCCGCTCGTACGTCCCCGCCCCCGCCGAACGCCGTGACCAGGAGCTGCAAGGGAAACCCCGCCACGATCGGCGCGAGCAGCCCACTGGCCACCCATGTCGGCCCCACCAGCAGCCAGGCGGGCACCCGTTGCCCCCATGGCCGGGTGAGCAGCAGTGCGAGCACGATGACGGCACCGTCCATGACGACGGTGACGCTGTTGGCGACGACCATCGTGCCCCGGTGCTCCAGCAGGGAACTGCCCTCGGGAATCCCGACCCGGCTTCCCGCGATCCACGCCACCTTGAGGCTCAGATACGGCAGACAGGACGCGATGGCGATGGCCCGCAGCGCACGACGGGTCCGGCTGAGGGGCACCCGGGCCGCGGCCGGGGACCGTACCGAGGTGGAAGTCTGTGTCATACCGACCACACTCCCGCCACGGACCGCCGGAGCCCTCCTGCCGGACGCCGATCCGCCTCCGCCGCGCGGGGGAGAAGGGTCAGCCGTCCAGGGTGAGGACGACCTCGTCGATCTCCGCCCCGCGGGCGTTCGCGTAGCCCCTGTCCTGCGCGGTCACGCGGAAGCCGCACTTCTCCAGGACGCGGCGCGAAGCGGCGTTGTCCGCGGCGGCGCGGGCGTACATCGGGCGTTCGGGGACCTCGGCGAGCAGGGCCCGCAGGGCGCGGGTGGCGATGCCGCGGCCCCAGTACGCGCGGTCGATCCAGTACGTCACCTCGCGCTCGCCCGGGTCGCCGTACACCGCCGCGCTGCCCACGACGTCGCCGTCGACGAGGACCGTGCGATTGACCACGCCCGGCGTGGCACGGATCCGCTTCCAGTGGGCGTCGAAGGCATCCCAGTCGGCCGGGTCCTTGGCCGTGAACGCGGCCATCTCGACGGCTTCCGGGTCGTTCATCTGCCGGAAGAACACCGGCAGATCACTGTCGTGGATCTCGCGCAGGACCACATCCATGTCAGAGCCTCCGAGTTGCGAGCGTCAGTCGGTCGCGGGCGTCGAACAGGGCGTCCTTCACCATCTGCTCGTGCGCGGGTGTCAGCCGCGCCACGGGTACGGAGCAGCTGATGGCGTCGCGCGCGGGCGTACGGTACGGAATCGCGACGCCGAAGCAGCGCAGCCCCAAAGTGTTCTCCTCGCGGTCCACCGCGAAGCCCTGCTCCCGCACCTGGTGCAACTCCTCGATGAGCTTCTCCCGGTCGGTGATCGTGTGCTCGGTCAGCGCGGGGAGGGTCTCCGGCAGCAGCTTGCGTACCTGCTCGTCCGTGTGTGTGGCCAGCAGCGCCTTGCCGAGCGAGGTGGAATGGGCGGGCAGCCGACGGCCCACGCGCGTGAAGGGGCGGAGGTAGTGCTGGGACTGGCGGGTCGCGAGATACACCACATTCGTGCCGTCCAGCCGCGCCAGGTGGATCGTCTCCGTAGTGTCGTCGGAGAGGCGGTCGAGGGTCGGTCTGGCCACGGCCACCACCTCGTCGCCGTCGATGTACGACGTACCGACGAGGAGGGCGCGCACTCCGATGCCGTACCGCGTGCCCGTCGCGTCCGTCTCGACCCAGCCGAGCTCGACGAGCGTACGGAGCAACATATACAAACTGGACTTGGGGTAACCTACGGCCTCCTGTACGGCGGCCAGGGAGTGCATCCCGGGTCGGCCGGCGAAATACTCGAGCAGTTCCACGGTCCGCACCGCGGACTTGACCTGCGCCCCGCCGCCTGTCTCGCCAGCCGACATCGCCCTTGACCCCTTCGTTCGACGGGAAATAGTCTCCGGGACATATTCACCATCAGAGACAGTGTTCAGCATATCGAACGCCCTGGTGAGTGACACAAGAACTGCGGCATCACATAAGAACTGCGGCATCACATCTGGAGGGACCCGCGGTGGCAGCAGCACCAGTCTGGAGTGTCGACCCCCGAACCGGGAAGCAGCGTGAACAGGTTGCGGTGGAAGCCACAGCCCAGGAGGTGGACACGGCTGTCCGCGCGGCCCACGCCGCCCGGGGCGCCCTGGCAGACCGCACGGTCCGCTCGGCTTTCCTGCGTACGGCCGCGGAGCTGCTCGAAGGCGCCAAGGACCACCTCGTGGAGGCCGCCGACGCGGAGACCGCGCTCGGCCCGGTCCGGCTCACCGGTGAACTCGCCCGCACCTGCTACCAGTTGCGGGCCTTCGCGGACATCGTCGACGAGGGCGCGTTCCTCGACGTCGTGATCAACCACCCCGACGCCACCGCGACGCCGCCGATCCCGGACCTGCGCCGCTACAAGGTGCCGCTGGGTGTCGTCGCCGTCTACTCGGCCTCGAACTTCCCCTTCGCCTTCTCGGTCGCCGGCGGTGACACCGCGAGTGCGCTCGCCGCGGGCTGCCCGGTCGTCGTCAAGGCGCACCCCGACCACCCGGCACTGTCCGAGTTCGTGGCGGCGACGCTGCGGCGGGCCGCCGAGCAGCACGACATCCCCAAGGGCGTCGTCGGGCTCGTGCACGGCTTCGAAGCGGGCGTCGAGCTGGTCAAGCACCCGCTCGTGACGGCTGCCGGCTTCACCGGTTCCGTACGGGGCGGCCGTGCCCTCTTCGACGCGGCTGCCGCCCGGCCCGTGCCGATCCCGTTCCACGGCGAGCTGGGCTCGCTGAACCCCGTCGTGATCACCGAGGCCGCCGCCGCCGAGCGGGCCGAGACGATCGGTACGGGGCTCGCGGGCTCCATGACGATGGGTGTCGGCCAGTTCTGTGTGAAGCCGGGGCTCGTTCTCGCGCCGACGGGTGCGGCAGGTGACCGGCTGGTGAAGTCCCTCACCGACGCGGTCAGCAACACGGACGCGGGCGTGCTGCTGGACCACCGGATGCGGGACAACTTCGTCGCCGGGGTTGCCGAGCGGGCCGAACTGCCGGACGTGGACGCTCCGGTGACGCCCGGTGCGGGGAGCGAGCACACGGTGAGCCCCGGGTTCCTGACCGTGCCTGCGCGTCGGCTGGCGGCCGAGGGGGAGCATGATCTGCTCCTGGAGGAGTGCTTCGGGCCGATCACCGTTGTCGCTCGGTACGAGGACGACTCGGAGGCCGGGGCCGTTCTCTCGCGGCTGCCGGGCAACCTCACCGCGACCGTGCACCTCTCCTCCGAGGAGGCGGAGGGGCAGGGCCGCGGCGCGGAGATCCTTGCCGAGCTGACGCCGCTTGCGGGGCGTGTGCTCGTCAATGGCTGGCCCACCGGGGTTGCTGTGGCTCCGGCTCAGCATCACGGGGGGCCGTACCCTGCGACGACGTCGACGTCCACGTCTGTGGGGGGTACGGCTATTGAGCGGTGGCTGCGGCCGGTTGCGTATCAGAACGCGCCGGAGGCGCTGCTGCCCGCCGAGTTGCGGGATGACAACCCGTTGGGGCTGCCTCGGCGCTTCAACGGCCGGCTTGAGCGGTAGCGCTCCGCTGGGCGCGGTTGCGCTCCGCTGGGGGCGGGGGATGCGGGTAGCGCCGTAGGCGGTGCGGTTCATTGCGGACCGCGGGTCCGTCGTGGCTGGTCGCGCAGTTCCCCGCGCCCCTGACGGGGCGCTGTTGTGGCCGCATGTTCTGACGGTGCCGCGCCCCTGACGGGGCGCTGCCTGTGTCATATGTCTGACAGTGCCATGTCTCTTTGAGGGCGTGGTGGGGGAGCTGGGAGACTCTGCTCATGGATCTCGAAATACCCGAACTGCCTTTCCCGCTCCGCTCCTACGGTCCTGATGGGCACTGGTCGTACGAGGACGGGGTGCTCACCGGATGGGCGGGGGCGCGGCAGGATCGGTTTGTGCCGCCCACTGATGAGGCGCTGGACCCCGCGGCCGACGCGCCTCGGCTGCTCGGGGCGCCGGAGGGGGACTTTCAGCTGATCGCTCGTGTCACCGTGGGGTTTGCGGGGGCCTTTGACGCGGGCGTGCTGTACGTGCATGTGGCCGAGCGGGAGTGGGCCAAGCTCTGTCTGGAGAACTCGCCGGATGTGCCGACCGTGTGCACGGTGGTCACCCGCGGTCATTCCGACGACGCCAACTCCTGGACCGTGGAGGGGAGTTCGGTCTGGCTGCGGATCAGCCGTACGGGTCGTGCCTTCGCTTTCCACGCTTCCAAGGACGGCAAGCGCTGGACCTTCGTGCGCCTGTTCACGCTGGCCGACGAGAAGGCCTCCGGTGCGGCGCTCGTGGGCTTTATGACGCAGTCGCCGCTGGGGGAGGGGTGCGTGGTCACGTACGACGGGATCGAGTTCCTCCCGGACTGGCCGGCGGATCTGAGGGACGGCAGCTGATTCCTGACGGCGGGATTTCGCCTCTCCCGCATCGCCGGGCCCTCGTGCCATGCTGCCGAGCATGGTCACCGACACACACCAGATCCAGACCCTGCCCGACGGCCGTCCCATCCCACTGATGACCGGGCCGGAGCGGCCCATGCTGGAGAGCTGGCTCGCCTTCCACCGGGCCACGCTGGAGCTCAAGTGCCGCGGGCTGGACGACAGTCAGGTGCGGCTGGCCTCCGCCGAACCGTCCGAGCTGACCCTGCTCGGGCTGGTCCAGCATCTCGCCGAGGTCGAACGGAACTGGTTCCAGCGGGTGTTCGCCGGGCTCGACGTGCCACCCGTGTACGAGGACAAGGTCGGGGACGTGTCCGGCGGCTACGGCCTCGTACCGGAGCGTGGGCTCGACGAGGCGCTGGCGAACTGGCGGCGGGAGGTCGCCCGGGGGCAGGAGCTGTGCGCGGGGCGTTCGCTGGAGGACACCGGACGGATCGCGGACGGCCCGATGGCCGGGCTTGAGGTCAGCTTGCGCTGGGTCCTCATCCACATGATCGAGGAGTACGCACGGCACAACGGCCACGCGGACATTGTCCGGGAGGGCATCGACGGGGTCACCGGTGCGTAATCGAAGAATTCATTCCGCTGCTATTTCGCGGGTCCACTCGATACCTGTTCGAGCGCAGCTTCCCGTATTCTTCTGCCCGCTTTCCTCGGTCTTAAACACTAAGATTTCGCGAACACCAACCTCGTAATTCGGGCAGGTCTCGTGTCCGTTACGTATATGTGACGCAACACACAAGCTGCCCGTTTCCTCCCGTATTTTACGGACAAAGGGGCTGTTCTCGCCGCCTCGACATGCGGCACCCGCGCACGCGCGATAACATATTCAGTGCGTTGACGTAACCCCATCCGGCGATGCAATTTCAGCTTTCTCTCGGTAAATTCAATCCGCATGACCGCCGCACAAGCAGACCTGCAAGCGGAATTCTTGGAAATGCCGGAGGGCCTGCGGATCGACCGTCCGGAGGTGGCCGACGGGGCCGCCCTCTGGCGCATCGCCAAGGACTCCAGAACCCTCGACCTCAACTCCTCGTACAGCTACCTCCTGTGGTGCCGTGACTTCGCCGGTACGTCGGTGGTGGCGCGCGACAAGGAGGGGATGCCGGTCGGCTTCATCACCGGGTACGTCCGGCCCGACCAGCCGGAAACCCTGCTCGTCTGGCAGGTGGCCGTCGACACCGCGTACCGCGGGCGCGGGCTCGCCGCCGCTCTGCTGGACGGACTCACGGCCCGAGTAGCCCACGAACGCGGCCTCGAAACCGTCGAGACCACGATCACCCCCGGAAACACGGCCTCCGAGCGACTGTTCACCTCCTACGCCGCACGTCACGGAGCGGAGGTCGCGCGTGAAGTGCTCTTCGACGGGGCGCACTTCCCGGACGGCCCGCACGACCCCGAGGTGCTGTACCGCATAGGACCGCTGAGCTTCCCACCGGCTGACCGAGCGCACAGATCCGGCCAGACCGCCTGAGCGACCGGCCGGCTGAGCGAACCGACCGGCGGCCACGGCCGATTCGGCCGGCAGACCCAGCAGAACAGCAAACCCAGCAGATCCAGACGACCGGACCCGACCACCCGGCCGTACCCCCACCAAGACTTCATCTCCCAGGAGGAGATTCGCTGTGAGCATCACCCAGCCCGACCTGAGCATCTTCCAGACCCTCGAGTCGGAGGTGCGCAGCTACTGCCGCGGCTGGCCCACCGTGTTCGACCGCGCGCAGGGCAGCCGCATGTACGACGAGGACGGCCACGAGTACCTGGACTTCTTCGCCGGTGCCGGGTCCCTCAACTACGGCCACAACAACCCCGTACTCAAACGCGCCCTCATCGACTACCTGGAGCGCGACGGCGTCACCCACGGTCTCGACATGTCGACGACCGCCAAACGCGCCTTCCTCGAGTCGTTCCAGAACATCGTGCTGCGCCCGCGCGACCTGCCGTACAAGGTCATGTTCCCGGGCCCGACGGGCACCAACGCCGTCGAGTCGGCGCTGAAGCTGGCGCGAAAAGTGAAGGGCCGGGAAGCGATCGTGTCGTTCACGAACGCCTTCCACGGGATGTCCCTCGGCTCGCTCGCCGTGACCGGAAACGCCTTCAAGCGGGCCGGAGCGGGCATCCCGCTGGTGCACGGCACGCCCATGCCGTTCGACAACTACTTCGACGGCCAGATTCCGGACTTCCTGTGGTTCGAGCGGCTCCTCGAGGACCAGGGCTCCGGCCTGAACCAGCCCGCCGCCGTGATCGTCGAGACCGTGCAGGGCGAGGGCGGCATCAACGTCGCGCGTGCCGAGTGGCTGCGTGCCCTTGCGGACCTGTGCGAGCGTCAGGACATGCTGCTCATCGTCGACGACATCCAGATGGGCTGCGGCCGTACCGGCGCCTTCTTCTCCTTCGAGGAGGCGGGCATCACCCCGGACATCGTGACCGTCTCCAAGTCCATCAGCGGCTACGGACTGCCCATGGCGCTCACCCTGTTCAAGCCCGAGCTGGACATCTGGGAGCCGGGCGAGCACAACGGCACGTTCCGCGGCAACAACCCCGCTTTCGTGACGGCCGCCGCCGCCCTTGAGACGTACTGGACCGACGGGCCGGCCATGGAGAAGCAGACCAGGGCCCGCGGCGAGCAGATCGACGAGGTGCTGAAGGCGATCCGCGAGGAACACCCCGAGACCAGCAAGGAATACCGGGGCCGCGGCCTGGTCTGGGGCCTCGAGTTCCACGACAAGGAGCGCGCGGGCCGCATCGCCCAGCGGGCCTTCGAACTCGGCCTGCTCATCGAGACGTCGGGCCCCGAGAGCGAGGTCGTCAAGCTCCTCCCGGCGCTCACCATCACGCCCGACGAGCTGGACGAGGGCCTGCGCACCCTCGCCCGCGCCGTACGCGAAACGGCGTAACCGCAACCGCGCGCAGCCTGAAGGAGGCACTGCACCACCGTGATTGTCCGCTCGTTCAAGGACCTCGAAGGCACCGACCGGCACGTCAAGTCCGCGTCGGGCACCTGGGAGAGCAAACGCATCGTCCTCGCCAAGGAGAAGGTCGGCTTCTCCCTGCACGAGACGATCCTGTACGCCGGTACGGAGACGTCGATGTGGTACGCCAACCACATCGAGGCCGTCGTCTGCGTGGAGGGCGAGGCCGAGCTCACCAACGACGAGACCGGGGAGAAGTTCACCATCACCCCCGGCACCATGTACCTCCTCGACGGCCACGAGAAGCACACGATGAAGATCAAGGAGGACTTCCGCTGCCTCTGCGTCTTCAATCCGCCGGTGACCGGACGGGAGGACCATGACGAGAACGGTGTCTACCCCCTGCTGACCGAGGAGGTCTGAGAACCATGACCACGCTCACCGACCTGTACCCGACCCGCGGCGCCGCCGAGGTGGCCGTACCCCGCCAGGACCCCGTGGTGTGGAGCGAGCCGGGTACGCCAGGACCGATCGCGGCGGCCGAGCTCCAGTCGTACGAGCGCGATGGCTTCCTCGCCATCGAGCAGCTCATCGGCGACGAGGAAGTGTCCGTCTACCGGGGCGAGTTGGAACGCCTGGTGAGCGACCCGGCGATCCGCGCCGACGAGCGCTCGATCGTCGAGCCGAAGTCACAGGAGATCCGTTCGGTCTTCGAGGTCCACAAGATCAGCGAGATCTTCGCGCGCCTCGTACGCGATGAGCGCGTCGTCGGGCGCGCCCGGCAGATCCTCGGCTCAGACGTGTACGTCCACCAGTCGCGGATCAACGTCAAGCCCGGCTTCGGAGCGAGCGGCTTCTACTGGCACTCGGACTTCGAGACCTGGCACGCCGAGGACGGTCTGCCGAACATGCGCACCGTGTCCGTCTCGATCGCGCTGACCGAGAACTACGACACCAACGGCGGCCTCATGATCATGCCGGGGTCCCACAAGACGTTCCTCGGTTGTGCGGGGGCGACACCGAAGGACAACTACAAGAAGTCGCTGCAGATGCAGGACGCGGGCACGCCCTCCGACGAGGCGCTCACCAAGTTCGCGGAGGCCCACGGCATCAAGCTCTTCACCGGGCGGGCCGGCTCGGCGACCTGGTTCGACTGCAACTGCATGCACGGCTCCGGGGACAACATCACCCCGTTCCCGCGCTCGAACGTCTTCATCGTGTTCAACAGCGTGGAGAACGCGGCGGTGCAGCCGTTCGCGGCACCGGTGCCGCGGCCCGACTTTATTGGGGCGCGGGACTTCACGCCGGTGAAGTGAAACGACTGACGTACGGGCAAGTGACGTACGTCTGAAGTGATGTACGGATGATGGGCGGCACCCTGGTCGGGTGCCGCCCTCCTCCGTTTACAGCCAGGACAGCGCCGCGGCCCGCTCCAGTACGTTCCGTACGGCGTCCTCGTCGCCCGTCGTGCCCCTCGGGACCACTTCGGGTGCGTACCGTCCGCCGACGAGCAGGCAGAAGTCGACGGGTTCCAGGACGAGTTCGGCCCGCACCGGCTCGTCCTCGGAGCCGAGCACCCACTGGGCGTCCTCGCCTCCGGTCACCGAGAACAGCACCGGGGGAGCCGTGGTCCCCAGCGCCAGGTCGAGGATGCGGACGGCGAGGCGTACCAGTTGCCAGAGGTGTTCCTCGGGCGGGGGCGGTACGGCGAGGCCGAGCGCGCGGCCGATGTCGTCCGTGTGGATCCACGCCTCGAAGCCCCGCACGAGGAAGTGGTCCGCGACGGGCAGCCGGATCCCCATCAACGTTGTGGCGTGCGCGGCGCGTTCGGGAGCCCGGGCCTCGGGCGTGGCCAGCAGCGCGGCTGCCTGCGCGGCCCACGCGGTCACTGTCTCCTCGGGGCTGCGCTGTCGCTCGTACGCGATCACTTCGGCGGTACGCGCGTTCCAGGCCTCCTCCCATCCCGCGCCCTCCGGGACGGTCGAGGCGGGCACGCGTGCGTCGAGGCCCAGGCGCAGGGCCAGCGGCTCGTCGGCGGCGAGGAGATGCGCGAGCGTCGCGTGCGCGTCCCAGTCGTGTACGACCGGTGTGCTCCAGCGGCCGTCCAACTCCCGCACCAGCGCCTGGAGTCCGGCGACGGCCGCGGCGTACGGGGCCGCGTGCGCGGCGACCCTCGGCGCGGCGGGCCGGGCGCGCAGAGCGAGGGCGAGTACGCCGCCCGACTCTCCCGAACCGTTGCTCATGGCCGTTCCCCGCGGCCCGTCCAGCAGCCGTACGGCCTCCCGCAGCCGCTCCGCCTCCGCCGCGCAGCTCTCGCATTCGGCGAGATGCGCCGGCACCGCCCGCTCCTCCTCCGGCCGCAACGCGCCGAAGGCCCAGGCACCCAGCAACTCACGTACACCGTCATGATCAGTGGTCACCGCGCACCTCCCGTCGCAGCTGTCCGCCCTGCTTCCCGGGCGCATCCATCCATCATGCGCCGCCCCTTTCCAAGGCCGGATCCGGTGGCTCGGCCATGGATTCGGCCAGCTTGCGTAACGCAGAGCGCAGCCGGGTCTTGGCGGTGCCTTCCGGAATGCCGAGTTCGACGGCGGCCTGGCGGTAGGTGCGGCCCGCGAAAAAGGCGAGGTGCACCACCTCCCGCTGGGACTGCGGGAGTTCGGCGAGCGCCGAGTGCAGCAGGAGCGAGCGCTCGCGGTCGACGACCGTCTCGTCCGGCCCGGGCCCCGTGTCGGGGATCGCCTGCAGCGCCGAGTCGTCGGCACCGGCGGCCTTGCGGTGCCGGGCCTCGCTGCGCACCCAGTCCACGGCTCGCCGGTGCGCCAGCACGGACAGCCAGGTACGCAGCGAGCCACGGCGCGCGTCGAACCCGTACGGCCTGCTCCACAGCTGGGCGAAGACCTCCTGCGCCACATCCTCGGCGGCGGCCGGGCTGCGCGTCACCCGGACCGCCACCCCCCGGACGAGCCCGCTGTACGCGGCGTACGCCTCGGTCAGCGCGGACTCGTCGCCGTACACCAGCCGCCGCTGCAACTCCGCGTCGGCGGCCCGTTCGACGGACGTCTCCGTGGTCTCCAAAGGCCCCACCCCCTGGTGCCCTTCCTAGCGTCCCGGCCGGGCGCGCGCCAGTGGTTCAGGAAGACAGGACGTCCAGCAGGCGGTCGACGTCGGCGGACGTGTTGTACAGGTGGAAGGAGGCACGCAGGTTGCCCGCGCGGTTGGAGACCGAGATCCCCGCCTTGGCCAACTCCGCCTGGCGGTGGCCGAGTCCGGGCACGGACACGATCGCCGAGCCGGGCGCGGGCAGGGCCTCGTGGCCGAGAGCGGTGAGGCCCGCGCGGTAGCGGTCGGCGAGGGCGAGGTCGTGGGCCTGCACGGCGTCGACGCCGAGTTCCTCGATGAGCTCGAGGGAGGGGCGCAGTCCGGCGTAGCTGAAGAGAGCGGGGGGCAGGTCGAACCGCCGGGCGGAGTGGGCGAGTTCGGCCACGGGGCCGTAGCAGCTGTCCCACGGGTGCTCCCCGGCGACCCAGCCGGCCAGGATCGGCGTGAGCTCGCCGAAGTCCTCCGGCACGACGAGGAAGCCGGCGCCGTGCGGGCCGAGCAGCCACTTGTAGCAGACGGAGGAGACATAGTCGTACGCCCCGGCGTCCATCGGCAGCCAGCCGGCCGCCTGGGAGAAGTCGATGTACGTCCGGGCCCCGTGGTCCCTGGCCGCCTCGCGCAGTGCGGGCAGATCGGCGATCCGGCCGTCGGCGGACTGCGCGGCGCTGACCGCGACGAGTGCGGTGCCCGGCCGGACGGACTCGGCGATCCGCTCCAGGGGCACGGCCCGCACCTTGAGGTCGGTGCGGACATGGAAGGGGTTCACGACGGAGGCGAAGTCGTCCTCGGCGGTGAGGACTTCGGCGCCCGCGGGCAGCGAGGCCGCGACCAGGCCGGTGTAGGCGCTGACCGAGGACCCGGCCGCCACCCGCCCGACCGGCACGCCGGCCAGCCGGGCGAAGGAGGCCCGGGCGGCCTCCACATCGGCGAACAACGAGTCCACCGGACTGCCGTCGGCCCGCAGCGCCACGGCCTCTTGCAGGGCGGTGACGGTACGGGCGGGCAGCAGCCCGTTGCTGGCGGTGTTCAGAAAGGTGTTCTTCGGGGCGAACTCGGCACGGACGCGGCTCTCGAAGGTCTCCATGGGACAACTGTGAGCCTTCGGCACTCTCTGGTCCATTGCGTATTTGTGCGTGATCCCGCTAAGGAACGCTTATACGTCGCCCCTGACCTGCGATTTTTATAGGCGAACTCTCAGTGCTGCGGCACCGCACACCCATCGGGACCGCACGCGTCCGCATCGCCGTCGCTCTCCTCGATCAGCTTCAGCGGTGACCGGCTTCCCCAGGCCTGCTCCAGCGCCTTGCCGAAGACCTCGACGGGCTGGGCGCCGGAGACGCCGAACTTCCGGTCGAGCACGAAGAAGGGAACGCCGTTCGCGCCGAGCTCGGCGGCCGCACGCTCATCGGCCCGGACTTCATCGGCGTACGCATCCGTGTCGGCGAGCACCTTACGGGCGGCGTCCGCGTCGAGACCGGCCTCGGCGGCCAGCTCGATCAGATACGCGTCGGCGTCCACGTAGAGGGAACGCTCCTCGACGAAGTTCGCCCGGTACAGAATCTGGAGCAGCTCGGCCTGCCGGCCCTGCTCCTTGGCGAAGTGCAGCAGCCGGTGCATATCGAAGGTGCTGCCGTGATCGCGGCCCTCGGCGCGATACCCGAGCCCCTCGGCAGCGGCCAGCCCCCGCAGATTCTCCTCACCCGCGCGGACCTGGGCCTCGCTCATGCCGTACTTCTTGGTCAGCATGGCCGACACGGACTCCGTCTCGCCCTTGCTCCGCCCCGGATCGAGCTCGAAAGACCGGTGCACCACCTCGACCTCATCACCGTGCGGAAAGGCGCCGAGCGCCTTCTCGAAGCGGGCCTTGCCCACATAGCACCAGGGGCAGGCGATATCGCTCCAGATCTCGACGCGCATATCTTCGTCTCTCCAGCTCGCACGGCTACGCGAAGGCTCCCTCCGCTCGGTCCGTGAACGTTCAACCGGCTGGGTTCATTCCCCGCGCACGGCATAGATCAGCGACAGGTGGTGGTCGCTTCCGCCGGCCGGCTGCTCGGGGTCGGGGACCCAGCCCTGGTGGGCGTAGAAGGCCTGAGCGCGTTGGTTGTCGACGTGCACATCGAGAGTCGCGGTCCGCTTGCCATCGGCCCGCCACTGCTCGACGCAGGCCGCGTGCAGTTCGGCGCCGATACCGGAGCGCCAATGGCCGGGTTCGACGTGGAACTGGAACAGCTTGACCGAGTCGGCCGGGGCGCCTTCGGCGGTACGGAAGGAGGCGATGCCCACCAGGCGCGTGGCTCGTACCGCGCACAGCACGTGGCCGTCAGGGCGTTCGATGGCGGCGTGCCAGACGGCGGCCCAGTCGGTGCCGTCGTCCGGCAGGCCATCGGGGTAGTAGGTGGCCCGGGCGCGCCTGTGCAGTTCGGCCACGTCCGCGGCTTCGGCGGGGAGGGCGGTTCTGATCACCAGGGCCTCGACGGTTCGATGGGTTCGGATCATGCCGCGGAGGACGTGCCTGGCTCCGCTGCGGTTCCGGACTGGGGCGGAGCCCATATTGGGTGCTTGACAGGTACTCAAGTCAGCGATGCAGTACGTGAGTTCGTGTTCGCGCGTATCCAGGTGGGGGAGCCGATCAGATGACCGAACGACGGACCGTCGACTTCTGGTTCGACCCCGTCTGCCCGTACACGTGGATCACCTCGAGGTGGATGGTCGAGGTCACCAAGGTGCGGCCCGTGGACATCCGCTGGCGGGTGATGAGTCTGGCCGTGCTCAACGAGCACCGGGATGACAACCCCGAGGGCGAGTGGGGCGACTACATGTGGGCACCGGTGCGGGTGTGCGCAGCGGTGGAGGAGCGGTTCGGGCAGCGGGCGCTCGGTGACCTGTTCACGGCGCTGGGTACCCGCTTCCATCTGCAGGGGGACTGGGGGAACCTCGAGGCGGCCCTGGCGGATGCCGGGCTGCCGGAGGAGATCGGCGAGGTCGCCATGTCCACGGTGTACGACGAGGCGATTCGGTCCTCGCACGCGCAGGCCGTCGCCCTGGTCGGCGCCGACGTCGGCACCCCGGTGGTGTCGGTCGCCGGGGCCCGTGGCGAACGGGTCGGCTTCTTCGGTCCCGTCGTCTCCCCCGCTCCCAGCGGGGAGACGGCCGGGCAGCTGTGGGACGGCTTTCTGCTGATGGCCGCCGTCCCGGGCTTCTACGAGGTCAAGCGCACCCGGACCGAGGAACCCCGGTTCGACATGGGCGACTGACGCTGCAAGTCCGGTTGGCACCGAAACTTCACAGGTCGGAGCTGCCTCCTGCCATGGGAATGTTTGAGGGGGTCTAAGCCTTCCTTATAATCGGAAGGTCAAGTTCCCTAGTAGATCCCTTCAGGAGGTCACCCCCGTGAACACGGTCCTCGGACGCCGGGCCCGCATTCTGGCCGCCACCACCGCGACGGCCGGGCTGGTGCTCGTGGCCGGCTGTTCCTCGGGCGATGGGGGTGGGGAGACCGTCAAGGGGGTCTC
This sequence comes from Streptomyces sp. CA-288835, assembly GCF_050936385.1. NCBI lineage: Bacteria > Bacillati > Actinomycetota > Actinomycetes > Kitasatosporales > Streptomycetaceae > Streptomyces > Streptomyces sp. CA-288835. The sequence continues at coordinate 8,112,547 of NZ_JBNJMW010000001.1, forward strand.
GATCGTGAAGGCGGGGCAGCTCACGACCTGCACGCACCTTCCGTATCCGCCCTTCCAGTCGGAGATCGACGGCAAGGTGCAGGGCTTCGACGTGGCGCTCATAGACCTGGTCGCCAAGGACCTGGGCGTGAAGCAGGACATCCTGGACACGCCGTTCGAGAACTTCAAGACCGGTGCGTTCCTCAACTCCGGGGAATGCGACCTCGCCGCGGCCGGCATGACGATCACCGACGAGCGCAAGAAGAACGTCGACTTCTCCGACCCGTACTTCGACGCCACCCAGGCCGTACTCGTCGACAAGAAGAGCGGCATCAGCTCCTTCGACGCACTGAAGGGCAAGAAGCTCGGCGCCCAGGCGCAGACGACCGGCGAGGAGTACGCGAAGGGCAAGGGCTTCGACCCGGTCTCCTTCGAGAGCTCCGACGCGGTGCTCAACGGCCTGCGCACCGGCCAGGTCCAGGCGGTCATCATCGACTACCCGGTTGTCCAGGGCTGGCTCAAGGACAAGGCGAACGCCGACGCCTTCGAGGTCGTCGACAACCTCAACACCGGTGAGCAGTACGGCTTCTCGGTGAAGAAGGGCAACACCGAGCTCGTCAAGGCCATCAACAAGGCGCTGGCGGACGCGAAGGCCGACGGCACGTACAAGAAGCTGTACGAGAAGTGGATCGGCCCCTACGACGAGAACGCCGCGGGCGCCGCCTCCGCTTCCCCGTCCGCCGCCTCATGAGCAAGGTCGACACCCAGGTCCAGCCACGCAAGCAAGGCCTGACCAGGCGCCAGAAGCGTGCCGTCTCACGAGGCATCCAGTACGCGATCTTCGTCGCCGCCCTGGTCGCCCTCGGTGTCACAGCCGACTGGGACGGGCTGCAGAACCAGTTCGCCCAGACCGACCTGGCGAAGGAACTGTTCCCGGACATCATCACGCTGGCTCTGCGCAACACCGTGCTCTACACGTTGTCCGGCTTCGCGTTCGGCCTCGCCCTCGGCATGGTCATCGCCCTCATGCGGCTCTCGCCGGTGGGACCGTACCGCTGGCTCGCCGGTCTCTACATCGAGATCTTCCGCGGCCTGCCCGCCCTGCTGATCTTCATCTTCGTGGGCGTCGCCGTACCGCTGGCCTTCCCGGGCACGGAGATCCCCGGCGGTACGTACGGGAAGGTCGCCCTCGCGCTCGGCCTGGTGGCCGCCGCGTACATGGCGGAGACCATCCGCGCGGGCATCCAGGCCGTGCCCAAGGGGCAGATGGAGGCGGCCCGTTCGCTGGGCTTCTCGCATGCGCGCGCCATGGTCTCGATCATCATCCCGCAGGCGTTCCGCATCGTGATCCCGCCGCTCACCAACGAACTCGTCCTCCTCTTCAAGGACTCCTCGCTGGTGCTGTTCCTGGGCGTCACCCTCGAAGAGCGTGAACTCGCCAAGTTCGGCCGGGACTTGGCGAGCGAGAGCGCCAACTCCACGCCGATCCTGGTCGCGGGCCTGTGCTATCTGCTGGTCACGGTCCCGCTCGGTTTTGTCGTACGCCGTCTTGAGGCGAAGGCCGGGGAGGCCACCAAGTGAGCACCACGAGCGGTACTCCGGAGATCCAAGTCCGCGACCTGCACAAGTCGTTCGGCGACAACGAGGTGCTGCGCGGCATCGACCTGGAGGTCGGCCGCGGCGAGGTCGTGTGCGTCATCGGCCCGTCCGGCTCCGGCAAGTCCACCCTGCTGCGCTGCGTGAACCTCCTGGAGGAGCCCACCAAGGGCCAGGTCTTCGTCGGCGGCACCGAAGTCACCCACCCCGACGTGGACATCGACGCCGTACGCCGCCGGATCGGCATGGTGTTCCAGCAGTTCAACCTCTTCCCGCACCTGTCGGTGACCGAGAACCTCGCCCTGCCGCAACGCCGCGTACTCGGCCGAGACAAGGCGGAGGCGGCGCGCGTGGCCGCCGACAACCTGCGGCGCGTCGGCCTCTCCGAGAAGGCCGACGCGTACCCCTCCTCGCTCTCCGGCGGCCAGCAGCAGCGCGTGGCGATCGCCCGCGCGCTCGCCATGGGCCCCGAGGTGATGCTCTTCGACGAGCCCACCTCCGCGCTCGACCCCGAACTCGTCGGTGACGTGCTCGCCGTGATGCGCATGCTCGCGAACGAGGGCATGACGATGATGGTCGTCACCCACGAGATGACCTTCGCGCGCGAGGTCGCCGACAGGGTCGTCTTCATGGACGACGGCGTGATCGTCGAGGACGGCACCCCTGAGCAGGTCATCGGCAACCCGGCCCACGAGCGGACGAGGCACTTCCTGTCCCGGCTCCTCGACCCCGCGATGGCGGACGTGGAAGAGGAGACCTCCGACCAGGTGGGTAAAGGAGACTAGCGTCCGGTTTATTACAGTGCACACCATGAGCGATCGCGCGGTGCTGCACGTGAAGGGGCGGGTGCTCGTCGGCCCCGACGACGTCCGGGACGAACTCTGGGTGATCGACGGCAGGATCTCGTACGAGCGTCCCGTCGGCGCCCGTGATGTCCGTACCGTCCAGGGCTGGGCCCTCCCCGGCCTCGTCGACGCGCACTGCCATGTCGGGCTCGACACCCACGGCCCCGTACCGGCCGACGTCGCCGAGAAGCAGGCCCTGACCGACCGCGACGCCGGCGCCCTCCTCATCCGGGACGCCGGTTCGCCCTCCGACACCCGCTGGATCGACGACCGCGACGACCTCCCGAAGATCATCCGGGCCGGCCGCCACATCGCCCGCACCCGCCGCTACATCCGCAACTACGCATGGGAGATCGAACCCGACGACCTCGTCACATACGTAGCCCAAGAGGCCCGGCGCGGTGACGGCTGGGTCAAGCTGGTGGGCGACTGGATCGACCGCGGAACGGGCGACCTGAGCGCCTGCTGGCCGCGCGGCGCGGTCGAGGCGGCCATCGCCGAGGCCCACCGCCTCGGTGCGCGCGTCACCGCCCACTGCTTCGCCAAGGACTCCCTGCGGGACCTGGTCGAGTCCGGCATCGACTGCATCGAGCACGCCACGGGCCTGACCGAGGACCTCATCCCCCTCTTCGCTGAACGCGGCGTCGCCATCGTCCCCACCCTCGTCAACATCGCCACGTTCCCGAGCCTCGCCGCCGGCGCCGAGTCCAAGTACCCGCGCTGGTCCGCCCATATGCGACGACTCCACGAGCGCCGCTACGACACCGTGCGCTCCGCATACGACGCGGGCATCCCGGTGTACGTCGGCACCGACGCCGGCGGTTCACTCGCGCACGGGCTGGTGGCCGGGGAGGTGGCGGAACTGGTGAACGCCGGGATCCCTCCGGTCGAGGCGCTGTCGGCCACGACGTGGGGCGCGCGAGCGTGGCTGGGGCGGCCCGGCCTGGAGGAGGGGGCGGCCGCGGACCTCGTGGTGTACGACGGGGATCCTCGGGCGGATGTACGGGTGCTGGCCGCTCCGCGGAGGGTTGTGCTGAACGGGAAGGTGGTTGGTTAGCGGGTGCTTTCGCCCCCGTGGCCCGCCAGCGTCATCGCCCGGTCCAGCGCCTGCAGGAAGCCGTTGACCGTCGTCCGGTCCCGGACCGCCAGCCGTAGCCAGTCCTCGCCCAGACCCGGGAACGTGTCCCCGCGGCGCACTGCGTAGCCGAGGGTGCGCAGGTGGTGGCGTACGGCCGTCGCGCGGGGGAGTCGTACGAGGACGAAGGGGCCCTCGGCGGGCTCGGTCACGGACAGGCCGTCGGGGGCGAACTCCTTGAGTCCGGCGACCAGATGGGCTCGGTCGGCGGTGACGCGGTGGGCCGCTTCGGCCGCCTCCGTCAGTGCGCGCGGGGACATGCAGGCCTCGGCCGCGGCGAGGGCCGGCGTGGAGACCGGCCAGAGGGGTTGCGCCCGTTCCAGGGCGGAGATCACCTCCGGGGACGCGAGCACGTAGCCGATACGGAGACCTGCCAGCCCCCACGTCTTTGTGAGGCTGCGCAGCACCACCAGGCCGGGGACCTCCGTCCGACCGGCAAGTGCCTCGCGTTCACCCGGCACCGCGTCCATGAACGCCTCGTCGACCACCAACGTCCGTCCCGGGCGGGCGAGTTCGACGATCGACGCCGCCGGGTGGAGGACGGACGTCGGATTGGTCGGGTTGCCGATCACCACCAGGTCCGCGTCCTCGGGGACGGCCGAGGGGGCGAGGCGGAAGCCGTCCTCCGGGCGCAGCAGGACCCGGTCCACCGTGTGGCCGGCGTCCCGCAGCGCCGCCTCCGGCTCGGTGAACTGGGGGTGCACCACCACCGGCTTGCGTACCTTCAGCGCGCGGGCGAGCAGCACGAAGGCCTCCGCCGCGCCCGCCGTGAGGAGTACGTGCTCGACAGGGAGTCCGTGCCGGGCGGCCACCGCCGCACGCGCGGCCCGGCCGTCCGGGTAGGCGGCCAAGCCGGTCAGCGACTCGGCGATACGGTCGCGCAGCCACGTCGGTGGGGTGTCGGCGCGGACGTTCACCGCGAGGTCCACGAGGGCCGAGCCGTCGTCTCGTACCTCGGCGTCACCGTGGTGACGGAGGTCGTGCGCCCGGTTCTCCGGTCCCTCGGTTCTCTCAGTGCGCATGGGAGTGTGCGTGCCCGTGGTTCCCGTGGTGGTGATCACCGTGGTGATGATCGTCGTCGTCCGGGTGGAAGTGCGGCTGCTGCGGCATGCCCACCTTGTCCTCGAAGCCGGGCAGCGCGATGCGGTAGACGCAGGAGTCGCAGTTCATCCGGATGTCGCCGGCCACGGCTTCCCGGTAGCGTTCCATCACCAGGTCCAGCAACTCCGGCTCCGGGCCGATGACTTCGGCGGACCGTACCTCGATCTCCGGGTGTGCCGCCGCCCAGCCCTCGGTCTGCAGCCGCACCCGGTCCGGCAGGATGCCGGTGAACAGGAAGTAGGGGAGTACGACGATCCGGCGGGCGCCCAGCCGCACGCAGCGATCGAGGCCTGACGGCACATCCGGGGCCGCCAGCGACACGAACGCCGTCTCCACACCCGCGTACCCGCGTCCCTCCCACAACAGCCGCGCCGCTTTGTGGACCTCCGCGTTGGCGTCCGGGTCGGTCGAGCCACGGCCGACGAGGAGGACGGTCACATCCGCCCGGTCGAAGGGCGTGCGCGCCGTGGCCCCGAGCGCTTCGTCGAGCCGTCGCTCGAGCACGGTGAGCAGCGCGGGGTGCGGGCCGAGCGGGCGCCCGTACGTGTACGAGATCCCCGGGTGCCGTTCCTTCTCACGGGCCAGCGCCGCCGGAATGTCGCCCTTGGCGTGCCCGGCGGACACGAGCATCAGCGGGACGGCGGCGAAACGGCGTACCCCTCGCTCGACCAACTCCGTCACGGCGTCACCGAGCGGCGGCGGGGACAGTTCGATGAAGCCGCCCGCGACGGGGAGTTCGGGGGTGCGGCGGCCCAACTCCCGCACGAAGTCACGGAAGGCCTCGGCGCCCACGTCGTCCCGGGTGCCGTGTCCGGCGATGAGCAGGGCGGGCGGCTGGGACGTGGTCACGGTTTCTCCTTCAGGGGCGCGGAGGCCTCGGATACGGGGTGTTTGGAAACGGGGGGTGCAGGGTGAGTCGGGTGTACGGGGTGCGATGGGGGTACGGGGTGATACAGCAGGGCGTTCAGTGCCGCCGCGGCGACCGCCGAACCGCCCTTCTCGGAGACGTTGCTGACGGCGGGCAGCCCGCTCTCGCGCAACGCGGCCTTGGACTCGGCCGCGCCGACGAAGCCGACGGGCAGACCGATGACGAGCGCCGGAGCGGCGTCCAGCGTCAGCAGCTCCTCCAGCGCGGTCGGAGCGCAGCCGATCACCCAGAGCGCACCGGGTCCGACCTGCTCGTACGCGAGCCGGATCGCATGCGCCGAACGGGTCAGTCCGGGCCCGGACTTGGCGTCCTTCAGCCGGCACACGGTCTCGCGCCGGGTGATGCCCGCCGCGACCATCTCCACGTCCACCACGACGGGCGCCCCGTCGTGCAGCGCGGCATGGGCCTTCTCCAGCGCGGCCTCGTCCATGACGAGATCGTCCGCGTACGCGAGGTCGGCCGCCGAGTGGATCACTCGCTCCACCACGGCGCGCGTGAGCGGCGGGAAGTGCGAGGTGTCGAGCCGGGCGCGCAGCCGCCGGAAGGACTCCTCCTCGATGGGGTGCACGACGCGGGGCTCCGGGAACACCCGGCTCACTCTGTCCTCTCGGTCCACTCGGTTCACTGGGGTTCCTCCTGCCAGCGGTAGCCGCGCGGCGTGACCATCCGGCCCGCGATCTCACGGGTCGCCGTGTTGCCGACCGTCACGACCGTCATCATGTCGACGGTGGCCGGGTCGAGTTCGGCGAGTGTGGTGAGGCGGCTGGACTCGTCCGGGCGCGAGGCGTTGCGTACGACACCGACGGGCGTCGTCGGCTTCCGGTGCGCGGCGAGGAGTGCCAGCGCCTTGGGCAGCTGCCAATCGCGGCCCCGGCTACGGGGGTTGTAGAACGTCACCACGATGTCCGCCTCCGCGGCCGCCCGTACCCGACGCTCGATGATCTCCCACGGCGTGTGCAGGTCGGACAGGCTGATCGACACGTGGTCATGGCCGAGCGGCGCCCCCAGGATGGCTCCGGCCGCGAGCGCGGCGGTCACTCCCGGCACTCCGACCACGTCGATGTCGTCGGACGCCTCCGCGAGCGCGGGCGAGGCCATCGCGTACACGCCCGCGTCCCCGCTGCCGATGAGCGCGACGGCGTGACCAAGTCGGGCTTCCGCCACGGCGGTTCGAGCTCGTTCCTCCTCCGCGCCGAGTCCGGATTCCAGGATGCGGGTGCCGGGGCGGAGGAGGCCGCGGATCTGGTCGACGTACTGGTCGAGGCCGACGAGGACGGAGGCGCGGCGCAGTTCGTCCTTGGCGCGGGGGGTGAGGAGGTCGCGTGCGCCGGGGCCGAGGCCGACGACGGCGAGTCGGCCGCGGGACGGATGGCGTACGACGGCACAGGTCGCCATCGCGGGAAGTGGCGGCTGTCCCGGTTTTTCGGGCCGTCCGGTCGACTTCCGCTTGGGTACGAGGAGTTCGCCGCCCCGTGCGAGGGCGGCGGCCTCGGCCACGGAGGGCGTACCGACGGCCGCGAGAGGGGCGTCCGACGGGTTCGGGACGGCTACGGCCGCCAACTCCTCGGCGGAGTAGGTGAGAAGGGGGACGCCGAGGCGGGCGGCTGCCTCTACGAGGCCGGGCTCGTCGGCCTTGGCGTCGACGGTGGCGAGTTCGGCGACGGACTGCGCGGAGAGGCCGGCGTCGCGCAGGGCGCCCTTGATGTTCTCCAGCACCTCGTCCACGGGCGCGCCCTTGGAAGCGCCGACGCCGATGACGAGGGACGGAGGTCGGAGGACGACTTCGTGTGCGGAGGGCTCGGCCAGGCGATCGCTGACGCGGATCGTGTACTGGCCCGTGGGGGACAGGGGAAGCGGTGGCAGGGGCCACGGCACCTCCGGGTCGAGGGCGACGGGCTCGCCGTCCAGCAGAGCCCGCGTCACCGCGGCGACGTCCCCCTCGACCGGGAAGCCGAGCGTGTCGAGGCCGGGCAGACCGACCGCGTCCGTCGCCGTGGTCACGACGGGCTGCGCGCCGAGCAACTCGCCCACGGCTTGGGCGAGTTCATTGGCGCCGCCCTCGTGCCCGCCGACGAGGGACACCGCGAACCGTGCGCCCTCGTCGACACACACGATCCCGGGATCGGACGCCTTGTCCTCCAACAGGGGCGCGACGAGCCGGACCACGGCCCCCGTCGCGAGGAAGCAGACCAGCTGCTCGCACTCCGCGAAGGCCCGCCGTATGGCATCGCCCACCGGACCCTCGTACACCCGCGTGCGATCCGGCCAGGCCGCGGCCACCCGTTCACGGGCCCGGGCACCCGCCGCCGTCGCCGAAATCAGGCCGATCACTGAGTAGCTCCCTCGGTACGCGCCGGGGGCCGTACGCCCCACAGCAGAAAGACGGGATTGGTCGCCGCGAGCCGGGTCACGTCCCCGGGCAGCGGCGCGAGCCGGGACGACTGCAGGAGCAGGCCGTCACAGGTGAACCCGGCGGCCAGCAGCGCCTCACGCGCCGCCGGAACCCGGTCCAGCGCGGCCATGGCGACCACGATCGCCCGCGGTGCGCGGTGTGCGCAGGCCGTCACGATCGCGGGCAGCTCACGGCCGCCGCCGCCGATGAACACGGCGTCGGGGGCGGGGAGTTCGGAGAGTACGGCGGGGGCGACGCCCTGCACGACGGCCACGTCTACGCCGTGCGCGGCGGCGTTGGCGCGTACGCGCTCCACTCCGTCCGCGCTCTTCTCAACGGCGGTCACAGCGGCCCCGAGCCGCGCGCACTCCACGGCGACCGAGCCGGAGCCCGCGCCGATGTCCCAGACGTGGTCGCCGAGCCGCGGCCCGAGCCGGGCCAGGGCGAGGGCCCGTACCTCGAACTTGCTGATCATCGAGTCGCGGTACGTGAACTCGGTCTCGTCCAGGGCCCATTGGGTGGGCCTGGGGGACGGTCCGGCGATGGTGGTGGGTGCGGGGGAGGTGGCGCGGGACTCGTCGAGGCAGAGGACGACGTTGACTGCGGGGCCCCAGTTGCGGGTGGCGGCTTCGGCGGGGGTGACTCGTTCGAGGTGCTCGTCGGGGCCGCCTAGGGACGAGGCCACGATGAGGATGCGTTCGCTTGAGGGCGAGTGTGAGTGCAGGGCTGTGCCCAGCTCTGCCGGTCCGGCGCCCGGGCCGGTCAGTATCGCTACCTTCGGGTGGGCTCGGCAGACGTTCACCGCGGTGTGTGGGTCGCGGCCGTGGGCGCTCACCACGATTGCGTCGTCCCAGGTCAGGCCCAGTCGGGCGAAGGCTGTGGCGATGGATGAGACGGCGGGGCGTACGTCCAGGGCTTCGGCGCCGAAGCGGTCGGCCAGGGCTCGTACGATGCCGAAGAAGCCGGGGTCTCCCGAGGCCAGTACGACGATGCGCTGGTGATCCGCCGGCTTCGCCATCGCCTGGTCGATCGCGTCGAGGGCGGGGGGCAGCGGACCGAGGACGATTGGTTCCGCCGTGTCCGGGAGGCGGGCCGCCGCCAGGTGGCGACGGGCGCCCACGACGAGTGTCGCCGCGGCCAACTCGGCCTCGGCGTCCGGAGGAAGGGGCGCCCCCGTTCCCGTACCGATGACTCTGATCACGGGTCTGATCATGGTGTGGCACCTCGGGTACGCAATGCCTTACGTGCCTCGGGGTCCGCCTTGCGGAAGCCGTGGAAGTGGCCCGGGTGGTAGAGGTGCGAGCGGGTGCCGTGCGCGTCGAGGGCCGGGCCGACCAGGAACAGCGTGTGCTTCCACAGTTTGTGCTCCTTGACGGTTTCCTCCAGCGTGCCGATCGTGCACTTCACGATCAGTTCCTCGGGCCAGGTCGCCTGGTACGCGACCACGACCGGCGTCGTCGTCGGGTAGCCGCCCTCCAGGAGTTCCCGTACGAGTTGGCCGCTGCGAGCCGCTGACAGGAACAGCGCCATGGTGGTGCCGTGGCGGGCGAACTCGCGTACCTCCTCGCCCGGCGGCATGGGCGTCTTGCCGCCGCCGAGGCGGGTGAGGATCACGGACTGGGCGATCTCGGGGATGGTCAGCTCGCGCCCAGCCAGGGCGGCGACGGCTGAGAAGGCGGAGACGCCGGGGATGATCTCGGTTTCGATGCCGATGCTTTGGCACCGGTCGAGCTGTTCCTGGGTGCCGCCCCATAGCGCCGGGTCGCCGGAGTGGATGCGGGCCACCTTGAGGCCGTTCGCTGCGGCTCGTTCGTACACGGCGACTACGTCCTCGAGGGACATGGTCGCCGAGTCGAGGATCTCGGCGCCCTCGTGTGCGTGCTCCAGGACCTCCTCCTGCACGAGGCTGGCTGCCCAGATGACGATGTCGGCCTCGGCGATCGCTTTCGCGGCGCGGAAGGTGAGCAGGTCGGCTGCGCCGGGCCCGGCGCCTACGAAGGTCACCTTGGGGGTGGGGGCGTCGGGCATGGGGTTCCTCTCGTGCGGGTGGGGATGTGGTGCGGGGTGGTGGCCTGCGGCGCCTTTTCCCCAGCCCCGCCCCTTCCCGAAACTGGGGGCTCCGCCCCCAGACCCCCGATCGGCCTGAACGGCCTTGTCCTCAAACGCCGGACGGGCTGGTTGTGGCTGGGGTGCGTGGGTGTGTGCGGGTGGGTGGGTGTCAGTCGGCCTTGCGGCCTCGTCCCCAGACGCCGGACGGGCTGGTTGTGCCAGGGGCGGGTGGGAATGTGCGCGTGAGTGGGCGTCAGCCGGCCCTGCGGCCTTGTCCTCAAGTGCCGGACAGGCTGAAGGTGCCTGGGGTGCGTCGGTGGGTTTCGGCCTTGTGGGCTCGTCCTTCGACGCCGGGCGGGCTGGGAGTGGCTGACCGGTCATAGCTTTCCGCCGCGTTTGCCGTGGCGTTGGGACGGGGCGATGAGGGTGGAGAGGTAGGGCAGAGGAGTGCCGTCCAGGTCGGACGCGGGGCTGATCGACTCTTCGGGGAGGCCCAGTGCCGAACCCCATACCGCGTCATCGAGCCGCCCGGTTTCCCGTAGCGCTGCGGCCACTTCCTCCGCCAGGCGGCCGAACTTGTACGCCACCACCGTTCCCGGGCCGCTCAGCGCGTCCTTCAGCACTGCGGCGCCGGCCGTGACGGGGACCAGCGTGAGCGGCTCGGTGCCCTCGGTCAGTACGGCACCGGAGCGGGCCGCGAGATCCTGCATCGCGGTGATGCCGGGCACCGTTTCCACGACCGTGCCCGGGACCAACTCCTCGATGGTCTGCGCGAGATACGTGAACGTGGAGTACACGTTCGGGTCGCCGATGGTCGCGAAGGCGACCGAGGGGTGGGTGCGTAGCAACTCGGCCACCCGCGCACCGGCCGCATCCCAGGCGGCCTCCCGCCGCCCACGGTCCGACCGCTCGTTGAGCGCGAACACGACCCGTACGACCTTGTCCTCGGGCACGTAGTGCAGCACGGTGGCCTCGGCGCGCCCGCGCTCACCCGTCTCCATCACGGGAACGACGACCACGTCCGCCGCGCGGAGAGCATTGACCCCCTTGACCGTCACGAGCTCCGGGTCCCCGGGTCCCACTCCGACTCCGATCAGCCTGCTGCTCATGACGTCCGGCACCTCTCCACGAACCGACGGGCGACGCCGGGTGCGGACGCCCAGTGCGTGTGCACGTAACTCGCGTGCACACCTTGTTGTACGAAACCCTCGACCCGCCGCTGAGGAGCATGGAGCCCCCAGGCGGGAGCCGCCCCCGCGCCCGGCTCGACGACGGTCCGGTGAAACTCGTGCCCACGCATCCGCGTCCCGGCCGCCGCGAGCACGCTGTCGCTCACAGCCACGGCCTCCCGATACCCGAGCGTCAACCGCTCGTCCATACGGGCAGCCGCGTCCAGCACGCCGCACATCGGCTGACCGTCGAGCTCACGGGAGAGGTAGAGGAGCCCGGCACACTCGGCGGCGACGGGAGCGCCACTGAAGGCGAGTTCGGCGATGGCTTTGCGCAGGGGCTCGTTGGCGGACAACTCGGAGGCATACACCTCCGGGAACCCGCCTCCGATGACCAACCCCGCCGTTTCATCCGGCAATTGCTCGTCATGGAGCGGGTCGAAGGTGACAACTTCGGCTCCGGCGGCGGCAAGCAGCTCGGCATGCTCGGCGTAGGAGAAGGTGAAGGCGGGCCCGCCGGCGATGGCGACAAGGGGTGCACCACTCAGCCCGTCCGGCGTTTGAGGACGAGGCCGTTCAGGCCGATACGGGGGCCTGGGGGCGGAGCCCTCAGTTTCGGGAAGGGGCGGGGTTGGGGAAATGGCGCCGCAGGCCACCACCTCAGCCGGATCCCACGCCGCACCCGACAACGCAGGCGCACTCCGCGCCAGCGCAATCAGCGCGTCCAGATCGCACCCGTCACGCACCCGAGAGGCCATGACGCCAACCGCCTCAACAGCCTCCGCCCGCCGCTCGGCAACAGGCACAAGACCAAGGTGCCGAGAAGGAGTCCCCACGTCCCCAGCCCGCCGCAAGACGCCAAGTACAGGAACCCCGGACTCGTCCAACGCCTCCCGCAACATCACCTCATGCCGCTCGGACCCGACCTTGTTGAGAATCACCCCGGCAACCCGCACCTCGGGATCCCAGGAAGCAAACCCATGCACCAACGCAGCCACCGACCGAGCCTGCGAAGACGCATCCACGACCAACACCACCGGCGCCCGCAACAACTTCGCCACATGAGCGGTGGACGCCAACTCCCCCTCCCCGGCGGCCCCGTCGTACAGCCCCATCACACCCTCGACAACGGCGACATCACACCCCCGCGCACCGTGCGCGAACAACGGAGCCACCAACTCCGCCCCACACAGATACGCATCGAGATTCCGCCCCACCCGCCCGGCGGCAAGCGCGTGATACCCGGGATCGATGTAGTCGGGCCCCACCTTGTGCGGAGACACGGCAAGCCCCCGCGAGGCGAACGCCGCCATCAGCCCCGTAGCAACAGTGGTCTTGCCGCTGCCGGAAGACGGCGCGGCAATGACCAGCCGAGGAACGGACATCACCACTCGATGCCCCTCTGGCCCTTCTGACCGGCGTCCATCGGATGCTTGACCTTGGACATGTCGGTGACGAGATCGGCGAAGTCGACGAGCTTCTCGGGCGCGTTCCGCCCGGTGATCACGACATGCTGCGTCCCCGGCCGATCCCGAAGCACGGCGATGACCTCGTCGACATCGACCCACCCCCAGTGCATGAGGTACGCGAACTCATCGAGGACATACAGCTTGTACGTTTCGGCGGCCAGGTCCCGCTTGACCTGCTCCCACCCCTCGCGGGCCTTCTCCTCGTTGTCCATCTGGGAGTCGCGCTGCACCCAGGACCAGCCCTCACCCATCTTGTGCCAGTCGACGGACCCGCCCTCGCCAGAGGCACCGAGGACCCTGAGCGCGTTCTCCTCGCCGACCTTCCACTTCGCCGACTTCACGAACTGGAACACCCCGATCGGCCACCCCTGATTCCAGGCCCGCAACGCGAGCCCGAACGCGGCGGTGGACTTGCCCTTGCCGATCCCCGTATGCACGACGACGAGCGGACGATTCCTCCGCTGACGAGTCGTCAACCCGTCATCCGGTACGACACTCGGTTGCCCCTGCGGCATTACGCGGCCCTCCTGCCGTTGCCCCTACTGCCCTGAACATCCCTGACGAGCCCGGCGATCGAGTCGGCGCGCAGCTCGTCCAAGGTCACTGCGGTAGCGCCGAGTTCACCGGCGAGCTGCCCGGCAAGACCGAGCCGTACCGGCCCCGACTCGCAGTCCACGACCACGGACGCGACCCCATCCGCCGCGAACAGCCGCGCCGCGCGCCCGGCCAGCGCCACTGGATCCGGCCCACCCGTGGCCCGCCCGTCCGTCACCACGACGACGAGCGGACGCCGCGCGGGATCCCTGAGCCGTTCCACCCGAAGCACCTCATGGGCCCTCAACAACCCCGCGGCCAACGGCGTCCGCCCACCCGTCGGCAACGACTCCAGCCGAGCCGCCGCCGCGTCCACCGACGAAGTCGGCGGCAACGCGACCTCGGCGTCCTTCCCTCGGAAGGTCACCAGCCCCACCTTGTCCCGCCGCTGATACGCGTCGAGCAGCAGCGACAGCACCGCCCCCTTCACGGCGCTCATGCGCTGCTGGGCGGCCATGGAGCCGGAGGCGTCGACGACGAACAGAACGAGGTTCCCCTCGCGGCCCTCCCGGGTCGCCTGCCGCAGATCGTCGCGCCGTACGACGAGCCCGGGCCCCGACCGCCCGCGCGCCCGCTGGTGCGGGGCCGCGGCCTGCACGGTCGCCGCCAAGTGCAGCTTGGTCAGCGCCCCTTGGGGCCGCCGGGCCCCGGTGGTCCGCCCGTGCTCGGTCCGCGCCCGGGACCGCCGCCCGGCAGCACCCTCGCCGAGCCCGGGCACGCTCAGCATCTTGGTACGAAAAGGCTCGGCAGCTCGTACGGGAGACTGCTCACCGCCACCGGGAGCGGCAGACGCCTCCCCCTCGCCCTCCGAGGGCTCGCTCTGCGCCGGAACATCACCGGCAGGCGAGTCATTCCCGTCCGGCCCGTCCTGCGGCGGCTGCCCGCCACCGCCGGGCCCGTCCGGATCCGGATCCTCGTCGCCGCCGTCGCCCTCGCCGCCGAACTCCTCCAGGGTTTCGTCGAGCTTGTCTTCGTCGAGTCCGGGCGCGTCGAAGGGCGACCGGCGCCGACGGTGAGGCAAGGCGAGCAGTGCGGCCTGCCGGACGTCCTCCGCGAGTACGTCGGTGCGGCCTGCCCACGCGGCCAGCGCGGTCGCCGTCCGGGCCATCACGATGTCGGCGCGCATCCCGTCCACTTCGAAAGCGCTGCACGTAGCCGCGATCTGCCGCAACGCCCCGTCGCCGAGCCGTACGGACGGCAACAGCTCACGCGCCGCCACGATCCGAGCTCGCACGGAGGCCTCCTCCTCGGCCCACCGCGCGGCGAAACCCTCCGGATCGTCGTCGTAGGCGAGCCGCCGCCGTACGACCTCCACCCGCTGTTCCGGCTCACGCGAGGCGGCGACCTCCACGGTCAGCCCAAAACGATCGAGAAGCTGAGGCCTGAGCTCACCCTCCTCAGGGTTCATGGTTCCGACGAGCAGGAACCGCGCGGCATGTCGTACGGAGACACCCTCGCGTTCGACGTACGAGGCACCCATCGCGGCCGCGTCCAGCAGCAGGTCGACGAGGTGGTCGTGCAGCAAATTCACCTCGTCGACGTACAGAATCCCGCGATGCGCGTCGGCGAGCAGCCCGGGCTCAAAAGCCTTCACACCCTCCGCGAGCGCCCGCTCAATGTCGAGGGCACCGACGAGCCGGTCCTCGGACGCGCCGACCGGCAGCTCGACCATTCGGGCCGGACGGGACGTACCCGGACCCGCCTCGTGCGGCCCGTCCGGGCAGGCCGGATCGGGAGCGGTGGGCGTGCACGAGAACCGGCACCCGGCGACGACAGCCACCTGGGGCATAAGCGCGGAAAGGGCACGCACGGCCGTGGACTTGGCGGTTCCTTTTTCCCCGCGCACCAGGACTCCGCCCACTGCTGGACTGACTGCGTTGAGGAGCAGCGCCAAACGCAGGTCGTTCTGCCCAACCAGGGCAGAGAAGGGATACGGCGTGCTCACGCGGTGATCACTCCTTCGGGTGACTCATGAGAAAGCGGCTCGCGGTCCGGTCGCTGGCCGGTCAGGGTGAAGGCCTGGTCCCCGCCGACGCGGGGGTGGTCCTGGATTACGCCTACGGCGTTGCGGGAACGCCAGGTTGTCCCCGCCGACGCGGGGGTTCCCAGGGAGATCACTCGTCTCCCTCCAGATCGCCCTCGAGCTCGAGGTAGGTCTGCCGGAGCCGGTCCAGGGTTTCCTGGTCCGGCTCCGCCCAAAGGCCCCGGTCCGCAGCCTCCAGCAGGCGCTCGGTAATACCCCTCAGCGCCCAGGGATTGGACTTCCGCATGAAGTCTTGGTTGTCCGGCGAGAACACGTATTCACTCGCCAACTTCTCGTACATCCAGTCGTCGACCACGCCAGCCGTCGCGTCGTACCCGAAGAGGTAGTCGACGGTCGCCGCCATCTCGAAGGCTCCCTTGTAGCCGTGCCTGCGCATGGCCGCCATCCAGCGCGGATTGACCACCCGGGCCCGGAAAACCCGGTGGGTCTCCTCGCCGAGAGTCCTTGTCTTCACCTGATCCGGAGTCGCCGAATCCCCCACATACGCCTCAGGACTGGCCCCCGTCAGATGCCGCACCATCGCGACCATCCCGCCGTGGTACTGGAAATAGTCGTCCGCGTCGACAAGATCATGTTCTCTGGTGTCGACGTTCTTCGCCGCCACCGCGATCCGCTTGAACGCCGTCTCCATGTCCCCGCGCGCCGCCCGCCCGTCGAGCCCGCGACCGTAGGCATAGCCGCCCCAGACGGCGTACACCTCGGCCAAGTCCGCATCCGACCGCCAGTTGCGGGCGTCGATGAGCGGGAGCAGCCCGGCGCCGTACGCGCCCGGCTTCGAGCCGAAGATACGGGCCGTCGCGCGCCGCCGGTCACCGTGCTCTGCGGTGTCCGCGTCGGCGTGGGCGCGTACGTAGTTCTGATCGGCAGGCTCGTCCAGTTCGGCAATCGCCCGAACCGCATCGTCAATCAGCCCCACCACATGCGGAAACGCGTCCCGGAAGAACCCGGAGATACGAACCGTGACGTCAATCCGCGGCCGCCCCAGTTCCTCCACCGGAACCACCTCGAACCCCGTCACCCGCCGCGACGCGTCGTCCCACACGGGCCGACACCCCAGCAGCGCCAGGATCTCGGCGATGTCGTCGCCCTGTGTACGCATCGCGGACGTGCCCCACACCGTCAGCCCGACGGACTTCGGGTACTCCCCGGTGTCGGCCAGATACCTCTGCACCAGCGAGTCCGCGAGCGACTGCCCGACCTCCCAACTCAACCTGGATGGAATGGCCTTGGGATCGACGGAATAGAAGTTCCGGCCGGTCGGCAGGACATTCACGAGCCCACGCGTCGGCGAACCCGACGGTCCCGCCGGGACGTAACCGCCGTCCAGGGCCCGCAGGATGTGATCGATCTCGTCCGTCGTACGGGCGAGACGCGGCACGACCTCCCTACACGCGAACTCCAACACCGCCACAGCATCCGGGAGTTCGTTAGCGACAACCTCGCGCACAAGCCCGGGAACCGCCGCGACGTCCCACCCGCGCTCCTCCATACCCTCCGCGACCCGGCGGCAAAGGATCTCCAAGAGGTCGACCGCGTCCGAAGCCGTACGCGACGGTCCCTCGACCAGGTCCGTCAGCTCGACCGGCACCTTCAACGGCGCTCCCGGCTCCGCGAGCAACTCCTTCTCGATCAGCCCGAAATGAGAGGCGAACGAGGCGCGCAGGCCCGGCAGCGCGTTCGCCGCGCCGCCCCACACCTGTGAGGCCCGCAGCACGGCCAGTACGAGATTGACGCGCGCCTCGCCCTCCGGACCGCCGCCCAGGATGTGCAGCCCGTCGCGGATCTGCACGTCCTTGATCTCGCACAGATAGCCGTCGATGTGCATGACGAACTCGTCGAACGCGTCGTCGTCCGGCTGATCGTCCACATGCAGGTCGTGGTGCAACTCGGCGGCCTTGACCAGCGTCCAGATCTGCGCGCGCACCGCCGGCGCCTTCGTCGGGTCCAGGTCGGACACCAGGGCGTACTCGTCGAGGAGTTGCTCCAGTTTCGCCAGGTCCCCGTACGTGTCCGCGCGTGCCATCGGCGGGACCAGGTGGTCGACGACCGTGGCGTGGCCGCGGCGCTTGGCCTGGGTGCCCTCGCCGGGGTCGTTGACGATGAAGGGGTAGATCAGCGGAAGGTCGCCGAGCACCGCGTCCGGTGCGCAACCCCCGCTCAGCCCAAGCCCCTTGCCCGGCAGCCACTCCATGGTGCCGTGCTTGCCCATGTGCACGATCGCGTCGGCGCCGAAGGAGAGTTCCAGCCAGCGGTACGCGGCCATGTAGTGGTGCGACGGCGGCATGTCCGGGTCGTGGTAGATCGCGATCGGGTTCTCGCCGAAGCCGCGGGGCGGCTGGATCATGACCACGACGTTCCCGAACTGGAGGGAGGCCAGCACGATGTCGTCCCCGTCGACGTACAACGACCCCGGCGGCTCGCCCCATGCCTCCAGCATCCCCTCCCGCAGCGCGGGGTCGAGCTTGTCGAACCAGGCCTGGTAGTCGGCGAGAGGTACGCGCGCCGGCGCGGCGGCCAGCTGATCCTCCGTCAACCACTCGACGTCGTGACCGCCCGCCTCGATGAGCCGGTGGATCAACTCGTCGCCGCCCGACGGGTATCCGCTCACCCCGTACCCGGCCTCCCGCAGGGCATCCAGAACCCGTACCGCCGAGGCGGGCGTGTCCAGCCCCACCGCGTTCCCGACCCGCGAGTGCTTCGTCGGGTAGGCGGTGAAGACGAGCGCGAGCCGCTTCTCTGCATTCGGCTTGTGCTTCAACTGCGCGTGCCGTACGGCGATTCCGGCCACCCGCCCGGCCCGCTCGGGATCGGCAACGTACACCGGCACGTCGTCCGGCCCCTGCTCCTTGAACGAGAACGGGACCGTGACGATCCGTCCGTCGAACTCCGGGATCGCGACCTGCATCGCCGCGTCCATGGGGGAGAGGGCGGCATCGGACTCATCCCACGCCTGCTTCGAAGACGTCAGGCAAAGCCCTTGCAGCACAGGGATGTTGAGGTCGGCCAGCGCCCCGATGTCCCAGGCCTCCTCGTCCCCGCCCGCCGACGCCTGCGAGGCGTGTGTGCCGCCGGCCGCGAGCACGGTCGCGACCAGGGCATCCGCACGCCCGAGGATCTCGTACAGCCCGGCATCCGCGCCGCGCAGCGAACCGCAGTACACGGGAAGGGCGTTGGCGCCCCGCGCCTCGATCGCGTCGCACAGGGTGTCCACGAAGGCCGTGTTGCCGGAGAGTTCGTGTGCCCGGTAGAAGAGCACGCCAACCGTGGGGCGGCCCTCCACGCGCGTACGTTCCCCATGGACCCCGTACTCGGGCATCTTCCGGGGCTCCTCGAAGCCCTCGCCCGTGAGCAGCACGGTGTCGGAGAGGAAGCGCGCCAGCTCGGCGAGGTTTCCGGGGCCGCCTTCGACGAGGTACCGCAGCGCCTCCGCCACAACACCGGCCGGTACCGACGACTCGGCCATCAACTCCGCGTCGGGGACGGCTTCTCCGCCGAGCAGGACCGTCGGGATCCCGGATGCCTTCAACGCCGCGAGCCCGTCCTCCCAGGCGCGTTTGCCACCCAGCAGGCGTACGACGGCGATGTCCGCGCCCTCGACGAGCGCGGGCAACTCCTCCGCCACATCCACCCGGGTCGGATTGCCGATCCGGTACGAGGCGCCGGAAGCGGCACGGGCCGCCAGCAGATCCGTATCGGCGGTCGACAACAACAGCACTGTGCTCATACGGGCGCTCCCGGTGGAATGAAGGGCAGTCCTGAGGGCGCGCCCGACTCGATGAGCCGCCATAGCGCGTCCGTGTCCGCGTGGTTCTCGATCAGATCGCCGAGCCGGTCCAGCTGCTCCTCGCGCAGCGCGGCGAACGACGTGTCGGCGGCCGGTACGAAACGGCGGCCCGCGGCGGCCGCCACCTCGCGAAGGAAGGCCCGCCGGAAACCGTCCGACTCCAGCGAGCCATGCCAGTGCGTGCCCCAGACCTCGCCGACCCGGCAGCCGTCCAAGAAGGGTTCGCCGCCCTCGACTTCGGCGACCCCGTGGTGGATCTCGTACCCCTCGACGTACGCGCCGAGCGCCTCGCCGACGGGCCGCGTGAGGGTCTTCTCGCGCGCGAACCGCACCCGTACGGGGAGCAGTCCGAGCCCGTCGACCTGGCCCGCGCGCGACTCCACCTCGTCCTCGATGTGCTCGCCGAGGATCTGGAAGCCGCCGCAGATGCCGAGGACGGGGCGTCCTTCGACGGCCCGCCGCTTCAGCGCGTCGGCAAGTCCCCGTTCGCGCAACCACTCCAGGGCGCGCACTGTCCCGCGGGTCCCCGGAATCACCACCAGATCCGCGTCGGCCAACTCCTCGGGGCGGTCCACGAACCGCACCACGATGCCCGGTTCGGTGGCCAGCGCGTCCACATCGGTGAAGTTGGACATGAGAGGGATCGCGCAGACGGCGACCCGTAGGACGTCCTCCCCGATGGGCGGAGCGACCGCGGATTCGCGGACGGCGCCTCGCAGCGACACCGCCATCCCGTCCTCCTCGTCGATACCGAGGCCGTGCTGGAAGGGAAGCACGCCGTACGTCGAGCGCCCGGTGAGGCCATGCAACATGTCCAACCCCGGCTCCAGCAGCGAGACATCGCCGCGGAACTTGTTGACCAGGAACCCGGCGACGAGTTCCTGATCCTCCTGAGACAGCAGAGCGACCGTCCCGAAGAACGACGCGAAGACCCCGCCACGGTCGATGTCACCGACCACCAGCACAGGGAGCCGGGCGTTCCTGGCGATCCCCATGTTCACGATGTCGGTCCGCCGCAGATTGATCTCGGCGGGACTGCCCGCCCCTTCACAGATCACCGCGTCATACGTGCCCCGCAACTCGGCCAGACACTCCAGCACGGTCCCGAGGAGCTGCTCCTGACGCCCGCCGTGGTAGCCGCGGGCACTCAACTCGCCCACCGGTTTGCCCATCAGCACGACCTGACTGCTGCGGTCGCTGCCGGGCTTCAGCAGTACGGGGTTCATGAGCGCCGTCGGCTCGACGCGTGCGGCCTGTGCCTGCATGGCCTGCGCGCGACCGATCTCGGCGCCTTCGCGCGTGACGAACGAATTGAGCGACATGTTCTGCGCCTTGAAGGGCGCGACCTTGACGCCCTGGCGCACCAGCCACCGGCAGATCCCGGCCGTCACGACGCTCTTGCCGGCGTCGGAAGTCGTCCCGGCGACCAGCAGCCCACCGCCGCTCATGACGTACGCCCCTTTGCGATGAGCTGACCGGTGAGGAGCCGTCTCATGACGATCCGCCCGGCGACCGTCGCACCGAGCGCGAGCCAGCCCACACGCCGCGAGAGCCGTACGGCCCGCTCGATGTCGTCGACCTGGACGGCCCGCCCCTCGCCGTTGAGCACCGGCCGGTGCTCAACTCGCCCGCCGTACGACAGCGTTCCGCCGAGGCGTACGCCCAACGCCCCAGCGAACGAGGCCTCGACAGGCCCGGCGTTGGGGCTCGGGTGCTGGGCGGCGTCGGTGCGCCAGGCGCGTACGGCCCCGCGTGGATCGCTGCCCGCGACGGTTGTGAGTGCGGCGGTCAGCCGGGCGCCGGGCCAGCCCGCCACGTCGTCGAGCCGTGCCGAAGCCCAGCCGAAACGCCGGTACTTGGCCGACTTGTGCCCGACCATGGCATCCAGCGTGTTGACGGCCCGGAAGCCGACGAGCCCCGGCACACCCGCCACGGACCCCCACACCAGCGCGCCGACCACCGCGTCCGAGGTGTTCTCGGCGACGGACTCGACGACAGCCCGGGCGATCCCGTCGGCGTCCAGCGCCTGCGGGTCCCGTCCGCACAGGTGCGGCAGCCGCTGCCGGGCCGTCTCGATGTCCCCGGCGGTCAGTGCCTGGCCGATGGCCCGGGCCTCGCGGCCCAGCGAAGTCCCGCCGACCACGGCCCAGGTGGCGGCGGCGGTCAGCGCGATCGAGGCGGTACGGGACGTACGTACGGAGGTGGCGGCGAGGGCCGCGAGCGATACGGCACCGCCGGCGCATACGGCGGTGTGCAGCGCGCCCCACCCGCGGTGGTCCCGCCACAACACCCGTTCCACGGCGCCCGCGGTCCGGCCGAACGCGGCGACCGGATGTCCACGGCGCGGATCGCCGAGGAGGTGGTCACCGAGGAGGCCGGCGGCGGCGCCGTACGCGAAAACGCGATCGGCACGCATGGGGTCAGCCTGTCGCTACGTCAGGCAGAACCCTCGGGGTCCTCGAAACCCTCGTACTCGGCGAAACCCTCGTACTCGGCGAAACCCTCGTACTCGGCAAACTGATCCGCAACAGGCAGCCGCGCATGGCGATATGTCCTCACTCAGGGTGTCCGCGCCCTGGTTCGACGAGACCGACGGCGAGAGTTCCTGGCTCCCGGGGAGTTGCCTCCCCGGTGACAGTGGCGGGACCGCGCCGGACTCACACCGGCTTCCTCTTCTGCCGCCGTACTTGGCTCGGGCAGTCCACCACGCCCACGAACAGCCGTCAACTTGCCGCTGACCTGCGACGGGAGAGTGTGCGAAGGCCCACACAGACGTGTGGGCCGACGGACGTGGGCGGGTGGGGTGTTGGGCGTCAGGCCACGATCAGGTAGATGCCGTACGCGACCGCCGCCGCGCACGCCGTGAAGCAGGCGTACGCGCCGGTCGTCGCCAGGAGCGCGGAGTTGCCCTGTGCGGAGGCCGATTCGCGTCGGGAGAGGCCGGCGATGCCGAGGGTGAACGCGCCCACGAGGGCGACGGTGACGATGAGGCTGACTCCGAAGACGGAGCCGAGGGCTGCCCAGTCGATGTGCATGCGGTGGATTCCTCAGACCGTGGCGGTGCGGGTGGCGGGCTCGGTGTCCGGCTCTTCGACGTGGCCCGGCGGGGGCGGGGTGACGGCGGCGATGGCCGTGCTCATCACGTCGGCGGTTCCTTCTGTGTCGTTGGTGTCATCGACGTTCGGGTCGTCGGTGTCGTTGACGTTCGTGTGGTCGATCACCTCGCGGCGGGAGACCACCCAGATCGCGGCGCTGGACGCGATCAGGAAGACGGCGACGAACGCGGTGCCCCAGGTGCCGAAGGAGGTCACGTACTCCGCGAGCGCGGCGACCAGGGCCGCGGCCGGCAGCGTCAGGCCCCAGGCGACGAACATCCGGGTGGCGGTGGACCAGCGGACCACTCCGCCCTTGCGGCCGAGGCCCGCGCCCATCACCGAGCCGGAGACCGAGTGCGTGGTGGACAGGGAGAAGCCGAGGTGCGAGGAGGCCAGGATGACCGTGGCCGCGCTGGTCTGGGCGGCGAAGCCCTGCTGCGGCTGGAGGTCGGTCAGGCCCTTGCCCATCGTGCGGATGATGCGCCAGCCACCGAGGTAGGTGCCGAGCGCGATCGCGAGACCGGCGGAGAGGATGACCCAGACCGGCGGGTCGGAGTCGGGGGCGATGGCGCCGCCGGTGACCAGGGCGAGGGTGATGATGCCCATGGTCTTCTGCGCGTCGTTCGTGCCGTGCGCCAGCGAGACGAGCCCGGCGGAGGCGATCTGGCCTGTGCGGTAGCCCTTCTTGGCGGCTTCGCCGTTCGCGTTCCGGCCGAGACGGTACGTCAGCCGGGTGGCGAGCATCGCGGCGAGGCCCGCGACCAGCGGGGCGGCGATCGCGGGGATCAGCACCTTGGTGACGAGGACGTCGCCGTGCACCGCGCCGGCGCCGGCCGAGGCGATGGTGGCGCCGATCAGGCCGCCCATGAGGGCGTGCGAGGAACTGGACGGCAGGCCTACGAGCCACGTCAGCAGGTTCCAGAGGATGGCGCCGACGAGTGCGGCGAAGATCACTTCGGGTTGGATGCCGGTCTCGTCGACGAGGCCCTTGGAGATGGTGTTGGCGACCTCGATCGAGAGGAACGCGCCGACCAGATTGAGTACGGCGGACATGGCCACCGCGGCTTTGGGCTTCATCGCGCCGGTCGAGATGGTGGTGGCCATCGCGTTGGCGGTGTCGTGGAAACCGTTCGTGAAATCGAACGCGAGGGCGGTGACCACCACTATCGCGAGGATCAGCGAGAAGTTCTCCATTTACCCGGTCTTCTATTGGACGTCAGCGGTTCGTGGACCGTAGGCAACCTGGATGAACGGAAGATGAACTCAGTAGGACCACGAGGTGTATCGAAACGAGCCACTGCCCCTCCGGGTACCCGGAGGGGCAGTGTTGTAGTCGACCAGGGCGGCGGCGTTTCAGTCGAACTGAGGCGGAGGATGGGGCTCCGCCTGCCCTTGCTTCCCAGTCTTCCCTTGCTTCTCGTCCTTTTGCTCTAGCCCTTCCGCTTCTTGCCCTTCTGCTTCTAGCCCCTCGCGAACTGCTTGAGCCGGCTCATGGAACCGTTGAAGAGATTCTGGTCACCCGGCAGCGTCCCGCCGTTGTCGTACTGCCAGAACGTCCACGTCCGCCAGCCCGCGGGCAGCGTCCCCGCCGACGAGCTGTAGCGGGCCAGCCAGAGTGCGTGGTTCGAGGCGAACGCGGCGCTGTTGCCGGTGCAGTTCTTCCACCAGTGCGTGGTGGTGTAGATCACCGGGCGGCGACCGGTCTGCCGCTTCACCTCGTTGCTGAACGACTTGATCCAGCCGACCATCTTGGACTTGCTCAGGCCGTAGCACTTCTTCTTGCCGTACGGGTTGTATTCGATGTCGAGCGCGGGCGGCAGCGTCCAGCCGTCCGCACGCCAGCCGCCTCCGTTGCGCACGAAGTACGCCGCCTGGGTCTTGCCGGACGACTTGTGCGGCAGGGCGAAGTGGTACGCCCCGCGGACCAGGCCCGCGTTGCGCGCGCCGTGGTACTGCTGGCCGTAATACGGGTTGCGGTAGGTGTGGGACTCGGTCGCCTTCACGTAGACGAACTTGGCGCCCTTGCTCTTCGCCTTCGCCCAGTTGACGTTCTTCTGGTGCGAGGAGACGTCGTGTCCTTTGGGCTTTGCTGCCGCAGAGACCGGCAGCTCTATGAGTGCGGTGGTGCCGAGGGTCAGCGTCGCCACGGAGAGTACGGCGAAGCGGGCGCGGCGGCTGTGGGGCAGTCGGCGACTTCGGGACGGTTTGCGATCACGGGCCATCTTTCCCCCCGGAATGGCTGCGTGCACGACAAATCTCCCTGAGGGTATGGGAGGGTCCGCGAACTCCCGTCGCTCGTCGGCCAATTGCTCCGAGTGGGCGTTCTGTTCGTTTCTGCGCCCTTTCGGAGGTGGGTGTTCCGCCCTAAAGTGCCCTCGCCCGCGCCGGGACCTTGTACCTGGCTGGCAGGATCGCGGCATGGCTGAACAGCGGTGGGACGCAGGGGACGGGCTGGACACGGACGGGCATGGCGTGCGGGACGCCACGGAACGGGCCTGGCGCGAGCTGGTGGCGACGGCCCGCCGGACGGTGTCCGAGGGTCTGGTCGTCGGTACGTCGGGCAATGTGTCCGTCCGCGTCGGGGACACCGTCCTGGTCACGCCGAGCGGAGTCCCGTACGACGAACTCGGGCCCGAGCACGTCTGCGGGGTCGGTCTGGACGGGCGGCAGGTGCTCGGTTCACTCGTTCCGACCAGCGAACTGCCCATGCATCTGGCCGTCTATCGCGCCACCGACGCCCGCGCCATCGTCCACACGCACGCCGTGCACGCCACGGCCGTTTCCACGCTCGTTTCCGAGCTGCCGCTCATCCACTACATGGCCGCCGCGCTCGGCGGACCCGTCCGCGTCGCCCCCTACGCGACCTACGGCACGGAAAAGTTGGCCGAGAACATGCTCGAGGCGCTGCGGAACCGCACAGCCTGTCTACTCCAGAACCACGGCACCCTCACCTACGGCACCACCCTCCACCAGGCCTACGATCGCACGGCCCAGTTGGAGTGGATGTGCCGCCTGTGGCTGACGGCGTCGTCGCTTCCGGGTCACTCGCCGTCGCTGCTGAGCGAGGAGCAGGTGGCGGAAGTGGGGGAGCGGTTGAAGGGGTACGGCCAGCCGTAACCGATCCCTGGGCGCACTTTTCACGGGTCCCTTCGGCTGGCCGACTGCGGGCTGGGTCTGGAGACTGGACCCGTGCGCACTGTGAAAGTGACGGCCGCGGCCGTCACCGCCGCCCTGGCCGCCGGAGCCGCCACCGTCGCGGCCGGCCGCTTCGCGAGCGACGCCGCCCTGAAGACGTCGCCGGGCCGGCCGCTGCCCACCGAGCCCCGGCTCACCGTGCACGCCACGGCGGCCGGGCGCATCACGCTCACCCGCGCCCTGGCCTCCCAGCGGCCGGGCATGTACGGCCTGAGCGGCAACGCGAGCCACGCCGTCGTCGGTTCGGTCGTCGAGGCCGCCCCGCACCCCGCCGACACGGTCGTACGCCGACTGGAACGCGTCACCCACGGCACGCTGGAACCCGGCGACAAGGTGTGGTTCACCCCGAACGTGCACATCGGCGACCCGAGCACCGCGCTCGGCCTCGACCACACCGACGTCGAGATCCCCGGCGAACTCGGCGCCCTGCCCGCCTGGTTCGTGCCCGGCGCCCGCGAGCCCTGGGTGATCACCGTGCACGGTCTTGGCACCACCCGTGAACACCCCATGAACGTCATGGAGTTGCTGCACCGCCTCCGCTTCCCCGTCCTCGACCTCGCCTACCGCGGTGACCCCGGCGCACCCCGCCCACCGGACGGCCTGGGGCACCTCGGCGAGACCGAGTGGCCCGACCTCGACGCGGCCATCCGTTACGCCGTGCGCTCCGGCGCCGAACAGGTCGTCCTGTACGGCTGGTCCACCGGCGCCACCATGGCCGTACGCGCCGCCGCGCACTCCGCACTGCGCGACCGGATCACCGGGCTCGTGCTGGACTCGCCCGTCCTCAGCTGGGAGTCCACGCTGCGCGCCCTCGCCGCGGCCCGCCGCACGCCCGGCGCCCTGCTGCCGCTGGCCGTCCGCGCCGCCCAGGGCCGCACGGGCCTGCACGGTGACCAGATCCAGGGCGCCGCCGACCCCGACCTGCTCAAGGTGCCGGTCCTCGTCCTGCACGGCCCGGACGACGCGGTCGCCCCCTGGACGCACTCCCGCCGCCTCGCCGACCGCCGCCCCGACCTGGTCAGCCTGCACACCGTCCGGAACGCCCCGCACGGCGCCATGTGGAACGCCGACCCGGCCGGTTACGAAGAGGCCCTGCGCCGCTTCCTCACGCCGCTGATGTAGTCCTGGCCTCTCCTGGCCTCACTCCCTCCTTGCCTGTTCGTTCCTGTTCTCTCGTGCTCCTTCCCGGCTTCCGGTTGACCCCTGATCACGTGGTTGTCCGGGTCCTGCGAACGCCCGTGGAGCCGTGCGCGCCGGCCGCCCGTACGGCCCTCCCCGCCATTCCGTTTGGGTTTTCGGACCGTCAACCGGAAGACTGCCCCCGTGACGTCCCGTATCCCGCGCGACTCCAGGCTCCGACTCGTCCGCTCACGACCCCTGGCCGCCGCTCCCCGAGCGATGAACCAGCGGCGTACGCGCCGACCCGCACCACGCCCGCCCGAGGGCACCCCGGCGCCCGCGGAACTGGCCCATATGGCGCGCGCCCAGCTCGCCGGCGCGGCCCGTGTCGCCCGCTGGGCCGACGCCGCGCTGAGCCCCGGCCGGGACCGCGACGGCACACCCGCCGACGGCGCCGGCACGCTCTCCGAGGCAAGTGCCCGGCGCGCCGCCGACGACCTGGCCCTGACTCCGGCTCAGGTCCGCGCGGACTGGGACACCGCACGGCTCGCGGGCCTCATCGAGGTGCACGGCGACAGCGCCCGACCCGGCTGGCGGCTGCGCGCCTGGAACCGCGACGACAGTGCCGTACTGCGCGGCTGGGTCGCCCTCTTCGACGCCTGGTCGCTCGCCTGCCCGGAACCCGAGGACCAGGAGCACGCGGCCGTCGCCGAGGTCGTCTCCGCGATGCCCCAAGTGCTCTCCTTCCTTCAGCTCTCCGCCGGCCCCGTCCCCGTCACCCAGCTCCTCGACCTCCTCGATCAGCGCGTCACGGAACTGCGCACCGAGCGCTGCGAGATCCCGTACGGGCCGCAGCCCGAGCCGGTGGAGGAACCGGCACAGCACACCCCTCTCGCCCCCCTCCTCGACTGGGCCCTGCACGCGCTCGCCTCCGTCGGCGCCCTCACCTGCGCCGACGGCCAGGCCACGCTCACCCCGCTCGGCAGCTGGGCCGTGTGGGTCAAGCTGGAGCAGATCTGCGTCGCCGCGCAGAGCCCCGCCGGGAACATCGAGCAGCCGGCCGAGGACATGCTCCGCGGCTGCGCCCAGCTCCGTCCGAACGCGGCCCGTGACGAATACCGCGCCTGGCTCGCCGCCCGCCCCGTCGGCAGCGCCGTCACCGAACTCCTCGACGCCGCCCGCGGTGAGGACGCCCTGCTGCGCGGGCTCGCCTTCGAAGCGCTGCGCGTCGTCGGCGCCCCCGCCGAGCCGGACGTACGCGCCGTCGTCGACGAGGTCCACCTGCGCCCGTACGCCCTGCTGTGGATCGCCGAGCACGAGGGTCACGACCCCGAGGACGCCCACGAGATCCTCACCCGCGAAGAAGCCACCTGGCTATGGGTGGACACCGCCGCGGCCGTCGCCGACCACGGCGAAGCCCCGCTTCTCGTAAGGCACTTGGAGTCCGCGGTGCAGCCCACCGTGCCCGCGCTCCTCGACGAGGTCCGCGCCGTCGGCCACCCCCGCACCGTGCAGGTCCTGGTCGCCCTCGCGGCCGCCCACCCCGACCCGGCCCTGGCCAGGGCCGTACGCCGCGCCGCCTTCCAGGTGCACACCGGCGGCAACTGAGAGCCTCGGCCGAGTGGGCGGGCGGGGCGTCGGGCCTCTATGGGGGCGTCAGGCCTGTATCTCTGGGGAGTACGTGCCGAAGCTCCAGATATTGCCCTCCAGGTCACGGGCCATGTAGTCCCGCGATCCGTAGTCCTGGTCCGTCGGGGGCATGAGGATCTCCGCCCCGTGGTCCACGGCCCGTTGGTGGTGTGCGTCGATGTCGTCCACGACGACATACACCCCGGTGTGCGTCGCACCCTTCATCGCCTCGTCGAAGCGGCCGCCGCGGCCCCTGGAGCCGAGCATCACCGCGCCGTTGCCCTGCACCAGCTCCGCGTGCAGGACCGTGCCGTCCTCGCCCTCGTACACCGACGCCTCCGTGAAGCCGAAGGCCTCCGTGAGCTGCCTGATCGCGGCCTTCGCGTCCCCGTACAGCAGCGTCGGAAAGATGCTCGGGCGTCCGCCTGCCGTGCTCGCCATGGCGATCACTCCCTCTCGCCTCATCGCCGGAATGTGACCGGATACCTGATGTGACCTGCTGAATGTGGCCTGCTTCTCAGTCTTGCACCAGGCACTGACAACGCCCCTCCGAGCGGAAATCTCGAGGGCGATGAACTCCCGGGCCGCAAAGGTGACGTAGAACATGCGCGCACAGAAAAACTGCTTGCAGACCCCCGTTAGACTGGCCCCATGGCCATTCTCCTCGCGCATTAGACGGCGTGAACTCCCGCCCGTCGCCCGCCACCGCCCTTCCAACGGCGCGCTACGCGCGGCACCCCTCAATCGCCCACCCCGTCATCGACCCTGCCCTGGAGTCTGTCCGTGATTTCCGCCTCCGGTATCGAGCTGCGTGCCGGTGCCCGCATCCTCATCGAGTCCGCCACCTTCCGTATCGCCAAGGGCGACCGCATCGGCCTGGTCGGCCGCAACGGTGCGGGCAAGACCACGCTCACCAAGGTCCTCGCAGGTGAGGGCACGCCCGCCGCGGGCACCGTCACCCGCTCCGGCGAGGTCGGCTACCTCCCGCAGGACCCGCGTACCGGCGACCTCGACATGCTCGCCCGCGACCGCATCCTCTCCGCGCGCGGCCTGGACACCCTGATCCGTAAGATGCGCGACAACGAACAGCGCATCGCGAACGGCCAGGGCGCCACCCGTGAGAAGGCGCTCAAGCAGTACGAGCGCCAGGAGACGGAGTTCCTCACCAAGGGCGGATACTCCGCCGAGGCCGAGGCCGCCACCATCGCCGCCGCGCTCAACCTGCCGGACCGGGTGCTCGGCCAGCCCCTGCATACGCTTTCCGGCGGTCAGCGCCGTCGTATCGAGCTGGCCCGCATCCTCTTCTCGGACGCCGACACCCTGCTCCTCGACGAGCCGACGAACCACCTCGACGCCGACTCGATCGTCTGGCTGCGCGACTACCTGAAGAACTACCGCGGCGGCTTCATCGTGATCTCCCACGACGTCGATCTCGTCGACACGGTCGTCAACAAGGTGTTCTACCTGGACGCCAACCGTTCCCAGATCGACGTCTACAACATGGGCTGGAAGCTCTACCAGCAGCAGCGCGAGGCCGACGAGAAGCGCCGTAAGCGCGAGCGGCAGAACGCCGAGAAGAAGGCCTCCGCCCTCCACTCGCAGGCCGACAAGATGCGCGCCAAGGCCACCAAGACCGTCGCCGCGCAGAACATGGCCCGCCGTGCCGACAAGCTGCTGGCCGGTCTGGAGGCCGAGCGCAAGTCCGACAAGGTCGCAAAGCTCCGCTTCCCCGAGCCCGCGCCCTGCGGCAAGACCCCGCTCATGGCCGAAGGCCTGTCGAAGTCGTACGGCTCCCTGGAGATCTTCACCGACGTCGACCTGGCCATCGACAAGGGCTCGCGCGTCGTCATCCTCGGCCTCAACGGCGCTGGAAAGACCACCCTGTTGAGGCTTCTCGGCGGTGTGGAGAAGCCCGACACCGGCCAGGTCATCGAGGGCCACGGGCTCAAGCTCGGTTACTACGCGCAGGAGCACGAGACCCTCGACCCGGACCGCACGGTGCTGGAGAACATGCGCTCCGCGAACCCCGACCTCGACCTCGTCGAGGTACGCAAGACGCTCGGCTCCTTCCTGTTCTCCGGCGACGACGTCGACAAGCCGGCCCGGGTCCTCTCCGGCGGCGAGAAGACCCGCCTCGCGCTCGCCACCCTCGTGGTGTCGTCCGCGAACGTCCTCCTCCTCGACGAACCGACCAACAACCTCGACCCGGCCAGCCGCGAGGAGATCCTCGGCGCCCTGCGTACCTACAAGGGAGCCGTCGTCCTGGTCACCCACGACGAGGGCGCGGTCGACGCCCTCCAGCCGGAGCGGATCATCCTGCTGCCCGACGGCGTCGAGGACCTGTGGGGCGCGGACTACGCGGACCTCGTCGCCCTCGCCTGAGTCCCGTTCGGCCCGGGAGGCCTCCTACCGGAGGCGGTGCCCGGGTCAGCAGGGCTTGATCGAATGACTGATCAACTGCGTATGGATCATTCGGCTCATCCGTGATCCATCATCTGTGTGAGATCTCCTCGTACCGAGGTGTGTCCTACACGGATTCCGCGACCGGGCCCTCGGCCCGCAAGGTCCAGGTCACCCCGCTCCGCTGACCTGGACCTTCGCGTGTGAACCCGTTCGGCCGTACGGACACCGCCGCCCGGAATATCGGATTCCGCTCGTGAGGATGAGCTTCCGCGACTCAAAGCTTGTCCTACGGACCTTGCCGAATGGGTGGCCAGGAAGCTCTTGAGGGGTGATCATGAGAAGTCCAGAGCGCACTTCCCATGAGGAGGCACGGGTGGCCGAGACTCTGAAGAAGGGCAGCCGGGTAACCGGCGCCGCGCGCGACAAGCTCGCGGCAGACCTGAAGAAGAAGTATGACTCCGGTGCGAGCATCCGGGCACTGGCCGAGGAGACCGGCCGCTCGTATGGCTTCGTCCACCGGATGCTCAGCGAGTCGGGTGTCACGCTCCGAGGGCGTGGCGGAGCGACCCGCGGTAAGAAGGCCGCCTCGGCCTGAAGCCGGGCGGCTCCTCGTTCTCCGATGGTGGCCACCCGGTCGGTCGGGTGATCGGCTGGGTGGTTACTGTGCAGTCACTTGAGGGTGCGTACGTACGGCACCCGCTCTGACCGCACGCATCGGAGGCGCCCCATGGCTTCGCTCGACCCGGTACTCGACAAGGACGGCGTACGGCTCACCGTCGACGAGGCGATCGCCACGGTGACGCTGACCAATCCGGCCAAGCGCAATGCGCAGAGCCCCGCTCTGTGGCGGGCGCTGGCCGAAGCGGGGCGGCTGCTGCCGGGCACCGTTCGCGTTGTCGTGCTGCGCGCGGAGGGCAAATCCTTCTCCGCCGGGCTCGACCGGCAGGCGTTCACGCCCGAGGGGTTCGAGGGCGAGCCGTCGTTCATCGATCTCGCACGCGGTTCCGATGCCGAGCTCGATGCGACGATCGCCGGCTACCAGGAAGGTTTCACCTGGTGGCGGCGTAGCGACATCGTGTCCATCGCCGCCGTGCAGGGGCATGCCATCGGGGCGGGCTTCCAGCTCGCGCTGGCCTGCGATCTGCGTGTGGTCGCGGACGATGTGCAGTTCGCCATGCGCGAGACCAGCCTCGGGCTCGTGCCCGACCTCACGGGGACGCATCCGCTGGTGGGGCTCGTCGGGTACGCCCGTGCGCTGGAGATCTGCGCGACCGGGCGGTTTGTGACGGCCGAGGAGGCCGTGAGCACCGGGCTGGCGAATCTGGCTGTGCCGGTGGGGCAGTTGGATGACGCGGTACGGGACTTGGGGGCGGCGTTGTTGGCTGCGCCGCGGGATGCGCTGGTCGAGACGAAGGCGTTGCTTCAGGGTGCCGTTGACCGCACGTATGAGGACCAGCGGGTCGCGGAGCGGGCGGCGCAGGGGCGGCGGTTGCGGGACCTTGCGGGGGTTGGCGACTGACGCTCCACTGGAGGGCCGGTTCTGAGCTGCGGGTGCGTTGTGGTTGATCGCGTCTGCGCGGCGGAGCCGCAAATTGATACAGCCCCGCGCCCCTGACAGGGCGCGTCTGACTGGGCCCACCGCTCAGTCCGTCACCCCTGTGATCAGCACTGCCACCGACGGGTGGTCCGGCAGGGCTGCACTTGCCGCCTCTCGGACCTCACGGGCTACGTCCAGTGTGCGGTGGCTGGCGCGGGCCTCCAGCTCGATGCGGACGTGACGGCGGGGAAGCGTCGTCTCGCCTGGCCGCTCCTCGATGTGCACCGCGCGGCCCAGGCCGGCGAGTGTGCCCGTCAGGCGGGACACCCCCGGCACAGCCAGCGCTGCCGCAGCCACTCGGGACTCGTCGTCCGCCTCCGGCTCCGTGGGACGTTTGGGCTCATCAGGGCGTACGTCCGTCTCGTCGTCCTCCGTAGCGCCCGCCTCCCTCTCCTCCAGCAACCCCGTCACCCGTAGATCCACCTCCGTGACCGTCAGCCCGAGTCGCTCCGTGGCTGCCTCGGCGAGGGTCGCCCGGAGGCGGGACGCGACGGCGGGGAGGGGTTCGCCGGTCGCGAGGGTCGCTGTGAAGTCGGCGTTGATCCGCAGTGGACCCGGCGGGAGGGCGCTCGGCGGAGGCGGTACCGCCGGTTCGTGCGTCTCGTTCGGGTCGGCGAGTGCGAGCCGTAGCGTGCCGAGGTGTGCGCCCGGCACATGGCGTGCGGCGCGGCGCAGTACGGACTCGGCCGCCCGCTCCGTGATCCAGGCGCCGTCTCGCGGGCCACCCAGCGGGAGAAGTCTGCCGAAGCCGAGCTGACGTCGCACTGCCCGGGTCCACTGGTCCGCCATCATTGCTCCAGCCTGCCGCAGCGACTGGTGCGCTGCCGTGCAACCACACTTAGTGTGAAGGAAGGAGTACCAGCCGGAAGGGACGCAGGGCGATGACGGATGTGACGCAGCGGAACCGGACGGAGAACCCCGAGGCCGAGAAAGGGGCGCCGGAGGTACAGCCCCGCAGCAGGCCCAGTGTGACCAAGCGCGGTGGAGGCGACCCGGCTTCCCGGGGACGTACGACCATCGCGGACGGTGTGGTGGAGAAGATCGCCGGGCTCGCGGCCCGCGATGTGCTCGGGGTGCATGCGATGGGCAGCGGGCTCTCGCGCACCTTCGGAGCGGTGCGGGACCGGGTCCCGGGCGGTGCGAAGTCGGTGACCCGGGGCGTGAAGGCCGAGGTCGGCGAGGTGCAGACGGCGCTCGACCTGGAGATCGTCGTCGACTACGGCGTTTCGATCACCGAGGTCGCCGGCGCCGTGCGCGAGAACGTCATCTCGGCCGTCGAGCGGATGACGGGCCTTGAAGTCGTCGAGGTCAATATCGCGGTCAGCGATGTCAAACTGCCGGAAGAGGAAGAAGAAGGGGAAACGGAGACCCGGCTTCAGTAGTACTCGAGTAGTACTCGCCAGCAGTACCCGCCCCCCTTGATGCGCAGAGGAGCGCAGCATGAGCATGGCCGCGATCGGCATGATCGCCGGAATGGCGCTGGGCTTCGCCGGATACTTCGGCGGGTTCGGTGCCTTCCTCCTCGTGGCAGCCCTCGGCGCCGTCGGCTTCGTAGTCGGCCGCTTCCTTGAGGGCGACCTGGAAGTCGGTGACTTCTTCCGTACCCGCGGCGACCGGCGGCGGTGACGCACGTGAGCGGTGAGCTCGCCGCGGCGGGGGCACCCCTCCGGCCGGGCAGCCCCGGCGGCACCGTCGCACCGGCCGAGCGCGGTGCGCTCCGCATCGCCGACCAGGTCGTCGCGAAGATCGCCGCGCAGGCGGCGCGCGAGGCCCTGGGCGTGCTGCCCCCGGAGGCCGGACCGCCGCACGCCACGGTCGTCGTCCGCCCCCACTCTCGGC
This sequence comes from Streptomyces sp. CA-288835, assembly GCF_050936385.1. NCBI lineage: Bacteria > Bacillati > Actinomycetota > Actinomycetes > Kitasatosporales > Streptomycetaceae > Streptomyces > Streptomyces sp. CA-288835. Next base: position 8,146,509 of record NZ_JBNJMW010000001.1, read on the forward strand.
TTCGCTCGAGCGGGGGGACCCCCATCGACACCGCCCGCGTCCGGGTCGGCCTCGAACTCGACTACCCCTCCGACATCGGCGCCCAGTGCGCCGCTGTGCGTCGCCAAGTCACCCAGCGGGTAAGGATGCTGGCGGGTATGGAGGTGCCCGAGGTCGCCGTCCAGGTGGAGCGCCTGCACTCCGCGCAGGCACGCGGCGCGGCACAGGGGAGGACCCAATGAGCGAGTCCCAGGGCTCCGAGAGCACCCGTCAGCTGCCCGTCATCGAGAAGGCCGCCGAGAGCGAACTCGGCCAGTCCGCGTCCGCGGCGGACTACGACCCGCTGCCCACCACTGACGACACGGACGACGGGAACGGCCGCTTCTGGTCCGTACGCCGTATCCCCGCGGGCATCATCGCGCTGCTGGTCCTGGCCGGCGCGGGCCTTCTGCTGTACGACATCGTCTCCGTGCGCTTCGACCGGCCCGCCATGGCCTGGCGCAGAAACCTCGCCCGGGAGCTCGCCGAGCGGCCCCTCGACGACATCTGGGTGCTCGTCGGCGCCGGGGTCGCGGCGGCTCTCGGCGTCTGGCTGCTCGTGCTCGCCGTGACGCCCGGGATGCGGGACGTACTGACGATGCGCCGCCCCCACACCGACGTACGGGCCGGTCTGCACCGGGGTGCGGCCGCCATGGCGCTGCGTGACCGGGCCATGGAGGTCTCCGGGGTGCGCTCGGTACGGGTCCGGGTGAGGCGGAGGAAGGTCACCGCGCGGGCGGTGTCGCACTTCCGTGAACTCGACGATGTACGCGCCGACTTGGACGCCGTGCTCGCCGAGGGCATCAAAGGGCTCGGGCTGGCCCGGCGGCCCGCCCTTTCGGTGCATGTGGCGCGGGCGAACAAGAACCGGAAGGGGTGACGGCCGGTGCTCAGGATCGTCAACCGTGTTCTCGTCGGGCTCGCCGGCCTGCTCCTGATCGTGGGCGGCGGCTCCGTGCTCGCCGTCGGTCTCGGCCTCGAACCGCCCTCGTGGTGGGTCCACGACGGGCAGCGGGACGTGCTGCTGAGCGACACGGGCCGGACCCGCTGGCGGGACGAGGGCTGGTGGTGGCCCACCGTCATCGCCGTACTCGCCGTCGCCCTGCTGCTCGCCCTGTGGTGGCTGACAGCGGTACTACGACGGCGTCGGCTGGCCGAGGTGCTCGTCGACACCGGCGACGGCGAGGGGGCCCTGTTGCGCGGCCGCGCCCTGGAGGGCGTACTGACCGGCGAGGCGGGCGCACTCGACGGCGTGCAGCGCGCACAGACGGCGCTGACCGGCAAGCGGAGCACGCCTCAAGCACGGGTCCAGCTGCTCCTCGAACCACATGTCGACCCCGGTGACGCGCTGCACGGCCTGACGACCCAGGCCCTCGCCCACGCCAGGGACTCCGCCGGTCTGGCCGCGCTGCCCGCCGAGGTACGCCTCCGCGGGGTCAAACACCGGGCGGAACGGGTCAGTTAGAACCGTTGGGACCCGTTAGAACCCGCGGCGAGCCCCGCCGTCAACAGGAACCATGACCCCCGTCACGTACGACGCGGCCGGTGACAGCAGGAACGCGGCCGTGCGCCCGAACTCCTCCGGGGTGCCGTAGCGGCGCAGCGGGATGCGGGACTCGTTGGCCGCGCGGGTGGCCTCCGGGTCGGGTGACAGGCCGTCGAGCTGGCGCAGGCGGTCCGTGGCGATACGGCCGGGAAGCACGCCCACGACGCGGATGCCGCGCGGGCCGACTTCGTCCGAGAGTGACTTGGCGAAGCCCGCGAGCCCAGGGCGCAGGCCGTTGGAGATGGTCAGGCCCGCGATCGGCTCGTACACCGAAGTGGAGAGCACGAAGGCGATGACCCCGCCCTCGGCCAGCTCCGCGGCGGCCGCGCGGGCCAGCCGGACCGCGCCCAGGAAGACCGACTCGAACGCCGACTGCCACTGCTCGTCCGTGTTGTCGGCGGCGAAGCCGGGCGCCGGGCCGCCGACGCTGATCAGGATGCCGTCGAAGCCACCGAAACGCTCCCGTGCGGCCGCTGTCAGGCTCGTCGCGGCCGCAGGGTCGGCGTTGTCGACGGCGACTCCATGGGCGTTCGGGCCGAGAGCCGCGACGGCCTCGGCCACCGTCTTCTCGTCCCGGCCCGTGATGATCACTTTCGCGCCTTCCGCGAGGAGTTCCCGCGCGGAGGCATTGCCCAGGCCGCGAGTGGCCCCGGTGACGACGTAGACACGGTCCTTCAGTCCAAGATCCATGCCCCTATCCTGCCCCCTCCTCGCCGAACAGCGTGAGGGCGGTGCCCACCAGGCCGATATGGCTGAACGCCTGCGGGAAGTTGCCGAGCTGACGGCACGCGACGGGGTCGTACTCCTCGGACAACAGCCCCACGTCGTTGCAGAGCGCGAGCAGGCGCTCGAACAGCTCGCGCGCCTCCTTCGTACGCCCCGTCAGATGCAGCGCGTCCGCGAGCCAGAACGAGCAGACCAGGAACGCGCCCTCATGGCCCGGCAGCCCGTCGACCACCGTCTGGTCCGAGGAGTACCGGCGCAGAAAACCGTCGTGCGCGAGCTCGTCGCGTATCGCGTCGATCGTGCCGGTCACCCGCGGATCGTCCGGCGGCAGAAAGCCGGTACGGGGGATGAGCAGCAGCGAGGCGTCCAGTTCCCGGGAGCCGTAGAACTGCGTGAAGGTGTTCCGCTCCGGGTCGTAGCCGCGCTCGCACACCTCGTGGTGCACCTCGTCGCGCATCGCGCGCCAGTGGTCCGGGTCGCCGCTCAGGCCGGGGTTCTCCTCCAGGGCGCGGACGGTGCGGTCGGCGGCCACCCACGCCATGATCTTCGAGTGCACGAAGTGGCGGCGCGGACCGCGTACCTCCCACAGGCCCTCGTCGGGCTTGCGCCAGTTCGACCGCAGGAACTCCATCAGGGCCAGCCGCAGACTCCACATGTGCGGCTTGGTCGGCAGTCCCGCGCGCAGCGCCAGCGCCAGAGAGTCGATGACCTCGCCGTACACGTCCAGCTGCAACTGGCGTACGGCGTCATTGCCGATCCGGACCGGAAACGAGCCCTGGAATCCGGGCAGCCACGGCACCTCGTACTCGGGAATCCGCCGCTCGCCCGCGAGCCCGTACATGATCTGCAGGTCCGCCGGGTCGCCCGCCGCCGCGCGCAGCAGCCAGTCGCGCCAGGCCTCGGCCTCCTCCTGGTAGCCGCAGGCCAGCAGCGCTCCCAGGGTGAGCGTGGAGTCGCGCAGCCAGCAGTAGCGGTAGTCCCAGTTGCGTACGCCGCCGATCTCCTCCGGGAGCGAGGTGGTGGGCGCCGCGACGATGCCGCCGGTCGGCGCGTAGGTGAGGGCCTTGAGCGTGATCAGGGAGCGGACGACCGCGTCCCGGTGTGGTCCCTGGTAACGGCAGCGGGACGCCCACGCCCGCCAGTCGTCGACGCTGGAGGCCAGTGCCTCGTGCGGGTCGATGAGCGGGGGGCGTGGCTCGTGCGAGGGGTGCCAGGTCATCACGAAGGCGACCTTCTCGCCCTCGGCGACCGTGAACTCCGAGTGCGTGCTGTAGTCCCTGCCCCAGGTGCGCACCTTGGGTTCGCTGCGCAGCCACACCGAGTCCGGGCCCGCGACGGCCACCCGATGTCCGTCCGACTTGCGCATCCACGGCACGATCGAGCCGTAGTCGAACCGCAGGCGAAGGGCGCTGTGCATGGTCACGCGGCCCTCGAGCCCCTCGACGACGCGTACGACGTCGGGGGAGCGGTCGCGCTGCGGCATCAGGTCGGTGACGCGCACCGTCCCCTCCGGGGTCTCCCATTCGCTGTCGAGCACGAGCGAGTCCGGCCGGTACGCGCGTCGCGTGCAGGCCCCCGCCCCCTTCGGCGCGAGCCTCCAGTGACCGTTCTCCTCGTCCCCCAGCAGCTTCGCGAAGCAGGCCGCCGAGTCGAACCGGGGCAGGCACAGCCAGTCGATCGAACCGTCCCGCCCGATCAGGGCGGCGGTCTGATGGTCGCCGATCAGCGCGTAGTCCTCGATGGCGGGGACGGGTGGCTTGGGCTCGTTCGATGAGTGCACGGGGGACGGGTTCCCGTCACGGCCGGTGACCAATCAGGCGGGAGGCGTGTCGGCGGTCCGGGCTGTACGGCCGACGGGTCTCGCCTCTGGCGGCTACGGCCGCACGGCGGCCGGTCTCGTCTCTGGAGGTTACGGCCGCACGGCGGCCGGTCTCGTCTCTGGAGGTTACGGCCGCGGGTCTCGCCTCCGGCGACCACGGCCGCGCGGTGCCGGTGTTACCTCGTGCGGTCAGGGCCGTACGGTCGGCGGTCTCGCCTCGGGCGGCTGCGGCCGCGCGGTGGCCGGTCTCGTTTCTGGCGGTCACGGCCGCACAGTGGCCGGTGTCACCTCGTGCGGTCCGGCTATACGGCGGCCGTGTCGCTTCTGGCGGTCTGCCTATAGGGCGGCTGGTGTCGCTTCCGCGCGGTCCGCCCTATGGGGCGGCTGGTGTCGCTGACGGGCGGTCCGCCTATACGGAGGCCGGCTCCGCCGCCTCAGGCGCGTCCGTCTTCGCCGCCGCCTCCGCCCGGTCCCGGCGCTCACGGCGGACCAGGATCACCCAGCCCACGGGGACGCCCAGCGCGAAGAGCCACCACTGGATCGCGTACGCGTAGTTCAGTGCGGCGTCCTCGTCGCCGGGCTTGCCGATCAGTTCAGGGGAGTTGCCCTTCGGCGCGGGTGCCGTCAGCACGATGTAGCCGCCGACGACCTGCTCGCCGAGGCGGCGGGCCTCCTGCTCACTGTTGATCAGCATGATCTGCCGGTCCGGCAGGCCCTCGAGGTTCTTGATACCGCTCGCCTCGGTCGTCTCGTCGGGCATGAGCCGACCGGTGACGGTGATCTCGCCGCGGGGCGGTGCGGGGATCTTGGGGAACGCCGTCTGGGTCGGGGCCCCGGGGATCCAGCCCCGGTTGACCAGCAGGACCTTGCCGTCCTCGAGGACGAAGGGCGTCAGGACGTGGTAGCCGACCTCGTCGTCGGAGTTGGTGCGGCGGCGGACGACGACCTCGTCTTCGGTGTCGAAGCGGCCCTTCGCCGTCACGCTGCGGTACCGCTCGTCGGTGGTGACCGTGTGTCCGGGGGAGGTGAGCTGCTCCACGGGCACCGGCTTGGCGTCCAGCGCCTCGGCGACCAGCTCGTTCCGGGCCGTGCGCTCCTCGTAGCGGTGCATCTGCCAGAAGCCCAGCCTGATCATCGTGGGGATGAGGAGCAGGGCGACCAGCGTGAGGATCACCCACTGCCGGGACAACAGGAAGCGGTACACCCCATTGACGTTACCCCCGCAAGAATCGGCCCTCGACGGAGGGTCCGCCGAGGGCTGTATCGATTGTGCGCCTGCGGAGCGCTACAGCCGGTGGCGAGGGCGCGACCGTGCTCAGCCCTCCTTCGTCGGGCCTCCGCGCGCTCGCGCCCTCGCCACCGTCGCGCTCCTCCGGCGCACCGGACGTCGATCGTGCGCCGGAGGAGCGCACTGGGCGAGCTCACACTTTGTCGATGATCCCCACCTTCCCCTCCGAGCGGGCGCAGTGCGCCCCGCAGAACCACTGGCCTCCGACCTCGACGCCCTGGCCGATGATCTGGACGCGACAGTGTTCGCAGATGGGTGCCATACGGTGGATGGCGCAGGCGAAACAGTCGAAGACATGGACCGCGCCCTGCGCGTGCACCTCGAAGGACATCCCGTAGTCGTTTCCGCAGACCTCGCAACGTGCCATGCGCCACAGGGTGGGCCGCCGACACGGCACGGGCGAGCGGCCACGGGGCGAGTCGCCCGCCAATCACCCGTACGCCCGGATCTCTCGTCGTACGCCCGGACCTCTTGCCGTACGCGGGAATCTCGTGCCGTGGTCCGAGAGCGCCCCATCCCTCACGCCCCCTCGGCCGGCTCCACATCCAGAAGGAGCTGCCCGAAGGCCGCCTCGTCGACGACCGGCGTGCCGTACTGGCGGGCCTTGACCACTTTCGACGTACCGGAGTCCGGGTCGTTCGTGACGAGGAGGCTGGTGCGGCGGGACAGGCTCGTCGAGACATGGAGTCCGGCGTCGACGGCACGGTCCTCCAGGAGCTCGCGGTCGACCGAGGTGTCCCCGGAGAACGCGATCCGCATGCCTTGCTTGAGCGGTCTGCCCGGTTCGTACCAGCCCGGGTTGGGGTACGGGCACGCGGGCCGCTTGCGGGAGGGGCGCCAACTCCCGGGCCCGTAACCGCCGTAGCCCCCGCCGCCCGACTGAGGGCCGATGCGCGGCGAGGGCCCGTCCGCCCACTCGGTGAGCGGCCGGCACTCAAGCAGCGGCAGTCGTACGCCGTCGCGCGCGGCGGCGTGCAGGCTCGGCCGGAACGCCTCGGCGAGCACGCGCGCGTCGTCCAGGGCGTGGTGCGCCCGCTCCTGTACGACGCCGAAGTGCGCGGCGAGCGACTCCAGCTTGTGGTTGGCCAGGGGCAGGCGCAGCTCCTTGGAGAGCGCGATCGTGCACAGCCGCTGACGGACCGGCGCCTCGCGCTCCGCGCGCGCGTACTCCCGCGCGATCATCGACCAGTCGAAGACGGCGTTGTGCGCGACGAGCACACGGCCGTCGAGCCGGGCCGCGAACTCCTCGGCGATCTCCGGGAAAAGAGGCGCCCCTTCGAGCGCCTCGCTCGTCAGACCGTGTATCCACACCGGCCCGGGATCCCGCTCCGGATTGACCGTCGTGTACCAGTGGTCCTCGACCTCGCCGCGTGCGTCCAGCCGGTAGACCGCGGCCGACACTATGCGGTCGTCGCGGGCCAGTCCGGTGGTCTCCACGTCGACCACCGCGTATCCCTGCGGATACGCGGCCGGCCACGAGGCTGCGGAGGCTGCGGTCGTACGGTCTTCGAGCATGGTCACCGAGGATAAAGGTCACGACTGACAGCCCGTTCGCCGGAGTCCGCGCCACGCGCCCCCGAACCTCCGTCAGCGCCCCCGCCGGCTGCGCCTCTTGGTGGAGTCGGCCAAGAAGCAAGCGCGTACCCCAGGTAATACTTGTGGGTAACAACGTCTGGCCGCAGGTCAACGGCCGCTCTACGGTGCACACATGCCGAACCTGCCCGATGTCGTGCTGTGGTCGATACCCGCCTTTGTGCTGCTCACCGTTGTCGAAATGGTGAGTGTCCGGATCCATCCGGATGAGGAGGCCGCGGGGTACGAGGCGAAGGACGCCGTGACGAGCGTCTCCATGGGGCTGGGCAGTCTGGGCTTCGACCTGCTGTGGAAGATTCCGATCGTCGCCATCTACACGGCCGTCTATGAACTCACGCCCCTGCGCGTGCCCGTCCTGTGGTGGACCGTCCCGCTGATGCTGCTCGCCCAGGACTTCTTCTACTACTGGTCGCATCGCGGACATCACGTCATCCGCATCCTGTGGGCCTGCCATGTGGTGCACCACTCCAGCCAGAAGTTCAACCTCACCACCGCACTCAGGCAGCCGTGGACGACCTGGACCGTCTGGCCGTTCTACGTGCCTCTCGTCGCCCTGGGTGTGCACCCGGCGGCGCTCGCGTTCTGCTCGTCCGCGAACCTCGTGTACCAGTTCTGGATCCACACCGAGCGCATCGGAAAGCTGCACCGCGCCTTCGAGTTCGTCTTCAACACGCCCTCCCACCACCGAGTCCACCACGCCTCCCAAGGGGGCTATCTGGACCGCAACTTCGGCGGGATCCTCATCGTCTGGGACCGGCTTTTCGGCTCGTTCGTCCCGGAGACCGAGCGGCCGGTGTACGGGCTGACGAAGAACATCGACACCTACAACCCCCTGCGCGTCGCCACGCACGAGTACGCCGCCATCGCCAGGGACCTGCGGGCGGCGGGCAGTTGGCGTGAGCGGGCGGGGCGGGTGTTCCGGGGGCCGGGCTGGCAGCCGGCGGCTCCTGGCGGTAACGAGGAGGTCGGTGACGCGGTCTCGGAGACGGCCACGGGGACGGTCACCGGGAACGTCGCGTGAGCCCAGGCCGCCGCGCCGAACGGCACGCGCGCGTGCCGCTCGCCGCCTTCGGTGTCGTCACCGTCGTCGACCTTGTCTGCCTGGTGGCCGGTTCCGGCCTCGGGCACGCCCTCGCCAAGCCGCTCCTGATGCCGCTGCTCGCCGCCCATGTGGGCCTTCGTGGCGGGCCTCGACTCCTTGTCGCCGCGCTCCTGTTCGGCTGGGGAGGCGACGTGCTCCTGCTGTTCGACGTCGACGCGGCGTTCCTCGCCGGGATGGGTTCCTTCGCGGCCGGGCACGTCTGCTACCTGGTGCTCTTCAAGAAACACGCCTCCCTAGGGCGCGAAGCGGAAAATGGGGCTCCACGCGCGCGTGCCGCCTGGCCGGCGGCCGGTTACGGCGTCGCCCTCGTCACGACCGTGGCGCTCCTGTGGCCGGACCTGCCACCCGAACTCCGTCTCTCAGTCGCCGCCTACAGCGTGCTGCTCACGGCCATGGCGTACCGAGCCACCCGGCTCGGCCTCACCGCCGCCCTCGGAGGCGCCCTCTTCATGCTCTCGGACACGCTCATCGCGACCGGAGTCGCCGAATGGCCGCAGCTCCCGCGGCCCGAGTTCTGGATCATGGGCACCTATATCGCCGCGCAACTCCTGCTGGTTCGTGGGGTGATGAGCGCAGTAGGCGGGCGGCGGACGCCTGTCACCAGCGAATCGGCACCGGCAGCGCCGTAAGCACGGCGGACACCGTGACCACCGCCCCCAGGGCGACGACTTCCGCACGGGCGGGGGAGTAGGCGGTGAGCGGGTCGGCGGCCCTGCGCAGGCGCCGGCGTGCGCACAGGGCGAGGGCGGCGACGGCGGCCACGAGGAGCAGCTTGGCGAGCAGGACGCGGCCGTACGCCGTCGTCGTCAGCTGGTCCAGGACCGTGCCGGCCGGCATCCGGCGCAGGGTGCTGCCCACGCCCGTCACGGTGATCGCGGCGAACAGAACGGCCGCCACGCGCGCGTAGAGCCCGAGAAGCGCGGCGCCCGCCTCCGGGTCGCGCCAGCGCCGCAGCAGGCGCAGAACGTGCAGCAGGCCGCCGACCCACAGGGCCGCGCACGTCACATGAACGAGCGTCAGGCCCGAGCCGAGCAGCGGGCTGTACTCCGTCGTGGGATGGGCCCGCAGCGCCTCCGCGACAGCCACCGCGGCCAGCGGCCACACCTGGTTCGCCGGCCGGCGCGACAGGGCGCACAGGCCCGCCACCACGAACGCGTTGACCTCCAGGAGCGCGAGCATCCCGTCACGGGTCTCGTAGAGGCCGCCGATGTCCATGTCGGAGAGCCGGCGCGGCACCAGGTTGCCGTTGGCCACCACCGAGGCAAGGCACAGCGCGGCCACGAAGCCGGCGCCCGCCGCGACCGGCGCCCAGCTGCGGGGCTTGTCGTCCAGGGGCGCCCCCGGCACCCGGCGGGCCAGCCGGGCGGCGAACAGTTCGCCCGCCGAGACACACACGGCCGCGAAAAGAACCGTACGCAGCAGGGCGATTCCCCCGTCGGCGGGCAGGGCGGCCTCACCCGTGCCCCGCAGGGCGAGGGGCGGCCCGAGCAGCGGGATCAACGCGGCAAGGGCCACCAGGACGAGAAGGGCGACGGCCCGCCGCCCCCCGGCCATGCTCCCCCGGGCGGCGCCCACCTCACCGCCAGAGCCGGCACTCGGTCTTATCGAACTCACCTCAGGATCTTCACCAGTCGTTCAGATCCGGGCAAGCCCTGGAGAACAACTGACGGAACAACTTTCCGCCTCTGGATACGCCGCCGACCGCCCGCGCGACTCAGCCCGGGCCCGCGGAACCGCGCCGCTCACGTCCACCGCGCGGCATCCGTGCCCCACGGCCCCGGCGGCCGCGACCAGTCCCCGGGCCCACCGTCGAAGGACACCGGCGACAGGGCGTACCGCAGTCGGCCAAGCCCGCTGTCCGTCTCGCTGAGCCAGGGCGCCGGGCTTTCGTACGAAGCGTCCGCCGGCCTCTCGCCTCGTACGATCCCGTTCACCAGCCACGACGCCGTCTGCGCCAGCGCCAGCCGCACGAACCGCGTGCCGCCCTCGTCCGACTGGTCCGTGACCGCGCGCAGTACCGCGGCGGCCAGCAGATACCCGGTGCCGTGGTCGAGGGCCTGGGCGGGCAGGGCGCCGGGCTTCTCCTCGGAACCCTCCAGCGCCGCGATGCCCGTCGCCACCTGCACCAGGCTGTCGAAGCCGCGCCGCCCGCCCCACGGCCCGTACGCGCCCCACGCGGACAGTTGCGCCACCACGATCCCGGGCCTGCGCTCGGCCAGCGCCTCCGGCGTGAGCCCGAAGCGGTCCAGGGCTCCGGGACGGTAGCCGGTGACGACGACGTCCGCCGAGGCGAGCAGTTCCTCGAAGTCGCGCCGCCCGGCCGTGAGATCGAGCGTGGCGGACCGCTTGCCGAAGCCCGTGTCCGCGTGCTGGTCGGCGAGTTCGGGCAGCCGCGGCGGGTCGATCCGCAGGACGTCCGCGCCGAGGAGCGCGAGGGTGCGGGTGGCGACGGGCCCGGCGATGACGCGCGTGAGGTCGAGCACGCGCAGCCCTGCCGCGGGCAACAGCGGATCACCGTCGAGGGGTGCGAGGACGCGTACCCCCGAGGGAGCCGTCCGGCCCCGCTCCAGCAGTCCGCGCCCGGACACGGCCGCGCCCTGCTCGTGCGCGGCCCACTCCTGGGCCGTACGCAGCGCCACGGCGAGCCCCCCGGCCGCGTACACCGTGCCCTCCACCTCCGCGGCCGACCGCTCCGCGAGGCAGGCGCTCACGGTCTCGACGGACGCGTCCGCGGACAGCCCCAGAGCCCCGAGCAACCGCGCCCGATGATGCGGGTAGTTCGCGTGCGCACGCACCCATCCATCCGCCGTGCGCCAGAACCGCGACAACGGCGCGAAGGTGACCGGCGCCCGCCCGTTCACGAGCAGATGCCGCTCACTCACGAACGCGGTGGCGACGGCTCCGTCATCGACCCGCACCGCGGGGACTTCTCGCCCGGTACGGCGCGCGCCGAGCTCGGCGGCCGCGAGCGCACACGCACCCACACAGCTTCGCGCCAACTCCCGTACCGGCAAGCGCGCGTCGAGCGCTCCGTCCCGTACGACGGTGGAGACCCGCGAGAGAAGGGCGGGATCGCCGCCCAGCGCGGACCAGAGGTACTCGATACCGGTCATGAGGAGATCCTGCCGTACAAAGACGGCCGGGCCGGACGGATCGCCCGCCCGGCCCGGAGCACCTCTACAAGCGTGCTACTTCGTCGCACCCCTACAAGCGTGCTACTTCGTCACCGCGTCCAGCGCGTCCACCATCCCCGCGCCGTAGAAGCCGTTGCGGTTCTTGCCGCCCTCGCAGACCGCGTCGATCTTGCCGTCGCCGTCGATGTCGTACGGGTCGGTGCACGGTACGGCGTCGGCCTCCGTGTACAGGAGGGCCTTCACCAGGGCCGGCGGGGCGTACGGGTGCGTCGACTTGATGAGTGCGGCCACGCCCGCGGCGTGCGGGGAGGCCATCGATGTACCGGCCATGTAGCCCCACTTGCCGCCGGGTACCGGGCCCAGGATGAGGCCGCTGGTGGCGGGCGGGGCCGGGGTCTGGTAGGCCGTCGAGTCGCCGCCGGGGGCCGCGATGTCGATGACTCCCAGGCCATGGTTGGAGAAGGACGACTTGATGCCCTTCGCTCCCGTCGACGCGACCGTGACGATGCCCGGCAACTGGGTCGGGATGTCAAGGCACTCGGACGGGTCGATCACGCGGTCCGACGGGGTGGAGTCGTTCGGCGAGACCGGGTCGGTGATCTCGTCGGCGGCGAGGTCGTAGTTCTCGTTGCCCGCCGCGGCGAGGTTGACCGCGCCCTTCCGCTCCGCGTACCGCGAGGCCCGGGAGACGGCTTCCACCAGGGCCTTCTGGTCCGGGTCGTTCTTGCAGTTGAAGTACCACGGGTCGGTGTAATAGCTGTTGTTGGTCACCTCGACGCCGTGCTCCGCCGCCCACATGAAGCCGCAGACGACGGCCTCCGTGTAGAAGAAGCCGTCCGGGTTGGACACCTTGATGCCGGAGACCTTCACGCCCGGCGCGACGCCCGTGACGCCGACGCCGTTCTTGGCGGCCGCGATCTCACCCGCGACATGCGTGCCGTGCGGGCTCTCGGAAGCGCTCGGCCGCCACGCCCCGTCGGCCGTGTCCGGCTTGCCCGACACACAGTTGACCGACGCCTTGCGGTCGAAGTTCGGCGCGATGTCCGGGTGCGTGTCGTCCACGCCGGTGTCGATCACGGCGACCGTGACGTCCCGGCTGCCCAGCGACTTCTCGTGCGCCTTGTCCGCCTTGATGGCGGGCAGGTCCCACTGCATCGGCTCCAACGGGTCCTGCCCGGGCGCCGCTTCGGCGTCCGCGACCTGCTCCGCGGTGAGCACCTTCGGGGTGCCGAGATCGGTCGTGGACTGCGCGGGCAGCGGCGCCGTACGCGTCGAGCCCGCCGACTCCACACCGCGCACCTTGCGGATGGTCTTCGCGAAGTCGGCGTTCGCCGAGTGGGCGACGATCACGCCGATCTTGTCGTACGACGTCACGACGGTGCCGCCGGCCTTGGCGATGGCCTTCTTCACGTGGGAGGAAGTGCCGTGACCGGGGCGGACGTTGACGACATAGCTGAGCGAGGTCGCCTTCGCCGCGAGGGCCGGGGACTGGGGCGCGTCGGCCCCGGCCGCAGAGCCATCGGAAGCCGCCGGGGCCGCAGCGGCGCCGGCGTTCGGCAGGAAGGCGAGAGCTGTCGCCATGGCCATCCCGAGCGGGATCGCTATGACGCGACGAGAGCGCGTATGAGGCGCTGTCATGGAGTCTCCAGTTCGTTCGGTGACGTGTAGGCAGGCCTACAAGTAGGCCTGCCTACCGCGTTACTTGACCGCCCGCAACGCGTTGACGATGCCCCAGCCGTAGAAGCCGTTCACGCGCTTGCCGCCCTCGCAGGTGGCGTCCACGACACCGTCCTCGTTGCCGTCGTAGTCCGTCGGGCAGGCCTGGCTGTCCGCCTGCGCCTTCATCAGCGCCTGGAGCTGGCCCGGAGTCGCCCACGGGTACTTGGACTTGAGCAGCGCGGCGACACCGGAGGCGTGCGGCGCCGCCATCGACGTGCCCTGCAGGTAGCCGTACGCGTTGTTCGGCATCGTGGACAGGATCCGGCCGTTCTTCGACGGGGTGTCCGGGATCTGGAAGCGGTCTCCGCCCGGCGCCGCGATGTCGATGACGCCCTTGCCGTACGTGGAGTAGTACGACTTGGTGTTCTTGACGCCGGTCGCGCTGACCGTGACGATGCCCGGCAGCTGGGTCGGCACGTCGAAGCACTCGTGCGGGTCGATGGTGCGGGTGACCGGGGTCGAGTCGTCGGGGCTGGAGTCGTCGACGATCGCGTCCGAGTCGAGGTCGTGGTTGGAGTTGCCCGCGGAGGCGAGGTGCAGGGTGCCCTTCTTGGTGGCGTACTGCTGCGCCCGGTTCACCGCGTCGACGATGGCCCGCTGGTCCGGGTCGTCCATGCAGTTGTAGAGCCACGGGTCCACGTAGTAGCTGTTGTTGGTGATCTCCACGCCGTGGTCGGCGGCGAACACGAAGGCGCAGACGACGCTCTCCGGGTAGAAGAGGCCGTTCTTCCGGTCGGTGACGTTGATGCTGGAGACCTTCACGCCGGGCGCGACACCGGCCACGCCGACGTCGTTGCGGGCCGCGGCGATCTCGCCGGCCACATGCGTGCCGTGGTAGTCGTCCGCGGTGTACGGACGCCAGGCGCCCTCGCTGGTGTCCGCCACGCCGCCGTCGCAGTTGGCCGACTGGGAGGCGGAGAAGTTCGGTGCGAGGTCCGGGTGGGTGTCGTCAACTCCCGTGTCGATCACGGCGACCGTGACCTTCTTGCTGCCCGGGTTGATCTTCGCGGCCTTGTCGGCGCCTATCGCGCGCAGATCCCACTGGTCCGCCTCGAGGGGCTCGTCGGCGGCCGCGCCCCTGGCCTCGACCTTGGCGGCCTCGGCAGCCGACAGAAGCTGCGCCGCGCCCTCGTCCGTCGTCCCCGCCGGCGTCAGCGGCGAGGTGCGCGTAGCGCCCGCGGACTGCACCCCGCGTACGGCCCGAATCTGCTTGCCGAACTCCGGGTTCGCCGAGTGGACGACGATGACGCCGATCTTCTTGTACGTCGCGACAACCTTGCCGTCGGCCTTGGCTATCGCCTTCTTCACCGACTCGATCGTGCCGTGGTCCGTCTTCTTGGTGTTGACCACGTACGAGAGGTTCGGGGCCTCCGCCGCGGCAGCGGCGGGGGCGTCGGCCGGGGCGGCCGAGGCGACACCCGGCAGGAAGCCGAGCGAGGCGGTGAGGGACAGCACGAGCGGCACGGCTAGCGCAAGACGGCGTCTGGAGCGCAGATGAGCCATGGGGTCTCCACATCATCCGGAAAAGGAACCGGCCCGAACACAGGTGGTGCCCGGGCAGGTACATGACTTGAGTGGTGCACGGGCGAAGCTATCTCCCGTGATCCCTGGCCAGCAACGACTTACAGGAAATGACTTCCGAAAGTACGGCCGGGTGTTGAACCGGCCTTCGTGTCGCTCCGTGACCTTGTGCAGGGGTCAGAGGAACAGCGAGCCCCTGTTGGATCACGCCCGAGAGGCCCTAGCATCGCCACTCGGCCCACGTGATCCACACGTTCCGTGAGGTCACAACTCAGCCATGTCCAGAGCCAGTTCAACCCATTATCCCCATCCGCCCGCTTCCGATTCGGACGCCGCAACCGCAAACGCGAGGAGACTCCGTGGCTACCGACGCACCGCCCCCCTCGAAATCCCAGCCTCACCTCCCCACCACCGAGGAGTTCGTCGAGGTGCAGGAGAGCGCTGAGTTCGGTGAACTACGCCGCTCCCACCGCTCCTTCGCCTTCCCGCTGACCATCGGCTTCATCAGCTGGTACCTGCTGTACGTCCTGCTGTCGAACTACGCCGGCGGCTTCATGGGCACCAAGCTCTTCGGCAACATCAACGTCGCCTTCGTCTTCGGTCTCGCCCAGTTCCTCACCACGTTCCTCATCGCCTGGTGGTACGAGCGGCACTCCTCCGCCAAGCTCGACCCCAAGGCCCACGCGATCAAGACCCGGATGGAGGGCGGCGAATGAGCCCCGCGATCACTCAGGTCCACTTCGCCGCGAGCGAAGTGCAGCTCGCGGCGAACGAGGCCAGCGAGCACCGGCCGCTGATCATCTCCCTGTTCGCCGCCTTCGTCATCGCCACCCTCTTCATCACCGTATGGGCGGGCCGGCAGACCAAGGACGCCGCCGACTTCTACGCGGGCGGACGGCAGTTCAGCGCCTTCCAGAACGGACTCGCCGTCTCCGGCGACTACATGTCCGCCGCGTCCTTCCTGGGCATCGCCGGCGCGATCGCCCTCTTCGGATACGACGGCTTCCTGTACTCCATCGGCTTCCTGGTCGCCTGGCTGGTGGCCCTGCTCCTGGTCGCCGAGCCGCTGCGTAACTCCGGCCGCTACACGATGGGTGACGTGCTGGCGTACCGCATGCGCCAGCGCCCGGTGCGTACCGCGGCAGGCACCTCCACGATCGTCGTGTCGATCTTCTACCTGCTGGCGCAGATGGCGGGCGCCGGCGTCCTCGTCTCGCTGCTGCTCGGCATCACCTCCGACGCCGGCAAGATCCTCATCGTCGCCCTCGTCGGCATCCTGATGATCGTGTACGTCTCCATCGGCGGGATGAAGGGCACCACCTGGGTCCAGATGGTCAAGGCCGTGCTGCTCATCAGCGGCACGATCCTGATCACCTTCCTGGTGCTGCTGAAGTTCAACTTCAACATCTCCGACCTGCTCGGCACGGCCGCCGAGAACAGCGGCAAGGGTGCCGCGTTCCTGGAGCCCGGCCTGCAGTACGGCGCGACCGGCACCACCAAGCTGGACTTCATCTCGCTCGGCATCGCCCTGGTGCTCGGCACCGCCGGCCTGCCGCACATCCTGATCCGCTTCTACACGGTGCCCAACGCCAAGGCCGCCCGGAAGTCCGTGAACTGGGCGATCGGCATCATCGGCGGCTTCTACCTGATGACCATCGCGCTCGGCTTCGGAGCTGCGGCGCTCATCTCGCAGGAAGAGATCATCGCGTCCAACAAGTCCGGCAACACGGCGGCGCCCCTGCTCGCCCTGCACCTGGGCGGCGTCGACTCGGCCTGGGGCGCGATCCTGCTCGCCACGATCTCCGCGGTGGCCTTCGCGACGATCCTCGCCGTGGTCGCCGGCCTCACGCTCGCCTCGTCCTCCTCGTTCGCCCACGACATCTACGCGAACGTCATCAAGAAGGGCAAGGCCACCGAGAAGGAGGAGGTCAGGGCGGCCCGTCTGGCGACCATCGGCATCGGCGCCGTCTCCATCCTCCTGGGTTCCCTCGCCCGCGACCTGAACGTCGCCGGCCTCGTCGCCCTCGCCTTCGCGGTCGCCGCCTCCGCCAACCTGCCGACGATCCTCTACAGCCTGTTCTGGAAGCGGTTCACCACCCAGGGCGCCCTGTGGTCGATCTACGGCGGTCTGATCGTGGCCGTCGGCCTGGTGCTGTTCTCGCCCGTCGTCTCCGGCGACCCCACGGCGATGTTCCCCGACGTCGACTTCGCCTGGTTCCCGCTGAAGAACCCGGGCATCATCTCCATCCCGTTCGGCTTCCTGATGGGCTGGCTCGGCACCATCCTGTCCAAGGAGGAGCCGGACACCGGCAAGTACGCCGAGCTGGAGGTGCGCTCCCTCACCGGTACCGGGGCCCACTGAGGCTCCCTGCCATCCGCGGCCGCGCCGTAGTCCCCTGGACGTTCTACGGCGCGGCCGCGCCATGTCTCGGTGTCCTGTGTGATCCGCGCCTTGTGTGATCCGCTTGCCGATCCCTTGCCGTCGTTGTCGGTGCTGTCACGTAGGCTCGCTGGTAACTGATTCACATGAGTGCTTGTTCTGCGTCCTGGTTTTGAGTGCTTGTTCGTACGAGTGGAGGGGGCCCCACGTGCTCATCGACACCTATGGCCGTGTGGCCACTGATCTGCGTGTGTCGCTGACGGACCGCTGCAATCTGCGGTGCACGTACTGCATGCCCGAAGAGGGCCTGCAGTGGCTCGCCAAGCCCGACCTGCTCACGGACGACGAGATCGTCCGCCTCATCGACATAGCCGTACGGCAGTTGGGCATCACCGAGGTCCGCTTCACCGGCGGCGAGCCCCTGCTGCGCCCCGGCCTGGTCGGCATCGTGGAGCGCGTCGCTGCCCTCGAGCCGCGCCCTCAGATGTCCCTCACCACCAACGGCATCGGCCTCAAGCGCACCGCGCCTGCCCTGAAGGCGGCGGGCCTGGACCGGGTGAACGTCTCCCTGGACACGCTGCGCCCCGACGTCTTCAAGACCCTCACCCGCCGCGACCGCCACAAGGACGTCATCGAGGGCCTCGAAGCCGCCCGCGAGGCGGGCCTGAACCCCGTCAAGGTCAACACCGTCCTGATGCCGGGGCTGAACGACGACGAGGCCCCGGACCTGCTGGCCTGGGCCGTGGAGCACGACTACGAACTGCGCTTCATCGAGCAGATGCCCCTGGACGCCCAGCACGGCTGGAAGCGCGAGGGCATGGTCACCGCGGGCGACATCCTCACCTCGCTGCGCACCCGCTTCGAGCTCACCGAGGAGGGCTCCCAGAAGCGGGGCTCGGCCCCGGCCGAACGCTGGCTCGTCGACGGTGGCCCGCATGTCGTCGGCGTGATCGCCTCCGTCACCCGCCCGTTCTGCTCGGCCTGCGACCGTACGAGGCTCACGGCGGACGGCCAGGTCCGCACCTGCCTCTTCGCCCAGGAGGAGACCGACCTGCGGGCCGCCCTGCGCTCGGACGCGCCGGACGAGGAGATCGCCCGCATATGGAAGCTGGCGATGTGGGGCAAGAAGGCGGGCGCCGGCCTGGACGACCCGTCGTTCGTACAGCCGCAGCGCCCGATGTCGGCGATCGGCGGCTAGGACTTCCTCTGAGCCTCCGCGGCCTCCGGGGACTTCAGGGCTAGGCCTCCGGGGACTCCGGGGCTAAGCCTCCGGGGACTGCGGTGGCTCCTGACGTTCCAGGGGTTCCGGGGACTCCCAGTCCTCCAGGCGCACGACGTCCTTCAAGAAGCCGCGTACGCCAAGGAACTTGGACAAGTGCTCGCGGTGCTCCTCGCACGCCAGCCATGTCTTGCGGCGGTCCGGGGTGTGCAGCTTCGGGTTGTTCCAGGCGAGCACCCACACCGCGTCGGCCCGGCAACCCTTGGCGGAGCAGATGGGCGAGGCCGGTTCGGAGCCGGGAACGTTCAGGATCACGCCCCCGACCCTAACCCTTGACGGCCTCACCATCCCCTACGGCATCTCGATGCCCGCGCCCGGTCCCAGCGGCAGATCGAACGCGTAGAAGATCCCGAGCACGGCCAGCCACGCCACCAGGAACGGCACCACAAAGATCGCGAGCCGCGACATCAGCGTGCCCAGCTGCGCCCCCGGCTCGTACCTCCGCATCAGCGCGAGGGACAGGAACAGATAGGGATTCAGCGGCGTGATCATCTGCGTCGCCGAGTCGGCGATCCGGAACGCCGCCAGGGTCAGCGCCGGGGACATGCCGATCAGCATGAACGTCGGCACGAAGACGGGCGCCATCAGCGACCACAGAGCGGAACCGGACGAGATCAGCATGTTCAGCAAGGTCACCACCAGCACGAACAGCACCAGTGCGAGGAAGCCGGTGAGCCCCGCCGACTCCAGCAGCGCCGCGCATTTCACCGCCAGCAGGGTGCCGACGTTCGACCAGTTGAAGACCGCGATGAACTGCGCGATGACAAGGATCAGCACGATGTAGCCGGACATCGAGGTGATCGACTCGCCCATCATCTTCGGTACGTCGTTCTTGTGCGTCACCGTGCGCGCCACGACGCCGTACACCACACCCGCGATCACGAACGCGCCGAACAACAGCGGAACGATGCCGCTGAGCACCGGCGACGGGATGAGCGCCCCGCCCTCGCCGCGCAGCGGGCTGCCCGGCAGCAGCCAGGCGACGAGGACCACGGCCGCGTACACACCGACCGCCGCGGCGGACAGCAGCAGCCCGCGCCGCTGCTCCTTGCTGATCTCGGTCGTCAGAGCCTCTTCGTCGTCCGAGGAGCCATCGCCAGAGGAGCCGTCCCCGGTGGGCGCCGGCAGCCGTGGCTCCAGCACGCGCGCGGTCAGGAAACCGCCGATGAGCGCGAGCACCACACTGGCCGAGGCGGTGAAGAAGTAGTTGACCAGCAGATGCGTGGGCGCTTCCTGCCCCATCGGCAGCGCGGCGGCGACCTTCTCGGTGATGCCCGCGTACAGCGCGTCCAGGGCACCCACCGTGAAGCCCGCCGAATAGCCCGCGCAGACACAGGCGAAGGCCCCGATGAGCCCGGCCACCGGGTTGCGCCCGGCCGCCTTGAACGCGAGCGCCGCCAGCGGCGGAATCACTAGGATCGCGATATCGCTCATCACATGGCCCTGGCAGGCCACGAACGCCACCACATACGGCAGCAGCCGCGCCGGAGCCCGGGCGATGGTCGCCTTGACCGCCGTCTCCAACAGGCCCGTCCGCTCGGCGACACCGACGGCCATCATCATCAGCAGGACCGTGCCCAGCGGCGGAAAGCCCGTGAAGTTGGTGAGCGCGTTCTCCAGGAGCCAGCTGATGCCCTCCCCGGTCAACAGCCCGTTGATCGCGAGGCGTTCGTCCGAGCCCGGGACCGTCACCCCGGCGTCCGTCCACGCCAGCACGGTGGACGTCACCGCGAGGACCACGAAGAGGACGGCGAACAGGTAGAAGGGATGCGGGAGTCGGTTGCCGAGGCGCTCCAACCCGCCCATGAGCCGGTCGAGTCTGCTGTTACCGGGCGCCGGGGCCGGCGGATCGAGGGTGTCCTGCATGACGGTCGCCTTTCGGAGGGTTCAGTCGGTGAGCGTGTTCTTGCGTACGACGCCCTGCTGGATCACGCACCGAATGTGCGTCGGCTCGGCCAGCAGGGAGATGTCGGCCACCGGATCGCCGTCGCACACGACGATGTCGGCGGCCTTGCCGGGCTCCAACGTCCCCAACCGCTCGTCCAGACCGAGCAGTTCGGCGGCCACGCGGGTACCGGCCCTGATCGCGTCCATCGGGGACATCCCGAGCGAGACGAGGTGCGTCAGCTCGCGGAGGTTCTGGCCGTGCGGACAGATGGCGGCATCCGTCCCCATCGCGATGCGCAGCCCGTCCGCGATCGCGGCGGAGATGTTCTCCTTGGTGATCCCGGACCAGCGCATCTTCTTCGCGTAGTGGTAGGGCGCCATGGTCGACTTGTCGATGCCGTCGAAGACCGTCGACAGCGTCGGTACGACGAACACGTCCCGTTCTCCGGCCAGTTCACGCGCTTCGGCGTCGAGGCCGTACCCGTGCTCGATGCTGGTGACGCCCCCGCGGATCGCGTTGAGGATGCCGGCCGTGCCCTGCGCGTGCGCGGCCACGGGGCGCCCGCCGTGCCGGCGGACCTCGTCGACGACCGTGCGGATCTCGTCCTCGGTCAGCCCCTCGTCCTCCGGCTGGTCGTGCGGGCTGCCCATCCCGCCGGTCGCGCACAGCTTGATGACATCGGCGCCGTCCCGCAGCAGCCGCCGTACCGCCTTGCGCACCTCGTCAGCGGTGTCCGCGATCTCGCCCACACCACCGCTCACGTCGATGCCCGAGGGAGTGGTGAAGTCGGCGTGCCCGCCGGTGTGCCCGATGATGCGGACGGCGGTGTGCAGCCGGGGGCCCTCGATCAGGCCCTCTGCCACCGAGGTACGGAACCCGGCGGGCAGCCCACCCAGGTCGCGCGCGGTGGTCACCCCGGCATGCAGCGTCCGGCGCAGCCGCTCGGCGGTACGGAAGGTCTCCACGGTCGGATCGGCGGCGAACCGAGTGCTCAGCTCCCGGCCACTCTCCATGCCGAAGTGCACATGGCAGTCGATAAAGCCGGGCAGCACCGTCCGGCCCGCCACATCCACGACACGGATGCCCTCGTCGGTACCGGGAGCGCCCTGTGTGGGGCCCGCGTAGACGAGATCGCCCTGCTCGTCCGCTACGACCACTCCGTCGCTCACCGGCGCGCGTCCGGTCCCGTCCACGATGCGGGCGTTGACGATCTTCAAGGGGGAGGCCACGAGTACTGCTCCTCATGCTCGGCTCTTGGAGCGGGTAGTCTCCGGCAACCGCACAACTCCGCTGTCAATTCGCAGGATTCAGTCAGTGAGGCACCTGAGATGCAGGAATTGGGCGAGCTGGATGTCGCCATCGTCAACGCTCTGCAGATCCAGCCCCGCGCGCCCTGGGCTCTGGTCGGCGAGGCGCTCGGCGTGGACGCGGTCACCGTCGCCCGCCGCTGGAAGCGGCTCACGGACAGCGGCGCCGCCTGGGTGGACGGCTATCTGGTCCCGACGGCCGACGGCCGGGTCCTGGCCCAGGTCGAGATCGTCACCGAGGCGGCACAGGCCTCCCGGGTCGCCCAGCTCCTCGCGTACGACCTCCAGGCGATGAGCGTGAAACAGACCTCCGGGGCCCGCGACATCCTCGCCATCGTGTGGGCATACGACCTCGACGGCCTCGTCGACTACATCGGTGAGCGCATCGCACTCTGCCCCGGCGTCCGCTCGACGCGCTCCCACGTCGTCACCGCCGCTCCCTTCGAGGGCAGCCGCTGGCGACTGCGCAGCCTCTCCGCCGACCAGCGCGCCCTGCTCCGCCCGCCCGAGCGACAGCCGTCCCCCACCGAGCCGTTGCGCCCTCTCGACCGGCGCATCGTCGTGGCCCTCGGCGAGGACGGCCGGATGCCCCTCAAGCAGCTCGCCGAGCGCACCGGCACGAGCGTCGCCACCGCACGCCGGCGCCTGAACCAGCTGCTCTCCTCCGGCCAGCTCGTCCTGCGCTGCAACCTCGCGCGCCCGCTGACCGGCTGGCCCGTATCCGCCGTCTACTTCGCGTCCGTACCGGCCGAACACCTGGAAGCGGCCTCGACCTCACTGCGTACGCTGCCGGAGCTGCGACTCTGCGCCATCACGGCGGGCCCGCACAACCTGATCCTCGACGTATGGCTGCGCGGCGTCCACGACGTGCACCGTCTCGAAGCACACCTGGAGCAGGAGATGGCACATCTACGGTTCCGGGTCGACGACCGGGCCGTGGTGCTGCGTACGGAGAAGAACGTGGGCCGCGTACTCGACCGGCGCGGCTACAGCGTGACGGCGGTGCCGATGGAGAAGAACCAGTAGCAGAGCCGGGAGAAACCCCGGGACAAAAGGCGACGCCGAGCAGCCACGGGGGGAGCTGCCCGGCGTCGGTCTGTCGCTCCGACGGGGGATGCGGAGCGCGTACGAAGTATGTCACGGGTAACCCGTCGCCCGGCACCGGAACAGCATGATTGATCTGAGCTTTTCTTGAGCTTGGTGCGGTGATGACGTACGGCCGCCACGATCGGCGGTCGTCAGGTCCGCTCGTGCGGCTCACCCTGGGCGCCGGCCGGGGAGTCGGCCGCGACATCTTCCGGGGCGGATTCCGCGGCGTCGTCCGGGCGGGACTCCGTGAGCATCGGCCGGGTGGGCATCGTGACGAACGTCGACGGCAGCGACGGCGCGTTCTCACGGCCCGCGTTGGCGACCACCACGGCGATGTACGGAAGGACGGCGCCGAGCACCAACGCGACGATGGCGACGTGCCGTTCGACGTTCCAGAGGGTGGCCGCGAGGATCACGGCGAGCGTCCGGACGGACATCGAGATGATGTAGCGGCGCTGCCTGGCGCGTACGTCGTCGGCGAGCCCCTGCCTGGCCCCGGTGATCCGGAAGACCTCGGCTTCGCTGTGCTTCCGCATCACGTTCCACCACCCGCCTGTATCGGACACGCACCGGCCCGTACGGCCTCCACGTTACGCCGCGCATGCGCCGCGTACGAGACCGGGCCCCGTCCCGTCCGGGCGGGAGCCGGTGCGCCGTACCGCGTATGGCGGCGCCCGGCATGCGTCGTACGAGGGCCGGGCCGAAGCTGGGCGAAATGCTCGCGTAGAGCCGTACAGGAGGCAGCCATGGGCTGGTTGTGGGCGATCATCGTCGGCTTTGTGCTGGGTCTGCTGGCCAAGGCCGTCATTCCGGGCAAGCAGCACAGCCCGCTCTGGCTGACCACGATCTTCGGGATGATCGGCGCCATCGTGGGCAACTCGATCGCCCGCGGCATCGGCATCGACGAGACCCGCGGCATCGACTGGGGCCGCCACGGCCTCCAACTCGCCGCCGCCGTCGTCATCGTCCTGTTCGGCGACATGCTGTACACGGCCGTACGGAGCGGCAAGGAGCGCAAGCAACGAGCGTGACGGGACGACGGGACCGTACGACGAAGACGAAGACCGTACGACGAAGGGGGCGGCCGGTGGCCACCCCCTTCACCCATGCATCGTGCTCAGCCGGGCTGCTCAGCCGCCCGTGACCTCCACCGCCGCGAGGTTCTTCTTGCCGCGCCGCAGCACGAGCCACCGCCCGTGCAGCAGGTCCTCCTTGGCGGGGACGGCGTCCTCGCCGGCGACCTTGGCGTTGTTCACGTACGCCCCGCCCTCCTTGACGGTCCGCCGTGCGGCCGACTTGCTGGCCACCAGGCCGACCTCGGCGAAGAGGTCCACCACCGGGCCCAGCTCGGCGACCTGGATGTGCGGCACCTCGGAGAGCGCCGCACTCAGCGTCGCCTCGTCCAGCTCACCCAGCTCACCCTGACCGAAGAGGGCGCGCGACGCGGCGATCACGGCGGCCGTCTGCTCGGCGCCGTGCACCAGCGTCGTCAGCTCCTCGGCCAGCGCCCGCTGGGCGGTACGGGCCTGCGGACGCTCCTCGGTGACCTTCTCCAGCTCCTCCAGTTCCTCGCGGGACTTGAAGGACAGGATGCGCATGTACCCGGAGATGTCCCGGTCGTCCGCGTTCAGCCAGAACTGGTAGAACGCGTACGGCGTCGTCATCTCGGGGTCCAGCCAGATGGCACCGCCCTCGGTCTTGCCGAACTTGGTGCCGTCCGCCTTGGTCATCAGCGGTGTCGCGATCGCGTGGACCTCGGCATGCGGCTCCAGGCGGTGGATCAGGTCCAGGCCCGCCGTGAGGTTGCCCCACTGGTCGCTGCCGCCCTGCTGGAGCGTGCAGCCGTACCTGCGGTAGAGCTCCAGGAAGTCCATGCCCTGGAGCAGCTGGTAGCTGAACTCCGTGTAGCTGATGCCCTCCTCGGACTCCAGGCGCCGGGCGACCGAGTCCTTGGTGAGCATCTTGTTGACGCGGAAGTGCTTGCCGATGTCCCGCAGGAACTCGATGGCCGACATCCCGGCCGTCCAGTCCAGGTTGTTCACCATCACCGCGGCGTTCTCACCCTCGAAGGACAGGAACGGCTCGATCTGCCCGCGCAGCCGGTTGACCCAGTTCGCGACCGTCTCCGGATCGTTCAGCGTGCGCTCCGCCGTCGGGCGCGGGTCGCCGATCTGGCCGGTCGCCCCGCCCACCAGGGCCAGCGGGCGCAGGCCCGCCAGCTGGAGGCGGCGCATGGTGAGGACCTGCACCAGGTGGCCGACGTGCAGACTGGCCGCCGTCGGGTCGAAGCCGCAATAGAACGTGACGGGACCGTCCGCGAGCGCCTTGCGCAAAGCGTCCTCGTCAGTGGACAGGGCGATCAGCCCGCGCCACTTCAGCTCGTCGACGATGTCCGTCACGGTTCTCGTATCTCCTTGGATGATCTTCGGGCGGTCGAATGACAGCCAGCTACGAGGTTATACGCCCGCACTGACAGAGCCCACGCCGTTATGCGCCCGGAGCCATGGGCCCTGTCACCTGAGCCATGGGCCCCGTCATACGCCCTGACTGACGGAGCTCATGTTGAAGTCCGGGATGCGCAGGGGCGGCATCGCGGCCCGGGTGAACCAGTCGCTCCACTCCCTCGGCAGCGTCTTCTCCGTACGCCCCGCCTCGGCTGCCCGCCCCAGCAGATCCACCGGCGACTCGTTGAACCTGAAGTTGTTCACCTCGCCCGTGACCTCGCCGTTCTCGACCAGGTAGACGCCGTCCCGGGTCAGCCCGGTCAGCAGCAGGGTGGCCGGGTCG
Source organism: Streptomyces sp. CA-288835 (assembly GCF_050936385.1). NCBI lineage: Bacteria > Bacillati > Actinomycetota > Actinomycetes > Kitasatosporales > Streptomycetaceae > Streptomyces > Streptomyces sp. CA-288835. Next base: position 8,171,705 of record NZ_JBNJMW010000001.1, read on the forward strand.
ACCTCGCGGATGTACCAGAGGCAGGTCAGCAGCAGGCCCCGCTCCGTCGCGGCCACCATCTCCTCGAGGGACTTCTCCTGACCGCCGTCGAGGATCAGGTTGCCGATGCCGGGTGCCACCGGCAGTCCGGTCAGGCCCGCGCTGTGCCGGGAGCTGATCAGATGCGCCAGCTCGCCCGCTCGGATCCACTCGGTGGCCTGGAGGGGCAGCCCGTTGTCGAACACCGAGGAGTCGCCCCCGGAGGAGTGCGCGAGCTCGAAGGGCGCGCACTCCAGGCCCGGCTCGTTCGGGTCGCTGCGCAGCGTCAGGGGCAGCTCGGTGAGCTTCTCGCCGATACGCGTACCGCCGCCGGGCTTGCTGAACACCGTCCGGCCCTCGGCCGCGTCCCGGGCCGACGACGACCACATCTGGTAGATCAGCAGATCCGCGACGGCGGTCGGCGGCAGCAGCGTCTCGTACCGCCCGGCCGGCAGCTCGACGCGCCGCTCCGCCCACTTCAGCCGCGTGGCCAGCTCCGCGTCGAGCGCCGCCGGGTCCACGTCCTTGAAGTCCCGCGTCGACCGGCCCGCCCACGCGGAGCGCGTACGGTCCGGCGACTTGGCGTTCAATTCCAGCGTGCCGTTGGGCTGGTCGTGCCGCAGACGCAGCCCCGTCGACGTACCGAGGTAGCTGGAGACGAACTCGTGGTTGGCGAAGCCGTACAGCTCGCGTCCGCCCTCACGCGCGCGGGCGAACGATTCGCCGAGCGCCGGGGCGAAGTCCGCGAAGACGCCCGACGAGGTCTCGGCCGGCGCCTCCGTGAACTCGGGGGACTCCGCGACCCCCGTCACCAGCGGCTGAGCGTCCTCGGCCGGACCCGCGCCCCGCGCCGCCGCCTCGGCGGCCCGTACCAGCGGCTCCAGCTCGTCCGCCGTCACGGCCGAGCGTGAGACGACCCCGGAGGCGGTGCCCTCCTTGCCGTCGACGGTCGCGATGACGGTCAGTGTGCGCCCGCGCGTGACCCCGTTCGTGGTCAGCGCGTTGCCCGCCCAGCGCAGATTGGCCGTCGAGTACTCATCGGCGATCACGACACAGCCATCGGCCTGCGACAGCTCGAGGGCGCGCTCGACGACCTCGTGCGGCTTGTTCGTACGCGCGCTCATCGACCGGCCTCCTGGGTGGTGTTCAGAATGTTGACGCCCTTGAAGAGGGCCGACGGGCAGCCGTGCGAGACCGCGGCGACCTGGCCTGGCTGGGCCTTGCCGCAGTTGAAGGCGCCGCCCAGGACGTACGTCTGCGGGCCGCCGACCGCGGCCATCGAGCCCCAGAAGTCGGTCGTCGTCGCCTGGTACGCGACATCCCGCAGCTGGCCCGCGAGCCGCCCGTTCTCGATCTTGAAGAAGCGCTGCCCCGTGAACTGGAAGTTGTAGCGCTGCATGTCGATGGACCAGGAGCGGTCGCCGACGACATAGATCCCGCGGTCGACGCCGCTGATCAGGTCCTCGGTGGAGAGCCCGCCGGGATCCGGCTGGAGCGACACATTCGCCATGCGCTGCACCGGCACATGGCCGGGGGAGTCGGCGTACGCGCAGCCGTTGGACCGTTCAAAGCCGGTCAACTTCGCGATTCTGCGGTCGAGTTGATAGCCGACCAGCGTCCCGTCCTTGACCAGGTCCCAGGACTGCCCCGCGACGCCCTCGTCGTCGTACCCGATCGTCGCGAGCCCGTGCTCGGCGGTCCGGTCGCCCGTGACGTTCATCAGCTCGGAGCCGTACCGCAGCTTGCCCAGCTGGTCGAAGGTGGCGAAGGACGTCCCGGCGTACGCGGCCTCGTAGCCGAGCGCGCGGTCCAGTTCGGTGGCGTGCCCGATGGACTCGTGGATCGTCAGCCACAGGTTGGACGGGTCGACGACCAGGTCGTACACCCCCGCCTCGACGGTCGGCGCCCGCATCTTCTCGGCGAGCAGCTCCGGGATCCGCTCCAGCTCGGAGTCCCAGTCCCAGCCGGTGCCCGTCAGGTACTCCCAGCCGCGCCCCACCGGCGGCGCGATCGTCCGCATGGAGTCGAACTCACCGCTCGACTCGTCGACCGCGACGGCGGTGAGCTGCGGATGCAGCCGCACGCGCTGCTGCGTGGTGACGGTCCCCGCCGTATCGGCATAGAACTTGTTCTCGTGCACCGTCAGCAGCGAGGCATCCACATGACTGACCCCGGCGGCCCCGAGCAGCCGCGCACTCCAGTCCGTGAGCAGCCCCACCTTCTCGTCGTCCGGCACGGAGAAGGGGTCGATCTCGTACGAGGAGACCCAGGTCTTCTCGGCGTGCACGGGCTCATCGGCCAGCTCCACACGCTCGTCGGAACCCGCCGCCTTGATCACCTGAGCTGACAGCTTCGCCATCGCCACGGCCTGCGAGGCGACCTTCGCGGCGGCGTCCATCGTCATGTCGACACCGGAAGCGAACCCCCAGGTCCCGCCGTGCACCACCCGCACCGCGAACCCCAGATCCGTCGTGTCCGACGACCCGGACGGCTTGCCGTCCCTGAGCCGCCAGGCCGCGCTGCGCACCCGCTCGAACCGGAAGTCGGCATGCTCGGCGCCGAGCGCCCGGGCGCGGGCGAGCGCGGCGTCGGCCAAGGACCTGAGCGGTAGTGCCGTAAAGGCTTCGTCGATGGAATGAGGCACGGGGGTCTCCCTGCTGTCGTCGCCCTGTCAGCTCCGATCATGTCGCGCCGAGAGTCCCGCGGCCACACGTTTCTGTAGGGACCCGACAGTGAGTCCCGTACGCCACTGTCGGTGCTCGATTCTCCGTAGAGGGAGCGGCAACGATAGGTTTTCGAGGTACCAGACCGGCTATCGAAAGGGTGATCCGTTGAGCCGCTCGGTTCTCGTCACCGGAGGAAACCGGGGCATCGGCCTCGCCATCGCCCGCGCTTTCGCCGACGCGGGCGACAAGGTCGCGATCACGTACCGCTCGGGGGAGCCACCGGAGGGGTTCCTCGCCGTCAAGTGCGACATCACCGACACCGAGCAGGTGGAGCAGGCCTACAAGGAGATCGAGGCCGAGCACGGTCCGGTCGAGGTGCTGATCGCCAACGCCGGCGTCACCAAGGACCAGCTGCTGATGCGGATGTCCGAGGAGGACTTCACGTCCGTCCTGGACACCAATCTCACCGGCACCTTCCGCGTCGTGAAGCGCGCCAACCGCGGCATGCTGCGCGCCAGGAAGGGCCGCGTCGTACTGATCTCGTCGGTCGTCGGGCTGTACGGCGGCCCGGGCCAGGCCAACTACGCCGCCTCCAAGGCCGGCCTGGTGGGATTCGCGCGCTCCCTCGCCCGCGAACTGGGCTCGCGCAACATCACCTTCAACGTCGTCGCGCCCGGCTTCGTCGACACCGACATGACCAAGGTGCTCAGCGACGAGCAGCGCGAGGGCATCGTGAAGCAGGTGCCGCTCGGCCGGTACGCGCAGCCCGAGGAGGTCGCCGCTGCGGTGCGGTTCCTCGCCTCGGACGACGCCTCGTACATCACTGGAGCCGTCATCCCCGTAGACGGCGGACTGGGAATGGGTCACTGAACCATGAGCGGAATCCTCGAGGGCAAGCGCGTCCTGATCACCGGTGTGCTGATGGAGTCCTCCATCGCCTTCCACACCGCCAAGCTGGCCCAGGAGCAGGGCGCCGAGATCATCCTGACCGCGTTCCCGCGGCCCACGCTGACCGAGCGCATCGCCAAGAAGCTCCCCAAGCCCACCAAGGTCATCGAGCTCGACGTCACCAATGACGAGCACCTGGGGCGCCTGGCCGACATCGTCGGCGAGGAACTGGGCGGCCTCGACGGGGTCGTGCACTCCATCGGCTTCGCCCCGCAGGACGCCCTCGGCGGCAACTTCCTCAACACGCCCTTCGAGTCCGTCGCCACCGCCATGCACGTCTCGGCGTACTCCCTGAAGTCGCTGACCATGTCCTGCCTGCCGCTGATGCAGAACGGCGGCTCGGTCGTCGGCCTCACCTTCGACGCCCAGTACGCCTGGCCGCAGTACGACTGGATGGGCCCCGCAAAGGCCGCCCTGGAGGCCACCAGCCGCTACATGGCGCGCGACCTCGGCAAGCAGAACGTCCGCTGCAACCTCATCTCGGCGGGCCCCATCGGCTCCATGGCCGCCAAGTCCATTCCGGGATTCAGCGAGCTGGCCTCTGTGTGGGACAGCCGTTCGCCCCTGGAGTGGGACGTCAAGGACCCCGAGCCGGCCGGCCGCGGTGTGGTCGCCCTGCTGAGCGACTGGTTCCCGAAGACCACCGGCGAGATCATCCACGTGGACGGCGGTCTGCACGCGATCGGTGCGTGACGCTGCCCGCTGTGGCTTGAGTGATGGGTGAGGGCCCGCGAACTGCCGGACAACCGGCGGGGCGCGGGCCCTCACCCATCACTCGTTCGGCCTACCCGGCCGGGCGGTCAAGGGCGGCAACTGCGCACTCTGGACTAGGCGTTCATCATGTACGTCCCTCCCCGGCCCGGAGGAGGTCTCCCTTGTGCGCCTTTTCCCGCGCTTCGCTCTGCTGCTGGCCGCACTCGTCCTCCCGCTCACTCCGGCCTACGGCGACACCCCGCACCTCCCGAAAACGGCCCCCCACGCGCGCGTGCCCGTCGACAGGCCCTTCGGGGCCGAGTGCCGCATCAGGGTCGAGGGCTCGTATGTGACCGCGTACTGCCATAACCCGTACCCGGAGGTCGACCGGCTCGCCCTGCACATCGAGTGCGACCGCTGGTGGGACATCGACAGTGACGGGACCCCGGTCGCGGTGGGGCCCACGCAGACCGTGCGGCTGACCGGCCGGTGCTGGAAGGAGGTCCGCTCGGCGTGGGTCACGCACCAGAAGTGAGGCGCCAGAGGCGATGCGCCAGGTGAGGCGCCTGAAGTGACGCGTCAGTCTCCGGAGGCGACCGAGCCCCTCGGGCGGCACAGGAACGGATAACTCGCGGCCTCCGTGAAGGCGGTTTGCGCGTCGCCCGCGCGGATCGCGTCCAGCAGGCGCGTGTGTTCCATGTACGTCTCGGGCGTCAGCTCCTCGCCCACGTCCTCGCGCAGCCAGTCGCGTACGACCTCGCCGAGGTCCGCGTACATCGCCGTCATGACGTCGTTGTGGGACGCGGCCACCACCGCCATGTGGAACGACGTGTCGGCGACGACGAAGGCCTCTATGTCGCCCGACTCCCACGCCTCCTCCCTTCGCACCAGGAGCGCGTGCAGCTGCTTCAGGTCGCGTTCGGTACGGCGCTCGGCGGCCAGCTTCGCGGCGCTCGACTCAAGGGCGGAGCGCAGCTCGGCGATGTGCCGGGGATCGGCGTCCGCGAAGCGGCGGTGCATCACGCCCGCCAGCTCGCTGGTCGCCACGACGTAGGTGCCCGAGCCCTGGCGGATGTCGAGCAGGCCGTTGTGCGCGAGCGCGCGCACGGCCTCGCGCACCGTGTTGCGGGCCACGCCCAGCTGCTCGACCAGCTCCGGCTCGGTGGGGATGCGGGAGCCCACGGGCCATTCGCCCGAGGCGATCTGGCCGCGCAGCGCGGCGATGACCTGCTCGGACAACGCCGACCGTCGGGGGTGGCTCAGGGGCATGGCATTCCTTCGCGCAGAACGCAGCTGACTCCAGGTGGACAACCAATCATCCCATGATTCTATGATGGGCCGCATGGCAGGCGAGGAAACCCGTACGGAAACCCGGACGACGACGTCCACATCCCAGCCCATGGCTCTACGCAGTTCCTCCGGAACCGCCGGCGGATCCCCGAAGCCCGCCCCGCGCGCGTGGGGGACGCGTCTGGTGATCGTCGGCCTCGTCCTTACGGCCTTCAACCTGCGGCCCGCGATCACCAGCCTCGGTGCCCTCCTCGAAGAGGTGCGCACCGGACTCGGTATGAGCGGCAGCGTCGCCGGACTGCTCACGTCCGTACCGACGCTCTGCTTCGCCGTCTTCGGCGTCATGGCCCCGCGCCTCGCCCGCCGCTTCGGACCCGGCACCGTGGTGTGCGCCGGCATGGTGGCCATCGCCGCGGGCCTGGCGATCCGGCCCTTCACCGGGAACACGGCGGGCTTCCTCGCGGCCAGCGCCCTCGCACTCATGGGCATCGCGGTCAGCAACATCCTGATGCCGGTGATCGTCAAGCGCTGGTTCCCGGACCGCGTCGGCTCCATGACCGGCCTGTACTCCATGGCCATGGCCCTCGGCACCGCCGCCCCGGCCGCCGTGACGGTGCCTATGACCGGGGCCCTGGGCGGCAGTTGGCAGTGGGGGCTCGCCGTGTGGGCGGGCGTCGCGGCCCTGGCCGTGGTGCCTTGGGTTCTTCTTGTACGTGACCGGGGTGCGGCCCCGGTGTCCGGTGCGGGCTCGGCTTCTGGCACGGCTGCGGCAGCTGGTGCGGCGTCGGCACCGAGGAGGGCGCCCTCGGCTTCCGGCGCGGCTTCGGCACCTGGCAGGGCCTCGGCTTCTGGTGCGGCTTCGGCTTCCGAGGCACGCCGGGAGCCGGATGCCGTGCGGATCACCCGGAGTCGTACCGCCTGGGCGCTCGCCGTCTTCTTCGGACTCCAGGCCACCGCCGCCTACATCACGATGGGGTGGATGCCGCAGATCTTCCGTGACGCGGGCGTCCCGGCGGGCACGGCCGGACTGCTCCTCGCCGTCACGATGGTGATGGGCGTGCCATTGTCGTTCGTCATCCCCAAGGTGGCCACGCGCCTGCCCCACCAGGGGCCGATCGCGATCGCCCTCGGCCTGTGCGGCCTCACCGGATACGCGGGCCTTTACTTCGCCCCGGCAGGCGGCGCCTGGGTCTGGGCGCTGCTGCTCGGCATCGCCAACTGCGCCTTCCCGCTTGCCCTCACACTGATCGGCATGCGGACCCGGTCCAGCGCCGGGGTCGCGAAGCTCTCGGCCTTCGCCCAGAGCACCGGTTACCTGATCTCGATCCCGGGACCGCTCCTGGTGGGCGTGCTCTACCAGCACAGCGGCGGCTGGGGGCTGCCGCTCGCGCTCATGACGGCCCTGATGATCCCGCAGATCGTGGTGGGCTTCCTGGCCGGCCGCGACCGTACCGTCGAGGAGGAGACCGCGCGCCGGGCCAGGCGGTGACCGGTCCGCTCCGGCGAGCGACTGCACTGGTTCGGGGCGAGCGACCCCTCTGGTGAGCGGGTGGACGAAGGGTGCGAGACTGGCCGTATGCCCGTGCTCGACCCGAACCCCAGGAACGGCCAGAAGAAGATGCTGCTCGTCTTCGGCGCCTTCTTCGCCATCTTCGTGATCATCGGCGTCATCGCGTCGATCGCTTCGCCGTGAATCGGTGACTCTGGGGGCGCGAGTGCCCCGGTGCGCGCATCTGCCGCCGGATGGTGGGGCTAGCACCACCATCCCCTAGGGGGCGAGTGTCAGGGTCAAGTGGGTGGATCACCGGATGGGTTGAGGGCTCTTCATTCCGTAGCTTCGAAGTGTGGCCGCGAGGACGCGGATCCACGGACCAGTCGAAGACCCACGGAGGCGGTATGTCGGCCCGTACGGACACCCGGTCCACTTCGGCGACCAGGGGCGGCGTCGAGGTTCGGCTGCCCTGGTGGGCCCTCGCCCTGCCCACGCTCGCCTTCGTCGCGCTGCTGTTGCTGATACTCAACCCCGCGGACGCCCACGCGGCGAGCGGCGACCCCGCGGTCGGCGAGCTCATCGAGCGCATCCAGCAGACGGTGCTGCAGCAGAGCTCCTGAGCTGGAGGATCCGCCATGTCGGGGCAGCGTGCCAACTCCCTGCGCCCCATGGCGTGTTTCATGCGAAGCTGGGTTCCATGAGCGTCGCAGAACCCCGCAAGATTGTCCTCTTCCGGCATGCGAAAGCCGACTGGCCACAGGTGTCCGACCATGAGCGGCCGCTCGCTGAGCGGGGCCGCAAGGACGCCGCCGTCGCCGGACGCAAGCTGGCCGACACCGGCATCCCCTTCGATCTGGCCCTCTGCTCCACCGCGACCCGCACCCGCGAGACCTGGAAACTCGCCGTTCAGGAGTTCCCCCAGCGGCCGAAAACGGTCTACGAGGAGCGGCTGTACGAGGCCTCGCCAGGCGAGCTGATCGCCGTGCTCAACGAAACCCCGGACGACATGCGGAACGTACTCCTGATCGGCCACAACCCCGGAGTACAGGCCCTGGCCGACATCCTGGCCGGCCACTCCGAGGGCGACGCCCGCGAGCGGATGAGCAGCCGCGATTTCCCCACAGCAGCGTTCGCGGTGCTCAGCTTCTCCGGCTCCTGGAAGGCTCTGGAGCCGGGCCTGGGCACGCTGCTCGACTACTGGGCGCCGACTGAGTAGCTCGCACCTACGTGGACGGGCCCGGCACCGCGAGGGTGCCGGGCCCGTCTGTGTCCGGTGCTGCACCGCGCTCTAAAGGAGGCCGGAGGCCTTCCTTTAGGGGCGCGGGGAACTGCGCGACCAGCCACCATGCACCCGCAGCCGCCAAACCACAGAACCAACCGAGCTCTCCGAACCGCACTCTTAGCGGAGCGCCCGGCTCTCAATCCACATGCATGTCCGCAGCCTCGACCTCTTCACGGGTCACGCCCAGCAGATACAGCACGGTGTCGAGGAACGGAAAGTTCACGGCGGTGTGCGCGGCCTCGCGCACAACCGGCTTGGCGTTGAACGCAACGCCAAGACCCGCCGCGTTCAGCATGTCAAGATCGTTTGCCCCGTCACCGATCGCCACGGTCTGGGCCAGCGGCACCCCCGCCTCGGCGGCGAACCGTCGCAGCAGTCGCGCCTTGCCCGCCCGGTCCACGATCTCGCCGGTGACCTTGCCCGTCAGCTTCCCGTCGACGATCTCCAGCGTGTTGGCCTGGGCGAAGTCGAGCCCGAGCCGCTCCTTGAGGTCGTCCGTCACCTGCGTGAACCCGCCCGAGACGACGCCAACTTGGTAGCCGAGCCGTTTCAGCGTACGGATCAACGTGCGCGCCCCCGGCGTCATCCGCACCTCGCTGCGCACCTTGTCCACCACGGAGGCGTCGAGCCCCGCGAGAAGCGCCACGCGCGCGTGCAGTGACTGCTCGAAATCCAGCTCGCCCCGCATCGCCGCCGCCGTCACCTCGGCGACCTTGTCCTCGCAGCCGGCGTGGGCGGCGAAGAGCTCGATCACCTCGTCCTGGATCAGCGTCGAGTCGACGTCCATGACGACGAGGCGCTGGGCCCGCCGGTGCAGCCCGGCCGCGACGACCGCGACATCGACACCGAGGGCCGCGGCCTCGGTCACCAGGGCGGTCCGCAGCTCCTCGGGCTCCGTACCGGACACAGCGAACTCGACCGCCGTCACGGGGTACTTGGCGAGCCGGAAGATACGGTCGATGTTGCCGCCCGTCGACGTGATCCGGGCGGCGATCGCGGCCGTCGACTGCGCGGTGAGCGGGTGCCCGAGCACGGTGACGAGCGACCGTCCGTGGCCGCGCGGCCGGTTGTCGCCGTGGCCGGAGATGATCTCGGCCTGGAGCTTCAGGGCATCCGCCCAGCTGTGCACCGTGGCCCGCAGCTCGCCTTCGACGCCGGCCGGCGGCTGGCTCACGAGCGCGCACAGCACGATCCGGCCTCGGGTCACGACCTGCTCGATGTCGACCACGTCGACCGAGTAACCGGCGAGGGTGTCGAAGAGCCCGGCCGTGATGCCTGGGCGGTCCTTGCCGAAGATCTTGACGAGGAGAGTGGGGGCGTCGGTGGTCTGCGAAGCGCTCATGGTTTTCCCACAGTATCCGGCACTCCCCGCCCACTGCTTCTACGGTCCGCCCAGCGGACGGGAAACACTGGGCGTCATCTCGGTGACCTCGTCTTTCCCGAGCCATGACGCCCACGAGACGCCTCCGGCCAAGGCATGCCGAAGCCTTCCCCTCACGGCCGTCCGCGAGGCCGCCTGGGCGGAGGCGGCGGTTCCTCCGGCGGCGGAGGCGGCCCGTCCTGGGACGGCCCGCGTTTGGAACTCGGCTTCGGGGCGGGCGGTGGGGTGTAGGGGCCCGCGACCGTAGGGGCGCCGTACACATCGGGAGGGCGCCCGGTCTCTGGGGGCTGTGCGCCGGGAGGCTGTGCTCCGGAAGGTCGTGCGCCAGGCGGCGGGGCCGCGGGAGGCCATGAGCCGGGAGGCTGCGCTCCCGGCGGCCGTGAGCCAGGAGGCGGGGCAGCGGGAGGCCGTGGGCCAGGAGACTGTGCACCGGACGGCCGTGCGCCAGGCGGTGGAGCAGTGGGAGGCCGTGCGCCAGGCGGCGGAGCAGCGGGAGACCGGGCCCCAGGCGCTCGGGTCCCGGGAGTCCGGGATCCGGGATGCCGCCGTCCGTCCTCGGGCTCCCGCAGTTCGTCCGGGAGGTTCAGATAGGGGTTGGTATCGGGGTTAGGCGAGCGATACGAGGGGGCGGGGCTGTAGGGCCCCGGCTGTTCAGGGCTCTCTGCGTACCGCTGCTCGGGGCTCTCCGCGTACGACGGTGCGACCGGCTCGACCGGCTTGGTCTGCCAGCCCGACCCCGTCGCCCCCTCCGCATCCCCCCGCGCCAGCGGGGCCGCCCGCCGCCCCGCGGCCCCGCTGGCGCAGGCGAGCAGCGCCCCCGCCGCCCCCGCACCCGCGCCCCACAAAGCGCCGAGCAGCAGCGCCATGCCCAACTGCCCGTGCAGCTCGATGCCGGCGTCGAACGCGTCCACACCGAGAACGGACAGCGAGGCATCCACGGACACCTCCGTCAGCCAGGCCAGCAGCGGCAGCGCGAGCGCCGTCACGATCGCCAGCCGCAGCGCACAGCGCCCCGCGAAACCGAGGGCGCCCTCCCGCTCACGTACGAACGGCGTACGGACCGCCGTCAGCACGCCCGCGTACAGCATCATCAGCGCGGTCGCGACGCCCAACAGCCAGACGCGGCCGTCCAGTTCGGCCAGCCGCGCGAGTGTGACGGGCTGGTCGGAGGACAGGCTCAGCAGCTCGTCCAGTGGGGCGGGCAGGAACTGCACGAGCCCGCCCGAGGCCGAGCCGTCCCACGGCACGAAGAGCCCGATCGGGACGCCCAGCCACACCCCGTTGGGCGCCCCGAGCAGCGCGGCGCCTGCGATCCGTTTCGGATGGGGGTCGCTGATCGCCGCGTACGCCGCTGCCGCGAGCCCCGCGAGGACCGCCACCAGCAACACCGTGACCAGCGCGGACGCGGCCGGCCGTACCAGCCGGTGCACGGCCTCCCAGCCGCGCGGCAATGGCGTACGACGCGAGGCCAGCAGTGCGATCAGCAGCACGCCGAGCACCCATCCCGTACCGCCGAGCAGGGTCGGCACGGTGTCGACGGTGAAGCCGACCTCCGCGTTCGCGTTCGCGAGGTCCCCGAGGCGGTCGGGCAGCAGCCCGCCGATGTCACCGAGCCCGGGCACCTCGATGTCGTCCGGCAGTCCGCCGCCCGGCAGCTGGTCGAGCCCGAGCGAACCGCCGTCAATCGTGATCACGTCGTGACCCGCCCAGGCGAGTCCGCCCAGCATCGCCACGAAGAGCACCACGACCGCGCCCGCGCGCGCCGCGAGTTCACCGGGTGAGATGACAACTCCCGCCGCGCGCAAGGAGCGTAGGAAAAACCAGGCCAGCAGAAGCGCACCCACAAGGCTCACTCCGAGTGGCGTGATCTGTAGGGCGGTCTCCGCCTCGGCGCCCTCGAGCCCGAAGGCCGAGACATCGCCGGACGGCGTCACCGAACCACCCGCCCCGAGCGCCACCACAGCCGCGGTCATCGTCCCGAGCGAGCCCGAGGCGTCCGCCTCCAGCAGATGCAGCCCCAGCGCGGCCACGCCCGCCATCCCGATCAACGCCCAGCTCACAGCGGCGATCGCGGACAACAGCACATCGCCCACCGGCAGTCGCCTGCCGTCCCTGGCGGTCTCGTAGCTCATCGTCAGCCCCCCGACTGCGCACCGCGATGTCTCCACCGTGGATGTCCCCCTCGCGTGGGATTACCACTCTCCGGGTCGGTTTGAACACAGTCAACGGAAACGGACAAGCCGCCCGTACGCGGTCATCACAAGGCCCGACTTTCGGTCAGAGGGGTCGTCCTGAAATAGTTCCCCCCGATGTTCGACATCCCTAGACTCCCTGTGATGGGGGTAACTCGGGGGACAACTCACGTGGGGCATGGAGTGCCGGAACTCGTACTGGAATTGAATGGACGGACCTGGACGCTCGATGCGTCCAGGCCTTACGCCCTCGGACGCGATCCGCAGGGGGACATCGTGCTCGACGACGCCAGGGTGTCCTGGCGTCACGCCACGATCAGCTTCAACGGCCGCAGTTGGGTCATAGAGGACCACGGCAGCACCAACGGCACCTTTGTGCAGGGCCACCGGATCCACCACATGGAGATCGGCCCCGGCTCGACCGTGAACCTCGGCAACGCGAACGACGGCCCGCTCGTGAAAGTCTCGGCCGCCGGCGCGGCCTCGGCCGCACCGCAGGCGGAGCACCAGCAGCAGCCGTACGCCGCGCAGGGTGCGGGGGCGGCCGGCTGGGCGGCCCAGCAGGCGCCGCCGGGGCAGCAGTCCCCGCAGCAGGGCTGGCAGAAGCCGCCGCAGGTCCCGCAACAGGGGCCTTCGGAGCCGTACGCGCAGAAGGTTCCCGGTGGTGGCGCGGGGGCGCCGCCGGTCTACGGCGACCGCAGCCCGACCACGTTCCACCAGCTGGCCCTCGGCCGTGTGATGCGTATCGGCCGTGCGCTGGAGAACGAGCTGGTCGTCTCCGACCTGCAAGTCTCCCGTCATCACGCCGAGTTCCACTCGTCGCCCGACGGTCGCTACGAGATCCGCGACCTCGGCTCGCACAACGGCACGTACGTCAACGGTATGCCGATCGCCAAGGGCGGCTCCGCGCTGCTCGGCCCGAACGACATCGTCGGTGTCGGCCACTCGACGTTCCGCCTGGTCGGCGATCGCCTCGAGGAGTTCGTCGACACCGGTGAGGTCTCCTTCTCGGCCCGCCACCTGACGGTGACGGTCGACGGCGGCAAGCAGATCCTCAAGGACGTCTCCTTCGGCGTACCGGAGAAGTCGCTCATCGCGGTCATCGGCCCGTCCGGATCCGGCAAGTCGACGCTCCTGAAGGCGCTCACGGGCTACCGCCCCGCCAACGAGGGCGACGTCCTCTACGACAACCGGAACCTCTACAAGCAGTTCGCCGAGTTGCGCCAGCGCATCGGTCTGGTCCCGCAGGACGACATCCTGCACAAGGAGCTGACCGTCAAGAAGGCCCTCAAGTACGCGGCCAAGCTGCGCTTCCCCGCGGACACCACGGGCGCGGAGCGCGACGCCCGTATCGACGAGGTGCTGCGCGAACTCAAGCTGGACATCCACAAGGAGAAGAAGGTCACCTCCCTCTCCGGTGGCCAGCGCAAGCGTGTGTCGGTGGCGTTGGAGCTGCTGACCAAGCCCTCGCTGATCTTCCTGGACGAGCCGACCTCCGGCCTCGACCCGGGTATGGACCGCGATGTCATGCAGTTGCTGCGCGGCCTTGCCGACGACGGCCGTACGGTCCTGGTGGTCACGCACTCCGTGGCCGAACTGGCGATCTGCGACAAGCTTCTGGTCATGGCGCCCGGCGGTTCGGTGGCCTATTTCGGTCCGCCCGAGGAGGCTCTGAACTTCTTCGGCTACGACACCTGGGCCGATGTCTTCTCCGCCTTCGAGAACTACCGCGACTACGACTGGGCGGGCCGCTGGAAGGGCTCGCAGCACTACCAGATGTACGCCGCGGACATCGACGCCGTCGCCGCGCAGTCGACGCAGATGCCGCCCGCCCAGTCGATGCGTCCACCGAAGCCCCAGGGCTGGGGTTCGCAGTTGTTCACGCTGATCCGCCGCTATGTGTCGGTGATCTCGTCCGACAAGGGTTTCCTGGCGCTGACGGTGATCCTGCCGGCGGTGCTCGGCGCGGTGAGCCTGCTCATCGACCCGGACAAGACGCTGCTGGTCAACGAGAACCCGAAGACCGGCAGAATCATCCCGAACGGCACGGCCACCACGGTCCTGCTGATCCTCGCGGTCGGCGCGTGCTTCGCGGGCGCCGCCAACTCGGTTCGCGAGCTGATCAAGGAACGGGTCATCTACGAGCGGGAGCGGGCGACCGGCCTCTCGCGCTCCGCGTATCTGATGTCCAAGGTGATCGTCCTCGGCGTGATCACGGTGCTGCAGGGCGCCATGGTCGGCGCGATCGGCTTCTCCAGCCGGACGATCCCCGACGAGGCCCTGATCTTCGGCACCGGCAAGACCGCCGTCATGCTCGAACTCTCCATCCCGATCATGGGGCTCGGCTTCACCTCGATGATGTTCGGCCTGGTCATCTCCTCGCTGGTGAAGACCTCCGAGAAGACGATGCCGCTGCTGGTGATGTTCGCGATCGTCCAGGTCGTGTTCACCGGCTGCCTGTTCATCCTGCACGGCGCGCTCGGCGTCAACGAGTTCTCGTATCTGATGCCTTCGCGCTGGGCGGTCGCCGCCGCCGGCGCCACGCTGGACTTCAACCGGATCAGCCCGAACACGGACGACCCGGGCAGCACGGACCCGCTGTGGGAGCACACGGCCGCGGCCTGGGGCATGGACATGGCCGCACTGATCGCCCTCGGCGTCATCTGCGGCTTCTTCGTGGCCCGCTTCCTGCGCCGCCACGAGCCCGAGGTCATGCGCAAGTAAGCGCTCCGGTGCGGTAACTAGCGCACGAACGAGGCGCGGCACCCCGTAGGGGATGCCGCGCCTCGCCGTCTGTACTGAGACCAGAGGTCCGCGCGGGACTCAGTACAGGGCTCAGTACGCGCCGTTGACGTTGTCCATCGTGCCGTAGCGGTCGGCCGCGTAGTTGCAGGCCGCGGTGATGTTGGCGACCGGGTCGTAGATGTTCCAGGACGTGCCGGGCACGTGGTAGGCCTGGAAGGTCGGCGGGATCACCTGCAGCAGGCCCTTGGACGGGACGCCGTTGATGGCGTTGATGTCCCAGTTGTTGATGGCGTTCGGGTTGCCCGAGGACTCACGCAGGATGTTGCGCTTGATGCCGTCGTACGAGCCCGGGATGCCGTTCTTCTTCATGACGTCGAGCGACTCGCGGATCCAGCCGTCGAGGTTGTTCGGGTAGGCCTTGGCGACCGGCTTGGCCTTGGCGCGCTGGGCGGCCCGGCTCGCGGCCTCCTTCGCCTTGCGTGCCTGCTCGGCCTTCTGCTTGGCGGCTTCCGCGGCGGCCTTCGCCTTGGCGTCGGCGGCCTTCTTCGCGGCGGCCGCGGCGTCGGCCTGCTTCTTCTCGGCGGCGGCCTTGGCCTGCGTGAGGGCGTCGTTCAGCTGCTTCTCGACGCCGCCCTTCACGTCCTCGACCTGCCGGGAGCTGAAGGCGACGGAGGAGGCGGAGACGGACTCGGTGGTGCTCGCCTCGGAGCCGCCGCCGGGTATGAGCGACAGAGCGACGGCCGCGGCACCGAGACCGGCGACACCGGCGACCCCGAGCTGATGTTTCTTGGACAGCTTCTGCCTCGTGGTGTTCAGCTTCTGCCCGGTGTGGGTCAGCTTCGTCCTGGTCTGCTGGGTGAGCTCGGTCAGCTTGGCGAAGGCGGGGCGATGGCCGGAACCGTCGGTGTACTTGGGCATGACTGATGGACCTCTCGAATGGCGCGGAGGTCGCTCTGAGCCGGAGGGGACATTGCTGGTTCCGGCAGAACGCCGCGGGGGGAAACCCGCGGCGTCGAGCGACGGGAGCCATTCTTAGCGGCCGCAAAAACCCGTGGCAAAGGTGTGACGTACGAACCTGGATAGTGGACCCCTAAAGGGCAAAACGGGGCAGACTGGCACGTCTGCCCCGCTCGTATGGGGTGTTTGTTCCTCCTAGCGGCCTTCGTACGTGACGTGCGTCCTATGTGGGGGGTCACATCGGACGTGCGGTGGTCTCACCAGCAGTTGCTGGCGCAATGCTCTGTGTGAGGGCTTTCGGACGTCTCGCGCCGGTCAGAGTTCTCGGACGGCAGGATGAGATGCATGTCGCCGAACTCGTGCCACAGATAGCGGCCACGCAGCGCCTCGTCGTAGCTGCGCCGGATCGCCGCCGGGCCCGCGATTGCCTCCAGCATCAACAGATGCGAGGCCTCCGGTTCGTGCAGCCCGGTGAGGAGCCCGTCGACCACGCGTACCCCGCGCTCCGGGGTCACCACGAGATCGGTCCAGCCCTCCGCTGCCCGTACGACCCTGTCGTCGCCGACCGCGGACTCCACGGCCCGTACAGCCGTCGTACCGACCGCGATCACCCTGCCGTCTCCTGCCTTCGCCGCGTTGATCAGCCGCGCCGACGCCTCGGGCACCGCGAACCGCTCCGGATACGGCGGCTCGTGCGCCTCTGCCGACGCGACTCCGGTGTGCAGCGTGATCGGCGCGAACTGCACACCCCGGCTGACCAGCTCCGCCACCAGACGCGGCGTGAAGGGCCGCGCGGCACTCGGCATCTCCGCACTGCCCACACCGTCCGCGGACGGCAGCGCGAACACCGTCTGGTACACCGACAGGGGCTGGTCCCGCTCCGTGTACGCATACCGAATCGGCCTCCCGTGCCGCCGCAGTAACCCAGGGACGTCCGGTTCCGACACCCGCGCCCACCACAGCCGGGGGCTCCGCGCGGTGAGCGGCTCCTCGAGGACGAGTCGTACGTCACCGGGGAGGCGCACCTCCGTTCCCGCAGGCCCTCCCGCACGCGCGCGCGTGGTGCCCCTTCCGTCAGGATCCCGCAGCTCAACGGCCCACCGCCCGTCTTCGCCCAGCGTGGAGAAATGCACCACCACGCGCGCGTGCCCGATCCGGCCGTCTACTGCTGCCGCCAGCGTCGACGACGTGTTCACGATCAGCAGATCCCCGGCCTGCAACAGCCCCGGCAACTCCGCGAAGGCGTGATGGGACACCTCCTGAGCCCCGTACGAGACAAGCAACCGCACCCCATCCCGGTCGAGCCCGAGCCCCCGCTGCTCGACCGGCACCCGGGCCAGCAACTCCTCCGGAACCTGTACAGCGGCGACCGTCATCGCGTCCCCACCAACGAGGACGCCGCATAGCGGCCACTGGCCGGCCGCTCATCGAGCAGCCGCAGAAACCCCGGGACGACGCTCGCCGGCGCCGGCCGCGCCTCCTCGTCGCCCGGTACGGCCGCCGTGTACAGATCCGTGTCCATGTCGCCCGGATCGACCGCCCAGACCCGCAGCCCGGGCTCCTCCTCGGCGAGCACCGCCGAGAGATGATCGAGGGCCGACTTCGACGCCCCGTAGCCGCCCCAGGTCTCGTACGCCTCGGCCGCCGCGTCCGAGCTGATGTCGATGACCGTGCCCGCCGACGAGGCCCGCAGCAGCGGCAGCGCCTCCTGGATGAGGCCGAGCGCCGCCACCACGTTGACCTCCAGCGCCCGCCTCAGCCCGTCCAGCGGCAGACCCTCCAGGCGCACCAGCGGTTCGGCGCCGAGCGCGCTCGCATTGTTCACCAGCAGATCGACACCGCCGAGCCGCTGTGCCGCCGCCACCAGCGCCGTACGGTGCTCCGCGATCGTGACGTCCCCGGGCAGCGCCTCCACCCGTGTCCCGTGCTTGCCGAGCGCCGCGGCCGTCTCCTGGAGCACCTGAGCCGTCCTGGCGTCGAGCACCAGATCCCAGCCACGCTCCGCCAGAGCCTCGGCGAGCGCCCGCCCCAGCCCCTTCGAAGCCCCCGTGATGATCGCTACCGGCATGCCAACCGTCCCCTCATCCCACATGACCGCCATTCCCGGCGGCTGCCTTCAACGTAGGAACGGGACCGCCCCCGCCGCCTCGGACGCGAGCCGCAATGATCCGGGGCCCTTCGCCCTAGTCCCACCGCCCTAGTCGGGGGCCGCCACAGGTCCGATACGGACTGTCACACCCGGCGGGTACGTTGAAGTCATGAGTCAAGGACCCAGGTCGGGCCTGGCCGCGGTGAGTTCCGCGCTGCTGGCCATGAGCAGGCACCTCGAGGTGCGCGACGTCCTCAAGACGATCGTCGCCTCGGCCCGCGAGCTGCTCGACGCCGAGTACGCGGCGCTCGGTGTTCCCGACGACCACGGCGGCTTCGCCCAGTTCGTGGTGGACGGCGTCAGCGACGCCCAGTGGAAGGCCATCGGCCCGCTGCCGCGCCAGCACGGCATCCTGGCCTCGATGCTCCACGAGGCCCGGCCCGAGCGCCTCGCCGACGTGCGCAAGGACCCCCGCTTCGAGGGCTGGCCGAGCGCCCACCCGGAGCTCGTCGACTTCCTGGGCCTGCCCATCCGCGACGGCGACGAAGTCATCGGCATCCTCTTCCTCGCAAACAAGGAGTGCCCCAAGCCGCAAGGGGGCTGCGGCTTTACCGAGGAGGACGAGGAACTCCTGGCGATCCTCGCCCAGCACGCCGCGATCGCGCTGACCAACGCCCGCCTGTACGAGCGCAGCCGCGAGCTCACCATCGCCGAGGAGCGCTCCCGCCTCGCGCACGAACTGCACGACGCCGTCAGCCAGAAGCTGTTCTCCCTACGCCTCACCGCCCAGGCCGCGGCCACCCTCGTCGACCGCAACCCCGGCCGGGCCAAAGGTGAACTCCAGCAGGTGGCCGCCCTCGCCGCGGAGGCCGCCGACGAACTGCGCGCCGCCGTCATCGAGTTGCGCCCCGCGGCCCTCGACGAGGACGGCCTGGTGGCCACGCTGCGCACCCAGATCCAGGTCCTCGACCGCGCCCACGACGCACGCGTGACCTTCACCGGCCGAGGCGTACGCGCCCTGCCCTCCGCCCAGGAGGAAGCCATCCTGCGAGTCGCCCAGGAGGCCCTGCACAACGCGCTGCGGCACTCCGGAGCGGCCCACGTCGACGTCACCCTCGACAAGCGCGGCCCGGGAGCAGCCCTGCGCGTCACCGACGACGGCAGCGGATTCGACCCCCAGGCGATACGACGCGCGGGACGCCACCTGGGCCTGGTGTCCATGCGCGACAGGGCGAGCGGAGTCGGCGGCCGGCTGACCGTGGAATCGGCGCCCGGAAAAGGCACCACGATCGAGATGGAGGTCCCCGGTGGCTGACGCAATCAAGGTGCTGCTCGTCGACGACCACCAAGTGGTACGCCGCGGACTGCGCACCTTTCTGGAGATACAGGACGACATCGAGGTCGTGGGAGAGGCGTCCGACGGCGAAGAAGGAGTGGCCCGGGCCGAGGAGTTGAAGCCCGACGTCGTCCTCATGGACGTCAAGATGCCGGGCATGGACGGCGTAGCCGCCCTGCGCAGGCTGCGCGAACTCGACAACCCCGCGCGCGTGCTCATCGTCACCAGCTTCACCGAGCAGCGCACGGTCGTCCCGGCCCTGCGCGCGGGCGCCGCCGGATACGTCTACAAGGACGTGGACCCCGACGCCCTGGCCGGAGCCATCCGCTCCGTCCACGCGGGACACATCCTTCTGCAACCCGAGGTGGCCGACGCGCTGCTGTCCCAGGAAGACTCCAACCTCGGCCAGGGGAGAGGCGGTTCACTCACCGAGCGGGAGCGGGAGGTACTCGGCCTGATCGCCGACGGCCGCTCCAACCGCGAGATAGCCCGCGCCCTCGTCCTCTCCGAGAAGACGGTCAAGACCCACGTCTCGAACATCCTGATGAAGCTCGACCTCGCCGACCGCACCCAGGCCGCCCTGTGGGCCGTACGCCATGGGGTGACCGGCTGATTCCCGCTCCGGCACGCTTACTTGACGATTCCCTGACGACAATATGGAGGGTTCCGTTCCGGGCAGAGATTCATACCGTCGTGGGAATGTCCCCCAGATGGCGCATCCTCCGGCGATCAGACGCGTTCTCCAGTGCGTGCTGCGGCGCCTGCCGCAGTGACCACAAGGGAGGGCTTGAGAAAAGTGAAGAACCTGAAGAAGGCCGCAGCCGTCACGATGATGGCCGGTGGCCTGGTTGCCGCCGGTGCCGGCTTCGCGTCCGCCACCGACGCGCACGCCTCCGGCCAGGCCGTAGGCTCGCCGGGCATCGCCTCGGGCAACCTCGTCCAGGCCCCGGTAGACGTCGACTCGAACGTGGTCGGCAACACCGCGAACGTCGTAGGCATCCTGAACCCGGCCTTCGCCAACGATGGCTTCAACGGCTGACACCCACCAGGGCCAGCAGCGACCACCGGCCTCCCAGGCGCTCCTGGGGGGCCGGTCCGCGTTGACCTCCGGCCTGTCGGGCTCCGGGCGCGACCAGCGCCCCGTCAGGGGCGCGGGGCCGTGTCCATTTGCGGCTCCGCCGCGTGGGCGCGACAAGCCCCAACGAACCCGCACCTTCAAACCGCACCCCCAGCGGAGCGCTACCGCAAACGTTCCTCAACGAACGCGTTATAAGCCGCAACCTGCGCCCGCCGAGCCGTCCGCTCCACCGGCCGCAACGCCTCAGCCCGAGCCGCCATCTCCGAGGCACTCACCGCCCCACCGTGGCCGTTCTCATACGCCACCGAAATGAGCACCCCCACCCGCTGCGCCAGCTCCAACACCCGTACCGCCCGCGGCGGATACCCAGGAGCCAGCACCTCACCACCCCGCTCGGCGCGAGCCCGATACGCATCGATCGCCGCCTCCGCAACCGGCCCCGAAGCGGCCACATCAAGCCGCGCCAGCACGTTCGTGGCGTCGCGCAACGCCTCCGCCAACTCCCGCTCGGCCTCCCCGAGAGACGGCACATCGGCGGGCGGCGCCTCCCGCACCGCCAGACAGTGCCAGACGACCTCCACATGTACGTCGCCTTCAGGCCCCGCCTCGAACACCTCGGGCACCAGCCCCAGCGCGGCGCCATGACAGACGACCGCCTCCTCCGCGTCCAACGCCCGCGCGTTGAACTCCGGCGGCCCGCTCAGCCCGAGCGGATGCCCAGGCGCGGGCAGCGCGACCCGCAGCCCGGTCACCCCGAGCCCGCGCAACCGCCCCAACGCAAGCGTGAGCCCGACGGGCCCCGTCTCACCGGGCAGCCCCTCGACCCGGTGCACGGCATCGTCACCGACGACGGCGACGACCGCGTCGTCCGGCGAAACAAACCCGGCCAACAGGGCATTTCCCCATGCGGCCAGCCGTCCTGAACGTGGTTCCGAGAGCATGCCCCCACCCTAAGGACCGGCCGATGGAAGGGTGCGGTGGACCGGTGGCGTAGGTTTTCCCTGGGGGCTGCGTCCACAGACGTAAGCGACGGCCGAGACTGCAATGGGAGACAGCGCGCTCATGAGCGATGTTCTGGAGCTGGAGGACGTATCCGTGGTCCGGGAGGGCCGGGCTCTGGTGGACCAGGTCTCCTGGTCGGTCAAAGAGGGAGAGCGCTGGGTCATCCTCGGTCCGAATGGTGCCGGAAAAACGACACTTCTGAACATCGCGTCCAGCTATCTCTTCCCCAGCAGTGGCACCGCGACGATCCTCGGCGACACCCTCGGCAAGGTCGACGTCTTCGAACTCCGCCCCCGTATCGGCATGGCCGGCATCGCCATGGCGGAGAAGCTCCCCAAGCGCCAGACGGTCCTGCAGACCGTACTGACCGCCGCCTACGGCATGACCGCCGGCTGGCACGAGGACTACGAGGACATCGACGAACAGCGCGCCCGCGCCTTCCTCGACCGCCTCGGCATGACCGAATACGTGGACCGCAAGTTCGGCACGCTCTCCGAGGGCGAACGCAAGCGCACCCTGATCGCCCGCGCCCTGATGACCGACCCCGAACTGCTGCTCCTCGACGAGCCCGCCGCGGGCCTCGACCTCGGCGGCCGCGAGGACCTCGTACGCCGTCTCGGCCGTCTCGCCCGCGACCCGATCGCCCCCTCCATGATCATGGTCACGCACCATGTCGAGGAGATCGCCCCGGGCTTCACCCACGTCCTGATGATCCGTCAGGGAAAGGTGCTCGCCGCGGGCCCGCTGGAGCTCGAACTCACTTCCCGCAACCTGTCGTTGTGCTTCGGCCTCCCGCTCGTAGTCGAGCAGGTCGGCGACCGCTGGACCGCACAGGGCCTGCCTCTGTCGTAACGAACTCGAACGCCTGTGCCAAGTTGATCGGCGCCCTGTCGGCGACCCGACCTGCGGTCCTACCATGACCACGTGGACGACATCGACGCATGGGTGTGGTGGTTGATCGGCGCGGCCGGGCTCGGAATCCCGCTCGTCGTGACCGCGATGCCAGAGTTCGGAATGCTCGCCGTCGGCGCCGTGGCGGGCGCCCTGACCGCGGGACTCGGGGGCGGTGTGGTCCTCCAGGTCCTGGTCTTCATCGCGGTCTCGGTCGCGCTCATCGCCGTCGTACGCCCCATCGCGGCCCGACATCGCTCCCAGATGCCCCAACTCGCCACGGGCATAGACGCGTTGAAGGGTAAACAGGCCGTCGTCCTGGAGCGCGTCGACAGCTCCGGAGGGCGGGTCAAGCTCGGCGGAGAAGTCTGGTCCGCTCGTGCTCTCGACACCGGACGGGCCTACGAAGTCGGCCAGGAGGTCGATGTCGTGGACATCGAAGGTGCCACGGCGATCGTCATGTGACCTCGCACGGAGTCGCATGGCCGGAACGCTGCACGTGGAGAGTTGTGGTCTGACACACTCGTCCAGCAAGATCTTCAACAATCACAAGATCTTCCGGAACGCCGAGGCGGAGAAGGGTACGGGGAGCCACGATGGAACCGATCATCATCGTCCTGATCATTCTGGTGGTGTTGGTCTTCATCGCGCTGATCAAAACCATCCAAGTCATCCCACAGGCCAGCGCCGCCATCGTCGAGCGCTTCGGCCGCTACACGCGGACCCTCAACGCGGGACTGAACATCGTCGTCCCGTTCATCGACTCGATCCGCAACCGCATCGACCTCCGTGAACAGGTCGTCCCCTTCCCGCCGCAACCGGTGATCACCCAGGACAACCTGGTCGTCAACATCGACACGGTCATCTACTACCAGGTCACCGACGCCCGAGCCGCCACGTACGAAGTCGCCAGCTATATCCAGGCGATCGAGCAGCTCACCGTCACCACCCTCCGCAACATCATCGGCGGCATGGACCTGGAGCGGACCCTGACCTCCCGCGAGGAGATCAACGCGGCCCTGCGCGGCGTCCTCGACGAGGCCACCGGCAAGTGGGGCATCCGCGTCAACCGCGTTGAACTCAAGGCGATCGAACCGCCCACCTCCATCCAGGACTCGATGGAGAAGCAGATGCGCGCCGACCGCGACAAGCGCGCCGCGATCCTCACTGCCGAAGGTATCCGCCAGTCCGCCATCCTCACCGCCGAAGGCGAGAAGCAGTCCGCCATCCTGCGCGCCGAAGGTGAGGCCAGGGCCGCCGCACTGCGCGCCGAGGGCGAGGCCCAGGCGATCCGTACGGTCTTCGAGTCCATCCACGCCGGCGACGCGGACCAGAAGCTCCTCGCCTACCAGTACCTCCAGATGCTCCCCAAGATCGCCGAGGGCGACGCCAACAAGCTCTGGATCGTCCCCAGCGAAATCGGCGACGCCCTCAAGGGCTTGAGCGGCGCCATGGGCAACTTCGGCCCGATGGGCGGCAATTCCTCCGGCGGAGGTACCGAGCGCCTCGAGAAGCCAACCGTCACCGACTGACGTCGCACCAAGTCGTACGCAGCTGAAGGGGCCCACCTCCCACAGGAGGCGGGCCCCAGTCACGTACGATCTATGCGGCCGGCTGAGCCAGCCACTCCGGCAGCGCGTCGAACTCGTCCCGGCCCAGTGCCAGCAGCATCGCGTCGGCCGGCGTCGGCTCGAACGGCTCCCGCAGCAGCGGCATACCCGCCTGCTCCGGAGTCCGGTTCGCCTTGCGGTGGTTGTCCTCCGCACAAGAGGCCACGGTGTTCAGCCAGGAGTCCGTACCACCCTGCGCCCGCGGCACCACGTGGTCCACGGTCGTCGCCCGCCTGCCGCAGTACGCGCACCTGTGCCGGTCACGCACCAGAACACCCCGCCTGGACCAAGGAGCTTGTCTTCGAAAGGGCACCCTCACATAGCGGCACAGCCTGATCACCCGCGGCGCCGGTATGTCGACCACGGCTCCGCGCATACGCAGTTCGGGGTGGGCCTGCTCGACGACAGCCTTGTCCTGCAGCACCAGAACGACGGCTCGATTCAACGTCACCGTCGACAGCGGCTCGAAGCTCGCGTTCAGCACCAGCGTGTCCCGCATCCAGCCCACCTCCTATGTGCACCGGCCCACCCCCTGGCGGGCTTGGATCAACTCTGGCCGGGCACGCCGAGATGGACAACGCAATAAAAAAATGCCCGCCTCTGATCAATTCCAAGACCAGAGGCGGGCAAACGTTCCGTGAACGCTCAGCTCTCCGCGGGCGCCGCGTACGCGGCGATGAGCTGCGCCCTCGCCAGCGTATGGAAACGCAAGTTGAAGCCCACGAAAGCCGGAGTGGCGTCCGCGTCAGGACCGAGCTTCTCCTGATCCACCGCGTACACGGTGAACACGTAACGGTGCGCCGGATCTCCGGGCGGCGGCGCGGCCCCACCGAAGTCCTTCGTCCCGTAGTCGTTACGCGCCTGCACGGCGCCCTCCGGCAAACCCTCGAACTTGCCGCTGCCCGCACCCGCCGGCAGCTCGGTGACCGAGGCCGGGATGTCGAACACGACCCAGTGCCAGAACCCGCTCCCCGTAGGGGCATCGGGGTCGAAGCACGTGACGGCGAAGCTCTTGGTCTCCGGCGGGAAGCCCTCCCAGCGCAACTGCGGCGAGGTGTTCCCGGCCGCGTAGACCTGAGCGTCCTTCAGCACCGCGCCCGGCTCGACGTCCTCGCTCGTCACCGCGAACGACGGCACGGTCGGATGGAAGTCATGGGGAAGCGGCGGCCTCTTGGACTCGGTCACCTCGGCACCTCCTGATCGGTTCCTTCAGTTGATCCCGAGCCTAGGCCCTAGAACCAGTTGCGCTTCGAGCCGACCTCGGACAGCCACTGGTTGAGGTACGCCGCCCAGTCGGTCCCCTGGAAGTCGTTCAGCCCCACCTTGAACGACCGGAACGTGTCGCTGCTCTCACTGAACAGACCCGGCTTCTTGTCCATCTCCAGGACGACGTCGATCTCGCGCTGATCCGCGACGAAGCTCAACTCGACCTGGTTGAGACCGCGGTACTGCTGCGGCGGGAAGAACTCGATCTCCTGGTAGAACGGCAGCTTCTGCCGCGTACCCCGGATGTGACCGCGCTCCATGTCCGCACTCTTGAACCGGAAGCCCAGCTGAATGAAGGCGTCCAGAATCGCCTGCTGCGCCGGCAGCGGATGCACACTGATCGGGTCCAGGTCACCGGAGTCCACGGCCCGCGCGATCTCGAGCTCCGTGGACACACCGATGTTCATCCCGCGCAGCGGCTGACCGTCAATGATCGTGATCGGCGTCTCCCACGGGATCTCCAGCCCGAACGGCACCGCGTGCACCGCGTTCGCCTGCAACTCGAAGGCACCGCCGAGCCGCAGCTTCGCGAACTCCATGTTCTGCTGGTGCTCCTGGTCGTCGTGACCCTCCACCTCGACCCGGGCCTGCAGCCCGACGGAAAGCCCCTCGATCTCCTGCTTCACGGACCCGCCCTGGATCCGCACCTCACCCTGAACGACGCCACCGGGAACGACATTCACCTCGGTCAGTTCTGTCTCGACCGAAGCCCCACCGGCCCCAAGGCTCGCAAGCAGCCGCTTGAACCCCATGTCTTTTCCTCCTCAGGCAACGCCTGTCTCTGTCCGGTTCTTGATCCCTACACACGCGATCCGGCCGTGTCCGGTTCCGCACCCTCTCACCCTGGCAAGCCCCACCCTGGCAAGACGGCAGTTCCCTGACCACCCCGCTCACCGTCACACGTTTCCACTACGCTCGTACGCCATGATCGCGGCCCCCGACCGTACGCCCCTGCCCCGGGAGTTCTTCGACCGCCCCGTCCTGGACGTCGCCCCCGACCTCCTGGGACGCATCCTCGTGCGCACCACCCCGGACGGACCGATCGCGCTCCGCCTCACGGAGGTCGAGGCCTACGACGGCCCCAACGACCCCGGCTCGCATGCGTATCGGGGCCGCACCGCACGCAACGACGTGATGTTCGGTCCGCCCGGCCATGTGTACGTCTACTTCACCTATGGCATGTGGCACTGCATGAACCTGGTGTGCGGTCCGGAGGGCAGGGCAAGCGCAGTCCTGCTCCGCGCCGGAGAGATCACCGAGGGTGTAGAACTCGCCCGCAAACGTCGACTTTCGGCCCGATACGACAAGGAACTGGCCAAAGGCCCCGCCCGCCTGGCCACGGCTCTGGGTGTCGACAGAGCCCTGGACGGTACGGACGCCTGCGCCCCCGAAGGCTCCCCGTTGACGCTGCTCACGGGCATACCCGTACGCGCCGACCAGGTGCGTAACGGTCCACGCACCGGTGTGGCCGGCGACGGAGGCGTCCACCCCTGGCGCTTCTGGATCGCCGACGACCCGACGGTGAGCCCTTACCGGGCCCATACGCCCCGTCGTCGCCGAACTTGACGCGTTCGTGGGCGGTCCGTAATGTAGCCCGAGCCGCTTGAACCGGGTACGGCGTTCAGCCAGCAGCCGGAAGCGGCCAACCCACTACCTACGATCTCCTCTCAGCGAGGGCGATTTCGTCACGCCTGCGTGCCGTAATTCGAACTCGCGGGACTCGATTATGAGTTGCCGGGGAGGATCGGTTAACGTAGTGAATGCCGAAAGGCCGCGAGGGAGACCTTGGAGGCTAATGGCAAATCCCCTCCGACGGGGAATCGGATCCGAAAGGATCTGGTAACGTTGGAAACACCGAAGGGAAGCCCGGAGGAAAGCCCGCGAGGGTGAGTACAAAGGAAGCGTCCGTTCCTTGAGAACTCAACAGCGTGCCAAAAATCAACGCCAGATATGTTGATACCCCGTCTCCGGCCATTCGGTCGGGAACGAGGTTCCTTTGAAGAAAACACAGCGAGGACGCTGTGAACGGCCGGGCTTATTCCGCCTGGCTGTTCCGCTCTCGTGGTGTCATCCCGATTACGGGAATACATTCACGGAGAGTTTGATCCTGGCTCAGGACGAACGCTGGCGGCGTGCTTAACACATGCAAGTCGAACGATGAACCACTTCGGTGGGGATTAGTGGCGAACGGGTGAGTAACACGTGGGCAATCTGCCCTTCACTCTGGGACAAGCCCTGGAAACGGGGTCTAATACCGGATAACACTTCCACTCTCCTGAGTGGAGGTTAAAAGCTCCGGCGGTGAAGGATGAGCCCGCGGCCTATCAGCTTGTTGGTGAGGTAATGGCTCACCAAGGCGACGACGGGTAGCCGGCCTGAGAGGGCGACCGGCCACACTGGGACTGAGACACGGCCCAGACTCCTACGGGAGGCAGCAGTGGGGAATATTGCACAATGGGCGCAAGCCTGATGCAGCGACGCCGCGTGGGGGATGACGGCCTTCGGGTTGTAAACCCCTTTCAGCAGGGAAGAAGCGAAAGTGACGGTACCTGCAGAAGAAGCGCCGGCTAACTACGTGCCAGCAGCCGCGGTAATACGTAGGGCGCAAGCGTTGTCCGGAATTATTGGGCGTAAAGAGCTCGTAGGCGGCTTGTCGCGTCGGTTGTGAAAGCCCGGGGCTTAACCCCGGGTCTGCAGTCGATACGGGCAGGCTAGAGTTCGGTAGGGGAGATCGGAATTCCTGGTGTAGCGGTGAAATGCGCAGATATCAGGAGGAACACCGGTGGCGAAGGCGGATCTCTGGGCCGATACTGACGCTGAGGAGCGAAAGCGTGGGGAGCGAACAGGATTAGATACCCTGGTAGTCCACGCCGTAAACGGTGGGCACTAGGTGTGGGCAACATTCCACGTTGTCCGTGCCGCAGCTAACGCATTAAGTGCCCCGCCTGGGGAGTACGGCCGCAAGGCTAAAACTCAAAGGAATTGACGGGGGCCCGCACAAGCAGCGGAGCATGTGGCTTAATTCGACGCAACGCGAAGAACCTTACCAAGGCTTGACATACGCCGGAAAGCATCAGAGATGGTGCCCCCCTTGTGGTCGGTGTACAGGTGGTGCATGGCTGTCGTCAGCTCGTGTCGTGAGATGTTGGGTTAAGTCCCGCAACGAGCGCAACCCTTGTCCCGTGTTGCCAGCAACCTCTTCGGAGGGTTGGGGACTCACGGGAGACCGCCGGGGTCAACTCGGAGGAAGGTGGGGACGACGTCAAGTCATCATGCCCCTTATGTCTTGGGCTGCACACGTGCTACAATGGCCGGTACAATGAGCTGCGATACCGCAAGGTGGAGCGAATCTCAAAAAGCCGGTCTCAGTTCGGATTGGGGTCTGCAACTCGACCCCATGAAGTCGGAGTTGCTAGTAATCGCAGATCAGCAGTGCTGCGGTGAATACGTTCCCGGGCCTTGTACACACCGCCCGTCACGTCACGAAAGTCGGTAACACCCGAAGCCCGTGGCCCAACCAGCTTGTCTGGAGGGAGCGGTCGAAGGTGGGACTGGCGATTGGGACGAAGTCGTAACAAGGTAGCCGTACCGGAAGGTGCGGCTGGATCACCTCCTTTCTAAGGAGCATCTAGGCGTCTGCTCTTCGGAGTCGGCGTCCAGGGCCACAACGCAGGCGAATGTTCTGCGGTGGTTGCTCATGGGTGGAACGTTGATTATTCGGCACACTTGACCTGCTCTGGGTCGCGAGTACTGCTTCGGCGTGGAAAGCGATGAGGAGGGGCGAGGGTGTCGGGCACGCTGTTGGGTGTCTGAAGGCACGGGCGATGAGCCCGGTTGTCTTCGGTTGCCGGCCCCAGTGAACTCGAACCGGATGGTTCGGGGTGGTGGGTGGTTGGTCGTTGTTTGAGAACTGCACAGTGGACGCGAGCATCTGTGGCCAAGTTTTTAAGGGCGCACGGTGGATGCCTTGGTACCAGGAACCGATGAAGGACGTGGGAGGCCGCGATAGTCCCCGGGGAGTCGTCAACCAGACTTTGATCCGGGGGTTTCCGAATGGGGAAACCCGGCAGTCGTCATGGGCTGTCACCCACTGCTGAACACATAGGCGGTGTGGAGGGAACGCGGGGAAGTGAAACATCTCAGTACCCGCAGGAAGAGAAAACAACCGTGATTCCGGGAGTAGTGGCGAGCGAAACCGGATGAGGCTAAACCGTATACGTGTGAGACCCGGCAGGGGTTGCGTGTACGGGGTTGTGGGATCTCTCTTTCACGGTCTGCCGGCCGTGAGACGAGTCAGAAACCGTATGGATAGGCGAAGGACATGCGAAAGGTCCGGCGTAGAGGGTAAGACCCCCGTAGTCGAAATCTGTACGGCTCGTTTGAGAGACACCCAAGTAGCACGGGGCCCGAGAAATCCCGTGTGAATCTGGCGGGACCACCCGCTAAGCCTAAATATTCCCTGGTGACCGATAGCGGATAGTACCGTGAGGGAATGGTGAAAAGTACCCCGGGAGGGGAGTGAAATAGTACCTGAAACCGTGTGCCTACAAGCCGTGGGAGCGTCGCACATCAAGCTTGCTTGGTGTGTCGTGACTGCGTGCCTTTTGAAGAATGAGCCTGCGAGTTTGCGGTGTGTTGCGAGGTTAACCCGTGTGGGGGAGCCGTAGCGAAAGCGAGTCCGAACAGGGCGATTCAGTAGCGCGCTCAAGACCCGAAGCGGAGTGATCTAGCCATGGGCAGGCTGAAGCGCGGGTAAGACCGTGTGGAGGGCCGAACCCACCAGGGTTGAAAACCTGGGGGATGACCTGTGGTTAGGGGTGAAAGGCCAATCAAACTCCGTGATAGCTGGTTCTCCCCGAAATGCATTTAGGTGCAGCGTCGTGTGTTTCTTGCCGGAGGTAGAGCACTGGATAGGCGATGGGCCCTACCGGGTTACTGACCTTAGCCAAACTCCGAATGCCGGTAAGTGAGAGCGCGGCAGTGAGACTGTGGGGGATAAGCTCCATGGTCGAGAGGGAAACAGCCCAGAGCATCGACTAAGGCCCCTAAGCGTACGCTAAGTGGGAAAGGATGTGGAGTCGCAGAGACAACCAGGAGGTTGGCTTAGAAGCAGCCACCCTTGAAAGAGTGCGTAATAGCTCACTGGTCAAGTGATTCCGCGCCGACAATGTAGCGGGGCTCAAGCGTACCGCCGAAGTCGTGTCATTGCAGCATGAGGGCCAACGCCCGCTGTGATGGGTAGGGGAGCGTCGTGTGCCGGGTGAAGCAGCCGCGGAAGCGAGTTGTGGACGGTTCACGAGTGAGAATGCAGGCATGAGTAGCGATACACACGTGGGAAACGTGTGCGCCGATTGACTAAGGGTTCCTGGGTCAAGCTGATCTGCCCAGGGTAAGTCGGGACCTAAGGCGAGGCCGACAGGCGTAGTCGATGGAGAACCGGTTGATATTCCGGTACCCGCTGTGAAGCGTCAAACATCGAATCCAGTGATGCTAAGCCCGTGAAGCCGCCCTGATCTCTTCGGAGTTGAGGGGAGTGGTGGAGCCGGTGACCCGATCTGGTAGTAGGTGAGTGATGGGGTGACGCAGGAAGGTAGTCCAGCCCGGGCGGTGGTTGTCCCGGGGTAAGGGTGTAGCCCGTGCGATAGGCAAATCCGTCGCACACCAGGGTGAGACCTGATGCCGAGCCGATTGTGGTGAAGTGGATGATCCTATGCTGTCGAGAAAAGCCTCTAGCGAGTTTTATGGCGGCCCGTACCCTAAACCGACTCAGGTGGTCAGGTAGAGAATACCGAGGCGTTCGGGTGAACTATGGTTAAGGAACTCGGCAAAATGCCCCCGTAACTTCGGGAGAAGGGGGGCCATTCTTGGTGATCCGTTTTACACGGTGAGCTGGGGGTGGCCGCAGAGACCAGCGAGAAGCGACTGTTTACTAAAAACACAGGTCCGTGCGAAGCCGTAAGGCGAGGTATACGGACTGACGCCTGCCCGGTGCTGGAACGTTAAGGGGACCGGTTAGTCACTCTTCGGGGTGGCGAAGCTGAGAACTTAAGCGCCAGTAAACGGCGGTGGTAACTATAACCATCCTAAGGTAGCGAAATTCCTTGTCGGGTAAGTTCCGACCTGCACGAATGGCGTAACGACTTCTCGACTGTCTCAACCATAGGCCCGGTGAAATTGCACTACGAGTAAAGATGCTCGTTTCGCGCAGCAGGACGGAAAGACCCCGGGACCTTTACTACAGTTTGATATTGGTGTTCGGTTCGGCTTGTGTAGGATAGCTGGGAGACTGTGAACTTGCCACGCCAGTGGTGGGGGAGTCGTCGTTGAAATACCAGTCTGGTCGTGCTGGATGTCTAACCCGGGTCCGTGATCCGGATCGGGGACAGTGTCTGATGGGTAGTTTAACTGGGGCGGTTGCCTCCTAAAGAGTAACGGAGGCGCCCAAAGGTTCCCTCAGCCTGGTTGGCAATCAGGTGGTGAGTGTAAGTGCACAAGGGAGCTTGACTGTGAGACCGACGGGTCGAGCAGGGACGAAAGTCGGGACTAGTGATCCGGCGGTGGCTTGTGGAAGCGCCGTCGCTCAACGGATAAAAGGTACCCCGGGGATAACAGGCTGATCTTCCCCAAGAGTCCATATCGACGGGATGGTTTGGCACCTCGATGTCGGCTCGTCGCATCCTGGGGCTGGAGTCGGTCCCAAGGGTTGGGCTGTTCGCCCATTAAAGCGGTACGCGAGCTGGGTTTAGAACGTCGTGAGACAGTTCGGTCCCTATCCGCTGTGCGCGTAGGAGTCTTGAGAAGGGCTGTCCCTAGTACGAGAGGACCGGGACGGACGAACCTCTGGTGTGCCAGTTGTTCTGCCAAGGGCATGGCTGGTTGGCTACGTTCGGGAGGGATAACCGCTGAAAGCATCTAAGCGGGAAGCCTGCTTCGAGATGAGGACTCCCACCCCCTATGAGGGGTTAAGGCTCCCAGGAGACTACTGGGTTGATAGGCCAGATCTGGAAGCCCGGTAACGGGTGGAGGTGACTGGTACTAATAGGCCGAGGGCTTGTCCTCAGCTGCTCGCGTCCACTGTGTTGGTTCTGAGACAACGAACCGTTGTCGGCTTTGAGTAGAACATTTAACTGAAGAGTGTGCTTGTTCGCTCGAAACCATTAGGGTTTCGGTGGTCATAGCGTGAGGGAAACGCCCGGTTACATTCCGAACCCGGAAGCTAAGCCTTACAGCGCCGATGGTACTGCAGGGGGGACCCTGTGGGAGAGTAGGACACCGCCGAACAATCTTTGGAGGACCTTTGGTCCCAGCGACATGCTGGGACCAAAGGTCCTTTTTTGTTTTTCCGAAGCGCGCGGGGTACTCGGCTGCGCGAGAATGACTTGCAGTACTTAAGACAGGAGTCACCATGTCCACCAACTCTCCCGACGAGCGACCGGAGCGCGATCAGCGCCGCCGGGACAGTGGTGACGGCGGCGGCTTCCGCGGGGGGCCTCGACGCGACAACGACCGTGGTGGCTACGGCCGGCGCGACGACCGTCGTGACGACCGCCGTGGTGGCGCTGACCGTAGTGGTTCCCGAGGGGACGACGGTCGCGGCGGCCCTCGGCGTGAGGGCGACCGGCCGACGTACCGCCGTGACAGCAGCGGTGGCGGTGACCGGCCGGCCTTCCGCCGTGACGACCGCCGGGGTGATGACCGCGGCGATCGCGGTGGCTTCCGCCGCGACGACAACCGTGGCGGTGGCGGCTTCCGGGGGCGTGACGATCGTGATCGTGGCGACCGTCCGGCGTTCCGTCGTGACGAACGTCCCGGTGGGCCGCGGCGCGATGACCGTCGTGACGACAGTCGGGGTGGCGGCGACCGCGATCGCGGCGGGTTCCGGCGGGATGACAACCGTGGTGGGCCTCGGCGTGACGGCGATCGGCCGCCGTACCGTCGGGACGACCGTCGCGATGATGAGCGCGGAGGGTTCCGTCGCGACGACCGCAGGGACGGCGACCGCGGTGGATTCCGCCGCGATGAAGGTCGTAGTGGCGGTGACCGTGGTGGGTTCCGTCGCGATGAAGGTCGTGGTGGTGGCGACCGTGGTGGGTTCCGTCGGGACGACAGTCGTGGTGGTGGCGACCGTCCGCCGTTCCGGCGTGACAACAGCGGTGGCGGCGACCGGTCGGCCTTCCGGCGGGATGATCGGCGTGGTGAAGACCGTGGCGAGCGCGGTGGTTTCCGTCCGGATGAGAACCGTGGTGGAGGTTTCCGGCGCGACGAGCGGCGGGGCGATGATCGTGACCGTGGCGGGGTCCGGCGGTCGGAGGACCGTCCGGCTTTCCGTCGCGACGAGCGGCGCGATGACCGGCCGGGCGGTGAGCGTGGTGCTCCCCGTCGGGATGACCGGCGAGGCGACGATCGTGGTGGCTTCCGGCGTGATGAGCAGCGGCCGGGGGAGCGCGGCGGTTACGGGCGACGTGACGACCGGCGTGACAGTGAGCGCGGGGACCGCGGTGGATTCCGGCGGGACGACAGCCGCGGTGGCTTCCGTGGTCGGGACGAGCGCGGGCGGGACGAGCGTGGTGGGCGTGGGCCGCGGCGTGAGGACGAGCGTGGGCGGTCCGGTGGTTTCCGCGGGCGGGATGACCGGCGGGGCAGCGACGACCGGCGTGGTGGCGGGCGTTTCCGTGAGGAGCGGGAGCGGGATCGTGAGCCGATCAAGCGGCTGCCGATCCCTGAGGACGTCACCGGCGAGGAGATCGACAAGGACGTACGGCAGGAGCTGCAGAGTCTGCCGAAGGGGCTTGCCGAGGATGTCGCCAAGAACCTGGTGATGGTGGCCAGGCTCATCGACGAGGACCCCGAGGGGGCGTACGGCTACTCCAGGGTCGCGCTTCGGCTGGCGTCGCGTGTGGCCGCCGTGCGCGAGGCGGCGGGCTTCGCGGCGTATGCGAACCAGAAGTACAGCGAGGCGCTTGCCGAGTTCCGGGCCGCGCGACGGATGACCGGGAACGTGGACCTGTGGCCCGTCATGGCGGACTGCGAGCGGGGTCTGGGGCGGCCCGAGAAGGCCATGGAGATGGCCGGGGCGCCCGAGGTGCAGAAGCTCGACAAAGCGGGGCAGGTCGAGATGCGGCTCGTGGCGGCCGGAGCACGGCGCGACATGGGGCAGATCGACGCGGCCATCGTGACGCTGCAGAGCCCCGAGCTTGCCTCGAATTCGGTTCAGCCCTGGACGGCGCGGCTGCGCTATGCGTACGCCGACGCGCTGCTCGAGGCGGGGCGTGAGGACGAGGCGCGCGAGTGGTTCGCGAAAGCCGTCGAGTCCGACAAGGACGGCACCACGGACGCCTCGGACCGGCTCGCCGAGATGGACGGCGTCGAGTTCGTCGATGTCTTGGACGAGGACGCCCTCGACGAGAGCGCTGACGGTCCCGAGGACGAGGCCGTGGAGCAAGCCGCAGGGTCCTTCGACGCCGCGGAGCCTGAGCCGCTCGTGAAGGACGCCGCGGACAAGGACGCTCCAGACGACAAGAACGCACCAGACGTCAGAGACGACCTGGACGACTGACGCCGGCACGAGAGGCGTACGCGCATATGGGCGGGATCCCTACGGGGACCCGCCCATACGTGTTTCAGCGCTCCAGTGCGCGCAGCACCAGGCCCGAGGCCGGCTTCGGACCGAACGATGTCGACTTGCGGGGCATCGTGACGCCCAGGCTCGCCAGTTCGCGTACGACCTCCTCGCGGACCGGGTGCATCAGGACGGCTGTGGTGCCGTCGCGTTCGGCCTTGGCGACCGTGGCGGCGGTGTCGTGGATGTACGCGATGTGCTCGGGGACGTCCGGAATGCGCCAGATGTGGTCGAGGAGTGTGGCGTGCAGGACCGTCGCGTCGAGGGTGCGCCAGGCCTCCGGGCGGTCGGCCGGGATCGTACGGGCGAGGAGGTCCGGGGAGGGGCGGTCGACCAGGTGGAAGGCGCCATCGCCCGCAAGGAGGAAGGCATTTCCCTCGGCGGCCGCTACGGAGAGGGCCTCCAGGGCTTGGGGGAGGGGGCCTTCGACGGGGCGTACGCGGAAGGCGTCGCCGAGGGCGGACAGGGCCTCCGCGACGGGGAGGTGGTGCAGGAGGCGGTGGATCGCGCGGACGCGGAGCGGGTAGCGCGCGGTGTCGACGAGGAGCACCAGGCCGAAGTCCCAGGGGCTGGGGGAGGGGTGTTCCGCGCGCAGCCGCAGGTAGGTGGCCCAGCGGTGGTGGCCGTCCGCGATGAGGGCCTGGTGGCGGGCCAGGTCCTTCTGGATCGCGGTCAAGTCCTCGGGGTCGGTCACCGACCACAGGCGGTGGCTGAAACCGTCCTCCGTGGTCGTGGCCAGGATCGGCGGATTCTGGGCGGTGCGTTCGATGACGGCGGTGCCGTCGGCGGAGTCGTTGCCGCGGTAGGTCAGGAGGAGGGGTTCGAGGTTCGCGGATGTGGCGCGCATCAGGTCCGCGCGGTCCTCGACGATGTGCGGCATGACGTCCTCGTGCGGCAGGACCACGCCCTCCGACGGCTCCGACAGGCGCAGGGCGCCTATGAGGCCGCGCTGGAGCATGCCGTCGTCGGCGCGCTGTTCGTAGACGTACAGGCCAGGTTCGGAGTCGGCGGTCAGGACGCCCTCGGCGAGCCAGCGTTGGAGGGTGTCCGCGGCCTTCTTGTTGCGGGCGGCGGGTGTGGCGGCCTGGGGGAGGATCAGGCGGACGATGTTGTGCGGGTCGGATGATTCGAGGTGGTGCAGTCCGTCGGGGCGTACGACCACGTCGTACGGCGGGGAGGTCACGGCGGACAGGCTGCCGACCCGGTCGGGGTCGTAGCGCAGGCCCCGGAACGGGGTGAGATCAAGGCCCATGGGTGCCGTTACGTCCTCGGGACCTGCAGTGTTCATTGGTGCATCGTATGAGTGTCAGTGGCATGCGCGATGATCGGGGCAATGGGATCGAACGAGGAGCGATGCGAAATGAGCCAGACCGTGAGGACGCGGCCCGAGGGGAGTGACCGGCCCCTGAGCGAGGCGTACGACACGGCGCTGCTCGACCTGGACGGGGTGGTGTACGCGGGCGGGGAGGCGATCGCGTACGCCGTCGAGTCGCTCGGCACCGCTCGTGCGGGGGGGATGCATCTCGCGTACGTCACGAACAACGCGCTGCGGACGCCCGACACGGTGGCCGCGCATCTTACGGAGCTGGGGATACCGGCCGAGGAGTCGGACGTCATCACCTCGGCGCAGGCCGTGGCCCGGCTGATCAGCGAGCAAGTGCCCGCGGAGTCACGGGTGTTGGTGATCGGCGGGGACGGGCTGCGGGTCGCGCTGCGGGAGCGTGGGCTTGTGCCGGTCGAGTCGGCCGAGGATGAGCCGGTGGCGGTCGTGCAGGGGTATGGCGGGCCTGAGCTGCCGTGGGGGCGTTTCGCGGAGGCCTGTTACGCCATCGCGCGCGGGGTGCCGTGGTTCGCCTCCAACACCGACCTGACGATTCCCAGTGCGCGGGGGATCGCTCCGGGCAATGGGGCGGCCGTGGAGGTCGTACGCATCGCGACGGGCGGCGAGCCGCAGGTGGCCGGGAAGCCGCTGCCGCCGATGCACCGGGAGACGATTCTGCGGACGGGGGCGGTGCGGCCGCTGGTGGTCGGGGACCGGCTGGACACGGATATCGAGGGGGCGTTCAACGGCGAGGTGGATTCCCTGCTGGTGCTGACCGGGGTGACGGACGGCGCGCAGCTCCTTGCCGCCTCGCCGA
The DNA here is from genome assembly GCF_050936385.1 of Streptomyces sp. CA-288835. NCBI lineage: Bacteria > Bacillati > Actinomycetota > Actinomycetes > Kitasatosporales > Streptomycetaceae > Streptomyces > Streptomyces sp. CA-288835. The sequence continues at coordinate 8,208,398 of NZ_JBNJMW010000001.1, forward strand.
AGCACCGGCCGACGTACGTGGACGCCGATCTGCGGGGGCTGTTGACCGGGCAGCCCGAGGTCGTCGAGGCGGGAGAGGGTTTCCGATGTGGGGGTTGGACCGCCACGGCCGGAGACGAGCGGCTGGAGTTGGAGGGTGAGGGCGAGGCGCTCGACGGGCTGCGGGCGCTGTGTGCCGCCGCCTGGACGGCGGCCGGGGACGGGGCCTGCGAGCTGGACGGGGGCAAGGCACTGGCACGGCTGGGACTTTGAGCGCGGCGAGCCCCGGACGCTCCTGCGGGCACACGGATCGAGCCAATTAGGGAGGGTAGGCTAGCCTAACTACGTGTTGGTCGACAGTCCCCCAGAACCGAACGCGGAGACCGCCCCCGCGCCCCCCAAACGCCGGGCGATACGGGCCGCCGGGCTCCTCGTGTCCGTGGCCGTGCTGGTGCTCATCGCGCTGGCGAGTATCGCGATCGGCGCGAAGGACCTGTCCCTGAGTCAGGTCTGGCACGGCCTGTTCGACGACTCGGGTACGTACGGCGACGTCGTGGTGAGCGAGCGGTTGTCGCGTACGGTCCTCGGGCTGCTCGTCGGTGCCGGGCTCGGCCTCGCCGGGGCCGTCCTCCAGGCGCTCACCCGTAATCCGCTGGCCGATCCCGGACTGCTCGGCATCAACGCGGGCGCGTCCGCGGCGGTCGTCACGGCCATCACCTACTTCGGCGTCACCTCGCTGAGCGGCTATGTGTGGTTCGCCTTCGGGGGCGCGGCGGTGGTCGGGGTCCTGGTGTACGCCCTCGGCGGCAGCCGGGGTGCGACACCGGTGCGGCTCGCGCTCGCGGGCACCGCGCTCAGCGCCGCGCTCTACGGCTATCTGCAGGCCGTGATGATCATGGACCAGGCGGCGCTCGCCAGGATGCGCTTCTGGACGGTCGGTTCGCTGTCCTCGGCCAACGACCGGACCATCGAGCAGGTGCTGCCGTTCCTCGTGATCGGCATGGTTCTGGCGCTGGCCCTCGCGCGGCCGCTGAACGCCATGGCCATGGGCGACGACACCGCACGTGCGCTCGGCGCGCATCTCGGCCGTACCCGCGCGCTGTCCATGGCGGCCGCGACCCTGCTGTGCGGGGCCGCGACGGCCGCATGCGGGCCGATCGTGTTCGTCGGGCTGATGGTCCCGCACGTCGTACGGTCCGTCACCGGGCCCGACATGCGCTGGATCCTGCCGTACGCCACCGTGCTCTCGCCGGTGCTGCTGCTCGGCGCCGATGTGATCGGCCGGATGGTCGCGCGGCCCGCCGAGCTTCAGGTCGGCATCGTCACCGCGATCCTGGGCGGCCCTGTCTTCATCTTTCTCGTACGACGGCGGAGGACGGCGCAGCTGTGAAGGTCCTGACCAAACAGGCCGGTTCTGCCCGGCCGTTCCGCGCCCGGCCCGTCCGTACTCGGGGCGGACTGTCCGTCCGTATCGACGTCCGCTCGCTGACCGTTGTCGTCCTGCTGCTGGTGGCCGCGCTCACCGCGAGCGTCGTCCTCATCGGGACCGGCGACTTCCCGATCCCGGCCGGCGACGTGCTGAAGACGCTGTTCGGCAACGGTGACGTCGGGCAGGAGTTCATCGTCAACGAGCTGCGGCTGCCGCGGGTTCTCGTCGGCCTCCTGGTGGGGGCCTCGCTCGGGCTCGGTGGCGCGCTCTTCCAGGCCATCTCCCGTAATCCGCTGGGCAGTCCGGATGTGCTCGGTCTTGCGCAGGGCTCGACGGCCGGTGCGCTCACCGTGATCGTGCTGTTCTCGGGGAGCGCGGCCGAGGTCACGCTCGGGGCGCTGTTCGGCGGTCTGGTGACTGGACTTGCCATCTATGTGCTCGCCTGGAAGCGAGGTGTGCACGGCTATCGACTGGTTCTGGTCGGTATCGGTGTCTCCGCGATGGCTGTGGCCGTCAACGGCTATCTGCTCACCAAGGCCGACATCGTGGACGCGGCCCGTGCGGTCGTGTGGATGACGGGCTCGCTCAACGGCCGTGACTGGGAACAGGTCTGGCCGCTGCTCGGGCTGTGCGCCGTCCTCGTGCCCCTCGTCCTCGGCAACGCGCGCGGGCTGTACATGCTGGAGATGGGCGACGATGTCGCGTACGCGCTCGGGGTGCGGGTCGAGCGGACGCGGATGCTGCTGATGCTGGCGGCCGTGCTGCTCACCGCGGCCGCCACCGCCGCCGCGGGCCCGGTCGCCTTCGTCGCGCTCACCGCGCCGCAGCTCGCCCGGCGCCTCACCCGCGCGCCGGGGCCGAACCTGATGCCCGCGATGTGCATGGGCGCCACGCTGCTGGTCGTCGCGGACTGGGCCTCGCAGCGGGCCTTCGGCGCCGACCAGTTGCCCGTCGGGGTGGTGACCGGAGTGCTCGGCGGTGTCTATCTGCTGTGGCTCCTCGTCACCGAGCGCAAGGCGGGCCGGATATGAACACCGACGGCATTCCGGACACCGGCGGCAAGACGAGCAAGACGAGCAAGACGAGTACGGGCGCCAATGGCGGGCCGCACGCGAACACCCGAAGGAGCACTGTGAACCGCCTGTCCGCCGAGAGCGTCACCCTCGCCTATGACCAGCGGGTCATCGCTGAGCAGTTGTCGGTCGAGATACCCGACAACTCCTTCACCGTGATCGTCGGCCCCAACGCCTGCGGCAAGTCCACGCTGCTGCGCGCCCTGTCCCGGATGCTGAAGCCGAGCCAGGGGCGGGTGCTGCTCGATGGGCAGGTCATCCAGTCGATGCCCGCGAAGAAGGTGGCCCGGACGCTCGGGCTGTTGCCTCAGTCGTCGATCGCGCCCGACGGGATCACGGTCGGCGACCTGGTCGGCCGCGGGCGTTACCCGCACCAGGGGCTGCTGCGGCAGTGGTCCTCGGAGGACGAGCGGGTCGTACGGGAGTCGATGGCCTCGACCGGAGTCGCGGAACTCGCCGATCGTTATGTCGACGAACTCTCCGGCGGCCAGCGCCAGCGCGTCTGGATCGCCATGGCGCTCGCCCAGCAGACCCCGCTGCTGCTGCTCGACGAGCCGACCACCTTTCTCGACATCCAGCACCAGATCGACGTACTCGACCTATGTGCCGAACTTCACGAGGAGCAGGGCAGGACCCTGGTCGCCGTGCTGCACGACCTCAACCACGCGGCTCGTTACGCGACGCATCTGATCGCTCTGCGAGAGGGCTCGATCATTGCGCAGGGCGCGCCGTCCGACATCGTCACGGCCGAGCTGGTCGAGGAGGTCTTCGGGCTGCGCTGCCAGGTCATCGACGATCCGGAGACGGGTACGCCGCTGGTGGTGCCGGCGGCGCGTAAGGCTCGTACGTCCGCTGCTGTCAGCGTTGCGAAGGGTTCCTGAAGGTCATGAACCGGGTGACGGGTCAGAGGAGCTTTCTGAGCCGGAGCAGGTCGCGCAGGCCCGCTTCGAGCTTGACCCGGCCCGAGCCCCAGGCCTTCGCGAAGTTCAGCTCGCCGTTCACCATGGCGACCAGGTCGTCGCCGGTCATGGTGAGCCGGATCTGGGCCTTTTCGGGCGGAGGGCCCTGCACCGTGTCGAGCACCTCGATGCGGCCGTCCGTGAGGCGGCCCACAAAGGTGACGTTGAGGTCGGTGATACGGCAGCTCAGCGAGCGGTCCAGGGCAGCGGCAGCGCGCACGTCGCCCTCCGCGCCCGCCATGTTGTCCGAGAGTTTCTCGAGTGCGCTGCGGCACTCCTCAATCGTGGCCATCGCGGACGACGGTACCGCAGCGCTTCGCGGTAGCGTCGGGGCATGAACGACTGGGAGCCTCCTGCCGAACCGGGGGGCGAAGGCGAAGCCGGGGCCGGGGCTGGCCCTGAGATCGGGTCCGAGGTCGGACCCGAGGCCGGACCCGAGGTCCGGCTCGGCCCTGGTGCTGAGGCCGGGTCTGGGGCCCGGCTTGGCGCTGGGCCGGTGGCCGGAACCGATGTCCGGCTTGACGCCGGACCGGTGGCGGGATCCTGGACCGGCCGGGAGACCGGGTCCGATGACCTACCCGAGGGCGGATCCGATGTCCGGTTCGACGCCGGTGCGGAGATCGGGCCCGGGGCCGGGGTCGACGCTGGGCCGGTGGCCGGATCCGGAGCCGGACTCGTAGACGGCGCGGAGAGCGGGTCCGCATACGAACCCGCCGTCCCCGCCCCACTGAACGTTCCGCGTACGCCCACCGGGAATGCCGACGTGGACGCGCAGCTTGAGCGGCTGGGCGATGTTGACCACCTCGCTGCGGATGGGCATATCGAGGTGTACGAGGATGTGCATCGGGGGCTGCGTGACACCCTTACCGCGCTTGATGCTCGGCCGGGGCCCCAGGGGGCTCCGGGGTCGCCCTCTTCGTACGGCATGAACAACAGGAGCTGAACCGAACGTGGCAGGAGTGGTGCGACGCCGGCTTGACGCCGAGCTGGTTCGGCGGAAGCTCGCGCGGTCGCGGGAGCACGCCGGGCAGCTGATCGCCGCCGGGCGGGTCACCGTCGGCAAGACCCTCGCGACGAAGCCCGCCACCCAGGTGGAGACCGCCGCCGCCATCGTGGTCACCCGCGACGACAGTGACCCCGACTACGTCTCGCGCGGCGGCCACAAGCTGGCGGGGGCCCTGAAGGTCTTCGTGCCGCTCGGCCTGAAGATCGAGGGGCGGCGGGCGCTGGACGCCGGTGCTTCGACCGGCGGATTCACCGACGTCCTGCTGCGCGCCGGAGCCGCCCACGTCGTCGCCGTCGATGTCGGCTACGGCCAGCTGGCATGGTCACTCCAAAGCGATGAACGGGTCACCGTCAAGGACCGTAAGAACGTACGCGAGTTGACGTTGGAGGCGATCGATGGGGAGCCGGTGGATCTTATTGTCGGTGACTTGTCCTTCATCCCGCTCGGACTGGTGCTGCCCGCCCTTGTGCGGTGTGCGGCGCCCGATGCCGACCTGGTGATGATGGTCAAGCCGCAGTTCGAGGTGGGCAAGGACCGGCTGGGGAGCGGCGGTGTCGTACGCAGCCCCGAACTGCGGGCCGAAGCCGTGCGCGGGGTTGCCCGGCAGGCGTGGGGGCTGGGCCTCGGGGTGAAGGGCGTCACGGCCAGCCCGCTGCCCGGGCCCTCGGGGAACGTCGAGTACTTTCTGTGGCTGCGAGCCGGTGCACCCGAACTGGATCCGGCCGACGTAGACCGTGCAGTGGCGGAGGGGCCGCGTTGACCGATACCCGAGTTCGTACTGTTTTCCTGCTGGCCCACACCGGGAGGCCCGCGGCCATCCGCAGTGCCGAACTCGTCGTCCAGGGGCTGTTGCGCTCCGGGCTCGGTGTACGGGTGCTGGCGGCCGAGGCCGCCGATCTGCCGCTGCCGTCGGAGGTGGAACTCGTCAAGGAGGCAACTCCCGAGTGCCTCGACGGGTGTGAGCTGCTGATCGTGCTGGGCGGTGACGGGACGCTGCTGCGCGGGGCGGAGTTTGCGCGTGCCTCGGGCGTGCCGATGCTCGGCGTCAATCTGGGGCGGGTTGGGTTCCTCGCCGAGGCCGAGCGCGATGATCTTGACAAGGTTGTCGATCGGGTGGTGACTCGTGCCTACGAGGTCGAGGAGCGGATGACCGTTGATGTCGTCGTGCACAGCAACGGGGATGTTGTGCATACCGACTGGGCGTTGAACGAGGCTGCCGTTCAGAAGGTTTCCGCTGAGCGGTTGCTTGAGGTTGTGCTGGAGATTGATGGGCGGCCTGTTACCGGGTTTGGGTGTGATGGCATCGTCTGCGCTACCCCTACCGGGTCTACGGCTTATGCGTTCTCTGCCGGGGGGCCTGTGGTGTGGCCGGAGGTTGAGGCGTTGCTGATGGTGCCTATCAGTGCGCATGCGCTGTTTGCCAAGCCGTTGGTTACTTCGCCGGATTCTGTGCTGGCTGTGGAGGTGCAGCCTCACACTCCGCATGGGGTGTTGTGGTGCGATGGGCGGCGGACCATTGAGTTGCCGGAAGGGGCTCGGGTGGAGGTGCGGCGGGGGGCTGTGCCGGTGCGGCTTGCTCGGCTGCATCACGCTTCATTCACTGATCGGCTTGTTGCCAAGTTCGCGTTGCCTGTGGCGGGTTGGCGGGGGGCTCCGCACTAGGGGATTTGTTCCCCAGCCCCGCCCCTTCCCGAAACTGGGGGCTGTGCCCCCAGGCCCCCCTGCCTCCGGCTGGGTAGGGCGCCTCCGGCGGGGTGGGTGGGCGCCTACGGCGGGTGGGTGGGATCACGGGGCGAGTGGGGCGCCTGGCGCGGGTGGGTGGGGTGCCTACCGGGGTGGGGGTGACATGTTGTGTTGCGGCTGCGGGTGCGTCGTGGCTTGTCGCGCAGTTCCCCGCGCCCCTAAAGCGCTACCGCGGGTGGGTGGGTACGTGGCGTGGGTGCGTTGTGGCTTGTCGCGCCCCGCGGCGGAGCCGCAAATGTCACAGCCCCGCGCCCCTAACGGGGCGCAGTCCCCCCTCCCCTTACGGGGCCAGACTTCACGCTCCTTCGGGTAACGAAGCCAGGGGGGCGTCGCACACGAGCCCCCTGACCTCGTATGGTCGTGTCCGTGCTGGAGGAGATGCGGATACGGTCGCTCGGAGTCATCGATGACGCCGTTGTCGAGTTGTCGCCCGGCTTTACCGCCGTGACCGGTGAGACCGGGGCGGGCAAGACGATGGTGGTCACCAGCCTTGGGCTGCTGCTGGGCGGGCGAGCGGATGCGGCTCTCGTGCGGATCGGTGCCAAGAACGCTGTGGTGGAGGGGCGGATCACCGTTCCCGAGGGTGCCTCGGCTGTTGTACGGGCCGAGGAGGCAGGGGCCGAGCTCGACGACGGGGCGCTGTTGATCAGCCGTACCGTGTCCGCCGAAGGGCGCTCGCGGGCCCACCTGGGCGGGCGTTCCGTGCCCGTGGGGGTGCTCGCCGAACTCGCCGACGAGCTTGTCGCCGTACACGGTCAGTCCGACCAACAGGGGCTGCTCAAGCAGTCCCGGCAGCGGCAGGCGCTCGACCGGTACGCGGGGGACGCGGTCGCCGTGCCGCTTGCCAAGTACGCGAGTGCCTACCGTCGGCTGCGTGCCATCTCGGCCGAGCTGGACGAGATCACCACGCGCGCGCGGGAACGTGCCCAGGAAGCCGACATGTTGCGCTTCGGGCTCGACGAGATCGCGGCGGTCGAGCCGCGGGCGGGCGAGGACGTGGAGCTGGCGGCCGAGGCCGAGCGGCTCGGGCATGCCGAGGCGCTCGCGTCCGCGGCCACGGCGGCGCATGCGGCGCTGGCGGGTAATCCCGAGGATCCCGAGGGCATCGACGCCACGACGCTCGTCGCGGGCGCGCACCGGGCACTGGAGGCCGTACGGTCCCATGACTCCGCGTTGGCCGCGCTCGCCGACCGGATCGGGGAGATCGGGATTCTGCTGGGCGATGTGGCGGGGGAGTTGGCGGGGTACGCCGACGACCTGGACGCCGATCCGCTGAGGCTCGCGGCGGTCGAGGAGCGGCGGGCCGCGCTCACCGCGCTGACCCGCAAGTACGGCGAGGACGTGGCTGCCGTACTGTCCTGGGCCGAGCAAGGAGCCGCGCGGCTCCTGGAGTTGGACGGCGACGACGACCGGATCGGTGAGTTGACGGCCGAGCGGGACGCGTTGCGGGCCGAACTGGGCGGGTTGGCGCAGGCGTTGACGGACGCGCGCACGGAGGCCGCCGAGCGGTTTGCCGCCGCCGTGACCGCCGAGCTCGCCTCGCTCGCCATGCCGCACGCGCGCGTGTCGTTCGCGATCCGGCAGACGGAGGACCCGGACGGCGTGGAGGTGGGCGGTCGCCCGGTCGCGTACGGGCCTGCCGGTGTCGACGAGGTCGAGCTGCTTCTCGCGCCGCATCCCGGAGCGCCGCCGCGGCCGATCGCCAAAGGCGCGTCCGGCGGTGAGCTGTCGCGCGTGATGCTCGCCGTGGAGGTCGTGTTCGCGGGTACGGATCCGGTGCCGACGTACCTCTTCGACGAGGTCGATGCGGGCGTCGGCGGCAAGGCCGCGGTCGAGATCGGGCGTCGGCTCGCCCGCCTCGCCAAGACCGCTCAGGTGGTTGTCGTCACCCACCTGCCCCAGGTCGCCGCCTTCGCCGACCGGCAGCTCCTCGTCGAGAAGACCAGCGACGGCTCGGTCACCCGCTCCGGAGTAAAGGCCCTCGAGGGCGAGGACCGCGTCCGCGAACTGTCTCGCATGCTGGCGGGCCAGGAGGACTCGGAAACAGCCCGCGCTCACGCGGAAGAACTGCTGGCCACGGCTCGGGGGGACGGCTAGGACGAGGACGGCGGCCGCCGCTCCGCGGGCCGATCTGTCCCCCAGCGCCCCACCGTGGTCCGGAACTCCCGTATGTCCTGGCATCCTTAGGTGTAGGCGAACGCGCCGTACACCCCAACGTCGCGTCCCTTGTGCGTCATCTCAGTACTTCCTCTGTACTTTCTTCGTGACCGCCCGTCGCTGAACCAGGAGCCCCGGCCACGTGAGCACCCCCGTGAGCAGCCAGTTGTCGCATGGCCGATCGGCGCTGCGTACCGTGCAGGTGCTCGGCGGCGGCAGTGCGGGCAGCAGTGCGCATGTGCGGTCGCTGGCTTCCGGGCTCGTGGCGCGGGGAGTGCGGGTCACGGTGTGTACGCCGGCCGCCGCGGAGCAGACGTACGACTTCAGCGGTGCCGGGGCCCGGCATGTGCACGTACCGCGGCGAAGCGACCCGGCCTCCGTGGCCGTCCTGCGGGCGGCTTGCGTCGACGCCGATCTTGTCCACGCCCATGGGCTGCATGCCGGGATGAGGGCGGCCATGGCGCTCAGCGGGCTGCGGGTTCCGTTCGTCGTGACCTGGCACAGCCGCTCGCACGCCGACGGGGCGCGGGGGCATCTGCTGCGGCTGCTGGAGCGACGGGTCGCCAAGGCCGCCTCGGTGGTCCTCGGGGCCTCGTCCGACCTGGTCGAGCGGGCCCGGCGCAATGGGGCGCGTGATGCCCGGCTCGCCGCGGTCGCGCTGCCTCAGGTGCGGCGGCCCGCCGTCGCGGACGAGGAGCTCGAGCGGCTGCGTCCCAAGGCGCGGGCCGAACTGGGTGCCACGGACCGGCCGTTGCTGATGGCGGTCGGCTCGCTCGAGCGGCACCGGGGGTACGACACGCTGCTGGACGCCACGCGCGCCTGGCGCCGGCTGGATCCCGTACCGCTGCTCGTGATCGCCGGCGAGGGGCCGCTGCGCGCCGAACTGCAGGGGCGTATCGAGAACGAAGGGCTGCCGGTACGTCTCGTTGGGCGGCGTGACGACGTCGGTGAACTGCTCGCCGCAGCCGATCTCGCCCTGCTGCCCGGCGGCGGGGAAGCGCGCTCCGTGCTCGCCCAGGAAGCCCTCCATGCACGCGTGCCGCTTGTCGCGGCCGATATGGAAGGGGTCCCCGAACTGGTCGGGGACGCCGCCGAACTCGTACCGCACGGGGACGCGGAAGCCCTCGCCGACGCCGTTGTACGCCTTCTTCAGGATCCGGAACGGCGTGAGGCCCTCAAGGACAAGGGCACGCGGCAGGCCGCCTCCTGGCCGACCGAGGACGAGACCGTCGCTCAAGTCCTCAGCATCTACGACGAATTGACGAAGCCGCCGCCCGTGCCGTAGCCGGGCGGCGGCTTGTCAGCAGTCGCTCATCGGCCGCTCATCAGCCGCCGTACGCCCCCGAAGCCGTCAGCCGCAGTGCCGTGTCGATCAAGGGCACGTGACTGAACGCCTGCGGGAAGTTCCCCACCTGGCGCTTCAGGCGCGGGTCCCACTCCTCGGCCAGCAGGCCGAGGTCGTTGCGCAGGGCGAGCAGCTTCTCGAAGAGCTTGCGGGCCTCGTCCACGCGGCCGATCATCGCCAGGTCGTCCGCCATCCAGAACGAGCAGGCGAGGAACGCGCCCTCGTCGCCCTCCAGGCCGTCCACGCCCGCGTCCTCACCGGCGGTGGGGTAGCGCAGGATGAAGCCGTCCTCGGTCGACAGCTCTCGCTGGATGGCCTCGATGGTGCCGATCACCCGCTTGTCGTCCGGCGGCAGGAAGCCCATCTGCGGGATCAGCAGCAGCGAGGCGTCCAGCTCCTTGGAGCCGTACGACTGGGTGAAGGTGTTGCGCTCCTTGTCGTAACCCTTCTCACACACATCGCGGTGGATGTCGTCGCGCAGCTCGCGCCACTTCTCCAGCGGACCGTCCGCGTCGCCGGACTCGATGAGCTTGATGGTGCGGTCGACGGCGACCCAGGCCATCACCTTGGAGTGCACGAAGTGCCGGCGCGGACCGCGGACCTCCCAGATGCCCTCGTCCGGCTCGTCCCAGTGGTTCTCCAGGTAGCGGATCAGCTTGAGCTGCAGCAGGGACGCGTAGTCGTTGCGGGCCAGACCCGTCATGTGCGCCAGGTGCAGGGCCTCGGTCACCTCGCCGTAGACATCCAGCTGGAGCTGGTGCGCAGCGCCGTTCCCGACGCGTACGGGCGCGGAATTCTCGTAACCGGGCAGCCAGTCGAGCTCCGCCTCGCCCAGCTCACGCTCGCCCGCGATGCCGTACATGATCTGCAGGCTCTCCGGGTCGCCCGCGACCGCGCGCAGCAGCCACTCGCGCCAGGCGCGCGCCTCCTCGCGGTAGCCGGTGCGCAGCAGCGAGGAGAGGGTGATCGCCGCGTCCCGGAGCCAGGTGTAGCGGTAGTCCCAGTTGCGGACGCCGCCGATCTCCTCCGGGAGCGAGGTGGTGGGCGCGGCGACGATGCCGCCGGTGGGCGCGTACGTCAGCGCCTTCAGGGTGATCAGCGAGCGGACCACGGCCTCGCGGTAGGGCCCGTGGTACGTGCACTGCTCGACCCACTCGCGCCAGAACTCCTCGGTGGCCTCCAGGGCCTGCTCCGGCTCGGGCAGCGCGGGCGGCTCCTTGTGCGAGGGCTGCCAGGAGATGGTGAACGCGATCCGGTCACCCGGCGCCACCGTGAAGTCCGCGTACGTGGTCAGCGACTTGCCGTAGGTCTCGGCCGTCGTGTCGAACCACACGGAGTCGGGCCCGGCGACGGCCACCGTCCGCCCCTCGTGCTTGTGCACCCAGGGCACCACACGGCCGTACGAGAAACGCATCCGCAGCGCGGAGCGCATCGGCACCCGGCCCGAGACGCCCTCGACGATCCGCACCACCTGGGGCGCGCCGTCACGCGGAGGCATGAAATCGGTCACACGGACCGTGCCACGTGGCGTATCCCACTCCGATTCGAGGATCAGAGAGTCGCCGCGATAGGTGCGGCGGGCCGCTCTGGGCGGCTCGGCGTCCGCCGAATGGGCCGGGCCAAGACGCCAGAAGCCGTGCTCCTCGGTGCCGAGCAGTCCGGCGAAGACGGCATGGGAGTCGAAGCGGGGCAGGCACAGCCAGTCCACCGTGCCGTCCCGGCAGACCAGCGCTGCGGTCTGCATGTCTCCGATAAGTGCGTAGTCCTCGATGCGCCCGGCCACGTGCATCTCCAGTCGAACGGCCACGTCGCCCCCCGAGGGGCGGTTGCTCTTTGCGGTCAGGGGAATGGGTCAATACAGCGTCGTTGCATGACGTCAATGGTCGCAGTGATTGTTGGTGCGAAACGAACTGACGAGCTCTGTGTCCGGAGAATACGGGCGGGGTGGTGCCGTTGTTCGGCCCGGCTCGGCAGCGATCGTCCGAGCAGGATACGACGCACGATGGTGATCCGCGCGCCCCTCCCTGGAAAGCGATTGCGCCGGATGAGTGGGAAGAGTGCACACGACTGTGCCTTGTGTCGGTCCGTGTGCGGAGCGTGGCCGGAAGCGGCCTCCTCCAGGCGCTGATACCCTGGTAGCCCGTGGACCGGTGGGCGCCCCCGAAGCAGAAACCGACGCGAGGGGTCCCCCGAACCGCAGCGACGGCACCTCCCGAAACGCCCGGGTCAGGCAGCCGGCCCGCACTCCGAACCGCGACCACGGGAGCCCCGTCTTGGCCATGCCCTCCAAATCCTCGACGACCAAGCACATCTTCGTCACCGGGGGCGTCGCCTCCTCCCTCGGCAAGGGCCTGACCGCGTCCAGCCTGGGCGCACTGCTCAAGGCGCGGGGCCTGCGGGTCACGATGCAGAAGCTCGACCCGTATCTGAACGTCGACCCGGGCACCATGAACCCTTTCCAGCACGGTGAGGTGTTCGTCACCAACGACGGCGCCGAGACGGACCTGGACATCGGCCACTACGAGCGCTTCCTCGACGTGGACCTGGACGGCTCCGCCAACGTCACCACCGGCCAGGTGTACTCCACGGTGATCGCCAAGGAGCGGCGCGGCGAGTACCTCGGCGACACCGTGCAGGTCATCCCGCACATCACCAACGAGATCAAGCACCGCATCCGGCGCATGGCCACCGACGACGTGGACGTGGTGATCACGGAGGTCGGCGGCACGGTCGGCGACATCGAGTCGCTGCCGTTCCTGGAGACCGTCCGTCAGGTCCGTCACGAGGTGGGCCGCGACAATGTGTTCGTCGTCCACATCTCGCTCCTTCCCTACATCGGACCGTCGGGGGAGTTGAAGACGAAGCCGACGCAGCATTCGGTTGCGGCTCTGCGCAACATCGGTATTCAGCCAGATGCGATCGTGCTGCGGGCCGACCGCGATGTGCCCACCGCGATCAAGCGCAAGATCTCGCTGATGTGCGACGTCGACGAGGCGGCCGTGGTCGCGGCCATCGACGCCAAGTCGATCTACGACATCCCGAAGGTCCTGCACACGGAGGGCCTGGACGCCTACGTCGTACGCAAGCTCGACCTCGCCTTCCGTGACGTGGACTGGACGATCTGGGACGACCTGCTCGACCGGGTCCACAACCCGCAGCACGAGATCAACCTCGCGCTCGTCGGCAAGTACATCGATCTGCCCGACGCATATCTTTCGGTCACCGAGGCGCTGCGCGCGGGCGGGTTCGCCAACAAGGCGCGCGTGAAGATCAAGTGGGTCACCTCGGACGACTGCAAGACCCCGGCGGGTGCCGCCCAGCAGCTCGCCGACGTCGACGCGATCTGCATCCCCGGCGGCTTCGGCGACCGCGGCGTCTCCGGCAAGGTCGGCGCCATCCAGTACGCCCGCGAGAACAAGATCCCGCTGCTCGGCCTGTGCCTCGGCCTGCAGTGCATCGTGATCGAGGCCGCGCGCAATCTCGCCGACATCGCGGACGCCAACTCCACGGAGTTCGACGCCGCGACCGGCCACCCGGTCATCTCCACCATGGCCGAGCAGCTCGACATCGTCGCCGGCGAGGGCGACATGGGCGGCACGATGCGGCTGGGCATGTATCCGGCCAAGCTCACCGAGGGCTCGGTCGTACGCGAGGTGTACGGCGGCAAGGAGTACGTCGAGGAGCGTCACCGTCACCGCTACGAGGTGAACAACTCCTACCGCGCCGAGCTGGAGAAGAAGGCCGGTCTGCTGTTCTCCGGCACGTCCCCGGACGGCAAGCTCGTGGAGTACCTGGAGTACCCGCGCGACGTCCACCCTTACCTGGTCGCGACCCAGGCGCACCCCGAGCTGCGCTCGCGCCCGACGCGTCCGCATCCGCTGTTCGCGGGCCTGGTGAAGGCCGCTGTGGAGCGCAAGACGGGCAAGACGGGTAAGTAACACGAGGTTGTACGGTTGCCGGGGTGCGGGTCCTTTGCGGCGCGTGCCCCGGTTTTTCTGTGTACGTGGGAGGACAAGTCGACATGACCATCAAGGACACCGCCGCGGAGTGGGAGGTCAGGGCGACCGAAACTCCGTTCACGGGGAACAAGACCTCCGTGCGCACGGACGACGTGGTCATGCCCGACGGGACGGTCGTCCGCCGCGACTACCAGGTCCACCCCGGTTCGGTGGCGGTCCTCGCCCTCGACGACCAGGGCCGCGTCCTGGTCATCCGCCAGTACCGGCACCCCGTACGCCAGAAGCTGTGGGAGATCCCGGCCGGCCTGCTCGACATCCCCGGCGAGAACCCGCTGCACGCCGCCCAGCGAGAGCTGTACGAAGAAGCCCACGTCAAGGCCGAGGACTGGCGGGTGCTCACGGACGTGTACACGACGCCGGGCGGCTGCGACGAGGCCGTACGGATCTTCCTCGCCCGGGATCTGTCCGAGGCCGAGGGGCAGCGTTTCGAGGTCGAGGACGAAGAGGCCGACATGGAGCTCTCTCGGGTCCCCGTCGAGGAGCTCGTGCGCGGTGTGCTCGCCGGTGAGCTGCACAACAACTGCCTTGTCGTGGGCGTCCTTTCGCTGGTCGCGGCCCAGAACGGCGACGGTCTCGACGCGCTGCGCCCGGCCGAGGCGCCGTGGCCCGCGCGGCCCTTCGAGGTGTGAGCCTCGACTGCTCGCGAGGCCGCCGCGTACACCGTGCTGTCGCCGGTGTGACGATCGCCTGATCCGATCGGGGGACGTGCCCGCCGTGCTCCCACGGGATCGTCGCAGAGCGTGAACTAGGCTCTACAAATGCCCCGTCCGGAGTCCCGGCGGGCTTGCGCGTGCGGTGGGACGGGAGTGTGGCCCGTGACGGATCAGGCGGTGGACACCGAGGGTACGAAGCTGTCGGCCAAGAAGCAGCGCCCAGCTGACACCGCTGCTCCCACGGAGGGTCAGTTCCTCGGCCGTACAAGAGAGTTGAAGGAGCTCAGGGCCGACATCGAGCGTGCGGGCCTGGACACCATCGCGGGCCGGAAAGCGCCCCGCGCGCGCGTGCTGCTCATCGCGGGCAAGCGCGGCTTCGGCCGCACCGCGCTCGCCGAGGAACTCGTGCGGCTGGTCGCGGACAGTTATCCCGATGGCACGCTACGAGCCCGCCTCACCGAACCCGACGGCACACCCGTACCCACCGAGCGCACCGCCCGCGAACTGCTTGCCGCCCTGGAGCAGACCGCCCCGCCCGGGGCCCCCGAGGACGACCTCGTCGAGGCGCTGCGCGAGGCCCTCGCCACCCGCCGGGCCCTGCTTCTGCTCGACGACGCGGCGGACGCGGAACAGGTCGACGCACTGCTCCCCGACACCCCGGAATGCCTGGTCGTCGCCGTTTCCGGCGGGCCTCTGACCGGGATCTCCGACGTCCGCCCCTGCACCCTCGGCGGCCTGGACACCAAGTCCGCCGTCGAACTCCTCGGCCGCTACACCGGCTCCGTGCGCATCACCGTCGATCCGCGCGCCGCCGAAGGACTCGTCGAGATCTGCGCGGCCCAGCCCGCCGCGCTCGTACTCGCCGGCGGCTGGCTGGCCCGCCGGCCCAAGGCGGCCGTCGCCGACCTCGCAAAGCAACTGCGCACAGAGGGTGACGAAGGCCCGCCACTCGAGCGCGTCTTCCACCTCGTGTACGCCGAACTGCCCCCGGCCCGCGCACAGATGCTGCGCCTGCTCTCGCTCGCCCCCGCGGGCCTTGTCGACCCGCACACCGCGTCCGCGCTCGTCGGCTGCTCGGTGGACGCCGCCGCGTCCACCCTGGACGACTTCGCCGGGCTCGGCTTCCTGCGGCGCGTCGAGTCACCGCTGCCGCAGTACGAAGTGCCCGGCTGTCTGCTGCCGCTGCTGCGCTCGCTCACCGAGAGCGAGGACCGGCCGGCCGAGCTGCAGCTGGCCCGCGCCCGGATGCTGGAGCGGACCGTACGACTGCTGGCCTCCTGCCGCGCGATCACCGAGACCGACAGCTCGCCCGCCCGCGAGAAGCTCGCCGGGATGCCCAGCGCCCTGCGCTTCAAGAACCCCCGCGCGGCGGCCGACTGGCTGCGCATCCGGCAGCCCGCACTGCTGGCCTCCGCGCGGCTCGCGGTCGCCGACGGGGAGCTGGACACCCTCGCTCGCCGACTGATGGCCGCGCTGGTGCGGGCGATGGTCGCGCACTTCGGTACGCAGGCGGCGGCGCCCGAGCTGTACGGCATCCACCAGCTCGTCCTCGATGTCGCCGAGCGGCGCAAGCTGCCCCGCGAGAAGGCCGCAGCCCTGCTGAACCTCGCCGATCTGGACGCCCGGAACGGCCGTACCACCGATGCGCTCGCCCGCTACCGCGCCGCTCTCGACGCCGGACGGGAGGCGAATGACCCGTATGCGACCGGCCGCGCGATGGAATCCGTAGGCGGCGCGCATCAGGAGCTGGGGGACTTCGACCGGGCCGCCGACTGGTACGGGCGGGCACTCGCGCAACGGCTCGCCCGCGACGAGCGGGTGGACGCCGCCCGACTGCACGGCCGTATCGCCACCGTGCACACCTACGCGGGCCGCTACGACGAGGCGCTGCGCAGCTGGCGCTCGGCCGTCACCGGGCATCGCAGGAACGGTGATGTGGCGGGCGTGGCCAGGGCATTGAGCGAACTGGCACGGGTGCAGGAGTACGCCGGCCGGACCGAGGAATCGCTGCGCACCTGCCAGGAGGCGATCGAGTGGGCGCGCCGCGCCGAGGACGTACGACTGCGGGCCGCTCTGCAGCTCCGGCTCGCCGACACGCTGGACCGGCTCGGCGACCCCGTGGCGGCCCGGCTGCACCGTGGCGCGGCCGAGCGCATGCTGGGAAACGAGCTCCCGGAGGACCTGTCCACCAGGGAACACGACGCTAACGCCTACGAAATCCGTAGTACATCCGCAGAAGATTGAAGCATTGAAAGGCTAGACACGGGGAATCCCTTCATTAGACTGGTTCCACCGCGTACCTGCGTGGTGTCTCCCGGTGTGCTCCCGTGCATCCGGGTATGTCAGGCATCGTCCGGGCAGGCGTTAACCACAACCCCCTGAGCCAAGGACCGTGATCGACGTGAAGGTCGGCATCCCCCGCGAGGTCAAGAACAACGAGTTCCGGGTGGCCATCACCCCCGCCGGAGTGCATGAGCTGGTGCGCCACGGCCACCAGGTCGTCATCGAGCGGGATGCCGGTGTCGGCTCCTCGATCACGAACGACGAGTTCGTCGCCGCCGGCGCGCGGATCCTCGACACCGCGGACGAGGTGTGGGCCTCCGCCGACCTGCTGCTGAAGGTCAAGGAGCCGATCGCCGAGGAGTACCACCGCCTCCGCAAGGACCAGATCCTCTTCACCTACCTGCACCTGGCCGCGTCCAAGGAGTGCACGGACGCCCTCCTGGAGTCCGGCACCACGGCCATCGCGTACGAAACCGTCGAGCTGCCCAGTCGCGCACTGCCGCTGCTCGCCCCGATGTCGGAGGTCGCGGGCCGGCTCGCGCCGCAGGTCGGCGCCTACCACCTGATGGCCCCGAACGGCGGCCGCGGGGTGCTGCCCGGCGGGGTCCCGGGCGTGCTGGCCGGCCGGGCCGTCGTCATCGGTGGCGGTGTCTCCGGCTGGAACGCCGCGCAGATCGCCATCGGCATGGGCTTCCACGTGACCCTGCTCGACAAGGACATCAACAAGCTCAAGGAAGCCGACAAGATCTTCGGTACGAAGATCCAGACCGTCGTCTCCAACGCCTTCGAACTCGAGAAGGCCTGCCTGGAGGCCGACCTCGTCATCGGCGCCGTGCTCATCCCGGGCGCCAAGGCACCGAAGCTGGTCACCAACGAGCTCGTCTCCCGGATGAAGCCGGGAAGTGTTCTTGTCGACATCGCGATTGATCAAGGCGGTTGCTTCGAGGACTCGCGACCGACGACCCACGCCGAGCCGACCTTCCCGGTCCACAACTCGGTCTTCTACTGCGTCGCCAACATGCCCGGAGCGGTGCCCAACACCTCCACGTACGCACTCACCAACGCCACGCTCCCGTACATCGTGGAGCTCGCGAACCGCGGCTGGGTCGAGGCGCTGCGCCGCGATCCCGCGCTGGCCAAGGGCCTCAACACCCATGACGGCAAGGTGATTTACCGCGAGGTCGCCGAGGCGCACGGACTGGAGCACCGGGAGCTGGAGACCCTGCTCGGCTGATCCGCCAGCACTCATCTCTCCGCCGGCAAAAGGCGATACGTCAACACGAGTCGTCAACGGCATACATCCGGCCGGACCTTGGGGAACCAGGTCCGGCCGCTGTGTGTCGAGACCCTTTGCGAGACTCGCTCAACTCGCCTCGAACGTAACCCTTCGACCGTTTCGCACACCCGCGAAACCTGCCGTGCGACGGCCTTACGCCCTTGACAGAGGGGTGTTCCGTTGCCGACACATCGGGCCGGGTCCGGCGGATTGTGTTGCTGCGGACCGGTGACACGCCATAGAGTCGCCAACCGTCGGCATGGTGCCACGCTGACCTATCTAGAAGTTTCCTGGTCACCAAGGAGGTAAGACGACTTGTGAATGAGTCGACATTTACTCCCGGGGGTGGTCAACCAGGAATGCCTGCGCAGGGCCCGAGGCCCACGGGGCTCGAGGCTGTCGGCTCCGTAGCTGTGCGCACCTTCGCAGCCCACCAGAGTCCACACCGGACTCAGACAGTCCACCAGAGCATGGATGGCCATCACGTGAACGCCATGGCCGGCAACGGAAGTGGCGAGAACCGCACCCACTTCGCCGACTACGACGACCTGCCCGAAGGGCACTTCTACGACCCCGACGCCGAGTACGAGCCCGATCCGGAGTACGCGGCCACGCTCGCGCCCGACGCGGCACGCCAGCGTCGTGAACGCATCGGCCCGACCGGGCGCCCGCTGCCGTACTTCCCGATCCCGGGCCCGCTCACCGATCACGGCCCCGCGAAGATCATCGCGATGTGCAACCAGAAGGGCGGCGTCGGCAAGACGACGTCGACCATCAACCTGGGGGCCGCGCTAGCGGAGTACGGACGGAGAGTCCTGCTGGTCGACTTCGACCCGCAGGGCGCGCTCTCGGTCGGCCTCGGCGTCAATCCGATGGAACTCGACCTCACCGTCTACAACCTGCTCATGGAGCGGGGCATGGCGGCCGACGAGGTCCTCCTGAAGACCGCGGTCCCGAACATGGACCTGCTGCC
Source organism: Streptomyces sp. CA-288835 (assembly GCF_050936385.1). Classification (NCBI taxonomy): domain Bacteria; kingdom Bacillati; phylum Actinomycetota; class Actinomycetes; order Kitasatosporales; family Streptomycetaceae; genus Streptomyces; species Streptomyces sp. CA-288835. The sequence continues at coordinate 8,227,292 of NZ_JBNJMW010000001.1, forward strand.
CAGCAACATCGACCTGTCGGCCGCCGAGGTTCAGCTCGTCTCCGAGGTCGCGCGCGAGTCCACACTGCAGCGGGCGCTCAAGCCGCTGATGGCCGACTACGACTTCATCGTGATCGACTGCCAGCCCTCGCTCGGCCTGCTCACCGTGAACGCGCTCACGGCCGCCCACAAGGTGATCGTGCCGCTGGAGTGCGAGTTCTTCGCCCTCCGTGGTGTGGCGCTGCTCACCGAGACCATCGAGAAGGTCCAGGAGCGGCTCAACCCGGAGCTGGAGCTCGACGGGATCCTCGCCACGATGTACGACTCGCGCACGGTGCACAGCCGTGAGGTGCTCGCGCGCGTTGTCGAGGCGTTCGACGATCACGTCTACCACACGGTCATCGGGCGCACGGTCCGCTTCCCGGAGACCACGGTCGCCGGTGAACCGATCACCACATACGCCTCCAACTCCGTCGGTGCCGCCGCCTATCGCCAGCTCGCCAGGGAGGTGCTCGCCCGGTGTCACGCCGAGTGAGTCTGCCGGGGGCCGACGAACTGTTCCGTACGACAGGGGGAATGGCGCTTCAGTCCTCCAGCCCCAGGCGCCAGGCCAACGGCCAGTCCAACGGTGAGGCCGCCCGGGTGCCGGCTCCCGCGGGAGAGGGCGATACGGCTGCCTCCGGCTCGGGATCCGGTTCCGGGACCACGGAGGACGCGCCGCAGGCTGTGCCCGCGCAGGGCGGGGACGGAGACGGGGCCGAGCATGTGGCCGCGGACTCCGAGTCCGCCGATGCCGGGGAGTCCCGCACCCGTGCCGCCGGGGGCGAGCGCTCCGGGCGACGGCAGGGGGCGGCGCAGGAAGGTTCTGGCGCCGCCGCTCAGCCGCGTAAGCGCGGGCGGGCCGCCGCGCGGCGTCCCAGTGGGCGGGAGCGGCACGACGAGAAGATCACCGTCTACGTGTCTGCCGAGGAGCTCATGGATCTTGAGCACGCCCGGCTGGTGCTGCGCGGGGAGCATGGGCTTGCGGTGGATCGCGGGCGGATCGTGCGGGAGGCTGTGGCCGTGGTGCTCGCGGATCTTGAGTCCCGGGGGGACGCCAGCATTCTTGTCCGTCGGCTTCGTGGGCGGTAAGCGGTAGGCGGTAGCCTGCGACGGCTATGACCTCGTACGACGGTTCCGTCCCCGCAGCTGGCTCCGCCGGGCGTCGGCGTGCGCTGGGGCGGGGGCCGGGGGGTTCGTCTTTGCCTCCGGCTGAGGTTGAGGCGTCTTCGCCTCCGGAGGCGGAGGAGTTGCCCTCGCCTCCGGCGGAGGTTGAGCCGCCTGCGGCGGAGAGCCCGTCTCTGGTTGAGGACAGTACTTCGGCTGCGGACCGTGGGGCGTTGTGCCCACCCGTTCCGCCCTGCGGAACGCCTGCCCACAACGCGGACGGCGAGCCGGCCGCTGTTGAACCCGCGGCGCCTGCGGCGCCTAGCGTGCCCCGCGTAGATGCCGAGCCGGACGACGGGACCTTCAAAGTTCGGTTGGCTAACTTTGAAGGGCCCTTTGATCTGCTGCTTCAGTTGATCTCTAAGCACAAGCTCGATGTGACCGAAGTCGCGCTTTCTAAGGTCACCGATGAGTTCATGGCTCATATCCGGGCGATGGGGCCCGACTGGGATCTTGATGAGACGACTGAGTTTCTGGTCGTTGCCGCCACTCTGCTTGATCTGAAGGCTGCTCGGCTGTTGCCGTCTGCCGAGGTGGAGGACGAAGCGGATCTGGCGTTGCTCGAGGCGCGGGATCTGTTGTTCGCGCGGCTGTTGCAGTACCGCGCGTACAAACAGATCGCCGAGATCTTCAGCCGGCGACTCGAGGAAGAGGCCCGCCGGTATCCCCGCACCGTCGGACTGGAGCCGCATCACGCCGAGTTGTTGCCCGAGGTCGTCATCAGCATCGGGGCGGAGGGGTTCGCGAAGCTCGCTGTGAAGGCGATGCAGCCCAAGCCCAAGCCGCAGGTGTACGTCGACCACATCCACGCCCCGCTGGTGAGTGTGCAGGAGCAGGCGGGGATTGTGGTGGCGCGGCTGAGGGAGCTGGGGGAGGCCTCGTTCCGGGTGCTCGTGGAGGACACGGACGACACGCTGACCGTTGTGGCGCGTTTCCTGGCCCTGCTGGAGCTGTATCGCGAGAAGGCCGTCGCGCTCGATCAGGAGGAGGCGCTGGGGGAGCTGCTGGTGCGCTGGACGGGCGGGGACAGCGACGAGGAGCCCAGGGTGACCGACGAGTTCGACAGGCCGCCGGAGCCGGTCCAGGACGAAGCCAAGGAGGAGAAGGCGTGAGCGAGAACACCACCGAGGTTCCGGCGGGGCTGCGTACCGTCGCGGATCTCGACCTCGGGCCCGCCCTGGAGGCCGTACTCATGGTCGTGGACGAACCCGCGACCGAGGAGCACCTCGCGAAGATCCTCGAGCGGCCACGGCGGCAGATCGCGGACGCGCTGCGGGCGCTGGCCGACGAGTACACCGTCCAGGGGCGGGGCTTTGAGCTGCGGCTCGTCGCCGGGGGCTGGCGGTTCTACACGCGGCCCGAGTACGCGGCGGCCGTCGAACGGTTCGTACTGGACGGCCAGCAGGCGCGGCTCACGCAGGCCGCTCTGGAGACGCTGGCGGTCGTGGCGTACCGGCAGCCGGTCAGCCGTTCCCGCGTCTCGGCCGTACGAGGAGTGAACTGTGACGGTGTGATGCGCACTCTCCTGCAGCGCGGACTGATAGAGGAGGCGGGCGCGGAACCCGAAACAGGTGCGATCCTGTACAGGACGACGAACTACTTCCTGGAGCGGATGGGCCTGCGCGGCCTGGACGAGCTTCCGGAGCTCGCGCCCTTCCTCCCCGAGGCGGAGGCGATCGAGGCCGAGACGCAGGAAGGCGTACCGTCGTTCGATCCGGATGCACCGGACCCCGATGACGACACGACGACGGAAATTTGATGCGAAGCAGCGGCAGCGGCAAGAGCGGTGGCGGGCGCGGTAACTCCCGCGGCGCCGGCAACAACAGGGACCAGAAGCAGGGGCAGGGCCGCCCCCGCAAGCCCCGCCCCGAGGAGCGCCGCTACGACGTGGGCCCCGACGCCAGCAAGGAGGGCCCCAAGTCCGGGCGCGGCGCCTCTGCGCGAGGCGGCGCCAAGGGCGCTCCGAAGAAGGGGCAGCCGGGCGGGCGCGGTCGTACGGCTCCGGCGCGGCCCCGTGAGTACGAGACGCAGATCGAGGAGCGCAACCGGGAGCGGTACGCGGGCAAGAAGGACGTCAAGCCCCCGAAGACCTTCCCGGGCGCCGAGCAGGAGGGCGAGCGGCTGCAGAAGGTGCTCGCGCGCGCGGGATACGGTTCGCGGCGCGCCTGCGAGGAGCTGGTCGATCAGGCCCGCGTCGAGGTCAACGGCGAGATCGTGCTCGAGCAGGGGCTGCGCGTCGACCCGGAGAAGGACGAGATCAAGGTCGACGGGCTGACGGTCGCCACACAGGCGTACCAGTTCTTCGCGCTGAACAAGCCCGCCGGTGTCGTCTCGACGATGGAGGACCCGGAGGGGCGCCAGTGCCTCGGGGACTACGTCACCAACCGTGAGACGCGGCTCTTCCACGTGGGACGGCTCGACACCGAGACCGAGGGCATCATCCTGCTCACCAACCACGGCGAACTGTCCAACCGGCTGACCCACCCCAAGTACGGCGTCAAGAAGACCTACCTCGCGCACATCGTGGGCCCGATCCCGCGCGACCTGGGCAAGCAGCTCAAGGACGGCATCCAGCTGGAGGACGGGTACGCGCGCGCGGACCACTTCCGCGTCGTCCAGCAGACCGGCAAGAACTACCTCGTAGAGGTCACGCTCCACGAGGGCCGCAAGCACATCGTGCGGCGCATGCTCGCCGAGGCGGGCTTCCCGGTCGACAAGCTCGTGCGCGTCGCCTTCGGCCCGATCACACTCGGCGACCAGAAGTCGGGCTGGCTGCGCCGCCTGTCCAACACGGAGGTCGGGATGCTGATGCAGGAGGTCAACCTCTAGGCCCCTGTGGTGCACGACGGCCGGTTCCGGAATTCGTCCGGGGCCGGCCGATGCGTTTTCGCCGCTCCTGGGGTCTGTACCCGTGAGGGAAGGGAGCGGCCATGCATGTGACGACGGATCGCGACGAGTTCGTACGGCTGACGGGGATGTACCGGCGCGAGCTGCTGGCGCACTGCTACCGGATGCTCGGGTCGGTCGACGACGCCGAGGACCTGGTGCAGGAGACGTATCTGCGGGCCTGGCGGTCGTACGACGGATACGAGGGCCGCGCCTCCTTGCGGACCTGGCTCTACCGGATCGCCACGAATACGTGTCTGACGGCGCTGGAGGGACGCGAGCGCCGTCCCCTGCCCACCGGGCTCGGCGGGCCGTCAGACGCGCCAGAGGAGCCGCCGAGGACCCCTCCGACGGACATCCCGTGGCTCCAGCCGGTGCCCGACACGCTCGTCGACCCGGCAGCCGTCGTCGCGGCGCGCGGCAGCCTGCGGCTCGCGCTCGTCGCGGCGCTGCAGAACCTGCCGCCGCGGCAGCGGATCGTACTCATCCTCAGGGACGTGCTGGCCTGGCGCGCGCAAGAGGTGGCTGCCCTGCTCGGCATATCGACAGCAGCCGTGAAAAGCAGCCTCCAACGCGCGCGTGCCCGACTCGACGAAGTCGCGCCCGACGAAGACCTCCTGGCGGAGCCGGACAGCACGGGCGATCGCGAACTGCTCGACCGGTACGTGGCCGCCTTCGAGGACGCCGACATGGAGGCGCTGCTCGGGCTGCTCCAGGAAGGCGTCGAACTGGAGATGCCGCCCTACCTGGAGTGGTTCAGCGGGAGGAAGGACGTCATGCGGTTCCTGGAGGCGCTCGAGCATGAGAAGGGGGGTCTGCGGATGCTCCCGACGCGGGCGAACGGGCAGCCGGCCGTGGTGGCGTACAAGCGCGGTGCGGACGGGGCCTACCTGGCGCACTCCGTGCAGGTGCTCACCGTCGAGGACCGGGAGATCACGCGGATCACCGTCTTCCTGGAACCGGGGCTGGCCGGGCACTTCGGGATGCCCGAGGTGCTCTCGTGAACTCCGGGGAGCTGCTGGAGCGTTCGCTTGCGTACGCGCTGGGGAGCGTCGCCCTGGTGCCCCGCGAGGGTCTGGGGCGGGCCACGCCGTGCGCGCGGTGGGATCTGGGGGACTTGCTCGGTCATCTCGACGACGCGCTCGACGCACTGCACGAGGGGCTGACGGGCGGGCGGATCGGTCTCTTCCCAGCGGCGGCGGGCCGTACGGATCCCGCGTGCGACTTCCGGCGGCGTGCCTGCGCGCTGCTGGGCGCCTGGGTGGCGCTGCCAGGGGAGGAGCGCTCCGTGAGCGTGGGGGACCGGCCGCTGGACGTACGCGTGATGGCCGCCACCGGCGCCGTGGAGATCGCCGTCCACGGCTGGGACGTGGCGCAGGCCTGCGGGCGGCCGCGGCCGATACCGTCCGCGCTCGCGGCCGAGCTGCTGTCCGTCGCGCGGTGCGTGGTGGCGGACGAGGACCGGGGAGTGCGCTTCGCCGAGCCGGTCGGCGTGCTGCCCCGGGCCGATGCCTCCGACCGGCTGGTCGCGTTTCTCGGGCGCGATTCCTTTTCGGGACGGGGCTGGTCTGCCTTCCGTGAGTGACTCTCACGGAAGGGCTTTTATCCCTCATGTCTCACATCGACTCTGACATCGACATCACAGAAACTCTGCTCGCCCCCGCCCGCAAGGCGCCACCGTCCACCGCACCCCCGCGGCGCGTCTGGACAGTGGTACTTGCGGGGCTGGGGGCGCTCCTGTGCGCGCTGGACGTGGTGGTCGTCGCCACCGCACTGCCCGCGCTGCAGGCCGACTTCGGGGCGAGCCTGTCCCAGCTTGAGTGGACGATCAACGCGTACAACCTCGTCTTCGCCTGCCTGACCCTCACCGGCGCCGCGCTCGGCGACCGGTTCGGGCGGCGGCGGATGTACGTCACCGGGCTCGCCGTCTTCACACTGGCCTCCGCGTGGGCCGGGCTGGCCGGGGGCGCCGGTGAACTCATTGCCGCACGCGCCGTCCAGGGCGCCGGAGCGGCCGTACTGCTGCCCCTCACACTGACCCTGATCAGCGAGGCGTTCCCGGCGGAGAAGCGGGGCGTGGCGATCGGCCTGTGGGGTGGGGTCAGCGGACTCGGGGTGGCCGCCGGGCCGGTCCTCGGCGGGGCCGTCACGGATGGTCTGTCCTGGCAGTGGATCTTCTGGCTGAACGTGCCCCTGGGGCTCGTCATGCTCCCGCTCGCCGCGATGAAGCTGCGCGAGAGCTATGGCCCGCGGCCCCAACTCGACATCGTCGGGCTGGTGTTGGCGGCCGTGGGTCTGACCGGGCTCGCCTGGGCGCCGGTGCGGGCGCCGGAGGCCGGCTGGGGGAGTGCCGAGGTGCTGGGTGCCCTGGCCGTCGGGGCCGTGTTCGTGGCGGCCTTCCTCGGCTGGGAGAAGTCGGGGGCGCGGTACCCGATGCTGCCGCTCGCGCACTTCCGGCGGCGCGGCTTCTCCACCGCCAACGGCGCGGTCTTCCTGATGTTCATGTCGCTGCTCGGCGCGCTGTTCATGATCTCGCAGCTCTTCCAGGTCGGCCTGGGCAACTCCCCGCTGGAGGCGGGCCTCCGGATTCTCGTATGGACCGGTACGCCCCTGCTCGTCGCGCCGGTCGCGGGCGCGCTCGCGGACCGCTTCGGGAACCGGCCCTTCATGCTGACGGGCCTTGTCCTCCAAGCGGTGGGGCTCGGGCTGATGGCCTGGCAGGTGGGGCCCGGGGTCGGCTACGACCGCCTGGTCGTGCCGCTGATCATCGCCGGAGTCGGCATCTCCATGGTCTTCCCCACCGTCGCGAACGCCGTGAGCGCGTCGGTGCCACCCGCCGAGGTGGGCGTCGCGTCGGGCGTCAACAATGCGCTGCGGGAGCTGGGCGGGGTCTTCGGAGTGGCTGTCGCCGCGGCCGTGTTCGTCCAGTTCGGGGGCTACGACTCGGCGGAGAGCTTCATCGATGGGTGTGCGCCTGCGCTGTGGGTTTCGGCGGGGGTGTCGGCCGCGGGGGCGGTGGTGGCGGCGCTTTCGCCGTCCAAGAACGGGAGTTGACGTCCACGGACAGGGATCGAGACGGGGGTTGAGGGGTTGCCGCGACCCGCCCACCGCTTTATAGTCTGAGTGACTATTAAGGGGGTGGGCGGCGTGGCGCCAACAGCGGGGACCGCACCCGAGGGCTACGACAAGTACGCCTTCGAGCCCTTCGCCGTCACCGTCGACCTCGCGGTCTTCACGATCCGGGCGGGCGTACTCCAGGTGCTGCTGATCCAGCGCGGGCAGGAGCCGTACGCGGGCCGCTGGGCTCTGCCCGGCGGTTTCGTCCTGCCCCACGAGTCCGCGGAGACGGCCGCCCGGCGCGAACTCGCCGAGGAAACCGGCCTGTCGGACGTCACCGGACTGCACCTGGAGCAGCTGCGGACCTACAGCGAACCGGACCGCGATCCCCGGATGCGGGTCGTCTCCGTCGCGTACGCCGCGCTGCTGCCCGACGCTCCGGAGCCACACGGCGGCTCGGACGCGGCCCACGCCCAGTGGCTGCCGTACGACGGGCTCGGGCCGCTCGCCTTCGACCACGACCGGATCCTCGCCGACGCCCACGAACGGGTCGGCGCCAAGCTCGAGTACACCTGCCTCGCTACGGCCTTCTGCCCGCCCGAGTTCACGCTCGGGGAACTCCAGCAGGTCTACGAGACGGTGTGGGGGACGGTCCTGGACCGGCCCAACTTCCGGCGCAAGGTCCTTGCCACGGCTGGGTTCGTCGAGCCGGTGCCCGGTGGGGCGCGGCTGACTGGGGGGCGGGGTAAGCCAGCGGCGGTGTACCGGGCAGGCAGCGCCACCGCGCTGCGTCCACCACTACTGCGACCAGCTCCGTCCTGGGAGGGACCATCCTCATGACCACCACCGTTAGGAAGCGTGCCGCCACAGGGGCGTTGATCGGGCTGGCCCTCGGGGACGCGCTCGGCTTTCCGACCGAGTTCAACGACGTACCGTCGATCCTCGCCAAGTTCGGGCCGTGGCGGGAGATGGGGCTGCCGACACCGGCGATCGTCACGGACGACACACAGATGACGCTGGCGTTGGGGTGGGGGCTACGGACGGCCACGGACCGGGGGGTGCTCGCACCCAAGAGGATGGAACGGCCCGTGCGCGAGGAGTTCGTGAACTGGTTCCAGTCGCCGGAGAATAACCGGGCGCCGGGCCGCACATGTCTTGTCGCCTGCGAGAAGCTGAAGCGCCCGGACCGACCCTGGCAGGACGCCAGCCAGATCCACTCCAAGGGATGCGGCGCCAACATGCGCGTCGCGCCCATCGGGCTGATCCCCGGCCTGAGCGACGAACAGCGCGCCGGAGCCGCCCAGTTGCAGGCCGCGCTCACCCACGGCCACCCCACGGCGCTGGCCGCGTCGGACCTCACCGCGCATGCCGTGCGGCTCCTCGCGCAGGGCACTGAGCCGACCGGGCTCGTCGGGCTGCTGCGCTCGTACGCGTACGAGAACCGCACCCGCTACCACGAGCACTGGCTCGGCGACCTGTGGACGCGCAGCCAGGATCCGACGCCGACGCACTTCATCTCGCGGGGCTGGGACGAGTGCCTGGAGATCCTGGACCGGCTGCAGAAAGCCGTACGCTCACCCTCGCCGGAGACGGACCCGTGCCTGGCCACCGGCGAGGGCTGGATCGCGGAAGAAGCCCTCGCCACCGGTCTGCTCTGCTTCCTCCTCTTCCTCGACGAACCGCTCACGGCCCTGCGGCGAGCGGCCTGTACCTCGGGTGACTCCGACTCGATCGCCTGCCTGGCGGGGGCGTTTGCCGGGGCGTACACCGGGGCTGACGCCTGGCCTACGGAGTGGGCGGACCGGATCGAGTACCGGGGTGACCTCATGGCCCTGGGAGCACTCTGGGACGCATGATCTCCTCGTCCGGGAGCGGCCGGCCGGCCGAGGCACGGCGGGTGCGGATCAGGAAGTCCTCGACCCTGGCCCGGTCCGGCTCGGGCGGAAGCGGACTGCGGGCCTCCTCCTCCTCCGCTTCAGCCGCCAGCCGCGCCATGCGGACCTCGACAACCGACCACGGAACCTCGCCGCGTTTCACCGCGAGCAGAGGTTCCCGCTGGTCGCCGACGTCGACGACGAGCGCACCCGTGCGCAGCAGATCGCGGCAACTCGTCAGGAGGCGCAGCAAGTGCATCGCGTGCTTCCAGCGCGGCGCGCCCTGCGTGCGAACGTCCGCTTCCAGCTTCTTGCGCTGACCCAGCGCGTAGCGCACGAAGCTGTCGTACGCCTGGCGGGACAGGAACGCCTCGCGCAGGGCGATGAGTTCACGCCCCGTGTCGTCCGCGTGCGTGACGAGCGGCGAGTGCAGGCACTCCAGGATGTTCGGGTTGGAACGCAGAGCCAGCGCGCAGAAGCGCTCCAGCTCCCAGCTGAACTGTTCCTCCGCGGGACCGTCGACATGCGTCGGCGGCTTCTCGAAGCGCCAGAAGAGCGGGGTGGGGGCCAGGAACACGCCCCTCACGTCGGTGTCACTCGTATCCGTGGCCAGGCCGAAGGCACGGGAGCCCATGACGCAGGAGTAGATCGTGTGATCGCGTACCAGGTCATCGGGGCTCATGCGGACGAGCGTAGGGGCCGGATCACGCCAGGCGAATCGAATTTCCGGTGACCGTGATCTTCTCCTCGGGGAGCGGTCTCGTCGCGGGGCCGTCCGCCACCGAGGCGTCGGCGACGCGGAACTTGCTGCCGTGGCAGGTGCAGTTGATGGTGCCGTCCGAGACGTTGGCGACCGTGCAGCGCTGATGGGTGCAGATGGCCGAGAACGCCTTGAACTCGCCTTGTTCGGGCTGCGTGACGACGACCTGCTCGTCCTTGAAGATCTTGCCGCCGCCGACCGGGATGTCGGCAGTCTTGGCCAGTTCCTCGCCGGCCGGGGCCTCGCCGGGGGACTCCCCGGACGTCTCCTCCGGGGCAGGCGACTCCGCCTCGCCCCCGCCGTTCTCGTTCCCGTACTCGCTGCATCCGGCGAGCAGGGCAGCCGCGCCGGCGGCGCCCGCCGCGAGCACCGTGCGACGCGTCGCGCTGATCGTCATGTCGTCACTCCGAAGGTGCGGAAGAACCAGAGGGCGGAGGTCAGCCAGACCACCGTGAGCGCGGCGAAGACGACTCCGCCCACGATGGGCAGCAGCCAGCCGGGCAGTCGCTCCGAGCGAAGGAGCAGCATCTTGGCGCTGAAGACACCGAAGAAGAAGCAGCCCAGCAGCGAATGCCACAATACGCGCGGTTCATATGTTTGGTAGCCCAAAGCGTATAAACAGTGCACGGCCACCGGTACCGCGGCCAGGAACGCGACCCGCCCCGACCAGCGGTGCAGCACCCCTGCCCAGCTCGGGCCCGGCAGCTTCCCGTACACCATGAGCGCCGAGACGAACTGCACCACCGCGAACCCCATTGCCCCGGTGGCCAGCCAGGACTTGACGGCACCCGTGCTGCTGAACCCGGCCAGGTTGAAGGCCGTGCCGGCCGGGTCGTGCACCTTGCCGTACGCGCCGAGGGCGAGGGCGACCGCCCCGGCGACCAGGGCCGGGACGAGGTAACGGGAGGCCTGTGGACGGCGGGCCGGTTCGGGTGAGGGGAAGTCCTGGGTGGCGGCGTTCGGGTCGACGGTCATGGTCGGCTCCCTGCGGTCAGGGCTGAGGCCAGGGCTGAACGGAGGTCTACGGCTGCACGGGACGCGCGGTGAGCTGCTGTCCGTCGATCGTCACGGCGCCGGTCTCCGGGTCGATACGGGGCGCGGCCGACGGCGTGCCGTCGCGCTTGACGATGCCGACCTGCTGACCGTCCGGCAGCACGATCCAGCCGCCGTCGATCTCGGCGCCGCGTACGGACTCGGTGGCCCGGTACAGCCCCGACGGCTTGAGCGCCTTGTCGGCGGTGAACCCGTACTCCTGCTGCCCCATGTCCACCGTGCCGCTGATCCGGCCGCCCTTCAGCTCGCCGTTCAGCACGCCGCCCTGCTTGCTGGTCAGGCGCATGCTGCCGTCGGGCTTGACGTCGCCCTTCAGCCAGGACTCCTGGTCCCGGCCGTCGCAGAAGTACGCGATCGCCTTGCCGTCGCGCAGCGAGACGGCGACCGCGGAGGAGTCGTCGTCCGTACGGCCCGCGTAGTCGGCGTTGCCGGGTGCGCTCGGCGACGGGCTCGGTGGCGCGGTCGTCTTCGTCGGCTCGGGCTCCGGGCTGGGCGAGACCTTCGTGGCGGGTGGCTCGCCTCCGCCCGACGCGGTGGGGCTCGTCCCTGTCGTCGCGTTGAGCGACAGCATCACCAGGGCCAGCAGGAGTCCCCCGAGTAGCGTGAAAAGTGGTCCGGAGCGCTTCATTTGTGCCTCCCCCGAGGCGTCGCGGACAGCGGTTCCATGCAAGCGGACGCGACGGGTGGCGTCCATAGGCGGACCCAGACGGTTTCACTCCGAGTGGCGGGAACGAACGGTTCCGTAACAATGACAAGGGCTTGAGCCGGGCCCGTGACAAGGGGATCGCCCCTCGTCTCGGCAGGCGGGCGCCGCGCACCCGTGCACCACGGGCTGACTACGCTGGATGGGCACAGAGCCGATACGTACATCAGCGAGGAGCGACACCGTGGCGGTACGAGCGGTCCGCGGCGCCGTCCAACTGGAGCGGGACGAAGCCGGGCACATGGACGAGCAGGTCAGTGAGCTGCTCACCGCCATCCTGGAGCGGAACTCGCTGACCACCGAGGACCTCATCAGCATCTGGTTCACGGCGACGCCCGACCTGCACAGCGACTTTCCGGCAGCCGCCGCGCGCAAGCTCGGCATCGTCGACGTACCGCTGATCTGCGCACAGGAGTTGGACATCGAGGGCGCCATGCCCCGCGTCGTACGCGTCCTCGCGCACATCGAGTCCGATCTGCCGCGCTCCGACATCGCGCATGTCTACCTCGGCGCCGCGGCCGCGCTTCGCAAGGACATCGCCCAGTGAGGACCGCACTCGTCATCGGTACGGGGCTCATCGGCACGTCGGCGGCGCTGGCCCTGGTGGGGCGTGGCGTCGTCGTGCACCTCGCCGACCACGACCCGGAGCAGGCCCGTACGGCCGCCGCGCTCGGCGCGGGCACGGACGAGGAGCCCGCGGGCCCCGTCGACCTCGCGATCGTCGCGGCACCGCCCGCGCACGTCGCCGCGACGCTTGCCGACGCGATGCGGCGCGGGGTCGCGCGCGGCTACCTGGACGTGGCCAGCGTCAAGGGCGGGCCGCGCCGCGAGCTGGAGGCGCTGGGGCTCGACCTGTCCGCGTACATCGGTTCGCATCCCATGTCGGGCCGTGAGAAGTCGGGCCCGCTGGCCGCGACCGGGGACCTCTTCGAGGGGCGCCCCTGGGTGCTGACGCCCACCCGCGACACCGACACCGAAGTGCTCAACCTGGCGCTGGAGTTGGTGTCGCACTGCCGTGCCGTACCGGTCGTCATGGACGCCGACGCCCACGACCGCGCGGTGGCCCTGGTCTCCCACATGCCCCACCTGGTGTCCAGCATGGTCGCCGCCCGCCTGGAGAACGCCGAGGAGGCCGCCGTACGCCTCTGTGGCCAGGGCATCCGTGACGTCACGCGGATCGCGGCCTCCGACCCCCGGATGTGGATCGACATCCTGTCCGCGAACCCGGGCCCGGTCGCCGACCTCCTCGCGGACGTCTCCGCCGACCTGGAGGAAACGGTGCAGGCCCTGCGTGCCCTCCAGTCCTCCGACGAGGCCAAGCGCCGCGAGGGCGCCACAGGCATCGAGGACGTCCTGCGCCGCGGCAACGCCGGCCAGGTCCGCGTCCCCGGCAAACACGGCGCCGCCCCCACGGTGTACGAGAGCGTCGTCGTCCTCATCAACGACCAGCCGGGCCAACTGGCCCGCATCTTCGCGGACGCCGGCGCCGCGGGCGTCAACATCGAGGACGTACGCATCGAGCACGCGACCGGGCAGCAGGCGGGCCTGGTGGAGCTGATGGTGAAGCCGGTGGTGGCGCCGGTGTTGACGGCTGCGTTGCGGGAGCGAGGGTGGGCGATCCGGCAGTAGCGGCCGGGGGCGTGCCCCTGTGTCCGGGTGTCGCCGAGTCGGCGGTCGGAGGCCGTCGCAGCCGTCCCGAACCTCGTAGGGCCGGGTCGGCCGGAGGCCAGTAATACCGGGCTCGGGGAGACAGTAACCTTGTGCGGGGCGCGATCGTGCCCCTGCCAGCCCACCACCCCGTACCAGGAAGGTGCCCGCACCCGTGGAAACCAGCGCCGCCCGGACCGCTCCGGCAGTGATCGTCGCCATTGACGGCCCTTCCGGCACGGGCAAGTCGAGCACCTCGAAGGCCGTCGCGGCCCAGCTCGGTCTGAGCTACCTCGACACCGGTGCCCAGTACCGGGCGATCACCTGGTGGATGGTGAACAACGGCATAGACGTCAGCGACCCGTCCGCGATCGCGGCCGTGGCCGCGAAGCCGGAGATCGTGTCCGGTACGGACCCCTCGGCGCCCACCATCACGGTGGACGGCACGGATGTCTCGGGCCCGATCCGCACCCAGGAGGTCACCTCCAAGGTCAGCGCGGTCAGCGCCGTGCCCGAGGTGCGCGCCAGGATCACCGAGCTGCAGCGCTCGGTCGCCGCGTCAGCCGAGGGCGGCATCGTCGTCGAGGGCCGGGACATCGGGACCACCGTGCTGCCCGACGCCGACGTGAAGATCTTCCTCACCGCGTCCCCGGAGGCCCGCGCCGCCCGCCGCAGCGGTGAGCTGAAGGGCGCCGACCTGCACACGACCCGCGAGGCCCTGCTGAAGCGGGACGCGGCCGACTCCACCCGTAAGACCTCGCCGCTCGCCAAGGCGGACGACGCGGTCGAGGTGGACACCTCGGACCTCACGCTCCAGCAGGTCATCGAGTGCGTCGTCACCCTCGTCGAGGAGAAGCGGGCAGCGAAGTGACCGAGCCACCTTCGGCACGCGGTGCCGAGGTCGGGCGGCGCATTGGCGTCGGCCTGATGTACGGGCTGTGGAAGCCGCGCGTCCTGGGCGCATGGAAGGTCCCCGCGACCGGCCCGGTGATCCTCGCCGCCAACCACTCCCACAACATCGACGGTCCGATGGTCATCGGCGTCGCGCCCCGGGCGTCACACTTCCTCGTCAAGAAGGAAGCGTTCGTCGGCCCGCTCGGCCCCTTCATGCACGCCGTCGGCCAGCTGAAGGTGGACCGCTCGACCGCCGACCGCACCGCCATCACCCAGGCCCTCGGCGTCCTGGAGAACGGCGGAGTCCTCGGCATCTTCCCCGAGGGCAGCCGCGGCGAGGGCGACTTCGCCGCGCTGCGTGCCGGGCTCGCCTACTTCGCCGTGCGCAGCGGAGCGCCGGTCGTTCCGGTCGCCGTGCTGGGAAGTACGGAGCGGCGCGGACGGTTGATAAAGGGGCTGCCTCCGCTGCGCAGCCGCGTCGACGTCGTCTTCGGGGATCCTTTCGAAGCCGGCGACGGCAGCGGGCGGCGTACGCGCAAGGCGCTCGACGAGGCGACCGGGCGCATCCAGAAGCAGCTCGCCACCCACCTGGAAGACGCCAGGCGCCTCACCGGACGCCTGGAAAACGCCCGGCGTCCCAGCACGCACTAGGCGACACTTGAGTAGTGGATCACCCGGAAATCAGGGGGTTCCACCGATCACCACGATGAACGACGAGGTACGCACTTCATGAACGACCACATCCAGCCCGACGGCTCGGAGCACGAGCACGGGGCACTTGGCGATGCCGAGTTCGCGGAGTTCATGGAGCTCGCCGCGGAAGAGGGCTTCGACGTCGAGGACGTAGAGGGCGCGATCGAGGCGGCCGGCCACGGCCCGCTTCCGGTCCTCGCCGTCATCGGCCGCCCGAATGTCGGCAAGTCGACCCTGGTGAACCGCATCATCGGCCGCCGCGAGGCGGTCGTCGAGGACAAGCCCGGCGTCACCCGCGACCGCGTCACCTACGA
Organism: Streptomyces sp. CA-288835; assembly: GCF_050936385.1. Lineage (NCBI taxonomy): Bacteria > Bacillati > Actinomycetota > Actinomycetes > Kitasatosporales > Streptomycetaceae > Streptomyces > Streptomyces sp. CA-288835. The sequence continues at coordinate 8,242,358 of NZ_JBNJMW010000001.1, forward strand.
GGCCGAGTGGGCGGGCCGCCGCTTCAAGGTCGTCGACACCGGCGGCTGGGAGCAGGACGTCCTCGGCATCGACGCGTCCGTGGCCGCGCAGGCCGAGTACGCGATCGACGCGGCCGACGCGGTCGTCTTCGTCGTCGACGCCAAGGTCGGCGCGACCGACACGGACGAGGCGGTCGTCCGGCTGCTGCGCAAGGCCGGTAAGCCCGTGGTGCTGTGCGCCAACAAGGTCGACGGCCCCAGCGGCGAGGCGGACGCGGCGTACCTGTGGTCCCTCGGCCTCGGCGAGCCGCACCCCGTCTCGGCCCTGCACGGCCGCGGCACCGGTGACATGCTGGACGCCGTACTGGAGGCACTGCCGGACGCTCCGGCACAGACCTTCGGGACCGCGGTCGGCGGCCCCCGCCGTATCGCTCTCATCGGCCGCCCGAATGTCGGCAAGTCGTCTCTGCTCAACAAGGTGGCGGGCGAGGAGCGCGTGGTCGTCAACGAGGTCGCGGGCACCACCCGTGACCCGGTCGACGAACTCATCGAACTCGGCGGAGTCACCTGGAAGTTCGTGGACACGGCGGGCATCCGCAAGCGCGTCCACCTCCAGCAGGGCGCCGACTACTACGCCTCGTTGCGCACCGCCGCCGCCGTGGAGAAGGCGGAACTCGCGGTGATCCTCATCGACGCCTCTGAGTCCATCTCCGTCCAGGACCAGCGCATCGTGACGATGGCCGTGGAGGCGGGCCGCGCGATCGTCGTCGCCTTCAACAAGTGGGACACCCTCGACGAGGAGCGCCGCTACTACCTGGAGCGCGAGATCGAGACCGAGCTCGCCCAGGTGTCTTGGGCGCCGCGCGTCAACGTCTCGGCACACACGGGCCGCCACATGGAGAAGCTGGTCCCGGCCATCGAGACCGCGCTGGCCGGCTGGGAGACCCGCGTCCCGACAGGCAGGCTGAACGCCTTCCTCGGTGAGCTGGTTGCCTCACATCCGCACCCGATCCGGGGCGGCAAGCAGCCACGCATTCTGTTCGGCACCCAGGCGGGCACAAAGCCCCCGCGGTTCGTGCTCTTCGCGTCCGGCTTCATCGAGCACGGCTACCGGCGCTTCATCGAGCGCCGCCTGCGCGAGGAGTTCGGCTTCGAGGGGACGCCGATCCATATCTCCGTGAGGGTGCGCGAGAAGCGCGGCAAGAAGAAGTAACGGGCACCTGCTGCGAGTTGAGCGCGTGGAAAGGGCCCCCTGCTGATGCAGGGGGCCCTTTCCGTACGTACGAGATGCTCTGTATGTACGAGATGTACGAGCAGCCGCGTCAGCGTTCCTTACGTGGCCAGGGCGGCAGCGCCGGGATCAGCCCCGAGGCGTGCTGCCGCGCGACCGGCTGCCAGACGCCGGTGGTGGTGCCGCGACCGCGCGAGGCCGAACGTCCGCTCGTCTGCGGCACGGTCCCGAAGGCGGTGAAGCCCAGCTCCTCCTCGCCGCTGCGATCGCCCGGCAGGGCACGGAAGGACCGGCGGAACTCCGCGTAGAGCGCGTCGTAGATCGGCGTGGCCGAGTGTCCGGAGGAGTCCTGCGCCGGCCGCATGGCCGGGATCGGAGCGGTGTACGGCAGGCGACGGGGGGCTTCGTAGGTGTGCACGTACGTGCCAACGACCCCGCGCCTCATCGGATGCGCCCGACCTGGGCTGACGTGCGTCACCTGGAGACGCCGGGGACGGGAGCGCCCCTCAGGGGCGCGGGGCTGTATCAATTTGCGGCTCCGCCGCGATGGGGGTCCCCCCGCTCGAGCGCAGCCGAGAGTGGGGGGACCCCCATCGCGGCGGAGCCGCAGTTTGACCCACCGGCCTCAATACCCCGAACCCAGCGGAGCGATCACGTTCCAGCAAGCGGCATAGCGCAAGCCACCAGCTTCCCGTTCGCCGCCGCCTTGTCGAGGGCCTCGCGCAGCAGGTCCTCGCGCGGCTGGCGGCCGATCGAGCCGGCGGGGGCCGCGAACAGCAGCACCTGCTGGTGCTTGTTGGCGGCCTGCCGCCAGCTGTCGGTGACCTGGAGCGGCTGGTGGGCCTGCCACCAGGCGACCGGCGAGCCGCCACCGGTGCCGGGCTGCAGGACCGCGTGCAGCTGGCCCATGGCGAGCAGCACGGACCAGCCGTGCAGCACGCGCGGAACCTCGGTCAGCTGGGACAGCGGCATGAAGCCCTGCTCGATGAGGAGCGGCAGGAAGTCGTCACCGCCACCCGTCGTGCCGGGTCGCGCGATGGGCCCGGTCGGCTCGACCACGAGCGCGGGGTGCAACTCGCCGCCGAGCAGGACGAGTCCGCTGGTGACACCGAGGACGGCCTGCTCCGGCATGGCCTCGGCGGGGCGTTCGTGCCCGGTGCCCGCGTCCTGTCCGGTGATCGAGCGGACGGCGCCCTGCAGCTGCTCCTCGGTGACCTGGACGACCTGCGAAGGCAGGCAGGTGGCGTGGGCGAAGGCGAGGACGGCGGTCTCCTCGCCGATGAACAGGACGGTGCTGGTGCGCTCCTGTTCCGAGTCGCCCGGGGTGCGGCAGGACGTGCAGTCGTAACTGCCCGGGGCGTTCTCTCCGGCGAGCAGCCGGTCGGCTTCTTCGTCGCCGATCTCGGCGCGTACGTCGTCGCTGACGTCGAGCATGCGCGGCACGGGTGGCTCCTCGGGATGCGGTGCGTGCGTCGCCGGGCGGCTCCCGGCTCATGAAGCGGGAGGGTTCCCGGTTCATGAAGAAGACAACGGGCGATCTGTGGCCGGAGTCACGCCCGGGAGCGAACGGAATCGAACCATCCTGCGCGCACCGTGAGTCCGGCAGCGGAATCTGCTACTCCATGCCAACTCCTCGGATATCCAAGGAAGTTGATCCGGTGAGGTGAGTCACAGATCGTCAGGAGTCGAGGTCGACAAATCCGGATATCGGCGAATGAAGTGGGTGGCTGGAATTCGCCGATACTGTCGGTAACGGCGAACTGGCCTGGAATGACAAGGATTTGGTTGATATCGGGCCGCGTAGCTCCATAGATTCCTCGGCCGTGTGCAACGAGCACCGCTCGGGTACGTCCGCCGGCCGCACCACAGCCAGCTCGAAGCACCACCGTCGGCGGACGGGGCGGACCGGAACGACCGCGGCCAAAGGGCGGCGAGTTCCGTCCCGCCTTGGGGGACCCCGAGTCCTGCGAGAGGGAAATACATGTCCGGTTGTGCCGACAACACTCGCAAGGTTCGTACGACCGCGGTCTTCGCCGGGGCGGCATTGCTCGCCCCGCTCGGACTGCTCGCCGCCGGCGGCAACGCCGCAGCGGCGGACGGTGGAGTGTGGGATCGCATCGCTCAGTGCGAGAGCGGCAGCAAGTGGAACATCAACACCGGTAACGGTTACTACGGAGGACTCCAGTTCTCCGCGGCCACCTGGCGCGCGTACGGCGGCACGGCCTACGCGTCGACCGCCGACAAGGCCTCCAAGGCGCAGCAGATAGCTGTGGCCACCAAGGTGCAGCGCGCGCAGGGCTGGGGCGCCTGGCCCACCTGCTCCGCGCGGGCCGGCGCGACCGGCAGCGCGCCCGCCGCGCCCACGCCCGGCACGCCGAAGGCCGCCCCGTCCAAGCCCGCGAAGCCGTCGAAGGCGCCGGCCCGCTCGACGAGCCACACCGGCCGCGACGCGTCGCGCGGCGACTACACCGTCCGCGCCGGCGACACGCTGAGCGCCATCGCCGCACGGCACGGGACCACCTGGGAGCGGGTCTACGCCGCCAACAAGGCCGCCATCGGCGCCGATCCCAACGTGATCGTCCCAGGGCAGCGGCTCAACATCTGAGCCTCTCCCTCCTGCCCTCGTTCCTGCCCTCGGGGCACTGGGCCCCGTCCGGTCGTCCGACCGGGTGGGGCCCCACCCGCCTCAGGCGCGGCTCAACGGACCGCCTCTGCCGCCTGCTTAGCGTGGCCGAATGCTGATCAAGCGCATGTGGTACGCGGCTGCCGTCGCCGTAGCCCTGACCCTGCTCGCCCCAGCCGAGGCGGCCCCCGCGCCACCGCCTCCGGCGCCCGGTCCTCCGGGCGTGGCCCGGGCGGCGTACGCCTGTGAGAAGGACCCGTGGCCGTGGGGCTGCGTCGCCCAGTGCGAGAGCAGTGGCCGCTGGGATGTGAACACCGGAAACGGCTTCTACGGAGGGCTGCAGTTCCAGCAGTCCACCTGGGAGCTGTTCGGCGGCCTGAAGTATGCGAGGCGCGCGGATCTGGCCACCCGTCAGGAGCAGATCACCATCGCCCAGGAGGTGCTGAGCGTCCAGGGATGGGAGGCGTGGCCCGTCTGCTCCAAGAGGTACGGACTCAAGGGCCGGGCGCATGTGGTGAAGCCTGGCGACACGCTCTCGTCCCTCGCCGACCGCTACAAGATCAAGGGTGGCTGGCAGGCGCTCTACCAGCTCAACAAGCAGACCGTCGGGAAGGATCCGGACCGGCTGATTCCCGGCATGATGCTGAGCCTCCCGAAGGGGGCTGCCTCGGGCCGGGCGGTCACTCCCGGTCCGGTGCTGATGGGTCCGCCGCTGCCAGCTCCGCCGCCTCGCCGCTGAACACGACCTCGCCACGCCGGAGTTCGTACACGACTGCCGCCCTGCCGACCAGGCTGGGCGGCAGTCGCTGTTCGGCGACGATCACACAGGCGTCGAGGCCGCCGAGCAGTTCGTACGTGCGGGCCGCGACCGGTGGTGACATGCCCTGCGCGGGTTCGTCGACGAGCACCACACGCGCGCGTGCGAGGAGGGCGCGGGAGAGGGCGAGCATGCGTTGCTCTCCGCCGGAGAGGGTGCCGGCCTTTCTGTCGAGCAGGGGGTGCAGGGCGGGGTAGGCGTCGAGGGCGGGGGCGAAGTGGCCGCCGGTGGCCGCGAGTTCGAGGTTCTCGCGGACGGTGAGCGAGCCGAAGACGGCCTGCCGCTCCGGGACCAGGCACAGTCCGCGGCGGGCCCGTTCGTAGGCGGGCATCCGCGTCACGTCGGTGCCGTCCCACACCACGGCGCCACGGGACAGGGGGACGGTGCCGGCGAGGGCGCGCAGCGCGGTCGTACGGCCCGAGCCGTTGCGGCCGAGCAGGACGGTGACGCCGGGGGCGGGCGCCAGGAGGGTCACTCCGTGCAGGGCCTCCAACGGGCCGTACCGCACGCGCGCGTGGCGCAGCGAAATGCCGGTGTTCATCGTTCGACCACCGTGTCGAGTCCTTCGAGATTGTCGAGTACGTGGCGGGTGGGGCCGGAGGTCACGATGCGGCCCGCCGTCATGACGTGCACGGTGTGGGCCAGGTCGGCCACGAGGTCCAGGTCGTGCTCGACGACGAGCAGGGCCATGCCGTCGGCGGCCAGGGCCCGCAACACGCGGGCCAGCGCGGCCACTTCCCCCGTGTCGAGGCCCGCGGCGGGCTCGTCGAGAAGCAGGACACGCGGGCCGCCCGCCAGGGCCCGGGCGAGTTCGACACGCCGCAGGGTGCCGGTCGGCAGCCCCGCCGCGGGCAAGGCCCGTACGGCCCCGTCGAGCCCGAGCAGCCGCGACACATGCTCCACGGCGCCAGGATCCACGACACGCCCCTGCTCGGCCCCGACCCGCACGTTCTCAGCCACCGTCAACGTCGGGAAGACGGCGAGCTGCTGAAAGGTCCGCGCCACCCCGAGCCGCGTGCGGGCGTGGGCGGGCAGCCGAGTCACATCCCGCTCCCCGAAGGTGACCCGCCCCGCGTCGGGCCGCACGGTCCCGGCAAGACAGTGGAACAGGGTGCTCTTCCCGGCCCCGTTGGGACCGACGACGGCGGTGACCATGCCCGGCTGAAGCTCGAGATCGACCCCGTCGAGGGCGGTGAATCCGCCGTAGGTGACGCGCAGGCCGCGGGCGCGGAGGCGGTGCCCGGCCGACTTGGGCCGCGGCTGCGGGGGCGACGTGGGGCCGCGGGCGGTTGGGGCGCCCGGGCCGCCTGTCCCGGCGGGACCGCCTGCCCTGGCCGGGCCTGGCGCGCCAGGATCCCCGGTTGGGCGGGGCGCCGGGCGGTCTGGGCCGATGGGCGTGCTGCCCGGTTCGGGTGTCTCGCTGGGGCCGTGGGTTGTGCGTGGGCGGGATGAGTCTTCTGGGCTGCGGGCTTCGGCGGGGTCGGGTGGCTCGGTCGGGCCTGGCGCTCCAGGCTCTCCGGTTCGGTCAGGCGCCGCACGGGCACGACCGGTGGCTTTCCCACCCGGTTCAGGTGTCTCGCTCGGGCCGTGGGTCGTGCCTGGGCGGGATGAGCCTTCAGTGCCATCGGCTTCGGTGGGGCTGATCGCCCCAGGGGCGGGGCCGGGTGCTGCTGGCGCCCCCGGTCGCCCGGTTCGGTCAGGTGCCGTGCGGTCTGGGCCGATTGGCGTGCTGCCCGGTTCAGGCGTCCCGTTCGGGCGGTGGGTTGTGCCTGGGCGGGCTGAGTCCTCTGGGCCGCGGTCTTCGGCGGGGCTGATCGCGTCGGTGGGACCGCCTGCCTCGGCCGGGCCTGGCGCTCCGCCCGGGCCTGGCGCTCCAGGCTCTTCGGTTTGGCCAGGCGCCGCGCGGCCGGGGCCGGTGGCTTTTCCGCCCGGTTCAGGTGTCTCGCTCGGGCCGTATGCCGTCCCCCGTCGGGCCGTACCGCCCAGGGCGCCCGACCCCGTGGCACCGCCCGCCCCAGCGGGCCCGGATGCCCCCGCCGAAACCCCCGTAGCCCCCGCTGCCACCCGCGACGACCGGCGCGACACGGCCGGCTGCGGCCGGAGTCGTCTCCGTACCTGCGCCCCCAGCGGCGTGAGCGTTGCCTCGCGGCGTAGCCGGAGGCGTTCCGCGGCCAGGCGTAGTGCCTCGTAGGGGCCGCCTGGGAAGCGGCCGACCAGTACCGCCAGGAGGCCGATCAGGGCTGCTGCCACGCCGCCTCGGGTGCCCGCGTCCAAGCCCACCAGGAGGGCCGCTGCGGCCAGTGCGCCCAGGACGCTGTCGGCGCCTAGAACGACGATTGCGGCGAACCAGAGGAGGCCGCGCACGGGGTCGTACGCGGCGGGGTCGAAGGCGCGTAGGCCCATGCCGAGCATGCCGCCGCCCAGGGCGGCCAGGGCGGCGCCGGCCACGAAGGCCGTCAGTTTCAGGGCGGGGACGCGGACGCCTGCCGCCGACGCGCCTGCCTCGTGGTCGCGCATCGCCGCCAGGGCGCGACCCGTGCGGCCCCGGCGCAGTGCGTGTGCGGCGAGCAACGCGCATGCCAGGAGGGCGAGTTCGAGTACGTAGTACGTGCGGTCGTTCTCGAAGCCCGCCGGACGGCCCAGTGTCAGGCCCGCCGTAGCGTACGGCTGGGCGAAGACGAAGCGACTGACGCCGACGCCCACCGCGAAGGTCGCGAGGGCGAGGGCCAGACCGTGTCGGCTGATGGCGGGCCAGCCGGTCAGCAGGCCCAGGGGAGCCACCAGCAGGACGGCGACCAGCAGCGCAGCCAGTTCGGGAAGCTCCGGCAGGCCGGGGAAGCGGCCCGCTGCCAGCAGTGCCGTGAAGAGGGCGCCGAGACCCGCGTACGCCGCCTGGCCTAGGGAGATCTGGCCGCCGCGGCCCGTCACCACGACCAGGGAGAGCAGTACTACGCCCAGCGCGGGGACCTGCACAGACGTATGCAGATCCCGGCCAGCGAAGCCCAGAGGGATCAGGAAGAGGACCACGGCCACTATCCACGCGCCCGGCGGTGTCGCCACCCGCGCGGTCGCGGTGCGCGGCAGTGCGTCCCGGGCGCCGATCCCCGGGAGCACCAGCGCCGCGATCAGCAGGGCGACGACGAAGAGGTTCGCCCCCAGCGCCTGCACCAGCGGCTCGCGCCAGCCCGACGGGTGCAGCCGCGTGAGCTGGCTCTGGGCGACCCCGATGCCCAGTGCCACCACCACGGCCACCGGCAGGTTGCGCATCCGGGCGGCCACCGCGACCGCCACGACCTCCATGACCAGCAGCGGCAGACCGTACGGATCAAGGCGTACGTACGGCGCCAGCAGCACCCCCGTCAGTCCCGCCGTGAACGAGCCGAAGGCCCAGCCCGCCGCGGCCACCCGGTCCGCGTCGATGCCGCCGAGCACGGCGAGCGAACGGTCGTCGACGACGGCCCGCAGCTCCCGCCCGAAGCGCGTCCAGCGGGTCATGGCTCCCACGCCCACGGCCAGGACCAGCGTCACCGCCAACTGCCCCCAGGGATCCGCCGATACGAGCGTCGGCGCGTCCGAGTGGGCGCCCGGGCCCCAGATCAGCGCGGCCCCGCCGACCAGCAGCACGAACACGCCGATCGAGGCGACCAGCGTCTGCGCCGGATCGCTGCCCAGGACGGACAGCGGACGGAAGACGAAGCGTTCCAGGACCAGGCCGATGCCCGGCGCCACCACGAGCAGGGTGAGCGCGGCGGCGAGCGGAAGCGGCCAGTCCCACTCGATCGTGAGCTGGCGCAGCAGATAGGCGCACACCATCGCGATCGCGCCGTGTGCGAAGTTGAGCACGCCGGTCGCCCGGTGGGTGACGATCAGCCCGATCCCGGTGAGCGCGGCGGCGGCGCCGACGGAGAGCCCGGCGAGCGTGAGGTCGTACGTCAGTGACGCCATCAGTCGCCCGCCTCGGACGACCGGTCGTCCGAGGCGGCGGGCTCGCAGATCGGGCAGGGATCCAGTTCCCCGCGCGCGAGGACCCGCGAGTCGACCGGCAGGGCGTCCGCCTTCCCGGCGACCAGGGGGCAGTCGGCCCGGTGCCACAGCGTGCCGCCCGGCACCATCAGCAGCTCGCCGCTGACGGCGACGGGCGCCGCCGCGGCCTGCCCGGACTCGTCGGCGTCGGCGGGCTCGGCGGCCACCAGGAGCCCGTACAGCTCCTCCACGCGCGCCGCCGCGAGGGCGTTCCTGCCGTGGGTGAGCAGCACCGCACCCGCGATGATCAGCGCGGCGCCGGGCACCGTGCAGGACGCGAGATAGGGCAGCTGCCGCTCGGCGAACCGCTCGCCCGAGATCCCGTACCAGCCGATGACGCACAGCACCGCTCCGGCGGCGAGCGCCGCCCACCCGGCCCAGAGGACGGGGTGCACAGTCCGCAGTCGAGCAGTCCGCATCGGAGCTCCCACGTCATGTGTCTGTCACGTGTCTGTCCATGCCAGCCAATGGCTTGCACTATGCCCTGTGGAAGCTGACCCTGAAAGAACCGGGCGCTGACGGCCCGGACCGACACCCGGTGGTGAGCCAGATGGTTCTCGGCAGCGACCTCAGTGGGCGCGGCAAGCGGATGCGTGGTCCCGGACGGCGTACGGCGGCGTGGCTGGCGGCCGCGGTCCTGGCGGCGGGACCGGTCCTCACGGCCTGCGGGGACGACAGCGGCGGCGGCGACACGACGCCGGCGACGCCCACGGTGGAGCAGGCACCCACCCCCGCCGAAGAGAGCCCCACGGCGCCGGAGGACGCCGCGGCGGCGGAGCGGGAGATCAAGGAGAACTGGGTGAAGTTCTTCGACCCCGCCACCCCCCTCAAGGACAAGCAGGACTACCTGGAGAACGGCGACCAGATGGCCCCGGTCCTGCAGGCCTTCAGCGGTGACGAGCGCGGCGGGCAGGTGCAGGCGGAGGTCACCAAGGTCGAGTTCACCTCGGCGACCGAGGCGGACGTGACGTACACCCTCACCCTGAAGGGCGCCACGGTCATGCCCAACGCCAAGGGGACGGCAGTCGAGCAGGACGACGTGTGGAAGGTCTCCGTCAAGACGCTGTGCGGCCTGGTCGGGCTGAGCGGCAATGCGTCGCCGCTTCCGGGCTGCTGAGTGCGCCGTCGCGGGCCTGCTGCTCCTGCTGGGCACGGCCTGCGGCAGCCGCCTCCCGGAGAGCGACTTCGAGAACCGGCCCGACGACAACGCCCCCACCCGGGCGGGCGGCGAGCCGGTCCGCGTCGGCGTCATCACCAGCGCCACCAGTCCGGTCGGCGGCGACGCGTTCACCGGCCCGCGCGACGGCGCGAAGGCCTACTTCGAGCGGCTGAACGCGCGCGGCGGCATCGACGGCCGCCGCGTCGAGGTCCGTACGTGTGACGACGGCGGCAGCGGCGTCGGCAACAACGAGTGCGTGCACAAGCTCGTCGACGAGGACAAGGTCGTCGCCCTCGTCGCCGGCTCGTCCCTCGACTACGCGGGCGCCTCCCGTGTCTCACGCGCGCGCGTGCCCGACATCGGCGGACAGCCCATCGGCCCGGCGTACGACACGTATCCGCACCTTTACAGCATCTACGGCAGCCTCGCGCCAAGGAACGGAAAGCCCGGCTGGGACGGCAAGCTGTACGGCGGCACCGAGGTCTACCGCTACTTCAAGCGCGAGCAGGGCGCCCGTACGGCGGCGGTCGTCTCCTACAACCAGCCAGCGTCGGCCGCGTACGCACGGCTCATCACCCGGGGCCTGAAGGCCGAGGGCTACAAGGTGGTCACCGAGCAGGTCGACTTCTCGCTGCCCAACTTCCGTGCCGTGGCGGCCGATCTGAAGGAGCAGGGCGCCGATCTGGTCTTCGACGCGATCGACTCGTACGGCAATGCCCAGCTGTGCAAGGCCATGGACGACGTCGGCGCCGAGGTGCTCGCCAAGGTCACCAATGTGCAGAACTGGTCGTCCACGGTCCGCGAGGACTACAAGGACTCGCCGCGCTGTCGCAACGCCCTGTGGGCGACGGGCTCCAGCCGCAACTTCGAGGACACGGACCATGAGGCCGTACGGGAGTTCCGCGATGCCACGAAGGACCTCAAGACCCATTCCCAGTGGCAGCTGGAGGGCTGGGTGGCGGCGATGTGGTTCACCGACGCGGCCGAGTCGTGCGCGGAAACGGGCATCACGCGCGCGTGCGTCGACCGCTTCGTGGCCGAGGGGAAGCCGTATACGGCCGACGGCCTGCTGCTGCCGGTCTCCTACGAGCGTCTGCCCGAGCCACCGGAGACCCGCAGGACCTGTGTGTCCGTGGCTCGTTGGGGGGACTCGGAGGGGTGGGTGAGCCAGGGCGACATGAACAGCAACTGTTTCGACGTACCGCAGTTGTCTTACGAACCCTGAGAGGCACGATCCCTGCCAGGCCTCCCACTGGCCCGGATGCGTGAAGATGACGCAAGGTTCCGTACATCTGTTACCAAAAGGGAAACTTTTAGGGAACAAGATGATGATCGGGCCCAACCAATCCTCACGGGCTCAGGTCTCACTATCCGGTAGCGGACGAGACAGGGGATTCGGGGACGCATGCACATTTCTTTCCTGATACACAACGCGTACGGGATCGGGGGGACGATCCGGACGACGTACAACCTCGCCGGCACGCTCGCCGAGCAGCATGACGTCGAGATCGTCTCGGTGTTCCGCCACCGCGACGAGCCGGTCTTCGCGCCCGACCCGCGCGTTCGCCTGCGCCACCTCGTCGACCTTCGCAAGGAGAGCCCGGGATACGAGGGCGAGGACCCCGACATCAAGCGTCCTGCCAGGGTCTTCCCGCGTGCGGAGGGCCGCTACGACCAGTACAGTGCCCTCACGGACCGCCGTATCGCCGAGCACCTCGCCCAGGTCGACGCCGATGTCGTGGTCGGCACCAGGCCCGGCCTGAACGTGCATCTGGCCCGGGAGACGCGGCGCGGCCCGATCCGCGTCGGCCAGGAACACCTCACGCTCGACAGCCACGCGGCCGCCCTGCGCGAGGAGCTGCGCGGCGTCTATCCCAGGCTCGACGCGCTCACGACGACCACCGAGGCGGACGCCGGCGCGTACCGCAAGAAGATGCGGCTGCCCGGCGTACGCGTCGAGGCCGTGCCCAACTCCGTGCCCGCGCCCGGCATCGAGCCCGCGGACGGCTCCGGCAAGTGGGTCGTGGCGGCCGGGCGGCTCGCTCCGGTCAAGCGGTACGACCTGCTGATCAAGGCCTTCGACCGGGTACGCGGAGAGCGGCCCGATTGGCGCCTGCGCATCTACGGCGGCGGCAAGCAGAAGGACAAGTTGCGCGCCCTCATCGACGACCTGGGGCTCTACAACCACGTCTATCTGATGGGCCCCGCCCACCCCATCGAACCCGAGTGGACCAAGGGCTCCATCGCCGCCGTCACCTCCAGCCTGGAGTCCTTCGGCATGACGATCGTCGAGGCGATGCGCTGCGGTCTGCCCGTCGTCTCCACGGACTGCCCGCACGGCCCGGGGGAGATCATCGACAACGGTGTCGACGGACGCCTCGTCAAGGTCGGCAGCGTCAAGGCCATCGCCGACGGCCTCCTCGAGCTGATCAACGACGACGCGCTTCGTCACCAGATGGCGAGCGCGGCCCTCAAGGACTCCGAGCGCTTCGACCCGAGCCGGATCGCCGAACGCTACGAGTCGCTGTTCTCCGGCCTGGTCGCCCGCGGCGGCGGCTCGGCGGGCGGCCGGATGCGCGGCTCACTGCACAGCACCCGCGCGGCGCTGCTCGGTGGTGCGTATGCCGTTCGGGATGCCGGACGCACGGTACTCAAGAAGGGGCACACCGCATGATGACGCTGGCTCCGCAGCCCGCGCCCCAGCACACCGCTGAGGACGCCGCCATGCCTCCGCGCGCCGACTGCATCGCCGACTCCGCGGGCGGGCTGACCTTCGACCTCACCGCCTCCGCCCGGACCGGCGCCGCGTACCTGCTGCTGCGCAGCCGCAGCGGCGACGAAGAGGTCAGCCTGCCGCTCACGCCGACCGGCGACGGCCGGCTGCGCGCCGTCCTGCCCAGCAGCATCGAACTGCCCGAGGGCCGCTGGGACGCATACGCCCGACTGACCGACGGCGAGCCCCAGCGCCTGGTGCCCGGCATCAACGACCTGCGTGCGCTCGTCGACCGCGTCCCCGACGACGAGACGGGCGGCCGCATCGCCGTCCGCATCCCGTACGCCACCAAGCACGGCAACCTCACGGTCCGCAGCTGGCTGCGCGCCCCGCACGCCGAGGCGGGCGAACTGTACGTGAAGGAGGGGGAGTTGAGCGTACGAGGCCGACTGTACGGCGCGACGCTCACGCCGGACGCGTACGCCGAAGTGCGCGCCCGTCACGCACCCGAGACCACCCTACGAGCCGACATCACGGCCGACCGGACCGAGTTCCGCTTCACGGTCGACTATGGCGCCCTGACGGAGGGCGTCTGGGACTTGTGGCTGCGCCCGGCGGGGGAGAACGGGCCGCGGGTACGGATCGCCCGGCTGCTCGACGACGTCGCCGACAAGAAGCCGATCTTCACCTACCCGAAGGTCACTCTGAAGACGGAGCAGGGCGACGCGATGGCGGGGCCGTACTACACGGCGGACAACGATCTGTCGGTGACCGTCACTTCGGTGAGTTGAAGCGCTCCTGACCGGACCGGGTCTGGGGCGGGGTGATCGCCGCGAACTGCGGATGGTGGAGGTCGAAGGCCGGGGATTCGGAGCGGACCTTGGGCAGCGTGAGGAAGTTGTGCCGGGGCGGCGGGCAGGAGGTCGCCCACTCCATAGAGCGGCCGAAGCCCCAGGGGTCGTCGACCTCCACCTTCCTGCCGTACTTGGCGGTCTTCCAGACGTTGTAGAGGAACGGCAGCGTGGAGAGGCCGAGCAGGAACGAGCCGATCGTCGAAACGGTGTTGAGCGCCGTGAAGCCGTCGGCGGCCAGATAGTCCGCGTACCGGCGCGGCATGCCCTCCGCGCCGAGCCAGTGCTGCACCAGGAACGTCACGTGGAAGCCGACGAAGAGCGTCCAGAAGTGGATCTTGCCGAGCCGTTCGTCGAGGAGCTTCCCGGTGAACTTCGGCCACCAGAAGTAGAAGCCGGCGAAGGTCGCGAAGACGACGGTGCCGAACACCACGTAGTGGAAGTGCGCCACCACGAAGTAGGTGTCCGTGACATGGAAGTCCAGCGGTGGTGACGCCAGGATGACCCCGCTCAGCCCGCCGAACAGGAAGGTCACCAGGAAGCCCGTGGACCACAGCATCGGCGTCTCGAAGGACAGGGATCCCTTGAGCATGGTGCCGGTCCAGTTGAAGAACTTCACGCCCGTGGGCACCGCGATCAGGAACGACATGAAGGAGAAGAACGGCAGCAGCACCGCCCCCGTCGCGAACATGTGGTGCGCCCACACGACCACCGACAGACCCGTGATCGCCATCGTCGCGCCGATCAGCGTCAGATAGCCGAAGATCGGCTTCCGGCTGAACACCGGCAGGATCTCGGTGACGATGCCGAAGAACGGCAGCGCGATGATGTAGACCTCCGGGTGCCCGAAGAACCAGAAGAGGTGCTGCCACAGCAGCGCCCCGCCGTTGGCCGAGGCGAAGACCTGCGAGCCGAACCTCCGGTCCGCCTCCAGGACCAGCAGCGCCGCGGCGAGCACCGGGAACGCCATCAGGATGAGGATCGACGTGAACAGCGTGTTCCAGACGAAGATCGGCATCCGGAACATCGTCATGCCGGGGGCGCGCATCCCGATGATGGTCGTAATGAAGTTCACCGCGCCGAGGATCGTGCCGAAACCGGCCAGCGCCAGCCCCATGATCCACATGTCGGCCCCGATGCCGGGCGACCGCTCCAGGCTGTTGAGCGGGGCATAGGCGAACCAGCCGAAGTTGGCGGGGCCCTCCGGCACCAGCAGCGAGCCCAGCACGATCAGCCCGCCGAAGAGGAACAGCCAGTACGAGAGCATGTTCAGCCGCGGGAAGGCCACGTCGGGGGCGCCGATCTGCAGCGGCATGATCTCGTTGGCGAAACCGGCGAAGGTGGGCGTCGCGAAGAGCAGCAGCATGATCGTGCCGTGCAGGGTGAACATCTGGTTGAACTCGTTGTTGTCGATCAGTTGCGTGCCCGGACGGGCCAGCTCGGCCCGCATCAGCAGCGCCATCACCCCGCCGACCAGGAAGAACGCGAACGACGTGATCAGGTAGAGATGGCCGATCTTCTTGTGATCGGTGGTGGTGAGCCAGTCGACGATCAACCGCCCGGGCTTCACTGGTACGGCCCGGACCGGTGCCTGCACGGTCTCAGTGCCCATCGCTGCCCCCTCGCTCATCGCGCCCTGGGCCTCCCGAAGCTCACGCCATGATGCTCGCGTCGCGCGGCGCTCCGACAGGGGGCGTACGTCGGTTCTGTGCTTGAACCATGTATTTCCTGTGGTGTGTCCCCTTTCGGGACGCACCACGGATTCGGAACGGAAAGGCGTACGCGCCGGGTAGGCACCCCGCATTTCGCCGGTTCCCTCGGGCTTATTCGGATCGCCGTCAAGCTAGTCAGGAATTACGTTCGGCAGTGCACGAAACGCGTCAGGAACCGCCCGTTCGTGTGACTTGGTTGGGCCGAATCGAGTGTCGTGGTCCTGTGACAGAAGTGTGACCGGAGAGGGACCGGTGACGGATCGTGGCGCCTATCGGGCTTCCCCGTCCGCATTCCGGCGCCTAACGTGGCGGCATGGCACCGATTCCCACACCTCCCGCAGAGCCCCAGGACAATCCGGACACGTACGTCGGTCTGGAGGCGAGTGGCGCCGAGCAGCGCGCGCGTGAGCGCGGCTGGTCCACCGTGAGGTCGCTGCCGCCGGGCGCGATGATCACCATGGAATACCTGAGCGGCCGCCTTAACTTCGAGGTCAGCGACGGCATCGTGAAGCGCTGCTGGAAGGGCTGAACCTTCCCTTTGCCCACTACGAAGGCCCTCGGCTCCGGGAGCCGAGGGCCTTCGCCATGCGGGGGAGTGGTGTGTGCGTACCGTCCCCGCTGCCTGCTCTGTCTGTGCTGTCTGCTGCTCAGCCGCCCGTCACGGGGCGGGGCTGGTTGGTGTGCGGATTGCCACGTGTCACTCGCTCCGAGTGCGGGGGTCTGCGGCTGCCGGCGGGCGTCACCGGCGTTCGCTCCGCGCGGCTCGTGTGCGGGCCGGGCGCCAGGTAGACGGGCGCCGCGGGGGACGTCCGTGACGTACGCGGCACGCTGACCGGCTCGCGGGGCGCGTGCGCGGGCTCCTCGTCGGCGGAGGCGGGAGAGGCGGCGGCTGGCACGGGGCTCTCGACGGGCGCTTCGTCCGGCGAGAGCATCGCGGGGGCGCCCACCGGGACGGTGGCCGGCACCGGTGCCGTACCGGCGCGGCGGCTGCGCCAGTCGTCCCGCATCGCGAAGATACGGGCCTCGGCGCGGGCGATCAGCGGCTCGAACCAGGGCAGCGCCAGCAGGATCAGCAGACCCGCGGCCCAGCCCAGAACCACATCGCTCAGCCAGTGCGTACCGATGTAGACGGTGGTCAGGCCGACGCCCAGGGAGGTCACGGCGGAGACGGCCGACAGCCAGCGGCGGGCGCGCGGAGTCGAGGCCAGATAGGCGAGGATGCCCCAGGTCACGACGGCGTTGGCGGTGTGGCCCGAAGGGAATATATCGCCGCCGAGCCACATCTCGTTCGAGCCGATCGTGGTCGCGTAGTGCGGGCCCAGACGGCCCATGCCGATCTTGGCGGCGCCGACCGTGACGTTCAGCAGCAGCAGGGAGACGCCGAGCGCGAGCAGCGGGCGCAGCGTGTGCATCCGCCAGGAACGCCAGCCCAGCCAGGCCGTGACCATCACGGCGGTGGGGCCGCGCTGGCCCAGCACCACGTAGTAGTCGAGGAACGCGTGGATCTCCGGCCACTGCTGGTAGGGCCGGAAGAACATGACCTGCCAGTCCAGCGTCACGAGCCAGGAAGTGATGACCACGGCCCACACGATGGCCGCGTAGAAGGCGAGTGTGGCCGCGAAGAGGACCACCCTGTGCCGGCTCATCCTGGGCACGTCGATATGGGCCGGTCGTTCCGGCTCACGGTCCAGGCGGGCGAAGACCCGGTCCAGACGAGTCAGCTTTCGTTCGGTACGCACGTATTCGACGTTACAGCGAGTGAGCTCTGTTCAACCGCTGGGCTCCCTCTTTGTGATGACGATGTGATGTGGGATTCCTCTCAGGAGGGGGTTTATCACCGGGTTATGGATTCCCCGCTGTGCGTCCCTCGGCCAGTCTCTGGTTCAATTCCATTGCGTCGCCCAGTGAGTTGTTTTTGGGTGCGTCTGAATTTGTTCACCGAAAGCTTGCGCGCAATTCCCTCGGTGCTCACCGAGGGTCGGGGAGGGGTCAGGGTGGACCGGAGCCGTTCAGCCAGAACGCGCCGTACACCGCCGACACCACCGCCACGCTCCCCAGCACCCACGCCGACCTGGACGTTCGCAGCCGGGACAGAGCCAGCGCCGGCGGCAGCAGCAGGGGGAAGGCGGGCAGCAGCAGGCGCGGTTTCGAGCCGAAGTAGCTCGACGCGCACAGGGCCAGCGCGGTGACGATCCCCGCGTACACCAGCAGCGGCAGCGGCTGACCCTGTCGTACGCAGATCACATACAGCCAGATCACCAGGGCGACCCCGACGATCAGCCCGAGCCCGGCGAGGGCGGAGGGAAACGACGTGAACTTGTCGGCGACGAACCGGGCGAAGGCGTAGCCGCCGTCGAAGCCGTTGCCCCACCCCGCCTGGACGTCGAGATAGCCCAGCGGCCCCTGGCCCGTGTGCTGCCCGACCCACAGGACGTAACCGGCGGCGCCCAGCGGTGCGAAAAGCATGCCCAGGGCGCGCCGCCAGAGCGGCGCGCTGTCCGGCGCCGGAACACCCCGTTCCCGTACGGACGAATCCCGTGCGGAGACGTCTCGTACGACGGACGAGTCCCGTACGTACGAGGCGATCGCCGCCGCCCACACCGCCGCGACCACCGCGACGCCCACCGGACGGGTAAGCCCGGCGAAGGAGGCGAGCAGGCCTGCCGTCAGCCAGCGGCCGGTCAGGATCGCGTACAGCGACCAGGCCGCGAGCGCCGTGAACAGCGACTCGCTGTACGCCATCGACTGCACGATCCCGACGGGCAGCACCGCCCACAGCAGTACGGCACAGACGCCCGCCCGGCGCCCGTACACATGGTCCGCGACCGCGAAGATCCCCCAGGCCGCCGCTAGTGAGGCGAGCGTGCTGATCAGCAGACCTGCATCCGCGTACGACAGCGGGGTCACCGCTGACACGGCGCGCTCCAGCCACGGCAGCAGTGGGAAGAAGGCCAGGTTGGAGTGCACATCGCCGTTCGGGAGGCGCACCTCGTAGCCGTAACCGAATTCCGCGACCCGCGTGTACCAGAGCGAATCCCAGCGCGCCGTGAGCAGCTGGTGCGCGCTCTTGTCGCGAGCGGCGCTCCACAGCGCGAGCGCCGTCAGGCCCAGCGCGCGCACCGCCGCGTACCCCAGCAGAGCGGGGGCGGCGCGGCGTGGCCAAGGTCCCGCACGGGCCGGCGCGACAGGCGTTTCAAGATCGGTCACGGGCTCGATTATGGGCCGCGCCCGGAACCGTATGACCCCACGGGGCGTGGTCGGACATGGGGGAGCGTGGCATACGCCACACAGGATCTGTGAGGGACGTGAGAGACCCGCCACTGGCCACTGGCGGGATCTCGCGTACTCTGACGTACTCACTCGCCTTTGTTGCGTGAGACCGGGATACCGCTCCTCCCGGCCGCAAACCGCAGGGACTCCCCACCCCGCGGATCCGCCGAACGCGAGGGAACTTCTGGGAGGTACGTACATGTCCGGGACGACCACGGCGGCTTCGCGTTGCCGTCGGGAGGCCGGGGCCGGTGCAAACCGATGGGTTGTCCTCGTCGTCCTCTGCGTCAGCCTGCTGCTGGTCGCCGTCGACGCCACCGTGCTGCATGTCGCGGTGCCCGCCGTCACCGAGGATCTCAAGCCCGGCGCTATCGAGCTGCTCTGGATCGTCGACATCTATCCGCTGGTCTGCGCCTCGCTGCTGATCCTCTTCGGCACGCTGGGCGACCGGGTCGGCCGCAGACGGATTCTCCTGCTCGGGTACGCCCTCTTCGGCGTCGCCTCCGCGCTGGCGGCCTGCGCCGACACAGCGCACGTCCTGATCGCGGCGCGCGCCCTGCTCGGCGTCGGCGGCGCGATGATCATGCCCGCGACGCTCTCGATCCTGCGGCAGGTCTTTCCCGACCGGCGGGAACGGGCCCTCGCGATCGGCGTCTGGAGCGCGGTCGCCGCTGTCGGTGCGGCCGTAGGCCCGCTTCTCGGCGGGTTCCTCCTCGAGCACTTCTGGTGGGGTGCGGTCTTCCTCATCAACATCCCGCTGATGCTGGTCAGCCTGCCCGTCGGGCGCTGGCTGCTGCCCGAGTCGACCGGGGACGGCAAGGGGCCCTGGGACGTCGTCGGCGCGCTGCTGGCCGCGGCCGGGCTCTTCGGTGTCGTGCTCGGCGTGAAGCGGCTGGGCGCCGGGGAGATGCCGCTCAGCGCCTACACCATCGCGCCGCTGGTCGTGGGAGCCGGGCTGCTCGTCGCCTTCGTACGGCGGCAGCGGCGGCGCAAGCATCCGCTCGTCGATCTGCGGCTGTTCGCCAGGCCCGCCTTCAGTGTGTCCGTCGGGTGCATCGTGCTCGCCCTGCTCGCGCTGGTCGGTCTGGAGCTGATCGCCGCGCAGTACCTCCAGCTCGTACTGAAGCTCTCACCGCTGGAGACCGGGCTGCGGCTGGTGCCGCTCACCTTCGCCGCGATGGCCGCCGGTCTTGTCGGGGCGAAGCTGCTGCACCGCTTCGGGCCGCGGACCATGGTCAGCCTCGGCTTCTGTCTCACCGCCGCCGCCGTCATCATGCTCACGGGGATGGGGCGGCACGACAACGCTCCGCTGCTGCTGACGGGGTTCGTGCTGCTCGGGTTCGGGCTCGAGGTGACGTTGTTCGGGGCGTACGAGTCGATGCTCAGTGAGGCTCCGCCGTCGCAGGCGGGTGGGGCCGCGGCGATCGGGGAGACGTCGTATCAGCTGGGGGCCGGTATTGGCGTCGCGCTGCTCGGGAGCGTGATGAATGCGGCGTACGCGCCGGGGTTGCACTCTGTACGGGGGGTGCCTGCGGCGGATTCTGCTGCGGCCAGTCATTCGTTGGGGGAGGCGTACGAGGTCGCTGCGCGGCTGGGTGGGGGGCCGGGGGAGGCGTTGCGGGATGCTGCGCGGGACTCGTTTGTGCATGGGTTGCATGTGACGTTGCTCGTCAGTGCAGTGTTGCTTTTGCTGGGGGCCGCTATGGCTTTGCGGTTGCCGCGGGCCATGGAGTGCGGTTCGCCTGCGGCGGGCTTCGCTGAGGTGCCTGGGCCTCGGGAGGCCTCGGCCCACTTGCGGGCGGAGTCGTCTGTCTGACTCGTGCGTCGTGGTTGCGGTCAAGGCTTCTCCCACCCACGCACCGCCCGTTTCAACTCCGCTGACCTGTGCGGGTTTCCTGTGGGGGTGCG
Source organism: Streptomyces sp. CA-288835 (assembly GCF_050936385.1). NCBI lineage: Bacteria > Bacillati > Actinomycetota > Actinomycetes > Kitasatosporales > Streptomycetaceae > Streptomyces > Streptomyces sp. CA-288835. Next base: position 8,262,644 of record NZ_JBNJMW010000001.1, read on the forward strand.
GCGCCGTTGGCGGCTGCGGGTTCGTGGACCGCGGTCCACAGGCCGCGGTTCGTGGGAGGAAGCAGTCCCCCCTCGACTTGCGTGACACTGCGTCGTAACGTCAGCCGTGCGTTGTGGTTAACAGTGCTAGTTTTCGTCGCCGGAGGCCCCCATGTCCGCATCCTCGAAGCTGCCCCCCTTCGACCCCGCCGATCTCCTCGGGCTTGATGAGCTTCTCGAGCCGGAGGATCTGGCGATCCGGGACACCGTGCGGGACTGGACCGCGGATCGGGTGATGCCGTATATCGCCGAGTGGTACGAGACGGGGGAGTTGCCCCAAATCAGGGAGCTGGCGCGGGAGTTGGGGGCCATTGGGGCGCTCGGTATGTCGCTCAGCGGGTACGGGTGTGCGGGGGCCAGTGCTGTGCAGTACGGGCTGGCCTGTTTGGAGTTGGAGGCCGCCGATACCGGGATTCGGTCGCTGGTGTCCGTGCAGGGGTCGCTCGCCATGTATGCGATCCACCGGTTCGGGTCCGAGGAGCAGAAGCAGCGGTGGCTGCCGTCGATGGCCTCCGGTGAGGTCATCGGGTGCTTCGGGCTGACCGAGCCCGATCACGGGTCCGACCCCGGGGCGATGCGTACGTACGCCAAGCGTGACGGGACCGACTGGGTCCTGAACGGGCGGAAGATGTGGATCACGAATGGTTCGGTCGCCGGCGTCGCGGTGGTCTGGGCGCAGACCGACGACGGGATCCGCGGCTTCGTCGTGCCCACCGACAGCCCCGGCTTCTCCGCGCCCGAGATCAAGCACAAGTGGTCCCTGCGGGCCTCGGTCACCAGTGAGCTCGTACTCGACGACGTGCGGCTGCCCGCCGAGGCCGTGCTGCCCGAGGTCACCGGGCTGAAGGGGCCGCTCAGCTGTCTCTCGCACGCCCGCTATGGGATCGTGTGGGGTGCGATGGGCGCCGCGCGGTCGAGTTTCGAGGCGGCGGTCGAATACGCCAAGACGCGTGAGCAGTTCGGGCGGCCCATCGGCGGTTTCCAGCTCACCCAGGCCAAACTCGCCGACATGGCGGTCGAACTGCACAAGGGGATTCTGCTCGCCCACCATCTGGGGCGGCGGATGGACACGGGACGGCTGCGTCCCGAGCAGGTCAGTTTCGGCAAGCTCAACAACGTACGAGAAGCGATCGACATCTGCCGTACCGCGCGCACGATCCTGGGCGCCAACGGCATCTCGCTCGAATACCCCGTGATGCGGCACGCCACGAACCTGGAGTCGGTGCTGACCTACGAAGGCACCGTGGAGATGCACCAACTGGTACTGGGCAAGGCGCTCACCGGACTCGACGCCTTCCGGTAGCCCTCGGGCTCCGGAAGGCGGGCCGGTGAGCGGCCTTGCCTAGCTCTGGTTGAAGAAACCGTCGGTCCTGCGGCCCACCGGCTCCCCGCTGACGATCTCGGTGTCGGCGGGGGTCAGCAGGAAGACGCGGTTCGACACGCGCTCGATCGAGCCGCGCAGGCCGAAGATCAGGCCGGCCGCGAAGTCGACGACGCGCTTGGCGTCGGCCGGCTCCATGGCCGTCAGGTTCATGATGACGGGGACGCCGTCCCGGAAGAGCTCGCCGATACCACGGGCGTCCCGGAAGCTGTCCGGGGTGACCGTGCCGATCCGGCGGCCCTTCTCCTCGGCCGCCTCCGACGCCACCTTCACTCGCGGGTCCGTGACCCAGGCATCCCGGGGCTCGGAACCTTCGGCGTAGTTGTCGTCGTCGTAGTAACGCTCGTCATCGTTGTTGTCGTCGACGAGGCCAAGCCAGGCACTTGCCTTGCGCACCGATCCCATGGACGCCTCCTCTCACAGCGGTCTTGTCTCTTTCCGCCTCCCCATGGTCGTCCATGATGCGGATGTCGCGCCAAGGGGATAGACGCCGCGCGGGGGTTTCGTGACGGTACTGGTGCACAACGAATTAGTCGAGAGCCCGCGTTTCCCAAGGCCCTTGCCGTATACGGCTGCTGACTAAGAGTGAAATATGATTCTTCACGGCGTATGGGTGACGGTCGGAGCGTACGGGTGAACGAGGTGGTCGATCCGGCGCCGTAACTGGCCGTCTGACGGTGACTCAAGGCCCGTCGAGGGACTGTCTGACGTGGGATTCGGGGAATACCTTGGGTATGTCGATTGCCGCGGGGGAGCGCAATCCGCACCCTCTGACCTCAGCAACCTCCGCGGGGCATACGCAAGTTGAACGCTGCACGGCCGAAAGGCGCCCTTGCGCAGGTCGGCCGGGCGGTCGAATATTCCGTCCAGCGCCTGCCAGGCGCACAACGTGTTCGGAATCCGGACATGTGGCTTCTGGCTGTCGCCTCACGGGCCCCGACCCCACGCGGGCCCCCGACTTCCCATGTGGAGGAACGAAAAAGTGAGGACCAAGCGCACCACCCCCCGCAGCGGCATAGCGAGACGCACCCGGCTGATCGCCATCGGTGCCGGACTCGTGGCCGCGGCCGCATTCACCGTCCCCAACGCGAACGCGAGCGACGCACAGACCTTCAGCACGGCCCAGCTCAAGAAGGCCGGCGCCTCGGTACTCCAGGCCGATGTGCCGGGCACCGCCTGGGCGGTGGACTCCAAGACCAACAAGGTCATGGTCACCGTCGACAGCACCGTCTCCGACGCGGAGATCGCGAAGATCAAGGAAGCGGCGGGCAGCAACGCCGACGCCCTTCAGATCAAGCACACCCCGGGCAAGTTCAACAAGCTCATCCAGGGCGGCGACGCCATCTATGCGAGTAGCTGGCGCTGCTCCCTCGGCTTCAACGTCCGGAACAGCAGCGGTACGCAGTCCTTCCTGACCGCCGGTCACTGCACCGACGGCGCCGGCACCTGGTACTCCAACTCCGGGCGCACCACGGTCATCGGCTCGACCGCCGGCTCCAGCTTCCCGGGCAACGACTACGGCATCGTGCGGTACTCCGGGTCCGTCAGCAGGCCCGGCACCGCGAACGGCGTGGACATCACCCGCGCGGCCACGCCCGCCGTGGGCACCACCGTCATCCGTGACGGCTCCACCACCGGCACGCACAGCGGCCGGGTCACCGCCCTGAACGCGACCGTCAACTACGGCGGCGGCGACGTCGTCTCCGGTCTGATCCAGACCAACGTCTGCGCCGAGCCCGGCGACTCCGGCGGCTCGCTCTACGGCAGCAACGGCACCGCGTACGGCCTGACCTCGGGCGGCAGCGGCAACTGCTCCGTCGGCGGCACCACGTTCTACCAGCCGGTCACCGAGGCCCTGAGCGCCTACGGGGTCAGCGTCTACTGATCGGCGCGCACGGCACGTAGCAAAGCACGAAGAACACAGGTACGCAGCCAGCAGTGGACGAGCCTCCGCATGTATGCACGTACGTATGTGTGCTGCGGGGGCTCGTCCTCCTCGTACTCCTCGTACAAGGACTCCTCGTGCAAGGGTCCCTCAGGCGGACGCTCGCGGCACCAGCCAGTCGAGTACGTCCGGAAGGGCCTCCAGGGCCGCGAAGTGACCGGCCTCCGGGTCCAGTACGGGGCGGGCGCGCGGGATGCGTTCGGCCAGCCACTCGAAGTGGCTCACGGGGGAGAAGGTGTCCTGGGCGCCGTGCCACAGCAGTACGGGCCGGGTGATCGACGCGGGGTCGAAGCCCCAGTTGCTCAGCAGGGCGAGATCGTCGTCGATCCAGCCGTACGCCGAGTCGCGCAGCGCCTCGCGGAAGGTGCGCAGAAGCATCTCGCTGACGGCGGGCTGGGCGAGGATCCGCCGGTCGGAGTCGGTGAGGCCGTCGCGGATCGACACCAAAAGCTGCGCCGGGTCCTTGCGGATCGCGGCGGCCCGCGCGGAGATGCGCTCGGCGAAGTCCAGCGGGTCGGTCAGCGCCTGGGTGAACTCCTCGACGTTGGACTCGGCCATCCCGTCGAACCAGCGCAGTCCCTTGGCGTCCGGCGGTGCGAGGCTCATCATCGCCGCCGTGCGCCGCACCCGGTTCGGCAGCAGCGCCGCGCAGGCCAGCGCGTGCGGGGCACCGCCCGAGCGGCCGAGCACCGCGAACCGGCCGAGCTTCAGCGCGTCGGCCAGCGCCGCCACGTCCCGCGCCGCGTGCGCCACCCGGCGGCCCGGGCCACGGTCCGAATCCCCGTACGCCGGGCGGTCGTACGCGATGAACCGCACCCCGGGGCGCGCGTCCACCAGATCCTGAGGCACTGCCCCGGACCGGCAGCCCGGTGTGCCGTGCAGCACCACCACCGGCGTGCCGTCCGGGTCGCCCCACTCCTCGACCGCCAGCCAGCGTCCGTCCCGCATCCTCACGCCGTTCGGCACCTTTGTCCTCCATCTCCCCTTCGCGTGCGGCCCGGAATTACCGTCGAAGTACATGAAGTACACACCTGACGCGCCCGATACGGACCCTGGGGGTCGCAATGATCGAGGAGCTGGTGACGGCCGGGCTGACTCTCGGATCCGTCGGAGCGGTGTACGTGGCGGCGGCGGCCCGAGTCGTCAAACAGTACGAGCGGGGCGTGGTCCTCCGGCTCGGCAAGCTGCGATCCGAAGTGCGCGGGCCCGGATTCACCATGATCGTGCCCATCGTGGACAAGCTCCAGAAGGTCAACATGCAGATCGTGACGATGCCGGTGCCCGGGCAGGAGGGGATCACCCGGGACAACGTCACGGTGCGCGTGGACGCCGTCGTCTACTTCAAGGTGGTGGACGCCGCCGACGCGGTCATCCGGGTCGAGGACTACCGGTTCGCGGTGGCGCAGATGGCGCAGACGTCGCTGCGCTCGATCATCGGCAAGAGCGAGCTGGACGATCTGCTGTCCAACCGCGAGAAGCTCAACCAGGGCCTGGAGTTGATGATCGACAGCCCGGCCGTGGAGTGGGGTGTCTCCATCGACCGGGTCGAGATCAAGGACGTATCGCTGCCGGAGACGATGAAGCGGTCCATGGCGCGGCAGGCGGAGGCCGACCGGGAGCGGCGGGCCCGGGTCATCAACGCGGACGCCGAGTTGCAGGCCTCCAAGAAGCTGGCCGAGGCGGCCAAGGAGATGGCCGATACCCCCTCCGCCCTCCAACTGCGGCTGCTGCAGACCGTGGTGGCGGTCGCGGCCGAGAAGAACTCCACGCTCGTGCTGCCCTTCCCGGTGGAGCTGCTGCGCTTCCTGGAGCGTGCGCAGCAGCCGGCGCCGCCCTCCCAGGAGCAGCCTTCGATGCCCTCCCCGGAGTTGTTCGCCCAGCTTCAGAAGCTGTTGGCGCAGCCTCAGCAGCAGTTGACCGAGGGCAAGGAGCCATCGGCCGGGTCTTCGCCCGAGTCGTCCTCGAAGTCGTCGTCCGAGCCGGAGCGGTCGGTGCCGTCGGTGGAGGAGCAATCACTGCGGGACCAACTCCCGCCAGTTCCCGAGCCGTTCGATCTGGACTCCGGAGGGTCGAAATCCGGACAGGTGTAGACCTCACTGAGAGCCCATAGTTACTCGCCCGTAGTGTTTGCTACGGGAATTGACGTGGTGTTTATTACGGGCACTCAACGCGCGTCAACCTGCGGGGCGCGCGCGCTCGTTACCGAGTGCGCGTCCTGAACTAGACCTTGTGTGCTCCCCATAAGGATCGGAATAGTGGGCGTCGTCCTTGGCGTGGACGTGGCTTTTGCTGTTTGTCGTGTCCATGCCCGCAAGCCTTCCGGTCGTTGACGGCCCCCACAGTCGTCGCGGCCGACCCCCCACAGGAGGACGTAAGTTGAAGCACCGACGCATACCCAAGCGGCGTGCCGCCGTGGCTGGTGCGGGAATCGCCGCACTCGTGGCCGCGGGAGTCACCTTCCAGTCCGCGAACGCGAGTGAGACCACGGCCGCACCCAAGCCGGACACTCTCTCGATCAAGGCGGCCGGAAAGCTCGCCTCCACGCTCGGCAAGGACCTCGGTGCCGACGCGGCGGGAACGTACTACGACGCGAAGGCCAAGAACCTCGTCGTGAACGTGCTCGACAAGGCCGCGGCCGACGCCGTCGAGTCGGCGGGAGGCAAGGCCAGAATCGTCGAGAACTCCCTCGCCGAGCTCAAGAGTGCCCGTACGACGCTGAAGCAGGACGCGACGATCGCCGGCACCTCGTGGGCGACCGACCCGACGACGAACAAGATCGTCGTCACCGCGGACCGCACGGTCAAGGGCGAGAAGATGGCCCAGCTGACCAAGGTCGTCGACAAGCTCGGCGCCAAGGCCGAACTCAAGACCACCAAGGGTGAGTTCAAGAAGTTCATCGCCGGTGGTGACGCCATCACCGGTGGCGGCAGCCGCTGTTCGCTCGGCTTCAACGTGGTCAAGGGCGGCGAGCCGCACTTCCTGACCGCCGGGCACTGCACCGAGTCGATCACCAGCTGGTCGGACGCGGACGGCAACGTGATCGGTGAGAACGCCGACTCCAGCTTCCCGGGTGACGACTACGGTCTGGTGAAGTACACCGCGGACGTGGAGCACCCGAGCGAGGTGAACCTCTACGACGGCACCGCCCAGGAGATCACGGCCGCGGCCGAGGCCACCGTCGGCATGGAGGTCGTTCGCAGCGGTTCCACGACCCAGGTGTCCGACGGCTCGGTCACCGGTCTGGACGCCACCGTGAACTACGGCGGCGGCGACGTCGTCGAGGGGCTCATCCAGACCGACGTCTGCGCCGAGCCCGGTGACAGCGGCGGTGCGCTCTTCTCGGGCACCAATGCGATCGGCCTCACCTCCGGCGGCAGCGGTGACTGCACCTCCGGCGGCGAGACCTTCTTCCAGCCGGTCACCGAGGCCCTCGAGGCCACCGGTACCGAGATCGGCTGACAGCTCCGCCAGCTCGCTCCACCTCGCTCCATCGCTCGAAGGGTCCCGTCTCCGCGCAGTTTCCGCGGGGGCGGGGCCTTCGTGTGTCTTGTGCCGTTTTCTGCGTTTACGCAGGTGGGGCCGGGTGACTGGGTGAGTGGAACGTTCGGAGGCGACTCCTGAGTGGATCCCGGACCGATGTCGCACACATGTTCGAGAATTGGTCTATGGTGGGGGCGAGGGAGTAGGAACGAACGTTCGAGGGCTGGCGTGGGAGCCCCTGGAGAGTGGAGGTGCGCGTGCCGGACTTCACGCATCTGCACACCGTCTCCGGGTTCTCGCTGCGTTACGGGGCCTCCCATCCGGAGCGGCTGGCCGAGCGTGCCTCCGAACGCGGTATGGACGCCCTTGCGCTCACCGACCGGGACACCCTCGCGGGGACGGTCCGGTTCGCCAAGGCCTGCGCCGCCGCCGGTGTACGTCCGCTGTTCGGGACGGAGCTCGCGGTGGCCCCGCCGGAGCGGGGTACGAGGCGGGCGCGGCGACGGACTCCCGTACGCGGCGGTGCCTTCATCGATGAATCGACACCTCGCGTGACCTTCCTCGCCCGGGAAGGCGCCCTCGGCTGGGCCGAGCTGTGCAGAATCGTCACGGCCTCGCATGCGGGCGGCGAAGAGCTGCCCCTGCTGCCCTGGGCGGACAACCACGCCGAGGGCCTGACCGTACTGCTCGGCCCCGCCTCCGACGTGGGCCGCGCGCTCGCCGCCGGCCGCCCCGACCGGGCCGCGAAGCTCCTCGCGCCCTGGCGGGAGATCTACGGCGACGCCCTGCGCCTCGAAGCCGTATGCCACGGACGCGAGGGCACCGGCCCCGGCTCGCTGCGCCTGGCCGCCCGCACCGTCGGCTTCGCCGCCGAGCAGCGGGTGCGCCCGGTGCTCAGCAACGCCGTCCGGTACGCCGACCCGGGCATGGGCCCCGTCGCCGACGTACTGGACGCCGCCCGCCGCCTCGTACCCGTCGACCCCCGCAAGCTGGACAGCGGCGAGGCCTGGCTCAAGGACGCGGGCGCCATGCACGGCCTCGCCGAACGGATCGTGGAGGCCGCGGGCTACCGCCGCGACGCCGCGTACCACCTGCTGGAACAGACCCGGGCCACGGCCGAGGAATGCCTCGTCGATCCCGAGGACGACCTCGGCATCGGCGCCGTCCACTTCCCCGAGCCGCATCTCGTCGGCGCCGACCGCCGCACCGCACAGCGCGTGCTGGCCTCGCGCGCGGCGGCCGGCATGGTGCTGCGCGGCTATGACTCGCGGCGCGCGTACTGGGAGCGGATGCACCAGGAGCTGGACATCATCGCCCACCATCACTTCGCCACCTACTTCCTGACGGTCGCTCAAGTAGTCGACGATGTACGGGAGATGGGCATCCGGGTGGCCGCGCGCGGCTCCGGTGCCGGATCGCTCGTCAACCACCTCCTCGGTATCGCGCACGCGGATCCCGTCGAACACGGGCTGCTGATGGAGCGGTTCCTGTCCAAGCGCCGGGCGGTCCTGCCCGACATCGACATCGACGTCGAGTCCGCGCGCCGCCTTGAGGTCTACCGCGCGATCATCGACCGGTTCGGCACCGAGCGCGTCGCCACCGTCGCCATGCCCGAGACCTATCGCGTACGGCACGCCATCCGCGATGTCGGCGCGGCCCTCTCCATGGACCCCGCCGACATCGACCGGATCGCCAAGTCCTTCCCGCACATCCGCGCCCGCGACGCCCGCGCGGCCCTGGACGAACTGCCCGAACTCCGTGAACTCGCGGGCGAGAAGGACAAGTACGGCAGGCTGTGGGAGCTGGTCGAAGCACTCGACGCACTCCCGCGCGGAGTCGCCATGCACCCGTGCGGGGTCCTGCTCTCCGATGCCTCACTCCTGTCCCGTACGCCGGTCATGCCGACCAGCGGCGAAGGGTTCCCGATGGCGCAGTTCGACAAGGACGACGTCGAGGATCTCGGGCTGCTCAAGCTCGATGTGCTGGGCGTGCGGATGCAGTCCGCGATGGCGCATGCGGTGGCGGAGGTGAAGCGGGCGACGGATGTGCCCGTGGACCTGGACGCGGTGCCCGAGGGCGACCCGGCGACGTATGAACTCATCCGGTCCACCGAGACGCTGGGCTGCTTCCAGATCGAGTCGCCGGGCCAGCGGGATCTGGTCGGCAGGCTGCAGCCGGCGAACTTCCACGATCTCGTGGTCGACATCTCGCTGTTCCGCCCCGGGCCGGTCGCCGCCGACATGGTGCGGCCGTTCATCGCGGCGCGGCACGGCCGGGCGCCGGCCCGCTATCCGCACCCGGACCTGGAGAAACCGCTGCGGGAGACGTACGGAGTCGTGGTCTTCCACGAGCAGATCATCGACATCGTGCACATCATGACCGGCTGCGGGCGCGACGAGGCCGACCAGATCCGGCGCGGGCTTTCCGACCCCGAGTCGCAGGGGCGGATCCGTTCCTGGTTCGCGCAGCATGCGGCCGCGCGGGGATACGACGCGGAGACGATCGCCCGTGCCTGGGAGATCCTCGAGGCCTTCGGCTCGTACGGCTTCTGCAAGGCGCACGCGGTCGCCTTCGCCGTACCGACGTACCAGTCGGCGTGGCTGAAGGCCCATCACCCGGCGGCGTTCTACGCGGGGTTGCTCACGCACGATCCCGGGATGTATCCGAAGCGGCTGCTGCTCGCGGACGCGCGGCGGCGTGGGGTGCCGATCCTGCCGTTGGACGTGAACCGGTCGGCGGTCGCCCACCGTATCGAACTGGTGTGCGGTAAGGAGGGTTTGCCGGACCGTTGGGGCGTACGACTGGCTCTCTCCGATGTGCACGGCATCAGTGAGGCCGAGGCGGCGCGGATCGCGGACGGGCAGCCGTACGCCTCGCTGCTCGACTTCTGGGAGCGGGCCCGGCCGAGCAAGCCGATCTCCCAACGGCTCGCGCAGGTCGGCGCGTTGGACGCGTTCGGCGCCAACCGCCGTGATCTGCAACTGCACCTGGCCGAGCTGCACCGGGGCGCGCGCGGCGGGCGCGGGGATCAACTCCCCTTGTCCGGCGGGCGGAACACCGCCTCCGCCGGGCTGCCCGACCTTGACGACGCGGAGAAGCTCAGCGCCGAGTTGGGGGTGCTCTCCATGGACGCCTCGCGCAATCTGATGGACGATCACCGGGAGTTCCTGGCGGAGCTGGGCGTGGTCACGGCGCGCCGGCTGCGGGAGGCGCGGCACGGCGAGACGGTCCTGGTCGCGGGCGCCAAGGCGGCCACCCAGACGCCGCCGATCCGCTCCGGCAAGCGGGTCATCTTCAGCACGCTGGACGACGGCACCGGACTCGTCGACCTCGCCTTCTTCGACGACTCCCACGACGCCTGCGCCCACACCGTCTTCCACTCCTGGCTCCTGCTCGTCCGCGGTGTGGTCCAGCGCCGTGGACCGCGCAGCCTCAGCGTGGTCGGCTCGGCGGCCTGGAACCTCGCCGATCTGGTGGAACTGCGGTACCAGGAAGGGCTGGACGGGGTGGCATTGCGACTGGCCGAGCCCAGTGGGGACGGCGGGGGAGCAGGGGAAGCAGGGGATTCCGATGGCTCCCGGGGCGAGGGAGATTCGGCGGGCGACCGGCGAATCCATATGCCCACGGGATACGAAATGCATCCGTGGGCGGATCTGCGCCCGGCGGGCGAAGGGCCCGCGAGCGGAAGGAAGTTGTGGCACCAGAGTCCGGGGAGTGCGGGATGACCATCCTCTGCGTACGTTTTCAGCTGAGTCCGGAGTACGAGGCTGCCCTGCCCCAACTCCTCGGCATGCTCGAGGAGTTCACCCCCGTCATCGAGGCGCTGCCGCCCGACGGAGCGCTGCTGGACCTGCGGGGTGCCGAGCGGTACTTCGGGCGGGACGTGGTGGGACTGGCCTCGCTGATACGGGTGCGGGCGCTCGCCTGGTACGGGGTCGAGTGCGCGATCGGGGCCGGGCCCGGGCCGATGTTCGCCCGCATGGCGCTGCGCGGCACCAGGCCGGGGGAGACCCGCGTGGTGCCCGAAGAGCCCGGCGCCCGCGAGCAGTTCCTGGACGAACAGCCGGTCGCGGCGCTGCCCGGAGTCGGCGCCGCCACAGCCCGCACCCTGTGCGAATACGGCCTCGACACCGTCGGCAAGGTCGCCGCCGCGCCGCCGTCGACCCTGCAACGGCTCACCAGTGCCCGTACCGGCCGCGAACTGCGCGAGAAGGCGCAGGGCATCGACCGCAGCCGCGTCGTACCGAATGCCGCCTCTCGGTCTTTGGCCGCCGAACGGCCCTTCCCTCGCGACGAGTTGGACCCCTCCCGTCACCGGCGCGCCCTGCTCTCCGCCACCGAGGAACTGGGCGCCCGGCTGCGCGCCCTGGAAAAGGTGTGCCGCACGCTCACCCTCACCGTCCGCTACGCCGACCGCTCCATGACCACCCGCACCCGTACGCTCCCCGAGCCGACCGCCCACTCCCCGGCACTCACCGACGTCGCGTACCGCATGTACGAGACCCTCGGCCTCCAACGCGCCCGAGTCCGCGCCCTCGCCCTACGCGCCGAAGGCCTGACCCCCGCCGACCAGGCCTCCCACCAGCTCACCTTCGACGCCCTGGACGAAAAGGCCCGCCGCATAGAGGAGGTCGCGGACCAGGCACGGGCGAAGTTCGGGCCACGGGCGGTGATGCCGGGGTCGCTGGCTTTAGCGTAAGTGCCTTTGGAGAGCGGTCAGTTGGCCCAGGGTGGGGTGATCCTGCTGCCGTCGGCCAGCTCAGCCTCCAGGCCGATCGAGGTGGTGACCCAGGAGACCGCGGTTCGGTCGGTGGGGTTCTCGACGCGGAGGGTGGTGCCCGGGTTGATGATCACGGTGTCGCCCGGGGCGATGCGTTCGGTGCGGTCGTCGAGGGTGATGAGGAGTTCGCCTTCGAGCAGGTGGAAGATCTCCTCGCGGTTGACGGTGTGCGCGGGGGCTTGGGTCCCGGCGGGTATCTCGCCGCGCCAGGCGCACAGTTCTTTGCTTCCGGTGCGCGGAGTGGCGTACGAGATGAAGCGGACGCCGTGGATCTCGTGGGTCACGGCTTCGGACGAGCGGACTATGGGCATGGCGGCCTCCGGTTCGATAAATGGTCAAGCTGCTTGACTACTGCGTGAGGCTTATGGTCAAGCAGCTTGACCAATCCGTCAAGGGTGTTTCAATGCATGCGTGCAGAACTCCGAGGCCATGGCCCTGTCCGCCGCCCTGCTCGCCGTCGCCGGCGAACTCACGCAGCGCATCCATGACGGGGTCGAGGCCCGCGGTTTCGAAGGGCTGCGGCCCGCGCACGGGTTCGCCTTTGCTCGGCTCGCTCCGGATGGCGCGACGGTCACCGAACTCGCCGCCCATCTGGGCGTGACCAAGCAGGCCGCGAGTCAGCTCGTGGACGAGATCGTGCGTAAGGGATACGCCGAGCGGCGGCCCCATCCCGATGACGCGCGGGCCCGGCTGGTTGTGCTGACCGAGCAGGGGTGGGCCTGCACTCGGGCCGCGGAGGAGGCGGCGGCTGAGGCTGTGCGGCCGTGGGTCGAGGTGCTGGGGGAGCGTGAAGTGCGGGGGTTGCGGGAGTGGTTGGGGCGTATCGCTTCCTCCGGGCCCATTAAGCCCATTTGGTGACGGGTCGTTACTAAGGGCTGGTCGCGTCGTTGGCTATCACTGGAAGTTTTTGCTGACGCGTACTTCACACTTGCACTACTCGTCCGTAACTTGACAAGTGAACAGCATCCTCGTGATCCGGATCACAGGGCGTACGTCGTCGCAACTCCCTTGAGCCGCAAGGAGATCACTCGATGCTGCCCTGGAAGCGAGTGGCCAGATATCTGGCCGCGCTGCTGCTGACCGCCGCCGTCCTCGTCACCCCCGCCGTCACCGCACAGGCAAAGGCCGCCCCCAGTTCGGGCTGGAACAACTACTCCTGCAAGCCCTCCGCCGCCCACCCCCGCCCGGTCATCCTCGTCCACGGCACCTTCGGGAACTCCGTCGACAACTGGCTGGCCCTCGCGCCGTATCTGAAGAAGCGCGGCTACTGCGTTTTCTCGCTCGACTACGGCCAACTCCCCGGCGTCCCCCTCTTTCACGGCCTCGGCCCGATCGACAAGTCGGCAGGACAACTCCAGGCCTACGTCGACAAGGTGCTCACCGCGACCGGTGCCGCCGAGACCGACCTCGTGGGCCACTCGCAGGGCGGCCTGATGCCCCGCTACTACCTGAAGTTCCTCGGCGGAGCCGCCAAGGTGAAGGCCCTCGTCGGCCTCGGGCCCAGCAACCACGGCACCACCCTGAACGGCCTCACCAACCTGCTGCCGTACTTCCCCGGCGCGGGCGACCTGCTGTCCAAGTCCACGCCGTCCCTCGCCGAGCAGACGGCCGGCTCCGCCTTCCTGGCCAAGCTCAACGCGGGCGGCGACACGGTGCCTGGTGTCGACTACACGGTCATCGCCACCAAGTACGACGAGGTGGTCACGCCGTACCGTTCGCAGTTCCTCGACGGCCCGAACGTACGCAATGTCGTGCTGCAGGACCTGTGCGCGGCCGACCTCTCCGAGCATGTGGCCCTCGGCCTCTTCAGCCGCGTCGCTCACCACGAGGTGACCAACGCCCTCGATCCGGCGCGCGCCAAGCCGACCACCTGCGCTTCCGTCTGGAACTAGGGCTTGTGCTGAAGGTGGCGTCGCCCGGCGGGCGCCACCTTCGACACGGGCCCTACGCCTGCCATTGGTAGCGGCGCTCGGGCCGGCCCGTATGTCCGTAGCGCAGCGACACCTCGGCCCGGTCTGTGACGGTGAGGTACTCGAGGTAGCGGCGCGCGCTGACACGGGAGATGCCGACCCGGGTCGCGCACTCGGCCGCGGACAGGGTTCCTTCGGCTGTGCGTAGTGCGCGTTCGACCAGTTCCGCGGTCTCCACGCTCATCCCCTTCGGCAGCGTGGGCGTCTTGGCCGGCGCCGCCACCCGGCCCAGTGCCCGGTCCACGTCCGCCTGCCCGGTGACCACGGCGGCGTGCAGATTGCCGCGCCGGGCGCTGTAACGTTCCAGTCGTTCCTTGAGGTCGGCGGCGTCGAACGGTTTCAGCAGGTAGTCGACCACGCCCTGGCGTACGGCGCCCCGGACGGCCTCTGCCTCGCGGGCGGCGCTGATCACCAGCACATCGCAGTCATGGCCCGCCGTCCGCAGCCGGGGAATGACATCCAGACCGAACATGTCGGGCAGATAGAGATCGAGCAGAACCAGGTCGGGCTGCAACTCGGCGACGGCGGTGAGCGCCTGCTCCCCGCAGTTCACCGTTCCGACCACACGGAAGCCCTCGACACCGTCGACGAATCCGCGGTGGATCCGCGCCACCATGAAATCGTCCTCGACAACCAGTACGTCGATCACCGGACTCCCTCCGTCTCGCGATCGGTCAACTGCCCCACGGACATCCGGGCCGTGAACATGGCGCCCGGCTCTGTATTGGCCACCGACACCTCGCCACCTCTGCGCGTGCAGACCAGCCGGGTGAGCGCCAGACCGATACCCCGGTCGCCGCCCTGTGCGGCCTTCGTGGTGAAGCCGTGGGAGAACACCTCCTGCGCGAGCTCGGGAGCCACGCCGGGGCCCGAGTCGCGTACCACGATCTCCACGCTCGAGGCGTCCTGGCGCAGCTCGACCTCCACCCAGGCGTCGTCCTCGTGGCCCGAGGCCGCGGCCGCGGCCGCGTCGAGGGCGTTGTCGACGAGATTGCCGAGCACCGTCGCCACATCCGCGGCGTCCATCGGCTCCAGCCTCTCCAGCGCCGTGCGCTCCGAGATCCGCAGCCTGACCTTGCGCTCCGCCGCGAGCGCGGACTTGGCCATGAGCAGTGCGGCGACGGCCCGGTCGCGGACCCGGCTGGTGAGGGTCAGATCGAGCGACTCACGGTGCTTCCGCAGGGCACGGACATAACGTACGACCTCGTCGTGCTCGCCGATCTGGATGAGTCCGGAGATGGTGTGCAGCTGGTTGGAGAACTCGTGGGCCTGCGCACGCAGCAGTTCGGTGCTGCTGCGGAACGAGCCCAGTTCGCGTTCGAGCTGGGCCAGCTCCGTACGGTCCCGAAGGGTAGTCACCGAGCCCAGCCGGCGGCCGTCCTTGGTGACGTCCATCCGGTTCATCACCAGCACCCGGCCGCGGCGTACGACCACCTCGTCGCGCCGCTCGGTGGCGTGTTCGGCGCCGTGCTCACCGGCTTGACTGTGGTCGGCTCCGTGCTCACCGCCGGTCCCGGCCAGTACGTCGTACAGCCTGCCCGCGATCCCGAGATCGCCCAGGCTCATTCCGACGCAGTCCTCGGGAAGTTCGAGCAGTCTGCGGCCGACCTCGTTGACCAGGGTGATCCGTAGCTGCGGGTCGAGCGCGACCACGCCCTCGGCGATACCGAACAGCATCGCCTCGCGGTGCTCGGCGAGACCGGCGATCTCGCGGGGTTCGAGGCCGAGGGTCTGGCGCTTGATCCGCCGGGCCAGCAGCCAGGACCCGGCCACCCCGAGCACGCTCGCGATGCCGAGGTAGGTCAGCAGATACGACGAGGCGCCGCCGAGCCGCTGCCATACCGTCGGTGACGCCCGTCCGACCATGACCGTGCCGAGATGCACGCCGACGTCGGGCTTTCTCTCGCCGAGCACCGGGACCTGGGCCACCAGCTCGCGGACCCCGTCCACCGGCAGTTCCCCCGACCAGCCGCGCGCCTGCGCCACGCTCGGCCCGTCGACCGGCAGCCGCGTCCCCACCAGCGTGGGATTGGTGGCCGCGACGATCCGGCCGTGGGCGTCGGCGACCGTGACGGAAGTGACGTTCGCCGGGGTGAGCTTGGTCTGGAGCAGCGGTGCGAGGGTCTCGGCGGGTGCGGGACGGACGAGCTGGCTGCGCATGAGTGGGTTTCCGGCCAACTCCTCGGCGAGGGCGGTCACCCGGCGGCCCTCGACCCGGTCGAACGTCGCCTTCGACTGCGCCAGCGAGACGGCGGCGACCGCGACGAGCACGACCACGACGCCGACGAGCTGCAATACCAGCAGCTCACCGGCGAGCGTATGGCGGCGGGACGTCACGACCACTATGAACTCAACCTTCAATGCTCACACAAGGGAGACGGGGTGTCCGAGGAACCGCACAATCATGGCGCCGGACCCGCCCAAGCGAAAGAGATGAGCCATGAGAACTCGCAGAGCCGCACTTCTCGGCGCTCTTGCCACCGTGTCGATGCTCGCTGCCAGTGCCTGCGGTGCCACCGCGGACAAGGAGGAATCGGGGAGTGCGGGCGCCGCCGACAAGCCCGCAACCGGCCTGCGCCTCATGGTGCCGAACACCCCGGGCAGTGGCTACGACGTCACCGCCCGGACCGTCTCCCAGGTGATGCAGGACTCCAAAGCGGCGTCCAGTACCCAGGTGTACAACCTGCCCGGCGCCGGCGGCACCGTGGGCCTGCAGCGCCTGGTGAACGAGAAGGGCAACGGCAAGCTGGCCATGCAGATGGGGCTGGGGGTCGTCGGTGCCGCGTACACCTCGAAGTCGGAGGCGGGGCTGACCGACACCACGCCGCTCGCCAGGCTGATCGAGGAGGCCGGCGCGATCGTCGTGTCGAAGGACTCCCCGTACAAGACGATCGACGACCTGGTCACCGCGTGGAAGAAGGACCCCAAGAAGGTGCCCGTGGGTGGCGGCTCCTCGCCCGGCGGCCCTGACCATCTGCTGCCGATGCAGCTGGCGAAGACCGTCGGCATCGAGCCGAAGAAGGTCAACTACGTCGGGTACGACGGCGGCGGTGAGCTGCTGCCCGCCATCCTCGGCAACAAGGTCGCCTTCGGCGCCAGCGGATTCGGCGAGTTCCTCGACCAGATCGAGGCCGGACAGGTGCGGGTGCTGGCGGTGACCAGCGAGAAGCCGATCGACGCGGTGAAGGACGCGCCCACCCTCAAGGACTCCGGGATCGACCTGGTCTTCACCAACTGGCGCGGCATCGTCGCCCCTCCGGGGATCACCGACGAGCAGAAGAAGACCTGGACCGACGCCCTGACCAAGATGCACGACTCCAAGCAGTGGCAGGACGAGCTGACCAAGCGCGGCTGGACGGACGCCTTCGCCACCGGCGACGAGTTCGGCACCTACCTGAAGGAGCAGGACAAGGCCGTCGCCGACCTGCTGGCAGAGCTCGGCCTGGCATGAGTTCCGAGCTGAACGAACGGACGGCGGAGGACACCCGTCCGCCCCGGGGTGGGGACCGCGCACAGTACGGAGTGTGCGCGTTCCTCGCCCTGCTGGGCACGGCCGTCATCGTGGACGGGCTCGGGATAGCGCACGTCACCAGCAGCACCGACCCGGTCGGACCGCGCACGGTGCCGGTGCTCCTGGGTGTGCTGCTCCTGGTGGTCGCGGTGGTGTACGCGGTCGACGTGGCCCGGGGCGGCCACGGTGAGCCGGAGGCCGGCGAGGACGTCGACCTGACCACGGGCAGCGACTGGCGCACCGTACTGATGCTGATCGCCGCTTTTGTGGTGAACGCGGTGCTGATCGAACCGCTCGGCTGGGTGATCAGCGGCACGCTGCTCTTCTGGGGCACCGCCTTCGCCCTCGGGAACCGGCACTACGTCCGCAATCTGCTGATCGCGGTGACGCTGTCGCTCACCACGTTCTACGCCTTCGCGATCGGGCTCGGCGTCAACCTCCCGGCCGGTGTGCTGCAAGGGATCCTGTGATGGACAACCTGAACAACCTCATGCAGGGCTTCGCGGACGTCATGGATCCGATGAACCTGCTGCTGGCGCTGATCGGCGTCCTCGTCGGCACCGCTGTGGGCGTACTGCCGGGCATCGGCCCGGCGATGACGGTGGCCCTGCTGCTGCCGATCACCTACGGCATGGAGCCGGTGCAGGCGTTCATCATGTTCGCGGGCATCTTCTACGGCGGCATGTACGGCGGCTCGACCACCTCCATCCTGCTGAACACCCCCGGCGAGTCGTCCTCGGTGGTGACGGCCATCGAGGGCAACAAGATGGCCAAGGCCGGCCGGGCTGCGCAGGCGCTCGCCACCGCCGCGATCGGTTCCTTCGTGGCGGGCACGATCGGCACCCTGCTGCTGGTCCTGGTCACACCGATCGTGGTGGACTTCGCGGTCAGTCTGGGCGCGCCGGACTACTTCGCCCTGATGCTGCTCTCGTTCATCGCGGTCACGTCGGTGCTGGGCTCGTCCCGCGTCCGGGGCCTGATCTCGCTGCTGCTGGGCCTGACCATCGGCATGGTCGGCATCGACGCGGTGTCCGGGCAGCAACGGCTCACCCTGGGCATCCCCCAACTCGCGGACGGGATCGACGTGGTCGTCGTGGCCGTCGGTATCTTCGCCGTCGGCGAGGCGCTGTGGGTGGCCGCGCATCTGCGGCGCAGGCCCGCCGAGATCATCCCGGTCGGCAGGCCGTGGATGGGCAAGAAGGACTGGAAGCGGTCGTGGAAGCCCTGGCTGCGGGGCACGGCGTACGGTTTCCCGTTCGGTGCGCTTCCGGCCGGCGGTGCGGAGATCCCGACCTTCCTGTCGTACGCGACGGAGAAGCGGCTGACCAAGCACCCCGAGGAGTTCGGCAAGGGCGCGATCGAGGGCGTGGCCGGTCCGGAGGCGGCGAACAACGCCTCCGCGGCGGGCACCCTGGTCCCGATGCTGGCCCTCGGGCTGCCGACGAACGCGACCGCCGCGGTCATGCTCGCGGCGTTCCAGGGGTACGGCATCCAGCCCGGGCCGCTGCTGTTCGACCGTGAGGCGAGCCTCGTCTGGGTGCTGATCGCCAGCCTGTTCATCGGCAATCTGCTCCTGCTCCTGCTGAACCTGCCGCTCGCGCCCGCCTGGGCGAAGCTGCTGCAGATTCCGCGCCCCTATCTGTACGCGGGAATCCTGTTCTTCGCGTCGATGGGTGCGTACGCCGTCAACGCTCAGCCCCTGGACTTGTTCGTGCTGCTGGCGCTGGGGCTCCTCGGGTTCGCGATGCGGCGGTTCGGCCTGCCGGTGCTGCCGGTGATCGTCGGCGTCATCCTCGGCCCGCGAGCCGAGCTGCAGGGACGGCGCTCCCTGCAACTGTCGGGCGGCGAACTGTCCGGGCTGGTGGGCGGACCGGTGTCCTACGTGGTCTACGCGGCGATCCTGCTGGTGCTCGCCTGGCCGCTGATCCGGAGGTTCGTCGTACGTCCCTTGCGTGAGCGAAATGCCTGAGAGCCCTGAGAGCCCTGAGAGTGCCCGGGAGGAAGAGCAGACATGACCGTACTGGTCGGATACGTACCCTCACCTGAGGGTGAGGCCGCGCTGCGCGCGGGGATCGACGAGGCCCGCCTGCGCGGCGAGAAGCTGTTGGTGGTGAACACCTCGCGGGGTGACGCCCTGGTGGACCCGCGCTTCGCGCAGGCGCCGGATCTGGCCCATGTCCGCGAGGACCTGGCCGCGCTGGGGATCGAGTTCGACATCCGCCAGCTGCTCGGCGCAGGCGACGCCGCCGACGAGATCATCGAACTGGCGGAGCAGGCCGATGTGTCCCTCGTGGTGATCGGTCTCCGGCGGCGCAGCGCGGTCGGCAAGCTGATCATGGGCTCCCAGGCGCAGCAGATCCTGCTGGGCGCCGAGTGTCCGGTCCTCGCGGTGAAGGCGGCGCAGTAGATGATCCTGAGGACGTTCGGCTGGTCGTTCGCCGTCACGGCGGGCGGCCTTGCCTTCGCCGCGTGGCAGTGGGGCTGGGAGGCCTTCGGGATCGTACTGATCCTGTCGATCCTCGAGATCTCACTGTCCTTCGACAACGCGGTCGTCAACGCCGGAATCCTGAAGAAGATGAATGCCTTCTGGCAGCGGATCTTCCTCACCATCGGCATCCTGGTCGCGGTGTTCGGTATGCGGCTGGTCTTCCCGGTCGTGATCGTCGCCATCAGCGCCAAGGTCGGCCCCATCGAGGCGGTGCAGCTCGCCATCGAGGATCCAGGCCGATACGAGGACCTGGTCACCGACGCTCACCCGGCCATCGCGGCCTTCGGCGGCATGTTCCTGCTGATGATCTTCCTCGACTTCGTCTTCGAGGACCGTGACATCAAGTGGCTCGCCTGGCTGGAACGCCCGCTCGCCAAGCTCGGCAAGATCGACATGCTGTCGGCCTGCGTCGCACTCATCGTTCTGCTGGTGACCGCGATGACCTTCGCCACCCACGCGCATGTCAGCACGGGCCATGCGGACAAGGCGGCCACGGTACTGCTCTCCGGCGTCGCCGGGCTGATCACCTATCTGGTCGTGGGCGGCCTGTCCGGATACTTCGAGGACAAGCTCGAAGAAGAAGAGGAGCACGAACACGAGGAAGAGGAGAAGGCGAGAGCCGAGGGCAAGCCGGTTTCGGCGGTCGGTCTCGCAGGCAAGGCCGCGTTCTTCCTCTTCCTGTACCTCGAGGTCCTGGACGCGTCCTTCTCCTTCGACGGCGTGATCGGCGCCTTCGCCATCACCAACCACATCTTCTGGATGGCGCTCGGCCTCGGCATCGGCGCCATGTACGTCCGCTCACTGACGGTCTACCTGGTCCGCCAAGGCACCCTGGACGACTACGTTTACCTGGAGCACGGCGCCCACTACGCCATCGGCGCCCTCGCCACGATCCTGCTCATCACCATCCAGCACCAGATCAGCGAGATCATCACCGGTCTGGTGGGTGTCTTCCTGATCGCGGCATCCTTCCTCTCGTCCGTCCGCCGCAACAGGTCGCTCGAGGCGTCCGAGGCGTCCGAGGGGAAAGCACTGACCTCTGACGACAAGACCGAGACTCCGTCCGGGGTGTGACCGGCCGGCGACCGCAGGTATGACGTAGCTATGACCGCAGGCACGACTGACGACATCCGCCTCGCCGAAGCCGGTGACGAGCCCGCCGTGAAGGCCGTGATCGACGCGGCGTTCCGGCCCTACATCGAGCGCATCGGGCTGGTGCCCGTGCCGATGGAGGCGGACCACGCGGCGAACATCGCGGCGGGGCGGGTGTACGTCACCGGGGATCCGGTCGTGGGCCTCCTGGTTCTGGAGGCCCACGAGGACCATCTGTACCTCGACACCATCGCCGTCCACCCCGATGCCCACGGGCAGGGCATCGGGCGGCGGCTGCTCGCGTTCGTGGACGCACGCGCGCGTGCGCTGGGGCTTGACGAAGTCAGGCTCTATACGAACGCGATGATGTGGGAGAACCAGAAGCTGTACCCGAGATACGGCTACGAGCTCATGGAAGGTCGCGTGGAAGGGCCGCACGACCGGCTCCACTACCGCAAGCGGCTGGCGCCCTGAGAGTTCTCAGCCGGTTCTCAGGGCTGCTTCAGCCTTGGATACCTGGTGGCCGGGTGGGTCAGCCGTCCGGCCACCAGGTGCGTTGGATGTCTTTACGGACTTCTGGGCGCTCGGCGGGGCGCTCGTCGGCCTCGTCCCGGACACGGCGGGAGTCCGACTTCCTGAGGGGCTTCTGCAGGGTCACACGACGCATGACTGCCTCCTTGGGTCTACCGGGTATCGCGGTTGTATGGGTAGACCGTTCCCGGGAGCGTGACTCATCGGGGGCCGCCTGTCTGTGGCGGCGGTCACGCCCTGGCCTGCGGTTTCAGTGGCGGTCGTCACGCTCGGCCCCGGCGTTGTCAGTGCCGGGTGTCACTCTGGGCACATGGCGACCAACAGTGAGCGCGAGACATGGACCGACGTCGACTGGGACGCCGAGTCCACCACCTTCGACGACGAGCCCGACCACGGGCTACGCGACCCCGCCGTGCGCGAGGCCTGGGCGGCCCGGCTCCGAGGCTGGCTGCCCCGCGGCCCGTCCGACGTACTGGATCTCGGCTGCGGCACCGGCAGCCTGTCCCTCCTCGCCTCCGAACAGCGCCACCGGGTCACCGGCGTCGACCTCTCGCCCCGCATGGTCGACCTCGCCCGCGCCAAGCTGGCCGGCCGCGACGCGGTCTTCCTCGTCGGCGACGCGGCGGCTCCGCCGGTCGGCGAGCAGCGGTTCGACGTCGTGCTCGTACGGCATGTGCTGTGGGCGTTGCCCGATCCCGAGCGTGCTTTGCGGAACTGGCGCGGGTTGCTGCGCCCTGGCGGGCGGCTCGTGTTGATAGAGGGGTTGTGGAGAACGGTGGGCCCGGTGGGTCCGGTAGGGATATCCGCCGACCGGCTCACCGCGCTGCTGACGCCGCTGATGCGGGATGTGCGGGTGGAGCGGCTGTCGGAGGAGGCGTTGTTGTGGGGGCGGGAGGTGGAGGACGAGCGGTATGCGGTGGTGGGGGAGGTCTGAGATCTGCGTTGATCTGCGTTGTCGCTGGCGCCGGTCAAGACAGGAGTGCCTCGAAGTCGCCCTCGCGGGCGAGGAGTTCCAGCTCGTCAAGGGCGGACATGGCGGCGGACGCGGCGTCGGGGTCGGTCTGGGGTAGACCGCTCGCCGCGAATTCGTCCTCGTCCAGGCGGAGTACGGTTCTGCCGTCCGCGGAGCGCCAGAGGTCCAGGTCGAGGTCCTCTACGACTAGTTCGGTGCCGGAGAGGACGGCCGGGCGGGTGATGTCGGTGTACCAGCCCTTGAGGGTGCCTGTGGAGTCGCGGACCTCCTTCACCGCGTACCAGCGGTCGCGCCAGTAGTACTCGGTGAAGATGTCGCCGGACTCGAACCGCACGAAGCCGAAGTCGCGGGCGACGTCGCCGGCCCAGGAGGCGCGGACGGTGATCCTTGTGCCGTCGTCGGCGAGCAGTTCGGCGGGGTACCGGATCTTTGTGCGGCCGCCCTTGACCAGGACGATGTCCAACTGGCCGGTGGAATCAGCCGAGTTCGCGGACATGATGCACCTCCGTGGCGCAGATTTCGTAGCCGAACCACTTGTTGATCGCGAGCATCGGGCCGTTGCCGGTGTCGTTGCCCGTGAACGCCTCTGTGAAGCCGGCGGCTCGGGCGCGGTGCAGGGAGTCGTTCTTGGCGAGCTTGGCGAGGCCGCGGCCTCTGTGGGCGCGGGCGGTGCCGGTCATCACGGTGCCGTACCGGGTGCCGCCGTCGGTGCGGGCCGCGCTGAAGGCGGCGGGGCGGCCGTCGACGACGGCGACCGAGGTCAGCTCGTGGCTGAGCAGGGGGTGATGCCAGGTTTCGCGGAGCCAGGCCTCGTAGTCTGTGAACTCGTGGCCGATGTCGCTCGGCTCGTCCGCCAGTGTTTCGGCGTCCAGGGCGAAGAGGGGGCGTGGGTCGTCGGCGAAGTCCGCGCCCGTGCGGAGTTCGACGTCCGGGGGGAGCGGTTGGCGGGGCGGCAGTGTGGCGTGCGCCAGGTCGAGGCGCAGGAAGTGCGCCGAGCGGCTTGCGCGGTAGCCGTGCTTCTCCGCGAAAGCGCGGTTCGCGGGGGTGTCCGTGACGAAGGAGAAGAGCTTCGTCGCGTCGAGGGCGGCCAGGTGCTCCTCTGCCGTGCGCACGAGCAGGGAGCCTGCGCCTCGGCGCTCGTGGTTCGGGTGCACGTACACGTTCAGGTAGCCCTGGCCGGGCTGGGGGCTGTCGTACGCGATGCCCACCTGGGCTGTGCCGATGAGTTCGCCGTTCTCCTCGGCGACGAGGGGCCGGAAGTGGGCGTCCGGGTGGGCGTGCGCGACGTCGTAGGCGATGGACTCGGCCGTGCAGAGCATGAAGGGGAGGGCCAGCTGCCGGATCCGGGCGAAGCCCTCGGCGTCTGCCGGGTCCCCCGGCCGGAAGTCGCGGACGATCACTGTCATGTTGCTGACGCTACGTGGGGGTGGGGTTCGGCTGCCTCTGATTTTTGTGGGGTGGAGGGAGAGCGGGCTGGGGGACAATCGGCTTGTGACGTTGAAGATCGACATCGATGACGGTGCGGGGGTTCCCCCGTTTGAACAGGTCCGCTCTCAGATTTCCGAGCAGGCTCGGGCTGGGGTGCTGCCGGTGGGGTATCGGTTGCCGACCGTGCGAGGGTTGGCCGAATCGCTGGGGCTCGCGGCGAACACGGTGGCCAAGGCTTATCGGGCGCTCGAGTCGGACGGGGTGATTGAAACGCGGGGCCGTAACGGAACGTTTGTCGCGTCCGCGGGTTCGGCGGCTGAGCGGGGGGCGGCGTCCGCTGCTCGAGCTTACGCCGAGCGCGTCCGGCGGCTGGGGCTGGATGAGGGGGCTGCAATTGAGGCTGTGCGGGATGCGGTGCGGGCGGTTTATGGGGACCAGGGGTAGTCGCTGCCTGCGGGTGCGTTGTGGCTGGTTGCGCAGCCCCGGCGGGGTGCCTCCGGCGGTGGGGCGGCTGCGGGCTGAGTGTGGTTGCTCGCGCCCACGCGGCGGAGCCGCATATGTGACAGCCTCGCGCCCCTTGGGTTTGTGGTGGGTGCGGGGCCGCGTCGGGGGTGTCCGTCCTCGGACCGGCGCGCGTTGCTGTTGGCTGGTAGAGGGTGCTCGGGGTGGCGCGCCGGCCGCTGCGGGCGCACACCCCCGCCCCGTCCCCTTGCCGCCGCGGGCGGCCGCGGGGCCATGGGGGTGCGGGCTCCCCCCGGGCGGGCTTTCCGGGCCGCGGGCGGGTACGGGGCGCAGGCGCCTTCCGGGCGGGGGTTTCGGTTCGCGTGCTCGTCGAGGGGGCGGGCAGTCGCAGGCTTTTCAGGGGCGCGGGGAACTGCGCGACCAGCCCCAACGCACCCGCAGCCGCGACACGCAGTGTCACCCACCACCCCGGTAGGCACCCCACCCACCCAACAAACCCACCACCCGCCGAAGGCGCTCACCCACCCCGCCGGAGGCAGAGGGGCCTGGGGGCGGAGCCCCCAGTTTCGGGAAGGGGCGGGGCTGGGGAAAGAACCGCTCAACCGCGACGCACCCGCAGTCGCGACACGACATGTCACCCCACCCCTTGGCGGGCGCCCCTACGGGGCGCTCAGCTGGCGCGGTGTGCGCGTTACCGTCAGGCCCGCCGCCCGCGCCACTCTGGCGAAGAGCAGCGCGTCCTGGACCGCTGCCGCATGGGGGTCGTTGTTGAAGTAGACGTAGACGGGCTGGTCGTCGCGCCACGTGGCCGCGATGCGGCGGGTCCACGTGGCCAGGGACTGGCGGCCGTAGTGGGGCCAGTGGTGGCCGCGGCCCACATGGAAGCGCAGGTAGCCCCAGTCCGCTGTGCGCCACAGCGGGGTTACGGGGCGGGAGAGCACGTCCGCCCAGACGAGGGCGGCGTGCCGGGACTCCAGGACGGCGCGTACCTCCGGCGTCCACCAGGAGTCGTGGCGGGGCTCCACCGCGACTCGAGTGTCGGCCGGGAAGCACGACAGGCACGTGTCGAGGAGCGCGGCGTCGGCGCGCAGTGTGGGTGGGAGCTGGAGGAGGACCGGGCCCAGGCGGTCGCCGAGACCGGCGGCGTGGGTCATCAGGCGCTGTACCGGTTCCTCGGGGTCGCGCAGGCGCTTGATGTGGGTCAGAAAGCGGCTCGCCTTGACGGCGATGACGAAGTCCGGCGGCGTGCGGTCCCGCCAGGACTCGAAGGTCTCCCGCGACGGCAGCCGGTAGAAGGCGTTGTTGATCTCGACCGTGGCGAACCGTCCCGCGTACTCCTCCAGCCAGAGCCGCGTAGGCAGCCCGGCCGGGTACAGGACTCCCCGCCAGTCCTTGTACTGCCAGCCGGACGTACCTACGAACAGGGTCATAACCCCATCAAAGCACCAGGCGCGACGGCCTCGCGGCCTACAGATACAGCCCCGCGTCCGCACCCTCCCGCGCCCCCGGCACCGACGTCGGCGACGTGCCCCGGCGCAGGGCGTACAGCTCGGCCAGCGTCGCCCCCTCGCGGCCGATGCCCTCCTCTGTGCCCAGCCAGTTCACCGACTCGCGGTGGGTCAGCGGGCCGACCTCGATGCGGGCCAGGCAGCGGCCGGGGCGGACGACGGCGGGGTGGAGGCGTTCCAGGTCCTCGTTCGTCGTCACGCCGACCAGGACGTTGCGGCCCTGGCCGAGCAGGCCGTCGGTGAGGTTGAGCAGGCGTGACAGCGCCTGACCGGCGGTGTGCTTGGCCTCGCCGCGGATCAGTTCGTCGCAGTCCTCCAGCAGCAGAAGCCGCCAGCGGCCCTTGGCGGTGCCGTCGTCCTCGCCGATCGCGATGTCCATCAGATAGCCGACGTCGGAGAAGAGGCGTTCCGGGTCGAGTACGCAGTCGACCTGGCACCAGTCGCGCCAGGAGCGGGCCAGGGTACGCAACGCCGACGTCTTGCCCGTACCGGGCGGGCCGTGCAGCAGGAGCAGACGGCCCGCGATGTCCTCCGGTGTCGTCTTCATCAGGTGGTCCATGGCGTCGGCGACCGGTGCCGTGTAGTTCGGGCGGATCTCCTCCCACGTACCCGCCGAGATCTGCCGGGTCGTACGGTGCGGGCCGCGCCTCGGTGAGACGTACCAGAAGCCCATCGTCACGTTCTCCGGCTGCGGCTCGGGTTCGTCCTCCGCGCCGTCCGTGGCCTGGCCGAGCACCTTGGCGGCCAGTTCCTCGCTGGTCGCGGTGACCGTGACATCCGCGCCGCGGTTCCAGCGCGAGATGAGCACCGTCCAGCCGTCGCCCTCGGCGAGCGTGGCGCTGCGGTCGTCGTCTCGGGCGGACCGCAACACCTTGGCGCCCGGCGGCATCAGCGTCGCCCCGGACCGTACGCGGTCGATGTTCGCCGCGTGCGCGTGCGGCTGCTCGCCCGTCGCGAAGCGGCCGAGGAACAGCGCGTCGACGACATCCGACGGGGAGTCGCTGTCGTCGACGTTGAGCCTGATCGGCAATGCGTCGTGTGGGTTCGCAGACATGCCGCCATGATCCGTCACGCGCTCGTCCTATGCACCCGGTTTCCGTGGAGGACCCCGAGTGTCCGGTGTGCGTCGACCTCCGTGTATCCCCTCCGTCCTGTTACCAGCCTGTGCACTCGAACCCATCCCAACCGCCTACCCCCGCCGTTACTGTTGTCCTTGATGGGACGTCATGGGTGGAATTCGGGGGCACGGCGGTGGCGGCTCACCGCACTGCTCGGTGTGGGCGCGGCGGCTCTGGCCCTGGTACTGACCTTGATCAACACGTTGCCCGGGGACGGCGGGAGCGCCGCCGGCACGACCCGTGACGGCGACAAGGTGCACGGCACGCCCGCCACTCCTCCCGGGGAGACGCGGCCGGACGTCGGATGGGGCTTCACCCACACCCAGTTCAGCGCCGACGAGGGCAGCGGCGCCGCCACGCGGCGGGTGGCGGAGCGCCTGGGTGAGCAGCCGTTGCCGCAGATCCAGCACATCATGGGCTGGGGTGCGGACAATCCCGAGCCGGTCAAGGGGCGTTACGACTTCGAGGACATGGACCGGCGGATCGACTTCGTCCGGGAGTCGGGCGGCACCCCGGTGGTCACCCTGTGCTGCGCTCCGGACTGGATGAAGGGCGGCAAGTCCGGTACGGACAACACCAATTGGAGCCAGGAGGCCCTGGAGACCGCCCCGCGGCCCGAGCACTTCGACGACTACGCCGCGCTCGCCGCGACCGTCGCCAAGCGCTATCCGGACGTACGCCACTTCATCGTCTGGAACGAGTTCAAGGGCTTCTGGAACGACGCCGAGGCCCGCTGGGACTACGAGGGCTACACCGAGCTCTACAACCAGGTCTACAAGGCGCTCAAGGCTGTCAACGAGGAGATCCAGGTCGGCGGGCCGTACCTGGTGATGGACAGCCTCGACCCGCGTCAGACGGAGGACGCCTCGCGCACGCTGAAGGGTCCGTGGGGCGCCATGGACCAGCGGGTGCTCGACGCCTTCGACTACTGGAACAAGAACAAGGTGGGCGCGGACTTCGTCGTCGTGGACGGTTCCAGCTACACCAAGGACGACGAGTTGCTGCCCGACGAGTTTGCCGCCACCGAGAAGTTCACGGCCGTCAGCCGCTGGGTGCGTGAGCGGACCGGCGATCTGCCGCTGTGGTGGGCCGAGTACTACGTCGAGCCGTCCGACGCCGACGACGAGCGGGACGACTGGTCCGAGGCGCGCCGCGGCGCCGTCCAGGCCTCCGGAATGATCGCGATGGCCCGCGGCGGCACCACCTCCGCCTTCTACTGGAACCCCGAGAAGGAGAAGGGCTCCGGCTGCGCAGGCTGCCTGTGGACGCCCACCGACAGCGCCGACGGCGGTAAGCCCCTGCCGATGCTCGACCTCGTCTCACGGTTCAACAAGGAGTTCCCGCCGGGCACGAAGTACGAGCAGGTGTCTGTCGCGGCTGGCAGCGCGTCGGACGTACGGGTTCTCGCCGACGACAAGGCGGTCCTCGTCGTGAACACCCTGGACCGGAAGATCAGTACCGAGGTCGACGGCGAGCGGCTCGACCTGGGGGCGTACGAGGTGAAGTGGCTGACCCGCTGAGCCACTTCACGCCCGCCCGCTACCGTCTACGCCATCGTCAGGAACCGCTGCACCAGCGAAGCCAGCAGCACTGCCAGCAGCGGCAGTGAGAACCAGAAGGTGCTCTGCAGCCACTCCAGTTGGCGCACGCTCGGCCGGACCGCCACCCGGACCACCTCGCGCGTCGTCAGCAGCAGGAGCAGGGCGATCGCCGCGAGTCCGCCCACGACCGACCACGGTGTCCAGGTCACTTGGGGACCGATCGGGCCGGGATCGGCCTTCGGAACGCTGCCGTCCCCCTGCTCACGCATCGCGTAGATGGTCGCGTCCTTGTTGACGTAGACCTTCCGCAGTTCCTTGCGTTCGTCGAGGTTGCGGATGAGCCGGGTGTCCCAGCTCGCCGAGTAGCCCACGTCCATCTGGAGCGAGATCACCTGGCTGCGGTTGATCATGAGGTACGAGTTCGGGCCCGCGTCCTTGAGTGATTTGACCAGGCCGGACACCAGTACCGGATCGGGCGGTGCGAGCGTCGGTACGTACTCCACCCGCTCCATGTCCTTCGAGCCCCAGGGCATCGCGGGCGTCACGGTGTTGACCGGGTCGTCGCTCAGCCACAGAAGCCGCGCGGTCGGCTTGTCGTGCTCGTATACGTACTCCATGGCCGCGATCTCGCCCGGACGGACCCGCTCGAAGGGCTCGTTGCCCCAGCGGGCCACCAGGAAGCCGCCGACCAGGACGAGGCCCGCCATCAGCGCGGCGAGCGGGGCGAGGCTGAACTGGTCGCGCTCGCGTTCCTTCGCGGTGACTCCGGTGCGCGGGAAGAGGGCGAGTGCGGCGAGCAGGGCCGCGCCGGGCAGGGCGAACATGAAGACGCGCAGCGCCATTTCGCCGCCGTACGACTGCATGCCGAAGCCCAGGAAAGGCACGAAGGTGAGGACGAGCAGCGAGCGTTCGCGGTACTTGTGGTCGCGTCGCCGCCACCAGCCCCAGCAGGCCAGGGCCATCACCGAGCCGGCGAGCGCCACGCGCGCGTACAGCACGAGTTGGTGGGTCGAACTGCCGCCCTCGATACGGCCGGAGACCGACGAGGAGACATTGCCGCCGACGCCGCCGATCCCGCCGAACAGCTCGTCGAAGTGTCCCCGCCAGTACGGCTCGGCGAGGAAGCCCACCCAGACGGCGACCATCACGGCGAACAGGACGGGCAGTCCGCGCAGTTCGGAGCGGCCGACCACGACGAGGACCGCGAGGACGCCCAGCATCACGAACGGGGTGAGCTGGTGGGACGGGACCGTCGCCGCGAACAGGGCGATCAACACCATGAGCAGTACGGCCCGTTGTCGCCGGTCGGTCGGCTCGACCTCCAGCTCGCCCGGCCGCCGCTTGGTCCACAGCACACGCGGCGCCCGGAACCAGACGAGCAGAATCGCCACGAAGACGATGTAGAGGAGGTATGTGAAGCCCTGCGGTGAGAAGTAGTCCTGGCCCACCCAGCCGCTGAGCACGAAGATCCACACACCGGTCCACTTGGCGCGCCAGCTCGCCCGCATATGGCGTACGAGCAGGAACATCGGGGCCAGGTAGAGGAGTTGCATGGCCGTCGGCCACCAGCGGATGACCTCGGTGAGGTCGTCGACCCCGCAGGCCTTCGCGACGAACGCGGCCGCCGCGAAGAAGCCCGGCCAGCTCCAGCGCGCGTCCAGGTCGGGCACGGCCGAGCCGGTCCGGTCGATGTACTCCAGGAACCCGAGGTGCTGGTAGGCCGTCGCGAACCGCGGCTCCGTCTCGATCACCGCGGGCAGCGCGTGCAGCGACACCACGGTGGCCAGCAGGGTGACCAGGAGCAGCCCTCGGTGCTCCTGGTTGCGCCAGAGCAGCGAGGCGAACACCGTGACCAGCAGGGCGGCCCCCGCCAGGGTGGGCACGGGCAGGATGGAGATCAGGCCGAGCCCGCCCATCCGGTCGAGGTCGCGCTCGCCGAGGCCGAACACCGGCACCCAGTACAGGATGAGCGCGGCGATCAGCAGACAGCCGAGGACGACGCCTACGCGGGTGGGGCGCAGGCGTTCCCACGGGGACGGGAAGGACGGGTCGGGGGTGGGGGAGGGGTCCGGTGGCGGTTCGGGCGGCGCACCGGTCCCGCGTTCCCGGAGTACGAGCGCGGAGGAGGGGGAGGACGGCGCCTTGGACTCCGATCCTGCCCCCGACGTGGCCGCCGGCTCGACCTTGGGCTCTGCCCCCGACTCGGCCTCGGGCTTTGCTTCGGAGGCGGCTTCGGACTTGGAGTCGGGCCCTGCTTCAGACGTGGCTTCCGACTTGGACTCGGGTTCTGCTCCGGACGTACCTTCGGACTTGGCCTCTGCCTCGGCTTCCGGTTTCGTCTCGGCCGGTCCCACGGAGGTCTCGCTGCCCGGCTCCCGTTCCTCGACCGGCAGCCCCAACTCCGAGCGCGGCGCGGGCAGTTGCAGCGGCGCCCGGAGCGCCCAGGTCGGCCGGTGGTCCTCCGGTTCATCGTCGGGCCCGTGCTCCGGCCGCTGGTCCGGTGGGACGGGCCACTTCACGGCCGTCCCGGTGGGCGGCGTCCCCGGCCCCGGTCGTACGTCCGGCCGGCGCTCCTGGTGGTCGAAGTCGAGGTGTACGCCGAGCGCCAGGGTGTCCTGGTCGAGCCGTTGCGCCCAGGCCGGGCCGCGGCCCTTCTTCGGCTCGCCCACGGCCGGCGCGGGGACCTCGCGGGCGCCCAAGTCCGCCAGGTCGCCGTCGGGCGCCGCATCCTCGGGCACCTCGGCCGGCGCGGTCCTGATGACCCGGTACAGCCTGGGAGAGGCGATCGCCACGATCACCGCGAGGGCGGCGACCTCCGCGACGCCCGCGCCGGTGAGGCTCATGGTCGGAAGCAAGATCACCGTGAGGCCGAGCACCAGCACGCACAACAGGCCCTGCAGCCACGCGAGTCCTGCGGTACGGCTCTGGGCGCGCAGCACCGCGAAGTAGGTCTCCATTACGACCCGCAGCACCCCGCCGACCGCGAACCACCGCAGCAAGGGGGTCGCCGCGTCCGCGTACCCCTGGCCGAACACGCCCAGGACGTACGGCGCCCCGAAGAACAGGATCGCGCCCACCGGCAGCATGATCCGCGCCATCCGGAGCAGCGCGGCCCTGGTGTGCGCGGCGAGTCGCGCCGGGTCGTGCGAGCCCTCGACGGTGAGCGAGGCGCCCATGTTGATGGCCAGCAGGTTGACGGTGCCGCCGATGGTGATCGCGATGTAGAAGTACGCGTTGTCGGCGGAGCTGACCTGCGCGGCGACGATCACCGGGACGAGGTAGACCACGGCCAGCGAGAACAGCGAGCCGGTGTAGTCGCCCGCGAGGAAGCGGCCGATCTCCTTCATCGTCGGCGGCTCGGCGTGCTCCTCGGTCGCCTTCATATGCCGTGGCACCAGCCGCCGGAACACCAGCCAGCCCAGGGGCAGCACGGACACCGCGATGGCCGCGACCCAGGACACGAACACGCCCATGGTGGGGATCGCGGCGGCGAACAGCACCAGCAGCACCAGCTTGACCGCCGAGAACACCGTGTTGCCCACCGGCACCCATATCGCGCTGCGGAGCCCCGTCAGCACCCCGTCCTGGAGGGTGAGCACGGACCAGGCGACCACCGCCAGCACGAACACCAGCGCGTGCATGGGGTCGTGCAGGAAGCGATACGACGGCCCCCACAGGCCCAGCGTCAGCAGGAACACGCCCGCCGCCAGCGCCACGACCAGTGAACTGCCCGCGTACGTACGGAAGATCAGGCGGCCGCTCGTACGCCCCGCCACCGGAATGAACCGAGCAAGGGCGCCCGTCAGCGTCACCGCCGTCAACCCCGCGAGGAGCTTCATCGCGGCGATCGCGGCGGAGCCCTGGCCGACCGCGTCCTCGGTGTAATAGCGGGCGGCTGCCAGCCAGTAACCGAGGCCGAGGACGGCGGAGATCCCGGTGTTGAGCATCAGGGCATAGGCGTTCCGGAACAGCGGGCTGCCTCCGGATCCCTTGGAACCCCTGCTCAGTCCGGGCAGCCGCAGCCGGCGGCCGGGCTGCTTCTCGGGCGCCTCGGTCGTGGGTGTGCCGGGCTGGGCTGTGGTCGTGTCAGACACGGGAACTGATGGCCTTCCGGCGGATCTGGCGTGCTCTGCGGACCATGGCGTACCCCTTGGTGAGGGCATGGTCCTTGGCGAAGGTACGGGTGATGGCCTGGCCTTCGACCAGCCGCTCGAACTCCTCGATGCGGGTCGTGCGGCGCACGGTGACGCGTTGCAGGGCGTACGGGCCCTGGCGACGGTTCGCCAGGCGGTTGCCGACGGCGAGGGACTGGGCGAAGCCCGCCTCGCGCACTGTACGGCGCACCCGGCGGCTGGAGTAGCCGTAGGGGTACGCGAACGAGGCGGGGCGGGTGCCGAGTTCGTCGGCGATGATCTCCTTGCAGCGCAGCAGCTCGAACCACAGCGCCTCGTCCGTGAGCTGGTCAAGCTGGGGATGCGTATGGCTGTGGCCGCCGATCTCGACGTCCGCGTCCGCGAGTTCGCGCACCTGGTCCCAGTCGAGCATCGTGTCCAGGGCGCCCCCGGAGTCGTACGAGCCGCGCAGCCAGCCCGTGGAGACGAACAGCGTGGCCGCGAAGCCGTGCTTGGCGAGCACGGGCAGCGCATGCCGGTGCACGCCCTCGTAACCGTCGTCGAAGGTGACGAGGACCGGACGCTTCGGCAGCGGGCTCCCGGAGCGCCAACTGTCCGCCAGCTGGGCGGTGTTGACCGGCGTGAACCCGCGATCGTCCAGCAGCGCCATCTGCTCGGCGAATGCCTCCGGTGCGACGGACAGGGCGCGAGTCGCCTCGTTGGGCAAGGTGGAGACGGCGTGGTACATGAGGATGGGCACGGGGGTGGTCATACGGAACCACCTCCGGCCGCGCGGTCGCGCCCGGCGCAGGGCGGCTTCGCGCCCCGCGCCGTCATCGCCAAGCGTGCACTGCTCATGCTGCTGCCCCCTCGCGCCCGGGACCTTCCTCTATCTCGACCACCGAGAAAGTGGCGCCACCCCTGCGTGCCCGAACGCTCCCGAGAACGTACCCGCCCGCCGCCGTCACCACTCCGGTGACGATGGCAGCTGCCCGGCCCGCGCCGCCGGGGCGGGCGAGGAGGGCGTCGCGCAGTCCGCGGGCCACTCCGGCGGGCAGCACACGCGTGGTGTAGCGGCGCTCGGACTCCAGGCCCTTGTCGGCGCCGACGCTCCGGGCGACCAGGGCTTTCGAGAGGCCTTCCGCGTACGTACGGGTGCGGAAGTAGGCGAAGTGCTCGCGGACTTCGGGCACCCGGTGGTGGATCACCGCGCGGTCGTCGATCAGCAGGATCGCGTCCGGCTGGGCGCGGGTGAGGCGGATGCAGAGCTCCGTCTCCTCGCAGCCCAGCGGACGCTTGTCGCCGTCGCGGCCGATACCGGTCGCGAAGCCGCCCGCCACGTCGAAGGCGGTGCGGCGGAACGAGGCGTTGCCGCCCAGCACGTTCCGCACCTGTACGCGCCCCGGCGGTAGCCCCTTGTACGTACAGCCGACGACCCAGTCGAACTCCTCCGGGAACCAGGCCGGGCGCCGGCCCGACGCCCAGATCGGAAACGTCCGCCCGCCGACGGCCATCACCCGCGGATCCGTGTACGCCTCGGCGAAGTGATGCAGCCAGTCGCGCTCGGCGACCGCGTCGTCGTCGAGGAACGCGATGACCTCACCGCGGGAGGCCGCGATGCCGGTGTTGCGGCCCGCGGACAGGCCGCGAGGGCCCGCGTTGGCGAGCACCCGCACCCGGGGCGTCTCCTTGTACTCCTTCGAAAGCCGGTCCAGGAGCGCCTGGTTGTGGTCCACGACCAGCAGCGTCTCCAGGGCGGGCCGGGACTGCGCCCGCACCGAGGAGACCGCCGCGAGGATGTCCTCCCAGCGGTCCTCGGTGTAGACGCAGATCACCACCGAGATGTCGATCGTGCTCAAGACACCTCTCCTCGCGTGCTGCCCAGCGCCACCGCGTGATGTGAACGGCGGCGCAGCGAACGACGGTTGGAGCGCTCCTTCAGGATCACCTTGAGCACCCGCAGCCCGTCCCGGACGGCGCGCAGATTGCTCGCGCCGTGGATCCGCAGATACTCGTGGCTCGGTATCTCCTGCACCTTCAGCCCGGCCTTGACCACCCGGATGTTCATCAGGGTCTCCACCTCGAAGCCGGTGCAGTCGAGGTCGATCTTGTCGAGGCAGTGCCGCCAGAACGCGTTGTAGCCGTAGCAGAGGTCGGTGTAGCGGGCGCCGAACTTGCGGTTGACGGCCGTGCACAGCGCCCAGTTGCCCAGCTTGCGGATGGGCGTCATGTCGTCCGTGCCGCCGCCGTTGGCGAACCGCGAGCCCTTCGCGAAGTCCGCCCCCGAGACCAGCGCGGACACATACGACACGATCTCGTTGCCGTCCGCCGAGCCGTCCGCGTCGACCATCACGATGATGTCGCCGGTGCAGGCCGCGAAGCCGGTGATCAGGGCATCTCCCTTGCCCTTTCCGGTCTGCTTCACCACCCTGACGTCCGGCCACAGTTCGCGGGCCACTTCTACGGTGTTGTCGGTGGAATTGCCGTCGACGAGAACCACTTCGTGGATCCACGCCGGCAGTGTCTTGAAAACGTAGGGGAGATTTTCCGCCTCGTTCATGGCGGGAATCACCACACTCACCGGAGGCGTGATCGCCAGGTGAGAAGATATGGGCCGGTACTGACCGGCCGTGGACGGTTCCTGTCCCGAAACTGCCGGGTGCAGAAATGAACTCATGAGTCTGATCCCTCTCGTCCGGTGGACCGCCCGCCCCTGTGGGCGGTCCGGCTATGTGTCCGGTTCGAAAGGGGGGTTCTCACTTACGGCATGCCGGAATGTATCTCCGTGCACGCCGGGTGAGCTGGCAAAGCTGGCCGGCTGGATAAGCCGGTCGCGCGGCACGCGCCCCGGAGCCACTTGGTGGAAGAACCACCTGCGGCCACCGGGCACGGCACCCCCCTACCGCGCCCCGCAGCGGAAACCATCGCGGTCCTTGAGCCCTCCCCTAGAGCCGCTTGATGATGGACCGATGCGGGATGAAGACATATGACGTTGTTGACGATTGTGACGCTATGGCAAGACCTGGAACGAGACCTCACATTTTCTTAGGTTTGGTCGTTACCCGACTCCTCGAACGGATCTCTCCCATCCGCTTGAGGAGTTTGTCGGCCGGCTCGAACAACTCCGGCCGCGCCAGCACCGCATTCCGCAGCGCCCGGACCGGAGCGCGTCGCGCCCGGTGCCCGAGCGCCACCGGATGGCGGCGCGTCACCAACCCCTCGGACACGAAGATTTCGCGTGTCTTCAGGGAGTCTTTGTATTCCTTCTGCCCCCGGCCCAGATCCAGATAGGCGATACCGTCGGCGGCTGCCGCCTCGGCCATCCGCAGATGCAGGACAAGTCCGGGGGAGTATTTGGAGAATGCCGGATCGTACGCGGGGAACCAGCACGCCAGTACGCGCTCGGAACGCAGCCCGAAGTGCGCGGCGATCGGCTTGTCGTCCACGTAGAGCACCGACAGGATCCCGGTGAACGACTCGGAGCGGCTGTGGAACAGCTGCCACACCAGCCGGGTGATCCACTCGTGCGCGAAGCGGTCGCTGCGTCCGGTCCTGCGGTACTGCGCCGACTTCCACGCCATCAGCGTGCGCAGCGCCTTGGGATCGCGCTCGTCGTGCACATAGCGCACCTCGCCGTGATCCCGGCCGAGCTTGCGCTCCTTGGCGAGCGTCGACTTGGTGAACTTCGGTGACTGGGCGCGCAGTTGGCTCAGATACGCCTCGTACCCCTGGTCGACGTCCATGACCGGGGACGGGAAGCTGCCGGTGGCCGCCGTCTCGAACGGCGTCTGGCCCGCCGCCAGATGATCGAACTCCCACACCACGAGCCCGCACGCCCGCAGCAGGTCCCGCACGTCCCAGCTGAATCCGGGCCGGTGCACCACGCCCTGACAGTCCGAGACACCGAGACCGATCGCCCGGCCGACGCCGCTCGCGCCGCGCTGGAACGGAAAGAAGGCCGCGGGCTCCCCGCCCTCCCGTACGACCGCTATTCGCACGCCGCGCCGGCAACGCCCCACCGCGAGCGCGAACTCCGGTGACAGGAACGGGTTCGCCAGCTCGGGCGTGCCGTTGAGATGGGCCTTCGACTGGAAAGCCGACCACGCGACCCGGTCGGCGGCCGTCAGTTCGCCGGGGCGGTACACGCTGATGTCCACGTCAGGAAGCCTGTCTCTTCACCGTACGGCCGCGCAGGCGCCGTACCAGGACCAGCAGGAGCATGAGGGAGCTGAGCGCGGTAACGACCGCGATTCCACCCTCGACCGACCACCGGTGCACCGCCAGCATGGCCTGGGCGACCAGGATGTTGACCGCTACCGCTGCGGACAAAGACGCCACGATGCGGCCGAACGGTTCCAGTCCGCGCAAACTGGCCGCAACTGCGGTCCCCGGCGCGGCGAGCAGGAAGAACAGCGTGAACGGCGCACGCAGCGGTGAGTCCGCGTCAGTGAGCGCCAGCGCCGCACCGACCCCCGCGATCGCCGCGGCGGCCCCCGCGAGCAGTGGCAACAGGTCCCTCCCCGGACCCTGTCGCGACGACCCGTCTCTGCCTGCGGCAGCTGCTTCTGATGAAGATGAACCTGATGAAGATGACTTGATGCGCATGGTCTGCATTGGCGTCTTTGCCCCCCGAAGCGCCGGATGCCGGGCTTCAATGTCGCTCAGCGGGCAGTCGGACGTCAAGATGCGGAAGCGCCAAGTACGAGTTCCCCGGAGGAAGGGATCCTCCGGGGAACTGGCGATGACCTGGGGTGAGTTGGGGCTACGGGACGAGCTTCAGCAGCTTGTTGGGGGAGCCGCTGCCGGGGCTGGTGACCGCGTTCGAGGTCGCGCCGGCCACCAGGGCCGAGGCCACCGACGAGGGCGAGGCCGAGGTGTGGTTCGCCAGGTAGACCGCCGCGGCGCCCGCGACGTGCGGGGTCGCCATGGACGTACCGGAGATGGTGTTGGTGGCGGTGTCGCTGGTGTGCCAGCCCGCGGTGATCGAGACGCCCGGCGCGAAGATGTCCAGCACGGAGCCGAAGTTGGAGAAGCTGGCCCTGGCGTCCGTGTTGCCGGTGGCGCCGACGGTGATCGCCGAGGCGACGCGTGCGGGGGAGTACGAGGAGGCGTTGGCACTGGAGTTGCCGGCCGCGACCGCGTAGGTCACACCGCTCGCGATGGAGTTCGCGACGGCCGTGTCCAGCGCGGTGGAGGCGCCGCCGCCGAGCGACATGTTGGCGACCGACGGGCCGCTGGCGTTCTCGGTGACCCACTCGATGCCGGCGACGACACCCGCGGTGGTGCCGGAACCGGAGTTGTTGAGCACGCGCACCCCCACGATGTCCGCCTTCTTGGCGACGCCGTAGGTGGAGCCCGCAATGGTCGTGGCCACATGTGTGCCGTGACCATTGCCGTCCTGTGCGGTGGTGTCGCCGTCCACGGCGTCGTAACCGTCCGCGGCCCGCCCGCTGAGCTCGCCGTGTGTGATCCGTACGCCGGTGTCGATGACGTACACGGTCACGCCGCTGCCCGCCGAGTCCGGGTAGGTGTACGTGGTCGACAGCGGCAGCGCGGACTGGTCGATGCGGTCCAAGCCCCAAGGGGCGTTGGACTGCGTGGTGTCGGCGAGTTGCACCCGCTGGTTCTGCTCGACCGAGGCCACGGACGGATCGGCCGCGAGTCTCTTGGCCTCGGTCGCCGTGAGGGTCGCCGTGTAGCCGTTGAGCGCGGTGTCGAAGGTCTTCTTCACCGCGCCGCCGTACTCGTTGATCAGTTCCTTGCCCTGGGCGGAAGCGGCCTTGAAGTCCGCGCTCTTCTTCAGCGTGACGATGTAGCTCCCCTTGATCGCGGTGGGGGAGTCCGCCGCGAGCACCCGACCCTGGGCCGGGGCGGCCTGGGCGGGCAGCGCGGTGACCGCCGCCAGCAGGGCGGCGGTGGCGACGGTCGTGGTCGCGGCGATCCGGATCTTCTTGCTGCGCAGTTGTGCCATTACGAGGGAGTCCTCCTCTAGGCGGCGCGCGCCGGGGTGGGGGCGCACGTCTGTGGGGGGTGCGCGCGTGATCGCGCGCACAACCAGGAGCGTTGCGTTCCGCTACCCGGTTGAGACACCAGCGTGATCCGAACTTCCGTGCAGCTCAAGGGAGTTGAGGCTTTGTCACGTTTACGTCACGTGCAGGAAATGAAACGCAGGTGATGTGCGGTGTGACTCCCAGTAAGTCCGGGAAAGCATTGGCATGGACACTTCCCGTCAACTGTGTGCGGTGGTACGCAAGTTATGGCAGAGATCCTGCTAAAGGGAGGTTCCATGCGACGTTCCCGACTTACGGCATACGCGACCTCATTACTCCTCGCCGCCGCATTCGCCCTCACCGGGGCCACGGTGGCGCAGGCTTCGGAACAGTCCGCGGCGACCGGCTATGTGGCCCTCGGCGACTCCTACTCCTCCGGAGTCGGCGCGGGCAGCTACATCGGCTCCAGCGGCGACTGCAAGCGCAGCACGAAGGCGTACCCGCACCTGTGGGCCGCCGCCAACTCACCCTCGTCGTTCCACTTCACGGCCTGCTCGGGCGCTCGTACGGGTGATGTGGTGGCCAACCAGCTGGGCCCGCTCGGCTCCGGCACCGGACTCGTCTCCATCACCATCGGCGGCAACGACGCCGGTTTCGCCGATGTCATGACGACCTGTGTGCTGCAGTCCGAGAGCGCCTGCGTCGCCCGCATCAACACGGCGAAGGCGTACGTCGACTCGACGCTGCCCGGCAGACTCGACTCCGTCTACTCGGCGATCAGCGCGAAGGCTCCGGCGGCCCATGTGGTCGTCCTGGGCTACCCCCGCTTCTACAAACTCAGCGGCAGCTGCGTGGCCGGCATGACCGAAGGCGAACGGTCCGCCATCAACAACGCCGCCGACTATCTGAACAGCGCCATCGCCAAGCGTGCCGCCGACCACGGCTTCACCTTCGGCGACGTCGTGCCCACCTTCACCGGGCACGAGATCTGCTCCGGCAGCTCCTGGCTGCACAGCGTCAACTGGCTGAACATCGGGGAGTCGTACCACCCGAACGCGGCCGGCCAGTCCGGCGGTTATCTGCCCGTGCTCAGGAGCGCGGCCTGACCGACCGGTTGTGAGGCACGCCTACGGCGTAGGGGAGGCCCCGCCCGTTGTCGGGGTCTCCGTCTCACACGTCACCGAGAACGCCACCGAGTCGGACGTCGCCTGTACGGGGCTACGGACCTCGACGCTCATCTCGTTCTCGTAGGTGCTGCCGTCGTTGTAATTCGTCTCCACATGGTTGACCTGCTGGGATGTGTCACCGCCGGAGAACGACAGCGTCTTCCAGCCCGGATCCGAGGGCTCCCCGTGCTGCGTCACCCAGCGGTAGTCGACCTCCGCCGGGGCGCGGCCCACCGTGATCGTCGCCGTGAACGTGGGCGCCTCGGCCCCCGGCGGCGGACAGGCCCCGCTGTACTGCGTGTTGGAGCCCGACAGCGACACCTCGACGGACTGGGGAGGCGGGGAGCTCGTCTGGCCGCCGTCCGTCGAGCCGCCGTTCGTGCCACCGTCCGTGCCCGAAGTCTCGCTGGTGGTCGTACCGTCGTCGCCGCCTCCGCTCGTACCGCCGTTGTCCTCGCCGCCGGTCGTGGAGCCGCCGTTGCCGGTGCCACCCGTGGTGCCACCGGTGCTGCTGCTCTCGTCGCCTCCGCCGTTGTCATTGAGCAGGGCGTACGTCAGTCCCGCGAAGGCGAGCGCGAGGGCGACCAGGCCCGCGATCAGGACGACCGTGGCGCGCCGGGGGTGGCGGGGCTCGGCGGGCTGCGCGGTGGTGGTCGTGGCGGCCGGGGGTGGGGGCGCGGTGTGAGCGGCCGGCTGGGGGTGCGGTGCGGGCTGGTTCGGCTGGGGGAGGGCCGCGACGGTCGGGGCGAAGGCGGCGGCTGCCGTAGGCGTGCCGCCCGCCGCGATCAGGCGCAGGTCTTCCTCGGCGGTCTCGCTCGAGAGCCGTTCGGCCGGATCCTTGCGCAACAGGCCCTCGATGACCGGGGTCAGCGGGCCCGCACGGCGCGGCGGCGGCAGCTCCTCGTCGACGACGGCGCGCAGGGTGCTGAGCGGGGTGTCCTGGCGGAACGGCGAGTTGCCCTCGACCGCCGCGTACAGCATCACGCCCAGCGACCACAGGTCGGACTCGGGACCCGGCGTGCGCCCCAGCGCCCGCTCCGGAGCCAGGAACTCCGGCGAGCCGATCACCTCGCCGGTCATCGTGAGCGCGGAGCTGCCCTCGACCATCGCGATGCCGAAGTCGGTGAGGATGATGCGGTCGTCGTTCGACATCAGTACGTTGCCGGGCTTCACGTCGCGATGCAGCACCCCGGCCTCGTGCGCGGCACGCAGCGCGGCCAGCACCTCGGCGCCGATGTGCGCGGTGCGCTGCGGCGACAGCGGGCCCTCGGCGTCCAGCAGATCGTAGAGAGAGATGCCGCGGACCAGCTCCATCACGATCCAGGGGCGGCCCTCCTCCATGGCCACGTCGTACACCGTGACCACGTTCCGGTGCGCGACGCGGGCCGCGGCCCAGGCCTCGCGCTCCAGGCGCGCGTACATCCGCTCGACCTCGGGGGTGGGCAGCCCGGCCGGGGCGCGTACCTCCTTGACGGCGACCTCGCGGTGCAGCACCTCGTCACGGGCGCGCCAGACGGTCCCCATGCCGCCCTCGCCCAGCGGGGACAACAGACGGTAACGCCCCGCGATCACCCGTTCACTGCGTGCCTCTTCCGACACGGACGTCCCCCATTCGCAACCGCACCATTCTGAACAAAAGTAGCTCAACCGAGCGCGGTTGCCGCCCCCTGGAGTACCAATCCAGCCCCAAGGGCCACGACGACGAACGCGGATCCGAGGGCGACGTTCCTGCGTACGAGTGCGGCCACCGGACCGCCGGTCCAGCGGGGGCCGTTCTCCAGCAGACGGCTGACCCCGCTCCCCAGCTTGACCACGGCGACCCCCGCCGCCGTCAGCGTCAGGGCGAGGCCGACGCCGTACGCGAGAACGAGCAGGAACCCGAACCAGGCCTTGCCGAGCGCGGCGGCGCCCACCAGGACGACGACGGCGGACGGGCTCGGCACCAGCCCGCCCGCGAAGCCGAGCAGGATCGTGCCGCGCACGGTGGGCGCGATCTCGTGGGTGTGGGTGAAGCCGCCGTGGGTGTGCGTGTGGGTGTGGCCGGCGTGGGTGTGCTTGTGGTCGTGGTCGTGGTCGCGGCCGTGCTTGTGCCCGTGGCCGTGCGCCTGTGCGTGATCGTGGTGGTCGGTGTGTGCGTGGTGGTGGCCGGGCGGGTGGGGTTCGGTGCGGGCGGGGGCTTCCAGGAGCGCCGAGGCTTGGCCGGGCGCGGAGGTGCGGGTTCCGCCGTCCGCCGCGTGGGTGTGGGCGAGTACGAGAGGGCGCTCGTGCTGCTCGGCGTGTTCGTGGGTGTCCCCGTGGTGATGGGTGTCGCCGTGCGGGTGTTCGTGGTCTTCGTGGTCGTGAGTGTGGCCGTGCCCATGCCCGTGATCGTGGGTGTGGCCGTCTTCGTGACCATGGCTGTGGTCATGGCCGGGAGCGTGCTCGTGCCGGTGGGCCCGGGCGCGCCAGGCCTTGCGTACGAGCGTCAGGCCGGCCGTCATCACCAGGGCGCCGCTCGCGATGCCCAGCCACGTCACCACCGAGGGAGCCGCAGCCGAGCCGGCCGTGACCAGCAGGCCCAGCGCGACCACGCCCAGGGTGTGGGTGACCGTCACAGATGCGGCCAGGGGGAGGACGTCGCGCATGCTGGCCCGGCCGCCGCGGGCCGCGGCCGTCGCGGCCATCAGCGTCTTGCCGTGACCGGGCGCGAGCGCGTGCATGGCGCCCAGGACCACCGCGATGACGAGGGCCAGCGCCGCGAAGCCCGTACTCAGGTCGTGGCGGGCGACGAGATCGTCCAGGGCGCGGGTGAACCGGTCGGCGCCGCGCGGAAGTATGGAGGAGGCGGGGGCGTCGGCGTTCTCCTCGGCGAGGGCGGGACCGCCGGGGCGGACCGTCAACGACGCGGTCGCCGTGTCCTCCGGGGACTGCAGCAACTCCTCGGGGTAGCTGGTCAGTTCGCGGGACACGGACTTCGTGGGGACGTCCGAGGAGGCGAGGGTCATCCGGTCGCCTCGCGCGGTGACCTCGCGCCAGCCGGGCCCGTTGTCGACGGAGGCGCGGAAGCCGAGGGAGAACTCACCCTTCGGCAGCGGCGCCGTCCACCGGCACTCCACCCGGAGCGTCTCGAGCCCGGCCTGCCCTGGCCGCACCTGTAGGCGGCTCTCGCCGGCCTTCAGCGCGACCTCGCGCCCGTCCACGGTCACCCGGCTCTTCCCGGCCGCCGTCGCGCACCGATCCCGGGCCCAACTCGCCTTGCCAGCCTCCTTGATCTGAGGCTTGGCCTGGGTCGCCGGGATCTCCGCGAGGTCCTCCACATGGTCGATCCGCAGCTTCTCGGGACCGATGACGAGTCCGTCGTACCGGTTGACGGTGAAGTTCCCGAGCGGGTGCGCGGCCGCGGTCCCCGCGGGGACGAGCAGCAGAGCGAGGGTGCCCATGAGAACGGCCACGCAGGCGGCGAACCGGCGACGGGTCGGGGAGTTCTTCGGGCTCTTCAGGCCTGTGGACGCTGTGCTCACTTGGCACCGCCCAGTTCGTTCAGGGCCGTACGGGCCGCTTTGGCGCCCACCGGGGAGAAGCCCGGGTTGAGTTCGAGTGCCGCCGACAAGTTGTCGCGGGCTTCCTTCTCGTTGCCGTTGGCGTGTTCGATCATGCCGCGGTGGTAGAGGAAGGTGGCGTCGCGGTAGCCGGTGGCCGTGGCGCGGCGGGCGTAGGGGAGGGCTTCCTCGTCGCGGCCGTTGACGTGCAGGGCCCACGCGAGGGCGTCCGCGGTGTGCACGGTCTCTCGGCGGTCCCACTCCGCCTTCGCGGCGCGCAGGGCGGACTCGCGGTCGCCGTGGTCGGCTGCCGCGAGGGCCGTGTCGAGGTCGGCGTTGACGCCGTTCGCGCGAGCCAGCGCGGTCCACGCGTCGACCAGGGCGTACTGGTCGCGGGCCTTCGCCTTGTCGCCCTCGGCGCCGCGGGCCTCGTACAACTCGCCCAGCGCGACCAACGGACCGGGCAGCGGAAAGCCGGCCACGACCTCCTCCATGCCGCGGATCGCCGCCGCCTGGTCGCCGTTCGCGGCCTGCGCGCGGGCGCGGCCCTCCAGGGCGGGGAGGTAGGTGCGGTCCGCTCGCAGCGCCCGCGTGTAGTGCGTCAGCGCGGTCTCGTACTCGCCCTCGCGCCAGGCGAGTTGGCCGAGCGAGGTCGCCACGTACGCCACGTCTCCGGGGGCGGTGGCACTGGTGAGCGCCTGCTCCAGGACGCGCCGCGCGGTGGGTACGTCGCCGCGCAGCTCGCGGACGTAGGCGTACCGGGTGAAGACGGGGATGCCGGGGCGCCGGGCGTCGGCCTCGTCGGAGGCCTTCGACGCCTCGTCGTAGCGGCCGAGTTCGACCAGGGCGTCGATCCGCGAGGACAGCGCCCGCTCGTTGTACGGGTTCTCCTTCAGCGCGTCCTCCGCGTACCGCAGCGCCCCGGGGAAGTCGTGCCGCGCGGCGGCCAGCGCCGCCCGGCCCGCGAGCGCCGGGTCGTTGTCGGGCTTGAGCTTCAGCGCACGGTCCAGCGCGCGCTGTGCCTGCGGATAACGCGACGGGTCGCCGTTGGTGCGCGCCTGCTCGACGTACGCGACACCGAGGGTGGCCCACCCGCTGAAGTCCTTGGGCTGCCCCTTCAGATGCCCCTGAAGCGCGGAGATGCTTTCGTTGAGATTCCCTCCGGCCAGCAGCTCGGGCGCGGTCCCGGGCACGGAGGCCACGGCCCTCACCCCACCGTCATCCCGGGACCCCATCACCACGGCCCCCGCGGTCATCGCAACGGCGAGGGCCACAGTGCAAGCGGCCAGCCGCACCATCCGAGCCCGCCGCGACTCGGGCGCCGCTTCGGGGCGGCCCGGTGCCGTCGTGTCTTCGGCGGCGTCCGGTGTGGGCTCTGTGGATTCGGGCGTGTCCTCGCCCTCGGTGGGCGCGGCGGCGTCCGTACGAGCCGTCTGCTGCTCGGCCTCGACGGCGCCGTCCTCGTTCTCGCGCGGGGACATGCCCTCTCCTCGATCTCCCGAAGGTGCGGTGGTACGGAGTTGAAGGCGCGGCCCGCGCCGTGGGGGAACGGTGGTTACGGGCCGCGCCGGTTTGTGGGGGGACTTGCGAAGTCCGGGTGCGGCACCGCGCCCTTCAGGAGCGCGGGGCTGCGTCGATATGCGGCTCCGCCCCGATTGGGGGCGCGACCAGCGCCCCTTTAGGGGCGCGGGGAACTGCGCGACCAGCCACAACGGACCCGCAGTTCCAAACCGCACAACCAGCGGATGCTTAGTAGTAGCCGCGGATCCGGCGCCGGCTGCGCCACCACATCAGGCCGGTGCCGATCAGCAAGAACCCGGCCGCACCAGAAACCGCCGACACGGCGATCAACGTGGTGTCGTCCATGCCACCGATGTTGCTGCCACTCGTACCCGTGGGCGTCAGCGCGTCACCGAGCTGGTTGCGCACATCGCCCTTGGTGGCGTCCGTGCCCTTG
Organism: Streptomyces sp. CA-288835; assembly: GCF_050936385.1. Lineage (NCBI taxonomy): Bacteria > Bacillati > Actinomycetota > Actinomycetes > Kitasatosporales > Streptomycetaceae > Streptomyces > Streptomyces sp. CA-288835. The sequence goes on from NZ_JBNJMW010000001.1 coordinate 8,307,634, forward strand.
GCCAGCGGACCGCGCGAACCCTCGGTCGGCAGTGCGACGAACGGGAAGGACTTCTCGAATTCCTTGTCGTTCTTGTTGACCGCGTCGCCCAAGTCGTTCTTCGCGCCGAGCAGTTCACCCTCGACGACCTGAAGCGAGGCGTCGATCACGTCGTCCGTGAGCCGGCGCCCGTTCGGGAAGCCCGCGTTGTCGCCGTCCAGCACACCGAGCCGCTTCGGCTTGGCCGCCGGCTTGATCGAGGTGTTGAGCCGCAGCATCTCCGAAGCCCGTACGTGCGGCGGCTGGTTGAGGTCGGGTACGCCCTTCAGGAAGACGTCCACGAGGTCGTTCCTGGGCTCGTCCGGCGCGGGGATCTTGTAGATCGCCTCGATGAGCTTCGGCAGCTCCGGCTCCGTTACGTTCTTCAGGAACTGGCCGTCGTCCCACGGCGCGGACGCGTTGAACGTGTCCTTGTCCTTGATCGGGTTGACGACCTCGTTCACCAGCGGGTTACCGAGCCGCGAGACCTGCCTGAAGTGCCCGTCCGCGCCCTTGCGGTTCGTCGTCGCCCAGATTCCGACGACCGGCTGCTTTGCCGACTCCTGGATGAACGAGTTCGGCAGCTGCAGGGCGATGGAGTTGACGTTGTATTCCTTGAGAGTGTCGTTGCCGACCTCCGACAGGTTCCCGCCGTACAGCAGGTCGAAGACCCGCAGGTCCGCGAAGAACGGGTCGTCCGCCTGACCCGCGAAGGTCTTGGCGTCGTACGACCCGAGCTCCTTGACCGCCTGGTCGCGCAGCTTGGCGTAGTCCGGCATGGACGCCTTGCCGACGTTCGACGGCGCGACCGGCACATCGTCCGCGACGTACGTCCGCTTCACGGCCTTCTGGTCCTTCAGCTGCAGCAGCTGGAGGTCGTAGGTCTGCGTGATGTTCAGGTCGGGGTCGTCCAGGCTCTCGACCGGCCCCGTGTTGTACAGGAAGCTCTTGTCGTTCTTGACGTGCGTGTCGAACGTGTAGCGGAAGAGCAGGTCGCCCTGCGCGTCGCCGTCCTTGTCGATGTGGATGTCGTACTGGGCGTCCTCGGCGAACGTGTAGAAGTTCGGTCCGCCCGCCGGCTCCTCGAAGGGGATCACGTTCGCGACGATCGTCGTCGTGTCCGGGGCGTCCGGGCTCACGAACGCGTACAGGTCCGTGTTGTCGAACTGCGGCGTCCCCGAGATCAGCGGGGCCTCCCGGTGGCTGGAGGCGCTCGCCTCCTGAGGCGCGAGCGCGGTCACGCCTGCGGCTGCTAGCGATCCGGTAGCCAGCGCACCACAGACGAGGGTCGCGAGGCCCCTGCGTCCCACGATCCTGCGGGTGTTAGGTGTCATGCCGTCCGTCCTCTTACAAGCTGCGTTCCGGCGGTGATGGCGAGGGACGACGGACGGGCCCTGTCCGTTCGGCCTTGCGCTCTTGCCGCGTGTTTTCTTGCCTGACACACGCCATTCGGCGCCGTCGGCCGGGCGGATTGGTTTGAGTTTCACTCGAGTTTTTCGACGAGTTGATCTGCGGACCCATCCGAACGGGCGTCGGCGCCGAATGCTTGACTGTCGGCACAGGCCGACACGCGGCCGGGAGAGGGGGTTACGGGTGCAGGCGGACGAACTTCTGGTGCTCGTGGCCAAAGGCGACCAGAAGGCTTTCGAGGATCTGTACGGACTGGTGTCCGGACCGGTCTTCGGTCTGGTGCGCCGCGTGGTGCGGGACCCGGCCCAGTCGGAGGAGGTCGCCCAAGAAGTGCTGCTCGAACTCTGGCGCTCCGCCGCCCGCTACGACCCCGGCCGAGGCAGTGCGCTGTCCTGGGTCCTCACCCTCGCGCACCGCCGCGCCGTCGACCGGGTGCGCAGCGCCCAAGCGGCCGGCGAACGCGAGATGCGCGAGGCCCAGCGCAGCGCCAACGGGCCCGCCTTCGACCAGGTCGCCGAGGAGGTCGAGGCAGGCCTCGAACGCGAATGGGTACGCCACTGCCTGGACCGGCTCACCACCCTGCAACGCCAGTCCGTCACCCTCGCCTACTACGACGGCTACACGTACCGTGAAGTGGCCGAGCGACTCTCATTACCGCTCGGCACGGTCAAGACGCGCATGCGCGACGGACTCACGCGGTTGCGCGAATGCCTGGGAGGTGCCGTATGACCGTCCTCTTCAGGCGCGGCGAACTACATTCGCTGGCCGCTCCGTACGCCCTCGACGCCCTGGATCCTCGCGAACAGCAGCGTTTCGAGAAGCACTTGAAGCGCTGCGACAGTTGCGCCTCCGAGGTGCGCCTGCTGCGCGAGGACGCGGTCCGCCTCGCGTGGAACACGGCCGCCCCACCTCCGGCCGCGATGCGCGACCGGGTTCTCATGGCCGTACGGACGACACCCCAGGAGGCCGCTCCGGGGCAGACCGCCCAGGGTCCGCAGCCGCATCAGCGGGCCAGACAGCAGCCGCTGCCCGGGATGCGTGCCGTACGGCCGCGCCCCTCGCGGCTGCACGGTCTGCTGTCCCCGCTCGCCGCCACCACGGCCGCTGCGGCGCTCGTCGTGGCCGCGCTGTTCGGCGTCCAGGCGTCCCGCACGCAGGACCAGCTCGACCAGCAGCGGACCCAGGCACGTGAGATCGCCAACATTCTCGCGGCTCCTGATGCCGCCGCGAGTGCTGGACGCGTCTCAGGTGGACAGAGCATCAATGTCGTCGCGTCCGCCTCGGAGCGCGCCGCCGTGGTCACCCCAGCGGGCCTCGGCAACCCGACGAACGGAAGGGTTCACCAACTGTGGCTCATGCGACCAGAGGTCCAACCGCGCTCCCTGGGCCTGTTCGAGGGCGACACGCCCTTGCTCGCCACGGATTTGAATCCCGACGCGACCTCACTCGCTGTCACCGTCGAGCCACAGGGCGGCTCTCCACAGCCCACATCTGCACCAGTTGTCCAACTCGCCCTGAATTCAGTCGGATTCGGAGAGTAATCGTCGGAGTAATCGTCAACGGCCTTATGGGGAAGGTGAATCCTGCGCCCGGGATACACGAGTGTCATGAGGGAGCGATAGGGTTAACCTGCCCGGGCCGGGTGCCCTCGTATGGGTGGGGAGTGACATGGAACAGATAACAATGCGTGGCAGGGCGCGAGTCCCTGCGATCACCTGCGGGAGCAGCGCGACGAGTTCGCGCCTCGACCGTCATCTCTCGGTGCTGGGTGGCCCCGCCATCCCACAGGGAGAGACGACCGAGGCGACCTCGCTGATGCGTGAGCTGACCGCACGTGACCACACGCAGGAGCGCAACAGCAGGCGCGCACGAGTGCGGCGGGTCTCGCTCTTCGCCCCCCTGCGCCGACTGCGCCGTTCCCTGTTCGGCGGCCGCTGACCAGCGCCCCCGGTCGCTGACCGGCAGCCGAACCCGGACACCTTCGCACCCGCTTCCCACCCGCGGTGCGAAGGTTTCACACGTTCACAGGAGTTGACGCTCAGCGTCCGCCGGTCGCGTACCGGCGGACGGCGAGCGGCAGGAACACCGCGATCAGTACCGCGCACCAGGCCAGCGATCCAGCCACCGGATGCGCCACGGGCCAGGCGGCACCCTCCGGCACCGGCGCATTGCCGAACAGGTCGCGCACCGCCGTCGTCACCGCGCTGATGGGATTCCACTCGGCCATCGTGCGCAGCCAGCCCGGCAGATTGTCCGTCGGAATGTACGCATTCGACAGCAGCGGCAGGATGAAGGTCGCCCCACCCAACTGCCCCGCCGCCTCCTCGCTCTGGGACAAGAGCCCGAGCAGGATCCCGATCCAGGTCATGGCGAAGCGGAACAGCAGCAGCAGGGCGACGGCCGCCACGGCCTCCAGCACCGACCCCTCAACACGCCAGCCCACCGCGAGCCCGACCAGCAGCAACGGCACCATCCCCGCGGCGGTCAGCACCAGATCGGACGCCGCCTGGCCGAGCGGCACCGCGGCCCGGCTCATCGGCAGCGTACGGAAGCGGTCCATCACGCCCCGGTGCGAGTCCCGGGCCGCGTCGAACATCCCCGTCATGATCCCGTTCGCCGCGGTCGCCACCAGCAGCCCCGGCACCAGGAACGAGCGGTACTCGGCGCCCGGCATGGCGAGCGCGCTGCCGAAGACATAGCCGAAGAACAACAGCATCGTGATCGGCATCGTCTGAGTGAGGATCAGCAGCCCGGGATTGTGCCGGACCCGCTGAAGCTGCCGGCCGAGCATGGCCGTGGTGTCGTACGCGAGGGCACTCATGCCACCAAGTCCTTACGGTCGGTCGGGCGGTCAGTCAGGCGCAGGAACACGTCGTCGAGGCTCGGCGGGCGCAGACTCGCGTCGAGCAGCGGCACGGATGCGGCGTCGAGTTCGCGCACCAAACGGGGAAGCGTGAGCGTCGGATCGGTGGTGACGGCGCCGACGGCGTGCCGCTCACGATCGAAGTGCGGTTCGGCGCCGGTGAGTTGATCGAGTACGACCGCCGCCGCGGCCATCGCGTCCGCATGCGCCACGACGACTTCCGCGTACGAGCCGATGAGCGCCTTGAGCGCGGCGGGCGAGCCGGTGTGGGCGACCCTGCCTTCGTCCACCAGCGCGATGTCGTCGGCCAGTTGATCGGCCTCCTCCAGATACTGCGTGGTCAGCAGCACCGTCGTACCGTCCGCGGCGAGGTCACGCACCGCCTGCCAGATCTGGTTGCGGCTGGCCGGGTCGAGCCCGGTCGTCGGCTCGTCCAGAAACAGCACCTCGGGCCGCGTGATGAGGCTCGCGGCCAGGTCGAGGCGGCGCCGCATACCGCCGGAGTACGTGGACGTGGGCCGGTCCGCGGCTTCGGTGAGCTCGAAGCGGTCGAGGAGGTCGTCGGCGCGGGCATGCGCCTTCGGGACGCGGCGCAGCTTCGCGAAGAGCCGCAGGTTCTCCCGCCCGGTGAGGTCGCCGTCGACCGAGGCGTACTGGCCCGTCACGCCGATGGCGCGGCGGACCGCGTCCGGCTCCCGTGCGAGGTCGTGCCCCGCGATCCGCGCGGACCCCGTGTCGGGCCGCAGCAGCGTGGTCAGGACCCGTACGGCCGTGGTCTTGCCCGCGCCGTTCGGCCCGAGCAACCCGCAGACCGTGCCCTTGGCGACCGCGAGGTCCAGCCCCCGGAGGGCGTGGACCTCCCCGAAGCGCTTCTCGAGCCCTTCACTAAGTACAGCGTACGTAGAAGTCATGGCTCGACCATAGCGCACTACGTACGCTGTACGTAACTAGGATGGTCACGAGGTGATCGACAGATGGCAGCACGCGGGTCCGAACCCGAGGTGATCTGGGCCCGAACCGAGCGCACGGGACGCGGCCCGCGCCCTGCGTACAGCCGCGCCGACATCGCGGCCGCCGCGGTGCGGATCGCGGACGAGCGGGGGCTGGACGCCGTCTCGATGCGCCATGTGGCGGCCGAACTGGGCTGCGGCACGATGTCGCTCTACAACTACGTGCCGCGCAAGGAGGACCTGTACGAGCTGATGGTCGACGCCGTCGCCGCCGAGCAAGAGCTGTGGGAGCCGTCTGGCGACTGGCGCGCCGACATGCTCCGGGTCGCCCGGCAGGCCCGCGCGCTCATGCTCCGCCACACCTGGCTGCCCGCGCTGATGTCCCCGGTGTACGGATTCAGCCCGAACGCCCTGCGCTATCTCGAGCACTGCCTGGCCTGCCTGGACCCCTTCGAGGGGACGTACGGCACGAAGTTCGAGCTGATCGCGATGATCAACGGTGTGGTGACGACGTACGTGACGAACGAGCTCGCCACCGCCGAGCGGGCGCGCTCACTGCCCTGGTCGGAGGCCCAGGAGAACGCGGTGCGTGGCCGCTACCTCGGGGGACAGGTGGCGAGCGGGGCGTATCCGCGGCTGGCGGCGGCGTTTGCGGAGGACTCCGGGCCCATTGACATGGAGGCGGTGTTCGAGCGGGCGTTGGGGCGGGTGCTGGACGGGTTTGCGCGCTAGCACGACTACCGTCGGCGTGTGTCCGGACGCTGCGGTGCCTCGCCCAGGACGGTGGAGAACAGCGCGTCGCGGAGCGCCACTTCACGCGGGTCGTCCCACAAGTGGAAGCCGCACCGGTTCATGGCGTAGGCGAATCCGACACCGGTGTCCGGGTCGGCGAAGGCGAACGATCCGCCCAGCCCCATCGTGCCGAACGCCGTGCCCGCGGAGGAGCCGAAGCGGAATCGGGGAAAGGGCTTCATGTAACCGAGGGAGTACTGGGTGTCGACGCGCAGCACCTGGTCCCGCGGCCCTTCGGCAGGAGGCCGGGCGGCATGGGTGAGGGCCTCCACAGTGGCCGGGTCCAGGCCGAGGGCCTTGCCTCCGGTCGCGGCATCGCCGTACAGCTTGGCGATCGCACGCACCTCGCCGATGCCGTTGACGGCGGGTATCTCCAGGGCGCGCACGTCCGGGCGGTTGAAGGCCTCAACCTTGCTCAACTCCCGGGGATTGCTGAACGCCCGGGCGGAGAGGCTGCGCGGGTTGCTGAACGCCAGCACGAACGGCAACGGCATCTCGCCGACGTGCAGGAGCATCTCGTAACCGGCGAAGCCGTGGATGTGCGCGATCCGCTCCGGATCCACCGTCGAAGGCAGGCCGATGTGGAACTCCGCGTCGAGCGGGGCGGCGATCTCCTCGGCGAAGTAACGGCCCAGGCTGCGTCCTCGGGGGTCCACCCGGCGGATCAGTTCGCTCTCGTAGTAGCCCAGTGACTGGCCGTGGTAGCCGTGCCGCGTCCCCGGTGTCCACGCCGGGCGCTGCTCGGCCAGTGCAGCGGACAACACGTGCGGATCCGCCAGGTCCGCCAGCGTCAGCGGCCGGTCGATGACCGGCAACCCGGCTTGGTGCGACAGCAGTTGGCGCACTATGACGTCACTTTTGCCGGCCTCGGCGAACTCGGGCCAGTAGGCGGCCACCCGTTCGTCGTAGCTCAGCAGTCCGCGGGCGTGGGCGACTGCGACCGCCAGTGACGCGATCCCCTTGGTGGTGGAGAACACCGGCACCAGCGTGTGCTCCTGCCACGGCTCTCGTGTCAGGCCGTTGCGGTAGCCACCCCAGAGATCTACGACCTTGACCCCGTCCCGGTAGACGGCACACGCGGCACCGACCTCTTTGCCGTCGGCGAAGTTTCGCCGGAACGCGTCCGCGACGGCACCGTAACCCTCATCAACGGCGCCGCGGACGAGGTCCATCGGCACATCGATCTTTAACACCATGCGACGACGATAGAACGTGCTCCCGACGGGCTGACTTCGAGGCCGACGGCCCTGGGCCGGCCGCACTCATGTCACGGCCCGGCGCCGATCAGCAATCGCCGACCGAGCCCTTAGATCAGCGCGAACTGGCCCTCCGGGCCTTCCTCGTGGTGGTCCAGTACCGAGGCGGGCTTGCGCGCCGCGTCCGGCACTGGGAGTACGCCCGCCTTGCGCAGCTCGCTCGCCGTGACGGGTGCGTCCATGGCCAACTCGGCCTGCTGAGGCCGCAGTTCCGCCAGCAGCGCCAACACCGTGATCAGTTCCAGCAGTTCGGACGTCCAAGTCTGGGGCCACGTGGTGGGGCGGATCGCCTCCAATGTGCCGGGCTCCGGGGGAGTGGTCCGGGCCGTGAACCACTGGTCCAGGACTCGTACTCCGCCCACCTCGAAGTCCCAGGCGGCGGGCGGTACGGGGGAGATGCGGCCCTCGTCGAGGTGGAGGGTCTCCTCGTCGCGGTCGTAGTGCAGTTCGAGGGGGCGGGCGGGGAGCGGGGCGCGGACGTACGGGCGGCGGCCGCCGGGGAGTTTCGGGCGGTCGCCGTCGCGGCGCATCAGCCAGAGCATGCGGTGGCCCAACTCGGTGCCGTACGCCCAGAGTTCGGGGGCGGCGGTGAGCGGGACGGTGCAACCGTCCGGGCCCGGGCGCGCCACCGCCACCGTCCAGGCGAGGACGTCGAGCGGGGCGGGGGAGTGGCCCAGGCGTTTGGCGAGGTGGTCTACGAGGCCGGGGGCGAGGTTCGGTTCGAGGCCGCCGGGGCGGCGGTACAGGGGGTGGATGCGGCCGGGGCGGGCTGCGGGGGCGTTCTTCGGCTGGCGCGGCTGCGGCGGGAGTACGGGGAGCACCGGCGCGACGAGCAGCGGGGGGCCGTCCGGCGCGGGCGCCTGCTCGACGGCGAACACCTGCTGGTCGTCCGCCACCCGCCATAGCTCTGGGCGGGCCGCGTCGATCAACCTGTGGTCCGGGATCAGCCACTGCTCGTCGAAGGGGCCCAGCAGTACGCGTACGGGCTCCGCGCAGGGGCCCGATGCGCGGGCCAGCCGGCCCGTTCCGCTGGACTGGCCTGGCAGTTGGGCCACTGCCGAGTGCAGGTTCCGTGCGCGGGTGATGCCGAACAGGGCCTCTCTGTGGGGGCCTTCGGCCTTTACGAACGTGTCCCAGCGGGCTTTCAGGGACGCCGCGTCGGGGGCCGTCGGCCACGCCCGGCCCAGCCGCGGCGGTGCGACGGACCACGGCATGAGGTCCGCGAGCAGCGGGGCGTCGTGCGTCACGCTGGGCATGGTACGACGACACTCCGTTGCTTGTCGGGGGCGCCTGGCTGGGGGCGGGTTCGGTGCATGGGCGACGGCGGGTCCGTCGTGGCGGTTCTCTTCCCCAGCCCCGCCCCTTCCCGAAACTGGGGGCTGCGCCCCCAGGCCCCCGTCGGGGGTGGGGCGCCTACGGCGGGTGGGTGGGGCCTATTGGGGTGGGGTGGCATGTTGTGTCGCGGGTGCGGGTGCGTTGTGGCTGGTCGCGCAGTTCCCCGCGCCCCTAAGAAGCCTGCGACTGCCCGCACCCTGACGAGCAAGCGAACCGACAAGCCCGCACCTCGACGAAACCGGCACTCTCCCGCCGGTGGGAGGGGGCGTGGGCCGGTGCGTCGTATGTCCGTCGCTTAGCTTCGGTCTGGGCACAGTTGCGCCCTGTGTCAGCAAGGGGTCGTATGCCCTGTTGGCGACGGGCTGATGCACCGGACCGCGGCCCCGCACCCACCAACCACCCAAGGGGCGCGGGGCTGTGACATTAGCGGCTCCGCCGCGGGGCGCGACCAGCCACAACGAACCGTCAGTCGAAAACGAACCCAACCGCCCAACCAGCGGAGCGCCTACGCCTCAAGCGTCACCGTGAACGAAAACCGATCCCCCCGGTAATGGATCACCGCCACATCCAGCACCCGACCGTCGTCACCACACGCAACCCCCGTGTACCGCAGGATCGGGCTGAGCAACGGCACCTCAAGCAGCCGTGACGTCTCGGGATCGGCCAGCCGAGCCTCCACCGTGTCGGTGATGCGGCTGATCCGCATGCCGACCACGTCCCGCAGTACCTTCGTCATCGGCCAGCGGACGAGATCGTCCACGTCGATACGCTCAGCCAGTTCCGGCCGCACGTAGTTCCGCGCATGATTCGTCGGCTCGCCCGTCTTCTCGTCACTCCGCAGCCGGTGGTACGTCGCCACCGAGGCCAACTCCGGGAAGTACTCCGCGAGTTCGGCCGACACCGGCGCCACGCCGTGATCGAGCAGCTCCGTCGTCATGCCCGACTGCTGCGCCACGATCGCGTCCACCGAGCCCAACAGCCGCACAGGCGCCCCCCGTTGCGCGCTCGGCTCGATGAACGTGCCGCGTCGGCGATGGCGGGTGATCAGGCCCTCGTCCTCCAGCTCCTTGAGCGCCTGGCGCATGGTCAGGACGCTCACCCCGTAGTGCCCTGCCAGCTGTTCCTCGGTGGGCAGGCGCAGTGGGTCCTCCGGTGACCGGCCGAGTATCGAGGCGCGCAGGGACTGCGACACCTGATACCAGAGCGGCAGCTTGCGGTTCAGGACGATCGAGTCCGGGGCGAATGAGGTCACGAAGGTATCCGTACCGGTCAACTGGCGTTCAGTGCAACGGGCCGAAGTGACGCTCGAGGCCCCGCCACACATCGTCGTACGCCCGTTGCAGGTGTTCCGCCCGTGCCGCCTGCGCCGTGAGCGTCACCGGCCAGCGCGTCTCGAACATGAAGGCCAGCCCATCGTCGACCTTCTGCGGACGCAGCTCCGCGGCGCTCGCCCGGTCGAAGGTCTCCCGGTCGGGCCCGTGCGCCGACATCATGTTGTGCAGCGAACCCCCGCCCGGAACAAAGCCTTCCGCCTTCGCGTCGTACGCGCCCTCGATGAGCCCCATGTACTCGCTCATCACATTCCGGTGGAAGTACGGCGGCCGGAATGTGTCCTCGCCGACCAGCCAACGCGGCGCGAAGACGACGAAGTCGACGCCCGCGAGCCCCGGGGTGTCCGTCGGCGAGGTCAGCACCGTGAAGATCGACGGGTCCGGGTGGTCGTACGAGATCGTGCCGAGCACATTGAAACGGCGCAGGTCGTAGACGTACGGCACATGGCTGCCGTGCCAGGCGACGACGTCCAGCGGAGAGTGGTCGTACGTCGCGGTCCACAGGTTCCCGCAGAACTTGTTCACCACCTCCACCGGGCCCTCGACGTCCTCGTACGCGGCGACCGGAGCCTGGAAGTCGCGCGCGGCGGCAAGCCCGTTGGCGCCGATCGGCCCGAGTTCGGGGAGCTGGAAGGGCGCCCCGTAGTTCTCGCAGACGTAGCCGCGTACAGCGTCGTCGAGCAGCTCCACGCGGAAGCGCACCCCGCGAGGAATCAGCGCCACATGCCCGGGCTCCGCGTGCAGCAGCCCGAACTCGGTGCGCAGCAGCAGCCCGCCGTGCTCCGGCACGATCAGCAGCTCGCCGTCGGCGTCGCTGAACACCCGCTCCATCGAGGAGTTGGCGTGGTACAGGTGCACGGCCATACCGGTGCGCTGGGTGGCGTCGCCGTTGCCGCCGAGGGTCCACAGGCCCCGTACGAAATCCGTGCCCGGCTCGGGCTCCGGCAGGGGGTTCCAGCGCAGCCGGTTGGGGTCCGGCGCTGTCTCGGTGAAGGGCGCCGTGCGGAGGGTGCCGTTGTCGGTGCGGGCGAAGGCCGGGTGGGCGGCGGACGGGCGGATCCGGTACAGCCACGAGCGGCGGTTCTGCGCCCTCGGCTCCGTGAACGCCGAACCGCTCAGCTGCTCCGCATACAGCCCGAGCGGTGCGCGCTGCGGCGAGTTGCGGCCGATCGGCAGCGCGCCCGGCACCGCCTCCGAACTGTGCTCATTGCCGAAGCCCGAGAGGTACGTCAATGCCTCGGCGGTCTTCCGCGCATCCCCGTTCATGGTCGCTCCCTTGCGCCCTCGCTCCTATTCCTATGCAACACCGTAGGATTCAGGATTTCCGTCCGCAAGACATGCGGCGAGGTCTGCAGAGGTGTGGCCGGGAAGCGATCGGCGTGATCGCGCCAAGACCGCTGTAGTACCCAAGAACCAGACTTGAGAGGGATTCGCCTGTCAGACCGGTGCCTTAGTGTCACCGACATGTCGTGGACGCGCGGATTCCTCGCCGCGTTCGCCGTCTGTGCCCTCCTCGGTGCCCTGCTCGCCGGAATCACGGGCTGCGATTCGGGCGGCGGCGCGGGCGAGGGCAACGGGGCAAGGCCGTCACCGGTGGGCAAGGTGCTGGAAGACACGGACGAAGAGGGGCGGAACTACCGTGAGGTGGACAAGAAGCGCGCACCCGAGGTCCGGATAGAAGTGCTGCCCGACGCCCGCGACGGCTGGAATGTCCGCCTGACCCTCGAGGACTTCCGCTTCTCACCGGCCGGCGGGAAGGAGACGGCCGTTCAAGGGCGCGGCTATGCCCTCCTGCGAGTGGACGGGCGCCCCGTAGCCGAGCTCCGCGACCCCGCCCACCATCTGCCCGGCAGCTCCGTCACCCGCGGCACGCACAAGATCACCGTGCGCCTCCATGCCGACGACGACACCGTGTGGGCCGTCGATGGTGAACCAATCGAGAGAACCGCGGACATCACCGTCTCCGATCCCGAGCCGTCTCCCACGACGACCCCCGAGCCACCGACCACCGCGACTTCTCCTGCGCCGACTCCGCAGGTGAGCGAGCGGGAGCGCGACCGGCGTACAGGGGGGCGCGGTTCCCCGAACCACGCCGGAAAGGCATGATGTTGCCCGTGCCTCAAGCGACCTCGCTGCGCCGTGCGCCCGTCCAGCGCCGGAGCGCGGAACGACTGACCAGGATCCTCGACGCCTGCGCCGATCTCCTCGACGAGGTCGGCTACGACGCCCTGAGCACCCGGGCCGTCGCCGTGCGCGCCGGTGTCCCCATCGGCTCCGTGTACCGCTTCTTCGGCAATAAGCGCGCCATGGCCGACGCGCTGGCCCAGCGCAACCTCGACCGCTACGCCGAACGTGTCACCCAGCGCCTCGAAGCGGCGGAGGGGGAGGGCGGCTGGCGGACGGCCATGGACGCCGTGCTCGACGAGTACCTCGCTATGAAGCGCACCGCGCCCGGCTTCGCCCTGGTCGACTTCGGCAACCAGATCCCCGTAGGTACCCGGGACACCGAACCCAACACCCGCGTCGCCGACCGCCTGACCGACATGCTCTCCGCCTATCTCGGCCGCGACCCCGACGACGACCTCCGCCGTACCTTCCTGGTCGCCGTCGAGGCCGCCGACACCCTCGTCCAACTCGCCTTCCGCCTCAGTGCGTCGGGCGACGAGCGGATCATCGAGGAGACGCGGGAGCTGTTGCGGTCGTACCTGGCGCGAGTGCTCGACTAAGCGTGACCATCAAGCGCGACCCTCGGAAGGCCTCCCCACCGGGCATACCGCTCGGTATGCTCGGTGGCAGTCCGCGTGCCGACGTCGCCACCCCACCGGAGGGCCCGTGTCCACCACCACCGACTCCCGCACCGCCCTGCGTATCTGCCCCCTGTGCGAGGCCACCTGCGGGCTGACGCTCACCATCGAGGGCACCCGGGTGACCGGCGCCCGCGGCGACCGCGCCGATGTGTTCAGCCAGGGGTTCATCTGCCCGAAGGGAGCCTCCTTCGGAGCTGTGGACTCGGACCCCGACAGGCTGCGTACGCCACTGGTGCGCAAGGACGGTGAGCTGCGCGAGGCCACCTGGGAGGAGGCGTTCGACGCGGTGGCGGCGGGGTTGCGGCCGGTCGTCGAGACGTACGGACCGCATGCCGTCGGCGTCGTCCTCGGCAACCCGAACGTCCACACCATGGCCGGCGCCCTCTATCCGCCCGTACTGCTCGGCGCCCTCGGCACCCGCAGCCTCTTCACGGCCTCCACGATCGACCAGATGCCCAAGCACGTCTCCAGCGGGCTGCTCTTCGGTGACGCGACCGCGATCCCCGTACCCGACCTCGACCGCACCGACCACCTGCTGCTGATCGGCGCCAACCCCCTGGAATCCAACGGAAGTCTGTGCACGGCACCCGACTTCCCCGGCAAGCTCAAGGCGATCAAGGCGCGCGGTGGCACCCTCACCGTGATCGACCCGCGCCGCACCCGTACCGCCAAACTCGCCGACCGGCACGTCGCCATCCGCCCCGGCACCGACGCCCTGCTGCTCGCGGCCATGACGTACGTCCTCTACGAGGAGAAGCTCACCGACCTCGGCGAACTCACCGAGCTGGTGCAGGGACTCGACGAACTCCGCGATGCCGTACGGGACTTCACGCCCGAAGCCGTCGCCGAGGCGTGCGACGTGGACGCCGGTACGATCCGGGCGCTCGCCCGCGAGCTGGCCGCCGCGCCCACCGCCGCCGTGTACGGCCGCATCGGCAGCTGCACCGTCCCGCACGGCACCTTGGCCAGCTGGCTCGTCGACGTGCTGAACATCCTCACCGGCAACCTGGACCGGCCCGGCGGCGCCCTCTTCCCGCACGAGGCCACCGCCAAGACGCCCCGCCCCGCCGGACCCGGCCGCGGATTCGCCCTCGGACGCTGGCACAGCAGGGTCAGTCGCCACCCGGAAGCCAAGGGCGAACTGCCCATCGCGGCGCTCGCCGAGGAGATCGACACCGCGACCGCCGAGGGCCAGCCCGTCCGCGCCGTCATCGCCATCGCCGCCAACCCGGTCCTGTCCACACCCGACGGCGACCGTCTCGACAAGGCCCTCGACTCGCTCGACTTCATGGTCAGCGTCGACCCGTACCTGAACGAGACCTCGCGCCACGCCCATGTCGTACTGCCGCCGCCCCCGCCCTCGCAGAGCCCGCACCACGACTTCGCCTTCAACCACTTCGCCATACGCAACCAGGTCCGCTACACCCGCGCCGCCGTCCCCCTCGAACCCGGCCGCATGGCCGAGACCGAGATCCTCGCCCGGCTCATCCTCGCCGCGACCGGCATGCACGGCACCGACCCCTCCGCCGTGGACGCCATGGTCATCGACCAGACCCTCGGCAAGGCCGTCAAGGACCCGCACTCCCCGGTGCACGGCCGCGACCCCCGCGAACTCGCCGCCCTGCTCACCGGCGACAACGGCCCCGAGCGACGCCTCGACATGATGCTGCGCCTCGGCCCGTACGGCGACGGATTCGGCGTACGGCGGGAAGGGCTGACCCTGGACAAGCTGCTGGACGCGCCGCACGGCATCGACCTCGGACCGCTCCAGCCGCGCCTTCCGCAACCCCTCAAGACCCGCAGCGGACGCGTCGAACTGCTGCCGCAGCCGATCGCCGACGACCTGCCGCGCCTCAGGGACGCCCTGCGTCAACGCCCCGAGGGCCTCGTCCTCGTCGGCCGCCGTCATCTGCGCTCCAACAACAGCTGGATGCACAACATCCCCGCCCTGACCGGCGGCACCAACCGCTGCACCCTGCACCTCCACCCCGACGACGCGGCACGCCTCGGGATCGCGGACGGGGGCGCCGTACGGATCAAGGGCGCCGGGGGAGAGGTGACGGCTGAGGCCGAGGTCACCGACGGCATCCGGCGCGGGGTCGTGAGCCTGCCGCACGGCTGGGGTCACGACCGTCCGGGCACCCGTATGAGCCACGCCGCCACCGACCCCGGAGTCAACGTCAACCAGCTTCTCGACGGCTCGCTGCTCGACCCGCTGTCGGGCAACGCGGTCCTCAATGGCATATCCGTAGAGGTCTCGCCAACAGGGACAACGCCCTGACCAGGCTTTTTGCGCTTATTGCTCGCACGTCAACGTCTTGTTAACGCTTGTGTCACCGCCCTAACGTCGCCCCAACCGCCGGCCCTGGTGGCTGTTCAAGGGCGAACGTTAGGTATCCACATGCTCACCTTCCTTGGCTTCGCCATGATCGCGACCTTCCTGGTCCTGATCATGATGAAGAAGATGTCGCCGATCGCGGCGCTCGTACTGATCCCGGCACTCTTCTGTGTGTTCGTCGGAAAGGGTGCCCATCTCGGCGACTACGTCATCGAAGGAGTGGGCCAACTCGCGCCCACCGCCGCGATGCTGATGTTCGCCATCGTCTACTTCGGCGTCATGATCGACGTCGGGCTCTTCGACCCGATCGTTCGGGGCATCCTGAAGTTCTGCAAGGCCGACCCCCTGCGCATCGTCGTCGGTACGGCCCTGCTCGCCGCGATCGTCTCGCTCGACGGCGACGGCTCGACCACCTTCATGATCACGGTCTCGGCGATGTACCCGCTCTACAAGCGCCTCAAGATGAGCCTCGTCGTCATGACCGGCGTCGCCGCCACCGCCAACGGCGTCATGAACACCCTCCCCTGGGGCGGCCCGACCGCCCGCGCAGCCACCGCGCTCAAGCTCGACGCCGGCGACATCTTCGTCCCGATGATCCCGGCTCTCGCCGTCGGCCTGCTCTTCGTCATCTTCCTCTCGTACGTACTCGGCCTCCGCGAGCGCAAGCGGCTCGGGGTGCTGAGCCTCGAAGAGGTCCTGGAGTCGGACAAGGTCGTCCTGGAGAAGGAGGACGAGAAGCAGCCGGAGACCGAGACGGTGCTGGTGGGTGCCGGTGCCGGTGGCTCCGGTGACGGCAAGGGCCGTACGGGCAAGACCACCGGCGGCGCGGGCTCCGGCACCGACGCCTCCGACGCAGCGGACGACGACGAGGACGACGTACGACTCCAGGGTCTGGACCCCAACCGGCCGACGCTGCGCCCCAAGCTGTACTGGTTCAACGCGCTGCTCACGATCGCCCTCCTCACCGCGATGATCATGGAGTGGCTGCCGATCCCGGTCCTGTTCATCCTGGGTGCCGCGCTCGCGCTGACCGTGAACTTCCCGCACATGCCCGACCAGAAGGCCCGCCTCGGCGCCCACGCCGAGAACGTCCTCAACGTCTCCGGGATGGTCTTTGCCGCCGCCGTCTTCACCGGCGTCCTCCAGGGCACCGGCATGGTCGACTCCATGGCGAAGTGGCTCGTCGACGGCATCCCCGAGGGCATGGGCCCGCACATGGCGATCGTCACCGGCTTCCTGAGCCTGCCGCTCACGTACTTCATGTCGAACGACGGCTTCTACTTCGGCGTCCTGCCGGTGCTCGCCGAAGCCGGCGCCGCACACGGGGTGTCGCCGCTGGAGATCGCCCGCGCCTCGCTCGTCGGCCAGCCGCTGCACATGTCCAGCCCGCTCGTGCCCGCCGTATACGTCCTCGTGGGGATGGCGAAGGTGGAGTTCGGCGATCACACCAAGTTCGTGGTCAAGTGGGCTGCGCTGACTTCCCTCGTGGTACTCGGTGCGGGGATCCTGTTCGGAATCATCTGATCCCCTTCTTCTGACCCCTTGGAGGACCCCGTGAGGCCCGGTGGGAACCGCGGCTGGCTGCTACGCCTCGTCATCGCCTTCAGCTTCGCGCAGGGGGCGGTGTCGATGGCGCGGCCCGCCGTCTCCTACCGGGCCCTCGCGCTGGGCGCGGACGAGGCCGCCGTCGGTGTGATCGCGGGCGTGTACGCGCTGCTGCCGCTGTTCGTCGCCGTACCGCTGGGCCGCAGGACCGACCAGGGCCGGTGCGCGCCCCTGCTGCCCATCGGCGTCGTACTGATCGCGGGCGGCTGCGCCCTCAGCGGTGTCGCGAACTCCCTGGTGGCGATGGCGGCGTGGAGCGGAGTGATGGGCCTCGGTCACCTCTGCTTCGTGATCGGCGCGCAGTCGATCGTGGCCCGCCAGTCCGCCCCGCACGAACAGGACCGCAACTTCGGCCACTTCACCATCGGGGCCTCCCTCGGCCAACTGGTCGGACCGATCGCCGCGGGCGCCCTGATCGGCGGCCCCGACATGGCGGGCACCAGCGCGCTGGCCCTGCTCGTCGCCGGCGCGGGAGCGGCGGTCGCGTTCACCTCGCTGTGGCGCATCGAGCACCGTACGCCCGCCAAGTCCCGTACGCCCCAAGGGAAACGGGTCCCCGTACACCGCATCCTGCGCCGCCGGGGCGTACCGGCGGGCATCTTCATCAGCCTCGCCGTCCTGTCGGCCACAGACATCCTCACCGCGTACCTGCCGGTGGTCGGCGAGCACCGCGGCATCCCGCCGTCCGTCATCGGCCTGCTGCTCAGCCTGCGCGCGGCGGCAACGATCGCCTGCCGCCTCGTGATGACCCCGATGCTGCGCCTGCTCGGCCGGGGCGCCCTGCTCACCTCGACCTGCCTGCTGGCAGCCGGCCTGTGCGCGGGTATCGCGGTGCCGGTCCCGGTCTGGGCGCTGGCCGTGATCCTCGCGGCGCTCGGCTTCTGCCTGGGCGTCGGCCAGCCCCTCTCCATGACCACGGTCGTCCAGGCCGCCCCACCCGACGCCCGCTCCACCGCCCTCGCCCTGCGCCTGACCGGCAACCGCCTGGGCCAGGTCGCGGCACCGGCCGCGGCGGGTCTGGTGGCGGGCGTCGCGGGCGTGGCGGCCCCCTTCGTGATGCTCGGCGCACTGCTGGTGATCGCGTCGGGACTGGGGCTGCGACAGGGCCGTATCGCCGACAAGGACGCAGACGCAGACGAAGACGAGGACGAACCGGGGGAGCGGGCAGAGCGTACGTCCTCGCCGCCACCACAACGCGAGAGCCGCTGAGCCCGACTGCTCGACGGGGCGGAACTCTGCTCGGAGGCTGTGTCAGCAGCTGCCCTCGGGCTCGCACGCCCGCTCTCGCTGCCCGACGGTCTTGCGCTGCTTGGTCCCGGCGGGGCGCCGCTCCACCATGAGCCGAGAACCGCTCTGCTTCTCGCCGAACACATCGTCCGGGTTGGAGAGCACGCAGTTCTCCAGGGACAGGCAGCCGCAGCCGATGCAGTCCGTGAGATGGTCGCGCAGCCGGCTCAACTGCTTGATGCGCTCGTCGAGTTCGGAGCGCCAGGCCTCCGAGAGATGAGCCCAGTCCTCCCGCGTCGGCGTGCGCCCCTCGGGGAGCTCGGCGAGGGCGTCGCGGATAGTGGCCAGCGGGATGCCGACGCGCTGCGCGGCCCGTACGAAGGCGACGCGGCGCAGCGTGTCACGGGAGTAGCGGCGCTGGTTGCCCGCGGTGCGGCGGCTGCTGATGAGGCCCTTGGACTCGTAGAAGTGCAGGGCGGACACGGCGGCGCCGCTGCGGGCCGACAGCTGTCCCACCGTGAGTTCGTGGATCTTCTCTGGAATCTTGGGCATCACTCGAAGCCTACCCAGTTGTCAGGGCCCGGTTTCCCGCGCTCCGGGTCCGTTGACAGAGGCTCCGTACCCGACGATGCTAAGCAGTCGCTTAGGCATGCAGGACCGAGCACGCGGGAGGCCAGGACACATGGCAGAGCCGAAGATCTTCACGTCCGCCGACGAGCTGAAGGCGGCGGTGGGCGAGCAGTTGGGGCACAGCGACTGGCTGGAGATCGACCAGAAGCGGATCGACCTGTTCGCGGACGCGACCGGCGATCACCAGTGGATCCACGTGGACCCGGAGAAGGCCGCCGCCGGGCCGTTCGGTACGACCATCGCGCACGGCTATCTCACGCTGTCGCTGCTGCCCTCACTCGTACCGCAGATCCTGCGCGTCGAGGGCGCGAAGATGGGCGTCAACTACGGCACCAACAAGGTGCGCTTCCCGTCCCCCGTACCGGTGGGCTCGCGCCTGCGCGCCACGGCGGTGCTCAAGGAGGTCGCGGAGGCCGGCGGCGGAGTCCAGGTCACAGCCGCGGTGACCGTGGAACGCGAGGGCGGCGACAAGCCGGTATGCGTGGCGGAGTCGGTGTCGCGCTACTACTTCTAGACACGTCAGCGCGTGCGCTCCAGACACTTCAGGGCGTACGAAGCTGCCGACGGCCGGAGACTCCCGGCAGTGGGAGCTACTTGCTCGCCCCCACCATCCGCAGCACGAGGTCGGCGTATAGCGCGCCGACCTCGTCCGGCGTCCGGGAGCCGTCCACGTTGAACCAGCGGGCGACATCGACGCACAGCGAGAGCACGGCGAGCGTGGTGCCGCGCACGTTGGGCACATCGAACTCGCCGCTCGCCACACCGTCCTCGATGATCCCGCGCACCTCGGCGTCGACCTGGCGGCGCAACGCGATGATCTCGGCGCGGGCGGCCGGACCGAGCGAGTCCAGTTCGTACTGCACGACCCGCGCGGTGGTGCGCCTCCCGGCGTGCCAGCGCACGAACGAGTTCACCGCGTCCGCGAGCCGCTCCGTCGCACTGCCCTCACCCCGGGCAGCCGTCTGCAGAACGTCGAGGGCCATCTCGTGGCCGATCCTGCTGATCCGGTGGAGCAGCTCTTCCTTGGTCTTGAAGTGGATGTAGAGCGCGGCCGGGCTCATACCGGCCCGGCCCGCGATGTCCCGGGTCGTCGTCGCGTGGTACCCGCGCTCGGCGAAGGCCTCCACCGCGGCGACGAGCAGCCGCCGTGCCGCGTCCGGGGTGACCTCGGCCCAGGGCAGCATCTCGCCGCCGGCCGTCTCCTCCGCCGTACTCATCGCTGTTCGCCCCTTCTCGGCTGTCAGTTCTCCACTGACCGGACTCTCCACTGGCAGGACGAACCACGATACCTCGCCACCTGAGCGAGCGCTTAGCCCGCGTGCTGCCCGCGCAGCGCACGGACCGGGCGACCGGCGGATGTCACAGCTTCTCGAAGGGGTCGTGCTCCGCGAGCAGCTTCTCCAGGCGGGCCTGGTCGACCCGGCTGACGATCTGCCCGGCCTCCTGCCGGTCCCGGATCACCTTGGCCAGCGTGAAGGCCGAGGTGACGAGGTAGAGAACGGCGATCGCCAGGAAGCCGCGCACCCATGCGTCGGCGTCGAGGCGGAGAATGCCGACGGCCGTCGCGGCCATGGCGACGGCGAACGAAGCGACCGCTTGGCCGTAGAAGGCCGCGGTGTTCTGCTGCTTGACAGGTGTCTCACTCATGCGGACAAGAATCGGCGGATGTGGCCGTGGCCACATCCGCCCGGATACTCAGCCGATCCCAGCCGGATACTCAGACGGCCCTGCCTGAGGCCCGTGCCCGAGACCCCTGCCTGAGACCCGTGCGTGAGCTGCGTGAAAACCATACGTGCACGACCGTTGACCTACATACCGTCCGGTCAGTACGTTCCCCCGAACGTCCCCGCACCCACCGGAGTGTGCACAAAATGGACACCGCACCTTCCGCGCTCCCCGGCGCGACCACCAGCCCCGACACCAGACACCGCCGCAAGGTGGCGACCGCCGCCGCCCTCGCCTCCGCCGTCGAGTGGTACGACTACTTCGTCTTCGGTATCGCCGCGGCCCTCGTCCTCGGAGACCTGTACTTCCCCGCGGGCAGCCCCTCCGCAGGAGTCCTCGCCTCGTTCGCCACCTTCGCCGTGGGCTTCCTCGCCCGTCCGCTCGGCGGAGTCATCGCGGGCCACCTCGGCGACAAACGAGGCCGCAAGCCCATGCTGGTCCTGGCCCTGACCCTGATGGGCGTGGCCACCACCGGCATCGGCCTCCTCCCCACGTACGCGACGATCGGCATCGCCGCCCCCATCCTCCTCGTCGTCCTGCGCATCATGCAGGGCATCGCGGTCGGCGCCCAGTGGGGCGGCGCGATGCTCCTCGCCACGGAGTACGCCCCCGAGGGCAAGCGCGGCGTCTACGGCAGCGTCGTCCAACTCGGCGTCCCCATCGGCGTGGTGACCGCCAACTCCGTCTTCCTGCTCGCCGGCGCCTTCACCAGCGAGAGCGCGTTCGCGTCCTGGGGCTGGCGGGTGCCGTTCCTGATCGGGCTGCTCGTCCTCGGGCTCGCCTGGTACATCCACACCCGCGTCGAGGAGACCCCGGAGTTCCGCCAGGCCGAACAGGCCCTGTCCGAGAAGGAGAAGGGCGAGAAGAGTTCCCCGCTCCGCACGATCCTGCGCGGCCACCTCGGCACGGTGTTCCTCGCAGGCGGCTCGTTCGCGGTCAATACAGCCACCTTCTACATCCTCATCACCGGCGTCCTCGATTACACCACCCGCGAACTCGACATGGAACGCGGCGCCGTCCTCACCGTCTCGCTCTGCGTCAGCCTCAGCCAGCTCGTCCTGATCCCCGCCTCGGCCGCGCTCTCCGACCGCGTCGGACGCATCCGGATCTACGGGTTCGGCGCGGCCGGGATCGCCCTGTGGGCCGTGCCGATGTTCCTGCTGATCGACACGGGTTCGCTGCTGTGGCTGGCCGTCGGCACCTTCGTCGCCAGCTGCTTCCTCAGCATCATGTACGGCCCTCAAGCCGCCCTGTTCGCCGAACTGTTCACGCCCGAGATGCGTTACACGGGTGCCTCGCTCGGCTACCAGATCGCGGCCGTGTTCGGCGGCGGGCTCGCGCCCTTCGTGATGGTGCTCCTGCTAGAGGCCACGGACACCTCGATGTCGGTGTCCGCGTACATCATCGGGCTCTCCGTGATCGCGCTCGTGTCCATCAAGGTCCTTGCGGACAGGGCGCGTTCGGCTTCGGCCCCGACCCCGACCCCGGCCCAGTCAGAGAGCTCAGAGGGCTGAGTCCGGGGCCCGCTCGGCTCGCGGCTCCGGAACCGCTCCCGGAGCCGCGACCCGAGCGGCCCGTGGCCGGGACCGCGACACGGCGACGCCCGCGAGACACACCAGCCCGCCGACGAGAGTGATCCAGCCCGGCACCTCGTCGAGCGCCAGCCACGACATCAGCACCACCAGGGCGGGCACCGCGTACGTCGTCGCGCCCATCTTCCCGGCCGTCGTACGGGCCAGCGCGAACGCCCAGGTCGTGAACGCGAGCGCGGTCGGGAAGACGCCCAGATACAGCATGTTGAGCGTCGCGGACAGCGGGGCGTCACCGGCCTCGGACACCAACTGACCGGCGAACGGCAGACAGGCCACCGCCCCGATCACACAGCCGTACGTCGTCACCTGGAGCGCCGAACCATGCCGTAGAGCCGGCTTCTGCGCGACGACCCCGCCCGCGTACGCCACGGCCGCGAGCAGACAGAGCAGCACACCGAGTACGGACGCGCTGCCCTCGCCGGACATCGAAAGCCCGACCACCGCAGCGCCCACGAACGACACCGCCATCCCCGCCAGCAGCCGAGGCGGCAGCCCTTCCTTGAGCAGCCATCCCGCGAGCAGAGCCATGACCAGCGGCCCGACGTTCACCACCAGGGCGGCGGTCCCCGCATCGACCTTCTGCTCACCCCAGTTGAGCACCACCATGTACAGCCCGAACCACAGCAGCCCGGACACCACGATCCCCGGCCACGCGCCCCGCGCCGGCAACCCCTCCCCGCGCACGAGACAGATGACCCCGAGCACCAGCGCCCCGGCCACCAGCCGCCCGAGCGCCAACGCCCCCGGCGAGTACGCGGTTCCCGCACTACGGATCGACACGAACGCGGACGCCCACAAAACAACGGTCACCGCGGCAGCACCGGCGGCCAGCAGGTCCATACGACGGGCGGACAGGGGAGGCTTCATCACGCTCCAGAGGCTAGGTGGGGAAGAGAGAAAGGGCTCACGAGTTTCGAACTCGACGCCGGGGCGCGGGGCGAATCAGGGGAGATCAGCGGAGCGTCGCGGGCTCGATGCCCAGCAGTTCCGCGAAGGCGCGCTCGCCTTTGTCCGTGACCTTCACGGCCCGCGCCGAGCCGATGCGTACGCACCAGCCCGCGTCCAGTGCGTGCCGGCACAGGGCGGCGCCCGCGAGGCCGGCGAGGTGTGGGCGGCGTTCGGTCCAGTCGAGGCAGGCCCGGGCGAGGGGCCGACGACGGGTGCGTACGAGGGGGATGCCCTGCTCGTCGAACCAAGTCAGCCCCGCGTCCGTGAGCGCGAACCCCGCATCCTGGCGCAGCAGTTGGAGCCCGGTCAGGGCGTCGGTGACGGCGATGCCGAGACGCCCGGCGAGGTGGTCGTAACAGGTGCGCCCGCGCGCCATCGCGGAACCGGCACCGGACTCCCGCAGAGTGCGTGGCCGCTCGGTGCCCGGCGCGAGGTGCGTGGTGAGTTCCTCCACGAGTTGGGCGACCCGCGCGTCGGCCAGTCGTACGTAACGGTGCCGGCCCTGCCGTTCCTCGGCGAGCAGTCCGCCCGCGACCAGCTTGCCGAGGTGTTCGCTCAGCGTGGAGGGGGCGACACCGGCGTGCCGCGCCAGCTCTCCCGCGGTCCACGCGCGCCCGTCGAGCAGGGCGAGCAGACACGCGGCGCGTGTCTCGTCGGCGATCAGTCCGGCGAGCCGTGCCAGCGCCGGCGCCTGCGGTTCCCTCGTGGTCATGCCTCTCAGCATCGGGCACGAACGCTTCGGCGCCCACCGAAGTGTCGCTACGCGGTCCGCCGTACCTGCTCGTACTGTCGCGTCAGCCCGTCCAGCAATGCCGTGAGCCCCGTTTCGAAGGCCCGCTCGTCGATCTTCTCCTGTTGCTCGGCGAGGAGGTGGGCCTGCCCGAGGTGGGGATAGTCGGCGGGGTCGTACGCGCTCTCGTCGTCCACGAAGCCGCCGGCGAAGGAGCCGAGGGCGGAGCCCATGATGAAGTACCGCATGAGCGCGCCGATGGACGTGGCCTGCGCGGGTGGCCACCCCGCCTCGACCATCGCGCCGAACACCGCGTCCGCCAGGCGGAGCGCGGCCGGGCGGCGGCCGGGGCCGCGCGCGAGGACGGGCACGATGTTGGGGTGGTCGCGGAGGGCCTCCCGGTAGGAGACGGCCCAGTCGTGCAGTGCGGTCCGCCAGTCCCGGCCGTCCTCGAACATCGACAGATCGACTTGCGCGCTCACCGAGTCGGCGACCGCCTCGAGAATCTGGCCCTTCGTACGGAAGTGGTTGTAGAGCGAGGGCCCACTCACGCCCAGTTCGGCGGCGAGCCGACGCGTGGAGACGGCGGCCAGCCCCTCGGCGTCCACGAGCGCCCGTGCGGCCGCGACGATGCGGTCGGTACTGAGCAGGGGCTTACGGGGGCGGGCCATGGCGGACATGGTAGGGCCGAGGCTCCAAGCCCACTGAACGAAGAGGAGAGCGCCCATGAGCGTCGCCATCTGTTCCCTGATGTGGCAAGCCGCCCACTCGGGGCCCCAGAGGATCACATACGACCCGGACGGCTACCACTTAGTGCGCTTCCCGTACGTGACCGGCGAGGAGCAGTACGACCCCTGGAACATGCACGACCCGGCGCACGGCGGAGACACCGCATCGAAGTTCCCCGACGCGCGCTCCGCGCTGATCTGGCCCAGCCACGACGGCTGGGGCGTGCTGTCCGCGATGGTGTTCTGGCAGCCGGACGCCCGCGCGCACGAGTACCGGGCGCGCTTCGTCCGCGACCCGCTGAACGCCACCACGGGTTACAACTCCACGGCCACCACCGACATCCAGGCGACCCGCGGCGGCCAGTACCGCACCTACGTCTGGCAGATGTTCGTCCAGCCGGGGACGCCGCTCGGCCTGAAGATCTCGGCGCGCGGAACCGGTGACACGAAGATCGCCGTGCCGATATTCCACGCCCAGTTCAAGCTCGCCATTCACACGGACGTCGTGCAGCCGTAGGCACCACTTATCTCGGCTTGAGTTGCACGGGCCTCACGTGCACGGGGGTGCGGTTCCCCGGTGGCGCACCCCCGTCGTGCTCACACCGAAACCAACAACCGCCCCCGCCTGGACTCCGCCAGAGCCTCAGGCGTCAGAACGGGACGCGGGACTACGATCCCGCAGTCCGTGCAGACCGGGCCCGAGGACGGCTCATGGGCCAGGTCGTACTTCCAGATGAGGCGGTCGCCCGAGCACACCGGGCAGACCGAGCCGGGCTCGCGCTCCAGGGCCGCGATGAGCCGGCGGAGTACTTCAGCCAGAGGTTCATGGGGGTGGACCCGGGGGTCGTCGCACCATGCGACGCCGCAACCGCCCCATGTCAGCCGGTGCCAGTCGTCGACACTGCCCGGCCTGCGCAGCCCGTCGTGCTTCTCCTTCCTGCGGCGCTCGGCGAACGCGTCCTCGTAGGCGAGCCACACCGAGCGCGCCTCCTCGAGTTCGTCGAGCGCGGCCACCAGCCGGGCCGGATCGGGGGAGCGGTCCTCGGGACCGAACCCGGCCCGGGAGCACAAATGGTCCCAGGTGGCCCGATGTCCGTAAGGGGCAAACCTTTCAAGGCACTTGCGCAGTGAATAGCGCCGCAGTGCCAGATCGCACCTCGGATCGCGCACCTGTCTCGCCAGACTCCGGAAACCGGCCATCGCCCTGCACCTCCGTCACACCTGCACCTGAACTTCGGTCACTTCGGCGTCGTCGTACGAACGTTGCCGAATAGACGTATCGGCAGCCGATTCGGCTCCATCCGATTTCCGATGACCGCCATCAACCCTGCGAGGAACGGCATTTCAGCCGCATACCGCGCTCCTTTCAGCCAATGTCGCGTCAGTCGCCCCCGCTGCGATGCAAAAAGGTGACTCCTGCTCATCTTCAACTTCTGGGCTACCGGCGGTAACCTCCAACAGCTCATCAACGTCGGGAGGAGCACTAATGCGACGGCGCACCCCACGCACCACCCCCCACGGCCTGAGAACTCCCCGCAGAATCGCGGGGTTCCTGAAGGCCGCATCAGTGTTCGTTCTCACTGCCGGCCTGTTGGCACCGCTTCAACAGTCGGCAGCCGCCGACCCGGAGCCGAAGGTGGAGGCGACCGACTACTGCAAGGGGCAGTGCGCGGACATCCTGCCGCCGGGTGCCAACGGCAGTGCCACGCTCGCCGAGGTCCTCGGCAATCAGTTGTTCGGTACGGCGCCGCCGCACGCGGACGATCAACTCGGCCCGTACGACGCGCTGTCGTCCGGGTACCCGTCACTGACCAACGACACCCTCAAGAATTTTTACGCCGACGCTTCCTTCGGAGTTCCCTCCGACCAGGTCGCCTCCGTCACCAAGCCCCGTGACGATGTGACGATCACGCGCGACAAGAAGTACGGCATCCCCCACATCAAGGGCAGCACGCGTTACGGCACCGAGTTCGGCGCGGGATACGCGGCCGGGCAGGACCGTATGTGGCTCATCGACCTCTTCCGGCACATCGGGCGGGGCGAGTTGACGCCGTTCGCGGGTGGCGCGGAGTCCAACCAGGGTCTGGAGCAGCAGTTCTGGCCGGAGGCCCCCTACACGGAGGCCGACTTCCAGAAGCAGGTCGACTGGCTGCTCAACAACTCCGGTGAGCGCGGCAAGCAGGCCATGGAGGACGCGAAGGCCTATGTCGACGGCCTCAACGCCTACCGGGTGGCAGCGAAGAACGGCCGCTACTTCCCCGGCGAGTACGTCCTCACCGGCAAGATCGACTCGATCACCAACGTGGGCGAGATCGAGCCCTTCAAGGTGACCGACATGATCGCGCTCGCCTCCGTCGTGGGCGCCCTCTTCGGCACCGGCGGCGGCGGAGAGGTCGAGTCCGCGATCTCCCTCCTCGAGGCCCAGCAGAAGTACGGCGTCGAGGAAGGCAGCAAGGTCTGGGAGTCGTTCCGAGGACGCAACGACCCCGAGACCGTACTGACCCTCCACGACGGCAGCAGCTTCCCGTACGGGAAGAAGCCCGAGGACCCGAAGGGCGTCGCCCTGCCCGATCGGGGTTCCGTCGAGAAGGAGCAGCTGATCTACGACCGCACGGGCGCCGCCCGGTCGGACGCCAAGGCGACCACCTCTTCGGTGAAGACGCCGAACAAACTGAAGCCCCTGAAGGGAGCCTTCAACGACGGAGTGCTCCCTGAGGACCTCTTCAGCGGCGGCGCGACCAAGAAGGGCATGTCCAACGCCCTGATGGTCTCCGGGAAGCACACGGCCAGCGGAAACCCGATCGCCGTCTTCGGCCCGCAGACCGGCTATTTCGCACCGCAGTTGCTGATGATGCAGGAGCTCCAGGGCCCCGGCATCAGCGCACGCGGCGTCTCCTTCGCGGGCGTCGGCATGTACGTACAGCTCGGTCGCGGCCAGGACTACTCCTGGTCGGCCACCTCGTCCCACCAGGACATCACCGACTCGTACGCGCTTGAACTGTGCGAGCCGGGCGGCGGCACCCCCACCAAGCAGTCGACCTCCTACCTCTACCGCGGCGTCTGCACGCCCATGGAGAAGATGGAGAAGACCAACGCCTGGAAGCCGTCGGTCGCCGACTCCACGGCAGCCGGCTCCTACCGGATGCAGGTCTTCAGAACGAACTACGGCATCGTCACGCACCGCGCGACGATCGACGGCAAGCCCTACGCGTACACCACGCTGCGCTCCACCTACCGTCACGAGGCCGACTCCATCATCGGTTTCCAGATGATGAACGACCCCTCGTACGTGAAGGACGCGAAGTCCTTCCAGAAGGCGGCACAGAACATCTCGTACGCCTTCAACTGGTTCTACGCGGACTCCCGTGACACCGCCTACTACATGAGCGGCAGCCACCCGGTGCGCGCGAAGGACGTCGACGGGTCCTTCCCGGTGAAGGCCGAGAAGGCGTACGAGTGGCGGGACTTCAACCCGGAGCACAACACCGCCGCGCTCGCGCCGCCGTCCGAGCATCCGCAGTCGCTCAACCAGGACTACTACATCTCCTGGAACAACAAGCAGGTCAAGGACTTCAGCGCCGCCAACATGAGCATGGGCGCGGTCCATCGTGGTGATCTCCTCGACGACCGGGTGAAGAAGCTCGTCGACAAGGGGGGTGTCACCAGGGCGTCCCTGACCAAGGCGATGGCCGAGGCCGCGGTGGTCGATCTGCGCGGCGAGCAGGTGCTGCCGGAGCTCCTCAAGGTTCTGCGCAGCAAGCCGATCAGTGATCCGGCTCAGGCCCAGGCGGTCGACCAGTTGGAGGCCTGGCTGAAGGCGGGTGCTCAGCGCAACCAGACGTCCGCGAACTCCAAGAAGTACGCGCACTCGGACGCGATCCGGGTCATGGACGCCTGGTGGTCGCAGCTCGTCGAGGCCCAGTTCATGCCGGGGCTCGGGCAGGGGCTGTATGACGCGCTGACCACGGAGCTCACGGTCGACGAGTCACCGTCCGCCGGCCACGGCCCGACCGGCTCGCACGCGGGCTCGGCCTTCCAGTACGGCTGGTGGGGCTACGTCGACAAGGACCTCCGTACGGTCCTGGGTGAGCCGGTGCAGGGCAAGCTTGGCCGCACGTACTGCGGCGATGGCGACCTCGACAAGTGCCGGACCACTCTGCTGACGAGCCTTGGCCAGGCCGCGGCCAAGCCCGCCAAGGAGGTCTACCCGGGCGACGACAGCTGCGCGGCCGGTGACCAGTGGTGCTCGGACGCGATCGTCCAGCGAGCGGTCGGTGGCATCAAGCACCGGCCGATCCAGTGGCAGAACCGGCCCACGTATCAGCAGGTCGTGGAGTTCCCGGCGCATCGGTAGGCGTCGGGAACGGGTCCCTGCGGGGGCGTAGCGGTTCTCGCCGGCGGCGGGGGCGGGGTTTCCTCGCTCCCGCCGCCGCCCGTTGGTGCCCTGGGGGGCTCAGCGGTACAGCAAGTACTTCCGGCGCAAGCGCCGGAACGCCGTCAGTTCGTCCTGCCAGGCCGCCACGATCTCGTCGGCGCCCGCTCCCGCGTCGATCATCGTGCGCACGAGCGTGGAGCCGGTGAGCTTGTCGATCCAGTTGTCGGGCCGCCAACTGAAGCCGTCCCAGACCTTCTTGGCGGTGACGAGGAGTGCGATTCCGGTGCGTACGGGGTCGTAGGCGTCCCGGTCGTGGATGTGGATCTGTACGCCGCCGATCGTCTTGCCCTGGAACTTGGAGAACGTGGGAGCAAAGTACGCCTCTCTGAAGTGCACACCGGGCAGGTCGAGTTGATTGGCTTCCAGGGCCCATCGCCGGTCGATGCCCTCCGCGCCGAGCAGTTCGAAGGGGCGGGTGGTGCCGCGTCCCTCCGAGAGGTTCGTGCCCTCGAAGAGGCAGGTCCCGGAGTACACCAGGGCGGTGTCGGGTGTCGGCATGTTCGGGCTCGGCGGCACCCAGGGCAGCCCGGAGCTGTCGTAGAACTCCGAGCGCTTCCATCCGCTCATCAGGACCGTCTCGAGCGGCACCGGTTCGGTCAGGAACTCGCCATTGAACAGCCGCGCCAGCTCCGCGACCGTCATGCCGTGCGCCTGCGCGATCGGCTCTCGACCGACGAAAGTCGCGAACTCCTTGTGCAGCACGGGCCCTTGGGCCGCCCTGCCCGTCACCGGGTTCGGGCGGTCGAGCACGACAACGCGCTTGCCCGCGCGTGCCGCCGCCTCCATGCAGTCGTACAGCGTCCAGATGTACGTGTAGAAGCGGGCGCCCACGTCCTGGATGTCGAAGAGGATCGTGTCGACACCGGAGGCCGTAAAGATGTCGGCCAGCGGCTGGCCGCTCTTCAAGTACGTGTCGTAGACGGGCAGTCCGGTCGCCGGGTCGTCGTACCGGCCTTCCGAGCCACCTGCCTGCGCGGTGCCGCGAAAGCCGTGCTCGGGGCCGAAGACGGCGGTCAGGTTCACCCGCTCGTCGGCGTGCATGACGTCGACGATGTGGCGAGCGTCTCGGGTGATGCCGGTGGGGTTCGTGACGATACCGGTTCGCTGGCCGCTGAGCTGGGCGTAGGAGTTGGCGACGAGGGTCTCGAAACCTGTCCGTAAGTGCCTGGGGCGCTTGGCATGGGAGGCCTGGTGCTGGGCGGCCTGGGCCTGGGAGGCCGGGGTGAGTGATGCTGCTGCCGTTGTCGCTGCGAGTAGGGCTCGTCTGGATAGGCGCATGAGGCGACGGTATTGCTCCCGCAGGTTGTGGGGGAAGCTGCGGGTTGTCTGGGCTTGTCGCGCCCTGCAACGGACCGCTGATGTCGCAGCCTCGGGCCCCTGGGTTCGTTGGAGGCGGGGCCGCGGGCCTGTGCGTTGCGGCTGACGGCTCAGTACAGGGCGTGTGTTCCCTTCCCCAGTACATACCGACCGGTTAGTCTGGCTTCCTTCAGTGGAGCCGATTCTCGTCGCGTCATGGTGAGGGAGACCGAGGGTGGAAGCCTTTCAGGATGCCGGAGTGATCGTCACCGGGGCGGGCGGTGGGATCGGGGCCGCGTTGGCTCGGCGGTTCGCCGCTGAAGGGGCTCGAGTTGTCGTCAATGACCTGGACGGCGTGAAGGCCCGGGCCGTTGCCGAGGAGATCGGCGGCATTGCGGTGCCGGGTGACGCCTCCGCGATCGTGGCCGAGGCTCGGGATGCGCTCGGTGGCACGGTGGACGTCTACTGCGCCAACGCCGGGCTCGCGTCCGCGGGTACGGAAGCCGCCGATGAGAAGGTCTGGGCGGCCGCCTGGGATGTGAACGTGATGGCGCACGTGCGTGCGGCGCATGAGCTGATCCCCGGGTGGCTGGAGCAGGGCAGCGGCCGGTTCGTCTCGACGGTTTCGGCTGCCGGGCTGCTCACGATGGTCGGCGCCGCGCCCTACAGCGTCACCAAGCACGGTGCGTACGCCTTCGCCGAGTGGCTGTCGCTCACGTACCGGCATCGTGGCCTCAAGGTGCACGCGATCTGCCCCCAGGGCGTACGGACCGACATGCTGGCCGCCACGGGCAGCGCGGGCGATCTTGTGCTCCAGCCGACCGCCATCGAGCCGGAAGCGGTTGCGGACGCGCTCTTCGCGGGCATCGAGGAGGACCGTTTCCTGATCCTGCCGCACCCCGAGGTTGCCGGGTACTACCAGGCGCGGGCCGCGGACCCGGACCGGTGGCTGACGAGTATGAACCATATTCAGCAGAAATGGGAGGCCGACGGGGGGTGACGACTCACCTGTACGCGGTCAAGTCGGACCCCGGCGCACCGGCTCCGTTGCGAGGAGAGAGACTGTCCACGTACAAGACCCGTACCAGGTCGTGAACCTGCCCTGCTTGCCGAAACCGGGCAGTGAGAAGATCCTCCGGCGGGAGCTGCTCACGCACAACGTCAGTGCGGGCAGCACGGAAAACGGTTGTGACCCTCGAAAGGCAGGTGGCGGCGGTGCCCAAGACGATGGAAGGGGACGGTACGCCCGTTCCGAGGCGGCTGCTGGCGGCCGCCACCAGACTCTTCGCCGAGCAGGGGTACGACCGCACCTCGGTGCAGGAGATCGTCGAGGCGGCGGGCGTCACCAAAGGCGCGCTGTACCACTACTTCGGCTCCAAGGACGATCTGCTGCACGAGGTGTACGCGCGCGTGCTGCGCCTGCAGCAGGAGCGACTGGACGCCTTCGCGGGCGCCGACGCACCCGTCGAGGAGCGGCTGCGGGGGGCCGCTGCCGACGTGGTCGTCACCACGATCGAGAACCTCGACGACGCGGCGATCTTCTGGCGCTCCATGCACCACCTCAGCCCCGAGAAGAACAAGCAGGTACGCGCCGAGCGCCGCAGCTACCACGAACGTTTCCGCGCCCTGATCGAAGAGGGCCAGGAATCGGGTGTCTTCTCCAAGGCGACGCCCGCCGACCTGGTCGTGGACTACCACTTCGGCTCCGTGCACCACCTGCCGACGTGGTACCGCCCCGACGGCCCGCTGAGCCCGCAGCAGGTCGCCGACCATCTCGCCGACCTGCTGCTACGGGCCCTGCGCCCCTAGAGGTACTGCTTGATCTCGCGGCGTGCCAGCGAGCGCTGGTGCACCTCGTCCGGACCGTCCGCGAGCTGCAGTGTGCGGGCGCTCGCCCAGAGTTCGGCGAGCGGGAAGTCCTGGCTGACGCCGCCCGCGCCGTGCAGCTGCACGGCCTTGTCGAGGATGTCGACGACCGTCCGCGGAGTCGCGATCTTGATCGCCTGGATCTCGGTGTGCGCACCGCGATTCCCGACGGTGTCCATCATCCAGGCCGTCTTCAGGACCAGCAGCCGCAGCTGCTCGACGGCGACGCGCGCGTCCGCGATCCAGTTCTGTACGACGCCCTGCTGAGCGAGCGGCTTGCCGAAGGCGGTGCGTGAGACGGCCCGGCGGCACATCAGCTCGATGGCCCGTTCCGCCATGCCGATCAGCCGCATGCAGTGGTGGATACGACCCGGACCCAGCCGCGCCTGCGCGATGGCGAAACCGCCGCCCTCCTCGCCGATCAGATTACTCACGGGAACCCGCACCCGGTCGAAGACGACCTCCGCGTGCCCGCCGTGGGAGTGGTCCTCGTAGCCGTACACCTGCATCGCCCGGCTGACTTCGACGCCCGGGGTGTCGCGGGGCACAAGCACCATGGACTGCTGACGTCGGATGTCGTCCCCGTCCGGGTCCGTCTTGCCCATCACGATGAAGATCTTGCAGTCCGGGTTCATCGCCCCGGAGATGTACCACTTGCGGCCGCTGATGACGTACTCGTCGCCGTCGCGCTCGATGTGCGTGGTGATGTTCGTGGCGTCGGAGGAGGCCACGTCCGGCTCGGTCATGGCGAACGCCGAACGGATCTCACCGGCCAGCAGCGGCTGAAGCCACTGCTTCTTCTGCTGCTCGTCGCCGAACTGCGCGAGCACCTCCATGTTGCCCGTGTCGGGCGCCGCGCAGTTCGTCGCCGTCGGCGCCAACTGCGGGGAACGGCCGGTGATTTCAGCGAGCGGCGCGTACTGGAGATTCGTCAGCCCGGCCCCGTACTCGGTGTCCGGCAGGAACAGATTCCACAGCCCCTGCCGCTGCGCCTCGGCCTTCAACTCCTCTACGACAGCGGGGGTGTCCCACGGCGAGGCCAGCTTGGTCCGCTGCTCATGAGCGACCGTCTCGGCCGGATAGACGTACTCGTCCATGAAGGCGAGGAGCTTGGCCCGCAGCTCCTCGGTGCGCGCGTCGAAAGCGAAGTCCATGGCTGATCAGCCTTCCTGAAGGGTGGTCAGACCGTGCTCGATGAACACGGGCACCAGCTCGCCGATGCGGTCGAAACCCGCGCCGACCGTCTGGCCGAGCGTGTAGCGGTAGTGGATGCCTTCGAGGATCACGGCGAGCTTGAACCAGGCAAACGCCGTGTACCACGAGACGGCGGACACGTCGCGCCCCGAGCGCGCGGCGTACCGCTCGATCAGTTCGGCCGGCTCCGGATGCCCGGCGGCCTCGGCGGTCGTGGACACCGGAGAGTCGGGCGCGTCGAGCGGTTGGCTGTACATCACCAGCAGCCCGAGGTCCGTGAGCGGATCACCGAGCGTCGACATCTCCCAGTCGAGGATGGCGTTGATCCGGTCGCCTTCCCCGATCAGTACGTTGTCCAGGCGGTAGTCGCCGTGCACGACCGTGGCCGTAGGCGAATCCGGGAGCTCGCGCCCGAGCGCGGCATGCAGCTCATCTATCCCGGCCAGCTCCCGATTGCGGGAGGCGTCCAACTGCTTTCCCCAGCGCCGCAGTTGCCGGTCCAGGAAGCCCTCAGGACGGCCGAAGTCCTCCAGCCCCACCTCGGCGGGTTCCACCGCATGCAGTTCGACGAGTGTGTCGACGAGGCTCAGCACCGCGTCGCGGGTGCGCTCCGGGCCGAGCGAGGCGAGCTGCTCGGCCGTCCGGTACGGCGTGCCCTCCACGAAGTCCATGACGTAGAACGGCGCGCCCAGCACCTCCGTGTCCTCGCACAGCAGCACCGGACGCGGCACCGGCACGGCCGTCGGGTGCAGCGCGCTGATCACCCGGTGCTCGCGCTTCATGTCATGCGCGGTGGCCAGCACATGGCCCAGCGGAGGCCGCCGGACGACCCACTTCGCGCTGCCGTCCGTCACGGCGTACGTGAGGTTCGACCGTCCGCCCTCGATCAGCCGGCCCGTCAGCGGGCCGTGCACCAGACCGGGCCGCTCGGCGTCGAGCAGGCCGCGCAGTCGGTCGAGATCGAGACCTGGCGGGTGGTCTTGGCTCATCGTGTTCCTCCGTACGCCGGTGTATGGGGTTCTCTCATGATGCCGACCGGTCGGTATGTCGTCCAGTACGGCGGCGAAACGTGATCGATATTTCGTGGGTTTCGATCGCGCGGGGTCTGCTCTTCGCTACTAGGCCTGCACGAATGTACGCGAGCGGGTCCGCGCCCTCGGTCGTCACAGGACCAGCACCGCCGCGCACCCGGCCAGGGCCACGGTGCACAGGGCGGCGGCACTCGCGTGCCTCGGGCTGAGCGCCGCGGGGCCGGTCCGCTCGGTCGTCGTCAGGGTGCTGATGCGGTGGTGGGCGACGGCGAGGAAGCCCAGCCAGAGTGCTGCGCACAGGGCGCAGGTGAGGACCCCTGCGGTCGTCGGGCCGCTGTGCAGGGCGCTTCTGGCGGCCAGTACGGCGACGACGGTGCCGGCGAGGGTCGTACGGCGCCATGCCAGCCGCGTACGTTCCGGTTGCAGGCCGGGGTCTCGGGTGGCCTGGGGGCCCTGGTCGGGTGTGGTCATGTCGCTGTCAGCCTTCCCAGCCGAAGAGCACGATCACGACCATCGCGATGGCGACGATCGCGATCACGATGCTCAGCAGGGCGGGGAAGCGGGACACGGGCAGGTCCTCGCCCCTGCGCATCGCTCGCTCGCAGCGTACCCAGTGGTTCACTGCGCGGAGCGAGCACAGGACGCCTGCGGCGAGGAGGCCGAGGGCCAGGCCTACGCGCCAGCCCCAGCGGAGGTCCGGCAGGAACTGATCCACCGCGAAGCCGCCGCCGATGAGGGCGAGGGCTGTGCGGAGCCAGGCCAGGAACGTGCGCTCGTTCGCGAGAGAGAACCGGTAGTCCGGCGTGCCGCCGTCCTCCCGGATTCGCGCCGGGGCGAACCACAGGCGGACGTTCCGCGCAAATTCGATCACATCAGGACCCTATATGGGCGGGGGGTGGCTACTGGGTGGGTGGGTTCGGTGCATGGGCGACGGCGGGTCCGTCGTGGCGGTTCCTTTCCCCAGCCCCGCCCCTTCCCGAAACTGGGGGCTGCGCCCCCAGGCCCCGCTGCCTCCGGCGGGGTGGGTGGGGTGCCTACTGGGGTGGTGGGTGACAGTCGTGTCGCGGCTGCGGGTGCGTTGTGGCTGGTCGCGCAGTTCCCCGCGCCCCTAAAAAGCCTGCGACTGCCCGCACCCCTGAAGAGCAAGCGAGCCGAAAAGCCCGTACCCCGACGAAATCGGCACCGTTCCGCCGGCGGGAGGGGACGTGGGCCGGTGCGTCCTATGCCCGTCGCTTAGCTTCGGTCTGGGCATACCTGCGCCCTGTGTCAGCACGGGGCCGTATGCCCTGTTGGCGACGGGCTGACGCACCGGACCGCGGCCCCGCACCCACCACGCGCCTAAGGGGCGCGGGGAACTGCGCGAGCAACCACGCTCGACCCGCAGCCGCGACACGCAGTGTCACCCACCACCCCCTGGCGGGGGGCCTGGGGCGCAGCCCCCGTTTCGGGAAGGGGCGGGGCTGGGGAAAAGAACCGCCCAACCGCCGGAGGCAACAGGTTGACGCAATCACGTCGCGTGGCCAAGGATCTGACCGACCAGTAACAAGCCGAGGAGGGCCTGCTCATGGCGTACGACGCAGATGTGATCGTGATCGGGGCGGGCCTCGCCGGGTTGGCGGCGACCGCGGAGCTCGTCGACGCCGGTCGCAAGGTGATCCTTCTCGACCAGGAACCGGAGCAGTCGATCGGCGGCCAGGCGCACTGGTCGTTCGGCGGACTGTTCTTCGTGAACTCGCCCGAGCAGCGCCGTATGCGGATCAAGGACAGCCATGCGCTGGCCCTCCAGGACTGGATGGGCACCGCGGCGTTCGACCGCGAAGAGGACCACTGGCCACGAAAGTGGGCCGAGGCGTACGTCGACTTTGCGGCCGGCGAGAAACGGCCCTGGCTGCACGCCCAGGGCGTGCGGTTCTTCCCGGTGGTCGGCTGGGCCGAACGCGGCGGCTATGACGCCAACGGGCACGGCAACTCCGTACCGCGTTTCCACATCACGTGGGGAACCGGGCCGGGGCTCGTCGAGCCCTTCGAGCGCAGAGTGAGGGCCGGCGTCGCGCGCGGGCTCGTACAGCTCAAGTTCCGGCACCGCGTCACCGGCCTCTCCCGCAGCGCGGGCACGGTGGACACGGTCACCGGGGAGATCCTGGAAACCTCGGACATCGAGCGGGGGCAGGAAAGCAGCCGCACCGTCACCGGCGCCTTCGAGCTGCGCGCGCAGGCGGTGATCGTCACCTCCGGCGGCATCGGCGGCAACCACGATCTCGTACGGGCCAACTGGCCCCAGCGCCTTGGCGGTCCGCCGGAGCGGATGATCTCCGGCGTGCCCGCGCACGTTGACGGCAAGATGCTCGCCATCGCGGAGGACGCGGGCGCGCGCCTCATCAACCGCGACCGCATGTGGCACTACACCGAGGGCATCCAGAACTGGAACCCCATCTGGGACAACCACGGCATCCGCATCCTGCCCGGCCCGTCGTCGCTGTGGCTGAATGCGCGCGGCAAGCGGCTGCCCGTGCCGCTGTTCCCCGGCTTCGACACGCTCGGCACGCTGGAGCACATCATGAAGACCGGTTACGACTACACGTGGTTCGTGCTCAACCAGCGGATCATCGGCAAGGAGTTCGCGCTCTCGGGTTCGGAGCAGAACCCCGATCTGACCGGGAAGTCCGTCAAGGACGTCTTCGTACGGGCGCGGGCCGACGTGCCCGGCCCGGTGAAGGCCTTCATGGACAACGGAGTCGACTTCGTCGTGGAGAAGGACCTCAGCGCACTCGTCCGCGGCATGAACGCGCTGACGAAGGAGCCGCTCCTCGATGAGGCCGTTCTGCGCCGCGAGATCACCGCGCGCGACCGGGAGATCGCGAACCCGTTCACCAAGGACCTCCAGGTCACGGCGATGCGCGGGGCACGCAAGTTCCTCGGGGACAAGCTGATCCGTACGGCCTCACCGCACCGCATCCTCGATCCCAAGGCCGGCCCGCTGATCGCCGTACGCCTCAACATCCTCACCCGCAAGACCCTCGGCGGTCTGGAGACGGACCTCTCCTCGCGCGTGCTGACGGAGGGCGGGGATCCGCTGCCCGGCGTGTACGCGGCGGGGGAGGCGGCCGGATTCGGCGGCGGGGGAGTGCACGGATACCGGTCCCTGGAGGGCACGTTCCTCGGCGGCTGTCTGTTCTCGGGCCGGACGGCGGGCCGCGCGGCGGCGAAGGCGGTCAGCTGAGGGGTGAGTTGAGGGGAAAAGGTGAGGGCTGGGGGTCAACTCCCCGCCCTCGTTGCCCACTTCCGGTGGTGTACAGACACAAATAAGCCATTTGTAAGGCTTGACGTGAGCCTTGGGTGGAGGTTGGCTGTGCGTGATCAGTCGCTGATGTGACCGCCGTGTGAGGAAGTCCAGCGGTGTCCCCACCCCCACCCCTCGGCCGCGGCCGCAAGCGCGCGGCCCATGCCTTCGACAGTGCTCTCGGAGACACCGAACTCATCACAGCCCGCGCCGCGTTGGCGCAGGGCCGCTGGACCGCCGTACGCGCGCTGCTGGTGGCGACCGGCGACGACTGGGACCGCCGCGGGCATCGCGTCACCGTGCTGGCGCAGGAGTCCAGTACGCAGGCCTGGGCCCGGGACTGGCTGCTCGCCGAACCCGAGTCCGCCGACGCCGCCGTGCTGCTCGCCGTCGCCTCCGTGCAACGCGCCCTGAACCGCAAGGAGAAGCCGGACAAGGCGCGCAAGGCCTGCCACAGCGCGGTCGCGCTCGCGCCCGCCGACCCCACGCCCTGGCTCGGACTGCTGATGCTGGAGCGCTCCCTGGGCAGCGACGAGGACGTGGTCCGGATCTTCGACGAGGTACGCCATCGCCACCCCGACCACCACCACGCCCACCATCTGATGACCGCCCGGCTCGCCGAGCGCCGGCCGGGAGCGGGCCAGGACCCGCTGCACGAGGTGTACGACTTCGCCGGCTGGTCCGCCGAACAGGCGCCCGCCGACTCGCCGTTGGCCATCCTGCCGGTCGTCGCGCACGCCGAGCGCTATCGCGTGCTGGCCGCCGCCGGCTGGGAACCCGCCGACCCCGCGGCCTCGGGGCACTGGGTCGGCCGCCGGGCCCGCCAGGTGATGAAGGCCGCCTTCGACTGGTGGCTGGAATGGGAGCGCGACGACCATCCGCGCAGCCATGTCGACCTCAACTTCCTTGCCCACGCCAAGTTCTGCGAGGGCCGGGGCGCCGAGGCCGCCGCCCTGTTCCACCGGATCGGACCGCACGCGACCCCGGCCCCGTGGTCGTACCCCGGCCGAGATCCGTACACCGCTTTCCGTGCCGCGCGCGACAGCGTGCTCGGCACGGCATGAAGAACAGTGATGTCCGAACTTGATATTCGAAAGGACAACCCCGCGATGACCACGGGCAGTTCGAATCCCTCGAGCACTACGAGCGCGAGCAGACCGGCAGCCGAAGGCAGCGGCATCAGCACCTTCAAGGGGCAGGAGCGCGCACTGCGCGCCGACCGGCTCGGCACGGCGGGCCTGCTGCTGTCCGTGCTCGCGGCCACCGCCCCGCTCATGGTGGTAGCGGGTGTCATGCCCACGGCATTCGCGGTGATGGGCATCGTCGGCCAGCCGCTGCTCTTCGTCATCCTCGGCGTGGTGCTCGTCCTCTTCAGCGTCGGATACGCGGAGATGAGCCGCCATGTCCACAACGCCGGAGCCTTCTACGCGTACGTCGCCCGCGGCCTCGGCGGCACCGCCGGTTCGGGTGCGGCGGCGGTCGCGCTCGTCGCGTACAACGCCCTTCAGGTGGGCATCTACGGCATCTTCGGCTTCGAGGTGTCCGGACTGTTCGCCACGTACCTCGACCTCGAAATCGCCTGGTGGATACCGTCGTTGATCGCCGCGATCGTCGTCGGCCTGCTCGGCTGGCTGAAGATCGACGTGAACGCGCGCGTGCTCGGCATCCTGCTGATCATCGAGGTGGCGCTCGTCGTCATCTTCGACTTCGCGGCCGTCGCCGACCCCGCCGGGGAGGGCCTGTCGTTGCACGCCTTCAACCCGGACACGCTCACCGGGGCGGGCCTCGGCACCGCGCTGTGCTTCTGCGTCGCCGCCTTCCTCGGCTTCGAACAGGCCCCCGTGTACGCCGAGGAGACCAGCCGTCCGCACATCCTGGTCCCGCGCGTGATGTTCCTCGCGGTCGGCTTCGTCGCCGTCTTCTTCGCGATCAGCTCCTGGGCGCTGACCGTCGCCGCCGGACCCAAGGCGATCGTGGGCACGGCGCAGGAGCAGAGTGCCGGGCTGCTGTTCTTCCTCACCGAGTCGCGGCTCGGCGGGACCTTTACGGACGTACTCCATGTCCTGTTCGTGACCGGCATGTTCGCGGCGATGCTCAGCTTCCACAACGTCGTCGCGCGGTACGCCTTCGCCATGGGCCGCGAGGGGCTGCTGCCCGCCGCGTTCGGCCGCACGTCGGGCACGAGCGGTGCCCCCGGCACGGGCTCGCTCCTGCAGACCGTCGTCGCCGTGCTGGTCGTGGCCGGCTTCGCGGTGGCCGACGACAAGCCGACCGGTGACCCGACCGCTCCCGTGCTGCAGCTGTTCACCTGGCTCGGCAACATCGGAGCGCTCGGCGTCATCCTGCTCATGGCGGCGGCCTCGCTCTCGGTCATCGTGTTCTTCGTCCGCCGCGGCGCCGCCGGCGCGCAGGCCTGGCGGCTGGCCGCCTCCGCGATCGCGGGCGTCTCGCTCCTGGTCATCGCCTTCTACACCGTCACGGACTTCGACGTACTCGTGGGCGCGGGCCCCGGTTCCCTGGCGACCTGGGTGCTGCCGGGCATCATCCTGCTGGCCGCCGTCCTCGGCCTCCTCCAGGGCCTGCTGCTGCGCTCCCGCAACCCCGAGGCGCACGCCCGCATCGGGCTCGGCAACGAGGCGTTCCAGCTGGACAAGGCGGCGGAGTCCAGCACGAATTAGGTGCTACGGGCTACGGGCTACGGGTCATGCGCTCGTGGTTACGAACTAGTGGTTACGGATTACTGACGGGCACTCCTGGCCCCTGGCTTTCCTGGGGCCGGGAGTGCTCGAATCGTTTCGTGAACTCGGAACAACCGTCGGAACAACCGACAGCATCGGAACCGGAGCCCGGCGGCGCCCCCATTGGGCGGCGGCTTCTGCTCGGCACGCTCGGACTCGGGGCGCTCGGCGTCGCCGCCGCGCCCGTGCTCCAGCGAGGCCTCGAGTCCTTCCTCGGCGGCGCCGCCGACAAGGACCCCACCGGACTGACCGGCCTCCTCCCCAACGGAGGCGGCTTCCGCTACTACTCGGTCACCTCGTCCGTCCCGAAGAAGGGCGAGGACGACTACCGCCTCACCATCGACGGCCTGGTCGACCGCCCCACCACGTACACGCTCGCCGAGCTGCGCGCCCTGCCGCAGACCCGGATGGTCCGCGACGTCCAGTGCGTCACGGGCTGGCGGGTGCCGGACACGCCTTTCGAAGGCGTACGACTCTCGCAGTTGCTGGACGCGGCAGGAGTGCGGTCCTCGGCAGGGGCCGTGCGCTTCATGTGCTTCGACGGTGCGTACTCGGAAAGCCTGACGCTGTCCCAGGCCCGCCGCGACGACGTTCTCGTCGCCCTCCGTATGCAGGACAAGAACCTGTCCCACTCCCACGGCGGCCCCGTCCGCCTCTACGTAGCTCCCATGTACTTCTACAAGTCCGCGAAGTGGCTCTCCGGCATCACCCTCACGTCGGACGTCCGTCCCGGCTACTGGGAGAAGCGCGGCTACGACGTGGACGCGTGGGTGGGGCGCTCGAACGGACGTGATGATGAGGCCACGTGAGACTCCGTCGGTGGCGGGGGGTTCGGGGCGGGCGCCTGGTCCGGCGGGGGCGGGTGGTTCGGCGCCATCGCCTGGTCCGGCGCGGGCGGGTGGTTCGGCGGGGTCCGACGAGGCCGTCGGTTCCGCCTCCTCCGCCGCCTCGGGCTCTGCCGCCTCTGGGCGGGTGCGGCGGTTCAGCCGGGGTGAGCGGTGGGTGCACCGGGTGACGGCTGTGTTGATGGGGGTGTGTGTGGTGACCGCCGCCTGCCTGTACGTGCCTCAGCTGGCGGAACTGGTCGGGCGGCGTGCGCTGGTGGTTGTGGTGCATGAGTGGTCGGGGTTGTTGCTGCCGGTTCCGGTGTTGGTGGGGCTCGTCTCGCGGGCGTTCCGCGCGGATCTGCGGCTGCTGAACCGGTTCGGGCCGCATGACCGGGTGTGGCTGCGGTCGGCTTTGCGCCGCGACGCCCGGCCCGAGTCGCGTCCGGCCGGGAAGTTCAACGCCGGTCAGAAGACGTATGCGGCGTGGATTGCCGGGGCGACGCTGGTGATGCTCGGCACCGGGCTGATGATGTGGTTCACGCATCTCACGCCACTGGTGTGGCGGACCAGTGCGACGTTCGTCCACGACTGGCTGGCCCTGACGATCGGCATCGTCCTGGCCGGGCACATCGGCATGGCGCTGGCGGATCCGGAGGCGCGGAGGGGGATGCGGACGGGGTGGGTGAGCAGGGAGTGGGCTAAGCGGGAGCATTCGCATTGGCGTCTGTAGGGGGTTCGTTTTTGGCTGCGGCGCTGTTGGGGCTGGTCGCGCAGCCGTGCGGGGTGCCTCCGGCGGTTGGGCGGTTGGGTTCGTTTTCGGCTGCGGCGCCGTTGTGGCTGGTCGCGCAGTTCCCCGCGCCCCTTGGGTGGTTGGTGGGTGCGGGGCCGCGGTCCGGTGCGTCAGCCCGTCGCCAACAGGGCATACGACCCCTTGCTTCCACAGGGCGCAGCTGTGCC
This sequence comes from Streptomyces sp. CA-288835, assembly GCF_050936385.1. Taxonomy (NCBI): domain Bacteria; kingdom Bacillati; phylum Actinomycetota; class Actinomycetes; order Kitasatosporales; family Streptomycetaceae; genus Streptomyces; species Streptomyces sp. CA-288835. The sequence goes on from NZ_JBNJMW010000001.1 coordinate 8,349,543, forward strand.
CAGACCGAAGCTAAGCGACGGGCATAGGACGCACCGGCCCACGTCCCCTCCCGCCGGCGGGAAGCGGCGGGTAGTCGGGGGTCCGGGCTTTTCCTCGCGGGCGGGTTCCGAGGCGCGGGCCCCTTCCGGGCCGCGGGCTGGTACCGGGCGCGGGCCCATTCGGGCCGCGGGCTGGTTCGGGGCGCGGGCCCCTTCCGGGGCGCGGGCTGGTACCGGGCGCGGGCCCTTCCGGGCCGCGGGCTTGCTCGGGGCGCGGGCGCCTTCCGGGGCGGGCGCTTTTCGGTTCGCTTGCTCTTCCGGGTGCGGGCAGGTTTTTAGGGGCGCGGGGAACTGCGCGACCAGCCACAACGCACCCGCACCCGCGACACGCTGTCACCCCCCACCCCGATAGGCGCCCCACACACTCCAAGCACCCCCGCCGGAGGCGCCCCACCCACCCCGAGAACCCACCCACCCGCCGAAGGCGCCCACCCACCCCGCCGGAGGCAGGGGGCCTGGGGGCGGAGCCCCCAGTTTCGGGAAGGGGCGGGGCTGGGGAAAGAAACCTGTGCCCCCCCGAGGAGTCGACGCCGCTAAAGGACCAGCGACAGCAGCAGCACCACGCCCCCGGCGACCACCGAGATGATGGTCTCCATCACTGACCACGTCTTGATCGTCTGGCCGACATCAAGGCCGAAGTACTCCTTCACCAGCCAGAACCCGGCATCGTTCACATGGCTGAAGAACAACGACCCCGCCCCAATAGCCAGCACCAGCAAAGACGCATGCGCCGTAGACATATCGGCCGCAAGCGGCGCCACAAGCCCGGCCGCCGAGATCGTGGCAACGGTCGCGGACCCCGTCGCAAGCCGAATCGCCACCGCGATCAACCACGCGAGAAGCAGCGCGGGTATCGACCAGTCCTCGGAGATGTCCAGAATCATCTGACCCACCCCGGAGTCGATCAGCGTCTGCTTGAAACCGCCACCCGCCCCGACGATGAGCAGAATGCCCGCGATCGGCCCGAGAGACTTCTCGACCGTCGTAGAGATCCGGTCCTTGGCGAACCCAGCCGCCCGCCCAAGCGTGAAGATGCCGACGATCACCGCCGCGAGCAACGCGATCAGCGGCGACCCGACCACGTCGAAGACACGCTGCACCGTGTTCTCGGGATCGTCGATAACGATGTCCACCAGCGCCTTGGCGAGCATCAACACGACCGGCAGCAGCACGGTGGCGATGGTGACGCCGAACCCGGGACGCTTCTCCAACTCGTCGGAGGTGCGCTGCGGGATCATCTTCTCGGGGGCGGGCACGTCCACCCAGCGGGCCGCGTACTTCGAGAACATCGGCCCCGCGATGATCACGGTCGGTATCGCGACGAGCAGACCGAGGGCGAGGGTGACGCCGAGGTCCGCCTTCACGGTGTCGATCGCGACCAACGGGCCGGGGTGCGGCGGAATCAGACCGTGCATCACGGACAGACCCGCGAGCGCCGGGATACCGATCCGCATCAGCGAGTAGTTGCCGCGCTTCGCCACCATCAGAACGACCGGAATCAGCAGCACGATGCCGACCTCGAAGAACAGCGGCAGTCCGATCACCGAGGCGATCAGCACCATCGCCCATGGCATCGACCGCCCACCGGCCTTCGCGAGGATCGTGTCGACGATCTGGTCCGCGCCGCCGGAGTCCGCGAGCAGCTTGCCCAAGATGGCACCGAGCGCGATCAGGACACCCACACCGGCGACCGTCGAGCCGAGGCCGGCACTGAAGCTCTCGATGGCCTTGTCGAGCGGCGCCCCGGCGATGGCGCCCAGCGCCAGTGTGCCGATGGTCAGTGCGAGAAAGGCGTGCAGCTTGAACTTCGTGATGAGCAGGACGATGACGGCGATGCCCGCCAGGACGGCTATGCCCAGCTGTGCGTGACCCGCCGAGGTAATCGGCTCGACGGGCTCCGCTGCCAGCATCTCGACACTGAGACTGGTCACGGTGTTGTTCCTTGAGTGGCTTGGGGGGAGGGGGAGTTACTGCTCAGGGGGTACTCGGGGCGTTGCTGGGCGAGGAGTTACCGGTCGAGGCCGCGCAGTGCGGTCACGGCCCGCTCGGCGATCTCCTCCGGGCTGCCGGAGACGTCCACGGCGACACCCGCCTCGTCCGCCTCGAGCGGCTGGAGGGTGGCGAACTGGGAGTCCAGCAGCGCCGTCGGCATGAAGTGCCCCTGACGGTGCGCCATCCGGTCCTCGATGAGCCTGCGGTCACCCGTGAGATGAACGAAGACGACGCCGGGCGCGGAGGCCCGCAAGCGGTTGCGGTAACTCCGTTTCAGCGCCGAGCAGCTGACCACCCCGCCGAGCCCCGCCCGCTCGTGCGCCCACCGGCCGATGGCGTCCAGCCAGGGCCGGCGGTCCTCGTCGGTGAGCGGCGTACCGGCCGACATCTTGGCGATGTTGGCCTCGGGGTGGAACTCGTCGCCCTCGGCGTACGGCACGCCGAGCCGGTCGGCGACACGGGGCCCGACGGTGGTCTTGCCGGTGCCTGCGACACCCATGACCACGACGACATGGGGGAACCGCGGTTGATTCATCGTGTTCTCGCTGTCTTCTTCTTCGTCACCGGATGGGCCGACATCGAGCAGTCGACATCGACGGGTGCCGCATCCGTGCACGACACTGAAACTCATTAGTCATACGAATTCAAGAGTCGGTGCCATAAAGGTCTGACTTTTTCTCCGCACGAACCGCCTCGTAGGCTGAACCTCATGACCACACCGGGCCGGGGGCTGCACGGCCATGTACTGGAGAGCCTCGGTCCCGCCATCACCGCGGGTGAGTACCCGCCGGGCAGCGTCCTGCGCACCGACGAACTGGCGCAGCGCTTCGATGTGTCGCGGTCGGTGATGCGGGAGGCCGTACGGGTCCTGGAATCGATGCACCTGGTCGAGTCACGCCGCCGGGTGGGCGTGACCGTGCTCCCAACCTCCGAGTGGAACGTCTACGATCCGCAGGTCATCCGGTGGCGTCTCGCGGGCGCCGACCGGCCGCGCCAGCTGCGCTCGCTCACGGTGCTGCGTTCCGCCGTCGAACCGGTTGCCGCGGGTCTTGCCGCCCAGCACGCCACGGCCGAAGAGTGTGCCGAACTCACCGAGTGCGCCCTGGGGATGGTCGCCAGCTCACGCGGCCATCAGCTCGAGAAGTACCTCTTCCATGACGTCGCTTTCCACCGGGTCATCCTCAACGCGTCCCGCAACGAGATGTTCGCGCGCCTCGGCGACGTCGTCGCGGAGGTCCTGGCGGGCCGCACCCGCCACCAGGTCATGTTCTGGGACCCCGACCCGGCCGCGGTCACCCTGCACGTCAAGGTTGCGGAGGCGGTACGGGAGCGCGACGGGGCCCGTGCGGAGGAACTGACCCGGGAAATCGCGGTGGGCGCGCTTCAGGAACTGGACATACTGGCGCCCTGAGCCGCATACGCCCGCAGCTCGATGTCCGCTGCCGGTTACTCGATGAACTCCCCGTCGACGTACACCCATGCTCCGTCGACGCGCTCGAATCGGCTGCGCTCGTGCAGTGCGCCTCCGGCGTATGAGGCGCGGAAGGTGACGGTTCCTTTGCTGTGGAACGCCGTCCCCTCGGCGGTGCCGAGGATTTCCAGCCCGGTCCAGCGGGTCCCCGGCTCGAGCTCCACGCGGGGCGGTCGGGTTCGCGGATGCCACGTCCGTAGCAGGTATGCCTCGTCGTGTCGCACGAACGCGCAGTATCGCGACCGCATCAGCGCTTCGGCGGTCGCGGCCGCCTGCGCGCTGGAGTGCAGGCGTCCACAACACTCCGCGTACGGCGCGCCGAGGCCGCAGGGGCACGCACCGGCATCCGCCGCACGACCACGCGCCCGCTGCCGAGAACCACGTCGAGACATGGCCCCATTGTGCCGCGACCGCCCCCTGAGCGAGGGGTTCCTTTCTCCCCAGCCCCGCCCCTTCCCGAAACTGGGGGCTCCGCCCCCAGGCCCCCTGCCTCCGGCGGGTGGGTGGGCGTCGCCTTCGGCGGGTGGGTGGGTTTGCGGGGTGGGTGGGGTGCTCACGCGCGGGTGGGTGCCTACCGGGGTGGTGGGTGACAGTCGTGTCGCGGCTGCGGGTGCGTTGTGGCTGGTCGCGCAGTTCCCCGCGCCCCTAAAAACCTGCCCGCACCCGGAAGAGCAAGCGAACCGAAAGCCCCCCGCCCCAGAAGGCGCCCGCGCCCCGAACCAGCCCGCGGCCCGGAAGGGCCCGCGCCCGGTACCAGCCCGCGACCCGGAAGGGGCCCGCGCCCCGAACCAGCCCGCGGCCCGAATGGGCCCACGCCCGGTACCAGCCCGCGGCCCGGAAGGGGCCCGCGCCTCGGAACCCGCCCGCGCGGAAAGCCCGGACACCCGACTACCCGCAGCTTCCCTCCGGCGGGAGGGGACGTGGGCCGGTGCGTCCTATGCCCGTCGCTTAGCTTCGGTCTGGGCACACCAGCACCCTGCATCAGCAAGGGGTCGTATGCCCCGTTGGCGACGGGCTGACGCACCGGACCGCGGCCCCGCACCCACCAACCACCCAAGGGGCGCGGGGAACTGCGCGACCAGCCACGACGGTGCCGCAGTCGCCCAACCGCCGGAGGCACCCCGCGGGGCTGCGCGACCAGCCACACTCAACCCGCACCCGCCCAACCGCCGGAGGCACCCCGCACGGCTGCGCGAGCAACCACAACGCACCCGCACAAGACAACGAACCCAACCGCTCAACCGCCGGAGGCACCCGGCGGGTACGGCGGCCGAGCCGGAATCGCCGCCCCGGACGCGGACGGCAGCGGCGGCAGTGCCGTCTCGTGCAGCCACGCCGTGAACATGTCGTCTAGCGAATCGGACGCGTACCGCGCGGCGTGCCGCGTGAACGACTCCGTCGTCACCGCGCCACCCCGATGCAGCGCAGCCCATGCGCGCAGCATCCGGAAGAAGGACTCGTCGCCCAGCGCGCAGCGCACAGCGTGCAGCACGAGCCCGCCCCGCTCGTAGAGCCGATCGTCGAACATCAACTTGCGCCCCGGGTCCGCGAGTTGGAGATCCTGCGGCAACCCCGCCAGCTTCCGGTGCGCCAAAGCGGCCAGCGCCTGCGCACTGCGCCCCCCCGACCGCTCCGACCACAGCCACTCCGCGTACTTCGCGAACCCTTCGTTCAGCCAGATGTGCCGCCAGTCGGCGATGCTCACACTGTTGCCGAACCACTGGTGTGCCAGCTCATGAGCGATGAGGCGTTCCGAACCCCGCGCTCCGTCCACGTGGTTGGCGCCGAACAGGGACAAGCCCTGTGCCTCCACGGGGACGTCCAGCTCCTCCTCGGTGACGACGACCGCGTACTCGCCGAACGGGTAGGGGCCGAAGACCTCCTCGAACAGCTCCATCATCGCGGGCTGCCGTGCGAAGTCCCGGGAGAACGGGGTGAGCAGGTGCGCGGGGATGTGCCCGGCCTGGGGCACACCGCCGAGGCCGGGGTCGCCGAGCAACACCGTCTGGTACTTGCCGATGGACAGCCCGACCAGGTAGCTGGAGGTGGGCGCCGACTGCTCGTAGACCCAGGTGGTCGTCGAGGCCTTCGTCGTCCGGGTCAGCAGCCGGCCGCCCGCCACGACCGAGTACGCGGACGGCGTGGTGATCGACAGCTGGTACGAGGCCTTGTCGGCGGGCCGGTCGTTGCACGGGTACCAGGACGGCGCCCCGACCGGCTGGCTGGCCACCAGCGCCCCGTCCTCCAGCTCCTCCCAGCCGAGCCCGCCCCAGGGGCTGCGTACCGGCTTGGGATTGCCCGACCAGTGCACCTCCACCGTGAAGGCGGCCCCGGCCCGGATCGGCTTCGCCGGGCGGATGCGGAGCCGGCCGCCCCGGTGTGTGTAGTGCGGCGCCCGGCCGTCGACCCGTACCCGGCCCACCTTGAAGTCGGCGAGGTTCAGCAGGAACTCGGCGAGCGGCCCCCGGCCCGCTATGGCGTTGAGCCGGGCGGTGCCGGACAGCCGGTTGGGGCCGGGACGGTAGTCCAGGGCGAGTTCGTACCGGTGCACCCGGTAGCGGGCATCCCCGTTCGCCGGGAAGTACGGGTCCGCTCCCACTGTCCGCTGAACCACTGCTGTGTCCGCTCCCTGCCCTGTGCTCGTACGACGTGCCGGTGCCCCCGCCCCGGGCGCCGTACGGGCTGCGCCTAGGAACGCCATGCTTCGATCGGGTTGCCCAGCCAACGGGTGTCGTCGGGAACGGATTCCGCCGCCATGACGAGGGATGCGGGTCCCAGTGTGCTGCGCGCCCCGACGGTGCTGCCGGGCAGAACGATTCCGCCCGGGCCCAGGGTGGCGCCCTCACGGAGGACCACAGTATCCGTCCGCAAGATCCGGTCGTGGAAGAGGTGGGTCTGCAGGACGCAGCCGCGGTTCACGGTGGCGCCGTCCCCGAGGGTGACCAGGTCCGTCTCGGGCAGCCAGTAGCTCTCCACCCAGACGCCCTTGCCGATCCGGGCGCCGAGCCCGCGCAGCCACAGCGACATCAGCGGCGTACCGGCCACGGAACCGGCCAGCCACGGCACGGCCACCACCTCGACGAAGGTGTCCGCCAGCTCGTTGCGCCACACGAAGCCGCTCCACAGCGGGTGCTCACCGGCCCGGTGCCGGCCCACGAGCAGCCACTTCGCGACGATGGACAGCAGGCCGGCGACCGCGCCCGCGCCGAGCAGCACCAATCCGCCGAGCAGCCACGCCCACACCCCCAGCACGCTCAGCGCGGCCACCGTCAGCACGGCCAGCGCGGCCGAGCAGAACACCGGGATGATCCGGCACAGTTCCACGAGCGCGCGCGCCCACAGCAGTCGCGCGGGCGGGTCGTACGTACGGCTCTGATCACCGTCGCTCGTCGCCCGCGGCAGCTTCACCGGCGGCAGCCCCAGATACGAGCTGCCCTTCTTCGCCTTCTTCGGCGTCGCGGACAGCACCCCGACCAGGCCGCCGTCCGGCACGGAGCGGCCCGGCGCGGTCATCCCGGAGTTGCCGAGGAAGGCACGGCGGCCGATCTCCGCCCGCCCGATCCGCATCCAGCCGCCCCCGAGTTCGTACGGAGCGGTCAGTGTGTCGTCCGCGAGGAACGCGCCCTCGCCGACCGTCGTGAGGCTGGGCAGCGCGAGGACGGTGGACACCTCGGCGCCCCGCCCGATCTTCATCCCGAGCAGCCGCAGCCACACCGGCGTGACCAGCCCGGCGTACAGCGGGAACAGCGTCTCGCGGGAGCGGTCCATGAGCTGTGTGACCGTCCAGGCCTTCCAGCCGATGCGGCTGTGCGTGGGGTGCGTGCCGGGACGCAGGCCGAGACTGAGCAGTCGTACGGAGATCAGCAGGAGCAGCGCGTACGTGAAACCGAAGGTCAGCGTCGCCGGCACCAGCGCGAGTGCGGCGCCCCGCAGGGCGCCGCCGAGCCCGGCGTCCGGCGAGACGAAGAGGCCCGCAACGAGCAGGGCGGCAAGGCCCGCGACCAACGGCAGGGCGTTCAGGGCGAACCCGGTCGCGCCGTACACGACACGCCAGTACGTCCCCTTCTGCGGGCGCTCCTTGGGCCAGTCCCGCTTCGCCTTGCCGAGCTTGACGGCGGGAGCGCCCGCCCAGCGCTGACCGGTGGGGATGTGCCCAGACACCGCGGAACCGGGGGCCACCTCGGCCCGCTTGCCGACGCGGGCGCCGGGGAAGAGCATGCCGCGGGTGCCCACCACCGCACCGGCGCCCACCTTGACGGTGCCGATCTCCAGGCGGTCGCCGTCCAGCCAGTGCCCGGACAGGTCCACCTCGGACTCGACGGCGGCACCGCGGCCGAGCTTGAGCATGCCGGTCACCGGCGGCAGCGAGTGCAGATCCACATCGGGGCCGATCTTGGCGCCGAGCGCCCGCGCGTACCGCTCCAGCCAGGACCCCGTCAGCGAGGTCGCACCGCTGAACTCGGCGAGCCGCTCCGCCGTCCACAGCCGCAGATGCACGCTCCCGCCGCGCGGGTACCGGCCGGGCTTCACTCCGCGCAGCAGCAGCCGGGCACCGCCCGCGGCGATCGCGAGCCGCCCCGGCGGACTGAAGAGCAGCGCCGCCCCGGCAGCGACGGCCCACCATGAAGTCTGAGGAGCCCAGGGATACGGGCCGAACCAGTGCAGGACGTTGCCGAGCGCGGCCAGCGCCACGGTCCAGCGCAGCCCGAGCAGCGTGAACAGGGGGATGAGCAGGAGCAGTTGAACGACCTTGGCCCGCAGCGGCACTGGTTGTACGGAGCGGGAGGCCCCGTCGTCCTGCGCGGACTTCTCCAGATGCCGGGCCAGCTTGCGCAGCACGGGGTGCTGATAGAGGTCGACCACGGCGGCGCTGGGGTAGCGGGTGCGCAGCTTGGTGGTGAGCTGGGCGGCGGCCAGGCTGCTGCCGCCGATCGCGAAGAAGTCGTCCCGCGCGCTGCCCACCGGGATGCCGAGCACCTCGCTCCACTGCTCGGCGAGCCAGGCTTCGGTGCCGTACAGCTGCTCGGTGGGGCCACCGGTCTCGAGGCCTTCGAGCGGCCACGGCAGCGCGTTCCGGTCGACCTTGCCGGACGTACGCGTCGGCAGCTCGTCGACGGGCGCGATCAACGGGACCAGGGCGGCGGGCAGTTCGGCACGCAGCTTCTCGACGGCCGCCGCGTGGTCCCAGCCGTCCTGCGTCACCACATAGCCGACGAGCAACTGGTTGCCGCTGCGCGCGCTGCGCACGGCGGCGGCCGCACCCTGGACGCCGGGAAGCGCCTGGAGCGCGGCGTCCACCTCGCCCAGCTCGATCCGCCGTCCGCCGAGCTTGATCTGCTCGTCGGCCCGTCCGAGGAAGACCAGCCCTTCCGGCTCGGCCTTGACCAGGTCACCACTGCGGTACGCACGCTTCCAGCCCAACGACTCCAGCGGGGCGTACTTCTCCGCGTCCTTCTCCGGGTCGAGGTAGCGGGCCAGGCCCACTCCGCCGATGACCAGCTGTCCGCTGGCGCCCATCGGCACCGGCTCCCCGGCCTCGTCGACGACGGCCAGCTCCCAGCCGTTCAGCGGCAGCCCGATCCGGATCGGCTCCTCGCCAGTCATCAGCGAGGCGCATGCGACCACGGTGGCCTCGGTCGGCCCGTACGTGTTCCAGACCTCGCGTCCCTCGGTCACCAGCCGCTGGACCAGCTCGGGCGGACAGGCCTCGCCGCCGAAGATCAGCAGCCGTACGTCGTTGAGGGCCTCCGGCTCCCACAGGGCGGCCAGCGTCGGCACCGTGGACACCACGGTGATCTCCTGCTCCACGAGCCAGGGCCCGAGATCGGCGCCGCTGCGCACCTGGGAACGCGGCACGGGCACCAGACAGGCCCCGTACCGCCAGGCCAGCCACATCTCCTCGCAGGAGGCGTCGAAGGCGACGGACAGCCCGGCCATGACCCGGTCGCCGGGCCCGATCGGCTCCTCGGTGAGGAACAGCCGGGCCTCGGCGTCCACGAAGGCGGCGGCGCTGCGGTGACTGACGGCGACGCCCTTGGGCTTGCCGGTCGAGCCGGAGGTGAAGATGATCCAGGCGTCGTGCTCGATACCGGGCCGCGCGGCGGGAATCTCGCTCTTCTCGCCGACGGTCAGCTCGTGCCCCGCCCCGACGACCGCCCGCACTCCGGCCTCGCCGAACACCAACTCGGCCCGCTCGTCCGGGTCTTCGGCGTCCACGGGAACGTAGGCGGCACCGGCGGCCAGTACGGCGAGGATGGCTACGTACAGATCATTGGTCCCGGAGGGGACGCGCACTCCGACTCGGTCGCCGAGGCCGACCCCGGCAGTGCTCAGGCGTCGCCGCAGGTTCTCGACCTCGACGGCCAGCGCCCGGTACGTGAGCGGGCGGGTGCCGTCGTCCAGGGCGAGCTCGTCCGGATACGAGCGGACGGAGGCCTCGAAGATGTCGACAAGGGTGCGGGGAGAGGCCGCTGGGCCCGCGGAGAAACGTGCCGTATCGCCGAACTGTTCGCGGATCTCTGCGTCGAGCACACCGAGAGCACTGCTCTCGTGTATGGCTGCCATCGCGACCTCGCCTCTCGTTCCCGGAAAAACCTCCGGGGCGCTGGCGGGTCCGCAGGTCTGCCTGGGGTTGTCCGGCTCCAGCTTCGTAACAAGCCGGAAATCTTAGTACGACTCTGGACTCACCGCCCACGAGAGGCCACGTGGGAGGTCCGTTCGGGCTGTCCATCGAAGGCTCCCATGCGTCGTGACCTCGTGATCTGCCCCTCGGGAGAGAGATCGCCCACACATCGGCCGAGGCCACACATCAGAAGATCATTAAGCGCATCAATATGGGTACATTGCTTTTAAATTGGGCGTATCCAGCTAATTTTCCCCTCGTTGGGGAGTGCATGGCGACGATGAGCCCGCAGGGCACGGTGACGGCATGAGCGGTTACTGGCCCAAACCCGAGGACGGGTTGGACAGCACTGGATACCACCCGGGCTCCTTCGGAGCGGATGTGCTCGACCCCACGCTCCCCGAAGGCCTGCACACCGAGTGGGACTTCGACCAGGACCTGACCCGGCTGCTCCAGACCGGCACTCCCGACACGCCCGTCTCCGCGGCGCCCCACGTCCCGCGCAAGCGCGGTGCCCGTCGGCGGCCCAGCAGGCTGGTGCGGTGCGCCCGTTGGTTCCAGAGGCCGTGGCTGAAGGTGCTGAGCCTGACCATCGCGGCACTGACGGCGGTGATCGTGGCCATGGTGAGCGTGCTCGGCGCGCTGGTCGCCTACGACCCCCTGCGCCGGGTGGCGTCCCCGGGGGCCCATGGGCTGGGCGCATGGTGGCCGCTGCTGGTCTACGGACCGTGGCTGGTGGCCTCGCTGTCCATCCTGCGTGCCGCGCTGCACCGCCGCCGCGCCGCGCACTCCTGGGCCGTGGTGCTGCTGTTCTCCGCCGTCGCGATGTGCCTGTGCGTCGCCCACGCCCCCAAGACGCCGGTCTCGATGGCGGTGGCGGCCCTTCCGCCGGTCACCGCCCTGCTCTCCTTCCAGCAGCTCGTCCGCCAGCTCACGCTCACCACCCCCGCCAAGCCGGCCCTGCCCCGCCAGCGCCGCGCCGGTCGGCACGCCACCGACTGACTCGGCTCGGGGGTGCGCCCGCTCGCATTGATGCGCTGAACGCATGGACCGATCTCGGTTTGATGCTGGACACCGAACGCCGGTGCTTCAACTCTGGTGTCCCAAGCCTCAGTTGGGTCCCACCGACCGAGAAGAGAACCCATGAGACGGATCACCAGACGTACGGTGCTCGCCGTCACCGCAGGTGCCGTCGCGGCGCCGGCCGTGAGCGCGGCAACCCCCGCGGCCGCCGACACCCCGACAGCCGCACCTGAAGGGCGACAAGCGGCCTCCGGGCTCAATCCGGTCCTGCGAACGGACCTCGTCACGAGCGTGACGCCCAGGAACAACTGGCTGGTGACAGCCGTCGCCGTCCAGTACGCGCATCGCATCGACTTACGCGGTGCGGTGATCCCGCCCTCGGCGTTCCAGGTGAAGGCCACGGTGGGCGGGCAGACAGCGGCTCGCACGGTGACCCGCGTCTACTCCAACGCCACCGCCGACGTGGACGGCCGCTCTCGCCCCGGACGGCCGGGGGACCGCCTGATCATCGAACTCGACCCGAGCGACTCCAACGCGCGGGCCGCCGGCACCGACCCCCTTCCGCTCGACCGCGCCTACTCCGTCAGACAGATGGAGGACGTACGCACCCCGGGAGGCGAACTGGTCCTCAAGGCAGGCCCGTTCGCGAGCCGGAACGACGACGTGATCAATCCCGTGGTCGACGACTTCGCCGCCGGTTCCTTCACCGACTCCGCGGGTTTTGAGCTGGACTTCCGGCTGTACCAGCCCGAGGGATTCGTACGGAACCCTCGGACGCGCAAGCGGTATCCGCTCGTCGTCACGCTGCACGGCGGTGGCGAAGTCGCGGACAACAACATGACCCAGCTCACCTCCAACCGGATCGCGGTCACGTTCGCCAAAGGGGAACGACAGCGACGTAACCCCGCGTTCGTCCTCTCTCCGCAAATCCCCCTGCCCCGTCCCATGGACGGACCCGACGGCACGGACTGGACCGACCCCAAGGTCCAGGCCGCGCTGAGCGAACTCATCGACACCTTCGTGAGCGAGCACTCCCGCAACGTGGACACGGCCCGGCTCTATCTCGTCGGCCTGTCCTCGGGCGGGCGCGGTATCTACAGCCTGCTGGCGAAGCGACCGGACGTGTTCGCGGCGGCCCTGCCCACGGCCGGCTGGGGCGAGACGGCCGCCATGGAAAAGATCACGCACATCCCGATGTGGGCCGACCACTCCGTCGACGACCCGGTAGTCCCTTACCGGGAGGGCCGGTTCGGCAAGCCCGGCACCTGGACGCTGATGAACGCGCTGGAGAGCGCCGGTGCTCGGGTCACGCGTGGGGAGTGGGCCAACGATCTGCCGAAGGCGCAGTTCGAGGCCCGTTCCCGGGCGCTCCTGCGGGAGGCCCGGGCCACGCGCAGTCACGTTCTGTTCACGAGCTACCCGCCGGGCACGACACCGGTGAACCCACACCTCTCATGGCCCCAGACGTACGAGAACGACGTGGTCATCGACTGGCTCTTCGAACAGTCCCGGTAGCGCACTTCGCTATCCGGTTGCCGCGCTCTCACCGCTATCCGGAGGTAAAGCAATGCGTCCATCCAGCTGTTCAACCGACAGGAACGCGCCGTTACGGTCCCGACCCCGTGCCCTGACGGCACTGATCGCCCTGGCGACCACCCTCGGCATGGCGCTGACTCTGCTGACAGCCACCGCCCCGCCGGCTGCCGCCGACCGGCAGTCCCAGGGCAAGCCCGCGATCAACGCGATCCCGGACCCGACGACCGCTTCCCTCGAAGCCCCCAACGGGCCGCTGGCTACCGCCAATTACACCGTTCCCAACCCAAGGGGGTACGGCTCAGGCACGGTCACATACCCGACGGCCAGAGGCTCGTACCCGAGCGTCGTACTGATGCCGGGCTATCAGGGCACACAGCAGAACCTGCGGTGGCTCGCACCCCGGCTCGCCTCCTGGGGCTTCGTCGTCATCAACGTCGGCACCAACACTCTCGCCGACGATCCCGCATCCCGCGGCCGGCAGATCAGCGCCGCCGGCACCCAGTTGCTCGCGCTCGGTAACTCCGCCGGCAACCCGCTATCGGGGAAGGTCAACGGCACGCTGGGCGCGACCGGTCACTCGATGGGCGGCGGTGGCGTGATGGCGGCCCTCCGGGACGACTCGCGGTTCCGGGCGGGCGTGCCCACGGCCCCGTACTACCCGAACCAGAACTTCTCCGCGGTCACCGATCCCACGTTCTTCATGACCTGCCAAAGCGACGCCGTCGCGGGTGGCAACAGCTTCGCGGTGCCCTGGTACAACTCCATGTCCCGGGCCGAGAAGCTGTACATCGAGGTCCCGGGCGACCATCTGTGTCCGATGACGGGCTACGGCAACAAGGCCAAGCAGGGCAAGTGGATCGTGTCCTTCTTCAGCCTCTGGCTGCGTGCCGACACCCGCTTCGGTCAGTTCCTGTGCGGTCCCGCCCGCGAAGCCGACAAGAACAACACTTCGCTGGTGACGCGCTGGATGGACACCTGTCAGTTCTGACCGGTCCGCTCGGAGCGCTCCGTGGTCCGTCCACGGAGCGCTCCGAGCCTGCCCGTTGTCTCCCGCGCGTCAGGCGAGGCCGAACCGCTCGGCGTGCACCTGTTGTTGGGGGACCTTCAGCCTGCGCAGGGAGCTGAGCACGGTCGAGGTCATCGCGGGCGGGCCACACACGTAGACGTCGCGTTCGGCCAGGTCGGGGACCAGGGCGAGGAGGTTGTCGGGCTCGAACGGCGGGCTTGTCTCGCCCGTGCGGCCGGTGAGCAGGTGCAGCCGCCCGCCGCGGTTCGCGACCAGCGTGCGTACCTCGTCGATCAGTACGGCGTCGTCCTCGCTGCGCACCCGGTAGAGCACGACGACGTCACCGGCCGGTTCCTCTTCCAGCAGGGCTCGGACCGGCGTGATGCCCACTCCTCCGGCGATCAGGAGGGCGCCGGGCCGCGTCCGGTGCAACGCGGTGAACGCTCCGTACGGCCCCTCGACGAACGCGCGGCTCCCGACCGGGACGTTCCGCAGGCCTGCGCTGGCGTTGCCGGCCGCCTTGGCGGTCAGGCGCAAGCTGCGGCCGTCGGGTGCCGCCGACAGCGAGAACGGATTGGCCAGCCACCAGTGGTTGTGCCCGGGGAACCGCCAGATGCAGAACTGGCCCGCCCGGGCCGGCAGCTTGTCGAGGTTACGGCCGGTGACGCGCACCGACACCACGTTGTCGGACTCCCGCACCACCTCCGCGACCTCGAAGCGGTGATAGGCGTTGCGCCACAGCGGCATCACGATCCGGCCCGTGATCAGGGCACCGAACGCGAACAGCCACAGGGCCCACCAGTAGGCCGTCCCGAACGCGGAGGTCTTGAAGGTGGTGGGCTCCTGCAACTGGTGGACGAACGCCAGCCCCAACGCCACGTACAGCAGCAGGTGTACGCCGTGCCAGGTCTCGTACCGCAGTCGCCGTCTCACCTGTCGGGCGGAGACCGCGGCGACCACGACGACGATCGCCGCGGCCAGCATCCCGAACAGGGAGGCCGGCACTCCGGCCAGCGCGAAGAAGGTCTTCGTCATCGGCGCGTCATCGAGCGTCGCGTAGCCCAGCACCACCAGGAAGGCGTGCGTGAGGAGGGTCCACAGCAGGGTGAAGCCGACCCACCGGTGCCACACGGTCAACCGGTCCATGCCGATACGGCGGTCGAGCCACGGCAGCCGGGCCACCAACAGCAGCTGGCACAGCAACAGCAGGGCGGCGTGCATGCCGAAGAACTTGGCGACCGTGAGCACTCCGTTCTTGCCGGTCCCGGCCGTGAAGAACAAGGCCTCGACAATCACCAAATTGACGATGACAAACGTCCACAGCGCATATCGCGCCGCAACGACCGGAGGTATGGTGCCCGTCCGCACCTGCGTATTCGTCGCCTCCACCGCTTCCTCTTTTCATGTTCATGTGACGCACCCGGCGGCTGTCCCGGCCGCCGCCGGTACGCTGAGTGATTAAAGCGTTAACCACAACCCGTAACGGGCTGTTGGGGAACAACGGGCGCTGTTGGGGAAACATGAGAAGCTCGCGTGTCTGGCAACGCCCCACGCTCGGCGCCGTGGCCGCACGGGCCGGGGTCTCCACGGCCACGGTGTCGAACGCGCTCAACGGCACCGGCCGGCTCTCCGAAGCGACCAGGCAGCGCGTGCTCACGGCGGCACGCGAACTCGGTTACGCCCCGGCCGGTACGGCTCGTGCCCTGGCCCGCGGCGGCACCGGAGTGCTCGGTCTGACCATGACGACGTACGGCGACCTTCCCGTCCCGTACACCGTGATCCCGTACTACGCACAGCTGGCGCTGAGCGCCATCGGCGCGGCGCAGGAGCGCGGTTACCTGCTCATGGTGATGCCGAGTTCGTTGTCACCGTGGATGTGGCTCAACACGCCGTTGGACGGCGTCATCCATGTCGGTCCGCGCGTCGACGACCCGGTGTGTTCTCTCCTGCGGGAGCGTGGCATCCCCATGGTCTGCGACGGCCGGCCGCCCCAGCCGCGCTGGGGCGACGCATGGGTCGAAACCGACTACGACGCGGGCCTGCGCCTTCTGCTCGACCACCTCACCGAGGCCGGCGCCCGGCGGATCGGGCTTTCCCTGCCCCTGCACGACGACGAGTACCCGCACCTGATCGAGCGTGCCTACGCGTCCTGGTGCGCCGAACGTGCCCTGCCCGCCCTCGTCGAGGAGTACGCCTCCGTGCCCGACTACTTCACGGCGGAACGGGACGCGGTCGGCCGGCTGCTCGACCGCGATCCGCGACCGGACGCCGTCATCGGCATCTACTCCGACTCCGGCCACAACATCCTCGCCGCCGCCCGGCACCACGGGCTTCGCGTACCGCGGGATCTGCTGGTGGCGTGCATCAGTGAGGATCCGGAGTACGGGACGACGACCCCGCCCGTCACCACGCTCAGCCTCCGCCCGGACCAGGTGAGCGACGAAGCGGTGGACCTGCTGATTGCTCTCATCAATGCCGGCACCTGTGTGGACCGGCATCGGCTCGTACAGCCGGTTCTGGCCCCTCGCCGGTCCACACGAGGCTTGCTCATCCCGCCGCCGATCATTCCTTCCGGCCGGGCTACTGCTCGTCAGCAGCCACGTCCCAGTGCTCGATGATCTTTCCGTCGATCACTCGGAAGATGTCCGCGACCACGTAGTCGGAGCTGAAGACCCACACCAGGTCGCCGTCGGCGAGGGTGTTGCCGAACCGGGTCCCGCCGCCCTCGGTGGGGGCGCTGCTGGGCGAGGCGTCGCCCTGCGTGCCCTGCTGCAGGAACTGCTTCAGCGGAGCCGTTCCGTTCGCGACCGCCGGGTTGTGCTGGTAGTACCGCGGATCCCAGCTCTGGTCGATCACGTTCGCGTCCCCGTCGGAGAGCTTGCGGTACGCGTCGACCGCGAACCTCCGGTTCTTCTCCTCCTGTTCCTCGGACAGGTTCGGTACACCCTTCGGGTACCGGTACACGTCGCTGAACAGGGAGTTCCCGTTGGCCGTCTTCGCCGGGACGGTCTGCGTGATGCCCCAGTGCTCGACCAGCTTGCCGTTGTTGACCCGGTACAGGTCGACCTTGGCCTGGCCGGTCGCCTCGTTCGCCGGGGTGGCGGACGCGTGCCAGTGCACGGCCACCAGGTCACGGTCCGTGGCCACGCGCTTGACGGTCGCCACCGCACCGGGAATCTTCGCCTTGAGGTCCTTGAACTGCTTGAGCTGCCCGTCGGCTCCGCCGGGCAGGGACTTGTCGTGCTGCACGTAGTCGGTGCCGATGAGCTCCTTCACCACGTCGGTCTTGTCCTTGTTGAACGCCTCCGAGTACAGGCGCAGAACAAGCTTCTTGTTCCGCTCCTCGGAGGCTTCGGAGGCCGGCGATGAGCCGGCCGCGGAGGAACTGGCCGACGGGGCGGCCTGGTTGGTGCTGGACGCGCCACCGCAGGCGGTCGCGAAGCAGGCCACGGCGGCAAGCAAGGGCAGAGTCTTCCGGTATCTCACTCGGGTCTCCTAGGTAATAGGTAAGGGGGATTGCGGTCCGGGCCTACTTGGGGGAGCTCCACCAAGCGGTGCCGGCGGCGCGGATCGTGTTGGTGCCGCAGTGCACCTCGCCGCCGCCGACGTGGTGGGTGCGCCAGTCGTCCAGGTAGCGCACCCGGGTGCCGACCTTGGCGTACGCCTTGGTCACCGCCTCGGCGATGATGTCCTTGCCGCCCACGACCGGGCCCCACTGCTTGGGGGCGAGGTACTTATGGGGGGCGAGTACGACCCCGTTGATGGCTCCGGGGTAGTAGGCGCCGAGCGTGGGGGCACCGTCCGACGGCTCGTCCTGTCCGGGGAAGCCGAAGCGCTCGAACATCGCGGGGATCTTCACGATCTCGGCGTCCGTGACGCCGGTCTCGCGCTTCAGCAGTGCCAGGTTCTCCTTGATCTTCCGGGCGGCGTAGGCGTTGTCCTTGAGCAGCTTCCTGTCGGACAGGGCCTGGTCGATCGTGGGGATGCGGCCGTCGGCGTAGGAGCGCGGAATGGAGAACACCTTTGTGCGGCCGTGCCCGTCGCGCTGCGCCTTGCGCAGCAGGGCGAGCGTGCCCTCCGGGTCGGCGATGCCGATCTTCCAGCCGCGCGGGGTGTCGGCGGGCAGGAACTGCACGAACTCGTCCACGTGACCGATGCCGAGCCAGCCGGTGTCGAGCACCAGCGGATCCTGGGCCTGCTGGGCCTCGAGGAACGCCGTGTGCGCGGGCAGCCGGGAGCCGTGCCGGCCGGTGATGATCCGGCCCGCCGGGTACGACTTGCCGTTGTGGGCGTACGGCGGGATGGTCTCCAGGTTGCCGGTGGAGTTGATCTGGTCGTACTTCCCCTTGTTGACCTGTGCGACGCCGACACCGGGGCCGCGCAGCTCGAAGACCTGCTTGCCGGCCGGGCGGTCCATCTGCGCCGACCGCATCATCACCCGCAGAACGCGCGGCTTGCCGCCTGGGCCGGGCATGCTGACGTATCCGGGCTCGATGAAGTCCTGTGCCCAGATGTCCGAGCCGTCCTTGAACTTGTACGTCGGCTTGGTGATACCGGCCTTGCGCGCTTCCTTGGCGAACTCTCGGGCGAACTTCCGCTGGTTGGGGTCATTGCGGTTTCCGTCCACGACCAACGCCTGCTCGGCGCGCTGCAGGTGATGCTGTGTCAGGACCGGGGCGGCGCGAAGCATCACCTCGTCCGTGGAGGTGCGGTCGCCGTCGGTCACGGTGAACTTGACGGTGATCCGGCCGTCCCAGTCCTCCCGGATCACGTCCCGCCCATCCAGGCCGAGTTGGAGTCCGGCGCGCAGTTCGGCGGCGGTGACGCGGGTGCCGGGGGTGACGTAGGTCCAGGTGTCGCCGCGCTTGAGGAACAGCCGCACCTTGGACTTGCCCGCGCCGACCAGCTGGAGGCCACCGGTGGCGGCGTCCGAGACGTTGTCGACCGGGACCGTGCGCAGCGGCGCCAGGTACTCGGGCGCCCGTACGACATTGCCCTGGGCGTCGTTGCAGGCCTCGAGCCGGGCATTGGACAGCCAGCGGCCGTCCGGCGTCCTCGTCTTGCAACGCCGCTGCTTGTCACCGATGTTCGGCAGGAAGATCGCGCCCCGTCCGCTGCTCCACGTCGTCTTGCCCGCGACATCGGAACCACCGGAGACATCGACCGCACCGTCACGGTTCACATCGGCACGAAGGTCCGCCCGTATCCTCCCGGTGTCGGCGGCCCCGGCCGCCGTCACGGTGCCGGAGACGGTCGCCACGGCGATCGCCAGCGCTGTCACGGCTCTGGGCCTCACTTTGCTCATGCGCCTACTCCTCGTTAGTCCTGACCAGCACCTCCATCCCAGCGCGGCGCGTTGAGGCATTCACTCCGCCGACCGGTGAGACAACCCCCGCCGACAGGGCGGGTTCCGGTCGTCCGAAAGTTGCAGTCGCGCCACAGGACGGTTCACCGGGAGTGGCCCTGACAGGCCGTCCGGATACGGCTGCCGCGGAGCTCCGTAGGCCCAGTGAGAACTCCGTAGGAACCAGTGAGAAATCGACGGCAACCTTTTCGCTCTCTGCGGCCACTGAGGAGTGCACCACCGGCTCGATCCTCGGAACGGACAGGCATGAACACAGCGAGACAGGACGCGCGTCAGCGCAGGCAACGACGCAGGCTTGCGCTGGGCACCACCTTGGTGGGGGTGACCGCCGCGGCCGTTCTCGCCTACCTGGCCATGGGGTGGTCGCTCCCCGACCGCGAGGCGGAGGCAGGGCACGCCGCGGCCACACCCAGAGCCACCGCCCAGGAGAGAGCCACCACCACGACGGGCACCCCGAGCGCGTCGGCGAAGCCGACTGCGACCGGCAGCCCGACGCCGACGGCCGCTGCGAAGACCCGTCCAGCACGCCCTTCGGCCAAAGCCACCCCGAAACGGCCCCCGCGAGCGGCGCCCAACACGCCATCGCTGGCAGGGCGGATTCAGCCCAACACCCCCTACACCGGGGTCGCCACCGCCTACGAGGCCGCCGACGGAAACGGCGCCTGCCTGTTCGGCCCGAGTCCCGACCTCATGATCGCGGCCATGAACGCCACGGACTACGAGACGTCCAGGGCGTGCGGCGCGCACGTGCTCGTCCGCGCGGCCAACGGCAAGTCGATCACGGTACGGATCACCAACGTATGCCCCCTGCCCTGCGCACCCGGGCAACTCGACCTCAGTCAGCAGGCCTTCGCCAAACTCGCCGATCTCAAGGTCGGCCGGATACCGATCACCTGGCAACTGCTGAGTCCCAGCACGTCCGACACGATCTCCATCAGATACAAGGACGGGTCCAGCCGTTATTGGTGCGGCATCCAGGCGATCGGCCACCGCAACCCGGTGGCGCGCCTGGAGGTCCGGGCCGGCGACGGCTGGCGGCAGTTGCCCCGTACCGAATACAACTACTTCCTCTCCGAGAACGGCAGCGGCTGCGGCGGCTCGATCAGAGTCACGGACATCTACGGAGAACGGCTGACCATCAGCGGGATCGCGATACGGCCGGACGTCGCGCAACGGACCGGGGTTCAGTTCGCCCGGCACTGATCCCGACTACGTTCCTGCCGCGGCCTATTACGGGACAGGCCGGGCTAGAGGGGCGTCGACGCCGACGGCACGAAGGGTGCACCGTGCCCCGGCACGATCAGGGCCGGGCCGAGAGCCAGGACCTTCTCCCTGGCCGCCCGCAGTTGATCGCGGTCGGGCGCGAAGGGGTCGTCGGCCGGTCCCTCGGCTGTCCACCACAGATGGGTCAGGACCACCAGGCCCTCGTCAGTCGTCGCCAGGGTGCTGACGTCCTCGGCAGTGTGGCCGGGAGTCGTCATGAGTGTGATCGACGGGGAGAGGCGGTATCCGTCGGCGTTCCGGTCCTCCCAGACGTCGTCCTGGTAGATGGCCATGTGGTCGTGGAAGCGGGCTTCGGGAAACAGGGCGGCGTTCAGCGTGTGGTCCGGGTGGTGGTGGCTGAAGACCACGTCGGTGACGTCCTCGGGGGCGAGTCCGTGCGGAGCCAGCGGGTCCAGGATGAGCCGGCGGTCCGCGACCATGCCGGGATCGACGATCACGACGGTCTCGCCGTCGACGAGCAGGGAGACGGTGCCGGCCACCCGTGTGTCGGCGTAGCCGGTGGTCAGGACGTGGAACGAGGCGGTCATGACGGTTCCTCGGGTCGTGGGCTTGTGTGGCGGTGCCAGCCTGGTCACCCGGGAAGGAGCGCCCGGAAGCCGGTGATCAGGGCGCCGAGACCGATGTCGAAGGCGAGTTCGGCGCGGCGGTGGTCGGTGGGGGTGTCGTCGAGTACGGCGGTGAGGTGCGGGGCGGTTTCGCGGGTCACGTCGGAGACCATCACCGGCGGGGCCACGAGATCGAGGGCGGAGCCGAGGACGAAGCTCTCCAGCGCGTTGATCAGGGGCATGACCTGGCTGGCGCTGAAGCCGGCGGTCAGCAGGAGTTCGGCGACCTTCTCGTACATCGCGTGCATGAAGGGTTCGGCGAGCGGGGCGGTGGCGAGCAGAGGTACGGCCCCGGGGTGCGCGGCGAAGGCCTTGCGGTAGGAGCGGGCCCATTCCTCGAGGGCCTGCTCCCAGGGCTGTGACGCGTCCCAGTCGTCGGGGTCGGTCTCCAGGGCCAGCTCTTCCCGCATGAGCGAGATGATCTCGCCCCGGCCGGACACATGGTGGTAGAGCGCGGACGGGGCGACGCCGAGCTCCCTGGCCAGGGCGGGAATGGTCAGGGCCCCCTGGTCGTCGGCGATTCTCAGCGCTGCCGCGCCGATGCGTCGGCGGTCCAGCAGAGGGGTGCGCGGCCTGGGCACGAGGGCTCCTCTTCGTATGTCTCACCGATACGCAGGCGGCACGGTCGCCCGCCCGATGTCACCGGAAGTTTACCGAACGACTTTCAGTAAAACTCTTCCCGGCGGTTCGCGTGAGCCCTACATTACCGAAACCGAATCAGTTTCGGTTTTCGCCGTACGACGGGAGGGCGTCGCCACCATGCAGGCCGACATCGTGTTCACCGAAGGGACCGTCAGGACCGGGGACGCCCAAAGCCTGGTGGTCGACGCACTCGCCGTCACGGGCGGCAGGATCAGCGCGCTCGGGCCGGAGGCGCTCGCCGCCCGGGGCAGCGACACCGAAGTGGTCGATCTACGAGGAGGCGCGCTGCTGCCCGCGTTCGGCGACGGACACGTGCACCCGGTAATGGGCGGTCTGGGCCTGCTCGGAGTACCCGTCCGCGAGTGCACCTCCATGGAGGCGATCGTCGAGGCCGTACGGCACTGGGCCGACGCGCACCCCGAGGCCGAGTGGATCACCGGCGACGGCTTCGACGCCTGGCTCGCCCCCGGCGGCAGGTTCGACGCCCGCCTGCTGGACGCGGCCGTCCCGGACCGGCCTGTGGCGCTGCGCACGATGGACCACCACACGGCGTGGGTGAACACCGAGGCCCTGCGCCGGGCCGGGTTCACCGCCGCCACGCCCGACCCCGACGGCGGGGAGATCGTGCGCCGGGAAGGCTCCACCGAAGCGCTGGGCACCCTGCGGGAGTTCCCCGCCATGCTGCCCGTACTCGACCTCGTACCCCAGCCGTCCCACGAAGTGCAGGTGGAGGCCCTGCGGGAGACCGCCGCCCGGTTCGCCGCCTCCGGCGTGACATGGATGCAGGACGCCTGGGTCGAACCCCACCACGCCGACGTCTGGATCACCGCGGCGACCAGTGGCCCGGGGCTTCCCGTCCGTGCCGACCTCGGCTACTTCCTGGGGCCCGAGCACTGGCGCGAGAACATCCTCCGGATCGCTGCCGAACGTGAACGTGTGGAGGGCGCCGCCCCCGGGCTGCTCACCGCGCACACCGTGAAGTTCTTCGCGGACGGGGTCATCGAATCCGGCACGGCGGCTCTCCTCGAGCCGTACAGCGACTGCCCGCACTCCCACGGCATCGCCAACTGGACCCCGGCGGAACTGGCGAAAGCCGTCACCGCGGTCGACGCCCTCGGCTTCCAGCCGCACATCCACGCGCTCGGCGACGGCGCCGTCCGGGTCGCCCTGGACGCGATCGAGGCCGCGGCCCGCACCAACGGCCCCCGCGACCGCCGCCCGGTCATCGCCCACGCCCAGATGATCGACCCGGCCGACCTCCCCCGCTTCGCCGAATTCGGGGTGATCGCCAATCTCCAGCCGCTGTGGGCCCAGCCCGACCGGCTGATGACCGAACTCATCCTGCCGAAGATCGGCCCGGAACGCGGCGCACGGCAATACCAGATCGCCGCCCTGCTCGCCTCCGGCGCCCGCATCGCCTTCGGCAGCGACTGGCCGGTCACCGATCACGAACCACTGCGGGGCATCGCCACCGCCGTGACCCGCCAGACGCCCGAGGGAATCCCCGACGGCGGCTGGCTCCCCCAGGAGCGGATCGACACCGAAACCGCCCTGGCCGCCTACTCCGCCGGATGCGCCTACCAGGCGTACGAGGAGAACAAGTGGGGCGTCCTGCGCCCCGGTATGTGGGCCGACCTGGTGCATCTCGCCGCCGACCCGGTCGAGACCGCGCCACGCGAGCTGGCGGACCTGCCCGTCCTGGGCACCTGGCTCGCCGGCCGGCGCACGTACGGCTCCCACGTCCCCACGCCGGTTCCTGCCGCAGGACGGTAGCCGAAAGGCGCCGTCACGGCTGGGGCCGCGCACCAGGTCAGTAACCCACCCGTCGACCCTCACGCATCACGCGGAGACCTCCATGACCGAGCCCCACACCTCCACCGCTCCCCAACAGCCACCGACAACCCCCGGGCCGGAGCCGACCGGCCACCTGCAGCGGGCCACGCTCGGCGTCACCGACATCGTCTTCTTCGTCATGGCGGCCGCCGCCCCGCTCACCGTGATGGCCGGCATCGCCCCGCTCGCCATCCTCTTCGGCGGCATCGGCGCCCCGGTCGCCTATCTGGCCGTCGGCATCGTGCTGTGCCTGTTCGCGGTCGGTTTCACCGCCATGACGCCGCACATCCGCAACGCGGGCGCCTTCTACTCGTACATCGCCCGCGGCCTGGGCCGCCCCGCCGGACTGGGAGCGGCGCTGCTGGCGGTGTTCTCCTACAACGCCCTGCAGATCGGCACCTACGGCGCCTTCGGCTTCTTCGCCGCCGGCACCGCGAACGACCTCCTGGGCATCGACTTGCCCTGGCCGGTCTACGCCTTCGCCGGGATCGCCGCGGTGTGGTTCCTCGGCTTCCGGTCGATCCGCGTGGGCGCCAAGGTCCTCGCCACCCTGCTGATCGCGGAGACCGCCATCCTGGTGCTGCTGGCCGGTGCGATCCTCGTGCAGGGCGGTGCGGACGGCCTGAGCCTGGCCTCCTTCGCCCCCTCCAACGTCTTCACCTCGGAGATGAGCGCACCGCTCGGCCTCGCCATCGCCGCCTTCGTCGGCTTCGAGTCCACCGTCCTCTACCGCGAGGAGGCCCGCGACCCCGACCGCACCGTGCCCCGCGCCACCTACCTGGCCGTCGGCTTCCTCGGCCTCTTCTACACCTTCATCGTCTGGGTCATCATCCAGGCCTTCGGCGACGACAAAGCTGTCGGGACCGCGGCACAGAACCCCGCCGAGATGTTCTTCACCGCCATGACCCGCTACGTGGGCGACTGGGCCACCGACCTCCAGCGCGTCCTGATCGTCAGCAGTCTCCTGGCCTCCCTGCTCGCCTTCCACAACGCCATCACCCGCTACGGGTACGCACTTTCCGTCGAGGGCGCCGCCCCCGCCCCCCTGGGCCGCATCCACCCCAAGCACGGCTCGCCCTGGGTCTCCGGCATCGCGCAGACCGTACTGGCGGTCGTCGTCACCGGCGTCTTCGCCGCGATCGGCGTGCACCCGTACAACGAGTTCCTGCTGTGGGTGAACACCCCCGGAGTGGTCGGCATCCTCGTGCTGCAGACGCTCGCGGCCTGCGCCGTGGTCGCCTTCTTCCGCCGCAACCCCGGCGCCGGCGGGGCAGGACGCCTGCGCACGGTCGCCGCACCCGCGACCGCCGCACTCCTCCTGGCCGTGATCACCGGACTGGTCTGCACCCGCCTCAGTCTCTTCACCAGCGCCCCGGCCTCCGTCAACTGGACGCTCGTCGCACTCACTCCGGTCGTCTTCGCGATCGGCGCGATCCTCGCCACGCGGATCCGCCGCAAGCGCCCGGAGGTCTACGCGAAGATCGCGACCACCGACGTCGAGTCCGTGTGACCGACGGCGCCGCAGCCGCCCGCTGACATCTCGCCGTCATGCCGGGCAAGCACACGCAAACGAGGACCGCGACCATAAGGTCGAGGTCCTCGTTTGCGTATCGCTCTGGCGAGTGTCCGAGGGGGGACTTGAACCCCCACGCCCGATAAAGGGCACTAGCACCTCAAGCTAGCGCGTCTGCCATTCCGCCACCCGGACAAGGTGTAGGTCGTGCGGGGATGGCCCCGCGGCGACAGAAGAAACATTACCAGGCTTCCGAAGGCTCCCGATCACAGGCCCACGGTGTGTGAACCCCGTGTGACAGCCCGGATCCGGCCTTGGGGCGGGCGGGACGGAGAGGGAGGATGAGGGGGAGAGGCAGCAGTGACCCCGGGAGGCAGCAGCGTGAGTGAGTCGGATACGGCCAGGAGCATCACCGGTGAGGACGAGGTCGTCGACCTCTGCCGCGAGCTGATCCAGATCGACACCAGCAATTACGGCGATCACTCGGGCCCGGGTGAGCGCAGGGCCGCCGAGTACGTCGCCGAGAAGCTCGCCGAGGTGGGGCTCGAACCGCAGATCTTCGAGTCGCACAAGGGCCGCGCCTCCACGGTCGTACGGATCGAGGGGGAGGACCGGTCGCGGCCCGGGCTGCTCATCCACGGCCACACCGACGTCGTACCCGCCAACGCCTCGGACTGGACCCACCATCCGTTCTCCGGCGAGATCGCGGACGGCTGTGTGTGGGGCCGGGGGGCCGTCGACATGAAGGACATGGACGCGATGACCCTCGCGGTCGTACGCGAACGGATGCGCAGCGGACGCAAGCCGCCCCGTGACCTCGTGCTGGCCTTCCTGGCCGACGAGGAGGCCGGCGGCAAGTTCGGCGCGAAGCATCTCGTCCACAAGCACCCGGACCTCTTCGAGGGCGTGACCGAGGGGATCGGCGAGGTCGGCGGATTCTCCTTCACCGTCAACGAGAAGCTGCGGCTGTATCTCGTCGAGACCGCCCAGAAGGGCATGCACTGGATGAAGCTGACCGTGGACGGCACCGCCGGACACGGTTCGATGATCCACCGGGACAACGCCATCACCGAACTCTCCGAAGCCGTCGGGCGGCTCGGCCGGCACAAGTTCCCGGTGCGCGTGACGAAGACACTGCGGCACTTCCTCGACGAGCTGGGCGACGCCCTCGGCACCGAGCTCGACCCGGAGAACATGGACGAGACGCTCGCCAAGCTCGGCGGCATCGCCAAGCTCATCGGCGCCTCGCTGCAGAACACCGCCAACCCGACCCAGCTGGGCGCCGGTTACAAGGTGAACGTGATTCCGGGCCAGGCCACCGCGCACGTCGACGCCCGCTATCTGCCGGGCTACGAAGAGGAGTTCCTCGCCGACCTGGACCGGATCCTCGGCCCGAACGTGAAGCGGGAGGACGTGCACGCCGACAAGGCGCTGGAGACCACCTTCGACGGGGCCATCGTCGACGCCATGCAGACCGCGCTGTCCGCCGAGGACCCGATCGCGCGCGCCGTGCCGTACATGCTCTCGGCGGGCACCGACGCCAAGTCCTTCGACGATCTCGGCATCCGCTGCTTCGGCTTCGCCCCGCTGAAGCTGCCGCCGGAGCTGGACTTCGCGGGCATGTTCCACGGTGTCGACGAGAGGGTGCCGGTGGATGCCCTGAAGTTCGGCGTGCGGGTACTCGACCGATTCATCGAGGCGTCCTGACGATTCATCAAGGGTTCCTGAACGAGGTTCCCCAACTAGGCGTGTCCTTCGGTACGTCTGTAATTACAACGCTGAAACGACACTCCAATAATCGCCAGCGCGTGCGGAGTTGACTGAGAAGGGTGAATGCGCTCATAGGCTCGTAGCCCTATTACTCCCT
Organism: Streptomyces sp. CA-288835; assembly: GCF_050936385.1. Classification (NCBI taxonomy): domain Bacteria; kingdom Bacillati; phylum Actinomycetota; class Actinomycetes; order Kitasatosporales; family Streptomycetaceae; genus Streptomyces; species Streptomyces sp. CA-288835. The sequence continues at coordinate 8,376,341 of NZ_JBNJMW010000001.1, forward strand.
CCTCGTTACAGGTGGTGCGACCCGTGACCAGGGTCGCATTGCCAACTAGGAGGAATAATGATCAAGAAGGTCGTCGCCGCTGCGGCTGCCACCGGTGGCCTCGTTCTCGCTGGTGCGGGAGTTGCGGCTGCCGACTCGGGCGCCCAGGGTGCCGCCGTGCACTCGCCCGGCGTGCTTTCGGGGAACGTCGTTCAGGCGCCGGTCAACGTGCAGTCGAACGTGTGCGGCAACACGATCTCTGTGGTCGGACTGCTGAACCCGGCGTTCGGCAACACCTGCATCAACGCGTGACGTTTCGCTTCACCCCATAGGGGCCTCACCCCCATAAGGGTCTGAGTCCGCGGCCCCGGAGTGCGCGTCACGCGCTCCGGGGCCGCCGACTTTCCGCATTCCGCGTACGTGCACTGGGCGCGTGCGCATTCCTGAAGCAACAAGGCAGGGAAAAGCTATGCGACAGGTCACCCGCAAGGGCCTGATGACCGTGGCGGCAGCCACCGGCGTCCTGGCCGTCACCGGCGGCTACGCACACGCCGACTCGGACGGCTCCGCCTCCGACTCCTCGGGTGTGCTCTCGGGGAACTCCGTCGAGGCCCCGATCGATGTGCAGGCGAACGTCTGCGGCAACACCGTGAACATCGTCGGGCTGCTCAACCCGGCGGTCGGCAACAGCTGCGTCAACGAGGGCGGCAACTCCGGCAACTCCGGCAACAACTCCTCCGGCGGCTCGCAGGCCGGCGGACACACCAGCGACTCCTCCGGCATCGGCTCCGGCAACCATGTCCAGGCCCCGGTGGACGTGCCCATCAACGTCTGCGGCAACGGTGTCAACGTCGCCGGTATCGGCAACGAGGCCGCGGGCAACGACTGCGCCAACTCCGGCGGTCACGAGACGTCGCCTCCCGGCCACGGAGAGCAGACGCCCCCCGGCAACCCGGAGCAGCCGGGCACTCCGCAGCAGCCGCCGTCCGCGGACACGGAGCAGGTGGGTGCCGAGAAGCCGAACAGCCCGGACACCCAGGCCGTCGCGCAGCCCAAGGGCTCCGCGCAGCTCGCGGCGACCGGCAGCGAGCTGCCGATCGGCCTCGCGCTGCCGGTGGGCGCGGGCGCGCTGCTGATGGGCGCCGTGCTCTACCGCAAGGCGCGGGCCGCGGCGTAAACCAGGCCTGGAAGACCCGGGTGGCTAAGCCTGGAAGGCGCCGGCCACCTGCTGAAACGGAGCGGGCCCCGCGACCGCGGGGCCCGCTCCGTTTCAGCCACTTCTTGTCACCACGTGGCACGCACCTGGCGGATGATCCGCCGGCGCAACCGCACCCTGCGGCTGCCGTCGGGGTGCAGGCTGAGGCGGTCCAACTCCCAGTGTCCGTACTCCGCATGGTCGGTCAGCAGACGCGTCGTTTCCTTGCGGGAGACCCCGCGCGGCACGTAGACGTCGACAAATTCGTATTCCGGCATCGCATCTATTGTGCGGGCAGAGGCCCGGTACGGATAGCGTCTGCACTATGTCTGATGCTGCGCAGCCCACCGCTGCCGAGGTACGCGCCGCCGCCGAGGCGGTCAAGGCTGCGCTCGACCGTCACCTTGCGGCGGTCGAGCGCCGGTCGGGGGAGGACGACCCGGCCGTCTACGAGGCGTTCAACGAGCTGGCTTCGGCCGCCGAGGAGTACGACGAGCTCCTCTACGAGCGCTATGACGAGGTCACGCCCTTCGAGATCCCCGGTACGGAAGACGCACTGCCGCCGTACACCGGGCCCGAGGAGCCGAACGCGCTGAGCGTGCTGATCCGCCGCGACTACGCAGTCGTGGAGCCGCAGCGGCTGCTGGCGCAGGCCCAGCGGGTGGAGGCCGTGGAGGAGTCGGGGGCGACGGCCGCGGGCTTCGACGCAGCGGCCGGCACCGTGCACGGTGCGCTGGGTGTGCTGTTCGGCGAGTTCGAGCCGGACGAAATCGCTTCGCGGCACAAGGAGTTCGGCCTGGAGGAGGGCGACTCCACGCTGTGGGTCACCGCCGCGGACGAACCGGCCGAGCCCGGCGAATGGCTGGACGCCCCCTTCGAGGGGGCCGATCCCCAGCGGATCGTCTGCCGCTTCGACGTCAGCGCGGTCTTCGACGAGGACCTCGACGACGGCCCCGACGACGTCGATGACCTCGACGACAGCAGCGCGAACGGCCGCGGTCCGGCTCTCCGCGGAGGGTTGGACGACGACGACCTGGAGCCGCTGGACGCGGATCGCTGAGCGGTTCGCGAAGGGTTTCGCAGGGGCGGCGGTCACGGGCTTGGGCCTGTGGCCGCCATCCGTGTTTGGTGGGTGAGGTGCGGGTTGGGAGGGGAGCCGTGGCGCGGTTCGGCCGCTCGGGCAGGAGTTCCGACGGCCGTGCGGACCGTGGGCGCCCGGCCGGGGAGACCACCTCCCCGCCAGGTCGGCCCGGGGCGGTGGTCCCCGGCCGGTATCGCGTGCGGTGTCGGCGGCATGGGTGGTCGGGGTCGACCTCGGCAAGGTCAACCGTCGGCCGTCGGGTGAAGCGGCTCGCGCTCGCCTGGGCGCAGGGCATCACCGCTTCGGTGAAGCGCGCGTGTGCGGCTCATGCGTAGGCCGCCGACGTCGCTGAGCGCACCGTGGACGGTGATGCGGTCGCGCTCGCCCGGGCGCACGACACCACTGCTTCGGTGAAGCGCGCGTGCGCGGGTCGTGCGGAGGCTGCCGACGGCGCCGAGCACACCGCGGACGGTGAAGCGATCGCGCTCACTCAGTCGCACGACACCACCGCTTCGGTGAAGCGCACGCGTGCGCGGGTCATGCGGAGACCGCCGACGCCGCCGAGCGGACAGCAGACGGTGATGCGCGGGTGCGCGGCTCATGCGGAGACCGCCGACGCCACCCAGCGCACCGCGGACGGTGATGTGCGCATGCGCGGGTCATGCGCACTGTGAGCGCCGCAGCCACCACCCGTGCGGGGTCAGCCTGCCGTTGGGACCTGGGTCTTGAGCAGGGTGGGCAGGCGGGTGGTGCGGGGTTTGGCCGGGGTTTCCGCCACCGCGCGGGGGAGGGCCTGTTCGACGCCGTGGACTACGGAGAGGTGGCGTTCGGCGCGGCCGAAGGCCGTGTAGATCCAGGGTCTGGTCAGGGTCTGGGCGGCGTCGCCGGGCAGGACCACGATCGCGGCGGGCCAGCGCCGGCCGACCGCCTGGTGCGCGGTCAGCGCCCAGCCGTGGCGTACGGACTGCTCGACCCGCTCCTTCGGTACGACCACGGGGGTGCCGTCGCACTCCAGGTGCAGTCCCTCGGCGTCGGCCTTCACCACGTGACCGAGCGCCGTACGGCCCGGAGCGGGCGTGTAGGCGATCCGGTCGCCGGGGTCGAAGCCGCCGAAGCGGCCCGGGCCCGGGTTGAGCCGATCCTTAAGCGCGGCGTTCAGCACCCGGGTGCCCGCCGCGCCGCCATGACCCGGCGTGATCACCTGCGTCTGTTCCGCCGGGATCTGGAACGCCCGCGGCACCGAGTCCGCGACCAGCTGCACGGTGCGGTGCACCGCCTCGCCGGCGTCGCGCACCGGGACGATCACGACCTCCTTGCCGGGGGCCTCCACCTGGTTCAACTCGCCCACGCCGATGCCCGAGACCAGCTCGCCGATCGGACCGGGGTCCGGTGTCCGCGACGCGACCTGGGGGCACACCCGGGCCGCGAGCAGATCGGCGAAGACCCGCCCGGGCCCCACCGACCACAGGACGCCGGGGTCACCGCTCAGCACCAGCCGCGCCCCATCGGGCAGCGACTCGGCCAGCATCGCCGCGCTCTCCACGTCCAGTTGGGGCCCGTCGAGGACGACCAGCAGGTCGGTCATCAGCAGCCCGTCCGCGTCCCGGCCTGGCCCCTCGGCCCCGGAGAGCAGGCCCGCGACGGTGGCCACGGTTTCCTCGGGCTCGGCTGACGGCTCCCGCTGCTCGGCTCGCGCTAGCAGGGTCGCGAACCGCTGCCGTCCGTCCACGCTGTGCGTGGCCGCGCACACCCGCAGCCCCAGCGCCCGGGCCGCGGCGACCAGGGCCGCGGGTTCCGCGCGGGACGCCTCGCCACCGGTGTGGAGCACGAGGCCGTGGCCCGCGACGGCGCGGATCAGTTCGGCGGCGGAACCAGTCGCGGCCGACTCCCAGTCGTCGGCCGAACCGTCTTCCTTGGGCAGCGAGTTGACCACGCGCGCGAGCCCGTCGGCGAGGCTCTCCTCCGCGAGCGCGTACCGCTCCAGGCCGACGAGGACGCGTACCGGCCGCTCCCGCTCACCCTCCTCGGCCTCGTCACCGGACTCCCTGGGCGCGCTGGGCGCCACGGGTGCGCCGGGCTCGTCTACTGCGTCCTGGAACACCAGCGCGTCCCCCTCCGCGATGGCGCTTTGCACCGCGGCGTCCGGATCCGGCACGGCCCGCTGCGCGAGCGCCGTGCTGAGCGCCGGGGCTTCCAGGGCGGTGTGCCCGACGAGGGCCGCCTGTTCCAGCAGCCATACGGTGACCGCCCGGCCCCGTCGCTCGTCGCCGGGCCCGCACTCCGCGCCGAGCAGCGCCCGCGCGAACCCGTCCGCCTGCTCCGGCCGCACCCCCGCCACACGCAGCAACTGCCAGGGATCCTCGCGCAGTTGACCGTCCGCTCCCTCCCCGAGGGCCGCGGCAACCTGCGGCGCGAGCGCTTCGGGCGCACCACCCTCGAGCAGTACGGCCCGCACGGCATCGACGACCTCGACCGGCACCGGTGCGGCGGCGGCCGAGGTCACTGGCGTTGGCCGCCGCACCGGCTCGGACGTGCCCCTACGCGGCGCCGACTCCGCCTCACTGAAAACACTGCCCCCAGGCTTCTCCCCGCTCTCCACCGCTCGCACAGCCGCAAGCAGATCGGCTGCTGTCCCGCTCAGCTTCTTCCCGCTCTCGACGGCCTTCTTCTCGGCCTTCCGCCGCTCGATCCGCTCCCGCAACTCCCGCTGCGCGGCCAACTCGGCCTCGGCTTCGGACAGTTCACTGGCCGCGCCGGCTTCTCCCTCCGCGCCCGAGGTCCCCTCCTCGGAGCCCTCACTGCGGGCCGCGACGCCCTGGCTGTCGGCCGCCGCGCCGCTTTCAGCGGCCTGGCTGCCGACAGCCGCGCCATCCTCGCCGACCGCGTTTCCGCCGACAGCGCTACCTTCAGCATCCCCCCGACCGGCTGCGGCGCGGTCTTCAACGTCTCCACGGTCGGCCGCGGCTACGCCGCCCGCGCTCGCGGCGCCAGCACGGCTGTCGACGTCGCTGCGCTCGGCCGCGGCGCGGCCGTCAGCATCTCCACGATCGGCCGCGGCGCCACCCTCACGACCCGCTTTGGCGGCGGCAGCGCTGCCCTCAGCCTCGCCTCGGTCGCCCGCGGCGTCCCCGTCATCGCCCGCGCTTCCAGCGCCAGCGCGGTCCTCGATGTCCCCGCGCTCAGCCGCCGCTTCGCCCTCACCGGCGGCGCTCTCGGCGGCAACGCGGCCCTCGGGGCCCCCGCGCCCGGCCGCGGCTTCCCCTTCCCCGGCCGGGCTCTCCGGCGCAGTACTACCCTCGACGTCCCGGGCCCCAGCCGGAGCGGGGGCGGCGCCCACCGCCCGCTCGCCCGAAGCCCCCTTCTCCACCCCGCGCCCCCCGGCCCCCGCACCCGACTCGCCCCCCGGGCCGACGCCCAGCGCCCCCGGCTCGGCTTCCTCCGCGGCAGCGGCCTGCGTGGCAGCGGGATCCGTGGTCACAGCGTGCTCCAGTTGTGGTCGGGGTAGCGGTGTACCGGCGCTGACACGTCGTCGAGCGCTCGGCAGATCTCGTCAGGAAGACTAAGGGCCTCCACTGACAACGCGGCCGTGAGCTGCAGTGCGTTACGCGCGCCGATGATGGGAGCGACGACGCCGGGCCGGTCGCGGACCCATGCGAGGGCCACCTGGAGCGGTGTCACCGCGAGCCCGTCCGCGGCGGTCGTCACCGCGTCCACGATGCTGCTCGCCGCCTCGTCCAGATACGGCGCGACGAAGGGGGCCAGATGCTCCGACGCGCCGCGGGAGTCCGCGGGCATGCCGGACCGGTACTTGCCCGTCAGTACGCCCCTGCCCAGCGGCGAGGACGGGAGCAGCCCGATGCCCAGGTCCAGGGCGGCGGGCAGCACCTCGCGTTCGACGCCGCGTTGCAGCAGGGAGTACTCCATCTGCGTACTGGACAGCCGGGTCCGTATCCCGGGCGCCGCCAGCTGCCAGGTCGCCGCCTTGGCGAGCTGCCAGCCGCAGAAGTTGGACACCCCGGCATAGCGGGCGCGACCGCTGCTGACGGCGAGGTCGAGCGCCTGGAGGGTCTCCTCCAGTGGCGTCCCGGAATCGAAGGCGTGGACCTGCCAGAGGTCCACATAGTCCGTGCCGAGCCGCGCCAGCGAGGCGTCGAGCGCGGAGAGCAGATGCCCGCGCGAACCGTCGAAGCGCCGGTCGGGATCCGGCACGCTCCCGGCCTTCGTCGAGATCACCAGATCCCGGCGCGGCACCAGCCCCTCCATCAGCTGCCCGAGCAGATACTCGGCCTCCCCGTCGCCGTACACATCCGCCGTGTCGACGAGGGTGCCGCCCGCCTCCCAGAACGCCTTCAACAGGTCCGCGGCGTCATGCTCGTCGGTGTCCCGGCCCCAGGTGAGGGTGCCGAGCCCGATCCGGGACACACGCAGGCCGGTACGGCCGAGATGCCTCTGCTCCATGTCGGCTGAGATTACTGGCCCGAAGTCAGTGCGTGGGGACCCTGTGGACAACCAGGATCATCCGAGCGCGAAACCGTCCCCCGACCCGTCTGCGGCCCCGTTCCCCGACCCGCCCCCACCGGTGCTCCCTGCCGCCGGGCCCGAGGGCGCGCTAGGGTGCCGACCAAGGGACGTTACTGATCAGTAAGGGGATCGGCCATGCAGCTCGGGATCAACCTCGGCTACTGGGGCGCCGGAATGGACGCAGACAATCTCGCCGTGGCCCAGGAGGCAGACCGCCTCGGCTACGCGGTCTGCTGGGCCGCCGAGGCGTACGGCTCGGACGCCGCCACCGTGCTCACCTGGGTCGCCGCCAAGACCGAGCGCATCGACGTCGGCTCGGCCATCTTCCAGATCCCGGCCCGGCAGCCCGCGATGACCGCGATGACCGCCGCGACCCTCGACTCGCTCTCCGGCGGCCGCTTCCGCCTCGGCCTCGGCGTCTCCGGCCCGCAGGTCTCCGAGGGCTGGTACGGCGTCAAGTTCGACAAGCCGCTGGCCCGCACCCGCGAGTACGTCGAGATCATCCGCAAGGCGATGACCCGCGAGCGTCTGTCGTACGAGGGCGAGCACTGGACGCTGCCGCTGCCGGACGGCCCGGGCAAGCCCATCAAGCTCACCGTGCACCCGCAGCGCGAGCACATCCCGCTCTACATCGCGGCGATCGGCCCCAAGAACCTGGAGCAGACCGGCGAGATCGCCGACGGCGCCTTGCTGATCTTCCCCTCCGCCGAGCACCTGGAGGAGACCGCGCTGCGGCACCTGCGCGCGGGCCGCGAGAAGGCCGGCCTGACGATGGACGGCTTCGACGTCTGCCCGACGCTGCCGATCGCCCTCGGCGACGACAAGGACGTCACCACGCTCGCCGACACCTTCCGCCCGTACACCGCGCTGTACGTCGGCGGCATGGGCAGCCGCAAGCAGAACTTCTACAACCAGCTCGCCCAGCGCATGGGCTACGAGAAGGAAGCCGCCGAGATCCAGGACAAGTACCTCTCCGGTGACAAGCAGGGCGCCGCGTCCGCTGTACCGCACGAGCTGATCGACAAGACGACCCTGCTGGGCTCGGTCGACCGGATCGCGGACCGGATGAAGTCCTACGCCGAAGCCGGGGTCACCACCCTGACTCTGTCCCCCGCGGGCTTCACCCTCGACGAGCGCCTCGCCTCGCTCCGGGCCGGCACGGAGGCTCTCGAACGCGCCGGGCTGTGACACCGGCCGGAGTGTGACATCGCCGGAGTGTGACTCCGGATCGGTCAGGGGAGTTTTCGCGGCCGTGGTGGGGGCTCGGGGGTCTTCCCCGCCACGGCCGTCACGGGGAACAACGCGCCGACGGCCCCTGTGGTTACGCGTCGCAGAGGCCTCAGGCGTCCATCGTTCGGCGGATTTGTCCGACACAGGTGTTGCCGCACCCCTGACAGCCCATTTGACTCGTTCTTTGCGGAGTTCTGGGAGTTCTGCAGAGAAGGGGCATTGATGCTTTCGGCCAAGAGTCTGTTCCAGGAGATCCTCGACAACGACGAGTCGTTCCAGCTCTTCTGTTCCATCGCTGCGAGCGGGGAGTCACAGGGGGGCTGGGAGAACACGCGCATCGCGGCTCTCGTACCGGAGAGCGAACGCGCGCTCGCACCCAAGATCACCCGCCATGGCGTCGACGAGGACAAGCACGGGCGCATCTTCAACGCCCTCATGAAGAAGCGCGGCCTCGAACCCGTCGAGGTCCCGCCGGCCACCGACTACACCATGCTCCTGGAGAACTACGGCATCGGCCTCGCCCACGAGAAGCTCAAGGGCGACCAGGCGCTCACCGTCGAAGACATCGTCACCTACCTCGCGCACAGCAGGGTCACCGAACAGCGTGCCTCTGAGGAGATGGAGCTCCTCCGCAAGCACTTCGCCGACCATCCCGACCTCGGCCGGGCCGTCAAGATGATCTCCAACGACGAGGACAACCACCTCGCGTACTGCCACGAGGAACTGCTGCGCTTCGCGGCGGCGGGCCACGGCCGGATGATCCAGCGCACCCTGCGCGAGTGCGCGCTCGCCGAGATCCGCATCTACCGGGACGTCAGCCTCGCCGTGATGGCCAACATGGGGCGCATCCTCGGCTGGTCGAAGGCCAAGTCCGGCGTCCTCGCCCTGGGCATCCACGCCGTCTACCTGTACGAGCGGCTCGGCGGCTGGCGTCGCATGGTGTCCCTGAAGATGCCGGAGCGCCGCGACGCCCTGGGCGGACCGACTTCGGCGGCACCCGAGTTCGCGTAACCGCCTCATCCACGCGCGCGTGCCACCCAGGTACGGGCACGCGCGCGTGGAGCCCGACGAGCGACCCCGCGGAACTCCCGTACATCCCCGAACCCGTGGCACATCCCGGCGGCGGCTTACGCTGGGGCGCATGCCCACGTTGATCCTTGTCCGGCACGGACGTTCCACCGCCAACACCGCGGGTCTGCTCGCCGGCTGGACGCCCGGCGTCGCCCTAGACGAGCGCGGCGCCGAACAGGCCGCCGCGCTGCCCGGACGGCTCGCCGGGCTGCCGATATCCGAGGTCGTCACCAGCCCCCTGCAGCGCTGCCAGGAGACCTTGCGCCCCCTGCTCGACGCCCGCCCCGAGCTGAACGCGCACACCGATGAGCGCATCGGGGAGTGCCACTACGGCGACTGGTCGGGCCGCAAGCTCGCCGAGCTGATGGACGAGCCGCTGATGCAGGTCGTACAGACACATCCGTCCGCCGCGGCGTTCCCCGGCGGCGAGTCGATGCGGGCGATGCAGACCCGGGCCGCCGAAGCCGTACGCGAGTGGAACGCGCGCGTGGAGCGCGATCACGGCGCCGACGCCGTCTACCTCATGTGCTCCCACGGCGACATCATCAAGTCCCTCGTCGCAGACGCACTGGGGCTTCATCTGGACCTCTTCCAGCGGATCTCCGTAGAACCCTGTTCCATCACCGCGATCAGCTACACACGACTGCGGCCGTTTCTCGTACGCCTTGGGGACACCGGTGATTTCGCCTCCCTTGCGCCGCGCGAGGAGCCTCCGGGCGGTGACGCGACGGTCGGTGGCAGTGCGGGCGCACCGTGATCGTCAGCCGCAGTAGGGTGAAGCGGTCGAAGCAGCGCAGCAGTTGCCGGCAGCAGACGCAGTCGATGACAGAAGCACTCGATCCAATGGAGACAGGACGTGTCCCGTCAGGTGTTCCTCTACGACCCACCGGACCGTTTCGTGGCCGGTACGGTCGGGCTGCCCGGGCGCCGTACCTTCTTCCTGCAGGCCATCGCCGGGCCCCGGGTGACCAGCGTGGCTCTGGAGAAGACGCAGGTGGCGGCGCTCGCCGAGCGGATGGACGAGCTTCTCGACGAGGTCGTACGACGTACGGGAGGCAGTGCGGCCGTCCCGGCGGTGGCCCCGACGGAGGTCTCGGACACCGAACCTCTTGAGACTCCCGTGGAGGAGGAGTTCCGGGTCGGCACCATGGCGCTGGCCTGGGACGGTGACGAGCAGCGCATGATCGTCGAGGCGCAGGCGCTCGTCGAGCTGGACGCCGACTCCGAGGAGGACCTCGCCGCCGCCGAGGAAAGGCTCCTCCAGGACGAGGAGAACGGCCCGCCCATGCTCCGGGTCCGCCTCACCGGCGCACAGGCCAGGGCCTTCGCCAAGCGCGCCCTCGACGTCGTCAACGCGGGACGGCCGCCCTGCCCGCTGTGCAGCCTCCCGCTCGATCCGGAAGGACACGTATGTCCGCGCCAGAACGGATACCGCCGCGAGGCGTGAGCACGGCCGAGCTGCTCGCCGAGGGCGAGCTGACGGTGCGCGGCCAGGTGCGTGAGGCCTCCAATGCGGTCCTCCTGTGCGATGTGACGTACGAGGACCGCACCGAGCCCTGCGTCTACAAGCCGGTCGCCGGCGAGCGCCCCCTGTGGGACTTCCCCGACGGCACCCTCGCCCAGCGGGAAGTCGCCGCCTACGAGGTGTCCGAGGCGACCGGCTGGGGGCTCGTCCCTGCCACCGTGCTGCGCGACGGACCGTACGGCGAGGGCATGTGCCAGCAGTGGATCGAGCCGGTCCCCGGCGCCGAGCTGCTCGCGCTGGTCGACGGCGAGGAGCCCGGCGAGGGCTGGAAGGCCATCGGGTTCGCCGAGGTCGGCCAGGGGCGTACGGCGCTGCTCGTGCACGCCGACGACGAGCGGCTGCGCAGGCTCGCTGTACTCGACGCCGTGATCAACAACGCCGACCGCAAGGGCGGGCATCTGCTGCCCACCGCCGAGGGGCGGCTGTACGGCATCGACCACGGGGTGACCTTCAACACCGAGAACAAGCTGCGCACGCTGCTGTGGGGCTGGGCGGGGGAGAAGCTCACCCCTGAGGCCGTCGATGTCCTCACAGGGCTCAAGGAGGCCCTCGACGGGGCGCTGGGCCTGCGCCTTGCCGAGCTCATCACTCCGGCCGAACTGGACGCCACGCGCGCGCGTGTCACCGATCTGCTCACCTCGGGGCGGCACCCGGAGCCGTCGGGGGAGTGGCCCGCGATTCCGTGGCCGCCCGTGTAGCAGCGCGACGCACGCGGTAGCCCCGTACGCGCCCATACGCAAGAGGGCCCTCCCGGCCACCAGGGCCGATGCGGTTCGTATACCGAAGACGCGTCCGGTTAGGCTCGAGACATGTATGCCTGGCCCGCTTCTGAGGTCCCCGCCCTGCCTGGACAGGGCCGCGACCTCCGGATCCACGACACCGCGACCGGGGGTCTGATCACCCTCGATCCCGGACCCGTCGCCCGTATCTACGTCTGCGGCATCACCCCGTACGACGCGACCCACATCGGTCACGCGGCGACCTACAACGCGTTCGACCTCGTTCAGCGCGTGTGGCTCGACACCAAGCGGCAGGTTCACTACGTCCAGAACGTGACGGACATCGACGATCCGCTTCTCGAGCGCGCGGCCCGTGACGACGTCGACTGGGCGGCGCTCGCCGAGAAGGAGACCGCCCTTTTCCGCGAGGACATGACCGCCCTGCGGATGCTGCCCCCGAAGCAGTACATCGGCGCCGTCGAGGCGATACCCGGGATCGTCCCGCTCGTCGAGCGGCTGCGCGACGCCGGAGCCGCGTACGAACTCGAGGGCGACGTCTACTTCTCCGTGGAGGCGGACCCGCACTTCGGGAAGGTGTCCGGGCTGGACGCCGCCGCGATGCGGCTGTTGTCCGCCGAGCGTGGCGGTGACCCGGAGAGGGCGGGCAAGAAGAACCCGCTCGACCCGATGTTGTGGATGGCCGCCCGGGAGGGCGAGCCCAGTTGGGACGGCGCTTCGCTCGGCCGGGGCCGGCCCGGCTGGCACATCGAGTGTGTCGCGATCGCCCTCGACCACCTGGGCATGGGCTTCGAAATCCAGGGCGGCGGCTCCGATCTCGCCTTCCCGCACCACGAGATGGGCGCCTCCCATGCGCAGGCGCTGACCGGGGAGTTCCCGTTCGCGCAGGCGTATGTGCACGCGGGCATGGTCGCGCTCGACGGCGAGAAGATGTCGAAGTCCAAGGGCAACCTGGTCTTCGTGTCGAAGCTGCGGCGCGACGGAGTCGACCCGGCGGCCATCCGGCTCGCCCTGCTCTCGCACCACTACCGGGCCGACTGGGAGTGGACCGACCAGGTCCTTCAGGACGCCCTCGCGCGTCTTGACCGCTGGCGGGCCGCCGTGTCGCGGCCCGACGGACCGGCCGCCGACGCGCTCGTCGAGGAGATCCGCGAGGCCCTCGCGAACGACCTGGACGCGCCGGTCGCGCTCATCGCCGTCGACCGCTGGGCCGCCTTGCAAAAGGAACAGGGCGGCAGCGACGAGGGCGCCCCCGGTGTCGTATCGCGTGCTGTGGACGCGCTCCTCGGGGTGGCCCTGTAAAGAGGGCTTTGGAAGCAACCAAGGGCGGTGCGTCGCGTACGCACCGCCCTTGTGGTTCCGCTCTTGTGGTTCCGTTCCTACGGTTCAGTCCTCCGACGAGTCGTCAGCTGAGTCGGCTGTGCCCTCGTCATCGGCCCCCGGGCGCTGCGGTTTCGGCGGCCGGGGACGGCCGCTCGGGTTGTCCCGGAGGAAGGGGGCGGCCTCGCCGCTCTCCGTGGCGTGACCGCCGGCCTGGCCCGCCGCCGGGCCGCCGCCGTCCCGACGCCGCAGATAGCGCTCGAACTCGCGGGCGATCGCATCGCCCGACGCCTCGGGCAACTCGGCGGTGTCCCGGGCCTCTTCCAGCGACTGCACGTACTCGGCGACCTCGCTGTCCTCCGCGGCCAGCTGGTCCACGCCCAACTGCCAGGCCCGCGCGTCCTCGGGCAGTTCACCCAGCGGGATGCGCAGGTCGATGAGGTCCTCCAGGCGGTTGAGGAGGGCCAGCGTCGCCTTCGGGTTCGGCGGCTGCGAGACGTAGTGCGGTACGGCCGCCCACAAGGAGACCGCCGGTACGCCCGCGTGTGTGCACGCCTCCTGGAGGATGCCGACGATGCCCGTCGGGCCCTCGTACTTGGTCTCCTCCAGGTCCATGGTGCGGGCCAGGTCCGCGTCGGACGTGACACCGCTGACCGGGACGGGACGCGTGTGCGGGGTGTCGCCGAGCAGGGCGCCCATGATCACCACCAGCTCGACACCCAGCTCATGGGCGAAGCCCAGGATCTCGTTGCAGAACGAGCGCCAGCGCATGGACGGTTCGATGCCGCGGACCAGGACCAGGTCACGCGGTTTCTCGCCGCCGACCCGGACCACGGAGAGCCGGGTCGTCGGCCATGTGATCTTGCGTACGCCGCCGTCCAGCCACACCGTGGGCCGGTTGACCTGGAAGTCGTAGTAGTCCTCGGCGTCGAGCGCCGCGAAGACCTCGCCCTTCCACTCCCTGTCGAGATGCGCGACCGCGGTGGAGGCGGCGTCGCCGGCGTCGTTCCAGCCTTCGAACGCGGCCACCATGACCGGGTCGACCAGCTCGGGAACCCCCTCGAGCTCGATCACCCAGCGCCTCCTTCCGACGTGCCCTCACGTACGCCCCAACCTTACGGCGTGCGTGCAGGGCGCCCGCAGCCCCCTTGCATGGGGGAGTGACGCATCACTGCCCCGTTCGCCACCCCGGAACACCCCACAGTCATCCGAGCTGTTTCCGACCTCGACCTCTGATCAATTTCCAATGTGCGGCCGGACCCTGTCCGGTGTCGGCGCTATACATCGGATGACCGTGTGCGACGCGTTCACGTGGCTGGCCGGGCTCGCCCGTACGACCCGTACTGGATCGAGGAGCCCACCAGCCCGACGACGGCCTGGGGCATACGGGAGTGCGCGCTGGTCAGCCGATCCCGGTCGCTACCCGCGTCTGCGGCACCCTATTCGGCGCCATCACCGGCGTACTGACCCGCAACTCGTCGTGAACGTCATGGCGTTGGGCGGTGTGCCCCCCCCTGTGGAACCAGTTCCTCAACGGGGCGATCACCATCGTGGCATTGGTGATCTCCCGGTTCGGCGAGCGGCGAGAAGCGGGACTGAGCCGCCTACGGCGAAGCGGTGACCCGGGTGCCGTCGTCGGATGGCTCGGCGGCCGAGGCGAGTCGTTGCTGCATGCGCAGATGACGGAACTCGTAGTGCGCGCCGGACTGCCGCAGCACCCCTCTGCGGTGCGCTTCGTCGAGGAACGTCATGATCCGCCACGGCAGCCGCCCCGTCATGGCCAGCCAGACCCGGGCGACGGCCAATTGGCCCCAAGCGGTGAGTGCGAGCGCGGCGGTGCCCATAGGCACCCACATCTGCGCGGCGACATGGTCGAGCCCGCCTTGCGACGCGAACGCCCGGGCCAGAACCAGGCATACGCCGCCCGTCATGACCGCCACGACGCCGGCCCGGGCCAGCGACGCCATGCGATCCGTACGCAGAGTGGCCTGCGGATTGGCTGCCCGGATGAGGTCGGACGGGGTGCTGAGAGCACGATAGAGGCCCGCGGCGGGTCCGCCGATCAGCGCGATCAGGACCCCGCCCGCCGCACCTGGGGCGAGGAATTGGTCGAGCGGATCCCGGGCGGCGCCCTGAGCGAGCCAGGACCGGGACTGCTCGGGCAGCTCCGGCAGCATGTTCACCGCATTGGCCGGAGGACTGCCGTCGACGAGGATCCGCAGGTCGCCATCGGCAACGCGGAAGGTCACCAGGGTGTCGAACGACTCGCACCGACCGCAGCTCGGCGGACGGCTGCCGTCCGGGTACGCCGCCGGGTGGGCGGTCCCGGGTGGGTACACCAGAATCCCGGCGATGTTCGTCGAGGATTCCACGGTCCGGCTGCCGTCGGGTGTCTCCCGGTGCGACCATCCCGCGAGCCGCTTGCCGTCGAGGTCGGGCGCCCCTGCGACCTCCACCGCGGAGACCGCGTAGCCGACCGCGCCCACCACCGCGCCGGCCGCCACCCCGATGAGCAGGCAGACGGCCGAACCGTGGAGCAGTCCGGTCAGGAAGCGCTGGGCGATACGGCCCGCTCCGGCCTGGGAGACGGCTGTCCTGCCGCCCTGGCGCGACGCCGCCGCCCACAGGCACAGGGCCGCGGCGACACACAGGGTGCCCGCCACCATCGGCCACGTACCGATGCCATGCCCGAACAGCCACGGCCTCAGCGTGACAAGCCCCGCGAAGGCGAGGAGGGCGCTCCCGGCCCGTGCCGTGAGCCGACCGTTGGGGCTGCCCGCCCAGGGCAGCCCCAACGGCGCCGCATGGCGGGCCAGCCCCGCGACTGCGAAAAACAAGGCGATCAGCACTCCGAAGACCGCACCCCCGAACAGCTCGGGCACCCAGCCGTCCGTGACCGTGCCGAACTGAAGTCCGAACTGCACGGATCCACCGCTGAGGCCATACCCGAGGGAGGCCACGGTGGCGATCACCACGCAGACCCCGAGATGCCGGAGCGGGGTCGCGCGCCCTGCCCGCCGCCGCGCGGACGCGGGCAGAAGCAGGCTCAGCCCGCCGGCGAACCCGATCAGATTGCCGACCAGATTGGCCGCCAGCGACGGTCCGTCGTCGAAGACGAAGACATCGCCCGCGACGCTGGAGAGCAGGATGGGGGCGGCGATGGCGAACGTGAGCAGCTGCGCGAGCAGGGCGGGGGCCCACACCCGCAGCGCTCGCGGCACGGAGAGGTACAGCTCCCACCAGGCGAGCCGTTTGGGCTCTCGCCGTTCCAACTCGCGGGCCAGCCAGGAGAGCCAGCGTCTGGCATCCGTCGCGCGCCACCGCGTGTCGACCACACCGTGACCGAACGCGGCCGGCACGAACGCGTCGAGGAGGTGTTCCTCGATCCCGGCCGCGGTCCCGAAGCGACGGTCGTCGAGGAGTTCCTGTGGGTCGCGTGACATGTCGCCGTACACCGTGCGTGCCAGTGCCACCATCAGGGGATTGGTCAGTACGTCCAGGAGCGCGCCGGCCGCCGGGGTATGCGGACCCTCGCGCAGGGAGTTCAGCACGGGGGTCCACACCGTGCCGCGCCGGCCGTCGGGGCCCCGTACCGGACGCGCCGTGCGCTCCAGGTACGACTCCGTCTCGGCGAAGTCCAGCGCGAGCAGTTCCAGTACCTCGGCGCCGGTGAGGACGTCACTGGACGCGATCGCGCGGCGCCAGGCCGTGGTCCGCGAGGTGACGAGTACCGGCATACCGTCGTCCAGCTCGGCGTTGAGCCTGCGCATCGCGGTGCCGTACAACGCCGGTGGCAGCTCGTCGAAACCGTCGAGCACGGGCAGGATCAACCCCGCGTCGAGCAACGCGTCGGCCAGTGTCGTGCCGCCGGTGGTGGCAGCGAGCGGCCGATACTCCGCGGCGAGACGCTCGGCGAGCCAGGTACGCAGTCCAGTGGTGCCCGGGTCCCAGGCCGCCAGCGGGAAGATCACAGGCACCGCCGCGCCGGGAGCGCGGACCTTCAGCAGGTCGAGGGTGAAGCACACGGCGAGCACGCTCTTGCCCGAACCGGGGCTTCCGAGCACCACCATGCGCCGGGACGGCACCGCCTCGAAGGCCGCGGCGATCGAGCCCAGCCGGTTGTCGCCGTCCCGGGGCTCCGGCACCGGTCGGCCCCGCCGGATGTTCTGTGTGTCGTCCGTGAGCAGTCGGTCCGCCCGCGTCCAGCGGACGCTCAGCGGCTCCGGGTCCTGCAGCCGCCGCAGCCGCGCCTCTTGAGCCCATTGCGCCCGTACCGCCTCGGCGAGGGCGTCGGCGGTCTGCCGCCACGCGGTGCCGGGATCCGAGGGTGCGTCCGTGTGGCGCAGGGCATCCGCGAGCAGCGCCGCGACGGACACCACGACGCCGACGACGGACACGACGAACGCGGCGCCGTCGTACTGCACCTGCCCACCGTGTCCGGTGCCGACCGACCTGAGCGTGGCGGCCAGCACGACCAACGCCGCACAGCCGATGCCGACCCATAGTCCGCGTCTCGTCCAGATTTCCCGCCCACGCATGGCGTTCCACCTCCGTACTGCTCGCCCCTTGCGGGACTGTGCGTCCCACGGGGAGAACGTCCGGCAACGGGACTGTTGGTGCGGGTGTGGCGGGGCGCGTAGAGGTGAATCGAGCGGTTGCAGAGCGCCGTGCGCGTCCCGGACGGGGCGCGCGGCCTGCTCACAGAGTCGAGCGCAGCCACTGCTCCACGCTCGCGATATGCACCGTCGCCCAGGAGCGGGCCGCCTCCGCGTCGCGGTCTCGCAGGGCCGCGAGGATCGCGCGGTGCTCGTGCAGGGTGCGGCTGACCGCGTCCTCCTGGGTCAGCCCGCGCCAGATGCGGGCCCGGGTGGTGGGGCCGGAGAGACCGTCGAGGAGCGAGCAGAGCACGGAGTTGCCGGAGCTCTGCACGATGCCGCGGTGGAACTCCAGGTCGCAGGCGACGAGTTCCTCCACCGAGGGCTCGGCGCCCAGCGCGTCCAACTGGGCCGTGAGCGCGTCGATCTGCTGCTCGCTGATGCGCAGGGCGGCCATCGAGGTCGCGGCCGGCTCCAGGATGCGGCGTACGGCCAGGAACTCCAGCACGGTGTCGTCACGGTGGAAGTCGACGACGAAGCTCAGTGCCTCCAGGAGGAGTTGCGGGTCCAGGCTGGTGACGTAGGTGCCGTCGCCCTGCCGTACGTCCAGGATGCGGATCAGGGAGAGCGCCCGTACGGCCTCCCGCAGGGAGTTGCGGGACAGGCCCAGATCGGCGGCGAGTTCGCTCTCTTTGGGGAGCCGGTCGCCGGGGCGCAGCGCGCCGGAGACGATCATTCCCTTGATCTTCTCGATCGCCTCATCGGTGACTGCCATGGCGGGGCCTCCCTGTCGATCAGATATGTCGCTCAGACATCCGATGTCTCATTATGGGGCTTCGACGGCCCTGGTGAGCCCCCGCGTGGACGATCATCCACGACATGTACGACACGGGGGAGGGGCGGCTCCCTTGAACGGAAGTCGCCCCTCGGAGGGGAGTGCGTGCCCCCTACTTCTTGTCGAGAAGGTCCTGCACCTTGCCGCGGACCTCGTCCGTCGCAAGCCCGCGGATCGTCAGCGTCGTACGGCGGCGCAGCACGTCGTCCGCCGTCTCGGCCCACTCGTTGTCCCGGGCGTAGACGACCTGCGCCCAGATCTCCGGGGCGTCCGGGTGGACCCGCTCGGCGAGCTCCGGGTCGTCGTTCGCGAGGCGGGCGATGTCGAAGGCCAGCGAACCGTAGTGGGTGGCCAGGTGCCGGGCCGTCTCCGGTGCCATGCCCGGACCCGGCGCCGGGTGGTCGACGAGCAGGCGGTGCGCGACCGCGCGCGGGTTGGCGACGCCCGGCAGCGGCAGCTTCTTCGGCAGCTCGGAGACCGGCTCGAAGTCCTCGCCGAGCGGACGGCCCGGCAGCGACTCCAGCTTCTTCATGACCGTACGGCCGATGTGGCGGAAGGTCGTCCACTTGCCGCCGGCGACGGACAGCATGCCGCCCGCGCCCTCGGTGACGACCGTCTCCCGCCTGGCCTTCGAGGTGTCGCCCGGACCGCCGGGCAGCACGCGCAGACCCGCGAAGGAGTACGTGATCAGATCACGGGACAGCTGCTGGTCACGTATCGAGAACGCGGCCTCGTCCAGGATCTGCGCGATGTCCTTCTCGTTGACCGCGACGTCCGCGGGGTCGCCCTCGTACGCCTCGTCGGTCGTGCCGAGCAGCAGCATGTCCTCCCAGGGGAGGGCGAAGGTGATGCGGTACTTGTCGATGGGGGTGGCCAGTGCGGCCTTCCATGGGGCGGTCCGCTTGAGGACGAGGTGGGCGCCCTTCGACAGACGTATGGAAGGCGCCGCGTTCGCGTTCTCCATCCGGCGCAGGTGGTCGACCCACGGCCCGGTCGCGTTGAGCACCAGGCGCGCCGACACCCCGAACTCGCTGCCGTCGAGGCGGTCGCGCAGCTCGGCGCCGCTCACCCGGCCCCTGGTGAAGCGCAGCCCGGTGACCTCGGCGTGGTTGAGGACGACGGCGCCCGACTCGACGGCCGCGCGGACCGTCATCAGCGCCATCCGGGAGTCGTTCATCTGGTCGTCGCCGTACACGGCCACGGCCTTGAGATTGTCGGTACGCAGCTCGGGCACATCCTGCGCGGCCTTCGCCGGGCTCAGGAGATGACCCACGCCGTCACCGAAGGCGGACAGAGCCGAGTACGCGAACACACCGGCACCCAGCTTCGCCGCGCCGTGCGGCCCGCCCTTGTACACGGGGAGGTAGAACGTGAGCGGATTCGCCAGGTGGGGGGCCACCTGGCGGGAGACCGCACGGCGCTCGAAGTGGTTCTCCGCGACCAGCTTCACCGCGCCGGTCTGCAGATAGCGCAGACCGCCGTGGAGCAGCTTGGAGGAGGCGGAGGAGGTGGCGCCGGCGAAGTCGCCGGCGTCCACCAGCGCCACCCGCAGCCCGGACTGCGCGGCATGCCAGGCGGTGGAGATGCCCAGGATGCCGCCGCCGATGACGAGAAGGTCGTACGTCGCCTTGGAGAGCCGCTCCCGGGTCTCGGCGCGGCTCGGGTGAAAGCCGGAGGCCGGGCGCGTACCGAGGGCAGGTACGGACTGCAGGGTGGACTGACTGGTCATGCGGATTCTTACTCCTTGTCAGAGCTTCCCGGAGCGCTGGTCAGCTCGCTTCAGCGCTGGTCAGCTCTCGTCCTCGAGCCAGCCCATGGTCCGCTCCACGGCCTTGAGCCAGCTCTTGTACTCACGGTCGCGCTTCTCCGCGGCCATGTTGGGGGTCCACTCGGCGGCCCGGCGCCAGTTGGCGCGCAGATCGTCGGTGCTGTTCCAGAAGCCGACGGCGAGACCGGCGGCGTAGGCGGCGCCGAGGCAGGTGGTCTCGGCGACCATCGGGCGCACCACGGGGGCGTCCAGGAAGTCCGAGAGGGTCTGCATCAGCAGGTTGTTGGAGGTCATGCCGCCGTCGACTTTCAGGGCGGCGAGTTCGACGCCGGAGTCCTTGGTCATGGCGTCGCTGATCTCACGGGTCTGCCAGGCGGTGGCCTCCAGCACGGCACGGGCGATGTGCGCCTTGGTGACGTACCGGGTCAGGCCGGCGATCACACCGCGGGCGTCGGGGCGCCAGTACGGGGCGAACAGGCCGGAGAACGCCGGGACGAAGTAGGCGCCGCCGTTGTCCTCCACCGACGAGGCCAGGGTCTCGATCTCGGCTGCGGTGCTGATCAGGCCCATCTGGTCGCGCATCCACTGCACCAGCGCGCCCGTGACGGCGATGGAGCCCTCCAGGGCGTAGACCGGCGCCTGGTCGCCGATCCGGTAGCCGACCGTGGTCAGCAGCCCCGAGTACGAGTTGATGATCTTGTCACCGGTGTTCATCAGCATGAAGGTGCCGGTGCCGTACGTCGACTTGGCCTCACCCTCGGAGAAGCAGGTCTGGCCGAACAGGGCCGCCTGCTGGTCGCCGAGCGCGGAGGCGACCGGGATGCCGCCGAGCAGGTCGCCAAGCTTGCCGCCGGTGATCTCGCCGTACACCTCGGCGGAGGAGCGGATCTCCGGCAGCATCGCCATCGGCACGCCGATGGATTCGCAGATCTTGTCGTCCCACTGCATCGTGTGCAGGTTCATGAGGAGGGTGCGGGAGGCGTTGGTGACGTCGGTGACGTGGTGGCCGCCGTCGACACCGCCCGTCAGGTTCCAGATGACCCAGGAGTCCATGGTGCCGAAGAGGATGTCGCCGGCCTCGGCGCGCTCGCGCAGGCCCTCGACGTTGTCGAGCAGCCAGCGTGCCTTCGGACCGGCGAAGTACGACGCGAGCGGCAGACCGGTCTCGCGGCGGAAGCGGTCCTGGCCGACGTTGCGGCCGAGTTCCCGGCAGAGGGCGTCGGTACGGGTGTCCTGCCAGACGATGGCGTTGTGGACGGGCTCACCGGTGTTCTTGTCCCAGAGCAGCGTGGTCTCGCGCTGGTTGGTGATGCCGATGGCCTTGATGTCGTCGCGGGTGATGCCGGCCTTCTCGATGGCACCGGCCACGACCTCCTGGACGTTGGTCCAGATCTCGGCGGCGTTGTGCTCGACCCAGCCCGGCTTGGGGAAGATCTGCTCGTGCTCCTTCTGGTCGACGGAGACGATCCGGCCGTCGCGGTCGAAGACGATGCAGCGGCTGGAGGTGGTGCCCTGGTCGATGGCGGCGATGAAGGGACCTGCGGTGTGGGCGTCGGTCACGGTGTGCTCCTGAAATTCCGTGGTCAAAAGAGGCGGTCTAAGAGGCTGGCTCACTGCGCTGGTTTACGGGTCGCTTGCGGCTACAAGTGAACGTACGGCGCTGAAGGACCGTGCCGCTCTAAGCAAAGGCGACGTTGTAGATACCTGCGGCGACAGCTCCGCCGATCAGCGGACCGACGACCGGGATCCAGGCGTAGCCCCAGTCGGAACCGCCCTTGTTGGGCAGCGGCAGCAGGGCGTGGACGATACGCGGGCCGAGGTCGCGCGCCGGGTTGATGGCGTACCCGGTCGGACCGCCCAGCGAGAGGCCGATGCTGACGACCACGAGCGCGGTGATCAGCGCGCCGAGGGTGCCGAGGCCCTTGCCCTCGCCGTTCAGGCCCTGGGTGAGGACCGCGAGCACCAGCACGACCGTGCCGATGATCTCCGTGGCGAGGTTCTGCGCGGCCATCCGGATCTCGGGGCCGGTGGAGAAGATGCCGAGCACCGGGCCGGCCGCCGCCTCCCGCGCCTCGACGGACTTGACGTCCTGTGCGCCCGGTCCGCCGACGATCTCGCGGTCGGTGAGGTGGGCGTGGAACTGTCCGTAGTACGCGACCCAGACCAGCGCCGCGCCGATCATGGCACCGAGGAGCTGTCCCGCCCAGTAGGTGGGGACGTCGCCCCACTCGCCGTCCTTGATGGCGATGGCGAGCGTGACGGCGGGGTTGAGGTGGGCACCGGAGAGGGGTGCCGAGGTGTAGACGGCGGTGAGTACCGCGAAGCCCCACCCGAAGGCGATGGCGAGCCATCCGGCGTTACGCGCCTTGGAGGCCTTCAGTGTGACGGCGGCGCAGACTCCGCCGCCGAGGAGGATGAGTATGGCGGTACCGATGGTCTCGCCGATGAAGATGTCGGAGCTGGACACCCGCGACTCCTTTGTCCTTCGTCCAGGGGAATGCCGAACCCCGGGTCCCTCCGGTGGTCCGTGCTCTCAAGGATGAGAGCGGTGCCGGCCCTTGGCGTTGTCACACTCTAGCGCGTATTGCCGGTAGGTGTTCGACAATGCCGACCGATGGACGCGAGTCTTGCCCCAGGCTCCGCGGCACGTCAAGAGCTGTGTCGCCGAATCTCTCGCAGGCCTCATGATCGTTACTGATCGACAAAGGGCCGGGGCATCGACGAATCCACCGTCGATGCCCCGGCCCTCTGTCCTGCCGGTCTCCTGGGTCCTGCTTGCCCTCCTACGGTCCTGCTGGTCCTCTACGGACGCTCAGAACCGTCCGGCACTTCTCCGGGTGCTCAGAACCGCCCGGCGCCCAGGTCCCGCGACACGGCGCGGGCGCAGTCCCGTACTGCCGCGATCAGCTCGGGGCGCACATCCCCGTTCGGGCAGACCCGCTCCACGGCCCCGGTGACGCCCACCGCGCCGACCGGCATCCGCCGCCGGTCGTGGATGGGCGCGGCGACGGACGCGATGCCCTCCCAGGTCTCCTCCACGTCGGCCGCGAACCCACGCGCGCGCGTGAGGTCCAGGACCTCCTCCAGGGCGTCCAACTCGCATACGGTGCGCGCCGTGAACTCCTTGCGCTCGGCCTCTACGACCTCGGTGTGCGCCACCGGGTCGTACGCCGACAGCACCTTGCCCAGCGCCGTGGAGTGCAGCGGCTGCATGGCACCGACCTCCAGGACCTGACGGCTGTCGTCGGGCCGGAAGACGTGGTGCACGATCAGCACGCCGTGCTGGTGCAGGACCCCGAGATAGACGCTCTCGCCGCTGGAGCGGGCCAGATCGTCGGTCCATACGAGGGCACGCGCGCGCAGCTCGTGGACGTCCAGATACGTGGTGCCGAGCCGCAGCAGCTCCGCGCCCAGCTGATAGCGCCCGGAGGCGGCGTCCTGCTCGACGAAGCCCTCCTGCTGGAGCGTGCGCAGTATGCCGTGGGCGGTGCCTTTGGCGAGACCGAGCGAGGAGGCGATGTCCGACAGGCCGAGCCGTCGCTCACCGCCCGCGAGGAGCCGCAGCATCGCGGCCGCCCGTTCGAGCGACTGGATGTTCCGTGCCATCGCAGTCCTGCCTCCGTCCCCTTCGACCGTCGACATACGGCTCTGCTGCCGCTGTTCGACAATGCTGAACACTATCGGTCGTTGTCGACCTCTCGCCATTGGGTGGCCGTCAGTTGTCGTCAACGCGTCCCGGACGGAACCTCACCTGGGCCGCATCCGCAACGCACGTCCGTCCCGTGGACTCCCCTGACCGTCCGAACCGCTCCCGGCTACCCTGGCTGGGTGCGTCCTCCGCCGGGAGCCGCATAGCCGACAGCCGTCGCACAACAGGGAGCCCTTTTCATGGCCTCGTCGCCAACCCCCTCCGCCGACAGCCGGACCCGCATCGATGCCCTTCGCGAGGCGCTCGCCACCCGAGTGGTGGTGGCCGACGGCGCCATGGGCACGATGCTGCAGGCTCAGGACCCGACGCTCGAGGATTTCGAGAACCTCGAGGGCTGTAACGAGATCCTCAACCTCACCCGCCCCGACATCGTCCGCACCGTCCACGAGGCGTACTACGCCGTGGGCGTCGACTGCGTCGAGACCAACACCTTCGGCGCCAACCACGCGGCGCTCGGCGAGTACGACATCGCCGAGCGCGTCCACGAGCTGTCCGAGGCCGGCGCGCGCATCGCCCGCGAGGTCGCCGACGAGTTCACCCAGAAGACCGGGCAGCAGCGCTGGGTGCTGGGCTCCATGGGCCCGGGCACGAAGCTTCCGACGCTGGGTCACGCCCCGTACACCGTGCTGCGCGACGCCTACCAGCAGAACGCCGAGGGCATGATCGCCGGCGGCGCCGACGCATTGCTCGTCGAAACCACCCAGGACCTGCTGCAGACCAAGGCGTCGGTACTGGGCGCCCGCCGGGCCCTGGAGTCCCTCGGCGTCGATCTGCCGCTGATCGTCTCGGTGACCGTCGAGACCACTGGCACCATGCTCCTCGGTTCGGAGATCGGCGCGGCGCTGACCGCGCTGGAGCCGCTCGGCATCGACATGATCGGCCTGAACTGCGCGACCGGCCCCGCCGAGATGAGCGAGCACCTGCGCTATCTCGCCCGCCACTCCCGCGTCCCGCTGTCCTGCATGCCGAACGCGGGCCTGCCGGTCCTCGGCAAGAACGGCGCCCACTACCCGCTGACGGCGCCGGAGCTGGCCGACGCCCAGGAGACCTTCGTACGCGAATACGGCCTCTCCCTGGTCGGCGGCTGCTGCGGTACGACCCCCGAGCACCTGCGCCAAGTCGTCGAGCGCGTACGGGACTTGACGCCCGCCGAGCGGCATCCGCGCCCCGAGCCGGGCGCCGCCTCCCTCTACCAAACGGTCCCGTTCCGCCAGGACACCGCCTACATGGCGATCGGCGAGCGCACCAACGCCAACGGCTCGAAGAAGTTCCGCGAGGCCATGCTGGAGGGCCGCTGGGACGACTGTGTGGAGATGGCCCGCGAGCAGATCCGCGAGGGCGCCCACATGCTGGACCTCTGCGTGGACTACGTGGGCCGGGACGGCGTCGCCGACATGGAGGAGCTGGCCGGCCGCTTCGCCACCGCCTCCACGCTGCCGATCGTGCTGGACTCCACCGAGGTCGACGTCATCAAGGCCGGCCTGGAGAAGCTGGGCGGCCGGGCGGTCATCAACTCGGTCAACTACGAGGACGGCGACGGCCCGGAGTCTCGGTTCGCGAAGGTCACCAAGCTCGCCCAGGAGCACGGCGCCGCGCTGATCGCGCTGACCATCGACGAGGAGGGTCAGGCCCGTACCCCGGAGCACAAGGTCGCGATCGCCGAGCGGCTGATCGACGACCTGACCGGCAACTGGGGCATCCACGAGTCGGACATCCTCATCGACACCCTGACCTTCACCATCTGCACCGGCCAGGAGGAGTCCCGTAAGGACGGCATCGCCACCATCGAGGCGATCCGCGAACTCAAGCGCCGCCACCCGGATGTGCAGACCACGCTGGGCCTGTCGAACATCTCCTTCGGCCTGAACCCGGCCGCCCGCATGCTGCTCAACTCCGTCTTCCTGGACGAGTGCGTCAAGGCGGGCCTGGACTCGGCGATCGTGCACGCGAGCAAGATCCTGCCCATCGCGCGCTTCAGCGAGGAGGAGGTCCAGACGGCCCTCGACCTCATCTACGACCGCCGCGCCGAGGGTTACGACCCGCTGCAGAAGCTGATGGCGCTGTTCGAGGGCGCCACCTCCAAGTCGCTGAAGGCGGGCCGCGCCGAAGAGCTGGCCGCGCTGCCGCTGGACGAGCGCCTCAAGCGCCGCATCATCGACGGCGAGAAGAACGGCCTCGAGCAGGACCTGGCCGACGCACTCCAGGAGCGCCCGGCCCTGGACATCGTCAACGAGACGCTCCTTGACGGCATGAAGGTGGTCGGCGAGCTGTTCGGCTCCGGCCAGATGCAGCTGCCGTTCGTGCTCCAGTCCGCCGAGGTGATGAAGACCGCGGTCGCCTACCTCGAACCGCACATGGAGAAGGTCGAGGGCGACGAGGCCGGCAAGGGCACCATCGTGCTCGCCACCGTGCGCGGCGACGTCCACGACATCGGCAAGAACCTCGTGGACATCATCCTGTCCAACAACGGCTACAACGTCGTCAACCTCGGCATCAAGCAGCCCGTCTCCGCGATCCTGGAGGCCGCCGAGGAGCACAAAGCCGACGTCATCGGCATGTCCGGCCTGCTGGTCAAGTCCACGGTGATCATGAAGGAGAACCTGGAGGAGCTCAACCAGCGCAAGATGGCCGCCGACTACCCGGTCATCCTCGGCGGGGCCGCACTGACCAGGGCGTACGTCGAGCAGGACCTGCACGAGATCTACGAGGGCGAAGTCCGCTACGCCCGCGACGCGTTCGAGGGCCTGCGGCTGATGGACGCCCTGATCGCGGTCAAGCGCGGAGTGCCCGGCGCGACGCTCCCGGAGCTCAGGCAGCGCCGGGTGCGGGCCGCCACGGTGGAGGTCGAGGAGCGTCCCGAGGAGGGCGCCGTCCGCTCCGACGTGGCCATCGACAACCCCATCCCCGAGCCGCCGTTCTGGGGCACCCGCGTCATCAAGGGCATCCAGCTCAAGGAGTACGCGTCCTGGCTGGACGAGGGCGCGCTGTTCAAGGGCCAGTGGGGGCTGAAGCAGGCGCGCACCGGCGACGGGCCCACGTACGAGGAGCTGGTGGAGACCGAGGGCCGGCCCCGGCTACGCGGCTGGCTGGACCAGTTGCAGCGGGACAACCTGCTCGAAGCGGCCGTGGTCTACGGCTACTTCCCGTGCGTGTCCAAGGACGACGACCTGATCCTGCTGGACGAGGCGGGCAACGAGCGCACCCGCTTCACCTTCCCGCGCCAGCGCCGTGGCCGCCGGCTGTGCCTGGCCGACTTCTTCCGCCCGGAGGAGTCCGGCGAGACGGACGTGGTCGGCCTCCAGGTCGTCACCGTCGGCTCCAGGATCGGCGGGGAGACGGCGAAGCTGTTCGAGGCGAACGCCTACCGCGACTACCTCGAACTGCACGGCCTGTCCGTGCAGTTGGCGGAGGCTCTGGCGGAGTACTGGCACGCGCGCGTGCGGTCCGAACTCGGCTTCGCCGGGGAGGACCCGGCCGAGATCGAGGACATGTTCGCCCTGAAGTACCGCGGCGCCCGCTTCTCGCTCGGCTACGGCGCCTGCCCGGACCTGGAAGACCGCGCCAAGATCGCCGAACTGCTGGAGCCGGAGCGGATCGGCGTCGAGCTCTCCGAGGAGTTCCAGCTCCACCCGGAGCAGTCCACGGACGCGATCGTCATCCACCACCCGGAGGCGAAGTACTTCAACGCCCGCTGAGCCGAGACTGACGCGGGCTCGCGAGGGCGCAGGGATCGAGTGCGAGGGCACGCTGAGATGGCCCCACGGCGGGCCTACAGTGTGCCCTCGCACACGTCGGTTAAACGCAGCGTTTCCGCCGTCAGAGTCGTACACTGGTCGGTCCAACGCAGGCCGGTTCCTCACCAGGAGCCGGCCTTCTCGTCCCTCTCGGAGGTGTGCCCGTATGACCAGTACGGTCCCCGCACTCGGTACCCGTACGGCCGAAGGCTCCGCCTTGCAGGCTGTGCTCCTCGACATGGACGGAACCCTGGTGGACACCGAGGACTTCTGGTGGGACGCCGAGGTCGAGGTGTTCGCACGCCTGGGCCACAAGCTCGACGACTCCTGGCGTCATGTCGTGGTCGGCGGTCCCATGACCCGCAGCGCGGGTTTCCTCATCGAGGCCACCGGAGCCGACATCACCCTCGCCGAGCTCACGGTGCTGCTCAACGACGGGTTCGAGGCCCGTATCGCCCGCGCCCTGCCGCTGATGCCGGGGGCAGCGAGGCTGCTCGCCGAGCTGGCCGCGCATGAGATTCCCACGGCTCTGGTCTCCGCCTCGCACCGCCGCATCATCGACCGCGTACTGATCTCCCTCGGCCCGGGAAACTTCGGGCTGACCGTCGCGGGGGACGAGGTCGAGCGCACCAAGCCGCACCCCGACCCGTATCTGCTCGCGGCCGCGGGCCTCGGCGCGGACCCGGCCAGGTGCGTGGTCATCGAGGACACCGCGACGGGCATCGCGTCCGCTGAAGCCGCGGGGTGCCATGTGGTGGCCGTACCCTCCGTGGCTCCCATCACCCCGGCCGCCCGGCGCACCGTCGTGCCCTCGCTGGAAGAGGTCGACCTGACCTTCCTGCGCGGCTTGCTGACGGTCTGAGAACCTTTCGCAGACTGCTGGGCGTCTGCTTGCGGTTGGGAATGTGACGAGCGCTCACCATCCGTGAAAAGTTGAATCCGAGATAAAGTCAGAAACAAACTAGGTGTGCGGGCCACCCGAGTAATTCAATCTTCGCCGAATGGCCGAATTGCTACGGCGCACAACCCTGTCGAGCTTGTGATCTTCCCCACCCGCTAGCCGGGTCGACATAAGGCGTGCGATATGCCGTAAGCCCCTTACTGGCGGTACGAGACGTGCCTTTGTGTCCCGTTTGATGGAGCCGTGCGCGAATCCTTCCGGTGTCGGGTTTTCGGTGCGTCCGCGCCCGGTTTCGCAGCGTGATGGGGCGTCAACTCCGGTCATGGCGAGAGGTACTGCTGGTGCGGACTAATCTCGAGTCGAGAACCTCGCCGTAACACCCGTGACCCTGCTTGCAACACCCCGGCCCGCCGGTTCACGGATCGAAAGCTCTGGAGAACTTCGAGCATGAACCGAAAGACCTTGGTGCTGCCGGCCGTGATCGGCCTGCTCGCCCCGGTCCTCGCCGCCTGCGGCGGGTCCGACATCGGGGCCGGCGGCGACGACGCGATCGTCGTGGGCACCACCGACCGGTTCGCCGCCTCGAAGCAGGCGCCCGCGCCACTGGATCCGGCATACGCGTACGACGTCGGGACCTGGAACGTGCTGCGGCAGACCATCCAGACGCTGATGACCCTGCCCGACGGCGGTGGCGACCCTCAGCCCGAGGCCGCCCAGCGCTGCGGGTTCACCGACACCGGCAACGAGCGGTACGCGTGCACCCTGCGCGAGGGCCTCAAGTTCGCCGACGGCGACCCGGTGACCGCGGGCGATGTGAAGTTCTCCATCGAACGCGCGCTGCGGATCCAGGCCGACAGCGGAGTCTTCGCCCTGCTCTCGAGCATCGACACCGTCGAGACCAAGGGTGACCGCGAGGTGATCTTCCACCTCAAGACCGCCGACGCCACCTTCCCGTTCAAGCTCTCCACGCCGGTCGCGGGCATCGTCAACCCCGACGACTACGACAAGAACAAGCTGCGCGACGGCTTCGCGGTGGACGGCTCCGGCCCGTACACCCTCGAGGCCGAGGTCAAGAATGACGAACTCGTCAACGCCGTCTTCACCAAGAACCCCAACTACCAGGGGCAGTTGAAGGTCAAGAACGACGAGGTCGAACTGCGCTCGTTCGACACTCCCGACGCCATGGGCACCGCGCTGAGCAAGGGCAATATCAGCGTGATGACCCGCACTATGTCGCCCTCGCTGATCAGGAAGCTCCAGAACGCCAAGTCCACGGACATCGACCTGATCGAGCAGCCCGGCCTGGAGATCCGCTACTTGGGCTTCAACACCAACGACCCGTCGGTGAAGTCCAAGGCCGTCCGTCAGGCGATGGCGCAGGTCATCGACCGCGGTGAACTCGTCTCCGACGTATACGGCTCCGGAGCCGACCCGCTGTACTCCCTGGTGCCGGCCACCGTCACGGGCCACGCCAACTCGTTCTTCAACAAGTACGGCCAGCCCGACCCCGCCAAGGCCAAGGCCCTGCTGTCCGAGGCGAAGGTCACCACGCCGGTGAAGCTGACCCTGCATTACACGGTCGACCACTACGGGCCCGCCACCAAAGACGAGTTCGAGATGCTGAAGAAGCAACTGAACGACAGCGGACTGTTCGAGGTCGACATCAAGGGCGAGAAGTGGGCGACGTTCCGCCCCAACGAGCAGAAGGGCAAGTACGAGGTCTACGGCATGGGCTGGTTCCCCGACTTCCCCGACGCCGACAATTACCTCGCGCCGTTCCTCGACAAGAACAACACCATCAACTCTCCCTACGCGAACCCCGAGATCCGTAACACCCTGATCCCGGAGTCCCGCCGGCAGGCCGACCGGCTCACCGCGTCGCGGAGCATCGAGGAGATCCAGAACATCGTCGCCGAGGACGTACCCGTGCTGCCGCTGTGGCAGGGCAAGCAGTACATCGCCGCACGGGACGACATCACCGGAGCCGAACGGGCCCTCAACTCCACCGCCACGCTTCAGCTTTGGGAGCTGGGCCACGGCGTCAGCGGCTGACCCCACCACGGCGTCAGCGAGTTTCTTCGACCAACGCGTTTGACCAACGCGTTCGACCAACGACAAGGCACACGTTCGTGAACATGCGCACCAAATGGCCCGTTCTGTCCATAGCGACGGCGCTGGCCGGCACTCTGCTGGCCGGCTGCGGCTCCCAGGGGGGCGAATCCGGAGGCACCGGCTCGTCCATCGCCATCGGGATGACCGACGACGTCCTGGCCACCGATCCCGCCTCCGGCTACGACCCGGGTTCCTGGCTGTTGTTCAACAACGTCTTCCAGTCCCTGCTGAGCTTCCCCAAGGGCAGCACGGAACCGGAGCCGGAGGCCGCGAAGTCCTGCACCTTCACGGACGGGGACACCAGGGTCTACGAGTGCACCCTGCGCGACGGTCTGAAGTTCAGCAACGGTGACGAACTCACCTCCGAGGACGTCAAGTTCTCCTTCGACCGCATGATGAAGATCAATGACGCCGAAGGCCCGGCGATCATGTTCCCCATGCTCGACAAGGTCGAGACCCCGGACGAGAAGACGGTCGTCTTCCAGCTGAAGGTCCCCGACGCCACCTTCCCCAGCAAGATCGCCTCCGGCGCCGGCTCGATCGTGAACCATCGGGAGTACGACGCGGACGGGCTGCGCGAGGACGGCAAGGCCGTCGGCTCGGGCCCGTACAAGCTCGACTCCTTCAGCGAGGACGAGGCCGTCTTCTCGGTCAACGAGAACTACGAAGGCAACGCCGACGTACGGAACTCCGGCGTGACCCTCAAGTTCTTCCACGGCGACCGCAAGGGCCTGCGCAAGGCCCTCACCGACACCAAGGTCGACGTCGCCTACCGCGGACTCGCCGCCCAGGACGTCGCCGACATCGAGAACGACACGTCCACCGGCCAGGGCATCGAGGTCATCGAGGGCTCCAGCGCCGAGGTGCAGCACTTGGTCTTCAACACCCAGGACCCGGTCGCGGGCAAGCTGAGCGTCCGCAAGGCGATCGCCCACCTCCTCGACCGCGAGGCCCTCGTCGAGGAGGTCTACGAGTCCACGGCGACACCGCTGTACTCGATCATCCCGGCCGGCATCACCGGCCACAACACGGCCTTCTTCGACACCTACGGCGCCCGCCCCTCGCGCACCAAGGCCGAGGACGTACTGCGCGCCGACGGCGTCACCGAGAAGGTGAAGCTCACCCTCTGGTCCACGCCCACCCGCTACGGCCCGTCCACGGACCAGGAGTTCAAGGCGATCGCCAAGCAGCTCAACGACAGCGGCCTGTTCGACGCGAGCGTGAAGTCCGTCGCCTACGACCAGTACGAGAAGGACATCGAGGCGGGCAAGTACGGCGTGTATGTGAAGGGCTGGGTGCCGGACTACCCCGACCCGGACAACTTCACGGCGCCGTTCTTCGGGGAAGGCAACGTCCTCGGCAACGGCTACACAAACTCCAAGATCACCGGGCAGCTCATCCCCGAGACCGCCGCCCTGAGCGAGCGCGCCTCGACCGAGCAGCAGTACGGGCAGCTCCAGGACATCGTCGCCGAGGAGGTCCCGGTCCTCCCGATCTGGCAGGCCAAGCAGTACGCGGTCGTCCGCGACAACGTGTACGGCCTGGAGTACTGCCTCGACGCGTCGACCGTGTTCCGGTTCTGGGAGATCAGCAAGGACTGACGGTCCGGACCGACGGCTCTGCGTATACGGCGATGGCCGCACCCTTTCCTCGGAAACGGTGCGGCCATCGCCGTATTGCTGTGTAGGGGTGCGCGGTCGGCGCGGTCGGTCACTGCGCGCCGGGGCGCACCAGTCCGCTCTCGTACGCGTACACCGCCGCCTGTACGCGGTCCCGCAGGCCCAGCTTGGTCAGGACGTGGCCCACGTGCGTCTTGACCGTGGTCTCGCTGACGAAGAGGTCCGCGGCGATCTCCGCGTTCGACAAACCGCGGGCCACCAGCTTCAGCACCTCGACCTCGCGATCGGTGAGCGTGTGCAGGGTGTCCGGCACCGGCTCGTCGCCCGAGGGCAGATGGCCCGCGTACTTGTCGAGCAGCCGGCGCGTGATGCTCGGCGCGAGCATCGCCTCGCCCGCGGCTACCACGCGGATCGCCTGCACCAGCTCGTTGGCCGGGGCGTCCTTGAGCAGGAAACCGCTGGCGCCCGCGCGCAGCGCCTCCACCACGTACTCGTCGAGGTCGAAAGTGGTCAGCACCAGGACCTTCGCGGGGCCGTCCCGGCCGGGGCCGGTGATCTGCCGGGTCGCCTCGACACCGTCCATCCGCGGCATACGGATGTCCATCAGAACCACATCGGGCTGCAGGGCACGTACCTGGTCGAGTGCCTGGAGGCCGTCTCCGGCCTCGCCGACGACCGCGATGTCCTGCTCCGCCTCCAGGATCATCCGGAAGCCGGTTCGCAGCAGCGGCTGGTCGTCGACCAGTAGGACACGGATGGCCACGTAAGTCTCCTTCGCTAGTCCGGCCCCATTCTGCCCTGTTGGGCTCCGCCGGACTCGGGCGCCCTGACCGGCAAGGTCTGCGCCTCCCGGGGGACGGCCCCCGGACCCTCGGCTGAGTGCGGGTCGGCCGCCCTCGCTGGCAGCGACTGGGTGTCTTGGGGGACGCCCCCTGGATCTCGGGCTGCGTCCGGGCTGGCCGCCCTCGCCGGTAGCGGCTGTGGCTGCTGGGCGGCGACGCCTGGATCTCGGGCCGGGTCCGGGTCGGCCGCCTTCTCCAGCAGCGGCTGTGGCTGCTGGGCGGCGACGCCTGGATCTCGGGCCGAGTCCGGGTCGGCCGCCGTCACCGGCAGCGGCTGTGTCTCCTGGGATGCCGCCCCCGGCCCTCCGGCCGAGGCCCGATCTGCCGCCCTCACCGGCAAGGGATACGGCGGGGGAGTGCCACCGAATTCCGGGCACACCGCCTGGTGGTCGCACCAGCCGCAGAGCTTCGTGGGGCGCGGGCGCCAGTCGCCGGTCTCGGTGGCGTGGCGGATCGCGTCCCACAGTGCGTGCAGTTTGCGCTCGACCCGCTCCAGGTCGGCGACCATGGGGTCGTACGTCAGCACGTCACCGCTGCCGAGATAGACAAGCTGGAGGCGGCGCGGGACGACCTTCTTCAGGCGCCAGACCACCAGGGCGTAGAACTTCATCTGGAACAGCGCGCCCTCGGCGTACTCCGGTCTCGGCGCCTTGCCCGTCTTGTAGTCGACGATCCGCACCTCGCCCGTCGGCGCGACGTCGACCCGGTCGATGATGCCGCGCAGCTTGAGGCCCGACTCGAGCCGGGCCTCCACGAACAGCTCGCGCTCGGCGGGCTCGAGACGGGTCGGGTCCTCCAACGTGAACCAGCGCTCGACAAGCTGCTCGGCCTCGGCGAGCCAGCGCGCCAGCCGTTCGCCCGCCGCCTGCTCGTCGGCGTCGGCGAACAGCTCGGCCAGCTCCGGCTTCGCCGTACGCAACCGGTCCCACTGACCGGGGATCAGCGACTTCGCACGCGGCACCGTACGCTCGGTGGCAGGGGCGTCGAAGAGCCGCTCCAGGACCGAGTGCACCAGCGTGCCGCGCGTGGCCGCCTCGCTCGGCTTCTCGGGCAACTTGTCGATCACCCGGAACCGGTACAGCAGCGGACACTGCATGAAGTCACCGGCACGAGAGGGCGACAACGAGGCCGGCGGCACCGCCACGGCGGCCTTGGACGAGGTGCCGGAGCCCGTGCCGGTGTCCGGTTGCGCGACGCCGTCGTCGGTACTGGTTTCCATGACGACAGACCTTACGGCCCGCCACTGACAACGCCACACACAGTGACCTGCCAGGTGTGCACAACGGCCGGGAAACAGTGGGGGTGCCGGGGCGAAACGCACCGCGACGGCCGCATACCATCGACGGCAGAACCTCTCGCCCTGCATGATCGTGAGCGGGAGACGCGTCGAACGAGGGGACAGCGTGGACGAGAGCGGCGGGAGCGGGCAGCCGCGATCCGGTACGGACGAAGCGACCGAGCACCCCGCGGTGCCGGACGCCACCTCCGCACACCCGCGCTCCGACAGAGAGTCGGCCGGCGACGACAACCGCCCGGCCTCCACCGATCCCACCGACACCACACCCATCAATGGCCCGACGGACACGGTGGCTTGGGAGAAGCAGCCCCCGTCCGCAGGTCACTCCGACAGGGCAGGGGACGCCGAGAGGTCCTTGGCCGCGGACGCCCCGGCCGGACAGCCGGACGGCCCGACGGCGCCGTCTGCGGCCCGCCGAGGCGAGGGCACGGACGATCCCGGCCCCGGCCCCGGCGGCAGTGGCTCCGGCGCGCAACCCCCTGCCGGAGACGGCGGCCCCGGACCCCGGCCCCCACAGCGCGCCAAGGGACCCGGCGGCGGCCTGCTCATGGGCCGCCCGTTCGGCGTGCCCGTCTACGTCGCGCCCAGCTGGTTCCTCGTCGCGGCACTCATCACCTGGGTCTTCGGCGGCCAACTCGAGCGCGTACTGCCCGAACTCGGCGGCGCCCGCTACCTCGTGTCCCTCTTCTTCGCCGTCGCCTTCTACGCCTCCGTACTCGTCCACGAACTGGCCCACACGGTCGCCGCCCTGCGCTTCAAACTGCCGGTGCGCCGCATCCAGCTGCAGTTCTTCGGCGGCGTCTCCGAGATCGAGAAGGAGTCCGAGACCCCCGGCCGCGAGTTCATCCTCGCCTTCGTCGGCCCCCTGCTCTCCCTCGTCCTCGCCGGCCTCTTCTACCTCGCCCTGTGGACCGTCGAACCGGGCACCGTCCCCGGCGTACTGCTGGCCGGCCTGATGATCTCCAACCTGATCGTCGCCGCCTTCAACCTGCTCCCCGGCCTGCCCCTCGACGGCGGGCGCATGCTCCGCGCCGTCGTCTGGAAGATCACCGGCAAGCCGATGACCGGCACCATCGCCGCCGCCTGGGTCGGCCGCGCCCTCGCCATCTCCGTACTCATCGGACTGCCCCTGCTCACCCAGTCCGGCGCGCTCGGCGGCGAAGCCCAGGACATCGGCGGCATGGACACCGTCATGGACGCCCTGCTCGCCGCGATCCTCGCAGCGATCATCTGGACCGGCGCCGGAAACAGCCTTCGCATGGCCCGCCTCAGGGAACACCTCCCGGAGCTCCGCGCCCGCGCCCTCACCCGCCGCGCCGTCCCCGTACAGACCGACACCCCGCTCTCCGAAGCCCTGCGCCGAGCCAACGACGCCGGCGCCCGCGCCCTGGTCGTGGTCGACGCCCACGGTGAGCCCCTCTCCATCGTCCGCGAGGCCGCCATCGTCGGCGTACCGGAACACCGCCGCCCCTGGGTCGCGGTCAGCGGCCTCGCCCAGGACCTCACGGACGGCATGCGGATCTCCGCCGAACTCGCGGGCGAAGAACTCCTCGACGTGCTGCGCGCCACCCCCGCCACCGAGTACCTGGTGGTGGAGGAGTCCGGCGAGATCTACGGCGTCCTGTCCGCGGCCGACGTCGAGCGCGCTTTCGTCAAGGCCATGGCCAGGCCCAGCTGAGCTCAGCACACGCGCGCGTGGTCTACGGCCCGTTCCCAGGCCGGTAGGCTGGTCACATGTCCGAACCGACCGGTGCCGCCCGCCGACGCGGGCCCTTCAAGGTCGGGGACCAGGTCCAGCTCACTGACCCCAAGGGACGCCACTACACGTTCACGCTCGAAGCCGGGAAGAACTTCCACACCCACAAAGGGTCCTTCCCGCACGACGAGCTGATCGGCGCCCCCGAGGGCAGCGTTGTCCGCACCACGGGGAACGTCGCCTACCTAGCGCTGCGCCCCCTGCTCCCCGACTACGTCCTGTCCATGCCCCGCGGCGCCGCCGTGGTCTACCCCAAGGACGCGGGGCAGATCCTGTCCTTCGCCGACATCTTCCCCGGCGCCCGCGTCGTGGAGGCCGGCGTCGGCTCCGGCTCGCTCAGCAGCTTCCTGCTGCGCGCCATCGGCGACCACGGCATGCTGCACAGCTACGAGCGCCGCGCCGACTTCGCCGAGATCGCGCAGGCAAACGTGGAGCGCTACTTCGGCGGCCCCCACCCCGCCTGGCAGCTCACCGTCGGCGACCTCCAGGACAACCTCTCGGACACCGACGTCGACCGTGTGATCCTCGACATGCTCGCCCCCTGGGAGTGCCTGGAGGCCGTCTCCAAGGCCCTCGTTCCCGGCGGCATCCTGTGCAGCTACGTAGCGACGACCACCCAGCTCGCCCGGACCGTCGAGTCCATCCGCGAAATCGGCTGCTTCAACGAGCCGACCGCCTGGGAGTCGATGATCCGCAACTGGCACATCGAGGGCCTCGCCGTCCGCCCCGACCACCGCATGATCGGGCACACCGGCTTCCTGCTCACTGCCCGCCGTCTCGCCGACGGCGTCGAACCCCCCATGCGCCGCCGCCGCCCCGCCAAGGGCGCATACGGCGAGGACTACGCCGGCCCGAACGCTGACGGAGGCACCGGCCGCTGAGGCGGCCCCGTGCCGCATACAACGCGCAACCGCCGTGGTCGAGTTCCCGAGACCTCTCGGGAACTCGACCACGGCGCTTTTCTGTTGACACCCCGACAGAACTAGGGACCCCGCCGTTCCCGCTCACTGTGACGTATGGCACCATGCTGGCCACCCCACCGGCACAGCCCTCACAGGAGACACATCTCTCGTGCAGCAATCCGCCGTCCCGGAACTGGCACACACCCACGCCCGCCCGATCCACTGGCTGGCGACAGCAACCGCCCTCGCCGGAGTCGTCGCGGCCTCCGCCTTCCTGCAGCCCGACGCGGCCACCGCCGCCCAGACCGGACGCGGCGCACAGACCGCCCCCGCCGCCACCGCGCCCCCCGATCCCAACCGCG
Source organism: Streptomyces sp. CA-288835 (assembly GCF_050936385.1). Lineage (NCBI taxonomy): Bacteria > Bacillati > Actinomycetota > Actinomycetes > Kitasatosporales > Streptomycetaceae > Streptomyces > Streptomyces sp. CA-288835. The sequence continues at coordinate 8,413,432 of NZ_JBNJMW010000001.1, forward strand.
TCGACTACCCCGTGGAGTGCGGCCCCACCAAGGTCGTCGTGCAGCAGAAGGTCTCCGGAGACCTCGACGGCGACGGCCGCCCCGAAACAGTCGCCGTGGTCCACTGCGACGCCATCGCGGGCGCCCCGCCAAGCGGCGTGTACGTACTCACTCAGGCCGCCGACGCCACCGAACCCCGCATCGTCGCCACCCTCGTTGACCCGAAAGAGCGCCTCACCGTCACGGACTTCGCTCTACGCGACGCCACCGTCACCGCCAACCTGCTCGGCTACTCCTCGCCCGACGTCCCACGTTGCTGCCCCGACGTGGACGAACGCGCCAAGTGGCAGTGGAAAAACGGCGCATTCGTCCGTTCTGTCCCCGCTGGCGCCCAGAGCGTGTGACCAAGAAGACATACGGAACGGCCCGGCGCGCAAAGTGACTTGACGTGACCGTCGAACTACTCCGCGTCCGGGCCGTACACCTCGGCCTTGTCCGAAACCCGACGCACATGGATGCACTCGCCCGGACACTCCTTCGCGGAGTCGGCGACATCACGCAGAAGCGTCAGAGGTACGGGCGTTGTGGCCCCCGGGGCCTGCAACAACTCATCGCCGGAGCCCTTCACATAGGCCAGACCGTCGATGTCCAGCTCAAAGACCTCGGGTGCATACTGGGCGCAGATGCCGTCGCCGGTGCAGAGGTCCTGATCGATCCACACCTCCAGGTCCTCGCCGCCGACGCCGGCCTCTTGCTGAACGCTCATGACTCCTGCCGATCCTGTGCCGAGCGAACCGGAATAAAACGCAAGTCGGCCCAGCTCTGACGGGTGTTGAACACTTAGACCCTACCTGCGCCCGCTTTCCCTTCCCATTCAGTGGGTATTTCCCTGGCGTGAGGGAGAGCGCAAGGGTGAAGATCGGACACACCCCGACCGTCTTTGTGATCTAGGGGTTTCAATCGACACCCACCCAGGTAGGGTCTGGAAGCGTCCAGCTCCCCTTGGAGGAGGTGAGGACCGTGGCAGCCCACGACGACGACATGAACCGCGGCATCCGCCCGGGACGAGGGTCCGAGGACCCCGCCGGGCAGATTGCCTATCTTGAGCAGGAGATCGCCGTCCTGCGACGCAAGCTCGCCGACTCTCCGCGACACACGAGAATTCTCGAAGAGCGGATCGTCGAGCTGCAGACCAACCTGGCCGGCGTGTCCGCGCAGAACGAGCGGCTCGCCAACACACTCCGAGAGGCCCGCGACCAGATCGTGGCCCTCAAGGAAGAAGTCGACCGGCTCGCACAGCCGCCGGCCGGCTTCGGCGTCTTCCTCACGGCGAACGAGGACGGCACGGCCGACATCTTCACCGGCGGCCGCAAACTGCGGGTGAACGTCAGCCCCAGCGTCGAACTCGAAGAGCTCAGGCGCGGCCAGGAAGTGATGCTCAACGAAGCGCTCAACGTGGTCGAAGCCATGGAGTACGAGCGAGTCGGGGACATCGTCACCCTCAAGGAAATCCTCGAGGACGGCGAACGCGCCCTCGTACTCGGGCACACCGACGAGGAACGGGTGGTACGGCTCGCCGAGCCGCTGCTGGACGTCACCATCCGCCCCGGCGACGCCCTCCTGCTCGAACCCCGATCCGGATACGTCTACGAGGTCGTACCCAAGAGCGAGGTCGAAGAACTCGTCCTCGAAGAGGTCCCCGACATCGGCTACGAACAGATCGGCGGTCTGGGCGGCCAGATCGAAATGATCCGCGACGCAGTCGAGCTCCCGTACCTCTACCCCGACCTCTTCAAGGAGCACGAACTGCGGCCGCCCAAGGGCGTCCTGCTGTACGGGCCTCCCGGATGCGGCAAGACACTCATCGCCAAGGCCGTCGCCAACTCACTGGCCAAAAAGGTCGCCGAGGTGACCGGACAGGCCACGGGCAAGAGCTTCTTCCTCAACATCAAGGGCCCCGAGCTTCTCAACAAGTACGTCGGAGAGACCGAGCGGCAGATCCGCCTCGTCTTCCAGCGCGCCCGTGAGAAGGCCAGCGAGGGGACCCCCGTCATCGTCTTCTTCGACGAGATGGAATCCCTCTTCCGTACCCGTGGATCAGGCGTCAGCTCGGACGTGGAGAACACCATCGTCCCGCAGCTGCTCGCCGAGATCGACGGCGTGGAAGGCCTGCAGAACGTGGTCGTGATCGGCGCCTCCAACCGCGAGGACATGATCGACCCCGCCATCCTGCGGCCCGGCCGCCTCGACGTGAAGATCAAAATCGAACGTCCGGACGCCGAAGCGGCCAAGGACATCTTCCAGAAGTACCTCACCGAACGCCTCCCCCTCCACCCCGAGGACATCGGCGAGCACGGCGGCGACAAGGGCGCCACGGTCCAAGGCATGATCCAGACCGCGGTCGAGCAGATGTACGCCGAATCCGAGGAAAACCGCTTCCTCGAGGTCACCTACGCCAACGGCGACAAGGAAGTCCTCTACTTCAAGGACTTCAACTCCGGCGCCATGATCGAAAACATCGTCGGCCGCGCCAAGAAGATGGCCATCAAGGACTTCCTCGAACACAACCAGAAGGGCCTCAGGGTCTCCCACCTGCTCCAGGCCTGCGTAGACGAGTTCAAGGAGAACGAAGACCTGCCCAACACCACCAACCCCGACGACTGGGCCCGCATCTCCGGCAAGAAGGGCGAACGGATCGTCTACATCCGCACCCTCATCACCGGAAAGCAGGGCGCAGACACCGGACGCTCCATCGACACGGTGGCGAACACCGGTCAGTACCTGTAAAAGACAGGGCGGCTGCGGGTGCCCTCAACGGGTACCCGCAGTCGACTGTTTTCCAGGGCATCACCGGAGCGGAGCAATGACGCAAATGATCTCCCCACCAGCGCAAAGGCGTTCTAGGCTCTTCCATACCGCCGAGTCGCGCAGTGCGGGGACGGGCACCGCACACGCACCGGAGAACCAGCGGTACTTGAGCTGCGCCCCCGACCGAGGGCGCCGCCGGGCAAGGAGGGCCGCATGACCGTACGGCGAGTAATGGGCATCGAGACGGAGTACGGAATCTCCGTCCCCGGCCACCCCAACGCCAATGCCATGCTCACCTCGTCCCAGATCGTCAACGCCTACGCGGCGGCGATGCACCGGGCCCGCCGCGCCCGGTGGGACTTCGAGGAGGAGAATCCGCTGCGGGACGCCCGAGGCTTCGACCTCGCCCGCGAGGCCGCCGACGCCAGCCAGCTCACCGACGAAGACATCGGCCTCGCCAATGTCATCCTCACCAACGGAGCACGGCTGTACGTGGACCACGCGCACCCCGAGTACAGCGCACCAGAAGTCACCAACCCCCGGGACGCCGTCCTCTGGGACAAAGCCGGCGAACGCATCATGGCCGAAGCCGCCGAACGCGCCGCCCAGCTCCCCGGCGCCCAGCCCATCCACCTCTACAAAAACAACACCGACAACAAAGGCGCCTCCTACGGCACCCACGAGAACTACCTGATGAAGCGGGAAACCCCCTTCTCAGACATCGTGCGCCACCTCACACCCTTCTTCGTCTCACGCCAGGTCATCACCGGCGCAGGACGCGTAGGCATCGGCCAGGACGGCCACGAACACGGCTTCCAGCTCAGCCAGCGCGCCGACTACTTCGAAGTCGAAGTAGGCCTCGAGACGACCCTCAAGCGCCCCATCATCAACACGCGTGACGAGCCGCACGCCGACGCCGAGAAATACCGGCGCCTGCACGTGATCATCGGAGACGCCAACCTTTCCGAGATCTCGACGTATCTGAAACTGGGCACCACGGCCCTGGTCCTCTCCATGATCGAGGACGGCTTCATCGCCGTCGACCTCGCCGTCGACCAGCCCGTACGCACCCTCCACCAGGTCTCACACGACCCCTCACTGCAACGCCTCGTCACCCTCCGCAGCGGCCGCACACTCACCGCAGTCCAACTCCAGATGGAGTACTACGAACTCGCACGCAAATACGTCGAGGAACGGTACGGCGCCGACGCGGACGAACAGACCAAGGACGTACTCACCCGCTGGGAAGACGTCCTCGGCCGCCTCGAAAGCGACCCCATGAGCCTCGCCGGCGAACTCGACTGGGTCGCCAAACGCGAACTCATGGAGGGCTACCGACGCCGCGACAACCTCGAATGGGACGCCGCACGACTCCACCTCGTCGACCTCCAGTACGCCGACGTACGCCCCGAAAAGGGCCTCTACAACCGACTGGCGGCCCGCGGCAAGATGAAGCGCCTCCTCGACGACACAGACGTCGAGCGCGCCCGCACCAAGCCGCCCGAGGACACCCGCGCCTACTTCCGCGGACGCTGCCTCGAGCAGTACGCCGACGACGTCGCAGCCGCCTCCTGGGACTCCGTGATCTTCGACCTCCCCGGCCGCGACTCCCTCCAACGCGTACCAACCCTCGAACCACTTCGCGGAACGCGTAATCACGTCAAGGAACTCCTCGACCGCTGCCGAACAGCAGAAGACCTGGTCAGGGTCCTCTCCGGCGGCTGAACCAGCCAGCCGGACCCACAAGCTGCAGGTCACAGGCAGGGTGGAAAACAGCGGCGCCAGGGAATCATGAAGGTGGTGCCCGGACGTTGTAGCAACTGCGGGGCCGATGTCGGACCCTGCTTGTAGGGTCTGATCAAGAACGTCGAACCGAGCGGGGTGAGGGTTATGGCGACCAAGGACACCGGCGGCGGACAGCAGAAGGCAACGCGGTCCACCGAAGAGGTCGAAGAGACTACGCAGGACGCGCAGGCTTCAGAGGACCTCAAGGAACGCCAGGAGAAGCTGAGCGACGACGTGGACTCCGTCCTGGACGAGATTGACGATGTCTTGGAGGAGAACGCAGAGGATTTCGTTCGGTCATTCGTTCAGAAAGGCGGCGAGTAACCTTCGAATCGAAGGTTACGGGGGGATTGCGACTTGGCAAGCGATGAGGACGTGAAGCGCTGCGTGCGGTGCGGTGAGATCAAGCCGTACGCAGCCTTCGCTCGCAGGCGGTCCAACCTGGACGGCCTGCAGCGGCACTGTCGAGACTGCGCATCGGACTATCACCGGACTCGTCAGCAGAGCTTGGGGCGGAAGGTTCGTCCCAAGGTAGAGGTGCCGGAGGGGCACAAGCTCTGCCTCAAGTGCGGGGAGGTCAAGCCGTGGAGCGAGTGGCACCGCAACGCAACGGCCTCGGACGGCTTGTCGACGCGCTGCAAGGCGTGTCGAGCCGCGGAGGGTCGAGCGGGCCATCTGAAGCGCCAGTACGGCATCACCGAAGCCGAGCGTGACGAGCTGATCGCCTCCCAAGGCGGCGTCTGCTGCATATGTTTGGCTGCACCTGCCGCACATGTTGATCACTGCCACAAGACGGGTAGGGTCCGAGGCGTACTGTGCTTCAACTGCAATTCCGGCCTCGGCCTGTTGAGGGATGACCCCGACGCGATGAACCGAGCTGCCGATTACCTGGAAGGAAACGCGTGGAAGCCAACACTCGTAGCACCGGGCGTCTACCGGCTGCCTTCCTGACGCCTGGGTCGTCGTCCTTCATGGACTTCTTGTCCGATCACCAGCCGGACATCCTGCCCGGCAACCGGCAACTGCCCCCCACTCAGGGTGTGATCGAGGCGCCGCACGGCACCACCATCGTGGCCACGACCTTCCCCGGCGGCGTCGTGCTCGCCGGTGACCGGCGGGCCACCATGGGGAACATCATCGCGCAGCGGGACATCGAGAAGGTGTTCCCGGCCGATGAGTACTCGGCCGTGGGCATCGCCGGTACGGCCGGTCTCGCCGTCGAGATGGTGAAGCTCTTCCAGTTGGAGCTGGAGCACTTCGAGAAGGTCGAGGGCGCGCAGCTGTCGCTCGAGGGCAAGGCGAACCGGCTGTCGACGATGATCCGGTCGAATCTCGGCATGGCCATGCAGGGTCTGGCCGTGGTGCCGATCTTCGCGGGGTTTGACGTGGACCGCGGGAAGGGGCGGATCTTCTCGTACGACGTGACGGGTGGCCGTTCCGAGGAGCATGGCTTCGCGGCTACGGGTTCGGGTTCGATCTTCGCGCGCGGTGCCATGAAGAAGCTGTACAGCGAGGATCTGACCGAGGAGCAGGCGACGACGCTCGTCGTGCAGGCCCTGTATGACGCGGCCGACGACGACTCGGCGACCGGTGGCCCTGATGTCGCTCGCCGGATTTATCCGCTCGTCACCGTGATCACCGAGGACGGGTTCCGCCGTCTGACCGACGAGGAGTCCTCCGAGATCGCCCGCTCGATCCTGGAGCGGCGCCTGGAGCAGCCTGACGGCCCGCGTGCCGCGTTGCTCTGACTGCTGCGGCCCGTGATGAAGGCCATGGCCCCTCTTTTTCAGGTGATCCAGTGACTTCCACAGAAAGGGACGGATAGCCGGTGTCGACGCCGTTCTATGTCTCACCCCAGCAGCAGATGGCCGACCGGGCGGAGTATGCCCGTAAGGGCATCGCTCGTGGTCGCAGTCTGGTTGTGCTGCAGTTTGCCGACGGCATTGTCTTCGTCGGCGAGAACCCGTCCCGTGCGCTGCACAAGTTCAGCGAGATCTATGACCGGATCGGCTTTGCGGCCGCCGGCAAGTACAACGAGTACGAGAATCTCCGCATCGGTGGTGTCCGTTACGCCGACCTGCGGGGTTATACCTATGACCGTGACGATGTGACGGCGCGCGGTCTTGCCAATGTGTATGCGCAGACGCTCGGCACGATCTTCTCCAGTGCAGCGGAGAAGCCGTATGAGGTGGAGTTGGTGGTCGCGGAGGTCGGGGTGACGCCCGAGGGTGACCAGCTTTACCGGCTGCCGCACGATGGGTCGATCGTGGACGAGCATGGCTCGGTCGCGGTGGGTGGCAATGCCGAGCAGATCAGTAGCTATCTCGATCAGCGTCACCGGGACGGTATGACGTTGGCCGAGGCGTTGAAGCTGGCTGTTCAGGCGCTGTCGCGTGACACCAATGGCAGCGAGCGGGAGATTCCGGCGGAGCGGCTGGAGGTGGCGGTTCTGGACCGGACGCGTCCGCAGAAGCGCAAGTTCAAGCGCATTGTGGGCCGTCAGCTGGTCCGTCTGCTGGAGGAGGGCAGTTCGGGCGGGGCTGCGGCCGCCGAGTCCACTGGTTCTGACGATGCCGATGGGTCGGACGCCTCCGAGGAGAAGTAAGCCCGCCAGTCATCACGTGAAGCGCCCCGGCCCCGCCTTGTAGCGGGGCCGGGGCGCGTCGGCGTTCAGGACGGGCGTGGTGGCGCTGTGGAGCCCCGTACGACGAGTTCGACGGGGATGTTGCCTTCCGGTGGTGTTTCGCCCTCGAGGACTGCGAGGAGGGCTGTCATGCCGCGCTCGCCGAAGAGTTCGGCGTCGAGGTGGACGGTGGTGAGTTCGGGTTCGATCGCTGTGGCGAGGGCCAGGTCGTCGAAGCCGGTCACGGAGAGGTCGTCGGGGATGCGCAGGCCGAGGCGGCGGGCGGCTTTGTAGGCGCCGACGGCGAGTTTGTCGTCGTCGCAGACGATGGCGGTGGGTCGGGGGCCGGGGCCGGTCAGGGCGTTCTCGGCGGCGGTGAGTGCGCCTTCGATGGTGATGGGGGCTTTTGCCGTGCGTACTTCGGTGTCGGCTGCTTGTCCTACGCGGGTGGCGAGTTCGCGGGCGCGTACGTGGAAGGTCCAGGAGTCGATGTCGGCGGCCAGGTGCAGGAAGCGGCGGTGGCCGACCGTCAGCAGGTGGTCGGTGGTCTGGCGCATGCCGTCGGTGATGTCGAGGTTGACGGTGGTGGCGCCGAGGCTGCCGGCGGGGTCGCTGTCGAGCATGACGAGGGGGAGGTCGTCGCCGAGGATTTCGGTGAGGGCTTCGGAGGCCATGGAGGAGGCGATGACTCCGTCCAGGGCGGCTCGTGCGGAGGCGAAGGGGTCGGGTGCTGGGCCGATGCCTTCGGGTGAGGGGTAGAGGACGACGCCGAAGCCGTGTTTCGCGGCGATGCGGGCGGCTCCTTCGTAGACGGCGGCGAAGAATTCGTTGGTGAGTGCGGGGACGACCAGGAGGGCTGTGCGTGCCTGGCCGAGGCGTAGGTTGCGGGCGGCGAGGTTGGGGCGGTAGCCGAGGTCCTGTGCTGCCTGGCGTACGCGGGCGGCCGTTGCCTCGGAGACTCGGCCGCGCCATTTGTCGCCGAGTACGAGGGAGACGGCGGCCTGGGAGACTCCGGCGGCCCGGGCGACGTCGCGGCTCGTGGGGCGTGTGCTTCCTCGTGCCACGGTCGACCTGCTCTTTCTGCTGGACTCGTGAACTGGCCACATGGTACGTATGACGGACGGGGTTATACGTACAACGTCAGCTGTTACCGGCTACGAGAAGGGCGTGACATGGCCGCGCGCTACCTGGAGATCCTCAGAACGAGGCATGCAGCCCGGCTGCTGGCCGGAACACTTGTGGGGCGGCTGCCGAACGCCGTGGCCCCGATCGCCGTCCTGCTGTTCGTCCGCGCCGAGGGCGGCAGCTACACCCTCGCCGGCACACTGGCCGCGGCGTACGGGGTGTCGAATGCCGTCGGGCAGCCGGTGCTCGGGCGTCTTGTGGACCTCTACGGGCAGCCGCGTGTGCAATTGCCCGCCGCGCTCGTCTCCGCGCTCGGTATGTCGGGGTTCGCCTTCACGGGCATCGAGGCGCTGGCGCTTGCATACGTCCTGATGGTCGTCGCCGGGTTCTTCACGCCGCCTCTGGAGGGTGGTCTGCGGGCGCTGTGGCCCTCGGTCCTGCGTCGGGAGGACCAGGTGCACACGGCGTATGCGATGGATGCCGTCGCGCAGGAAGTGATGTTCACCGTGGGGCCGTTGCTGGTCACGCTGTGCGTGTCGCTGTGGTCGGCGCAGGCCGCGCTGCTTGTGCTGAATGTCATAGGCGTGCTGGGGGCGCTCTCCGTGGTGGTGTCGCGGCCTTCGCGCGCGTGGCGTTCGGCGCCGCGTGAGGCGCACTGGCTCGGTGCCTTGCGCTCGGCCGGGCTGCTGGCTCTGCTCGGCGCGTTGCTCTTCGTTGGGATGGCGCTGGGTTCGATCAACGTGGCGGCGATGTCGTACGCGGATGACAACGGCGGGGATGTGACGTACGGCTGGCTGATGGCGGCCATCGGACTCGGCGCGCTCGTCGGGGGCACCGTCTACGGGGCGCGGCAGTGGAGCGGTGCGCCGGGGCGGCGGCTGCAGGTGCTTGTGGCGCTTCTGGCGGTGTTCTACCTGCCTCTGCTGCTGACAGCGGGTCCGGTCGCCATGGCGGCGCTGATCGGGCTCTCCGGGCTGTTTCTCGCGCCCAGCATCGCCTGCTCGTTCGTCCTGGTCGATCGGCATGCGCCGAGGGGCACCGTCACCGAGGCGTTCTCCTGGCTTGTGACGACGTTCACGGTGGGGATGTCGGTCGGGACGGGTGTCGCGGGGCCGGTCGTCGAGTGGGGCGGGGCGGTGTGGGGTTTCGCACTGCCGGGTGCCGCGGGGGCCGTGGCGCTGGCTGTTCTGCTGGCCACGGGGCGGGTCCTCGCAGCTGCGGGCAGCGTCACGGTGGTTGAAGTCGCATCGGAAAATGATCGAAACGGTGCAGCCGAACCTCGTTTCAGCACAGGGCATCAGGCGTAATGTTCAGTCATGGACCGCCGCATTTTCGGGCTGGAGAACGAGTACGGCGTCACGTGTACGTTCAGGGGACAGCGCCGCCTGTCTCCCGACGAGGTGGCGCGGTACCTCTTCCGCCGTGTCGTGTCATGGGGCCGCAGCAGCAATGTCTTTCTGCGAAACGGCGCCCGCCTGTATCTCGACGTGGGGTCACATCCGGAATACGCCACACCGGAATGTGACAACGTGACAGAACTGGTCACCCACGACAAGGCCGGCGAGCGCATTCTGGAAGGACTCCTGGTAGACGCCGAACGACGCCTGCACGAGGAAGGAATCGCGGGCGACGTCTACCTCTTCAAGAACAACACCGACTCGGCGGGCAACTCCTACGGCTGCCACGAGAACTATCTGGTGGCCCGCCACGGGGAGTTCTCCCGGCTCGCGGACATCCTCATCCCGTTCCTCGTCACCAGGCAGCTTCTCTGCGGTGCCGGCAAGGTGCTGCAGACCCCGCGTGGCGCGGTGTACTGCGTCAGCCAGCGGGCCGAGCACATCTGGGAGGGCGTCTCCTCGGCGACGACGCGTTCCCGGCCGATCATCAACACGCGTGACGAACCCCACGCGGACGCCGAGCGCTACCGTCGCCTGCACGTCATCGTGGGCGACTCGAACATGTCCGAGACGACCATGCTCCTCAAGGTCGGCGCCACCGATCTCGTACTGCGCATGATCGAGGCGGGCACGGTGATGCGGGATCTGACCCTGGAGAACCCGATCCGGGCGATCCGCGAGGTCAGCCATGACATCACGGGCCGCCGCAAGGTGCGCCTGGCCAGCGGCCGCGAGGCCTCCGCTCTGGAAGTGCAGCGCGAGTACTACGAGAAGGCCGTGGACTTCTGCGAGCGGCGCGGCATCCGCACCGGCACCGTCGAGCAGGTGCTGGAGCTGTGGGGCCGCACGCTGGACTCGATCGAGTCCGAGGACCTCGACCGGATCGGTACCGAGATCGACTGGGTGATGAAGTACAAGCTCATCGAGCGGTACCGCGCCAAGCACAACATGACGATGTCGCATCCGCGGGTCGCGCAGATAGACCTCGCGTATCACGACATCCACCGTCGGCGGGGGCTGTACTACCTGCTGGAGAAGAAGGGGCAGGCCGCCCGGATCTGCAATGACCTGAGGATCTTCGAGGGCAAGTCGGTGCCGCCGCAGACCACCCGGGCGCGGCTGCGCGGCGACTTCATCCGGCGGGCGCAGGAGCAGCGGCGGGACTTCACCGTCGACTGGGTCCACCTCAAGCTGAACGACCAGGCACAGCGCACGGTGTTGTGCAAGGACCCGTTCCGTTCCGTCGACGACCGGGTGGAGAAGCTCATCGCCGGAATGTGAGCCGTCAGGCCAGGCCGATCACTTCCAGTCGCTTTTGCGGAACGCAACACAGGGCGCCGTACGTTCTTCGTACGGCGCCCTGCTCAAGTCGTAGAGTTGCGCGCACGCCCACCGCAAGATCGACCGATACGAGGCCCCCACCGTGCGCCGACGCTCACTCCTCATTGCCGCTCCCGCCGGACTGCTCACGCTTGCCGGCTGCGGTGGCGACGAAACGGCCGACAAGGACAAGGCCAGTAAAAGTACGTCTCCCTCGGCGTCCCCTTCGGCCAGTGCGCCCCCGCCGCCGAAGCTCGTCGACGGGCCGCTGCCGGCCATCACCGCCGGTGCGAAGCTCGACGAGAAGCCGACCGTCGCCAAGGGCAGCGGTGATCCGTCGAAGGACCTCGCGGTCAAGACGGTCGTGGCGGGCAACGGCAAGACGCTGGCCGAGGGCGACTTCGTGCAGTTGAACTACCTGGCCCAGGTCTGGACCACGGCGAAGGTCTTCGACAACTCCTTCGACCGCAAGGCGCCCATCGTCGTCCGGCTGGCTCAGGGCCAGGTCATGGACGGCTGGCGCTATGCCCTGATGGGCAAGAAGACCGGCAGCCGCGTTCTGATGGCCGTGCCGCCGGCCTGGGGCTTCGGTGCGCAGGGCAACGCCCAGGCGGGCGTCAAGGGCACCGACACCCTGGTCTGTGTCCTCGACGTCAAGGACACCTTCAACGCGAAGAGCTCCGCCAAGGGCTCCGAGGTCGCGCAGTCCAACATCGATCTGCCGAAGGTCGGCACAAACACCGACGGCAAGGCCCCCTCCATCGAGGTGCCGAAGAAGGACGCGCCGACGAAGCTCGTCGCGAACTACATCCTGGAGGGCGACGGCGAGGAGCTCGCGGCGAGCGACAGCGTGCTCGTGCAGTACAAGGGGGTGCTCTGGGCCGACGGCAAGGAGTTCGACTCCTCGTACAGCAGGCAGGAGCTCACCTCGTTCTCCCTGCAGCAGGTCGTCAAGGGCTGGGCGCAGGGCCTGACGGGCAAGAAGGTCGGCAGCCGCGTACTGGTCGTCGTGCCGCCGAAGCTCGGGTACGGCGACAAGCCGCCGCAGGGGAGCACCATCAAGAAGGACTCGGTGCTGGTTTTCTCGGTCGACATCCTCGCGAAGATGTGAGGCGTGCGGGGATGTAAGACTGTCGGGGTTGTCCCCAGTTGCCTTTCGCACACAGCAGGAGCCGAAACGTGAGCATCGAGAAGCCGGAGATCGACTTCCCCGAAGGCCCGCCCCCCGCGGAGCTCGAGATCAAGGACATCTGGGAGGGCGAGGGGCCGATCGCGAAGGCCGGTGACTTCGTCAAGGTCCACTATGTGGGCGTGGCCTACTCCAGCGGCGAGGAGTTCGACGCCTCCTGGAACCGCGGTACGCCGCTGGAGTTCCAGCTCGGCGTCGGCCAGGTCATCTCCGGCTGGGACCAGGGCGTGCAGGGCATGAAGGTCGGCGGGCGCCGTCAGCTGACGATCCCCTCCCACCTCGCGTACGGCGATCGCGGTGCCGGTGGCGGCCGTATCGCCCCGGGCGAGACGCTGATCTTCGTCTGCGACCTGGTCGCGGTCTGAGCCTCGCGGCCTGATCTTCGTCGGCTGATCTTGGCGGGGTCCGTCCGCGGAGGGCTCGCGGCCCGGTCTTCGTACGCCGTCTGATCGTGGTCCGACCGGACCCGATCACCTGGGGCCCATGCCTGTCAGGCATGGGCCCTCGGCTTTTGCCACGACACTCCGGAGCGGTACGGTCATCGATCGGAAGCACCATAGGGAAGGGCGTCGATGGCCATTGCCAAGGCCGAGCGGCTGATGAACCTGGCGCTGTGTCTGCTCGGGACGCGGCGGCCGCTCAGCAAGCGCGAGTTGCGCGATTCCATCGAGGCTTACGTGGAGGCCTTCAGGCCGGGCAACGGCGCGGTCGGCTCGGAGGACTCCTTCAACCGGATGTTCGAGCGCGACAAGGACGATCTGCGCGAGCTCGGCCTGGTCATCGAGACAGTGGAGAGCCTGGACGGCGAGGTCGGCTATCTCGCCCGCCGGGACAGCAACCGGCTGCCGCCCATCACCCTCGACGCCGAGGAGGCCGCCGCCCTGGGCCTGGTCGCCAAGGTCTGGCAGCAGGCCCGCCTCGCGGGCGCGGCCAGCGGCGCCCTGCAGAAGCTGCGCGCGGCCGGACTGCCCGAGGACGTCGACCCGTACGAGGCCCATGGCGCCCTGGAACCGCACATCCCCGTGCACGAGGCGGCCTTCGAACCGCTGATGCTCGCCTGCCGCGACCGCCGCCCCGTCGCCTTCGACTACCGCAAGGCCACCGCCGCCCACCCCGAACCCCGCATCGTCGAGCCCTGGGCGCTGGAGTGCTGGCGCGGCCACTGGTACCTGGCCGGCTGGGACCGCGACCGGGGCGCCGAGCGCGTCTTCAGGCTGTCGCGGATCACCGGCAAGGTCCGTACCCGCAGCGGGAAGTTCACGGCCGAGGTGCCCGACGTCGTCACCGTGCGGGAGACCGTCGCGAGCTGGGCCGGAGAGACCGCCGACCGCTCAGCGCTGATACGGCTGCGCAGCGGGGCGGGCTATCCGCTGCGCGCGAAGGCCGTCTCCGTACGGGAACTGGGCGACGGCTGGGACGAGTTGGAGATTCCGTACGGGCATGGCCTGGACGCCTGGCTCGTGGAGTTCGGGCCCGATGTGGTGGTCCTGGAACCGGCCGAGCTGCGGTCTGATGTCGTGGACCGGCTGCGCGCCGTGGCCAAGGGCTGAGGGGGCGTAGGAGAAGTGGCGGGAAAACCGGTCAGGCCAGTGAGTGCCATCGACCAGACGCGGCGGATGCTGTCCCTGGTGACGTATCTGCGGGAGCGTCCCGGTGCGCGCGTCAGTGATGTCGCGCGGGCCTTCGGGATCACCGAGGACGAGCTGATCTCCGACCTCGATGTGCTGCCGCTGTGCGGGACCAGCTTCCGCGGCGGCGATCTGCTGGACATCGACACCGACGGCGACCGCATCTGGTGGCGCAACCCGGGTGCCCTGGGCGCGGAGGCGGCCGAGCCGCTGCGGATCGCCGCCGACGAGGCGACCGCGCTGCTGGTGGCCGCCCGGGCCGTGGCGACGCTGCCCGGACTGCGTGAGAGCGACCGGCAGGCACTGCTGCGGGCCACCGCCAAGGTGGAGGCCGCGGCCGGCGAGACGGCGGGCGCCAGCGCCCGGCTTTCGGTGACGTTCGAGTCGGAGGGCGGGGTCTTCGCGGACGTCGACCGGGCGATCTCCGAGCGGCGTCGGCTGTGGATCCGCTACTACTCGCCCGGCCGCGACGAGCTCACCGAGCGCGAGATCGACCCGATCCGCCTGGTCAGCGTCGGCCACACGTACGTGGAGGCCTGGTGCCGCCGCTCCGAGGCGCGGCGCACCTTCCGGCTCGACCGGGTCGCGGAGATCCGCATCCTGGACGAGCCGTCCGCGCCGCCCGAGATCGAACTGCGGGACCTCTCCGAGGGGCTGGTGCAGCCCGCCGCCGAGGACCCCGAGGTGGTCGTCGAGGTCGGCCCGGGCGGGCGCTGGGTCGCCGAGTACTACCCGCACGACAGCGCCGATGAACTCCCCGACGGCGGGCTCCGTATCACCCTGCGTGCCGCCGATCCCGCCACACTGCGCCGCCTCGCGCTGCGGCTCGGGCGGGACGGCCGGATCGTCTCACCGCGCGAGCTCGCGGACAGCGCCCGGCAGGCGGCACGCGAGGCGCTCGCGGCGTACGACGAGGCGAGTGTGGGGGAGGGTGTCCCCGAGACGCCGCACGGAGTTCAGGACGGGCTGTACGGCAGGCAGGAGCAAGGGCTGTGAGCAGGTCGGCGATGTCTGGTACGCAAGGAATGTCTGTGACGTCCGCGTTCTCGGGCATGACGAGAGTGGATCCCGTGGTGTTCAAGGCCGCCTGCCCCGACTGCCGCGCCCACTTCGAACTCTCCGCCAACGCCCTGCGTTTGGCGATCGGCGCCACACCCAAGACGACCTTCTACTCCTTCACCTGCCCGGAGTGCGAGGCGGCGGTGCGCAAGCCGGCCGGTGAGCGGATCGTGGAACTCCTCACCGGCGGGGGAGTGCGGACCCTGCGGCTGCACTCCACCGTCTAGGCTCGGCGCATGTTCTGGCCGATGCTCGCGATCGCTGTGGGGTTCCTGGGAATCGCCGTACTGGGCGTGCTCGCCGTCCGGGTCTTCCTGGAGGCTGAGCGCTTGGGCAGGCAGGTCAGCGACTCCGCGGAGCGGATCGGTCGTGCGGCGGAGGACCTGGAGCGGGCGTCCGCGACAGCCGCACGCTCTGTCGATGCGCTGTGAGTCGCCTCAACAGGGCGCTTTGAGTCATTCTGACCTGTCAACTTCCCAGCATCGCCAGGTACGCTGCTGGACGCGGCCCCGAGAACGAGGCGCGGGCCGCAGACCGGGAGTACGCACAGGGATTGCCTCGCGTTCACCCCTGCGCGTTACGATCGCTGTCAGCACGATCCTCGGACAGGTGTCCGACGGGTCGGACGGCAACCCCGCCCCAGCCGCCTCGGTGAGAAGGTAAAGACATATGTTCGGAAGGCTCGGAGCCCCCGAGATCATTCTCATCCTCGTCGTCATCATCCTGCTGTTCGGCGCGAAGAAGCTTCCGGACATGGCTCGCTCGCTGGGCAAGTCCGCCCGCATCCTCAAGAGCGAGGCCAAGGCGATGAAGACCGAGGGCAAGGACGACAGCGCCACCCCGGCAGGTCCGCCGCACGACGACCAGCAGCCCCCGGCCCAGCGCACCATCCAGGCCGCGCCCGGCGATGTGACCAGCTCCCGCCCGGTCACCGAGCCGACGGACACGACCAAGCGCTGACGCAGGGCCGGTGACCTCCGGCCCACTGCACGAGATGGGAACGTGGGTTGCTCAAGTCTGCCCGCAAGAAGGAAGAGAAGGATCCCGAGGGGCGGATGCCCCTCGTGGAACACCTTCGCGAGCTCCGCAACCGGCTTGCGAAGGGTCTGCTGGCCATCTTCCTTGTGACGATCGTCGCCGCCTTCTTCTACAACGACATCATCAACTTCATCACCGAGCCGATCCTTAGTTCGGTCGGCTGTGAGAAGTCGTTCGAGGAACTGGCGAATTCGGACAAGGAACAGTGTGCGCGGATCACGATCAACGGTCTACTCACCGCCTTCACGCTGGCCCTGAAGGTCTCCCTGATGGCCGGTGTCGTGCTGGCCTCGCCGGTCTGGCTCTACCAGCTCTGGGCCTTCGTCGCGCCGGGTCTGCACAAGAACGAGAAGAAGTACGCGTACGCGTTCGTCGGCACGGGCGCCCCGCTCTTCCTCGGCGGTGCCTACTTCGCCTACCGGGTGCTGCCCACCACGGCGGAGGTGCTGCTGGGCTTCACACCGGAAAACATCAACAACTTCCTGCCCTTGGACGACCTGCTCGACCTCGTCCTGCGCATGGTGCTCGTCTTCGGCCTCTCCTTCGAGCTGCCGCTGCTCCTGGTGATGCTCAACATGACCGGAGCGATTTCCGGAAAGCGCATGGCCGGCTGGTGGCGTGCCATGATCATGGGCATCACGGTGTTCGCCGCGATCGCCACGCCGAGCACGGACCCGCTGACGATGCTGGCACTGGCCGGGCCGATCTGGATCCTGTACTTCCTGGCGACCGGCTTCTCACTGCTGAACGACCGCCGCCGTGCCCGCCGCGAGGCCATGGGCCCGGACGACGACGAAGCCTCCGAACTCGACCTCACCCCCGAGGACATCGGCGAGATCGAATCCGTCTCGGCCCCCCGCGCACTGCCGGCGCAGACGGACACCGACCGCCAGCGCGAACCGGACCGGGTCAACGGCTACGACGACGTGACCTGACGGACACGCACCAGGACCGGCCTCGCGCCCCTGAACTGGGTGGATTCCCCGTGCGCGGGGCCGGATCCGGATATTGATCGTCCTGTTGTCAGTGGCTGACGGTACGCTCGAAAGCACGATGACAGAGGATCTCTCACCGGCCGAGCGGTACGAGGCAGCGCGGCGGCGCGCTGTTGAGCAGGCCACCGCGCTCGCGTCCTTCCGCGAGATGTACGAATTCGGCCTCGACCCCTTCCAGATCGAGGCCTGCCAGGCACTCGAGGCGGGCAAGGGTGTGCTGGTTGCCGCGCCCACCGGTTCGGGCAAGACGATCGTGGGCGAGTTCGCCGTCCATCTCGCCCTCCAGCAGGGCAAGAAGTGCTTCTACACCACGCCCATCAAGGCGCTTTCGAACCAGAAGTACACCGATCTGGCGCGGCGTTACGGCGCCGAGAAGGTAGGCCTGCTCACCGGCGACAACAGCGTCAACGCCGACGCCCCGGTGGTCGTGATGACCACCGAGGTGCTGCGCAACATGCTCTACGCGGGCTCGCAGACCCTCCTCGGCCTGGGCTATGTCGTCATGGACGAGGTGCACTACCTCTCCGACCGCTTCCGTGGCGCCGTCTGGGAGGAAGTGATCATCCACCTCCCCGAGTCGGTGACGCTGGTGTCGCTCTCGGCGACGGTGTCGAACGCCGAGGAGTTCGGCGACTGGCTCGACACCGTCCGCGGCCACACCGAAGTGATCGTCTCCGAGCACCGGCCCGTCCCGCTGTTCCAGCACGTACTGGCCGGACGCCGTATCTACGACCTCTTCGAGGAGGGCGAGGGCCAGAAGAAGGCCGTCAACCCCGACCTCACCCGCCTGGCCCGCATGGAGGCGACCCGGCCCTCGTACCAGGACCGCAGACGGGGCCGCAATATGCGCGAGGCCGACCGGGAGCGCGAGCGGCGGCAGAGATCGCGCGTATGGACACCGGGCCGCCCCGAAGTCATCGAACGGCTCGACGCCGAGGGGCTGTTGCCCGCCATCACGTTCATCTTCAGCCGAGCCGCCTGCGAAGCCGCCGTCCAGCAGTGTCTGTACGCGGGCCTGAGGCTGAACGACGACGAGGCACGGCACAAGGTCCGCGCTCTCGTCGAGGGACGCACGTCTTCGATACCGGCCGAGGACCTCCACGTCCTCGGCTACTACGAGTGGCTGGAAGGCCTGGAGCGCGGCATCGCGGCCCATCACGCGGGCATGCTGCCGACGTTCAAGGAGGTCGTCGAGGAGTTGTTCGTACGCGGCCTGGTCAAGGCCGTGTTCGCCACCGAGACCCTCGCCCTCGGTATCAACATGCCCGCCCGTTCGGTGGTGTTGGAGAAGCTCGTCAAGTGGAACGGTGAGCAGCACGCCGACATCACCCCCGGCGAGTACACCCAGCTGACCGGCCGCGCAGGCCGCCGTGGTATCGATGTCGAGGGCCACGCCGTCGTGCTGTGGCAGCGCGGCATGAGCCCCGAACACCTCGCAGGCCTCGCCGGCACCCGCACCTATCCGCTGCGGTCCAGCTTCAAGCCGTCGTACAACATGGCGGTGAACCTCGTCGAGCAGTTCGGCCGGCACCGCTCGCGCGAACTCCTGGAGACGTCCTTCGCGCAGTTCCAGGCCGACAAGTCGGTCGTCGGGATCTCCCGGCAGGTGCAGCGCAACGAAGAGGGCCTTGAGGGCTATAAGGCCTCCATGACCTGCCACTTGGGCGACTTCGACGAGTACGCGCGACTGCGTCGCGAACTCAAGGACCGCGAGACCGAGCTGGCCAAGCAGGGTGCGGCGCAGCGGCGAGCGGAAGCGGCCGTGGCGCTGGAAAAGCTCAAGCCCGGCGATGTGATCCACGTGCCGACCGGCAAGTTCGCGGGGCTGGCGCTGGTGCTGGACCCGGGGCTGCCCGCCGGGCGGTCCAACGGCCACCGCGGATTCGAGCACCACGACGGGCCGCGGCCCCTGGTCCTCACCGCCGAGCGGCAGGTCAAGCGCCTCGCCTCGATCGACTTCCCGGTGCCCGTCGAGGCGCTGGAGCGGATGCGCATCCCGAAGTCGTTCAACCCGCGCTCTCCGCAGTCCCGCCGCGATCTCGCCTCCGCGCTGCGTACGAAGGCCGGGCACATCGTTCCCGACCGGCATCGCAAGCGGCGCTCCGAGGCCGTGGACGACCGGGAGATCGCCCGGCTGCGGACCGCGCTGAAAGCACACCCCTGCCATGGGTGCAACGACCGTGAGGACCACGCCCGTTGGGCCGAGCGCTATCACCGGCTGCTGCGCGACACCTCGCAGCTGGAGCGGCGCATCGAGGGGCGGACGAACACCATCGCCCGTACCTTCGACCGCATCGTCGCCCTCCTGACCGAGCTCGACTATCTGCGCGGCGACGAGGTCACCGAACACGGCAAGCGGCTCGCCCGGCTCTACGGAGAGCTGGACCTGCTCGCCAGCGAATGCCTGCGCGCCGGCGTCTGGGAGGGCCTCGCCCCGGCCGAACTGGCCGCATGCGTCTCGGCGTTGGTGTACGAGGCCAGGGTCGGCGACGACGCGCTGGCACCGAAGCTGCCGTCCGGCAAGGCCAAGGCCGCGCTCGGTGAGATGGTCCGCATCTGGGGCCGCCTGGACGCCCTGGAGGAGGAGTTCCGGATCAGCCAGACCGAGGGCGTCGGCCAGCGCGAGCCGGACCTGGGCTTCGCCTGGGCGGCGTACGAATGGGCCTCCGGCAAGGGGCTCGACGAGGTGCTCCGCGAGGCCGAGATGCCCGCCGGTGACTTTGTGCGCTGGTGCAAGCAGGTCATCGACGTACTCGGCCAGATATCGGCGGCGGCGCCGGTGTCCGGCACCAAGGGGTCCACCGTGGCGAAGAACGCGCGGAAGGCTGTGGACGGGCTGCTGCGGGGGGTCGTCGCCTACTCGTCGGTGGGGTGAGCGGGCGTTCGTCTGCCGGCACCGCCTCCCTCGTATCAGTCGCTGAGCGACTCCAGGTACGCGCGCCAGCCCCCGTACTCCGTGATGTCCCGTGCATCGTCGAGTGCGCCCGGCTCGCACAGGAATCCGGGTACGTCGCTGCCGTCGGCCAGCGTCACCCGGCCCAGCGTCATCGGCCGGGGCAGCGCGGCGGTGAGGCGGCCGAGGCCCTCGGCGGGCAGTCGCCAGACCTCGGCCTCGATCGCGGCTCCGTTCGCGCCGACGTGGACCAGGCCAGGCTTGGGCGGCTCGGTGGTCAGAGCGTGCATCCGGTAGACGGGCGCGGTCTTGGTCGTACGTTCCAGCTGGGCGCCCAGGGCGAGGAGCTGGCCGTTCAGAGGCTGGTCCGACAGATGTGCGCCGAGCACGGCGAGCCGGACGGGCGGCACTTCCAGGATTCGGGCTATGCGGGCGAGACGTTCATCGGTGAACGCGGGGCCGATCAGCATGACGCCGAAGGGGAGCCCCGCCACCTGGCCCGCGGGGACGGCGACTGCGGCCAGGTCGAAGAGGTTGGTGGAGTTGGTGAAGCGGCCGAGGCGGGCGTTCGTGCCCAGCGGGTCGGCGGCTACCTCGGCGAGGGTGGGATGACCCGGCGTGGTCGGCAGCAGCAGGGCGTCCGCGTTGCCGAGTGACTCCAGCGCGCGGGTGCGCAGGGCTGCCAGGCGGTCCTGGTCGGCGAAGAGCTGGTGGGCCGGGATGTCCCGGGCCCGCGTGATGATTCCGGCGACCGTGGGATCGAGGCCGTGGCCTCCCTCGGAGAGCAACTTGTCGACGAAGCTTCCTACGGCTGTGTAGCGCTCGGCCACGAAGGCGCCTTCGTAGAGCATCGTGGCGGCCTCCGTGAAGGGGGCGAGATCCATGGTGCGCAACTCGGCGCCTGCGGCACGTAGTTGGGTCACCGCTTCCTCATATGCCCCGAGCCAGCCCTCGTCCATTTCACCGAGCTGGTCCTGGGATGGGACAGCTATGCGCCAGGGGCCAGGAGTGCGCTGGGGGAGTGCGGGGAGTTCTCGGTCGGGTGGGGAGGCCATGTGCGTCAGGGCCTCTTCCGCCTCCGGGAGAGTGCGGGCGAAGACCGTTACACAGTCCAGGGAGGCACAGGCCGGGACCACGCCCTGCGTGGGGACGAGGCCTCGGGTGGGTTTCAGGCCGACGATGCCGTTGAATGCGGCGGGGACGCGTCCGCTGCCCGCGGTGTCCGTGCCCAGCGCGAAGTCGACGATGCCGAGCGCTACCGCTACGGCTGAGCCGGAGCTGGAGCCGCCGCTGATTCTCTGCGGGTCGATGGCGCCCCGCACGGCGCCGTGGGGGGAGCGGGTGCCTACGAGGCCTGTGGCGAACTGGTCCAGGTTCGTGGTGCCGAGGGCGATTGCACCTGCCGCGCGTAGGCGGGCGACCGCCGGGGCGTCTGCCTCCGGCTGGTACGCGTAGGAAGGGCAGCCGGCGGTTGTGGGGAGGCCTGCTACGTCGATGTTGCCCTTTGCTGCGAACAGGCGCCCTGCGAGGGGGAGGTGTTCGCCTGCGGCGAGGCGGGTGTCGATGGCTCGGGCTTCGGCCTCGACCTCTGCCTGGGAGCGCAGGTCGATCCAGATCTCGGGGCGGTCCACCGTCTTGATGCGGGCGTAGGCCAATTGGACTCGGGTGACGAAGGAGGGCGACATCTGTGCTCCTTGCTGAGGGTTTCGTTGTCGGCTGCGGCCCGGTGGCCGTCTGTGCCCACCCGTTCCGCCCTGCGGAACGCCTGCCCACAGACGGGCGGGACGCCTGCCCACAGACCGGCGACGCCTGTCCACAGACGGGCGGGAAGCCTGCCCGCAGACAGCTGGCCGGAGTCAGCTCGGAGGTGCGAGCACGATCAGCGCCGTGCCCGGTTCCACCTGGGCGCCCGGCCTGGTGAGGATCTGCGCCACGACGCCGTTCATCGGTGCGTGCACCCTTGATTCCATCTTCATGGCTTCCAGGGCGAGGAGCGGCTGGCCCATGGTCACCTCGTCGCCTTGGGCGACGTTCAGCTGCCAGACCGACGCGGCGAATTCGGCCTCGACCAGGTGGCCGCCCTGTGGGACCGTCGCCTCCGGCGCTGCTGGTGCCGGAGCCGAGGACGTCTCCGCCCTGGTGAACTCGCCCGATGCCTCCCAGGCGTCCCGTTCCGCCGCGAAGGCAGCGCCCTGGCGGGTCCTGAACTCGGCGATCGAGTCGGCGTTCTCGATCAGGAATGTCTCGTACTCGGCGAGTGAGAAGACTCCCTCCTCGATCTGAGGGACGAAGCGGCCCGAGATGATGTCGGCCCGTAGCTCCAGAAGATCGTCCGGGGCCACCGGGTACCACTTGATGCGGTCGAAGAAGCGCAGCAGCCAGGGGGAGCCGGGTTCGAAGGCGCCGCGTTGCTGCCAGCCGGACCACACCTGGGTCGTGCGGCCGACGAACTGGTAGCCGCCGGGGCCCTCCATGCCGTAGACGCAGAGGTACGCGCCGCCGATGCCGACCGAGTTCTCGGCGGTCCAGGTGCGGGCCGGGTTGTACTTCGTCGTGACCAGGCGATGGCGGGGGTCCAGGGGTGTGGCCACCGGGGCGCCCAGGTACACATCGCCCAGGCCGAGGACCAGGTACTCGGCGTCGAAGACCGTGCGGTACACGTCCTCCACCGAGTCCAGGCCGTTGACCCGGCGGATGAACTCGATGTTCCAGGGGCACCAGGGTGCGTCGTCGCGGACACCGGCCATATAGCGGGCGATCGCCTCGCGGGTCGCCGGGTCGTCCCAGGAGAGGGGGAGGTGGACGGTGCGGGACGGCACGACCAGCTGGTCCGTCGAGGGCAGCGTGGCCACCAACGACCGTATGGACGAGAGGAGTTGATGCTGGGGGAGGCGGCGCGGGTCCGTCTGGATCTGGAGGGAGCGGATGCCCGGCGTGAGGTCGGTGACTCCCTCGAGGCGTGCCTCCGCCACCGCATCCATCAGGGCGTGCACCCGCATGCGCAGCGCCAGGTCCAGCTGCATGGGCCCGAACTCGACCAGCAGATGGTCGTCGCCGCTGCGGCGGTACGTCACGTCGCCGTCCCGCGCCAGCACGCCCCCGTCCACGATCGCGGGCCGCGCCGCGCCTTCCCCGTCCACCGGCATGAAGCGCACCGTGTCCCCGGGACGCAGCTGGCCGAGCTTCCAGCGCTCCGCACTGAGGACTGTCGCCGGGCACACGAACCCGCCGAGCGAGGGGCCGTCGGGACCGAGCAGGACCGGCATGTCGCCCGTGTAGTCGACGGCGCCTACCGAGTAAGGAGTGTCGTGGATGTTGGAGGGGTGCAGTCCCGCCTCGCCGCCGTCGGTGCGGGCCCAGCGGGGCTTCGGACCGACCAGCCGTACACCCGTGCGTGCCGAGTTGAAGTGCACCTTCCAGTCGGCCGCGTAGAAGTCGTGGATGTCCTCCTCGGTGAAGAACTCCGGTGCGGCGTGCGGGCCTTCGAGCGCGCCCACCTGCCATACGGCGCCGAACACCGGCCGCTCGCTCTCCGGCACCGCCGCCCCTGACGATGCGACCGCGCCTCCGTGCAGCACATCCCCTGTCCGCAGGGCCCGCCCGCCGTGCCCGCCGAACCGGCCCAGCGTGAAGGTCGAGGCGCTCCCCAGGAATGCCGGGACATCCAGGCCGCCCGCGAAGAGTACGTACGTCCGCAGGCCGTGCTCGGCAGGAGCGCCGATCTCCAGTACGCCCCCTGCCGGTACCGTCACCGGCTCCCACTGCGCGACCGTCCCGCCGTCGACGGTCACCGCCGCCGGAGCACCCGTGACACACACCGTCGTCGCGTGCGTGAACCTCAACGAAGGGCCCCGCAGGGTGCATTCGAGGCCGGGTGCCCCCTCGTCGTTGCCCAGCGCCCGGTTGCCGAGCCGGAACGACAGGTCGTCCATCGGCCCGCACGGCGGCACGCCCACCTGCCAGTAGCCGGTACGCCCCGGCCAGTCCTGGACGGTCGTCAGCGTCCCGCCGGAGACGACCTCGATACGTGGCGTGGGATCGCTCACGCCCGCGAGCGTCGCCGTCGAGTGGGAGGCCGTCCGGAAGTCGTCCGACGCGAGTGCCGCCCGCACCAGCCCCAGGTTCGTCTCGATGCCGTCGACCCGGGTCCCGGCCAGCGCCTCGTCCAGCCGTGCCAGAGCCCGAGCACGGTCGGAGCCGTACGCGACGATCTTCGCGAGCATGGGGTCGTACGACGTGGTGACCTCGGTGCCCGTCTCGACCCAGCCGTCCACGCGTACGCCCGGCGGGAATTCGACCCGGGTCAACAGGCCCGCGCTGGGCCGGTGTTCACGCGAGGGATCCTCGGCATACACGCGGGCCTCGACGGCATGACCGCGCGGCGCCCCAGGGTCTCGTACGACATCGAAGTCCCCGCGTGCCAGACGCAGCATCCACGCGACGAGGTCGACGCCATAGATCTCCTCCGTGACCGGATGCTCCACCTGGAGCCGGGTGTTGACCTCCAGGAAGTACGCCTCTTCGCGCACCGCGTCGTACACGAACTCGACGGTTCCGGCCGAGCGGTAGTCGACAGAGGCGCACAAGTCCCGGGCGGCGGAGGTCAGTTGCTCGCGGATGTGCGCGGGTAGCCCGGGTGCGGGCGCCTCCTCCACCACCTTCTGGTTGCGGCGCTGGAGCGAGCAGTCGCGGTCGCCGAAGGTGACGACGCGGCCCGCGCCGTCGCCGAAGATCTGCACCTCGACATGACGGGCGTGCTCGACGAGCCGCTCCAGGAACACCCCGGCCGAGGAGAAGGACGCCGCGGCGACGCGCTGCACCCGGTCCCAGGCCTCGGTCAGCTCATCGGCGGAACGACATGCCGACATACCGATACCGCCCCCACCCCCCGTCGCCTTGAGCATCACCGGGTAGCCGATGCGGTCCGCGGCCACCAGAGCCTCGTCCACCGAGGCGAGCAGGCCCGTACCCGGAGCCAGCGGCACCCCGGCCGCCTCCGCCGCCGCCCGGGCCGTGTGCTTCGCCCCGAACAGCTCCAGCTGCTCCGGCGTCGGGCCCACAAAAACGATTCCGGCGTCCTCGCAGCGCCGCGCGAACGCCGCGTCCTCGGAGAGAAAGCCGTAGCCGGGGTGGATCGCTCCGGCACCCGTGTCCTTCGCTGCCTTCAGCACGAGATCGGCGTCGAGATATGACTCCTTGGCGGGCGCCGGACCCAGCCGGACCGCTTTGTCGGCCAGGCGCACATGGGGTGCCGATCGATCGGCGTCGGAGTACACCGCGACCGTACGCAGTCCCAACTCCCGTGCCGTACGCAGGATCCGGGCCGCGATCTCGCCCCGGTTGGCGACGAGCAGCGTGTCGAAGGCCGTTTCTCCGTCGCTCATCGAGCGCCCGCCCCACCGATGGTCATCTCCACGGCCGTCGGCTCGAAGCCGTTGCAAGGGTTGTTGATCTGCGGGCAGTTGGAGACCAGGACGAGTACGTCGCGCTCAGCGCGCAGCGACAGCTTCAGGCCGGGGGCGGAGAGACCGTCGACGATGCCGAGGGTGCCGTCCTTCTCGACCGGCACGTTCATGTACCAGTTGATGTTCGAGACGAGATCGCGCTTGCCGAGGCCGTACTTGGCGCCCTCCGCGAGGAAGTTGTCGACGCACGCGTGCTGCGACCAGGTGTGGTGGCCGTAGCGCAGGGTGTTCGACTCCTTGGAGCAGGCGCCGCCCACCGTGTCGTGCCGGCCGACCTCGTCCTCGACCACGGTCATCAGCGGGGTGTGCTCGTTGGACATGAGCACGCTGCCGGTGGTCAGGAAGATGTTGCCTTGGGCGTGGATCGTGTCGGGCGCGCTGTAGCGGACGGTCGTGTCATGGGCGTCGTACGCGAGGAAGTCGACGGCCTGGTTGCCGTGCAGGTCGGTGATGGTGAGCGTCTCGCCGCTCCGCACGAGGGCGGACCAGGCGGAGCGGGCCGGGACGACGGCCGTGGTGACGGTCATGCGAGCCCCCTGGCGGCAAGGAATTCGGCGGTGTTGAGGAAGGCTCGGCGGCCCTCGGGGGAGGCCTCCCACAGCGGGTCGCCGGGTGCGGTGGCCTCGGCGCGCCAGGCCAGCACCTCCAGCGGGGTGCTGGTGTAGTCGGCTCGCGGGTCGGCCGGGTGGGGCACATTGGCGAGCAGCACCGTGACGTCCTGCTCGGCCCGGAGCGTCACGCTCGCGCCCTCTCCGGCCGAGCCGGTGAAGTCGAGGGCGCCGTCGTCGCGTACCTCCACGCCCTGGAAGAAGGACAGTGACGGAGGGAGATCCCGGGATGCCAGACCGTTCTTCGCGGCGGCCAGTTTGAACAGCTCACGCCCTGCCGGGGACGCGGACTGCGGCGTCCCGTCTCCGTACCGCTGCGTGTTCCGTACGAGGGTGGAGGTGCCGCACAGGGCGTCGTGCCGGCCGGAGGTGTCGGCGATCACCGACGCGAGGACGCGGCCCTGGTCGGAGAGGAGCAGCCGGTCCTCGCCGAGGTAGGCGTTCCATTGGACCTTGACCGTGTCCGCGACGTTCAGTCGCTCCCAGGGGCGGTCGGCGGCGAACAGGAGGAGATGCGCGCAGGCATCGCCCCTGAGGTCGGTCAGCCGTAGCTCCGTACCGCGGGCCAGCACCTTGTGCGTGTAGTTGCCGCCCGCCACCGTCTCCGCCCACACCAGATGGCCCGCAGCGCAGGGCGGTGCGGGCCAGGAACTCGCCGGGACGACCGGCATCGCCTCGGCGGGGGCGCCTTCCTGTGCGCGGGCATGCGCCCGGGCTCCGTACGTGGTCGCTGTCGCCATCACGGGACCTCCGGCTAGGCAGGGGCGGTCATGTCCGCACGTCACGTCGGTACGTGATGTCCGTACGTCATGTCCGTACGTCATTTCTGTCGCCCGACAGAAATTAGGAGCCGGGCGGGTCGGCGTCATTGCCCGGGCGTTGCCGCCCGGTTACCGATGTCTCACCGAGATCGCCGTCCGGGGCCGTGTGCGACGATCGAAGGCATGAGCACCAGCGGACGACGAGTGGGCAGGCCACGGGCCGAGCGGCGACCGGACAGCGGTCTCTCGCCGCGTGACGAACTGCTCGCCGCCGCCGCGGAGTTGTTCACGACGCGTGGGTACGCGGCCACGACCACCCGGGCCGTCGCCGAGCGTGCGGGCATGCGCCAGGCGTCCATGTACCACTACGTGTCCGGCAAGGAGGAACTGCTCGCCGAGCTCCTGGAGTCCACCGTCACGCCCTCGCTGGCCTTCGCCCGGGAGCTCCTCGCCGAGGACATGACTCCGGCCGAGGACCGGCTGTGGGACCTGTGCCGCACGGACGTCGAGCTGCTCTGCGGCGGTCCGTACAACCTCGGCGGGCTCTATCTGCTGCCCGAGGTGCGCGCCGAACGCTTCGCCGGCTTCCATGCCGTACGGGCCGAACTCAAGGACGCCTACCGGCAGTTGATCGCCGCTACCGAGGCGGGCGGCGCGCTCGCCAAGAGTGAGCTGGATCTGCGGACGGATCTGGTGTTCGGGCTGATCGAGGGCGTCATTCTGGTCCATCGCTCCGACCCCGACCGGCCCGCCTCGGTCTTCGCCGAAGCCACCGCGGATGCGGCGCTGCGGATCGCGGGAATCTGAGCCGGAATTCGCCTCGGCGGGCTGGGCCTCACCGTTCTGATGAGGGGTTTTCGTGCGGCCGTACACGGTGACGCATCGTGTTCGAATAGCGTCGGAGCGTATAAATGGGGCCGAGCGTACTCCTCTCGCGCGGGCGATTTCAGGTGCTTGCCGAATATGACTTGGCGATGATCCGGTCGGACTAAGCTCGCCCGCGGCGCACCGAGTTGCGGTGTATTCGTGCGCTTGTTCCCCAATGTTCTGAAGATCCAGAGAACTCCCCCCGATCCCCAGCCGATTTGTCTTAGAGGGCATACATGGTGAGTGTTCAATCGCCTCCCGTTGGCCGTGAACTTCCTTACGCCCGAGTGCTGTTGCTCCCGGCCATACTGATGGCCGCGGCATCCGGAGCCGCCGTCGCCGTCGTCACGGAACCGGCCCGGGTCGCCGTCGGCTGGTGCGGAGGCATCGCGACGCTCCTGGTGATCGCGACGGTCGCCGAAGCGGTCCGCCGCGGCCGGGTCGTACGAGCCGTCCGCGCCGAACTCGCGCGCCGAACGGCCTACTTGGAACAGCGCATCGCCGCCCAGGACGACGAGATCTTCCACCTCGGCAAGGAGCTGCTGCCCGCCGCGCTGTACCGGCTGCGCTGTGGAGATTCCCCCGAAGTGGCGATCCGTAAAACCGCCGAGGAGGATCCGCGTGTCCGGGAACTCCCCGAATCCCAGCGCGAGTTGCTGCGCGCCCTGCTGCGCATCGTGGACCACGA
The DNA here is from genome assembly GCF_050936385.1 of Streptomyces sp. CA-288835. Classification (NCBI taxonomy): domain Bacteria; kingdom Bacillati; phylum Actinomycetota; class Actinomycetes; order Kitasatosporales; family Streptomycetaceae; genus Streptomyces; species Streptomyces sp. CA-288835. The sequence goes on from NZ_JBNJMW010000001.1 coordinate 8,441,660, forward strand.
GGAAGCGATGCGCGACTCCTCGCAGCGCGCCTTCGTCAACATCGCCCGGCGCGTCCAGGCGATCGTCCACCAGCAGAACAAGGAACTGCGCGAGATGGAGGAGGACCACGGGCGCAACCCCGAGGTCTTCGACGACCTGCTGCGCATCGACCACGGCACCGCGCTGATCGGCCGCCTCGCCGACTCCATCGCCGTGCTCGGCGGCTCCCGCCCGGGCCGCGTATGGCCCAAGCCCGTACCGCTGTACAGCGTGCTGCGCGGTGCCATGTCCCGGATCCTGGAGTACCGGCGCATCGAGCTGCACTCCATCGCCAAGGTCAACGTCACCGGCCCGTCGGTCGAACCGGTCATCCACGCCGCCGCCGAACTCCTCGACAACGCCACGCGCTACTCGCCGCCGCAGACCAAGGTGCACGTCACCGCCGTCGAGGTGCAGACCGGTGTCGCCATCGAGATCGAGGACGCCGGCGTCAGCCTCAGCGAGGAGGCCCGCCGCCGGGCCGAGGGCATGCTCGAGAAGGCCCAGATCGGCATCGACCTCAACGACCTCGGTGACAGCCCGCGGCTCGGCATGGCCGTCGTGGGCCGGCTGACGCAGATGTACAAGATGCAGGTCTCGCTGCGGCAGTCCGCGTACGGCGGTGTCCGTGCCGTGATCGTCGTGCCCCGCGACATGCTCACGGAAGAGTTCGCCCCCGGCCTCGCGCACGGCATCGGCGCCTCCTCCGTACCCAAGGTGGACTTCGGCGGTGTCGAGGGACCCGAGCGCAAGCCCAAGAAGCGCCGTCCCACCACCGGCCCCCGTATCCCCGACTCGGTGGCCGCGATGGAGGACGACGTCCCCGAGGTGACCGAGTGGACGGCGAACGGTCTGCCGCAGCGCCGCAGCCGGGTCAAGATCCCGTTCAGTCAGCGGGTCGCCGAGGCCCGGGCGGCCGAGGCGGAGGCGGAGGCCGCGCGCAAGGAGGGCCGCCCGGTCATCGACTGGACCCGCTCCTCCACCCAGACGCAGCCCGAGCCGAAGAAGGACGAACCCGAGCCCGGCCTGTGGGTCGAGGCGTTCATGGCCGGACTCAAGGGCGACCCCACTGACCAGGACGCCACGGACGGCCAGGACAAGACACCAGGCGAGACGAACACTCCGGCCCCTGCCGAGGCCGAAGACGAGGGGGACCTCAAGTGATCCAGCAGCGAGCCAACTTCGACTGGATGCTCAAGGAGCTGTCCGACGGGGTGCCCGGGACCCGGCAGGTCGTGGTGCTCTCCGCCGACGGCCTGCGCATCGCCCGGTACGGCGGTGATCCCGACGCCGCCGACCGCGTCGCCGCGGCCTGCGCCGGACTGCAGAGTCTGGCCGCGGCCGTCGCCACCGAGATCCCCGACACCGACGGCCGGATGCGGATGGTGATCATCGAGATCCACGGCGGCTACTTCTACATGATGGCCGCGGGCCCCGGCGCCTATCTCGCCGTCCTCGCCGACGAGACCGTCGACGCCGGGCTCATGAGCAACCGCATGCGCGACCTCGTCGTACGGATCGGTGCCCACCTGACGAGTCCGCCCCGGCGGAACGGGACGGCCGTATGACTCCTCCGCAACGACGGCGGCGCTTTCCCAAGGAACCGCCGGAGCACAGTCCCCCGAAGATCCCGGACGCGGCGGCGGCAGCGGCGCCGGCCGAGGGGCAGGGCGAGGGGAACCAGCCGGGGAGGCTGTACATCCTCACCGGCCAGGTCGAGGACGGCGACCGGGCCGCACTGGACCTGGTGACCCTGATCGTGGCGAACGACGACGTGCCGCCGCCCACCGCCCAGCCGGAACAGGCGGCCCTGCTCCGGCTCTGCCGGACCCCCCTGTCCGTGGCCGAGCTCTCGGCCTATCTCAATCTGCCGTTCAGCGTGGTGACCGTACTGCTGACCGAGCTGCTGACGGCCGAACTGGTACACGCGCGCGCCCCGATCGTCCGCTCGGAGCTGCCCGACCGTTCCCTCCTCGAAGCGGTGATGCATGGACTTCAAAAGCTCTGACACGGTCGCGGGCCCTCGCGCCGAGGACCATCTTCCGCACACGGCGCAGGCCGCCGTGAAGATCGTGATCGTGGGTGGTTTCGGCGTCGGCAAGACGACCATGGTGGGCTCCGTCAGCGAGATCAGGCCGCTGACCACGGAGGAGACCATGACGCAGGCCGGCGTCGGAGTCGACGACAACTACGGCTCGGACACCAAGACGGCCACCACCGTGGCCATGGACTTCGGCCGCATCAGCATCACCGAACAGCTGGTGCTGTACCTGTTCGGCACCCCCGGCCAGGAACGCTTCTGGTTCCTGTGGAACGGGCTGTTCGAGGGCGCCCTGGGCGCGGTCGTCCTGATCGACACCCGGCGCCTGGAAGTCAGCTTCGACGTCATCGGGCGCCTGGAGGAACGTGGGGTGCCGTTCGTCGTCGCCGTCAACGACTTCCCCGACGCGCCCCGTTACCCCATGGAGGACCTGCGCGCCGCGCTCGACCTCCCCGAGGAGATCCCCATCGTGAAGTGCGACGCGCGCCGCAGGGCGTCCAGCCGTGACGTGCTGATGACCCTGATGCGCTTCCTCCACTCGATCGCCATGGCCTCCGCGCCCGCCTGACCACCTCACACACCCAGTTTCGGAGCACCACCGTGACGTCTGAATCCCCCTACCGGACCGGTATGGACGACCCCGGTCAGTACGACCCCACGCCCGGCCCGCCGCCGGGCTGTCCCGCCCACGGCACGGGCCCCGGCGGACTGCGCCGCCTGTACGGCCCCGAGGCGGAGGACATGGGAGCCCTGTACGAGAAACTCCGCGCCGAACACGGCAACGTCGCCCCCGCGCTGCTCCACCAGGACGTGCCGATCTGGGTGGTGCTCGGCCACACCGAGAACCTGCACATGGTCCGCACCCCCTCGCAGTACACCCGCGACAGCCGCATCTGGAACGCCGTCCGGGACGGCTCGGCGGGCCCGGACCACCCGCTCATGCCCCTCTTCGCCTGGCAGCCCATCTGCGCCATGGCCGAGGGCGACGAGCATCTGCGGCTGCGCGGGGCGGTGGTGGGCGCCATGTCGACCATCGACCACCGCGGCATCCGCCGCTACATCAACCGCGCGACGCAGCTCCTGGTCAACCGCTTCTGCGAGGAGGGGAGCGCCGACCTGGTGAGCCAGTTCGCCGAGCACCTCCCGATGGCCGTGCTCTGCGAGATCCTCGGCATGCCCGAGGAGTACAACGACCGCATCGTGCACGCCGCCCGCGACATGATCAAGGGCACCGAGACGGCGATCGCCAGCAACGAGTACCTCATGAGCGTCCTGAACCGGCTCACGCTGCGCCGTCGTGCCCAGCCCCAGGAGGACTTCACCAGCCACCTCATCAGGCACCCGGCAGGGCTCACCGACGACGAGGTGGCCCAGCACCTGCGCCTCGTGCTGTGCGCCGCCTACGAGGCCACCGCCAACCTCATCGCCAACGTGCTGCGCATGGTGCTCACCGACCCGCGTTTCCGCGCCCAGCTCAACGGCGGCCAGATGACGGTGCCCGAGGCGGTCGAGCAGTCCCTGTGGGACGAGCCGCCGTTCAGCGCCGTCCTGGGCTACTTCGCCAAGCAGGACACCGAGTTGGGCGGTCAGCACATCCGCAAGGGCGACGGGCTGCTGCTCGGAATGGCGCCCGGCAACGTCGACCCGCGCGTCCGCCCCGACCTCACGGCGAACATGCAGGGCAACCGCTCGCACCTCGCCTTCAGCGGCGGCCCCCACGAATGCCCCGGCCAGGACATCGGCCGCGCCATCGCCGACGTCGGCGTCGACGCGCTCCTGATGCGACTTCCGGACATCCAACTCGCCTGCGACGAGCATGAGTTGCGCTGGACGTCGTCCATCTCCTCCCGGCACCTGGTGGAACTCCCGGTGACGTTCATGGCGCAGCCGCCGCAGGACGACTCGCAACTGCCCGGCGCCCGCAACGCCGAGCGGCAGCCGCGGGTGGACTGGCAGGTCACCACGCCCGCCCCGGCACCCGAACCCGCGCCGGCACCGCAGCCCGAGGCTCCCCGGCCCGAACCGGTGGCTCCGGAGGCCGGCCCAGAGCGCCGCCTCGGCGCCTGGCAGCGCTTCGTACGCTGGTGGCGCGGCTACTGACGGATCAGGATCGTCACGATCGTCACTGATCCGCCCAGTTCTCGTACGAGGACCACGCCCCCAGCGTCCGGCCACTCACGAACGAGTGGCCGTGCCCCGTGACCGGATCGGTGAACTCCAGCACCCGCGCCAGCAGTTGGAGCGGGCGCCGGAAGTCACCGGCCGGCACCGGGCCGGTCACCACCGGGTAGAGCGGGTCACCGAGGATCGGCACACCCAGCGCGTTCATGTGCACCCGCAGCTGATGGGTCTGACCGGTGCGGGGCAGCAGCCGGTAGCGTGCGCGTCCGTCACGGTGCTCGAGCAGCTCGACCAGGGTCACCGCGTTCGGCTCGCCCGGCAGCTCGCGGGCGGCCAGCACCCCGCGCTCCTTCACGATCCGGCTGCGCACCGTCCGGGGCAGCGCCAAGGACTCCCGGTACGGGGCCACCGCCTCGTACTCCTTGCGTACGAGCCGGTCGCGGAACAGCGACTGATACGCGCCGCGTTCCTCCGCCCGCACCGTGAACAGCACCAACCCGGCCGTGAGCCGGTCGAGCCGGTGCGCCGCCGTGAGCGACTCGATGCCGAGCTTCCGCCGCAGCCGTGCGAGAGCCGTCTCGGCGACATGACTGCCGCGTGGTGTCGTGGCCAGGAAGTGCGGCTTGTCGGCCACGACGATGTGCTCGTCGCGATACACCACATCGAGCTCGAACGGCACCCGCACCTCGTCGGGCAGCTCCCGGTGGAACCACACGAACATCCCCGGCACATACGCCGCGTCCGCCGCCACCGGCCGCCCGTCCGCCCCGACGATCAGCCCCGCGTCGAGCATCCCGTCGATCACGCCGGCCCCCGCCGCGAGCCGCTCCACCAGATGCTCCCGCACGGTGCCCCAAGCCCCCTCGACCGGCAACCGGACCCGCACCGGATCCACCCCTTCACGCTGCGGCAGGGGAGCGGGCGGAATCCGGTTTCTGCGTCTCACCTGGTCAAGCGTACGCAGCGGTCTCCGCGACCGTCGTACGCGCCTTGTACACCCGGTACGCGCCACCGAGGACGAGTGTCACGCCGAGGAACAGCACGGTGAACCACTGGAAGTACCAGTGCCCGCCCGCCGGGTCGTACACCTCCGCGCGGGGCCAGGCGAGGTTGATCGTCATGAACAGGCCGTAGAGCAGGGCGAGTGCGTTGACGGGGACGCCCCAGCGGCCGAGGGAGAAGTACGGGCGGCCCGTCTCGTCGGTGCCGGCGGCTCCTTCGGCTGCGAAGTTGCCGCGCAGACGCTGCCAGAGCAGTGGTCCGGTCACCATCGCGTACGCGAGGTAGAGCATCACGATGCATGTGGTGCCGATGGCGAGGAAGGCCTCGGGCGAGGCGAAGTTGAGCAGCAGCAGGGCCGCGGCGAGGACGCCGACGACCAGGGCCGGGGCGCTGGGCATACCCGTGCGTGGGTTGACCTTCGCGAGCTGTCGGGAGAAGGGCAGCTGGCCGTCGCGGGCCATGGAGAAGAGCATGCGGCAGGCCGCCGTCTGGATCGCGAGGGTCGCCACCGCGATGGCCACCACCACGTCGGCGAGCAGCAGCCGGCCCACGCCGTCGCCCAGGCTGCTGGTCAGGACGTAACTCAGGCCCTCGACGCCGAGCCGGCCGTCGGTCAGGCTGGGCGCGGCCAGTAGTCCGCCGAGGATGATCAGTCCGCCGAGCAGGCCCGCCGCACCGAGCGCGGTGAGGATCGTACGGGGCGCGGTACGTCGCGGATGGTGCGTCTCCTCGCTCATCTCACCCGCGCTGTCGAAGCCGATCATCACGTACGCCGCCGCGAACGAACCCACCAGCAGTGCCCCGAACAGGCCGGACTGGGCGGCCGTTCCGGTGTGGAAGGTGATGCCGGGGGAGCGCTCGGAGTGGGTGAGCAGGAGCACGATGATCAGGACGGCGCCGATGATCTCGGCGGTGACGCCCACGCGGTTGATCAGGGACATCACGCGGATGTCGATGACGTTCACGAAGGTCGTCAGGACCAGCAAGAGCACGCCGAACAGTGCCGCGTTGGCCGCGCCGCTCGCCGATGTCGGCGCCGGGTCGTCGCCGATCAGCTGGAAACCGGACCAGATCGCGGGCAGCACCATCTGCAGGGCGAGCGCTGCTGCGGCGACCACCACGATCTGCCCGATCACCATGATCCAGCCGGCGAACCAGCCGAAGGTGAGGTTGGAGAGGCGGGACGACCACTGGTAGATCGCGCCGGAGATCGGATAGCGCGCGGCCAGCTCCGCGAAGCAGGCGGCGACCAGCAACTGGCCGATCAGCACGGCCGGCCAGGCCCAGAAGAACACCGGGCCGCCGAAGGTGTAGCCGAACGCGAAGAACTGGAAGACGGTCGTCAGCACCGAGATGAAGGAGAACCCGGCGGCGAACGAGGCATAGCGGCCCAGGCTGCGATGCAGTTCCTGGCGGTAGCCGAACTCGGCGAGAGAGCCGTCGCCGGGGGAGTCCGGTGGCTCGGAATGGACGTCGGAGGGGGCGGTCGTCGTCACGGTGGCACCTGCCTTCGGCACAGGGGAGCTGGGGACGGAAGGGGCGGACGGAAGGAGGGCTGCAGAATTCCTGTCGGGCGACAGAAATTAGGGAGCGGCTGTTTCGCTCGCATGACGCGGCCATGTCTGCCGGGGGCCGAAGTCCTCACGCCTCGCGAAGGCCGTCGAGTCGCGATACATCGTGTCTCTTGACCCTCGCCCGGAGTCGCGATATGTTCGGCTGCGGATATTCGGTGCCGGGGTGAGCGAGGTGAGTCGCGTGGCGACCAAGCGCAGGAAGCTCAGCAATCCGCTGGCGCTCGCCGTGCTGGCGACGCTCTGGCAGAAGCCGATGCATCCGTACGAGATCGCCCAGACCCTGCGCCGCCAGGGCAAGGACACCAGCACGAAGATCAACTACGGCTCGCTCTACACGGTCGTGCAGAACCTTCAGAAGCACGGCTTCGTCGAGGTCACCGATGTGCAGCGGCAGGGCAACCGCCCCGAGCGCACCATCTACGGGCTCACCGAGGCCGGGCGCGAGGAGATGACCGAGTGGATGTCGGACCTGGTGGCGGTCCCGGCACGGGAGTACCCGATCTTCGAGACCGCGCTCTCACTGATGGGGGTGCTGCACCCCGACGAAGTGACGCGGCTGCTCGAGGAGCGGCTCAACACGCTCGAGGTGCAGGCCGCGAGCGGCCGGGGAGCGCTGGAGAAGCTCTATGAGTCCCTGCCGCGCATCTTCCTGGTGGAGACCGAGTACCAACTGCACATGGTCGAGGCGCAGGCCGAGTGGGTCCGTGGCTTCCTCGCGGAGCTGAAGGACGGCTCCCTGCCCGGGATGAACGAGTGGCGGACCCTCCACGAGACGGGGGAGACACCGCCGGAGTTCCAGGACTTTCCGCAGGACTTGGATGACCGCGACGACCTGCGTGACCCCAAAAACCTGGATGACCGCAAGGACTTGGAGGGCCGCGACGCCGAGAAGTGACTCAGATGTGAAACAGACCCCGGCAGGACTGTTGCAGCAGCCCCGCCAGGGTCTCCAACCCCGAACTGACTCCGCCGTGAGGCACGCCAGGTGATCGAGGTGCGGCACACCCAGGATAGCCCGGCGCTCTTCACGCGGATCAGTCGTCATCCGCTCATGCGGATCCGTCCGCATCCGCTCATTCAGGAGAGCAGTCGTCATGAACACGCATGCGCCCGCAGTGGAGGCGCGCCAACTCATCAAGACCTACCCCGGTGAGGTCACCGCTCTCAGCGGCATGGACATCACCGTCGAGCCGGGCATCGTCTTCGGCCTCCTCGGCCCGAACGGCGCCGGAAAGTCGACCACCGTCAAGATCCTCACCACGCTGGCCCGCCCCGACTCGGGCAGCGCCACCGTCGCGGGCCACGACGTGCTGCGCCACCCGGACCGGGTGCGCCGCGCGATCGGCGTGGTCGCGCAGAAGTCCGGCGCCGACCCTGTGGCCACCGGCCGCGAGAACCTCCAGCTGCAGGGCAGGCTCTACGGATTGCGGGGCCGTCCGCTGAAGAACCGCGTCGACGAACTGCTGGCCCGCTTCCACCTCACGGACGCGGCCGGCCGCCAGGTCAAGGGCTACTCCGGCGGTATGCAGCGCCGGCTCGACGTCGCGCTCGGTCTGGTCCACCGGCCCCAGGTGCTGTTCCTCGACGAGCCGACGACCGGCCTCGACCCCGAGGCGCGTACGGCGATGTGGGACGAGATCGCCCGCCTCGCCGGTGACGAGGGCCTGACCATCCTGCTCACCACCCACTACCTCGAAGAGGCCGACCGGCTCGCCGAGCGCATCGCCATCGTCGACCGCGGCCGTGTCGTCGTCGAGGGCACCCCGGACGTCCTCAAGGGCGAACTCCGCGGCGACGCAGTCCACTTGGAGGTGCGCGAAGCGGTCGGCGAAGCCGGTCGTACGCTCCTGACGGGCGCACTCACCGCACTGCCCGGCGTGCACGAGGTGCTGTTCGACGGCCGCCGGATCAGCGTCCGCGCCGCCGACGGAGCCGCCGCCGTACCCGCTCTGCTCGCCGCACTGGAGCGCTCCGGAGTCGGCGTCGCCGCAGCCACCGTGGCCCGCCCCTCGCTCGACGACGTCTACCTGCGCTACGCGGGCCGCCGTTACGCGGAGGCCGAAGCCGCCGCGGACACCACCGACCGCCTCGTCCTCGCCGGAGGTGCCCGATGAGCACCGAAACCCTCACCCAGACCTGGTACATGACGCAGCGCCAGCTGATGTCGGTGCTGCGCCAGCCCGCGTACGTCGTCTTCATGCTGATCCAGCCGGCGATCTGGCTGTTCCTGTTCGGCAACCTCTTCAAGAAGGTCGTCGAACTCGGCGGCTTCGGCACGACCACCTATCTGGACTACCTGGTGCCGGGCATCGTCGTGATGAGCGCGCTCAGCTCCAACATGTGGGCGGGCATGGGCACTTTGGAAGAGATCGAGCGCGGCACGCTCAACCGGTTCCTGACCACTCCGGTCAGCCGCGGCGCCCTGATGAACGCCAACGTCGTACAGCAGGGGCTGACGACCGCCGTGCAGTCCGTGCTGATCATTCTGCTCGGGAAGCTCGGCGGGGCCGACTATCCGGGCGGGGTCGCGGGCCTGGTCGTCCTGGTGGTCGCGGCCTCGCTGCTGGGCACGGTCTTCGGTGCGCTCTCCAACGCCGTGGGCATGCTGGTGCGCGAGCGGGAATCGATCATCGGCATCAACACCTTCCTGTTGCTGCCGCTGACGTTCCTGTCCTCGGCGTTCATGGCGCCCTCGCAGATGCCCGGCTGGATGCGGAGCATCGCCGACTTCAACCCGCTCGACTGGGCGATGGTGGCGGGCCGTTCGGCCATGGCGGAGAACCCGGACTGGAGCGACGTACTCACCCGGGGCGGCGCTCTCCTCGCCCTGGCGGTGGCGGCGGTGTGGCTGTCGACCCGCACGTTCCGGGCGTATCAGCGCTCGGTCTAGCGGGCCCCGGGTTCAAGAGCCACGTGCTCGGGAGGTCGCGTACGAGAGTCAGTAGGCTGCCGGCTCGGTAGCCTCCTGCTCAGCCTCCACCTGTGCGTTCCAGTCCTTCTTCGCCGCCTGCCAGCCGTCCTCGTTGTGGCCGAGGCGCCAGTAGCCGGAGATCGACAGGTGCTCGCGGGGGATCTGGTGCTCTACGCGCAGCAGGCGGCGCAGCTCCTTCACGAAGGCCGCCTCGCCGTGCACGAACGCGCACACGCGGCCCTCCGGGAACTCCAGCGCCCGTACGGCCTCGACCAGGGCCTCGCCGATCGGGCGGTCGCCGCGGTGCAGCCAGACGGCCTCCACGTCGGAGGCGATCTTCTGCTCCTCGTCCGGGCCCTCGACCTCGACGAAGGCGTACACCTTGGCGCCGTCGGGCATCGCCTCGAGGGAGGCGGCGATCGCGGGCAGCGCGCTCTCGTCCCCGGCCAGCAGATGCCAGTCGGCCTCGGGATCGGGCGCGTACGCCCCGCCAGGACCCAGGAATCGTACGATCTCGCCCTGCTGGACCCGCGTGGCCCACGGCCCGGCCAGGCCCTCGTCGCCGTGGATGACGAAGTCGAGCGTCAGCTCGCGCAGTTCGGGGTCCCAGGCGCGCACCGTGTACGTACGCGTCACCGGCCACTGCTCGCGCGGGAACTCCTCGCGGATGCGGGCGATGTCGAAGGGCTCCGGATAGGTCACGCCCTCCGCCCCGAACAGCAGCTTGACGTAATGATCGGTGCTGCTGCCCGCGGAGAATTCGGCGAGGCCCTCACCGCCGAGAACCACGCGCTGCATATGCGGGGTGAGCCGCTCCGTGCGGACAACCCGCGCGGTGTGGGGCTTCGGAACCCTGCGTGCCGGACGCTCTGCCATGACGGCCTCCCGAACATTACTAAGGCTTGCCTAAGTTAGCACCTTCCCCTAGTTAACACCTCTTGCTCCATAAGTCGATGACCAAGCTTGGGGTGTTGATGACCACATCTTGGGAAAAGGCGAAAGGTCGGCCCGAGAATGGCCACGTGCGGGGCGTTACGGATCATGATCCGAGCGTCACCAGCAGCCGCTGCAGCGAGCCGCCCAGACCCCAGCGCGCCGCCAGCTCCTCCAGGGCCGCCGGATCGCGTGGCGCGCTCGGCAGCGCCGTGTCCACCACCGGCAGCGGCACGTCGTCGGCCACCTTGATGACCTTGGGCGCGACAGCCACGTACGGCCGGGCCTCGTCGAGGCGTCTGCGCTGCGAGGGCGTGAGCTTCGCCTTCGGGTCGTCGACCGCCGCCATGATCCCGGCCAGGTCGCCGAACTCGGCCAGCAGCTTGGCGGCCGTCTTCTCGCCGATGCCCGGCACCCCGGGCAGTCCGTCGCTCGGGTCGCCGCGCAGCAGCGCCAGGTCCGCGTACCCCGGACCGTCCACCCCATACTTCTCGCGCAACAGCGCCTCGTCCGTGAGCTGCATGCTGCCGACGCCCTTGAGCGGATACAGCACCCGCACCTGCCGCTTGTCGTCGACCAGTTGGAACAGGTCGCGGTCGCCGGTGACGATGTCGACAGGGCCCGTGGCGCGGGCCGTGAACGTGCCGATCACATCGTCCGCCTCGTACCCCTCGACGCCCACGCGGGCGATGCCCAGCGCGTCCAGGACCGCCTCGATGATCGGCACCTGGGGCGAGAGGGTGTCGGGCACCTGCTCCTCGTCAGGGCCGGCTTCGTGCTCCTCCGCGACGCGGTGCGCCTTGTAGGAGGGGATCAGGTCGACGCGCCACTGGGGCCGCCAGTCCGCGTCCATGCATGCCACGAGATCGTCCGGGTGGCGGTCCCGTACGAGGCGGTCGATGAATTCGAGCAGTCCCCGCACCGCGTTCACCGGTGTGCCGTCCGGAGCCTTCACGGAATCCGGGACTCCGAAATAGGCGCGGAAGTACAGCGAGGCGGTGTCGAGAAGCATGATCCGGCGAGAAGTCTGCGTCTGCTGCGTCACGCCACGCATCATGCCGTACGCCACTGACAGTCACTGTCCGGAGCAGGGCGGCCGGCGAAGGGAACGCCGCTACCCGCTAAACGTAAACAGCCTGTGAACTGGTTCACCTTCGCGTTTGGTCCAGACAACCCAGGGCAGGTGCGAGCCGGAGCGAAGCCGGTCCCACTTTCAACCACACCTGACAAATGGGGAGTTGAAGGGGACGGGCCATGTGGGCGGACCCCGCGTCGCTCCACGGCCCGTCGGCGGGGGAGGCGGGCCGTATTCGTTCGACCTGAGAGGTACAAGTGTCATCCAGGCTGCAGGCCGAGCACCTTTACAAGGTGTTCGGCAGACGACCCGAGAAAGCGGTCGAGCAACTCCGCGAAGGAAAGGACCGTGAGGCACTGCGCGCCGACGGCACCACCGCCGCGGTGGTCGACGCGTCCTTCACAGTCGAACCGGGCCAGACCTTCGTGGTCATGGGCCTGTCCGGATCGGGCAAGTCCACGCTGCTGCGCATGCTCAACGGACTGCTGGAGCCCACCGCGGGACAAGTCCTCTTCGACGGCCAGGACCTGACCACCCTGAGCGACCGCGAACTGCGCGAGGTCCGCTCGAAGAAGATCAGCATGGTCTTCCAGCACTTCGCGCTCTTCCCGCACCGCAGCGTCCTCGAGAACGCCGCCTACGGCCTGGAGGTGCAGGGCGTACCGCGCGCCGAGCGCGAGTCCCGCGCCACTGACGCCCTCGCCATGTGCGGACTGTCCGGCTGGGAGAAGTCCTGGCCCGACGAGCTGTCCGGCGGTATGCAGCAGCGCGTGGGGCTGGCCCGGGCGCTGGCCACAGACGCCGACCTGCTCCTGATGGACGAGTCCTTCAGCGCGCTCGACCCGCTGATCCGCCGCGATATGCAGGACCAGCTGATCGAGCTCCAGAAGAAGCTCAAGAAGACCATCGTCTTCATCACGCACGACCTCAACGAGGCCATGCGCCTGGGCGACCGCATCGCCGTGATGCGCGACGGCCGCATCGTCCAGATCGGCACCGCCGAGGACATCCTGATCCGCCCCGCAAACGATTACGTCGCCTCCTTCACCAAGGACGTCGACCGCTCCCGCGTCCTCACGGCCGACGCCGTCATGGACACGAACCTGCGGGGCGACGAGGCGGACTGCGGCTGCGAGACCGCGCGGCCCGACAGCTCCTTCGTGGACCTCTGCGCGATCAGCGCCCGCGTGCCGCACTCGGTCGCGGTGCTCGACAAGACACAGCAACTCGTCGGAGTCGTACCGCGGCAACGCCTGATCGGCTTCCTGGGCGACGAACAAGGCGAGCCCAGGCCCTGTGACACACCCCGTGACAAGGTTGTCAAGGCGGTGAAGGCCGATGCCTAGGATCCCCTTCGGCGACTGGGTCAACGACACGGTCGACTGGCTGCTCAGCAACATGGCGTGGCTCTTCGACTTCCTCAAGGCGATCTTCGAGGGCACGTACGACGGAATCAACGCCGTCCTGCAGGCCCCGGAGCCGCTGCTCCTCGCGGGCATCTTCGCCGTGATCGCGTTCTGGCTGCGCGGCACCTCCGCCGGTGTCCTCACCTTCCTCGGATTCGCCTTCATCGACTCCGTCGAACTGTGGGAAGACGCGATGGTGACCCTGTCGCTCGTCCTCGTGGCGACGATCATCGCGCTCGCCATCGCGGTACCCGTGGGCATCTGGGCGGCGCGCTCCGACCGGGTGAGCAACCTGGTCCGGCCGGTGCTCGACTTCATGCAGACGCTGCCCGCGATGATCTACCTCATCCCGGCGATCCTGTTCTTCGGCACCGGCGCCCCCGCGGGGATCGTGGCCACCATGATCTTCGCGCTGGCGCCCGGCGTCCGGATGACGGAGCTGGGCATCCGCCAGGTCGACACGGAACTGGTCGAGGCCGCCGACGCGTTCGGCACCACCCCCGGCAACACCCTGCTGCGTATCCAGCTGCCGCTGGCGCTGCCCACGGTCATGGCCGGCGTCAACCAGGTCATCATGCTGGGCCTGTCCATGGCCGCCATCGCGGGCATGGTCGGCGCCGGCGGACTCGGCGGCGACGTGAACGAGGCCCTCGGCCAGCTGAACGTGGGCCTGGGCTCCGAGGCCGGCGTCGCCATCGTCATCCTGGCGATCTACCTGGACCGTATGACCAGCTCGCTCGGCACCCAGGTCTCCCCGCTCGGCCGCCGCGCCCTCGCCAGGCTGCGCGCCGCGCAGGGCCTGAATATCTGGTCCTACCGCCCCCGGCCCGCCGTAGCCATGATCGGTGTGGTCGTGCTCGCGCTGGTCGCGGGCGGCATGGGCGTCTTCGGCGGTACGAACTCCGAGACCACCGCCGCCGACTCCTCGAACGTCGGCCAGGGCAAGAAGATCACCATCGGCTACATCCCGTGGGACGAGGGCGTCGCCTCCACCTTCCTGTGGAAGGAGATCCTTCAGGAGCGCGGCTACGAGGTCGAGACGAAGCAGCTCGAGGCCGGCCCGATGTACACCTCTCTCGCCGCCGGGGACATCGACTTCCAGACGGACGCCTGGCTGCCGACCACCCACGAGCAGTACTGGAAGAAGTACGGCAAGCAGATCGAGGACCTGGGCTCCTGGTACGGACCGACGTCCCTGGAGCTGAGCGTGCCCTCCTACATGAAGGGCATCGACTCACTGGAGGACCTCAAGGGCAAGGCCTCGGACTTCGGCGGCAAGATCACCGGCATCGAGTCCAGCGCCGGAATGATGGGCCTGCTCAAGGACAAGGTCCTGGCGGAGTACGGCCTCGACAAGGAGTACAAGGTCGTCGACAGCTCCACGCCCGCCATGCTGGCCGAGCTGAAGCGCGCGTACGCCAAGCAGGAGCCCATCGTCGTCACGCTGTGGTCGCCGCACTGGGCGTACAACGACTACAAGCTGACGAAGCTCAAGGACCCGAAGGGCGCCTGGGGCAAGGGCGACGATGTGCATACGGTCTCCCGTAAAGGCTTCGCCGCGGACAACCCGGTCGTCGGCCAGTGGCTCAAGAACTTCAAGATGACCGAGAAGCAGCTCACCAGCCTCGAAGCGGAGATCAACAAGGCGGGCGACGGCAAGCAGCCGCAGGCCGTGAAGACCTGGCTGAAGTCCAACCCCGGCGTCGTCGACAAGCTGGCCCCGGTCGAGAACTCCACGGGCGGCGAACCGGCGGAGGCGAAGCGTCCCGTGGACGTCGCCTTCTTCCCCTGGGACGAGAACGTCGCCGTCACCTACCTGTGGAAGAACGTCCTGGCCCGCCGCGGCTACACGCTGAACCTCAAGCAGATGGACGTCGGCCCCGTCTACACGGGCCTGGCCACCGGCGACATCGACGTCAACTTCGACGCCTGGCTGCCGTACGCCCAGTCGAACTACTGGGAGAAGAACAAGGCCAACCTGGCAGACCTCGGCACCTGGTACCAGCCGACCTCGCTTGAACTCGCAGTGCCCTCGTACGTGAAGGACGTCAAGTCGCTCGCGGACCTCAAGGGCAAGGCCGACACCTTCGGCGGCAAGATCATCGGCATCGAGCCGGGCACCGGCGAGATGAACCTGCTCAAGAAGGACGTCCTGCCGGGCTACGGCCTGGACAAGGAGTACGAGGTCGTCGACGGCTCCACGCCCGCGATGCTGGCCGAGCTGAAGCGCGCGTACGCCAAGAAGGAGCCGATCATCGCCGTCCTGTGGTCCCCGCACTGGGCCTACAGCGAGTACGAGCTCACCAAGCTGTCGGACGAGAAGAAGCTGTTCGGCGAGGGGAACACGATCCGCACGATCACCAACAAGGCGTTCCCGGGCCAGTACCCGCAGCTCACGAAGTGGATCAAGAACTTCAAGATGAGCGAGGAGGAACTCGGCACCCTGGAGGCCGAGATCAAGGACCGCGGCCAGGGCAACGAGGAGGAGGCCGTCGAAGCATGGCTCAAGGAGCACCCGGACATGGTGAGCCGGATGACTCCGTAGCTCCGTAGCGATGCGGTAGTACGGCAGCAGTCCACTGAGGGGTGGGCTTCGCCCGCGGGGACCGAGCGGTTCCGGTGCGGTGAAGCCCACCCCTTTGTTTACGGCCTTGTGACGGCCGCATGAAACGGTTTGCCGAACGTGCGTAGGGTGCAAACAAAACATCGGGAGACATTGGCTCGTACGTTCCTCGTATGTAGTACTCCGGACGTACGAGAGGTACGAGACCGTACGAGACGTACGAGCATCGGGCTGTCACCGAGCCGCCCGCACCGATCCACGCACCGACGACGCACAGGAGGGAGCCGAAGCGATGGACGACAACAAAGACGCCCTTCGGGTGGGCGCGGCCGTCCGGCGGCGGCGCCGGGCACTGGAGCTCACCCTCGCCGTCGTCGCCGAGCGCAGCGGGCTGTCGGTGCCGTTCCTGAGCCAGGTCGAGAACGAGCGGGCCCGGCCGAGCATGCGCTCCCTGCAGCGCGTCGCCGACGCCCTCGGGACGACCTGCGTCGAGCTCCTCGCCGCCGCCGACCCGGCGCGCAGCGTTGACGTCGTGCGCTCCGACGACTCCGAGTTCACCCCCCACGAGCCCCTCGTACGCC
The DNA here is from genome assembly GCF_050936385.1 of Streptomyces sp. CA-288835. Classification (NCBI taxonomy): domain Bacteria; kingdom Bacillati; phylum Actinomycetota; class Actinomycetes; order Kitasatosporales; family Streptomycetaceae; genus Streptomyces; species Streptomyces sp. CA-288835. The sequence goes on from NZ_JBNJMW010000001.1 coordinate 8,457,886, forward strand.
CCCTGGTGCGCGGTCACCACCAGTTGCACGCCATGGAGTTCAGCGGCGACCACGACGCCGGGCGCGAATTCCAGCACCGCAACGACGAGTTGATGTACGTCGCGGACGGCGCCGTCGAGGTCGAGGCGGAGGGCCGCGCGTACCGGCTGGGGCGCGGCGACACGCTGTACATGACCGGTGGCGTACGGCACCGGTGGCGGGCGACCGTGCCGGACACGCGTGTGCTGGTCGTGGCGGTCGCGGACCACATCGAGGCGGCGGAGGACGCGCAGCGGTGAGGGACGCACTGCGGTGAGGGTGATGTGCCGGTGAGGGTGGTGTCCCTGGTCCCGTCCCTCACGGAGGCGGTGGCCGCCTCGGCGCCGGGCTCGCCGGGCCCGTCCCGCCTGCTGGTCGGGGCGACGGACTGGTGCAACCATCCCGCCGACCTTGATGTCGTACGGATCGGGGGCACGAAGAACCCGGACGTCGAACGGATCGTACGGCTCGCGCCCGACCTCGTGATCGCCAACGAGGAGGAGAACCGGGAACCGGATCTGACCGCCCTGCGGGAGGCGGGCTTCGAGGTGCTGGTGACCGAGGTGCGGGATGTGCCGCAGGCGTTTCGTGAACTGGAGCGGGTGCTTGAGGCCTGTGGGGTTCGGGCGCGGCCGCGGTGGCTGGACGAGGCGGAGGCGGTGTGGGCGGATTTGCCGGTGCCCTTGCGTCGCCGCCGTGCCGTTGTGCCGATCTGGCGGCGGCCGTGGATGGTGCTCGGGCGGGACACCTTCGCGGGTGACGTATTGGCGCGGCTGGGCGTGGACAACGTGTACGCCGGGCATGCGGAGCGCTATCCGCGGGTGCCGATTGAGGAGTTGAGGTCCGCGGAGACGTCCGAGTATGTGGTGGTGCTGCCGGATGAGCCGTATCGGTTCACGGCTGAGGACGGGCCTGAGGCGTTTCCGGGGCGGGCCTGGGCGCTGGTCAGCGGGCGACATCTGACTTGGTACGGGCCTTCGTTGGTCGAGGCACCGGGAGTACTCGGCAGAGCAATTGCCTCCACCGGTTGAGCAGCTTCCCCACCACGGACCTAAGGGGCGCGGCCAGCCACTCACAACCCGCACCAAACAACGAACCCAACCGCCGGAGGCCTGAGAGCCCCTAAGGGCTTGGCGCTCCCACATAGGGTGGGCTTATGAGTGTGGCTGAACAGGAGTTTCCCGGCTTCTCCGGAGGGCTGGCACGGCGGGTGCCCGAGCTCGGGGCCTTGGAGTTGCTGCTCGCCGTGGCACGGCTGGGGAGTCTGGGGCGGGCGGCTCGGGAGCTGGGGATCACGCAGCCGGCGGCCAGCAGCCGGATTCGGTCGATGGAGCGGCAGTTGGGGGTGGCCCTGGTGGACCGTTCGCCCACCGGGTCGCGGCTCACGGACGCCGGTGCGCTGGTGACGGACTGGGCGCAGCGGATCGTGGAGGCGGCGGAGGCCTTCGATGCGGGGGCGCAGGCGCTGCGGGATCGGCGTGACTCGAGGTTGCGGGTCGCCGCGAGTATGACGATCGCCGAGTATCTGCTGCCGGGGTGGCTGATCGCGCTGCGCGCTCAGCGTCCGGATACGGCTGTGTCGTTGCTCGCCGGTAACTCCGCCGTCGTCGCCGAGCGGCTTCTCGCCGACGAGGCCGACCTCGGCTTCGTGGAGGGGTTGTCCGTGCCGACCGGGCTCGACTCGGTGGTCATCGCCCATGACCGGCTGATCGTGGTGACGGCGCCGGGGCATCCGTGGGCGCGGCGGCGGCGGCCGCTGGCGGCTGCGGAGTTGGCGGAGACGCCGCTGATCCTTCGGGAGAAGGGGTCTGGTACGCGTCAGGTCCTGGAGTCGGCGCTTGGCGGGCTGGCCCGGCCGCTGATCGAGCTGTCGTCCACGACGGCGGTGAAGGCCTCCGCGGTCAGTGGCGCGGGGCCGGCGGTACTGAGCGAGCTGGCGCTCGGCGAGGAGTTGTCGGCTCGCCGACTCGTTTCGATTCCTGTGGCGGATGTGCGCCTCAGCAGGGCCCTCCGGGCGGTATGGCCGGTGGGGCATCGACCGACGGGGCCGGCGCGGGATCTTTTGTCTTTGACGGTGGCCTCCGGCGGTTGAGCGGTTTCTTTCCCCAGCCCCGCCCCTTCCCGAAACTGTGGGCTGCGCCCCCAGGCCCCACTGCCTCCGGCGGGTGGGGCGCCTCCGGCGGGGGGTCGGTTTGCGGGGTGGGTGGGGTGCTCACCCGTGGGTGGGTGGGTGGGTGCCTACCGGGGTGGGGTGTTGGGGTCGTGTCGCGGCTGCGGGTGCGTTGTGGCTGGTCGCGCAGTTCCCCGCGCCCCTAAAAGCAAAAGCCTGCGACTGCCCACACCCTCGACGAGCAATCGACCCGAAAAAGCCCTCGCCCCGGAAGGCGCCCGCGCCCGAGCAGCCCGTGCCCGGAAGGAGCCCGAGCCCCGGGCAAGCCCGCGGTCCGGAATGCCCGCCCGGAGGGAGCCCGCACCCCCACGGCCCCGCAGCCGCCCGCGGCGGCAAGGGGACGGGGCGGGGGTGTGCGCCCGCAGCGGCCGGCGCGCCAACACCGGCACCCTCTACCAGCCGACAGCAACGCGCGCCGGTCCGAGGACGGACACCCCCGACGCGGCCCCGCACCCACCACGAACCCAAGGGGCGCGGGGCTGTGACATATGCGGCTCCGCCGCGTGGGCGCGACCAGCCACACTCAACCCGCAGCCGCGACACGAAGTGTCACCCACCACCCCCTGGCGGGGGGGCTGAGGGCGCAGCCCACAGTTTCGGGAAGGGGCGGGGCCGGGGAAAGGAACCCCTCGTTCAAGCGGCGGCGGCCGCCCGCACAAGCCCCCGCATCACACGGACGTCGTCGTCCATCTCCGGGTGCCACTGGACGCCCAACACCCAGCCCGGACCCGAGCGTTCGAGCGCCTCCACCGTCCCGTCCGCCGCATAGGCGGAAGCCGTGAGGCCGGACCCAAGGTGGTCCACGGACTGGTGATGGTAGGCGGGGACCGAGGTCTCCTCGGGCACCAGCCCGGCGTAGAGAGAGCCAGGCACCGGCTTCACGGTGTGGCGTCCGAAGACGCCCACCACCTCGGCATGCCCCTCGATGTGCTGCACAAGCGTCCCCCCGAGGGCGACGTTCAGCAGCTGCATCCCCCGGCAGATCCCCAACAGCGGAGTGCCGGAGGCCAGCGCGGCGTCGATCAGCGCAAGTTCCCAGCTGTCCCGCTCACGAGCCTCGGGCCCGGTTCGAGGCTCGCGAGCGGCCCCGTACCGCGCGGGGTCCACGTCCGGCCCACCCGCGATGACCAGCCCGTCGAGCCGCGCGACGACCGCCGCCGCATGCGCGGGATCGTCCGGCGGCAGCATCGCGGCCAGCCCGCCCGCGTCCCGCACGAGCCGCGGGTACCCAACGGGCAGCAACGCCGCCTCCAGCTCCCACACACCCCATCGCGCGGACTCCAGATACGTACTGACACCGATCAGCGGCCTGCCTGCCATCCCCACGCTCCCTGTCGCTCGTACCCAGAGAAGAGGTTAATGGACAGTCCGCATACCTTTACAGAAGCGCTGTACAGGACCCCTCAGGTGAGGAACCCCCGCAGCAGCGCCGCCGTCCCCGCGCAGTGCTCGCGCGTCATCTCGCGCGCCCCGTCCGCGTCCCCGTCGAGCACCGCCTCGACGAGCGCAGTGTGCTGGCGCTGGGAATGCTCCAGGTTCCGTACCAGGAGGGGGATGCAGTCGAGGAGGTCGTTCACCCTCGCGCGTACGGCCGCGTACTGGGCGGTGAGGGTTGGCGAACCGCACAGTTCGGCGAGCGTGAGGTGCAGCATCGTGTCCAGGCGTCGGTAGTCGGCGAGCGGGGCGTCGTGGGTGCGGGCCAGGGCCTCGCGCAGGCGCGCCGACTGGTCGGCGGACAGGCCGTGGGTCGCGCAGAGGCCGGCCGCGCCCACCTCCAGGACCTCGCGGAAGCGCAGTACGTCCTCGATGTCCACGCTCTCGACCCGGCGCCGCAGCTCGGCCTCGCCGGGCGTCTTGGTCCTGGGCCTGACGAACGTGCCGCCGTACCGCCCGCGCCGCGACTCGACAAGGCCCTGGTCCTGGAGCACCTTCAGTACCTCGCGCAGTGTCACCCGGCTGATGCCGAGCCGGTCCGCCAACTCCCGTTCGGCGGGCAGCCGTTCACCACCGGGCACCAGGCCGAGTCGTACCACTTGGAGGATCTGCTCCAGTGCCTCCTCGAAGCCGTTGCCCGCGCGGACCGGTCGCAGGACGGGTGCCAGCTGATCGCCCGGCCGGTCGTTCACGTCGTGCGTGTTCGGCTGCGACATATGGCCGTGCCCCCTTCCCAAGCAATGGTTCTCGGCAATACCTTATGGCTCTCGGCTGACCGAAGGAGGCCTTTCCCGTGGCCCACCGCACACCACCGCTCAGCGTGGAGGAGCTGCACGCTCTCGTCGCGAGCGGCGAGATCGACACCGTCGTCCTGGCCTTCCCGGACATGCAGGGGCGGCTTCAGGGCAAGCGGTTCGCCGCGCGCTTCTTCCTGGACGAGGTCCTCCACCACGGTACGGAGGGCTGCAACTACCTCCTCGCGGTCGACACCGAGATGAACACGGTCGACGGCTACGAGATGTCCTCCTGGGACCGCGGCTACGGCGACTTCGCCATGCGCCCGGATCTCAGTACCTTGCGCAAGGTGCCGTGGAACGCCGGTACGGCCATGCTCATCGCCGACCTGGCCTGGAACAACGACGCACCCGTCGTCGCCGCGCCCCGCCAGATCCTCCGCCGCCAGTTGGAGCGCCTCGCCGAGCTCGGCTACACCGCGCAGGTCGGCACCGAGCTGGAGTTCATCGTCTTCAAGGACACGTACGAGCAGGCCTGGGACGCCAACTATCGGGGGCTGACCCCGGCGAATCAGTACAACATCGACTATTCCGTGCTGGGGACAGGGCGCATCGAGCCTCTGCTGCGGCGTATTCGGAATGAGATGCAGGCCGCCGGGCTGATCGTCGAGTCCGCCAAGGGCGAGTGCAATCCCGGGCAGCACGAGATCGCGTTCAAGTACGACGAGGCCCTGGTCACCTGTGATCAGCACGCCATCTACAAGACCGGCGCCAAGGAGATCGCCGCTCAGGAGGGCGTCTCACTCACGTTCATGGCGAAGTACAACGAGCGCGAGGGCAACTCCTGTCACATCCACCTCTCGCTCGCCGACAAGGACGGCCGTAACGCCATGGCCGGGGACGGGCCCGGCGGCATGTCCGACGTCATGCGGCACTTCCTCGCCGGGCAGCTGGCCGCGCTGAGGGACTTCTCGCTGCTGTACGCGCCCAACATCAACTCGTACAAGAGATTCCAGCCGGGATCGTTCGCCCCGACCGCCGTCGCCTGGGGCTACGACAACCGCACCTGCTCCCTGCGGGTGGTCGGGCATGGCCGCTCGATGCGCTTCGAGAATCGGCTGCCCGGCGGCGACGTCAATCCGTACCTGGCCGTCGCGGGACTCGTCGCGGCCGGTCTGTACGGCATAGAGCAGCAGCTCGAGCTGCCGGAGGCGTGCGCTGGGAACGCCTACACCGCTGAGTACGAGCACGTCCCCACCACCCTGCGCGAGGCCGCCGAGCTCTGGGAAACCAGCCCCATCGCCAAAGCCGCCTTCGGGGACGAGGTCGTCGCCCACTACCGCAACATGGCCCGCGTCGAACTCCAGGCCTTCGACGCCGCGGTGACCGACTGGGAGCTGCGCCGCTCCTTCGAACGCATGTGAAAGGTCCGTCCGTGTCGTACGAGCATCAGCTCCAGGTCCTCAATCCGGCGACGGAGGAGGTCATCGCCACCGTTGCGGCTGCCGGTGTCGAAGACGTCGACTCCGCCGTCGTGCGAGCGGCGAAGGCGCAGTCCCGGTGGGCCGCCCTCGCGCCGGGCGAGCGGGCCCGACTGCTGCGCCGCTTTGCCGTCGTCGTCGACGAACACCTCGAGGAACTCGCCCAGTTGGAGGTGCGGGAGGCCGGGCACACCATCGGCAACGCCCGTTGGGAAGCCGGCAACGTACGCGATCTGCTCGATTACGCGGCCGGGGGAGTGGAGCGGCTGACCGGGCGGCAGATCCCCGTCGCCGGCGGGTTCGACGTCACGATCCTCGAACCCCTCGGGGTCGTCGGTGTGATCGCGCCCTGGAACTTCCCGATGCCCATCGCCGCCTGGGGCACCGCTCCGGCACTCGCGGCGGGCAACGCCGTCATCCTCAAGCCCGCCGAGACGACTCCGCTGACGGCGCTGCGGCTGGCCGAACTCGGCCTGGAGGCGGGGCTGCCGGAAGGGCTGTTCCAGGTCCTGCCGGGCGAAGGGTCCGTTGCGGGCAACGCCCTCGTCGAGCACCCCGGCGTGGCGAAGATCGTGTTCACCGGGTCGACGCCCGTGGGCAAACAGGTACTGGCGAAGGGCTCGGCGCTCCTGAAGCCCGTCACCCTCGAACTCGGCGGCAAGAGCCCGAACATCGTCTTCGCCGACGCCGACATCGAAGCCGCCGCCGCGGCGACCCCCATGTCCTTCCTCGACAACTCCGGCCAGGACTGCTGCGCCCGCACCCGCATCCTCGTGCAGCGCACGGCGTACGACCGCTTCCTCGAACTCCTCGCCCCCGCCGTCGAGTCCGTACTCGTCGGCGACCCGGCCGACGAGAAGACCGCGATGGGCCCGCTGATCTCCAAGGTCCAGCTGGAACGCGTACGTTCGTACGTCACCGATGACCTGGAAGGCATCCGGGGTACCGCGCCCGAAGGCCCCGGCTTCTGGTTCCCGCCCACCGTCCTGACCGGAATCGAGCCGCACGCGCGCGTGGCCGTCGAGGAGGTCTTCGGACCGGTCGCCGTCGTGCTGCCCTTCGACGAAGAGGCGGACGCGATCCGGCTCGCCAACGCCACCGAGTACGGACTCTCCGGCTCCATCTGGACCCGCGACGTCGGCCGGGCGCTGCGCGTGTCCCAGGCCGTACGCGCCGGGAACCTGTCCGTCAACTCCCATGCCAGCGTCCGCTATTGGACCCCGTTCGGCGGCTACAAGCAGTCCGGGCTCGGCCGTGAACTCGGCCCGGACGCGCTCACCGCCTTCACCGAGACCAAGAACGTCTTCATCAGCACGGAAGGTCCCGCACAGTGACCGAAGAGAGCATCTGCCGCCGCCTGGTCGGCCGCACCGCCGTCATCACCGGTGCCGGCAGCGGCATCGGCCTCGCCACCGCGCGCCGCCTCGCCTCCGAGGGCGCCCATGTCGTCTGCGGAGACGTGGACGAGCAGCGCGGCAAGGGAGCCGCCGAGGAGGTGGGCGGGACCTTCGTGAAGGTCGACGTCACCGACGCCGAGCAGGTCGAGGCGCTGTTCAGGACGGCGTACGAGACGTATGGCTCGATCGACATCGCCTTCAACAACGCGGGGATCTCGCCGCCGGACGACGACTCCATCCTGGAGACAGGGCTGGAGGCATGGAAGCGGGTCCAGGAGGTCAACCTCACCTCCGTGTACCTGTGTTGCAAGGCCGCGATCCCCTACATGCGGCGCCAGGGCAAGGGTTCCATCATCAACACCGCGTCGTTCGTGGCCCGGATGGGCGCGGCGACCTCCCAGATCTCGTACACGGCCTCCAAGGGCGGTGTGCTGGCGATGTCCCGCGAACTGGGCGTGCAGTTCGCGCGGGAGGGCATCCGCGTCAACGCCCTGTGCCCCGGGCCGGTCAACACCCCGCTCCTCCAGGAGCTGTTCGCCAAGGACCCGGAGCGCGCCGCGCGCCGTCTCGTACACATCCCGGTGGGGCGGTTCGCGGAGGCCGAGGAGATCGCCGCGGCGGTCGCCTTCCTCGCCAGCGACGACTCGTCCTTCGTGAACGCGACCGACTTCCTCGTGGACGGCGGGATTTCGGGCGCGTACGTCACGCCTCTGTAGAGGGCCGTGCACTGACGGTGGAGGGGCGCTTACAGTGCGGGAATGAGCATGACGCCACCGCCCGGTTGGTACCCCGACCCCTCGGCGCCGCATGTCGAGCGCTGGTGGGACGGGACCAGGTGGACCGAGCACATGCGTGCCCCCGAGACGGCGCCCCAACAGCCCGTGGCGCAGCCCGGGTTCGCCCCCGCGCCCGGCGCCCCCGGTGGCGGCTCCGGTCGTGCCAAGGTCATCGCCATGATCGCCGCGGCAGCCGTGCTGGTTGCCGCGATCGTCACCGGAGCCGTCGTCCTGAACCGGGACGACGGCTCCCCGGAGGCGAACACCACCCCGGCACCCCAGTCCTCCGCGCCCACGAGCGACCCGCCGTCGCCCACGCCCTCGGAGTCCACCTCCGAACCGTCCGCCGACGACCCCCTCACGGTCGTGGACGAGCTCAACGGCATCACGTTTCCGCTCCTCGACGGCTGGGTCAGACCCGAGTTCGTCTCCGAGAAGAACGTCGTGATGGTCACGCCCGACACCTACACCTGCCCGGGCGACGACGGACAGTGCCGCCACGGCAAGGTCATCTCGCGCACGGTGACCGCGAACGACGAGGAGTCCCCCGAGGCGCTCGCCAAGGACGACATCTCGGAGGCGGCGGACCAGGCCTACGACCGCGACCAGCTCGACCGCCGCCCCTACGGCGGCATCACGTCCAAGAAGCTGGTCAAGCAGGGGCCGGTCGCGGTCGCGGGCCGCACCGGGTACTTCGTACGCTGGCGGGTCAAGACCGAGAAGGGGACCGGGGGTTACGTCCAGTCGCTGGCGTTCCCGTCCAGCGTCGGCTCCGGTGCGCCGGTCATGGTGCGGTACGTGATCGACGCCGGGGAGGACGCGCCGCCGCTCACCGACATGGACAAGATCACCAAGGGGATCCGGCCGTTGGGCGACGCGGAGACGAGCGGAGGGGTGGGCAGCAGCGTGGGGCCCACGCGGTAGCCGCGTACGGCTGGTGGCTGGTGCGGCTACAGGAAGGTGTGGCCTTCGCCTCGATACGTCGGGACCGTCGCCGTCACGGTCTCGCCCTCCACGAGATGCAGTACCTCGAACCGCTCGCACAGTTCACCGGCCTTGGCGTGCCGGAACCACACCTTGTCGCCGATCAGCAGATCGTCGGCGGGGGAGCCGAGCAGTGGCGTCTGCACCTCGCCGGCTCCCTCCTGAGGGTCGTATCGCAGACCCTCGGGGAGGTACGGCTCGGGCAGCCGGTCGGCTCCCGGCGCACCCGAGGCGGGGTAGCCGCCGCCGAGGACGGTCACGACGCCCAGGCCCGGCCTGCGGACGACGGGCTGGGCGAAGAGGGCGGCCGGACGCCCGCTGAACGAGGTGTAGTTGTCGAAGAGACGCGGGACGTAGAGCCCCGATCCGGCCGCGATCTCGGTGACGGAGTCCTCGGCGGCGGTGTGCTGGACGCTGCCTGTGCCGCCGCCGTTGACGAATTCGAGGTCCGGCGCCACGGCCCGTACCGCGCGCACCACCTCGGCGCGCCGCTGGGCCAGTTCCTTGCGGGCGGCGGCCTGCATCAGCCGGATGGCGCGCGACCGGAGCGGCCGTCCGCGCAGGGCGTCGCCGACACCGGCGATATGTCCCTCGTACGCCATGATCCCGACCAGCCGGAAGCCGGGTCGCCGGGCGACCGTACGGGCCATCTCGGCGACCTGTGCGGGGGAGTGCAGTGGCGAACGGCGGGCGCCGACGCGTACCCGCCCGCCGAGCAGCTTCAGCGAGGTGTCCAACTCCAGGCAGACGCGCACCACTTCGCGTCCGCCGTCCCGGGCGTCGTCGATCAGCTTCAGCTGGGCCGGGTCGTCGATCATGACGGTGACGGAGGCGGCGAGTTTGGGGTCGCTCGCCAGTTCCGCGTAGGCCTTGCGGTCCGCAGACGGGTAGGCGAGCAGTACGTCCTCGAATCCGGAGCGGGCCAGCCACAGCGATTCGTCCAGCGTGAACGACATGATCCCGGCGAAGCCGTCGCGGGCCAGGACGCGTTCGAGAAGGGCCCGGCAACGTACGGATTTGCTCGCGACGCGTATGGGCTTGCCGCCCGCTCTTCGTGTCAGATCCTCCGCGTTGGCGTCGAAGGCCTTCAGGTCCACGATGGCGACGGGGGCGTCGAGATGGGCGGTGGCCCGGTCGTAGCGGACCCTGTCTGCGGCGCGGCCAGTCATGCCACGAAGCCTGCCAGACGCGATTACCGGAGGGTAGGGGGACGTTCCGGGCAGATGCCGCGGGCCCGCGTACTGGTTCCCACTCGCACAGTGTCAGCCCGTAGAGTGACGCGCACGCAGGAAGGGAACGGTCCGGAGGAGTTCCTTTGGCGGGCCAGTTGCCCGAGCACGAGGAAACGGGGGGTGCATTGAGCACGGAAGCGCGTCGCATCCCCGTCCCTCCGCGCCCATCGACCCCGCCGAGCGGAACGCCGGGCACACCGGAGGACGAGCCCGCCGAGACCGCCCCTCAGGCCGCCGAATCGACGGGCCCACTGCCGAGACGCGACCCCGACACCGCGCCGCGAAGGCCGGGCATCGCGGGGGCACTGCCGGGGAGCGGCGCGGTTCGCCCACGAGGCCTCACCGGGGACGATCGCGCAACGTCCGAGGGTGCCGAGGACCGCGGAACCTTCGAGGCTGACGACCGCCGCACCTTCGAGGCTGATGACCGCGGAACCTCCGCGGGTGACGACGATCGCGAGCCCCCACCGGTCGGGCCCCTCCGCTTCCCGGACCTCCGGCCCAACGAGCGCCAGCCGCGCCCGCCCGTGACCCCACCGCCTCCACCGGCATCGGCCCGCTTCCCGGACACGCCGCCTCCGGCGACCGGTTCCGTGCCGAGCGTCGGGGCGACGGACGTCCCGCCGGACGCGGCGGCCCAGTGGGATCCGACCGCGCGGAACGCCGACGGCTCCTCACCCGAGGCGCGCCCGGCTTCGAGGAACCTCGACGGTTCAGTCGTCTCGCAACGTCAGGCGGCTGAGCCGCGGACGACTGCGAGGGGCGGCGAGGGTTCGGTCGTGCCGCCGCGTCCGGCCACGGAGCCGCGTGGAGCGGCTGAGTGGCGTCCGGGTGCGCGAAACGTCGACGGCTTGGTGGCCGAGCCGCGCTCCGCCACGGGCTATGCCGAGGGGTCAATTGTGCCACCGCGTCCGGTGGTTGAGCCGGGGCCGGCTGTGGGGGGCGGGGAGCGCTCGGGCGCTGCGTCGGGTCTGGCGGCTGAGCGGCGTCCGGCGTGGCGGGGTGTTGACGGCTCGGTGGCCGAGCCGAGGTCTAGCACGAGCTATGGCGAGGGTTCGGTCGTGCCGCCGCGTCCGGCCACGGAGCCGCGTGGAGGGGCCGAGTGGCGTCCGGGTGCGCGGGACGTCGGCGGCTCGGTGGCCGAGCCGCGCACGAGCGCGAAGAACGCCGACAGTTCAGTCGTACCCGCGCCTCCGGCGACCGAGCCGCGCTCGGCCACGAGCCGTGTCGACGGCTCAGCCGCTCCGCCGCGTCCAGTGACCGAGCCCCGCTCGGCCACCAGCTACGTCGACGGCTCAGTCATCCCGCCGCGTCCCGCCGCCGAGCCGCGCTCGACCGCCCGGGACGCCGGAGGCTCAGCCGTGCCGTCGGCGCCCGCCGCCGAGGCGAAGGCGACAGTCGGGCCCCAGCGGACAGCGCCCCGCTTTCCGCAGCGGCCCTTTGCGCCGCCGCGGCCGAGTGTCCCGGCTCCGCCGGGCGTTCCGCCGGGGCCGGGGCGCGTGCCTGAGGAGACCTTCAGCGAGACCACGCGGCGGCTTCGGCCCATTCCCGCCGAACCGCCCGACGAGCCTCCCGCGAAGCCGGAGCCGGAGCCGGCGCCCGTCGGGGTTCCCGCGGGGCGTCCCTTCGTGTCGTTCGCGCCCCCGGACACGTACGACCATGACACCGCGCGGTTGCTGCCCGTGGGGCCCCGGGCCCGGCCTCGGGTCGCGGCTGCCGCGGCCTGTGTCGTGCTTGGGCTCGGGCTCATCGGGGGCGCGGTGGCCGGGAGTTGGCTGACCGGGGACGGTGGAGGGAACGCCGGGTCGCGGGATTCGTTCGCGGCGGCTGGGGATCTCTGGCACAGCGTTCCCGTGGACGAGCTGTTTCCGCCGACCGTGGAGGGGGAGGGCGCTGGGCCGGGCGGAGCCGACCGGACCTGGATCCGTATCGCCGTAGCGCCGGACAGCGGCTGCGCGGACGCCTTCGACCCGCTGCTGCGCAAGGCACTCGCCCCGGTGGGCTGCCTGCGGCTCCTGCGCGCTACGTACACCGACGCGACCCGCAGTCATGTCACGACCGTCGGCCTGCTGTTCACGAAGGCGGACTCCGCGGCCATGGGCGCCCTGAGTAGCCAGTTCGAGGACGAGGGGCTCGCGGAGCGCAGCGACCTGATGCCCCGCCCGTACGCCGCGAAGGGCACCGTCGCCGCCGGTTTCGGCGACGCCCAGCGCGCCTCCTGGACGGTGTCGGTCCTGACCGACGCCCCCGTGGTCGTCTACGCAGTCTCCGGCTTCGCCGACGGCCGCGCCGTCACCGAGCCGGAGCCGGCCGAGGACGCCATGAAGGCCGACGCCACCACAGCGCCCGCCCAGGCGGGCCTCGGCCACGACGCACAAGGCCTCGCCGACCGCATCGAGCGCGGCCTCCGCAAAACCGTCAACTCGGCCACGGAGAAGCCGTCATGACCCGCAAGGCCATAGCCGTCGGCGCCCGCAGGACCGGAGTCCTCGCCACCCTCCTCGCCGCCTCCCTCGCACTCGTCCCACCCACCACCGCCCACGCCGCCGACGGGATACGCGCCCAGCAGTGGCCCCTGGAAGCGATGCGCGCCAAGGAGGCCTGGCAGACGACCAAGGGCGAGGGCATCACCGTCGCCGTCCTCGACACGGGCGTCGACGCCCAGCACCCGGACCTCGCCGGCAACGTCCTCGACGGCAAGGACATGGTCGGCTTCGGCGCCGGCCGGGGCGACCGCGCCTGGGCCCGGCACGGCACCGCGATGGCGGGCATCATCGCGGGCAACGGACACGGTCCCGGCAACGCCGACGGCGTCATGGGCATCGCCCCCGAGGCCAAGATCCTCCCCGTCCGCGTGATCCTCGAAGACGGCGACTCGGCCCGCGGCAAGGCCCGCAACACCCGCGGCAACGCCCTCGCCGAAGGCATCCGCTGGGCCGCCGACCACGGCGCCGACGTCATCAACCTCTCCCTCGGCGACGACTCCAAGTCCGCCCACCCCGAAGCCACCGAGGACGCCGCCGTCCAGTACGCCCTGAAGAAGGGCGCCGTCGTCGTCGCCTCGGCCGGCAACGGCGGTGAGAAGGGCGACCACATCTCGTACCCGGCCGCCTACCCGGGCGTCATCGCCGCCACCGCCGTCGACAAGTACGGCACCCGTGCCTCGTTCTCCACCCGCCGCTGGTACGCCACCGTCAGCGCACCCGGCGTCGACGTCGTCATCGCCGACCCGGACCGCAAGTACTACGAAGGCTGGGGCACCAGCGCCGCCTCGGCCTTCGTCTCCGGCGCCGTCGCCCTCGTCCGCGCCGCCCACCCGAACCTGGCCCCCGCCCAGATCAAGGAGCTCCTGGAGGACACAGCCCGCAACGCCCCCAGCGGCGGCCGCGACGACTCCCGCGGCTTCGGCTTCGTCGACCCCGCGGCCGCCATCAAGCAGGGCGGCAAGCTCAAACCGGAAGGGCTGCGCTCGGCCTCGTACGGCGAAAAGTACTTCGGCCCGGGCCCGGACGCCGCGGACGACGACTCCTCGTCCGGCTGGACGGGCCCCGTCGCGGGCACCCTCGGCGGCGCACTCCTGATCGGCGCGGTCATCCTCTGGCGCGGCCGCCGCGAACCACGCCCAACGCCTACCGGCGACCCCGACTACTAGACGATTGCTAGACGTCCGCATCCCGCAGCGACGACACCGCGGCCCTGGCCGCAGCCTCCACCAGCGAAATCCCCTTCGCCTTCGTGGAGTTGCCCTGCGACAGCGCGGCGACAAGATACGCGTGCCCGTCCACCGTCACCCGCCCGATGCTGTTGATCACCCACAACCCTGTCTGACTGCGCGGCAACCACCCGTTCTTCAGGGCGAATTGAGGTTCAGAACCGACAGCCGACACACCCCAGTCCTGACCCACCGCGATGTCCCCCATGAGCCCCCGCAGATACACCCGCGAGGCCTCGTTCAGCACCGACTCCTCCCCGAACACCTGCTGAAGCAGAGCGAGTTGATCGGCCGCCGTGGTCTGCGTCAGCCCCCACAACGTCCCGTCCCCACCCTCGGTGCCGCTCAGCCCGAACCGCTCGTTCGCCGCCGCCAGACCCTCCGCCCGCCCGATCGCGTCCCACAGCTCGCTCGCCGACACGTTGTCGCTGCTCTTGATCATCGCGGTCGCGTACGACTTCTCCGTCGCCGTCAGCTCCTGCCCTGCGTCCTGTGCCTGAAGCAATAGTGCCGCCAGGATGTCGACCTTGACGATGCTCGCGCTGTCGAAGGACCCGTCCCCGTACACCGCTCTCTGCCCGGACTCCGGATCCAGCACCGCCACCGACACCCGCGCGCCGTCCTCGACGGCCACGGATTCCATCGCCTCGGCGAGCAGCGCGTTCCGGTCCACGGCAGGAACCGTAGGCGTCGGGCTCGCCGTCGTCGCCACGGATTCCACTGTTGCCTCCGGGGTCCGTGATGATGCGTCCGCTGCCTGCGCGCCCGCGGTCGGCGACGACGAAGACGATACGAGACCCGTGCCGCCGCGCGCCTGCGCCTTCACATGCGTGGTCCCGGAGGCCGTGACGCCGACGAGCACGACGGAGGCCACCGCCGTGTAGAGGAGAGGCCCGTACCAGGACGGGCGGGCGCCGGGCCGACGAGCTGTCTGCGGGTCCATCCCGCGATGCTGTGGCCTGCCGCTGTGTCTCCGGTTAGCCGCACGTCAGAAGCATGTAAGGGATCCCTGAGAAAACCCTGAACCACGTGAACACCATGTTTCCGGGGCCGCGGAAAGCATGCGAGCAACACCCGCATAGAGTCGGTGACCGTGGCGAACAAGAACATCCCCGACTCCGGCTTCTCCGACGACGACGGCTCCGCCGACCCCCGGCTGACCGCCGCGCTCGCGGCCTGGGCCGAGGACCGCTCCGCACACGCACCGGTCCTGGAGGCACTCAAGGGCGCCCGGCTCCTCGTACCCGTCGTGGCTGTACTCGGGGAGACCGAGGAGGACGAGAAGGGGCTGCGCCGCGAGAAGACCAGCGACATGGCCGTCCCCACGCTGAAGGCCGGCGCCCGGACCGCCCTGCCCGCCTTCACCTCCACCGAGTCGCTCGCCCGCTGGGACCCGGCGGCCCGCCCCGTCGCCGTACCCCTGCACCAGGCACTCCAGGCCGCCGCCCACGAAAAGGCCGACACCCTCGTACTCGACCTCGCCGGACCCGTGCCGTACGAAGTCACCGGCCCCACCCTGCTCGCCCTCGCCGAAGGCCGCACCAGCACGGACCCGCTCACCGACCCCGCCGTGACCGGCGCCGTACGAGCAGCCGTCGCCGCCGAACCCGCCGTACTCCGCGCCCACCTCGGCCCCGGCCAGGCCGACGGCACCCTCGCCCTCGTACTGGACCCGTCCGCGCCCCCCGCCGTGACCGCCCGCTCCATCGCCCGCCGCCTGGCCGCCGACGACACACTGAGGGCCCGCCTGGTACACGGCCTCGACCTGGCACTCCTGCCGACCGAGGCCACACCACCGGGCGAGCCCCTTTACGTACGGCCCTGAAGTCCCGTATGCCTCTTGTCTCTCGTGCGTCTCTTGTACGTCTCTGAAGTCGGCCTCAGCCGAAGACCGGACCCGTGTACTTCTCGCCCGGCCCCTGGCCCGGTTCGTCCGGGACGGACGACGCCTCGCGGAACGCCAGCTGCAGCGACTTCAGTCCGTCGCGCAGCGGTGCCGCGTGGAAGGAGCTGATCTCGGTCGCGCTCGCGTCCAGCAGTCCGGCAAGGGCGTGCACCAGCTTGCGCGCCTCGTCCAGGTCCTTGTGCTTCTCGCCCTCCTCCGTCAGACCGAGCTTCACGGCGGCGGCGCTCATCAGGTTGACGGCGACCGTCACGATCACCTCGACCGCCGGGACCTCGGCGATATCGCGGGTCATGGCGTCGAAGTCGGGGTTCCCGGCGTTCTCAGGAGGGGTGTCACTCATGCTCCACACGATAGGGCCAGGTGCGTGCCTCCTTGACAGCAGGAGGTGCCGGGCACCTGGTTAGCGCGGGCCTTCCGGAGCTGCTAACCTTGTGTAACGACCGGTCGGATGCGCCCAGACATGTCCGCATGTCAGCGTTTTCGACCCGCAAGTGGAGGCTCCGATCTCCCACCTGGCCGTCCCCCGGGACGGCGGGTCACCCGGTCAGGCGGCGACCATCGTTCCGTACGGACGATGGAGCCGCAGGATATGCGCCCCGCGGGCCTCCGCGGCGGTGCTCCGGTTGTCATTGGAGCCCCGCCTGCGTCCCGTCCGGGGCATTTTTCATGGCTCCCGGTGGTTGGTCCCAGTTGAAGAGACGTACGCGAGCTGTCTGCCAGACAGCCGTGTGGTGCTAACCGAGGAGGATCCATCAGCGCCGAGCCCCGCATCAACGACCGGATTCGCGTTCCCGAGGTGCGACTTGTCGGTCCCAGCGGCGAGCAGGTCGGGATTGTTCCGCTTGCCAAGGCCCTGGAGCTTGCGCAGGAGTACGACCTCGACCTGGTCGAGGTGGCCGCGAACGCACGTCCGCCGGTCTGCAAGCTCATGGACTACGGGAAGTTCAAGTACGAGTCGGCCATGAAGGCCCGTGAGGCGCGCAAGAACCAGGCGCACACGGTCATCAAGGAGATGAAGCTCCGGCCGAAGATCGACCCGCACGACTATGACACCAAGAAGGGTCACGTCGTCCGGTTCCTCAAGCAGGGCGACAAGGTCAAGATCACGATCATGTTCCGTGGTCGCGAGCAGTCCCGGCCGGAGCTCGGCTACCGACTGCTGCAGCGTCTCGCGGAGGACGTCCAGGACCTCGGTTTCGTCGAATCGAACCCGAAGCAGGACGGCCGGAACATGATCATGGTTCTCGGTCCGCACAAGAAGAAGACCGAGGCGATGGCCGAGGCCCGCCAGGCGCAGGAAGCCCGGAAGGCAGAAGCGAAGGCCAACCCCGGCAAATCGCAGAACGTCGCCGAAGAGGCTCCGGCCGAGGCTTCCGCCGACGCCTGATTCCAGGACGCAGGTCCTGGGGTCCAGGTCCCTGGACGGGAGTCCGGGGATGCCAACCCGATACATCTGACGTTCCGCCGTGCCCGGTTTCACGACCGGGCATCGGAACGCCACTGACGAGGAGAGAACGGCGCTATGCCGAAGAACAAGTCGCACAGCGGTTCCAGGAAGCGCTTCAAGGTCACCGGCTCCGGCAAGGTGCTCCGTGAGCGCGCCGGCAAGCGCCACTATCTCGAGCACAAGTCGTCCCGTCTGACGCGTCGCCTCACCGGCAACGCCGAGATGGCCCCGGGCGACGCCAAGAAGATCAAGAAGCTTCTCGGCAAGTGACGTCGGGAACGCGCCGCGTACCTGATCTCTGACCGGGACCCAATCGATTTCGGGTCGTGTGAGTCCAACCACGGCCCCGCTACAAGGAGTTAATCAAGTGGCACGCGTCAAGCGGGCAGTCAACGCCCACAAGAAGCGCCGGGCGATCCTCGAGCAGGCCTCCGGCTACCGCGGTCAGCGTTCGCGCCTGTACCGCAAGGCCAAGGAGCAGGTCACCCACTCGCTGGTCTACAACTACAACGACCGCAAGAAGCGCAAGGGTGACTTTCGGCAGCTGTGGATTCAGCGCATCAATGCGGCTGCTCGCGCCAACGGCATCACGTACAACCGGTTCATCCAGGGCCTGAAGGCCGCGAACGTCGAGGTCGACCGCAAGATCCTTGCGGACCTTGCCGTCAATGACGCCAACGCGTTTGCTGCGCTCGTCGAGGTCGCGCAGAAGGCGCTGCCTTCGGACGTGAACGCGCCGAAGGCGGCGTGACGCTGCGCTCGGCTTCAGCCGCGTACGCAACGTCAACCGGACCCGCAGGCTGTCCACCGCCTGCGGGTCCGGCTGCGTCCGGGGCCGGTTCTTTCGCCCCCGCCGCCCCTACCCGTCCCATACCAAGGGGCTCCGCCCCTGGACCTCGCTGGGGGCTACGCCCCCAGACCCCCTCGGGGCTGCGCCCCAGACCCCCTCGGGGCTGCGCGCCCCTGACCCTCCTCGGTGCTCCGCCCCGGACCCCGTTCGGGGGCCAGCCCCCGGACCCCCGCTCCTCAAACGCCGGAGGGGCTGATTGTGCTCGGCGATCGCCGGAGGGGCTGAATTGTCGCAGCCCCCGGGATTTTCCGGGCCCGGGCTGAACTCCGCAGTGGAGATTCCGCCGCCCTGGGCTGTAACTCCACGCCAGAGTTCCGCCGCCCTGGGCTGTATCTCCACGCGAGAGTTCGTCCGCCCAGGCGGAACTTTGCAGCGCAGGCCGGCATCAATCAGCCCGTCCGGCGTTTGAGGACGAGGCCGTTCAGGCCGAAGGGGGTCTGGGGCGCAGCCCCAGCGGGGTCCAGGGGCGGAGCCCTTGGTGGGGTTCGGGGCGAAGCCCCGAGGATGGGACGGGTAGGGGCGGCGGGGGCGAGAAAACCACACCACCCGCCCGCCATCCCACCGAAGGTGAACCCATGCCACCCGCCCCGGAGTTGATCTCCCCCCGTTCGCCCCGCGTCACCGCCGCCCGTCGGCTCGTCAAGCGGAACTTTCGGGTCAAGGAACGGCTGTTTCTTGCCGAGGGGCCGCAGGCCGTACGGGAGGCGGCCGGGCATCGGGGCGGCGCAGGGGCCACACTGGTCGAGCTGTTCGCCACGGTCGACGCCGCGGAGCGGTATGCCGACATCGTGGGCGAAGCCCGAGCGGCGGGCGCGCGCGTGCACCTCGCCGCCGAGGACGTGATCGCCGGCATCTCGACGACCGTCACCCCGCAGGGGCTCGTCGGGATCTGCCACTTCCTGGACACGTCGTTCGAGGAGATCCTCGAGACGGCGCCGCGACTGGTCGCCGTACTGGCCCATGTGCGGGACCCTGGGAACGCCGGAACCGTCCTGCGATGCGCGGACGCCGCCGGAGCAGACGCCGTCGTCCTCACCGACGCGTCCGTCGACGTCTACAACCCCAAGGCGGTGCGAGCGTCGGTCGGTTCGCTGTTCCACCTGCCCGTCGCCGTGGGCGTACCCGTGGCGGACGCCGTCGCGGGGCTCAAGGGCGCCGGCGTACGCGTACTGGCCGCGGACGGGGTCGGCGACCACTACCTGGACGACGAACTCGATCGCGGCACCATGGGCGGCCCCACGGCCTGGGTGTTCGGGAACGAGGCATGGGGCCTGCCGGAGGAGACGCGCGCGCTCACCGACGCCGTCGTGCGCGTACCCATTCACGGAAAGGCCGAGAGCCTGAACCTGGCGACCGCCGCCGCCGTATGTCTCTACGCGTCCGCCCGTGCACAACGCACCCGCGGTGCACGTCCCTGAGGGGGTCCGTTCCGTCACTGACAGCTAGTAGGGTGACGGACTCGGGGGCCCACTCGCCAGGTCCGAGAGGTGGGGTACGGGGATGAGTGTCGGAACGAGCGGTGCGAAAAGGGCACTGCGAGCACGCGACGTGCACAGCGCGCCCGCGCCCCCGCGCGGTGATCTCACCGACCTCACCGACCTCGGCATCGACCCCGACGACCTGCCCGACGGACTGGTGATCGCCGACGAGCGCGGCCGCGTCATCTGCTTCAACGCCGCCGCCGCCCGCATCACCGCCGTACCCGCCGCCGACGCGCTCGGCCGGCAGCTGGAGTGGGCGCTCCCGTTAGAGGACCTGGAAGGCCGCCGCTGGTGGCAGCTGACCGATCCGTACGGCGGTCTGGCGATCCGCGTCGCGCAGCCCGAGCGCAATCTGCTGCTCCCGGGCGGACGTGAAGTGCTGGTCTCCGCGCGCTACGTACGCACCGCGCCCACCGGCCCCGTCCGCCGCGTCGTCGTCTCGCTGCGCGACACCGAGGCCCGCCGCCGCACCGAGCGCAGCCACGCCGAGCTGATCGCCACGGTCGCCCATGAACTCCGCTCGCCGCTCACCTCCGTGAAGGGCTTCACGGCGACGCTGCTCGCCAAGTGGGAACGATTCACCGACGACCAGAAGAAGCTGATGCTGGAGACCGTCGACGCCGACGCGAACCGGGTCACCCGGCTCATCGCCGAGCTTCTCGACATATCCCGCATCGACTCCGGCCGCCTCGAGCTGCGCCGCCAGCCCGTCGACCTGGGCGTCGCCGTCGGCCGGCACATCCAGTCGTACGTCGCCTCCGGCCAGTCCGCCGACCGCTTCCTGCTCCGTATCAGCCAGCCGCTGCCCGACCTGTGGGCCGACCCCGACAAGGTCGACCAGGTGCTCAGCAATCTGCTGGAAAATGCGGTGCGGCACGGCGAGGGAACCGTCACCATTGACGTAGAGCCCGCGCCGTCGCCCCGCGAACGGGAATGCGCCGGTACGTCGCTCACGGTGAGCGACGAGGGCCCCGGCATCCCGGAGGAGTCCATGAACCGCGTCTTCACCCGCTTCTGGCGGGGCAGCAAGCGCGGCGGCACCGGCCTCGGGCTGTACATCGTCAAGGGCATCGTCGAAGCCCACGGCGGCACCATCACGGTCGGCCGCGCCCCCGGCGGCGGCGCCCAGTTCCGATTTACGTTGCCCGTGGGCACCCCGGCGTATCTGCTCTAACGCCGACGAGGCCCCACGGGCGCATTCGCACACCTGCGGGACCCCTCGGACCGGGCGTCCGAGAGAGGCCCTCACCCCCGTTAGACTCGGCCTTTGGCACCTTGCGTCCTCTTTTCAGGACGACGCGTCCCCCGAGTCGCAGACGGGGACCCACCGCCAGCCAACCGGAAGCACGGGAAGAGATGTCGGCACCGAACAAGTCGTACGACCCTGTAGAGGTCGAGGCACTGAAACCGGAACAGATCGAGCGCATGCGGGACGAGGCGCTCGCCGCCTTCGCCGCCGCGGACTCCCTCGACGCGCTCCATGAGGCCAAGGTCGCCCACACCGGCCCCACCTCGCCGCTGGCCCTCGCCAACCGCGAGATCGGCGCCCTGCCCCCGCACGCCAAGGCGGACGCCGGCAAGCGGGTCGGCCAGGCCCGCGGCGCGGTGAACAAGGGGCTCGCCGCCCGCCAGGTCGAGCTGGAGGCCGAGCGCGACGCCCGGGTGCTGGTCGAGGAGGCCGTGGACGTCACGCTGCCGTACGACCGCGTACCGGCCGGCGCCCGGCACCCGCTGACCACCATGATGGAGCGGGTCGCGGACGTCTTCGTGTCCATGGGATACGAGATCGCGGAGGGCCCCGAGGTCGAGGCCGAGTGGTTCAACTTCGACGCCCTGAACTTCGGCCCTGACCACCCGGCCCGGCAGATGCAGGACACGTTCTTCGTCCAAGGACCCAAGGGTGCTGACAGCGACGGCGAGTCCGGAGTCGTACTCCGTACCCACACCTCGCCCGTGCAGGCCCGCGCCATGCTCGACCGCGAGCCGCCGGTCTACGTCGTCTGCCCCGGCCGGGTGTTCCGCACGGACGAGCTCGACGCCACGCACACCCCCGTCTTCCACCAGATCGAGCTGCTGGCCGTCGACGAGGGCCTGACCATGGCCGACCTCAAGGGCACCCTCGACCACATGGTCCAGTCGCTCTTCGGCGCCGACATGAAGACGCGGCTGCGTCCGAACTACTTCCCGTTCACCGAGCCGTCCGCCGAGATGGACATGCTCTGCTACGTCTGCAAGGGCGAGTCCGTCGGCAACCCCGACCGCCCCTGCCGCACCTGCTCCAGCGAGGGCTGGATCGAGCTTGGCGGCTGCGGAATGGTCAACCCGCGGGTGCTGACCGCCTGCGGTGTGGACCCGGAGAAGTACAGCGGATTCGCCTTCGGGTTCGGGATCGAGCGGATGCTGATGTTCCGCCACAACGTCGAAGACATGCGAGACATGGTCGAGGGTGACGTCCGGTTCACCCGGCCGTTCGGGATGGAGATCTGATGCGGGTCCCGCTTTCTTGGCTGCGGGAGTACGTCGACCTGCCGGCGACGGAGACCGGGCGCGACGTCCAGGCCAAGCTCATCGCTGCCGGTCTCGAGGTCGAGACCGTCGAGCAGCTCGGCGACGGCCTCAAGGGGCCGCTCGTCGTCGGCAAGGTGCTGACCATCGAGGAGCTGACGGAGTTCAAGAAGCCGATCCGCTTCTGCACCGTCGACGTCGGCCAGGCCAACGGCACCGGCGAGCCCCAGGAACTCATCTGCGGCGCCCGCAACTTCGCCGTCGGTGACAAGGTCGTCGTGGTCCTGCCGGGCGCGGTGCTGCCCGGCGGCTTCGAGATCTCCGCGCGCAAGACGTACGGCAGGACCTCGCACGGCATGATCTGTTCCAGCGACGAGCTGGGCATGGGCGACGACGGCAGCAAGGGCATCATCGTGCTGCCGCCGCAGCACGAGGTCGGCACCGACGCGATCGAGCTGCTCGAACTCGTCGACGAGGTCCTGGACATCGCGGTCACCCCCGACCGCGGCTACTGCCTCTCGCTGCGCGGTGTCGCCCGCGAGGCCGCCATCGCGTACGGGGTGCCGTTGCGCGACCCGGCCCTGCTCGACGTTCCGGGGCCGAACGAGTTCGGCTACCCCGTCGAGGTGTCCGACCCGCTCGGCTGCGACCACTTCACCGCGCGTACGGTCACCGGTCTCGACCCGGAGGCGCGTTCCCCGATCTGGCTGCGGCGCCGGCTGCAGAAGGCAGGGATGCGCCCGGTCTCCCTCGCCGTCGACATCACCAACTACGTGATGCTGGAGCTGGGTCAGCCCCTGCACGCGTACGACCGCTCCCGCGTCCAGGGCGCGATCGGTGTGCGCCGGGCCGAGCCGGGCGAGAAGCTCACCACCCTTGACGGCGTCGTGCGCACGCTGGATGCCGAGGACCTGCTGATCACTGACGACCGCGGGCCGATCGGCCTCGCCGGCGTCATGGGCGGCGCCAACACGGAGATCGCGGACCACGACGACGAAGCCGGTGTCACCACCGAAGTCGTCATCGAGGCCGCCCACTTCGACCCGGTCTCCATCGCGCGTACGGCCCGCCGTCACAAGCTGGCCTCCGAGGCGTCCAAGCGCTTCGAGCGCGGCATCGACCCACTGGCCGCGTCCGCGGCGGCCCAGCGGACCGTCGACCTGCTCATGCTCCTCGCGGGTGGCACCGCAGAGGCCGGCGTCACCGAGGTCATCGCGCCTTCCGCGCCGCGCACCATCACCATCCCGGCGGACCACCCGGACAAGGTCGCAGGTGTCGCCTACGGCCGCGAGACCGTCGTACGCCGTCTCCAGCAGATCGGCTGCGACGTCTACGGGCAGGACCGGCTGACCGTCACCGTGCCGTCCTGGCGGCCCGACCTGACCGACCCGAACGACCTGGCCGAAGAGGTCATCCGGCTCGAGGGTTACGAGAACCTGCCCTCGACCCTGCCCAAGCCCCCCGCGGGCCTGGGCCTGACCGACCGGCAGCGGCTGCACCGCCGGGTCGGCCGGGCGCTGGCCGGGGCCGGGTACGTCGAGGCGCTGAACTACCCGTTCATCGGGACCGAGGTCCTCGACCAGCTCGGCCTGGAGGCCGACGACCCGCGCCGCTCCCTGGTCAAGCTGGTCAACCCGCTCTCCGACGAAGAGCCGGCGATGCGCACCACCCTGCTGCCGGGGCTGCTCGGCGCACTGCGGCGCAATGACGGCCGTGGCTCGCACGACCTGGCGCTCTTCGAGACCGGCCTGGTCTTCCGGCCGACCGGCGAGGAGCACACGGCCGAGCGGCTGCCCGTCGACCGTCGGCCCACCGATGAGGAGGTCGCCGGGATCAACTCCGCGCTGCCGCGCCAGCCGCGCCGCGTCGCCGTCGTCCTCGCGGGCGCCCGCGAACAGGCCGGCTGGTGGGGGAAGGGGCGTCCGGCGGACTGGGCGGACGCCGTCGAGGCCGCTCGTACGGTCGCCCGCGAGGCCGGCGTCGAGCTGACCGTGCGCGCCGACCAGCACGCTCCCTGGCACCCGGGCCGCTGCGCCGCGCTGTACGTGACGGTGAACGGCGAGGAGACGCTCGCCGGTCACGCCGGTGAGCTGCACCCGCGGGTCATCAAGGCGCTGCACCTTCCGGAGCGCAGCTGCGCCATGGAGGTCGAGCTCGACCTCCTGGAGCAGGCGGGCACCGGCGCCCTTCAGGCGCCGCGTATCTCCGCCTTCCCGGTCGCCACGCAGGACGTCGCGCTGGTCGTCTCGCGGGACGTTCCGGCGGCCGACGTGGAGGCCGCACTGCGCGAGGGCGCGGGTGAACTCCTCGAGTCCATCCGGCTGTTCGACGTCTACGAGAGCGAGCAGCTCGGCGAGGGGCGCAAGTCCCTGGCGTACGCGCTGCGCTTCCGCGCCGACGACCGCACGCTGACCGTCGAGGTGGCCTCGGCCGCCCGCGACGCGGCGATCACTCTCGCCGGCGAGCGCACAGGGGCGGTGCTGCGCGGGGCGTGACCCCGGCACATGCCCGCTGACCTGCGACGAGGGACACTTCCGGAGCCACGGAGGTGTCCCTCACTCATTCGGGTGAGAATTCGGTGCCAACGGGCTATTCGGGTATAGACGCCGACAGAATCGATCCGGTCGATCGGCCGCCCACGAGTGCCGACCAGGGAAGGCCCCGCGACCGCCGCACCGCAGCTTGGGGGTCCGTCGGCATGATCCGTACCATTGCCCGGGGCGGCACGCGCGTCGGTGCCTCCCGTGCGTGGCGGACACTCGTTCTCGTACTGCCGGGCCTCTGGGTCGCCACCGTCCTCCTGTGGGAAATCCTCTCTCCGCCCCAGGCCCAGCTGATCCAGCTCCTGGCCGCCGCCCCCGCCATCGCCTGCGCCGGCACCGGCCGCCGCTCATGCGTACTGCTCGGCGGCCTGTGCGCGGCCTTCGCGCTCGTGCCGATCGGCACGGCGGGCAGGGACGAGAGCCTCGGCACCCGGTGCGGCACGTTCGCGGCCATCCTCGCTGTCGTCCTGGCCAGCTATCTCACCGCCGGGCGCCGCGCCCGCCTGCAGCGTGAACTCGAAAGCACCCGCGCCGTCGCCGACGCCGCCCAGGCAGTGGTGCTCCGCCCGCTGCCGCCGCGACTCGACGGACTCGCCCTGGCCGCCGGGCAGTTGTCCGCGAGCCGGAGCGCGGCGGTCGGCGGCGATCTGTATGAGGTGATGGCAACCGCACACGGGGTGCGCGTGGTCATAGGAGACGTACGGGGCCACGGCCTGGCCGCGATAGGAACGGTCGCGGCACTCCTGGGCAGCTTCCGCGACGCGGCCCACGAGGAGGCCGAGTTCGCCGACGTACTACGCCGCCTGGAACGCGCCCTGGACCGCCACCACCGCGAACGCGCCCGCCACGAACACCCGGCGGCCTCCGCCACGGACCCGCCGAGCCCGGTAGCCGAGGACTTCGTCACCGTACTGCTCCTGGAGATCCGCCCCGACGGCACGGTCCAAGCCCTCAACTGCGGCCACCCCTGGCCCTACCTCCTGACCCCAGGCCAAGCGAAACCGTTCGCCCAAGCCGAACCTCTAACCCCACTGGGCCTGTTCCCCCTCCCCGACAAACTCCCGCCCATCGACTGCGGCCAACTCCACCCCGGCGAGGCCCTGTTCCTCCACACGGACGGCGCAGAGGACGCGAGAGACGGGAAGGGCCACTTCTTCCCGCTAACGGCTGCGCTGACCGAGGCCGCCAAGACCCAGCAGATGGAGCCGAGGGACGTACTGCGAAACGTCTTCACCAGCCTCCAACGCCACACAGCCGGAAGCACGACGGACGACGTAGCGATACTGGTACTACGCAACGACCGCCCAGCACTGGCGCCCCTTTAGGGGCGCGGGGAACTGCGTGACAAGCCACGACGCACCCGCAGTCGACAACAAACTTGCAGCCCCCGCTGCTTAGTCGGAACTGCTCACCCCAGTGGAACGACGCCGTCCGCCCCAGCCACGGAGTGTCGGGCAGGCAGCTGGGCGGACGGCGCGAAGGCGGGCCACCGCACTGTACGAGGGGGAGCCGGCGGCCCGGCGGGCCTCTTTGCGAGGCATTTCAGTCAAGCGGCCGGAAACTCTCCGCAACAGCGCGCGTACGGTGCGGATTCGAGCACTCCGTTCACACCCCGTGTGAACACGCACGCACTACGCTTTTCCGCACCGAGCCACCCGGAGGGCATTCCATGCAGCCCAACACTCTGCTCGACGCGATTCTCGACGAGGCCGGGATCTCCCATGCGGGACTCGCCGCCCATGTGAACCAGGCGGGTCGCAGCCGTGGCCTGGCGCTGCGTTACGAACACACCGCCGTGGCCCGGTGGTTGAAGGGCCAGCGCCCGCGCGGCCAGGTGCCCGACCTGATCTGCGAGGTGCTCGCCACGCGCTTGCAGCGCCCCGTCACGCTCGACGACATAGGCCTCGGCGTACCCGGCGAGTCGGCCTCTCCGCACGGCACGACCCTCTCCGGGTTCGTCGAGCGGGCCACCGCCCTGTGGCGCTCCGACGAACAGCAGCGCCCGCACATCCTCGGCGCGCCCGCCGTCACCGGAACGCCCGCCGTGATGCCCGTATGGGAATGGGAGAACCCGCCCGAGGACACCGACGTCTCGCGAGGCGGCCGGCAGCGGGTGAGCATGGCCGACATCGAGATGCTGCGCGCCGCCCGCGCCCACTACGAGCAGATGTACCGCAAGGCCGGCGGCGTCGCGACCCGCAGCCGTATCGTCGGGTTCCTCAACTCCGAGACCGCGCCGCTGCTCAGAGGCAGCTACACCGACGCCACCGGCCGCCAACTCCACCGCGCGACAGGCGGGTTGGTGGCGATCGCGGGCATTTGCGCGTACGACTCCGACGCGCACGGCCTCGCCCAGCGCTACTTCCACCAGGCGCTCAGGCTCGCAAAGGCCAGCGGTGACCGGGGACTTGGCGCGTATGTCATCGCTCTGCTGGTCAACCAGTCGTTGTTCATGCGCGAGTACCGGCAGGCCGTCGCCTTCGCCGAGGCCGCGCTGCGCGCCGCCGGGCGGCACATCACACCGGCGCTCGCCGCCGACCTCTACGCGATGCAGGCCAAGGCGTACGCACACCTCGGCGACGGCAGCAGCGCCCTGTCCTGCATCCGGCGTGCCGAGTCGGCCGCCGAACGCATCCGGCGCGGTTACGAGCCGGACGAGACCGGCTATGTCCAGCCGGGCCTGGTCAACGTACAAGTAGCGGAGGCGCTGTTGAGCCTCGGTGACCTGACCGGCGCTCAGGAGCACGCCGCGGCGGCCGTGGACACTCCGGCGCACGACCGGGGCCGGGTGCACCGGCTCGCAATGCTCAGTCAGATCGAGCTGCGCCAGGGCAATGCGGACAAGGCGGTGGTCACCGCGGTCGAAATGGCCGAGCAGGCGCGGGGAATGGAGTCCCAGCGGCTGCGCGACAGACTGCGGGCGGTACGCGAACATCTGGTGGCCAGTGACTGCGCGGGAACCTCCGAGGCCGCCGAACTCATCGCCGGGGCACTGCGCGTACCGCTGTAGGGAGAGCCCCGGGCACTGCGCCTACCGCCGCGAGCGGACCGCCGACGGACCGCCCTGAGTCTGCTGTGAAGACGCTCCTGCTGCGATATTGCCATCTACTCGGCGGAAGGTGGCAGAACCGTGCAGTGGACGAAACAGAACGAACAAACTGTGTACGCAAACCGCTGGTTCAGCGTCAATCTCGCGGACGTAGAGCTGCCGGACGGTCAACACCTCGATCACTTCTTGATACGGCTGCGGCCCGTCGCCGTGGCCACCGTGGTGAACGAGGCCAACGAGGTGCTGCTGCTGTGGCGGCACCGCTTCATCACCGACAGTTGGGGGTGGGAGCTCGCGGCGGGCGTCGTCGAGGACGGCGAGGACATCGCCGTCGCGGCGGCCCGTGAACTGGAGGAGGAGACAGGGTGGCGGCCAGGACCCCTGCGCCATCTGATGAGCGTCGAGCCCTCCAACGGGCTCACCGACGCCCGGCACCACATCTACTGGGCCGACGAAGGCGCGTACATCGGACACCCCGTGGACGACTTCGAGTCGGACCGTCGGGAATGGGTTCCACTCAAGCTCGTCCCCGACATGGTCGCCCGCGGAGAGGTCCCGGCCGCCAACATGGCAGCCGCGCTGCTCCTCCTGCACCATCTCAGGCTCGGGCAGGACGCTTTGCCCTGATCCCCCCCACCGCGTCCTGTGGCCTAGCGGCCCAGAGCCTGCCAGACCGCCACGGCAAGGGCACCCACGGCCGTGACGACCGCGACTGCGCGCAGTGGCCAGCGGGTGTGTTCCAGTGCGACGACGCGTGCGCTCAGGTCGTCGAGATCCTTGGCGGTCTGTTCGGCGCGATGACTGAGCAGCGCCTGTCCTCCCTCGACGCGGGCATGCGCCACATCGAGGCGACGGCGTAACTCTGCGAGTTCTCCTTGGACCACGGGATGCTCCGGGTCGGCGGTCACGAGTCCGCTCCTTTCAGTAGTCGTCACATCCCTTACGTGCGCATGGAAAGTCAACCGGCCCTGGTGGGCACTGGGGAGCGTGTGCGAGGGGCATATGCGGGCCCGGTGCGCACACGGTGTGTGAACGGCGCGGGCCCGGCTCTCGGCAGAGAGCCGGGCCCGTCGGCCAGGGACGTACGGACCGTAGTCGGTACGAAGCTGCCGCTAGGCGTAGCTGTAGAAGCCGGAGCCCGACTTCCGGCCCAGGCGGCCCGCGTCGACCATGCGCTGGAGCAGCGGGGGAGCGGCGTACAGCGGCTCCTTGTACTCCTCGTACATCGAATAGGCCACCGACGCGACCGTGTCCAGGCCGATCAGGTCGGTCAGCTTCAGTGGGCCCATCGGGTGGGCGCAGCCCATCTCCATGCCGTTGTCGATGTCCTCGCGGCTTGCGATGCCGGACTCGAACATCCTTATGGCGGACAGGAGATACGGGATCAGCAGGGCGTTGACCACGAAGCCCGAGCGGTCCTGGGCCCGGATCGAGTGCTTGCCCAGGATCTTCTCGACCAGCGCCTGTGCCCGGCTGATCGTGCCCTCGGAGGTGGTGAGCGCCGGGATCAGCTCGACCAGCTTCTGCACGGGGGCCGGGTTGAAGAAGTGGATGCCGATGACCTGGTCGGGGCGCGAGGTGGCGACGGCGAGCTTCACCAGCGGGATGGAGGAGGTGTTGGAGGCGAGGATCGCGTCCTGACGGGTCACCACCTGGTCGAGCACCTGGAAGATCTCGGTCTTCACCATCTCGTTCTCGACGACGGCCTCGATCACCAGGTCGCGGTCGGCGAACTCGCCCAGATCGGTGGTGAAGGTGAGCCGCGCCTGTGTGGCGGCCAGCTCTTCCTCGGAGATCTTGCCGCGTTCGGCGGCCTTGGACAGCGAGTTGTAGAGCCGGGTCCGGCCGATCTCCAGGGCCTCGCCGGTGGTCTCGGCGACCATCACATCGAGCCCGGCACGGGCGGACACCTCGGCGATGCCCGCTCCCATCTGGCCGCAGCCCACCACTCCGACACGTGAGATGTCTCCGAAGGTGTCCGTCACATCGTCCCTTTCGCTGTTCCACAGGGGTGGCAGGACCCCGGGGGCGCCTGCTCCATTCGTGAACGTTACTCTCGGGGTCCCGATGATCGATCGTGCGGGTGCGGCATGCTGTCTGCCCGGAAGCGATACGTGAGCAGGCCGATCCGGTGCGTATGGGGGGACCCATGGGGCGAGTGACACGAAGGGCGTTCGCGGGAGCGATGCTGGCCGGGCTCACGGCCGCCGGAGGCGCGGCGGCCTGGGCCGCGACGACCGGCGGCGAGACGGACGAGGACGAGAAGGCCGAGGCCCGGCGCCGCACCGGCTCCGGCGAGATGCGCGGCGTGTGGCTGTCGACCGTCACCAACCGCGACTGGCCGTCAAAGGCCGGGCTGACCGCAGCCGAACAGCGCTCCGAACTGCTCGCCCACCTCGACACGGCCGTACGCTGCAAGCTCAACACGGTGATCTTCCAGGTGCGCCCCACCGCCGACGCCCTGTGGCCCTCGCCGTACGAGCCCTGGTCGCAGTACCTCACCGGCACCCAGGGCAAGGACCCCGGCTGGGACCCGCTCGGCACCGCGGTCAAGGAAGCGCACGCGCGCGGCCTGGAACTGCACGCCTGGTTCAACCCGTACCGGATCGCCAACCACGCCGACCCCGCCAAGCTGGTCGCCTCGCACCCCGCCCGCGAGCACCCCGACTGGGTCGTGCCGTACGGCGGGAAGCTCTACTACAACCCCGGGCTGCCCGAGGTCCGCGCCTTCGTCCAGGACGCGATGCTCGACGCGCTGAAGAAGTACGCCATCGACGCCGTGCACTGGGACGACTACTTCTACCCGTACCCGGTCGAGGGCGAGGTCTTCGACGACGACGCGGCGTACGAGCGGTACGGCGGCGGCTTCGAGGACCGGGCGGCCTGGCGGCGGGACAACATAGACAAACTCGTGCGCGAGACGGCGGCCCGCGTCAAGAAGATCCGGCCGGGCACACAGTTCGGCATCAGCCCGTTCGGAGTGTGGCGCAACGCCTCGACGGACTCGCAGGGCTCGGACACCCAGGCCGGCGTGCAGACGTACGACGACCTGCACGCGGACACCAGGAAATGGGTGCGCGAGGGCTGGATCGACTACATCTGCCCGCAGATCTACTGGAACATCGGCTTCGCCGCCGCCGACTACGCGAAGCTGCTGCCCTGGTGGGCGGAGGTCGCCGAGGGCAGCAGTACGCGGCTGTATGTGGGCGAGGCGTTGTACAAGGCCGGGGATCCCGCGCAGCCCGAGCCCTGGCAGGACCCGGCCGAGCTGTCCCGGCACCTCACCCTCGCCAAGGAGCACCCGGAGGCGCAGGGCCACGTGTTCTTCGCGGCCAGGGAGGTCAGGGAGGACAAGATCGGGGCCATGGCCCGGGTGGTTGCCGACCACTACCAGCGGCCGGCGCGGACGCCCTGACGATTGAGGAGCAGGCCCGCTACGGAGTGCTCACACGTCCCCTGGGGCGTGGCCTGCCTGCCGCCCTACCCCTTTTCCTCGGGACCCCTCCCGAAGCTTGCCGTCTACGGTCACGCCTGACGACGCCTCACGGTTCCGGTGACGCTCTACGGCCAGGCCGAGGGGGAGAACTCGGATAAGGAGAGCACTCCTGTGAGACATCCCCAGACGGCTACCAGACCCACGACCGCGTCGACGGCTACGGCTGCGGCAACCCCTTCCGCGCCCACGACTCCGACCTCGGCGGCGCGGACGGCTACGCCATCAACGTGACCAACCAGGACGACTGCGAGGCCGCGCCGAACATCGTCACCTCCGACAACGCCGTCACCGGCGCCGGCAGCGTCCTGACCAACATCAACACCACCGAGTGATCGCCACAGCCGGAGAGACGGTCCCGAAATGGCGCTCCCGATAAGGACTTTGGATCCAGAGTCCCAGTCCGCCGGCCTCGCGTCCTGACGAGGGGTGTGGTGTGGCTGTCAGGCGATCCCTCAGCGGGGCCGGTAGAGCCCCCGATCTACGTCCCTCCCACCTTCCCGCCCGCCGTGGCGGCGACGCCGGCGTCCTGACCGGCCACGCGGTATCGCCGTGCGCAGCCTCGCGGTGTTCCACCACAACCCTTCAGCCACCGATCAGCCGCCTCCGGTTGATCGGATTCCTGCAACCAAAGTGAGGATCTATGAGACGAATACATCGCGCACTCTTAGTGTGCGCGTTGGCCGTCGGAATCTCGGGCGGGTACTACCCGGTGGCGTCGGCCGCGCCGGCTGACACCTCTCCGCTGGAGGTCAAGAACGTCACGGCGAGTCCCGATGACGGCAACGCTCCCGCCAACACCCTGGACAACAACCTGAGTACCCGCTGGTCGTCGCAGGGCGACGGGGCGTGGATCCGCTACGACCTCGGCTCGGCGAAGACCGTCGGATCGGTGTCGCTCGCCTGGCACCAGGGGAACAGCAGGACGAACACCTTCGACGTCCAGTTGTCCGACGACGGATCGTCGTGGAAGACCGTCCTGGCCCGAAAAGCCAGCAATGGCAGCACACTTGAGCAGCAGAGCTACGACTTCGCCGATGCCTCGGCCCGCTATGTGCGGATCGTCGGCCATGGCAACACGGTCAACGCCTGGACCAGCATCACCGAGACCGACATCTACGGAGCCGACGGCACCGGCGGTGGCGGCGGCTCCTGCGCGTACCCGGCCGACGTGCTGGACCTGACGAACTGGTACATCGGGCTGCCGGTGGGCGAGGAGGAGTCCCCGACCAACGTCTACCAGCCCGAACTCGACACGTACGCGAACGACCCCTGGTTCACCACGGCCGACGAGTGCGCGGCCGTCCGGTTCCGGGCCCCGGTCAACGGCGTCACCACCAGTGGCTCCAAGTACCCCCGCTCGGAGCTGCGGGAGATGACGGACTCGGGGGAGACCAAGGCGAGTTGGTCGTCCACATCCGGCACCCACACGATGGTGATCGACCAGGCCATCACGGACGTTCCCAAGGAGACCCCGAACGTCGTCGCCGGGCAGATCCACGGCGGCTCCGACGACCTCAGCGTCTTCCGCCTGGAGGGCAAGAAGCTCTACGTCACCGACGGCGACACAAAGCATCACAAGCTGGTGGATGACAACTACGAGCTGGGGACCAGGTTCCAGGCGAAGTTCGTGGTCAGCGACGGCAAGATCAAGGCCTACTACAACGGCGTGCTGCAGACCACGCTGTCGAAGAACTTCTCCGGCGCCTACTTCAAGGCCGGCGCGTACACACAGGCCAACTGCGGCAACTCGGACCCGTGCAGCGCCGACAACTACGGCCAGGTGAAGATCTACGATCTGAACGTCACGCACGGCAACGGCGACGGCGGTGGTGACGGGGGCGACGGCGGCAGCGGTGGCGACGGTGACTCGACCGAGGCCGCCAAGCGGTACGGCTGGGGCAACCCGCTGCCGATATCCGACGAGTTCGACTACACCGGCCCGGTCGACCCCGCGAAGTGGGACGTACCGTCCGGCAGCGTCGGCGGCACGCCCCAATGCTGGGAAGGCCACAGCGAGAACGGCCGCCGGTGCGGGAAGAACAGCACCGTCGCGGACGGCATGATGACCATGCGCGGTGAGGCGAACGGCGACACCGGGTGGATCAGGCAGCACGAGCCCACCCAGTACGGCCGGTGGGAAATCCGGTCCCGCTCACGGAACACCGGCTCCGAGGGCGAGCCCTACCATCCGCTGCACCTGATCTGGCCCACCGAGGACAACCGGCTCGAAAACGGCGAGTACGACTGGGTCGAGTACTCGGACCCCGACGCGCAGTGCCTCTCGGCGTTCCTGCACTACCCGAAGAGCCCGTCGGACAAGAAGGAAAACCCCAAACGCTGCCCCGTGGACATGACGAAGTGGCACAACTTTGCGTTCGAGTGGACGTCCAAGGCGCTGGTCGGCTACGTCGACGGTGTCCAGTGGTTCCGGCTGGCGGACGGCGCGAACGCCGACCGGGGGAACATCCAGGACATGCCCCTGGGGAACCTCGTCATCCAGCTGGACAACTTCGCTGAAGAGGGCAGTCCGCGCCCGGCCGTGTTCGAGGTCGACTGGGTTCGGACGTACGACGTCGATGCGGCGGGCGAGGACCCCACGGACCCCACAGACCCCACGGGCCCCACCGATCCGACCGATCCGACCGATCCGACTGACCCCGGCGGGGACTCTCCGATCCAGGTCGCGGGCGTCACGGCGAGTCCCGATGACGGCAACGTTCCCGCCAACACCCTGGACAACAACCTGAGTACCCGCTGGTCGTCGCAGGGCGACGGGGCGTGGATCCGCTACGACCTCGGCTCGGCGAAGACCGTCGGGTCGGCGTCCGTTGCCTGGCACCAGGGGAACAGCAGAAAGCACACCTTCGACATTCAGCTGTCCGACGACGGATCGTCATGGAAGACCGTCCTGGCCCGGAAGACCAGCAGCGGCAGCACACTTGAGCAGCAGAAGTACGACTTCGCCGATACCTCGGCCCGGTACGTGCGGATCGTCGGCCATGGCAACACGGTCAACGACTGGACCAGCATCACCGAGACCGACATCTACGGAGCCGACGGGGGCGGTGACGGCGGCGTGGATCCGACAGACCCAACGGATCCGACAGATCCGGCTCCCGTCCGTACGGTCCGTGTCGCGGATTCCACCGCGTTGAAGAGCGCGTTCGGCGAGGCGCGGCCCGGCGACCGCATCGTCCTCGCGGACGGCACGTACTCGATCGGCAAGATGACCGGCAAGAACGGAACGGCCGCCCAGCCCATCACCGTCGTCGCGGAGAACCGCGGCAAGGCGGTGATCGGCGCCGGGCAGCTGGAGGTGGCGAACTCCTCCTACGTCACGTTCCAGGGGCTGAAGTTCACGAACAGCAACACCCTGAAGATCACCAGCTCGAACAACGTACGGCTGACCCGCAACCACTTCCGGCTGACCGAGGAGTCCACGCTGAAGTGGGTGATCATCCAGGGTGAGAACAGCCACCACAACCGGATCGATCACAACCTGTTCGAGGAGAAGCACCAACGCGGGAACTTCATCACCATCGACGGATCCGAGACCCAGCAGTCACAGCACGACCGCATCGACCACAACCACTTCCGTGACATCGGCCCCCGCGCGGAGAACGAGATGGAGGCCATCCGGATCGGCGAGAGCAGCATCTCCCAGTCGAGCGGATTCACCGTTGTCGAGTCGAACCTCTTCGAGCGGTGCGACGGTGACCCGGAGATCGTCTCCGTGAAGAGCAACGACAACGTCGTCCGCCACAACACCTTCCGCGCCTCACAGGGCGTCCTGTCCCAACGGCACGGGAACCGGGGCCAGTTCTACGGCAACTTCTTCTTCGGGGAGGGCAAGGCGGGCACCGGCGGCATCCGCATCTACGGCCAGGACCACAAGGTCTACAACAACTACTTCGACGGCCTGACCGGCACCGGCCACGACGCCGCGCTGCAGATCGACGGCGGCGACGTGGACACCTCGGGCGCACTGAACGCGCACTGGCGCGTCTACCGGGCGACCGTCGTGAACAACACCTTCGTGAACAACGTGTCGAACATCGAGATCGGCGCCAACTACAACCTCGCCCCGGTCGACTCGGTCATCGCCGACAACGTCATCACGGGCAGCCGGGGCAAGCTGCTCAACGAGGTCAAGAAACCCGTGCGCATGACCTACGCCGGGAACATCGCGTGGCCGACCGGATCGGCGACCGTCGGCGTGTCCCTGCCCTCCGGCTCCGTCAGGGCGGTCGACCCGCTGCTCGCCTCCGACGGATCGCTGTACCGGATCGGCGCGGGAAGCCCGGCGATCGACACCGGCACCGGCGGCCACGCCTTCGTGACCGACGACATGGACGGTCACGCTCGCACCGGCGGCGTCGACGTGGGCGCCGACGAGCGATCGTCGTCCCCGGTCACACGGGCCCCGCTCAGCGCGACGGACGTCGGCCCAGGCGCCGCGTAGGACGCGCAAAGCGACCGGTGGCGGCTCACCCGCCACCGGTCGTGCCCGACGGCAGTACGCGGCTGTATTCGGCGAAGCCGCCGCGTTGAACTGACTTACAGGGGCTGACTCTTACGGGGCCTGACTCTTACTGGGTCTTCGTCTCGCTGACGTGATGCTGGACTGTGGTGTCAGGACCAGGGGACATCACGGTCTCGTGGCCGTCCTCGAAGCGGACGCGGAACGGCGGGTTGCCGTCCGGCCCCAGTACTTCGACGACTTCCCCGACCCGGTCGTGCTGTCCGACGATCCTGCCGTGCACCAGCAGGTGGTCGCCTTTGCTTGCACGCATGTGGAGGGCCTCCTCGTCTCGCACGGGAGTAGCGTTCCGTGGATTCAGTCTAGGGCGGGTGGAGCCGGTTGCCACCGGTGTGTGCCGGTCAGCCCGGTATTGCCGGTCAGGCGCGTGCTCGCTGGGCGACCGCGATGCAGACCAGTACGGCCGCGGCGGCCAGGGGTGCGGCGGGTGTGAGCTGCTCACCGAGGAGCAGCACCGACCAGACCAGTGTGAGCAGGGGCTGAGCCAGCTGCAACTGGCTGGCCTTCGGAATGCCGATCGCCGCCATGCCCCGGTACCACACCACCAGACCCAGGAACTGCGAGCCGACCGCGACCCAGAGCAGCCCGGTCACGCTGTGCGCCGTCAGCTGTACGGGCTCGTACGACAGCGCCACCGTGGCCGCCGGAATCGTGAGCGGCAGGCACAACACCAGAGCCCAGCCGATGACGTGCCACCCGGGCATCACACGGGCCAGCCGACCGCCCTCCGTATAACCGGCCGCGCAGACCAGCAGCGCCCCGAAGAGGTACGCGTCCGCGCTGCTGAGGGCACCGCCGCTCTGCGTCACGGTGAACGCGATCACCACGGCGGAGCCCGCGAGCGCCGCGGCCCAGAAGGCACGTGAAGGGCGGGAGCCGACGCGCAGGGCCGA
This sequence comes from Streptomyces sp. CA-288835, assembly GCF_050936385.1. Lineage (NCBI taxonomy): Bacteria > Bacillati > Actinomycetota > Actinomycetes > Kitasatosporales > Streptomycetaceae > Streptomyces > Streptomyces sp. CA-288835. Next base: position 8,494,534 of record NZ_JBNJMW010000001.1, read on the forward strand.
GAACAGCGCGGTGGTCACGGGGAGCAGACCGACCACAACGGCGGCGTGGGCGGTGGTCGAGGTCTCCAGGGCGAGAGTCGTGAGCATGGGGAAGCCGAGTACGACTCCGGCGGCCACGACGGACAGTCCCGGCCAGTGGCGGCGGGCGGGCAGCGGTACACGCAGGGCGAGCAGACAGATACCGGCGATGATCGCGGCGAGGACGCTGCGTACGGCTACCAGCGACCAAGGGCCGAACCCTTCCAGGCCCCAAGCGGTGGCGGGGAACGTGAGGGAGAAGGCGGTGACTCCGAGGGCGGCCAGGAGAACGCCACGGGGTGACAGTTGTGGACCTTCGGTGGCCGATCGGGCCCGGGCGGCGGAGACCGCTACTGGTGTCGGTGTAGTAGCGCTACTCTGTGCTCTCATGCAAGAGCGTAGCAGTGTGGGCGAACTGGCGAACCAGTTGAGAAGCGAGCTGGACCGCTACTCTCCCGGTGGAAAGCTGCCGTCGAGCCGAGCGCTCGTCGAGCGGTTCCGGGTGAGCCCGGTGACCGTGTCGCGGGCGCTGGCGCAGCTGGCCGCCGAGGGGCTGGTGGTGACCCGGCCAGGGGCCGGTGCGTTCCGGGCTCGGCCGCGGGGCGACGGGCCGGCCGTGGGTGACACCTCCTGGCAGGAGCTCGCGCTCACCGCGGATGCCAGCGCCGAACTCGTGCCGCGTACCGTCGACGCCTCCGGAGTGCTGGTCTCGCTTGCCGCCCCGCCGCCCGGAGTCATCGAGTTCAACGGCGGCTACTTGCACCCCTCCTTGCAGCCGGAGCGGGCGATGGCCGCCGCGCTGGCCCGGGCGAGCCGACGCCCAGGCGCCTGGGGGCGCCCGCCCATAGACGGGCTGCCGGAGTTGCGCGAGTGGTTCGCGCGAGGCATCGGCGGAGCGGTCACCGCCGCTGATGTGCTGATCACGGCGGGCGGCCAGTCCGGGCTGACCACCGCCCTGCGTGCCCTCGCCCCGCCCGGTGCGCCCGTGCTCGTCGAATCGCCCACGTATCCCGGCATGCTGGCGATCGCCCGGGCGGCCGGGCTCCGCCCCGTACCCGTACCGGTCGATGCCGACGGAGTACGCCCCCACCTGCTCGCCGACGCGTTCCGGGCGACCGGCGCCCGTGTCTTCGTCTGCCAGCCGCTGTTCCAGAACCCGACCGGTGCCGTCCTCGCCCCCGAGCGGCGCGGTGAGGTGCTGCGGATCGCGCGCGAGGCCGGTGCGTTCGTCGTGGAGGACGACTTCGTACGGCGTCTCGTGCACGAGGACGCGGGGCCGTTGCCGCGTCCGCTGGCCTCGGACGACCCCGACGGAGTCGTCGTGCACGTGTGCTCCCTGACCAAGGCGACCTCGCCGAGCTTCCGGGTGAGCGCGCTCGCCGCCCGCGGGCCCGTACTGGAACGGCTGCGCGCCATCCAGGTCGTCGACACCTTCTTCGTGCCGCGCCCGCTCCAGGAGGCGGCCCTGGAACTCGTCGGCTCGCCCGCGTGGCCCCGCCATCTGCGGGCCGTCGCCACGGAGTTGAAGAACCGCCGCGACAAGATGGTCACCGCACTACGGCTGCACCTCGCCCCGTTCGAGTACGCCGTCAAGCACATTCCCAGCGGCGGCTACCACCTGTGGTTCCGCCTCCCCTACAACGCGGACGAAGCGGCCGTGGTCGCCGCCGCCCTGCGCGAGGGCGTGGCCGTCACCCCCGGCCGCCCCTACTTCAGTGCCGAACCGGCCAGCCCACACCTTCGGCTGAGCTTCGCGGCAGTGGCGGGCACCGCTGAGATCGAGGAGGGCGTACGCAGGTTGTGCGCCGCCCTCGACGCAGTGCTCTGACCGCGCCCCGAAAGCGCGGGCCGGGTGCCAGGCACCTCGGGTAACTCCTGAGTTACGTCTCTTGCCATTGGCACTTGTGCGGCTCACCATCACCGCATGCAGCTTCGGGTCACGTTCGTCGCCGCCGCGCGCAGCTCGCCGTTGCTCGCCGAGCGGTTCGGGGACGACCGGCCCCTCGACCGGGAGGGCTGGGACGAGGTGCAGCGCGCGGCACCGGTGCTGCTGCCGTTGGCGGCGGCCGAGTTGCGCTACTGCTCGCCGACGCCGCGCAGCCGGGCCACAGGCGACGCCCTCGGCTACACCCCGCTCGTCCAACCCGCCCTGCGGGACTGTGACATGGGCCGCTGGCAGGGCTTCACGCTCGGCGAGGCGATGGCCCGCGAGCCCGGCGCCGTGGACGCCTGGCTCGCCGATCCCGGCTCCGCCCCGCACGGCGGTGAGTCACTGCTGGCCTTCATCCAGCGGGTGGGCGGCTGGCTCGACACCCGGCCCGCCGACGGCGGCGTCAAGATCGTCGCGGTGGCCGAGCCGGCGGTCATACGCGCCGCACTCGTGTACGCGCTGAAGGCGCCCCCGTCGACGTACTGGAACATCGACGTCCGCCCCCTGTCGACGGTCACGCTCATCGGCCGGGCGGGACGCTGGAACCTGCGGCTCGAGGGTCAGCCCTCGCGCGTGTAGTCCGTCGTCAGGGTCACGTCCTTGGCCGGGCCGCCGACCTGCCACACGGTTCGCCAGTGGTTCGCGTCGTGCACGGTGAACTCGCCGCGGTAGTGGTCCGCGGCGCACGGGTGCTCGGCGATGTGCCGGCCGGAGGCCAGGTCCAGGTCGTGGAAGGGGCGGCCGTCGGCAAACCGTACGTCGGCGCTGCTCGGCGTTGTGCCCGGCAGGAACCGCAGCGTCCGCTCGGCGGGGCGGGCGACGCCCTGCCAGACGAAGGTGCCGGACTCGTGGTGGAGCAGGCCGCCGGCTTCGAGCGGTGCGAACTCCGTCGTGCCGCTGAAGGTCCCTTCTGCCCCGCTCGCAAGATCCCGTACGGAACGCTCCACGCGCCAACTCCCCGCCAGATACGCCAGTACGTCGGCAACCGGCCAGAAATCATCCACGCTGGTCCGCCTCCCTGACGTGTCCTGCGCAAACCATTGACTCACTCCAACCCCCTCCCTATCTTGCCGTTCGAAGTCTTGATCATTGTCCGAGATTTCGAACCACTAGTGCCGCTGAGAACAGCCGAGACAACCGACACCAGAGCCGCGGAGTATCCATGTCACGCACCCGCACCCGCTGGAGACTCGCCCTGACGGCCACCGGCATCATGGCCGCCTCGCTCCTCGTCCCCGCCGCCCCGGGGAACGCCGCAGCCGAGGACACCACCGACTACGCGATCACCGTCGACCCGAAGACCAAGGGCGCGAAGATCGACGACACCATGTACGGCGTCTTCTTCGAGGACATCAACCGGGCCGCGGACGGCGGCATATATCCGGAGCTCGTGCAGAACCGGTCGTTCGAGTACTCGACAGCCGACCACGCCTCGTACACGCCCCTCACCTCCTGGGCCACGACGGGCACCGCGAAGACCGTGAACGACGACGGCCGCCTCCACGAACGTAACCGCACCTACCTGTCCCTGGACGGCGGTTCCTCCGTCACCAACTCCGGTTACAACACCGGGATCTCGGTCGAGAAGGGCAAGGTCTACAACTTCTCGCTCTGGGCCCGCGCCGACCAGGCCTCCGCCCTCACCGTGACCCTGGCGGACGCCGACGGCGCGCTCGCGGAGGCCCGGCGGGTCACCGCGCGCGGCGGCTGGGCGAAGTACACGGCGAAGTTCACCGCGACCCGTACGAGCACGACCGGCCGCCTCACGGTCGCCGCCGGGGGCCCCGTAGCGCTGGACATGATCTCGCTGCTGCCGCGCGACACCTACAAGGGCCACGGCCTGCGCAAGGACCTCGCCGAGAAGATCGCCGCCCTTGATCCGTCCTTCGTGCGCTTCCCGGGTGGCTGTCTGGTCAACACCGGCAGCATGGAAGGATACGACGAGGCCTCCGGCTGGCAGCGCAAGCGCTCGTATCAGTGGAAGGACACCATCGGCCCGGTCGAGCAGCGCGCGACGAACGCCAACTTCTGGGGCTACAACCAGAGTTACGGCCTCGGCTACTACGAGTACTTCCAGTTCTCCGAGGACATCGGCGCGATGCCGCTGCCCGTCGTCCCTGCCCTCGTCACCGGCTGCGGCCAGAACAAGGCCACGGATGACGACGCGCTGCTCAAGCGCCACATCCAGGACACCCTCGACCTGATCGAGTTCGCCAACGGCCCCGTGACCAGCGAGTGGGGCAAGAAGCGGGCGCAGATGGGCCACCCGAAGCCCTTCAATCTCACCCACCTCGGGGTCGGCAACGAGGAGAACCTGCCGAACGAGTTCTTCGAACGGTTCAAGCAGTTCCGCGCCGCCATCGAGGCGAAGTACCCGGACCTCACCGTCATCTCCAACTCCGGCCCGGACGACAGCGGTTCGACCTTCGACACCGCCTGGAAGCTCAACCGCGAGGGCAACGTCGACATGGTCGACGAGCACTACTACAACAGCCCGCAGTGGTTCCTGCAGAACAACGACCGCTACGACTCGTACGACAGGAAGGGCCCCAAGGTCTTCCTCGGCGAGTACGCCTCCCAGGGCAACGCCTTCAAGAACGCCCTCTCCGAAGCCGCGTTCATGACCGGCCTGGAGCGCAATGCGGACATCGTGAAGCTCGCCTCGTACGCCCCGCTGCTCGCCAACGAGGACTACGTGCAGTGGCGCCCCGACATGATCTGGTTCAACAACCACGCCTCCTGGAACTCCGCCAACTACGAGGTCCAGAAGCTGTTCATGCGCAACGTCGGCGACCGGGTCGTGCCCTCCAAGGCGACCGGTACGCCCTCGGTGAGCGGCCCGATCTCGGGTGCGGTCGGTCTGTCGACATGGGCGACGAGCGCCGCGTACGACGATGTGAAGGTGACCGCCGCGGACGGTTCGACGCTGCTCAGCGACGACTTCTCCGGTGACGCCTCGAAGTGGACGCACACGGGCGGCGGCAGCTGGACCGTCCAGGACGGGCAGTACGTGCAGAGCGACGAGGCCGCCGAGAACACCATGGTGTCGGCGGGCGACCCGGCCTGGCACGACTACGACCTGCATGTGAAGGCCACCAAGAAGTCCGGCAAGGAGGGCTTCCTCGTCGCCTTCGGCGTCAAGGACACCGGGAACTACTACTGGTGGAACTTGGGCGGCTGGAACAACACCCAGTCCGCCGTCGAACAGGCCTCGGACGGCGGCAAGTCGACGCTCATCTCCAAGGCCGGATCGATCGAGACGGGCCGCGCGTACGACGTCGACATCAAGGTCCGCGGCCGTCAGGTGACCCTCTTCCTCGACGGCAAGGAGTGGGGCAGCTTCACCGACGACAAGCCGGCCGAGCCGTTCCGCCAGGTGGTGACCAGGGACGCCAAGACGGGTGACCTGATCGTCAAGGTCGTCAACGCCCAGTCGGCGGACGCCCGTACGGCGATCGACCTCGGCGGCCTCAAGACGTCGAAGAAAGCCGCCGTGACCACGCTGAAGGCGGCCCCCGACGCGGTCAACTCCGAGACGGAGACGCCTGTTGCCCCGGTGAGATCCACCTTCGAGGGGGTGAGCAGCAAGTTCACGTACACCTTCCCGGGGAACTCGGTCACGTTCCTGAGGATCAAGGAGAGGTGATCCGAACGGTTCGGTAGGTTCGGATGAGGTGATCCGGCGGGCGGCTCGGGTGTCGAAGGATGCCCGGGCCGCCCGTACATACGGGAAAAGGTGTTGCGTCTCTCTGCCCGCCCCTGTCACGCTCCTCCACATGATGATTCGAGAGGCGGACACCGCCACTCTCTGGTGAGCGTCGTGTCGGGTCCCCGAGGGGGATCACTCCGAGGCGCGCGTAACGCGCGCAGTTCCTTTTCCCGGCCTTCCCTTCCACGGCCTTCCTTTTCCTGGCCCAAATCCGATGCCGAACGCGTCGCTCTGGCGCGCGTGTTGGGCGCGGACTGGCTCAAGTGCGGTTTGTCCACGCTGCCGGCCGACCGGCCGCGGGCGGAGGCTGCCGTCGTCGGTCTGTATCGCCTGATCGGCGAACCTCCGCCGGAGTTCGTCTGGGTGCCGTCCCCGGCGGCGGCCCGCGAGGTCATGCTCGAGCACCACGACAGCTTCCGGCCCGTGCGGCTGGATGCCGCCGCCGGGCCCGTACGCGGAACCGACTGGCCACTCGTCGCGCGGCTCGCCAGCCTGGCGTCCGAACTGCGGGAACGCATGGACGACCGGATCGGCGACCGGTCCTCGTCACTGATCTCGTGGGCATGGGCCATGTCTGGAGCGGGTTCGGTACGCACCATGGCTGCCGAGGAGGCGCTCGCGGCCGGCGTCCCGGTGAGGCGCGTGGTCGAAGCCCTCGTGTACGACGCGCTGACCGAAACCCTGCGCGACTCGGTGTGCCCTCCGGTGCGTACGGAACTGATGCCTACGGCCGTGGACTCGCCGGGGCTCGCCTGGTACGGCCAGCAGGACGCCGCGTGGGTCGCCCACTATGACGTCATGGCGCGTGTTGGGCTGACCACCTACCTGGGCGGCGACCAGGACCAGCTCGGCCTGTGGGTCGACTTGGCCCGGTCGACAGGCTGGTGGTGGCCCGGCGAGGGCATGTGCGTCATGGCCGAGCGGCCCACCGAGATCCATACCGAGCCTCAACCCAACGGTTTCCATGGCGAGTTGCGGCTGCATCGCGAGGACGGACCGGCCGTTCGTTTCGCGGACGGCGCGGCGGTCCACGTCCTGCACGGCACCCACGTACCGGACTGGGTGATCAACGGCCCGACCGTCGAACGCATCCACGCCGAGCGCAACGTCGAAGTGCGCCGCAGCGCCATCGAACGCATCGGCTGGGGCGCCTACATCGAACAGGCCCGCCTCCGGCTCGTCGGCGCGACCGCCGACCCCGGCAACCCCGGCTCCGACCTCCACCTCTACGACGTGCCCCGCGAACTCTGGGGCGTCTCCGCGCGCCTGCTGCTCGTCGTCAACGGCTCGGTCGAGCCGGACGGCCGCCGCCGGCGCTACGGCCTGAGCGTGCCCGACCACGTCGAGGACCCGCTCTCGGCCGCCGGCTGGACGTATGGGCTGTCCGGCGAGCAGTACGCGCGACTCGTGCGCCGTACGTGACGTGGCGGGGTCGCTCGTACGTCCCGAAGCCCGGACCCCGGTTCTCGGCCCTCGCGGCGCTCAACCCTCTCAACTCCCGTACCTGACAAGGACTTTCACGCAGCCTTCGCGGGCTGCCCTCACACCAAAGGTGATGCACATGACCATGACCCTCGCCGAACTCACCGACCTCACCGGTCTCGACGTCCTCGATCACCTGGAACGCCAGGTGACCATTCCCGTCGTCGACGGCCTCCAGGCCCAGGGCGACCTGATCGTCATCCCGTACGCGTTTGTCGAGCGCAGCGTCTCCACGCACGAGTACACGCGCTGGCAGGACGTCCCCGCCTCAGGTATCGAGCTGCTGCGCAGCGCCGCGGGCGGCAATCCGCACTCCCTCGTCGCGGACCCGGGCACCTGCCGCTTCACCGGCGGCCTCCGCGACACGACCGGCCTCTCCCTCGGCATGATCGACACCTCGGCCGTCGCGTACCTCATCCACCCCGAGCACGGAGGCACCGGCATCGCGCCCGGCCGCTATGTCGTACGCCGTCAGCGGGAGCGCAACACCTCGCGCAGGGGGTGGTTCGGCAACCGGATGATCGCGGACTGAGCGGCCCGACCGGTTACGCGCGCACGGTCACGGTGACCGATGCCTGGGCCGGGGCGTGCGCCCTGTTGTACGCCCGGACCCAGATCTCGTGGCGGCCGGGCCGCAGGTGCAGGGCGGCCGTCAGCCGTCCGGTGGCCGGGTCGTAGTGGCAGGGCGCGCGTCGGCCGTCGACCTCGACGTCGACGCGGGCCTCGTCCACGCCCGAGAGCGCGTCAGTGATCCGGGCCTCCACGCGTACGTCGGGGCCGTCGACCGTGGCCCCGTCGGTCGGCGTAAGCCGGTCGATGGAAGGCGCGAGCGGGATCGGAGTGCCGCGCACGCGGGACCTGCGCTGGATCCGCGAGACGGAGGGCGGGACGTCGCGGTCGCCGTCCGCGGAGGAGATCTTCGCCTCGAAGACCAGCGGGTAGTCCACGCCTCGGCGCACCCCCTTCCCGGCGACGACCGTGAACCCCACGCTCGTACGGCCCTGAGGCGGGACGGTGATCCGGTCCCGCGGCCGGGTCGGCCGTACCGTCCAGCCGCCGAAGGCGCGGCCGGTCAGCTCGATGGTCTGGGGTGAGTTGTTGAAGTTGTAGACGTCGACCGTCATCCGGGTCGTGGGGGACAGCCGGTACCCGAGGGGCGGTGGGGCGTCGCCGTCGGCCTTGTTCGGGGCGGCGTTGGCGAGGTCGAAGCGCTGGCTCAGCACGATGTGTTCGGCGACGGACAGGTCCCGCGTGGCGGGAGGGTGGTCGGCGGCTTGGTCCGGCACGGCGTCCCGTACGCCTTCCTGCACGACATAGACGGGGTCTTCCGAGACCCTCACTCGGCCCTTGGGGCCGACCGACCCCACGCGCCGGCCCATGATGTCGTACATCTCGGCCGTGCCCCCGGAGACCACGGGAATCTCGACCTCCGCCGGTGGCCCCCAGACCACCGTGACCCGCCGCTCCGACCCCGCCGCGAACACGTGGCACGAGTCGGACAGCCGCTCCACGAACCGCGCCTCGCCGAGCAGCGAGGTGAGCGCGGCGTGAGCGCTGTAGGCGGGCCAGGGCTGGAAGTCGCGGCTGAGCAGCCCGAAGTACACGCCCTCGTCGTGGATCGGCGGTGCGCCGAACCAGAACTGTTTCCCCGTACCGGCCGCCAGGCTCAGCACCGTCGCGTGAACGAGATAGCGGGCCTGGACGGCCTGTTGGGCCGGAGTGAGGTCCTTGCCGGGCCGCGCGTTGAGCATGACTCCGGACTCGGTCATCCACATCGGCTGCCGCGCGGCCCCGTAGAGGCGGCGCAACTCCCTTTGTGCTTCGGCCGATTCGGGGACCTCGGGTTCGTCCTGGTCGCGCGGGTCCGGGTAGCCGTGGAAGCCCCAGGCGTCGGCGTAGCGGGCCACGTCGTTCTGCAGCATGAGTATCTGGAAGTAGCTGCCCGCGTCGGCGATGCCGGGCAGCACGGTGACCGTGGTGGCCGGACCCGCGTCCGCGATCCCGAGCGCCGCCGCCTTCACGAAGGCCGCGTGCTGGTCGCCGGTGGAGCTTGTCGTGTCGACGTCGGGCTCGTTCGACAGCTGGATCGCGTCGGGCGAGGCGGCGGCCAGGTGGGCGGCGTAGCGGTACGCGTCCCGCAGATCGGCGGCCAGCGGCAGCGAGGCCTCCGTCATCGCCCACTCCGGGGCGGTGGTCAGTACGTCGAGCGTGGCGAGCCCGTGGCGGCGGAAGGTCCGCCGGACGTTGTCGTACACCTGCGTGTCGTACGTGCCGGGGCGCGGCTCGGCGGCGGGCCAGGACATTCCGTCGCGTACGTATCCGGCGCCCATGTCCTTCATCGCGGCGGCGAATGCGTCGAGACGGGAGGGCGGGACGAGGGAGAAGACGTAGGTGTTGACGCCGAAGCGGTTGCCGGGGCCGGTGACGGGCTGGCGCTCGGGCAGCCGGGCGAAGCAGCCGGTGACGCCGGGGGTTGTCACCCGGTAGTGGCCCGGGGGCAGTTGGCGCAGTGCCGGCAGCGTGATCGATGCCTGCGCCTGGCCGGCCGGGATGGTCGCTTGGCCTCGCGCGACCTCGTTGCCGAAGTAGTCGGTGACGGTGAAAGGCAGCGTGCGGGGCTGTTGCGTGCGCGCTTCGAGGACGAAGGTCAGTTGCGGGAGTTGGGGCTCGTCACTCCGGTACGTACCCAGGTTGCGGGCCGGGTCCCCGAGTTGGATGCCGAGCGGTGCGACGTGCGCCACGGGCGTCAGCGTGAAGCGGTCGAGCAGGAAGCGGTAACCGGTCGAGTCGGCCAGTACGGTCGGCTCGTCGACGACGAAGGTGATCGTGTTCCGGCCGCGCTCCAACTCCACGACGTCTAAGGCGAGTTCGGAGAGATCGCCCCATGCGGGCACCGATTCGTACCAGTACGGCTGCGAGCGGGCGACCGGCACGAGGGGCCCGTCGCCCACCGCGAGCTTGAAGTAGCAGCCGATCTCCTCGATATGCGGCTGCTCGACCGGGACCGTGGCCACCGCCATCAGCCGGTACGGCCCCTCGGCGGGAACATCGACCTCGTACGTCGCGTACCAGCCCTGTGCCGGGGGAGGGGTCGGGGTCGCCAGGGCCAGTAACGCGCCGCCCGAGGCCCGGCGGTCCCGACCCGTCGGGATGTTGGTACGGACGGCCGACTCGCCCTGCACAGTGATCGCGGCCTTGCGCTCCTCCGGGCCGCTTCTGAACCCCAACGAACCGATCCCCAAGGAACCGAGCCCCAACGCCTGCACCGCCGTACGCCTGTTCATCGCCATGCGATCCAGCGGACCATGCGGCCGGGGCCGCAGGCGTCCTGCGAACGAAGGGGTTGCTCCCCAGGGCCGTGTCAGGGAGCGGCTCCTTCTGCGGACGGAGGGCGACCCTGAGTTGCCGTGTCCTTGTGAGCCCGGCGTACTCAGCCTCCGGACCGGTCACATTCCATGATCGCGTGGTGCCCAGGTGCCAGTACCGGCGGGGCACTGTCGTCGGGAGGCGGCGGAAAATCGGCGATAGCCAGCTCCACGTCCGCCGTGCACGCCTCGTTCCCGCATTCGCACGCGAACGCGTACATCGTGCTCAGCGCGCCGTCCGGGGCCCAGGGGCGGGCGTCGAACTGCTGGTGTTGGGAGACGGCGGCTCTGTTGGCGTACCGCAGAAGTCGTCGGCGCTCGGCCGCCGTCGCCGCCACGGGGCATTCGGCCAGGGCGTCGGCGAACAGCGCCTCGACCTCCGCGACGGTGTCCGCCACGCTCTGACGCCCGTCGACGATCAGCTTGCGCCCGCCGTACTCCTCGACCTGCGCTTCGATCTCCCGCCGCAGCGCCTGATACAGCCGGAAGGCGCCCACGCCCGGCGCCATACCCCGCTCGACGAGTCGGTCGTGCTGGACCTCGGCCGTCGGCAGCAACCACACCGCCCGGCCGGACGGACCCGTGACGGGCGGTGTGACGGGCGTGCCCTCCGCGATGACGAGGGGCGAGGGCGGGAGCGCGCGTACGTCGTCGACGATCATCCGGCCACGCTCGTGATGAAGCGACATCGCGACCATGTCCTCGACCGGTGCTGTCCACCGCGCGGCGCGCGGCATCCGCTCCCACGTGATCGCGGCCGTGTGCCCGGCCGCGATCGCCCGGTCCCGGTGCTCCCACGTGTGGGCGTCCGCGTTGTACCACCGCAGCCCGTGCCGCCGCGCGAGCAGCCGTGCCACGGTCGACTTGCCTGCCCCGGGCGGCCCGCCCAACCACAACACTGGAGGTGCCTCGTCCATCTCTCCCCTCCCCGCGATCACTGAGTGACTCTGCGGAGTCTTTCGCAGGAGCAGGGTCCCTTGTGGTCGGTACACACCCGATTGGATTGCATAAACGTGCATTGAAGCGTATAGTCATGCCGTCTAGGAGGAGGGTTCCATGGCGGTACGTGCGGCGGTGGCCGGAGCGAGTGGGTACGCGGGCGGGGAACTGCTGCGGCTGCTTCTGGTACACCCCGAGGTCGAGATCGGTGCTCTGACCGGCAACTCCAACGCGGGGCAGCGGCTCGGTGCGCTGCAGCCGCATCTGCTGGCGCTTGCTGATCGTGTGCTCCAGGAGACCAGCGCTGACGTCCTCGCCGGGCATGATGTCGTCTTCCTTGCCCTGCCTCATGGGCAGTCCGCCGCCGTTGCCGAGCAGCTCGGTCCGGATGTTCTCGTCGTGGACATGGGGGCTGACTTCCGGCTCAAGGACGCGGGGGACTGGGAGAAGTTCTACGGTTCCGCGCATGCCGGGACCTGGCCCTATGGGCTTCCCGAACTGCCGGGTGGCCGCGCCGCGTTGGAGGGGTCCAAGCGCATCGCGGTACCCGGCTGCTACCCGACCGCCGCCTCGCTCGCCCTCGTTCCGGCGTACGCGGCCGGGCTCGCCGAACCCGAAGCCGTGATCGTCGCCGCCTCCGGGACCTCAGGCGCCGGCAAGTCGCCCAAGCCGCACCTGCTGGGCAGCGAAGTCATGGGCTCCATGTCGCCGTACGGCGTCGGCGGCGTCCACCGGCACACCCCCGAGATGATCCAGAACCTCGGCGCGGCAGCCGGCGAGCCCGTCACCGTCTCCTTCACGCCGACCCTCGCCCCGATGCCGCGCGGCATCCTCGCCACGTGCACCGCCAAGGCCCGGGACGGCGTCACCGCCGAGTCCGTGCGCGCCGCGTACGAGAAGGCGTACGGCGACGAGCCCTTCGTACATCTGCTGCCGGAAGGGCAGTGGCCGGCGACCGCGTCCGTCTACGGTTCCAACGCCGTTCAGATCCAGGTCGCGTACGACGCCGCCGCGCACCGCATCATCGCGATCAGCGCCATCGACAACCTCACCAAGGGCACCGCGGGCGGCGCGGTGCAGAGCATGAACATCGCCCTCGGGCTGCCCGAGGACACGGGTCTTTCCACGATCGGAGTCGCACCGTGAGCGTCACCGCTGCCAAGGGCTTCACCGCCTCCGGCATCGCAGCAGGCATCAAAGAGAACGGCAACCCTGACCTGGCCCTCGTGGTCAACAACGGGCCCCGTCTGGCCGCCGCGGGCGTCTTCACCTCCAACCGTGTGAAGGCCGCACCCGTGCTGTGGTCCGAGCAGGTCCTCAAGGGCGGCCTCGTCTCCGCCGTGATCCTCAACTCCGGTGGCGCCAACGCCTGTACGGGACCCAAGGGCTTCCAGGACACGCACGCCACCGCCGAGAAGGTCGCCGAAGTACTCGGTCATAACGCCGGGGAAATCGCCGTCGCGTCGACCGGGCTCATCGGGCTGCTGCTCCCGATGGACAAGCTGCTGCCAGGAGTCGAGGCAGCGGCACAACAACTGACCGAGCACGGCGGCGAGAAGGCCGCCATCGCCATCAAGACCACCGACAGCGTCCACAAGACGTCCGTCGTGACGAAGGACGGCTGGACCGTCGGCGGCATGGCCAAGGGCGCGGGCATGCTCGCTCCCGGCCTCGCCACCATGCTCGTCGTCCTCACCACGGACGCCGACGTGGAGAGCGACGCACTGGACAAGGCCCTGCGCGCGGCCACCAAGGTCACCTTCGACCGCGTCGACTCCGACGGCTGCATGTCCACCAACGACACCGTCCTGCTGCTCGCCTCCGGCGCCTCCCAAGTCACCCCGGAATACGCCGAGTTCGCCGAGGCCGTACGCGCCGTCTGTGACGACCTCGGGCAGCAGCTCATCCGGGACGCCGAGGGCGCCAGCAAGGACATCAAGGTCGAGGTGATCAACGCGGCGAGTGAGGACGACGCCGTCGAGGTGGGCCGTTCCATCGCCCGCAACAACCTCCTCAAGTGCGCGATCCACGGCGAGGACCCCAACTGGGGCCGCGTCCTGTCCGCGATCGGTACGACCCGAGCGGCCTTCGAGCCGGACCAGTTGAACGTCGCCATCAACGGCGTATGGGTCTGCAAGCACGGCGGCGTCGGCGAGGACCGCGACAAGGTCGACATGCGCTACCGCGAGGTGCACATCGTCGCCGACCTCGCCGCGGGCCGCGAGACGGCCACGATCTGGACCAACGACCTCACCGCGGACTACGTCCACGAGAACAGCGCGTATTCGTCATGAGCACTACTCGCAAGCACACCGCCCTGCCCAAGGCGCAGATCCTCATCGAGGCGCTGCCCTGGCTGGTGCGGCACAACGGCAAGACCGTCGTCATCAAGTTCGGCGGGAACGCCATGATCGACGAAGACCTGAAGGCCGCCTTCGCGCAGGACGTCGTGTTCCTGCACCACGCCGGCCTCAAGCCCGTCGTCGTGCACGGCGGCGGGCCGCAGATCAGCGCGGCCCTGGACCAGCACGGCATCGTCAGCGAGTTCAAGGCGGGCCTCAGGGTCACCACCGAGGACGCCATGGACGTCGTACGCATGGTCCTGGCCGGACACGTGCAGCGCGAGCTGGTCGGGCTGCTCAACCAGCACGGGCCGCTCGCCATCGGCATGACCGGCGAGGACGCGCACACCATCACCGCCACCAAGCACCAGCCCGAGATCGACGGGGAGTTGGTCGACATCGGGCGGGTCGGCGAGATCACCGCAATCGACACAGGCGCGATCGAGGCACTGCTCGAGGACGGCAGGATCCCGGTCATCTCCTCGATCGCCCGTTCCCAGGACGACGGACATGTCTACAACGTCAATGCTGATACGGCGGCTGCGGCACTCGCTGCGGCACTTGGCGCCGAAACCCTCATGGTCCTCACGGACGTCGAGGGCCTCTACGAGGACTGGCCGAACTCCGACGAGGTGATCAGCCGCCTCACCGCGAAGCAACTGGAGAAGCTGCTGCCCGAGCTGGCCAGCGGCATGGTCCCGAAGATGGAGGGCTGTCTGCACGCCGTGCGCAATGGCGTGAACACCGCCCGCGTGATCGACGGGCGTGTCCAGCACTCGATCCTGCTGGAGATCTTCACCGACGAGGGCATCGGCACGATGGTCGTGCCGGACGAGGACGACAAGAAAAAGGGGGACGCGGCGTGAGGGGCAATGAGGAGCTGACCACGCGCTGGCAGGGCGCGCTCATGGACAACTACGGCACTCCACGGCTGCCCCTCGTCCGCGGTGAGGGCACCAAGCTCTGGGACGCCGACGGCAAGGAGTACCTCGACTTCGTCGGCGGGATCGCGGTGAACGCGCTCGGCCACGCACATCCCGCGATCGTCGAGGCCGTCAGCAAGCAGATCGCCTCCCTCGGCCATGTCTCCAACCTCTTCGTGGCCGAACCGCCCGTCGCGCTCGCCGAACGGCTGCTCCAGCTCTTCGGGCGTGACGGCCGCGTGTACTTCTGTAATTCCGGTGCGGAGGCCAACGAGGGCGCCTTCAAGATCGGGCGGTTGACCGGGCGTTCACACATGGTCGCCACGCAGGGCGGCTTCCACGGCCGGACCATGGGCGCCCTCGCCCTCACCGGTCAGCCGGGCAAGCAGGAGCCGTTCCTGCCGCTGCCGGGCGACGTCACGCATGTCCCGTACGGCGACGCGAAGGCGCTGGCCGCCGCGGTCACCGAGGACACGGCGCTGGTGATCGTCGAGCCGGTCCAGGGCGAGAACGGCGTGGTCGTACCGCCCCCCGGTTACCTCAAGGCGGTTCGCGCCATCACCGCCGCCACCGGCACCCTCCTCGTCCTCGACGAGGTGCAGACGGGCGTCGGACGGACCGGGCACTGGTTCGAGTACCAGGCCCACGAGGGCGTCCTGCCCGACATCGTCACCCTCGCCAAGGGACTCGGCGGCGGGCTGCCGCTCGGCGCGACCGTCGCTTTCGGCCGCGCCGCCCAGCTGCTGAAGCCCGGTCACCACGGCACGACCTTCGGCGGGAACCCGGTCGCCTGCGCCGCGGGGCTCGCCGTTCTCGACACCATCGAGGCCGAGGGTCTGCTGGAGAACGTGAAGCGGACGAGCGAGAAGCTGCGCGGCGGGGTGGAGGCACTGGGCCACCCAATGATCGACTATGTCCGTGGCTCGGGCCTGCTCCTGGGTATCGTGCTCACCGAGCCGCTCGCGCCCCAGGTGCAGCAGGCGGCTCAGGACGCCGGCCTACTGGTGAACGCGCCCGCCCCCGATGTCGTACGGCTGATGCCGCCGCTGAACATCGGCGACGACGAGGTGGAGGTCTTTCTCCGGGCACTGCCCGGCGTCCTCGACGCAGCGGCCGACGCGGCCGCTGCAGCCAACGGGGACGGACGAGCCAAAGAATGAGACGACGACGATGACTCAGGCGCAGGATCACGAGCACGCCGGGCCTGCCGTGCCGCAGACCCGCACCGCACGCCACCGCCGGATCGTGGACATCCTCAACCGGCAACCGGTGCGCTCCCAGAGCCAATTGGCGAAGCTCCTCGCCGACGACGGGCTGACCGTCACACAGGCGACGCTCTCCCGGGACCTCGACGAGCTGAACGCGGTGAAGATCCGCAACAACGACGGCGACCTGATCTACGCGGTACCGAGCGAGGGCGGCTTCCGCACTCCGCGCGCGCCGCTGGGGGAGTCGGCGAAGGAGGAGCGGATGCGGCGGCTGTCCGCGGAGCTGCTGATCTCTGCGGAGGCTTCTGCGAATCTCGTGGTCCTGCGTACGCCGCCGGGCGCCGCGCAGTTCCTCGCCTCGGCCATCGACCAGGCGGAGCTGCACGACATTCTCGGCACGATCGCGGGTGACGATACGTTGCTGCTGATCAGCCGGGATCCGACGGGTGGGCAGGCGCTGGCGGATCACCTGCTGCGGCTGGCTCAGAACAACCACTGAGGCGTACGGGAGTGGGGCGCGCCCTTCGTTGGGCTGCGCCCACTCCCAAGTGATTGCGTCTTGGCCGCCGACCGGTTGTTGCTGGTCGCTCCCCCACTCTCGGCTGCGCTCGAGCGGGGGGACCCCCATCGCGGCGGAGCCGCACAGTGAAACAGCCCCGCGCCCCTGCTGAAGGGGCGCTTCAGTCACCCGAGTCGTCGAGCCAGCCCATCCGTGCAGCGGACCTCGTCGCCCGCCGTGATCAGCAGCGCCTCGACGTCCGGCAAGGACTCCAGCCAGTCGAGAGCCTGGCGGGAACCCATCGCGAAAGCCGCCGTAGCCCAGGCGTCCGCCCAGGTCAGCCGGGGGCACACCACCGTCACGGCCACCAGGTCCGTGACCGCGGACCGGCCGGTGCCCGGGTCCACGATATGTACGCCTCGCTCGGCCGAGCCCGAGGTGGCGACCGCCAGTTCGTCGGCGCCGGCCGCTGAGACGACCGCCGCGAGCGAGCCCGGACGCAGCGGGTCCGAGACGCCGACCCGCCAGGGCCGCTCGGGCCCCGGCGTGCCGAGCAACTGCACGTCGCCGCCGCCGTTCACGCTGACGCCGCTCACCCCGGCGGCCATCAGATGCCGGGCCGCGCGCTCGACCGACCAGCCCTTCACCAGACCGGTCGGGTCGACGACACCCCCGTACTTCGTGCTGAACCAGCCGTCGCTCAACCGCTCGGCCTCGGCGCACAGTTCGAGGACCTCGGCGACCTCCGGGTCGCACTCCTCGACCGTCAGCTCCTCTCGGCCGAGCCGGGAGATCTGACTGTTCTCCTTGTACGTGCTGAACACGGTGTCCACCACGTGGAGTTGGGCGATTGCCTCCTCCAACGCGGTCTGCACGGCCGCCGCTTCGCCCCCGCGTACGTCGAACGAGACGACCGTGCCCATCACCTCCTCCGCGTGACGCACCGCGGGGGGCGCCTGCGCGGGATCCGCCACCTCAGCCACCGACCTGGTCCAGGGCGTTCTGGAGGGACTTCTTGTAGCCGGCGCTGGTGTAGCTGGCGCCGGAGACGGCGTCGATGTCGGCGCTGCCTTCGGCGACGGCGGCCTGGTTGAGCTTCGGGATCGAGTTGGCGCTGACCTGGTCGCTGCGTCCGCCCTGCGGCTTCTGAACGGCCTCGGCCTTGGTGATCTTGCCGCCGCTGTAGGTGATACGGACCTGTACGGGGCCGTACTGGGTCTTGGCGACGGCGCCGGTCAGTACACGGGCGTCGGGCGCCACATCGGCGGACCCACCGCCGCCACCGTCATTGCCGGAATCTGCGGACCCGCCACTCCCGCTGCCGCTGCCACTGCCACTGCCCGAACCGGCCTGGCCGGATCCGGCAGCCGCCCCGCCGCCACCGGACTGCGGAGCCTTGTCGAGGGCCGACTGGAGGGACTTCTTGTAACCGGCGCTGGTGTAAGAGGCGCCGGAGACCGCGTCGATGTCGGCGCTGCCCGCGGCGACGGCCGCCTGGTTGAGCTTGGGAACGGAGTTGGCGCTGATCTGGTCGCTGCGCCCGCCCTTGGGCTTCTGGACCGCCTCGGCCTTGGTGATCTTGCCGCCGGCCATGGTGACGCGCACCTGGACCGGACCGTACTGCGTGTCGACCGCGTCCCCGGTGACCGTCTGCGCCTGAGCCGAGCCGGACGACGAACCGCCGCCGCCACCGGACTGGGACGCCTTGTCGAGAGCGGACTGGAGGGACTTCTTGTAGCCGGCGCTGGTGTAGGTGGCACCGGATACGGCATCGATGTCGGCGCTGCCGGCGGTGACCGCGGCCTGGTTCAGCTTGGGGATCGAGTCGGCACTGATCTGGTCGCTGCGTCCGCCTTGCGGCTTCTGAATGGCCTCGGCCTTGGTGATCTTGCCGCCGCTCATGGTGACGCGGACCTGGACCGGGCCGTACTCCGTCTTGGAGGCGGCTCCGGTGACCGTGCCGTCCTGGACGGCCGACTGCTGAGCGCCGCCCTGTGGCGACGCTCCGCCGCCCGGCGCGGCTGCGTCCGACGACGGGTCCGACGCCGGCTTCAGCGAGAGGACAAGGACGATCCCGGACACGGTGGCCGCGGTGGCGAGCATGGCACGCCGAATGGGGTGACTCTTCTTCATCGCTCCTGACTCCCGTCGCTCACATCTCGAACGACTCGTGATGGATGCGGCGGGCCGGTACGCCCGCGCCGCGGAGTGCTTCGTAGACCTGCTGTGCGAAACCGGGCGGCCCGCACAGGAAAACGTCATGGCTGTCGACGTCCGGCAGCTTTCTGCGGAGGGTCTCCGCCGAGATGTCGGGTCGCTCACCGTCCGGGCTGTTGACCGCGTACATGAGCCGGGCGCCGCGCTCGTCGGCGATGGCGGCCAGCTCGTCCCACAGGGCCAGGTCCTGGGTGCTGTTGGCCCGGTAGAGCAGCGTCAGATCGCCGGGCGAGCCGGGCAGCGTCTCGAACAGGGCCCGCATCGGGGTGATGCCGACACCGCCCGCGATCAGCAGCACCTTGCCGCTCCGGCGCCGGGAGGCGGTCATCGCGCCGTACGGGCCCTCGGCCCATACGCGGGTACCGGGCTCCAGCTCGCGCAGCCTGGAGGTGTGGTCGCCGATCGCCTTCACCGTGATACGCAGCATGTTGGGGCGGGGCGCCGCCGACAGCGAGTACGGGTGCGAGCTGAAGCGCATGCCGGGCGCCATGAACCGCCACCGGAAGAACTGCCCGGCCTCGGCGCCGATGCGGTGGAGCCGGCGCCCCGAGATCAGCACCGAGACGACTCCGGGTGCTTCCTCGACGACGTCCGCGACCCGCATACGGTGCCGCAGGTTCAGCCGGATCGGCACGAGCACCCGGTACCAGATCGCCAGTGCGGTCACGGCCCCGTACAGCGCGTACCAGGCCGTGGTCGCTGCGGGCTGGACGGCGAAGTCGTTACCCGTGGACAGCTGGTGCCAGAAGGACAGGTACACGGCCGCGTACGTCAGCAGATGGATGTGGTACCAGGTGTCGTACGGGATCCTGCGCCGGATGCCACCGATGGAGATCAGGCCGATGAACAGCAGCAGACTCGTGCCGATCGCGGCCTTGCCCATGTCCGGCAGCGTGTTCACCGAGTCGATGGTCTGCTGGACGATCCCGGAGAACCCGAGGCCGGCCTGCAGCGCGTAGCCGTACATGGTCAGGATGAGATGGGCGAGGACCAGGCAGAGCGTGTAACGCCCGCTCATCGCGTGCCAGCGGGCGACGCGGTCCGAGCCGACGCGGCGCTCCAGCGCGGGCACCCGGGCCATCTGCAACACCACGAGGGCCATCAGATAGCCGGCCAGCAGACCGGTGATCCGGCCGGCGCCGAGAATCCGGTCCGTGTTGTTGGCGATGGCCGGAGTGTTGCTCCACCACAGCCAGACCACCCCCACCGCACCCGCCCAGACAGCGAGCAGGAGCGGGACTGCGGGATTGCGGCGAGGGCGGATGCGGCGCAACGTCTGGCGCCGCGCAGCGCGACCGCCGGCGATCGTACTCACGGTTCCTCCGTGGGACTGGCGAGAGGGGGAGTGGCCCTTGGCCCAGTGGTACGTCGCGGGACGCCAGCTTGTTCAATCGACCAGGGAGCAAGGGGTGAACTGCTGCGACCCGCGGTAACCCACGGCGACTTCAGACGCTCGGGCTCGGGGGAGGGCGACGGCCCCTCAACGCGAAGGAGCCCCCAAGGGATGGGCTCCCTAAGGGGGCAGACGGGCTCCGTGGCCGCCCCGGCCCAGCGCTCGGGGCAGCCACGGAGGGCTTACTCGGTGTCGTTAATCACAGGACTTACTGGTTGAGCTCGCAGGTCGCGAGGGCTTCGAGGCCCTCGGGCTTCTCGGCGGCTCGGCCGATCGCCGTCTCGATGCGGTTCAGGGCCGCTACGCGCTTGTCCTCGAGCGGGCCGAGGATGGCGTTCTGGATGAAGTTGGGGCCGCCTTGGCCGACGGTGTCGACGATGCGCTTGTTGGCTTCGGCGATCTGGTTGTCGAGCTGGGCGAGGTTGCTGTCCACCTCGGCCTGCGCGGAAGCGGGGATCTCGGCGGGGAGGCTCGACTCGACCTCGGGACAGCTGATGGTGCCCGCGGCACCGGCGTTGCCCGCGTCGTCCTCGGCTCCGCCCGCATCCTCTTCGTTACCGGCGTCACCGGCCGCGTCCCCGGCGCCGTCTTCGTTCCCGCCCGCCGCGTCGGTGGGCGCCTCGGTCGGCTCCTCCTCGGCCTCGTCGCCCGCGCCACCCGTGTTGAGCTCGCAGGTCGCGAGGGCTTCGAGGCCCTCGGGCTTTTCGGCGGCTCGGCCGATCGCGGTCTCGATGCGGTTCAGGGCGGCGACGCGCTTGTCCTCGAGCGGGCCGAGGATGGCGTTCTGGATGAAGTTGGGGCCGCCCTGGCCGACGGTGTCGACGATGCGCTTGTTGGCCTCGGCGATCTGGTTGTCGAGCTGGGCGAGGTTGCTGTCCACCTCGGCCTGCGCGGAGGCGGGGATCTCGGCGGGGAGGCTGCCCTCCACGGCCGGACAGTTCACGGTGCCGGGCGACGCGTTCGTGGCGGCCTGATCGCCGTTGTTGTTCGACGTCTCGCCGGCCAAGGCCGATCCGGCGATCACGGCGCCGGACAACACCACTGCGGCGGCGCCGCCGATCATCGCCACCCGGCGTCTGTTGTACTTCGGGAGAGCCCTGGACATGCGGAAGCCTCGCTCTGGTCGGGGGTTCGGCCGCCCGTGGTCGTTCCGGGCGGCGTACTCCAGCTGTCGTTTACGAACGCGGCGCCTGCGTTCAGCGGGAGATACGCGAAAGCGGTTTCACCCGTTCAAACGAAACCTGAGATTTGCTCGCGGTCTTCTCGCACGGCACCCGTCAGACCCTCGCGATTGACGAACCATGCAGAGTCCTGCATACTCATGCATGTCAGCGAATGCACTGTGAGGAGAAACCCGTGACCGAGCGCGTCGTACTCGCCTACTCGGGCGGCCTGGACACCTCCGTCGCCATCGGCTGGATCGCCGAGGAGACGGGCGCCGAGGTCATCGCCGTTGCCGTGGACGTCGGCCAGGGCGGCGAGGACCTGGACGTCATCCGCAAGCGCGCGCTCTCCTGCGGTGCCGTCGAGGCCGAGGTCGCGGACGCCCGGGACGAGTTCGCCGAGGAGTACTGCCTCCCGGCGATCAAGGCCAACGCCCTCTACATGGACCGCTACCCGCTGGTCTCCGCCCTCTCCCGGCCGACCATCGTCAAGCACCTCGTCGCCGCCGCCCAGAAGCACGGCGCCACCACGGTCGCCCACGGCTGCACCGGCAAGGGCAACGACCAGGTCCGCTTCGAGGCCGGCATCGTCGCCCTCGCCCCCGACCTCAAGTGCATCGCCCCGGTCCGCGACTACGCGATGACCCGGGACAAGGCGATCGCCTTCTGCGAGGAGAAGGGCCTGCCGATCGCCACCACCAAGAAGTCGCCGTACTCCATCGACCAGAACGTCTTCGGACGCGCCGTCGAGACCGGCTTCCTGGAGGACATCTGGAACGCCCCGATCGAGGACGTCTACGAGTACACGCAGAACCCCGCGCTCCCGCGTGAGCCCGACGAGGTCGTCATCACCTTCAAGGCGGGCGTCCCGGTCGCCATCGACGGCAAGCCCGTCACCGTCCTGCAGGCGATCCAGCAGCTCAACCAGCGCGCCGGCGCCCAGGGCATCGGCCGGATCGACATGGTCGAGGACCGCCTCGTCGGCATCAAGTCCCGTGAGGTGTACGAGGCTCCCGGCGCCATCGCGCTGATCACGGCCCACCAGGAGCTGGAGAACGTCACCGTCGAGCGCGAACTCGCCCGCTACAAGCGGCAGGTCGAGCAGCGCTGGGGCGAGCTGGTCTACGACGGCCTGTGGTTCTCCCCGCTCAAGCGCGCCCTGGACGGCTTCATCAACGAGGCCAACCAGCATGTCTGCGGCGACATCCGGATGACCCTGCACGGCGGCCGCGCCGTCGTCACCGGCCGCCGCTCCGAGTCGTCGCTGTACGACTTCAACCTCGCGACGTATGACACGGGCGACTCCTTCGACCAGTCTGCGGCCAAGGGCTTCATCGACATCTACAGCCTGTCGTCGAAGATCGCGGCGAAGCGGGACCTGGCGTAAGCCTCGCCCGTACAGACCTGACAGCCGCCTCCTCACCTGCAAGGGTGGGGAGGCGGTCGCACATTCACCATCATCCGAGGAGCAGAGCAAGTGAGCAGCAACAGCGGTGACGTACGGCTCTGGGGCGGCCGTTTCGCCGACGGTCCCGCCGAGGCCCTGGCGAAGCTGTCCGCGTCCGTCCACTTCGACTGGCGGCTCGCGCCGTACGACATCGCCGGTTCACGCGCCCACGCGCGCGTGCTGCACAAGGCGGGCCTGCTCACCGACGACGAGTTGACCCGGATGCTCGCCGGGCTCGACCAGCTCGAAGCCGATGTCGCCGACGGCTCCTTCGTCGGCACCATCGCCGACGAGGACGTCCACACCGCCCTGGAACGGGGCCTGTTGGAGCGGCTCGGCCCGGACCTCGGCGGCAAGCTGCGCGCGGGCCGCTCGCGCAACGACCAGGTCGCCACGCTCTTCCGGATGTATCTGCGCGACCACGCCCGCATCATCGGCGGCCTGATCGCCGACCTCCAGGACGCCCTGATCGGCCTGGCTGAGGCCCACCCGGACGTCGCCATGCCGGGCCGTACGCACCTTCAGCACGCCCAGCCGGTGCTGTTCGCGCATCACGTACTGGCCCACGCCCAGGCCCTCTCCCGGGACGCCGAGCGCCTGCGCCAGTGGGACGAGCGGACGGCCGTGTCGCCGTACGGCTCGGGAGCCCTGGCCGGCTCCTCCCTCGGCCTCGACCCGGAGGCGGTCGCCAAGGACCTGGGCTTCGAGCACGGCAGCTCGGGCAACTCCATCGACGGGACGGCCTCCCGCGACTTCGTCGCGGAGTTCGCCTTCATCACCGCGATGATCGGCGTGAACCTCTCCCGGATCGCCGAGGAAATCATCCTCTGGAACACGAAGGAGTTCTCCTTCGTCACCCTCCACGACGCCTTCTCGACGGGCTCGTCGATCATGCCCCAGAAGAAGAACCCCGACATCGCGGAGCTGGCCCGCGGCAAGTCGGGCCGCCTGATCGGCAACCTCTCCGGCCTGCTGGCCACGCTCAAGGCCCTGCCCCTCGCCTACAACCGCGACCTCCAGGAAGACAAGGAGCCGGTCTTCGACTCCTGCGACCAACTCGAGGTCCTCCTCCCCGCGTTCACCGGCATGATGGCAACCCTGACCATCAACCGCGAACGCATGGAGGAACTGGCCCCCGCCGGTTTCTCCCTCGCTACGGACATCGCCGAGTGGCTGGTCAAGCAGGGCGTCCCGTTCCGAGTAGCACACGAGGTAGCGGGCGAGTGCGTAAAGGTGGCCGAGTCCGAAAACAAGGAACTCGACCAACTGACGGATGACCAGTTCGCAAAAATCTCCAACCACCTGACCCCCGAAGTCCGCACAGTACTGAACGTCCCCGGAGCCCTGTCCTCCCGCAACGGCAGGGGCGGCACAGCCCCGAGCGCGGTAGCAACCCAACTGGTGGAGGTAAAGGCAGACGTGGCAAAGCAACACGAGTGGGCAACGGCAAAGGAGAAGCGGTAGGGCAACGCCCCGATAGGGGCGCGGGGAACTGCGCGACAAGCCACAACGAACCCGCACTCGCCCACGCACCATACAAACCGAGCTCGTAGGCGGGGGTCGAAGGGGCGCGCAGCCCCTGCAGGATGGGACGGGTAGGGGCGGCGGGGGCGAGAAAACCCGGTGGCGAACCCCCACGGGTTACGTTGGTCGCGCACCCGTACCGGAGCCAACCGAACGGAGCCCGCGATGCCCTTCGCCCGCCTCGCGACCGCCACCACCCCCACCTGCCACATCGGCCTGGGCCTCGCCGCAGTAGCCCGCCCCGGCTACATCAACCTCGGCCGGGAGGAAGACCTCCCGGCCGCCCGCACCGTCGAAGCCCTACGCGAGCGAACCCACGAACTCCTCGACGCCGCCTACGCCCAAGGCGTCCGCTACTTCGACGCAGCCCGCTCCTACGGCCGCTCCGAGGAGTTCCTCGCCGACTGGCTCCGCACCCACCCCCACATCGACGACGTAGTCATCGGCAGCAAATGGGGCTACACCTACACCGCAGACTGGCGCACGGACGCCGAGCAACACGAGGTCAAGAACCACAGCGCGGCCACGTACGAGCGCCAGCGCGCCGAAACGGCCGCCCTGCTCGGCGATCGCCTCGACCTCTACCAGATCCACTCCGTGACCCCGGACAGCCCGGCCCTCACCGACAAGGAACTCCACGCCAAGCTGGCGGAAGCCGCCGCCCAGGGGATCACGATCGGCTTCTCCACCAGCGGACCGGCCCAGGCCGAAGCCATCCGCACCGCGCTCGCCGTGACAGTCGACGGCGAGCCCCTGTTCCGTACCGTCCAGGCCACCTACAACGCCCTGGAAACCTCCGCCGCACCCGCCCTCGCCGAGGCCCACGACGCCGGACTCACCGTGCTCGTCAAGGAGGCCATGGCCAACGGCCGCCTCGCCGGCCCGCACGCCCCCGAACCCGTACGCTCCATCGCCGAGTCGGCGGAACTCGGCCCCGACGCGGTGGCCCTCGCCCTCGTCCTGCACCAGCCCTGGGCCGGCGTCGTCCTTTCCGGAGCGGCCACCGTCAATCAGCTCGTCTCGAACCTGCACGCCGCGGTGGTCGACCTCGACGACGAACAGGTGGCCCAGCTGGCCGCACTCGCCGAGGAGCCGCACGCGTACTGGGAACGGCGCGGGCAGCTTCCCTGGCACTGAGCACCACCCGATCCCACCGAAGCACCGGCATGGATGAGCCACGTACGCCTTGAATGAGACATGAACGTCTCATATGGGTTATGGTCGTCTCATGGCTGTCGACCGCGCACACGTACTCCGCAGCGCCGCAGCGCTGCTCACCCGCAAGGCCACGGCCACCATGGACGAGGTCGCCAAGGCGGCCGGGATCAGCCGGGCCACTCTGCACCGCGAGTTCGCGGGGCGGGACGCGCTTGTACGGGCCCTTGAAGCCCTCGGCATCGAGGAGTGCGAGGCCGCGCTGGACGCGGCGCGGCTCGACGAGGGGCCCGCGAGCGAGGCCGTACGCCGCCTCGTGCGCGAGATCGAGCCCGCCGCCGGACTGCTCTCCTTCCTCTACACGGAGAACCAGCTCTTCGAGGGCGAGCAGCAGAACGAGGGCTGGGGGCGGCTCGACGCCCGAATCTCCGCGCTGTTCCGCCGTGGCCAGGAGAGCGGGGAGTTCCGTATCGACCTCACCCCGGCCTGGCTCACCGAGGCGCTGTTCGGGCTGATCGCGTCCGGCGTCTGGGTCGTCCTGACCGGCAAGGTCGCCGCCAAGGACGTCCACTACATGATCGTCGAGCTGTTGCTCGGCGGCGCACTTCGGAGGGAACCATGACCAGCACGCAGCAGTGGACGGCGGCGACGGAAGTGGAGAAGCGCCCCGGGCGCTGGCTCGCGCTGTCCGTGCTCGTCCTCGCGGTGCTGCTCGTGGCCGTCGACGCGACCGTGCTGGGGCTCGCCACTCCGTACATCAGTGAGGATCTGAAGCCGTCCGGCACGCAGTTGCTGTGGATCGGTGACGTCTACTCGTTTGTGATCGCCGGTCTGCTCGTCTCGATGGGCAGCCTCGGCGACCGTATCGGCCGTAAGAAGCTGCTGCTCATCGGCTCGGTCGCGTTCGGTCTTGTGTCCGTGCTCAACGCCTATGCGAGCACTCCTGAGTTGCTGATCGTGGCGCGGGCGCTGCTCGGTGTCGCGGGTGCGACCCTGATGCCCGCCACGCTCGCCCTCATCCGCAACCTCTTCCACGACCCGCGCGAGCGCAGTCTCGCCGTCGGCATCTGGGGCGCGACCGCATCCGCGGGCATGGCGATCGGACCGATCGCCGGCGGTTTCCTGCTGGAGCACTTCTGGTGGGGCTCCGTCTTCCTTATCAACCTCCCCGTGATGGCGGTCCTCGTCCTCGTCGGCATGAAGCTGCTGCCCGAGTCCCGCAACCCCGAGCCCGGCCCGTGGGACCTGACCAGCGTCTTCCTGTCCCTCGTCGGCATGGTCGGCATCGTGTACGGGGTCAAGGAGACCGCCGCGCACGGGGTGAGCGGGCAGGCGGCTGCCGCGGGACTGCTCGGCGGCGTCGCGCTGTTCGGCTTCGTACGCCGTCAACTCACCCTGAAGTCACCGCTGTTGGACATGCGGCTGTTCCGCCACCGTGGCTTCTCGGCGGCCGTGCTCGCCGATCTGCTGACCATTCTCGGTCTGTCCGGGCTGGTGTTCTTCCTCTCGCAGTATCTGCAACTCGTCCAGGGCATGCGGCCGTTGATGGCGGGTCTCGCCGAACTGCCCGCCGCGGTGGGCGCGGTGGCGGCCGGTCTGATCGCGGGCACGGTGGCGCGCCGGTACTCGGTCCGTGCCGTCGTCGCGGGCGGGCTCGCCGCGGTCGGCCTCGCACTGGCCACGCTCACGCTGCTGGGCCAGTCCACCGGCTACCCGCTGCTCGGCGGTGCGCTGCTGGTCGTGGGCGTCGGCGCGGGCTTCTCGTTCACCGTGACCGCCGACGTGATCCTCTCCAGTGTGCCCAAGGAGCAGGCGGGCGCGGCGTCCGCGGTCTCCGAGACGGCGTACGAACTCGGCGCCGCCCTCGGTATCGCGCTGCTCGGCTCCATCGTCACCAGCGTCTACGCGGGTTTCACGGCTCCGGCCGGTACGCCCCCGGAGGTGGCCGCCGCGGCACACGAGTCCCTGGGCGGCGCGGTGGAGGCGACGGCGGGTCTGCCGAACGCGGAGGCGCTGCTGAACGCCGCCCGCGCGGCCTTCGTCGACGGGCTCACGCTCGCGGCGGGCGCCGGGGCTGTGGTGCTGCTCGGCGCGGCGGTGGCGGCGTGGTTCCTGCTGCGCGGGCAGAAGCTGGAGAGCGGGACGGAGCACCCGTAACCGCCGGGCGCTGTGCCGGCGTACGGCTCAAATCCCCAGCTCAGGGGTTCCTTTAAGCTCGCTTTCGCCTTCACCTGATGGTCTTGGTCGCGTACCCGATGTCGTCCCATACGGCTGAAGGAGCCACCGACCATGACACGTCGTACCCGTAAGACAGTTGTCGTCGCCGTCACCGTGCTGGCCGCCGCGGGCCTGGCCGGAGGCGGTGTCGCCATCGCCGCCGACGGTGACGAACCGAAGCGCGACAAGGTCGAGTTCGTCGTCGAGGAAGGCACGTCGAACAGCGGAACCAGTCTCTACGACCGCGAGGACTGCCCCGAGAAGGACGGGACCGGCGGCAGCAGCCCGTCCGAGTCCACGGGCGATCCCGCCGAAGCACTGTGACCGCCCCATGACCGCCGCATCCCCGTCCCCCGGAGGCCATGAGGATCGCGTGAGCCGTGAGGACCACGCGAGCCATCATGGCCGCGCGAGCCTTGACGGTCGCGAGAGCTTTGACCGCGAGGGCTTTGAGGGCCGTGAAGGCAAGCTGCTCGAAGAGGCGCTCTTCGAGGTCAAGCGGGTGATCGTGGGACAGGACCGCATGGTGGAGCGGATGTTCACCGCGGTCCTGGCCCGTGGGCACTGCCTGCTGCAGGGTGTGCCGGGTGTCGCCAAGACGCTCGCCGCGAAGACGCTGGCCGAGGTCGCGGGCGGAAAGTTCGCGAGGCTCCAGTTCACCCCGGACCTCGTACCGTCCGACATCTCCGGCACCCGGATCTACCGGCAGTCCAGCGAGACCTTCACCGTCGAACCCGGCCCCGTCGTCGCGAACTTCGTCCTCGCCGACGAGATCAACCGCGCCCCCGCCAAGGTGCAGTCCGCACTTCTCGAAGTGATGGGCGAGCACCAGGTCTCCATCGGCGGCACCACCATCCCCGTCCCCGAGCCGTTCCTCGTACTCGCCACCCAGAACCCCATCGAGTCCGAGGGCGTCTACCAACTCCCCGAAGCCCAGCGCGACCGCTTCCTGCTCAAGGTGGAGATCGCCGCCCCGAGCGAGTCCGAAGAGCTCGCGATCCTCTACCGGATGAGCGTCGACCCGCCCCGGGCGCGCCCCGTTCTCACCCCGGAGCGGCTCATCGCGCTCCAGCGCGCCGCCGACGAGGTGTTCGTGCACCACGCGATCGCCGAGTACGCGGTACGGCTGATCGTCTCGACCCGTGAACTCGCGGGCCGCGACGGCCGGCTGGCGCATGGAGCGGGGCCTCGCGCCACCCTCGGCCTGGTCGCCGCCGCCCGCGCGCTCGCTCTGCTGCGCGGCCGGGGCTACGTCCTTCCCGAGGACGTACACGATCTGGCTCACGAGGTCATCGCGCACCGGCTGGTGCTGTCCTTCGACGCGCTCGCCGACGGAGTCACCGGAGCCGAGATCGTCGACGAGGTGCTGGCCGCGGTGGAGCAGCCACGGGTCAGTCCGCGCCACGACCTCGGGCCCGACCCCCAGGAGTATGTGGCATGAGCGGCAGCACCCCGA
Organism: Streptomyces sp. CA-288835; assembly: GCF_050936385.1. NCBI lineage: Bacteria > Bacillati > Actinomycetota > Actinomycetes > Kitasatosporales > Streptomycetaceae > Streptomyces > Streptomyces sp. CA-288835. Next base: position 8,523,521 of record NZ_JBNJMW010000001.1, read on the forward strand.
GCCTGCGCGAACTCACCCCCGAACAGGCCCTGAAACACCTGGAGTTGCTCTTCACCCGCCGTCCCGACGGCCTCCTCCAGGGCGATCACACAGGGCTGGTGCCCGGCCCCGGCAGCGAGGTGTCCGAGACCCGTCCGTACGTCATCGGGGACGACGTACGGCGGATGGACTGGAGCGCCACCGCGCGCACCACCGTCCCGCACGTCCGGCTCACCCTCGCCGACCGCGAACTGACCACCTGGATCGTGCTCGACGCCTCCGCGAGCATGGACTTCGGCACGGCTCAGATGGAGAAGCGGGACCTGGCCGTCGGTGCCGCCGCGGCCGTCGCGTTCCTCACCGAGCGGGCCGGGAACCGGATCGGCGCCCAGATCACCGGGCCCGACGGTATCCGGCGGATCCCGCCGCGCACCGGCCGCGCCCACCTCCTCAGAGTCCTGCGCGCCGCCCTGGACCGGCCCCGTGTGGCATCCGGCCCGCCCGTCGCCGGGCAGAGCCTCGCCGACGCCCTGTACGCGCTGCGCACTCTGCCGGGGCGGGGACTCGTCGCCGTCGTCTCCGACTTTCTGGAGACGGGCTGGGAGCAGCCGCTGCGTACGATCGCCCACCGGCATCAGTTGCTCGCGGTCGAGACGGTCGACCCCCGCGAAATGGAGCTGCCCGCTGTCGGGTTGCTCACCGTCGTCGACCCCGAGACGGGTCGCAAGCGGGAAATCTCCACCAACGCACGGCGGTTGCGCGAGCGGTACGCCGCGGCGGCGCAGGAACAGCGGGCGTTGATCAAGGCCTCCATACGCCGGTCTGGCGCGGCCCATCTGCGGCTGCGTACGGACCGTGACTGGGTGCGGGATGTCGTACGTCATGTCGCGGCCCAGCGGCGCAGGGCTGGAGGCGGTGCCGCGTGAACGTCCGGTCCGCGCAGGTGAGCGCCACGTCGCCGTCACCGTCACCGCCGCCGTCCGCATCGGTCCTCTGGGAGCTGCCATGAGTCTGCGTTCGCCTGGCTGGCTGTTGCTTCTGGTGCCGTTGCTGGCGCTGATCGCCGTGTATCTGGTGGTGCAGCGACGGCGCGGCCGGTACGCCGTCCGGTTCACCAATCTCGATCTGCTGGACAAGGTCGCGCCCAAGCAGCCCGGCTGGCGGCGGCATGTCCCCGCGGCTGCCTTCTGCGCGATGCTCTGCCTGCTGATCGTCGGCTTCGCGCGGCCCTCCACCGAGGTGCAGGTGCCGCGTGAACGGGCCACGATCGTCGTCGCCTTCGATGTCTCGGCTTCCATGGAGGCCACGGATGTCGAGCCGACCCGCTTCGAGGCGGCCCAGCGGGCGGCTCTCGCCTTCGTCGACCGGTTGCCCGAGCGCTTCAACGCCGGGCTGGTTCCGTTCAGCGGCACCGCGAATGTGGCGGTGCCGCCGACCACCGATCGGGCTGCGCTGCGCACCGCCATCGAGCGGCTCACCACCGGTGAGGGCACGGCGATTGGCGAGGCCGTCGTCGCCTCGCGCGACGCCGTCCGCACGCTCGACCGGGAGGCCGAGCGGCGCCCGCCGCCCGCGCACATCGTGCTGCTGTCGGACGGCTCCAACACCACGGGGCGCTCCATCGAGGACGCGGCCCAGGAGGCGGCCGGCGACCGGATTCCCGTCTCGACGATCGCGTACGGCACGGAAGGGGGCACCATTGAGCTGCCCTCGGGCGACAGCATTCCCGTCCCTGTGGACGGGCCCGCACTGGAGGACCTTGCCTCCAGCACCGGGGGCGACTTCCACGAGGCCGCGACCGGAGAAGAACTCCAGGCGGTGTACGAGGACATCGGCAGCTCCGTGGGGCATCGCACGGAGGAGCGCGAGATCTGGCAGTGGTTCGTCGCGGCCGGGCTGCTTGCGGCTTTGGCCGCCGCAGCGACTTCTTTGCTGTGGTTCTCGAGGTTGCCGTGATGCGGGGGCGCTCCGATGGGAGGGCGGTTTGGTGGTGCGGGTCCGTTGCGGGTGGGCGCGCCCAGGCGGCGGGGGCGCATGGGTGGCGGGACCGCGCCCCTTTGGGGTTCGGGCCCTGCCCCGGAAGGCAGTTCAACACTGCGGGTTCGTTGTGGCTGGTCGCGCAGTTCCCCGCGCCCCTTACGGGCGCTGCCCCGGACGGGCCGTCCGAGGCTGCGGGTGTGTTGTGGCTGGTCGCGCAGTTCCCCGCGCCCCTTTCAGGGCCGCTGGTCGCGCCCTGCGGCAGACCGCGTGTGTTGCGGCGCCGCGCCCCTTTCGGGCCGCTGGTCGCGCCCAGCGGCAGAGCCGCGTATGTCACAGCCCCGCGCCCCTGGAGCGCGCTGGTCGTGCGCCGCGGTGGGGGAGGAGCCGTATATGTGCCGCCGCCCCGTGCCCGGAGGGGCGCTGGTCGAGCCGCAACTTGAAACAGACCCGTGCCCGTGTGCCCTCACAGGGTCCGCGGTGACCTAGGAGGAGCTTTCGTGTCCGAGAACCGATACACCGGCCACCCGGGACCCGCGGCCCCTCCGGGGGCCGGGGCCGATGGTCGCGATCATCCGTACGGTGACGGCGGAGCTGACGACGGCTGGTCGAGGCCGGAGGCCGATGGTCGGTACCCCGGGCTGGCTGCTGCGCGCAGCGGCCCCTTCGATGGTGCGGGCGCCGGGGACGCGGAACCGGTCGCGCCGTCGCCCGAGTCGGACGGCGGTGTGGAGCCGGGCGCCCAGGCCGGAGCCCCGTCCTCGAGTGGGCCCGTCGAGCCACCGCACGTGGGCCTTGGCGAGCCCCGCGGGCCCGCGTTCGTGCCGGGGCGGCCGCCGCCGGCCTTCGGGACGGCGGCGCAGGCGGGCCGGACGCCGGAGGCGTATGCGTCGCCGTACGCAGGCCCGCAGCCGCCGGCCCCGCGGGCGCCCCGTAAACCCCGGCCGGTCGTCGCGGCCGTCCTCGCCGCCGTGCTTGCGGGCGGCGCCGCGGGGTACGCCGCCGGGGGCTTCGGCGAGGCGGAGTCCGACGCGCCCGCCGCCGCGCAGAACGTCGGCGGGCTCGAAGCCGTTGCCGCGCGGGTGCTGCCCAGCGTGGTGTCGATCCAGACTGACGACGGTCAGGGCTCCGGGTTCGTGTTCGACGCGCGTGGGCGGATTCTCACCAACGCGCATGTGGTGGCGGGCAGTTCCGAGGTGTCGATCGAGTTGCAGGACGGCCGGCGGCTGCGTGCAGACGTGCTCGGTGATGATCGTGCCAACGACGTGGCCGTTCTTGAACCCGAGACGGCACGCGGTCTGCGCGCCGCCGATCTGGCCACCGGCGCCCGGCCCGGCGTCGGCGACACCGTCCTCGCCATCGGCTCCCCGCTCGGCCTGAGCGGAACCGTCACCTCCGGCATCGTCAGCGCCCTCGACCGCTCCGTACAGCTCGGCGAAGGCGGCGAGCGACGCCCGGCGCTGCAGACCGACGCGTCGATCAACCCGGGAAACTCCGGCGGACCCCTCGTAGACGCCCGCGGCCGCGTCATCGGCATCAATACGGCCATCGCGACGTTGGACCAGCAACGCGGTGGTTCCATAGGCATCGGGTTCGCGATCCCCGTGGCCGACGCCAGGGAAGCCGCGCAGGCGATCATCGACGGAAGCTAGCGGCAAGGGGTGGAACACCATGAGGCTCCTGGTGGTCGAGGACGAAGAAGACCTGGTCGTCGCCCTCAAGGTCGGCCTCGTCAGGGCCGGGTACGCCGTCGACGTCGCCCCGGACGTCGACACGGCCACGGAGAAGCTGGCCGTGAACGACTACGACCTCGTCCTGCTGGACCTCAATCTGCCGGACGGCGACGGGTTCTCGGTGTGCCGCGCGGTACGGGCGACCCAGGGCGGCCCGCGCATCCTGATGCTCACCGCCCGCGACCGGCTCGCCGACCGCGTCCGCGGCCTCGACGAGGGCGCCGACGACTACCTGGTCAAACCCTTCGCGCTGCCCGAACTCCTCGCCCGTATCCGCGCCCTGCTGCGCCGCGAGGACGGCGGCACCTCGGTCGTCGAGGTCGGCGAACTCCGCCTGGACACCGCCCGCTTCGAGGCCTTCCGCGGGGACCGCCCACTCCACCTCACCCCCAAGGAATTCGGCGTCCTGCACTACCTGATGACCCGCCCCGGCCGCGTCGTACCGGCCGAGGAACTGCTCGAACACGTCTGGGACGAGAACGCCGACCCGTTCACCAACACCGTGCGGGTCACGGTCGGCTCCCTGCGCCGGAAGATCACCGGAGACGAGGAGCCCCTCATCGAGACCGTCATCCGGCAGGGCTACCGCCTCAAGGAGGACACCGGGCTCAGGGAGGACGACGGGCTCAGAGAGGACGCGGGATGACCGGCCACCACCGCCGGGGCCGGCTGACCGCCCCACTCCGCCTCGCGCGGGCGAGGCTGCACCTGCCCGCCTTCACCCACACCATCCGCTTCCGCCTCACCGTCCTCTACTCCGGCCTGCTGTTCGTCCTCACCGCCCTCGTCCTCGGCGCGACGTACTTCGTGGTCGAGCGCAGCGGCGAGGCACATCCCGTCAGCAATTCGTTCCAGGCGAAGAAGTACATCAACGGCGTCTATATGGGCGAGTTCGACGCCGTGAAACTCAAGGAGGTCGAGGCCGCGGTCAACTACTCGACCCTGGACAACCTCCGCCGCTCCTCCTTCGTCGTCCTCGGCGGCCTCGGCGTCACCAGCCTCGCCATCGGCTGGATCCTCTCCGGTCGCGTGCTGCGTCCCGTACGGGCCATCTCCCGTACGGCCGCCGACATCCAGGCCACCGACCTCTCGCAGCGCATCCGGCTCGACGGACCGAAGGACGAACTGCGCGACCTCGCCGACACCATCGACTCCATGCTCGACCGGCTCGACGAGGCCTTCCAGGCCCAGCGCCAGCTCATCGACGACGCCTCGCACGAACTGCGCAGCCCGCTCGCCATCATCCGCGCCAACCTGGACGCGGTCCTGACCACCGAGGAGTCCGACGAGGCGGAACGCAGAGCCGCCGCCCGCAGCGTGGACCGCGCGACCACCCGTATGACCCGCCTGGTCGAGGACCTGCTGGCCACGGCCCGCCGCACCGCACCCGCACTCGCCGACGCCGACGTGGACCTGGCCGCGGCGGCCGGCGAGGCCTGCGAGGAGTTCGCACCGCTCGCCGCCGAGCGCGGTCTCGTCCTGCACCGCAGCCTCGCCACAGGCCTGACGGTCATCGGCGACCACGACGCGCTACGCCGGGCGATGGGCAACTTGCTCTCCAACGCCGTACGACTGGCTCCGCCCGGCACCCGCATCACGGTCTCGGCGGGCCGCTCGGAAGGCTGGCTCTGGACATCCGTACAGGACGAGGGCCCCGGCATCTTGGACGACGACCAGGCCCGAGTCTTCGACCGCTTCTGGCGAGCAAAAAGCAACGGCGGCACCCGAGACCGCCACGCGGGCCTGGGCCTAGCCATAGTCCGCCAGATAGTGGAATCCCACGGCGGCCAAGTCCGCCTCTTCTCCCGAATGGGAGAGGGCTCAACCTTCGTCCTGTGGTTCCCAGCCTCGGGCGCAGAGCAGTTGGATGGCGGACCACCGGAAGAACGGCCTACCTGACTACGCGACGTTCAGGGGAGCGCCCCTTGAGGAGGCCGCAGGCCTCTTAGGGCGCGGGGCTGTTTCAATTTGCGGCTCCGCCGCGTGGGCGCGACCAGCCACGACGGCCCCGCAGCCGACAAACACCTTGTAGCGCCCGACGCTTAGTCGCCCCCGCCCCACCCAGCGGAGCGGCTACGCCGCTTTGGCCTTGGTTGCGTACATGTCGACGTACTCCTGCCCCGACAACCGCATGACCTCAGCCATCACCGAATCGGTGACCGCCCGCAGCACATACCGATCCCGATCCATCCCCTCGTACCGCGAGAATTCCATCGCTTCCCCGAAGCGAACCGTCACGCGGCCAGGTCGCGGAATCCCCGCCCCGCCCGGCTGCAACTTGTCCGTGCCGATCATCGCGAACGGAACGACCGGCGCCCCGGTCATCAGCGTCAGCCGCGCGATACCCGTACGACCCCGGTACAGACGCCCGTCGGGGGAGCGCGTGCCCTCCGGATAGATGCCGAAGATCCGGCCCTCCTCCAGGACCCGCCGGCCGGTCATCAGCGCCGCGACCCCGCCGTTCGCACCGTCCCGGTCCACCGGGATCATGCCGACGCCGGTGAAGAACCAGGCCATGAGGCGGCCCTTCAGCCCCTTCCCGGTGACGTACTCGTCCTTGCCGATGAAGAAGACCTGCCGGTTGCAGACCAGCGGCAGCACGATCGAGTCGATGAACGTCAGATGGTTGCCGGCCAGGATGACCGGTCCGGAGCCGGGGATGTTCTCCGCGCCTTCCACTCGTGCGCGGAACATCAGGCGCATGATCGGTCCGAGCACTGCCTTGATGAACGCAAAGCGGGACAACGAGCCCTCCGGTGTCAAGGGGGAGTGAAGAGTCTCTGCAGGTGAGGACGATACTCGCGGCACCCGGGGTGTTGCACACCGGGTTCACGCAGTGGATACGCAGTGTCGCTACTTGTTTACCTGGGGTGGCGCGCTGTTGCACGCTCGACACCTGCCCGAGATGTGTGACAAATGCCGCATCCATGAAGTCCGGGTTCCCTCAACTCCCGCACCTCATACGACACTGAGCATCATCCGTGTGTTCCGTCCCAGGTCTCCCATCCGTCACCCAAGGGCACCTACGATCGTCCGGATTTGGCAGGTGCAGGGCAGCAACCGGAGGAGCGCACATGGGGACGCAGGGGTCGGACGCGCAGGGGCAGGGCACCAGACGGCGGACGCTGCTCGGGGCCGCGGTGCTGGGCGCGGGCGGAGCGGCCGTCGGGCTGCCCGGGACGGCCGCGGCCGCCGAACGGCACGGCGGCGGCTACAAGAGCCTGCCGGTGCCGACGATCATCGGGCACCGCGGGGCCAGCGGCTACCGGCCGGAGCACACCCTGGGCGCGTACCAACTGGCCCTCGACATGGGCGCGCACGTCATCGAGCAGGACCTCGTCCCCACCAAGGACGGCCACCTCGTGTGCCGCCACGAGAACGACATCACCGGCACCACCGATGTCGCGAACCGCCCCGAGTTCGCCGGCCGCAAGACGACGAAGAGCGTCGACGGCGTGTCCTTCACGGGCTGGTTCACCGAGGACTTCACGCTCGCCGAGCTCAAGACGCTGCGCGCCAAGGAGCGCATCCCGGGCAACCGCCCGCACAACACGCTGTACGACGGCCGCTGGGACATCCCCACCTTCGAGGAGGTCCTGCGCTGGGCCGAGCGCGAGAGCCGTAAGCGCGGCAAGGAGGTGTGGCTGCACGTCGAGACCAAGCACCCCACCTACTTCCGCGGCCTGGGCCTCGGCTTGGAGGAGCGGCTCGCCAAGCTGCTGCGCAAGTACGGCAAGCACAAGAAGAACTCGCCCGTGTTCCTGCAGTCCTTCGAGCCCAGCAGCATCCAGCGGCTGAACAAGCTGGTCGACAACCCGCTCGTCGTGCTGCTGTCCTCCGCGAACAGCCGCCCCTGGGACTTCGTCCAGGCGGGCGACCCGCGCACCGTCGCCGACCTCGTCAAGCCCGAGGGCTTGAAGTGGATCGCCTCGTACGCGCAGGGCCTCGGCCCCACGCTCGACCTGATCATCCCGAAGGACGCCAGCGGCAAGCTCACCAAGCCGACCACTCTCGTCAAGGACGCGCATGCCGCGGGCCTGATCCTGCACCCGTACACGATGCGCAACGAGAACACCTTCCTGCCCGCCGACTTCAGGAAGGGCACCGACCCGAACGCCTACGGCGATGTCTTCGGTGCCTTCAAGGTCTACTTCGAGACCGGCATCGACGGCGTGTTCACCGACAACCCGGACACCGGACTCCTCGCCCGCGAGGACTTCGTCAACGGCTGAGGTCAACTACTCAGTCACGAGGCACCAGTTGGAGTGATAAACGGTCGCTCCGGGCAACCTCTCCCGGGGCGACCTCGTCGTCCCGCATATGACGCATGACATGTCTGCCCCGGATATGGCGGCCACGGATAGGTCCGCCACGGGCATGGTCGCCGAGCTGAGCCCACTGCTCGCCGCCGAGGTGTCCGCGGAGGCCCATGCCTCCGGGACCGAGCCCGGCGACCTCGAACAGGCCGTCTGGCTGCGACTCCTGGAGCGCCTCGACGAGGACGGCCCGCCCGCCGACCCCGCCGACTGGCTGCGCGTCGCCGTCCGCACCGAGGCCCGCCGCAACCGGCACACCGCGAGCATCGAGCAGCCGTACGCCACCGAGCCCGCCGACGACCGCGGGCCGGGCCCGGAGCAGCTCGCGCTCACCGCGGCCCGGCGCCGCGCCCTGCACTCCGCCGTACGTCGGCTCCCCGGTCGCTGCCCGCGTCTGATGGCCGCGCTGTTGTCCCCGCATGACCTGACATACCGGGAGATCGCGGGGGAGTTGGGTATCTCACAGGGGAGTCTTGGTCCGGAACGTTCCAGATGCCTGGGATGTCTGCGTCGAATGCTCACGGGGGAGGTTGCGCCCTGGTGAGCGCGGGGATAGGAGTGAGGGACAACCGGCGGAACAGGTGAGCGGGAGGCATGCACACATGGGCATGAGCGTGACCATCTCGGGGGCGACCGAGCAGGACGCCGAACAGATCCTCAAACTGCAGTTCCTCTGCTACCAGAGCGAGGCCGAGCTGTACGGCGACTACAGCATCGAGCCCCTCACCCAGACCCTCGCCTCCCTCAAGGCGGAGCTGGCGAGCGGCACGGTCCTGGTGGCCCGGCTCGGCGACGAGGTGGTGGCCTCGGTGCGCGGCTCCGTCGACGCGGACGGTACGGCGCGTATCGACAAGCTGATCGTTCACCCGCGTATGCAGCGCCACGGCCTGGGCGGACGACTGCTCGACGCCATCGAGGCGAGGCTCTCCGAAGGTGGCGCGGTCAAGAGCTTCCAGCTGTTCACCGGGCACCGCAGCGAGCACAACCTCCAGCTGTACCGGCGGCACGGCTACGAGGCCGTGGCCAGGCGCCGCGTCCACGAGCGGCTCACGCTGGTGACGCTGGCCAAGCCGGTGGCGGCGGGCGCGTTCGTAGCGAGCGCCTAACCCTGCTCTCCGGCAGGCACCTCGGCCTAGCCCTGCTCCTCGGTACGCGCCTTGCGCAGCCAGAACATCGCCGTCACCGGGAGCAGTACGGGGATGAACAAGTACCCCATGCCGTAGTCCGACCACACCGTGGCGTCGGGAAAGGCGGAGGGGTCCGCGAGGGTCCAGGTGCCCACGGTCAGTACGCCCACGAGCTCGGCGGCGCAACACACCAGCGCCGCCTTGCGGGCCGTTTCGCCGCCGCGGACGAGTGAGTACGTGATGAAGCCGTACACGAGTCCGGCGACCGCGGACAGCGAGTAGGCGAGCGGCGCCTTGTCGAACTCCGTCGCGATCTGCACGACGGAGCGCGAGACGGCGCCGACGACCATCACTCCGTACAGCCAGACCAGCAGCATGCCCGGACCGCCGATGAGCCGCGTCCGCGCCGGCTTCTCCTCGGCCACAGGCACCTCAGCCTCCCCAGATGTCATAGAGCCGCACCTGCAGCACGGCGAGCACCACACCACCGGCCGCTACCGTCACCGAGCCCCAACGGGTGCGCTCCGCAAGCGACATGAAGCCCGCCGCCGGGATACAGGCGAACGCGCCGATCAGATACGACACGAAGATCGTCGTGCCCTGCTCCGGCTTCTCACCGCGCGCCAACTGGACGATCCCGACCACCAACTGCACCAGGGCGAGCAGTGACACCACCGCCATACCGATGAAGTGCCAGTCCTTCGTCGGCTGGTCCCGATAGGCGGCCCAGCCGCACCACGCGGCGAGCACGAGCGCGGCGACGGCGGTCGCCCACGTCAGGGCATCAAGCATGCTCAGACCCTATTACGGGCCAAAAGACCTGGCTCTCGCGCCCCGGCCCGTGCTCCTGACCGCCCCGTGGTGCGGTCGGGTGCTCTGATGCTGCATGCTGGGCAGTTCAGCAGGCCCGATGGTCCCTGAAGGTTACGGAGTGGCGCATGACGAACACCTTCCCCGACGTCTCCCTCAGCACGGAGCGGTTGGTGCTGCGCCCTCTTGAGGACGACGATGTTCCCGCCCTCACGGAGATGATGAACGACGAGCTGGTCGTCGCCTGGACTCCGGTACCCCAGCCGTTCACCGAGGACTCGGCCCGCAACTGGGTCACCGAAGAGGCGCCCGTCGAGCGCACCGCGGGCCGGGGCCTCGATCTCGCCGTCACCGAGTTCCTCACCCAGCGCCTGGTCGGAGTCATCCAGCTGAGCAAGGCCAACTGGCACGTACGCGCCACGGAGATGTCGTACATCATCGCGCCCTGGGCGCGCGGCGAGGGCTACGCCTCCGAAGCCGCGCTCGCCACCGCCCAATGGCTGCTGCGCGACCAGAAGTTCGAGCGCCTGGAGCTGCGTACGGCGGCCGACAACACCGCCTCCCAGCAGGTCGCCCAGAAGATCGGCTGTATCAGCGAGGGCGTCCTGCGCGGCGCCTGTATAGCCAGGACCCGCACGGAGGACGGCGGCTGGGCCGACCTTCGTACGGACTACATCGTGTGGAGCCTCCTCCCCGAAGACCTCGACGGCGTCGGCGAGCAGTCCGACGACTCCGGCGGTTTCACGTACTCCGACTGGAACTGAACCAAGGGGGCAGCCGCCGCGACCCCCGCCCACATCACCACAAGTCACCAGGTACGCTCACGGGGCTCCGCGCACACCCCCACTTTCGACGACCTGCGAAGACTTCAGGAGACTGACGACGATGGCCGACCGGGTCACGGTGATCGGCTGGGACGGCTCGCCCCTGACCGACGCGGCGCGCTCCGCACTCGGTGCCGCCACCCTGGTGGCCGGCGCGGCCCATCATCTGTTGCTGCCCGAGGTGCCACCGGCCGCCGAACGCATCAGGCTCGGCAGCGTCGCCCTCGCCGCCCGCCGCATCGCTGGACACCGCGGCACCGCCGTGGTCCTCGCCGACGGCGACCCGGGCTTCTTCGGAGTCGTACGCACCCTGCGCGCCCCCGAGTTCGGCCTCGAGGTCGAAGTGGTGCCCGCGGTCTCCTCGGTCGCCGCCGCCTTCGCCCGCGCCGGAATGCCCTGGGACGACGCCCAGGTGGTCGTCGCCCACCGCCGCACCCTGCGCCGCGCCGTGAACGTGTGCCGCGCCCACACCAAGGTCGCCGTCCTCACCTCGCCCGGCGCCGGACCGGCCGAACTCGGCCTGCTCCTCGAGGGAGTTCACCGCACGTTCGTCATCTGCGAGGAACTCGGCACCGACCGCGAACAGGTCACGATGCTCACGTCCGACAAGGCCGCCGACCACACCTGGCGCGACCCGAACGTCGTCATCGTCCTGGGCGGGCCCGTAGCTTCGACCGAGCGCGGCGGCTGGATCGCCGGACGCGACCCGGGCGCGGGCCCGCGCGGCTGGGCGCTGCCCGCCGAGGCGTACGGCGGCGCGGTCGGCGAGGGTGAGAACGAGCCGCTGCGCGCCGCTCAACTCGCCCATCTGGGACCGCGCGTGGGCGATCTCGTCTGGGACATCGGCTCCGGCAGCGGCGCCTTCGCCACCGAGGCCGCGCGCTGCGGGGCCGGGGTCATCGCCGTGGACCGCGACCGGGACGCCTGCGCCCGCACCATGGACGCCGCCCGCCGCTTCGGCGTACCGCTCCAGATCGTGCACGGCACCGCGCCGCACATCCTGGAGAACCTGCCCGAACCCGATGTCGTACGCGTCGGGGGCGGGGGTGCCGCGGTGGTCTCCGCCGTCGCCGACCGGCGCCCCCAGCGGATCGTCACGCACGCCGCGACCCGCGACGCGGCCGAACTCATCGGCAGGGACCTGACGGAGCACGGCTATCAGGTCGAGTGCGCGCTGCTGCAGTCCGTCGAACTGGACACGCGGGCCTGGACGGAGAAGGAGCGGAACGTCGCGTTTCTGCTTACCGGCAGACTCCCCGTTCGCAACCCGTGATCCTGTTGTCGTACCGCTCGCGGTAGGCTGGCCGACCGTTGTACTGCGTCGGCTTGTCCGAAATATCGTCGGTCAATGTCCGGAAAACGGGCCCCAATTGGGATCCGCGTGGTACGGCGGGCTGGCGGGCGCGCAACGTGGCGCAGTCCACAGCGGACCGTGGTGGATCACGCTGCCAGGGTGACCGGCCGACAGCGACAATGCCTGTTAATGGCTTTGTCGACTGGCCGTTCGTGCCGCCCGGCACAGACGCTCGTTCTTCACTGCGGGCGGTCGCCGCGCCGCTCCGGACGAGCAGGTCGTAGAGCACAAACCGAGCGAGGGGTACGCATGACCGACACCGGCCAGGTTCCGGGCGAGGGATTGCCGGAGAGCGCAGGCATGGTGGAGCAGCCGGGCGCCCAGGCGCCGGGTGCGTACGCCTACCTCTCCGAGACCCCCGCCGAGGACCACGAGGACCTGTTGCTGCTGCCGGGCGCCCAGGGCGCCTGGGGCAACGAGGTCCCTCCGCCGCCACCGGCTCCCGTACCCGAGGTGGTGCATGAGCCCGGGCCGCACGAGATGTCGGGCCGGGACAGCGGATCGGTCGACCTGAGTGGCGTCCGACTGCCGGAGCCCGAGCCCGCCGGTGAGTCGGCTTCCGAGCCCGTGAACGAGCTTGAGCCTGTTGCCGAGCGCGAGTCCGCGCCCGAGCCTGTTGCCGCGCCTGCGCCCACGCCTGCGCCGCAGCCGCCCGTGGCACGGCGTCCGCTGCACCTCGGTCCGCCGACGCCGGACAGTGCCGGGAGCCCGGTGCGTTCGCTGGCCGACCGCGGTCCGGCCGGTGCTCCGGCAGGCCCCATGTCCGTACGGCAGTCAGGGCCGCCCGCGGAGGCTCCCGAGCACCGTGACGTGCCGCGCGACGAGTTCGCCTTGCAGGGGGCGGTGCCTTGGGGAGCCCAGGCACACGCCGGTGCTGAGGTGGGCGCTGCAGAAACGGTCGTCCGGGGTGGTGCGGAGGGCGACGCGGTGGGGCAGGGCTCCGAGGGCGTGGGGGGCGGTGAGGTTCCTCAGGTCGGGCAGGAGTCTGGGGAGGATGCGGCTCCGCCGGTGGTTGAGGAGGCGGGTGGTGACGGGGCTGTAGGTCCCGAGGGCGCCGATGGTTCCGAGACCGCTCACGGTTCCGAAGCCGCCTACGGTTCCGAGGCCGTGCAGGGTCCCGAGGACATGCAGGCTTCCGTCGACGTGCCGGTGACGGAGTCCGTGTCGGTTGAGTCCGAGATCCACGGGCCGGCCGAAGTCGCGGACGCCGTAGGGGAGTTCGAGGCTTTGGCTGAACAGAGCTCGGAGGCCGGGCAGTTCCCGCAAGAGCCCGCTCCTGAGGCGGCCCACGTCTCGGATGAGGCGGGCCAGGTGACGGAACCCGCACAGTACGAGGGCGCCGCTCAGCACGAGGACCCCGCGCACCTTGAGGCTCCCGCGCAGGCGTCGCACACGCCCGAACACCCCGACGCCACGCACTTCCAGCCCGCACCGGCGGTCTCGCACTTCCCGCACGCGCCCGATCCCGAACTGCCCGCGCACGCCGTTGAAACGCAACTCCCGGATCACGCCGAGCAGTTCGCGGAAGCCGAGCCGCAGGCCCCGGTCGGTGGCGGGGACGAGTCGGCGCAGCCCGTGGTCACCGAGGAGGCCGCGCAGTTCGCGGACCCCGTGGAGGCCCCGGCCCAGTCCGACGCCCCGGCCGCGGACCCCGCCGATCCGCAGCACGCCACGCCCGCCGACGCGGCCGTACCCGCGCACGGCCTGGAGCAAGCCCAACCCGAGCAGCCCGTCGGCCAGTTCGTCCCCGTTGACGGCACCATCCCGACGACTCCCCACCTCGCCCCGACACCCCCGCACGGCATGAGCGTCCCGCCGCTCCCGGATGCGGAACAGCCCGCGGAGGCAGCACCGGACGCGGGGGAGGAGCCCGCACCCGTCGCCTCGGAAACCGCCGAACCCTCGGCCCCCGAGGTAACTCCCGTACCTGATCCCGCAGTTGAGGCCACTGAGGTCACTGAGGGTGCTGAGGCCCTTGAACAGCAGCCCGTAGCAGCCCAACAGCCAGAGGACCTGGACACCCTGGCCTCCGCCGACCAGGCCAACGAGGCCAACGAGGCAGAGCAATCCGATGAGGCTGAGCAGAGCGAGCAGGAGGAGACCCCGGCCCGCGTAGAGGACGTAGCGAACGCAGCGGCAGCGGACGTACGCGACGAGCCCACCACCCCCGCCGCCCCCGGCTACAACGACGCCGAGCGCGAGGCCGTCCTGCGCGTCATGCGCGAGCGCCGCGACATCCGCAACGGCTTCCGCAGCGACCCCATCCCGCACGACGTGCTGCTCCGCGTCCTGGAGGCGGCCCACACGGCGCCTTCCGTCGGCCACTCGCAGCCCTGGGACTTCGTCGTCATCCGCTCGGCCGAGACCCGCCGCACCATGCACGAACTGGCCCAGCGTCAGCGCGACGCGTACGCGAAGTCGCTGCCCAAGGGCCGGGCGAAGCAATTCAAGGAACTGAAGATCGAGGCGATCCTCGACACCCCGGTGAACATCGTCGTCACCGCCGACCCGACCCGCGGCGGCCGTCACACCCTGGGCCGCCACACCCAGCCGCAGATGGCCCCGTACTCCTCCGCGCTCGCGGTCGAGAACCTGTGGCTGGCCGCCCGCGCCGAGGGCCTCGGCGTCGGCTGGGTCAGCTTCTTCGACGAGCGCGAAATGGTCCGCACTCTCGGCCTGCCCGAGCACCTGGAGGTCGTGGCATACCTCTGCGTCGGATACGTCGACGAGTTCCCGGAGGAGCCCGAGCTGCTGCAGGCCGGCTGGTCCAAGCGCCGCCCGCTGTCCTGGGTCGTCCACGAGGAGACGTACGGCCGCCGCGCCCTGCCCGGCGCGGAGCCGCACGACCTGCTCGCCGAGACCGTCTCCAACATCCGCCCGCTGGACGCCAAGGCACTCGGCGAGGCTTGGGAACGCCAGAAGCGCATGACGAAGCCCGCGGGCGCCCTCGGCATGCTGGAGATCATCTCCGCCCAGCTGAGCGGCCTGTCCCGGATGTGCCCGCCCCCGATCCCGGAACCCGCCGCCGTCGCGATCTTCGCGGGCGACCACGGCGTACACGCCCAGGGCGTCACCCCGTGGCCGCAGGAGGTCACCGGCCAGATGGTGGCCAACATCCTGGGCGGGGGAGCGGTGGTCAACGCCTTCGCCGGCCAGGTCGGCACCGAGGTCTGCGTCGTCGACGTGGGCGTCGCCTCCGACCTGCCCGCCACCCCGGGCCTGCTACCCCGCAAGGTACGGGCCGGCACCGCCGACATGACGACCGGGCCCGCGCTGACCCGCGAAGAGGTCAAGCGGGCGATCGAGGTGGGCATCGACACGGCCCGTGATCTGGTGGCAGCGGGCAACAAGGCCCTGATCACCGGCGAGATGGGCATCGCGAACACCACCGCGTCCGCCGCCCTGATCGCGGTCTTCACGGACGCCGACCCCTCCGAGGTCACCGGCCGCGGCACCGGCATCAACGACGAGACGCTGGCCCGCAAGACCGAGGTCGTACGCCGAGCCATCCAACTCCACCAGCCGGACCCCGCCGACCCCATCGGCGTCCTCGCCGCGTTCGGCGGCCTCGAACACGCCGCGATGGTCGGCCTGTTGCTGGGCGGCGCCTCCCTGCGTACGCCGGTGATCCTGGACGGCGTAAGCGCCGGCGCCGCCGCCCTGGTAGCCCGAGCCATCGCCCCCGAGGTCCTGGCAGCCTGCATCGCAGGCCACCGCAGCGCCGAACCAGGCCACGTAGCCGCCCTCAACAAACTGGGCCTCCGCCCCCTGGTAGACCTGGACCTCCGCCTGGGCGAAGGCACAGGCGCCCTACTGGCCCTCCCCATGGTCCAAAGCGCAGCAAGAGCAATGCACGAGGTAGCAACGTTCGACTCAGCAGGGGTAACAGAGAAGTAGCCGCGGGCCAGTCTGTGGGCAGTCGTTCCGCAGGGCGGAACGGGTGGGCACAGCCCACAACGCACCCGCACGTGCCCACCCACCCCCGGGGGCCCGGGGGCAAAGCCCCCGGTTCCGGGAAGGGGCGGGCCTGGGGAAAGAAACCCCACCCACCCCAGCCCCCACCCACCCGCACCGTAAAATCCGCACGTCAGGGGGTCCTCCAAAGCCGCAGGACCCCACCCGCAATGTCCCGCAAGAAGGGCCGCACCTCCATGGCCGAACACCCCGCCTACCCCGTAGGCCTCCGCCTCACCGGCCGCCGAGTAGTAGTCCTGGGCGCCGGCCAGGTAGCCCAACGCCGCCTCCCGGCCCTGATCGCAGCAGGCGCGGACATCCACCTCGTATCCCCCGAAGCCACCCCCTCCGTAGAGGCAATGGCAGAAGCCGGCGAGCTCACCTGGCACAGGCGCCCCTACGAGGAGGGCGACCTGGCCCACGCCTGGTACGCCCTGATCGCCACCAGCGACCACGAAGCGAACACCGGAGCCTCGGCCGAGGCAGAAGCGAACCGCGTCTGGTGCGTCCGCTCCGACGACGCCGACGCGGCCACCGCCTGGACCCCCGCGACCGGCCACAGCGAAGGCGTCACGGTCGCCGTCCTCACCACGAACGCCCGCGGCCGCGACCCCCGCCACACCGCCGCCATCCGCGACGCGGTCGTCGAGGGCCTCCACGACGGCACCCTCGTGGCCCCACACCACCGCACCCGCGCCCCCGGAGTCGCCCTGGTCGGCGGCGGCCCCGGCGACCCGGACCTGATCACGGTCCGCGGCCGCCGCCTCCTCGCCGAGGCGGACGTGGTCATCACCGACCACCTGGGCCCCCGCGACCTGCTCGCGGAGCTGCCCTCCAGCGTCGAGGTGATCGACGCGGCGAAGCTGCCGTACGGCCGGTTCATGGCCCAGGAGGCCATCAACAACGCGCTCATTGAACACGCAAAGCAGGGCAAGTCGGTCGTACGACTCAAGGGCGGCGACCCCTTCGTCTACGGGCGCGGTATGGAGGAGGTCCAGGCGCTGGCCGAGGCCGGCATCCCCTGCACGGTCGTGCCCGGCATCTCCAGCTCGATCTCGGTCCCGGGCGCCGCGGGCATCCCCGTCACCCACCGGGGCGTCGCCCACGAGTTCACCGTGGTCAGCGGTCACATCGCGCCCGACGACGAGCGCTCCCTGGTCGACTGGCCGTCCGTGGCCCGGCTGACCGGCACGCTGGTGATCCTCATGGGCGTCAGTACGATTCCGAAGGTCGCCGAGACGCTCATCGCGCACGGCAAGTCCCCGGACACGCCCGTCGCCCTGGTCCAGGAGGGTACGACGGCCGCCCAGCGCCGGGTCGACGCGACCCTCGAAACGGTGGCGGAGACCGTACGCGCCCAGGACGTGAAGCCCCCGGCGGTCATCGTCATCGGCGACGTGGTGAACGTGGGCCCGAAGCCCTCCGCGTAACCCGTGGTAACCCAACTCTGTCCAAGCCGTTGGCACCGCACCCGGGACAAGGCAGTATCGCTCTGTGGCCGATCTCATCACCGTTGAGGAACCCGACGACCCGCGCCTGCGCGACTACACGGGCCTGACCGACGTCGAGCTGCGCCGCAAGCGCGAGCCCGCCGAGGGTCTGTTCATCGCCGAGGGCGAGAAGGTCATCAGACGGGCCAAGGACGCCGGTTACGAGATGCGCTCGATGCTGCTCTCCGCCAAGTGGGTCGACGTCATGCGCGACGTCATCGACGAACTCCCCGCCCCGGTATACGCGGTGAGCCCCGAACTCGCCGAGCAGGTCACCGGCTACCACGTACACCGCGGCGCCCTCGCCTCCATGCAGCGCAAACCGCTGCCGACCCCCGACGATCTGCTTCAGACGGCCCGCAGGGTGGTCGTCATGGAGTCGGTCAACGACCACACCAACATCGGCGCAATCTTCCGCTCCGCCGCCGCCCTCGGCATGGACGCGGTCCTCCTCTCACCGGACTGCGCGGACCCGCTCTACCGCCGCAGCGTGAAGGTCTCCATGGGCGCGGTCTTCTCCGTCCCGTACGCGCGACTCGACACCTGGCCCAAAGGCCTCGAGACCGTCCGCGAGGCGGGTTTCGCCCTCCTCGCGCTCACTCCGGACGAGAAGGCCAAGAGCCTCGACGAGGTCGCCCCGCACCGGATGGAACGGGTCGCCCTGATGCTGGGCGCGGAGGGCGACGGCCTGTCCACCCAGGCCCTGGTGGCCGCGGACGAATGGGTCCGCATCCCGATGGCCCACGGGGTGGATTCGCTGAATGTGGGTGCAGCGGCAGCGGTGGCCTTCTACGCGGTCGCGACGGGCCGTCCTCAGCCCTGAGGCCGCATCGCCGCATCGAGCTCGGGGAAGACGCGTCGGCTCAGCACCGGCTAGGTCCTGTCTCGGGGAGACAGGGCCTAGAAGGCCGATGAAGATGTTGGGTTCTGGTCCTGCCGCGTGAGCGGCAGGACCAGACTCGTTGTGTGGCGATGGGTGAGTGGGTCGGCGAGATGGTCGGGCCGGACGTGTGGGCGACGTGTCGGGATCTGATCCCGGCTGGGAGTGTGTTCGCGTTCTTGGCCGAGCACCGCGGCGAGCTGTTCCCGGCTGAGATGTTCGCGGATATGTATCCGTCGGCGAACGGACGGCCGAGCATGCCGCCGCAGATCCTGGCCGCCGCGATCACGCTGCAGGCCCTGCACGGGCTGTCGGACTTCGAGACGGTCCAGGAACTGCGGTGCGACCTGCGGTGGAAGGCCGCATGTGGGCTCGGCCTCAACGACATGGCCTTCGACCCGTCGCTGCTGGCCTACTTCCGCCGTCGGCTGGCCCGTTCCGCCCGCCCGAACCGTATCTTCGATGCCGTGCGCGAGGTCGTGAAAGCCACCGGCGTACTCAAGGGCAAGCACCGTCGGGCGCTGGACTCCACTGTGCTGGACGACGCGGTCGCCACCCAGGACACCGTCACCCAGATCATCGCCGCCGTCCGCGCGGTGATCCGCGAAGTCCCCGCAGCGGCCGAGGTGGCAGCGGTGCAGTGCACCGCGCACGACTACACCGACCCGGGCAAACCGAAGATTGCCTGGAACGACGAGCAGGCCCGCGCCGAGCTGGTCGACGCGCTGGTCACAGATGCGCTGCGGCTGCTGGGCCACCTGCCCGAACAGCAACTGGCGGAGAAAGCCGCGAACGCGGTGGGCATCCTGGCCCTGGTCGCCGGACAAGACGTCGAGCCCGCCGGCGACTCCGACGGCCGCGACGGACGCTGGCGTATCACCCGGGGCACCGCCCCGAACCGGATGGTCTCCACTGTCGATCCGGAAGCCCGGCACGTCCACAAAACCCGCAGCCACCAGCAGGACGGCTTCAAGGCCCACCTGGCCATGGAGCCCGAGACCGGGTTATACACCGCCGTCGCTCTGCGGCCCGGCGCCGGAGCCGAGCACCACGAGGCCGCTGTGGGACTTGAGCTGCTTGCCGACGAGGATGAGCCGCTGGACGCCTTCGGCGACACCGCCTACTCCACCAGCGACGCCCGACAGGCACTCCACGAGGCAGGACATCGTCTGTTCCTCAAGCCCGCCCCGCTGCGGCCGGCCGTCCCCGGCGGCTTCACCCTCGACGACTTCGTCATCGACACCACAGCCGCCGTCGTGACCTGCCCGGCCGGACACGCCGTGGCCCTGTCCGACCCCGGCGGCCGGCACCACCAACGCAAAGCCTCTTTCGGGGACTTATGCGCCGGATGCCACCTGCGCGAGCGGTGCACCAAAGCCAAGGCCGGACGCATCCTGACCATCCGCCCGCACCACGACCTCCAAGCGGCCGCCCGCCACCAGGCCGCCACCGATCCCGGCTGGCAGGCCGACTACCGCCGCTGGAGACCACCGGTCGAACGCGCCGTCGCCTGGATCGTCCACCACGGCAACCGGCGCCTGCGCTACCGCGGCATCCTCAAGAACGACACGTGGCTCCACACCCGGGCCGCCGCCCTCAACCTCCGCCGACTGATCAACCTCGGAGTCACCCGCATCGACGGCGCCTGGACCCTCGCCCCAGCCACCACATAGCAAATGAGGGCCATCCGGCCTCCGACCGGACAGCCCCTCAACAAGATCTTCATCGGCCTTCTAGGTCCTGTCTCGGGGAGACAGGGCCTAGAAGGCCGATGAAGATGTTGGGTTCTGGTCCTGCCGCGTGAGCGGCAGGACCAGACTCGTTGTGTGGCGATGGGTGAGTGGGTCGGCGAGATGGTCGGGCCGGACGTGTGGGCGACGTGTCGGGATCTGATCCCGGCCGGGAGTGTGTTCGCGTTCTTGGCCGAGCACCGCGGCGAGCTGTTCCCGGCTGAGATGTTCGCGGATATGTATCCGTCGGCGAACGGACGGCCGAGCATGCCGCCGCAGATCCTGGCCGCCGCGATCACGCTGCAGGCCCTGCACGGGCTGTCGGACTTCGAGACGGTCCAGGAACTGCGGTGCGACCTGCGGTGGAAGGCCGCATGTGGGCTCGGCCTCAACGACATGGCCTTCGACCCGTCGCTGCTGGCCTACTTCCGCCGTCGGCTGGCCCGTTCCGCCCGCCCGAACCGTATCTTCGATGCCGTGCGCGAGGTCGTGAAGGCCACCGGCGTACTCAAGGGCAAGCACCGTCGGGCGCTGGACTCCACTGTGCTGGACGACGCGGTCGCCACCCAGGACACCGTCACCCAGATCATCGCCGCCGTCCGCGCGGTGATCCGCGAAGTCCCCGCAGCGGCCGAGGTGGCAGCGGTGCAGTGCACCGCGCACGACTACACCGACCCGGGCAAACCGAAGATTGCCTGGAACGACGAGCAGGCCCGCGCCGAGCTGGTCGACGCGCTGGTCACAGATGCGCTGCGGCTGCTGGGCCACCTGCCCGAACAGCAACTGGCGGAGAAAGCCGCGAACGCGGTGGGCATCCTGGCCCTGGTCGCCGGACAAGACGTCGAGCCCGCCGGCGACTCCGACGGCCGCGACGGACGCTGGCGTATCACCCGGGGCACCGCCCCGAACCGGATGGTCTCCACTGTCGATCCGGAAGCCCGGCACGTCCACAAAACCCGCAGCCACCAGCAGGACGGCTTCAAGGCCCACCTGGCCATGGAGCCCGAGACCGGGTTATACACCGCCGTCGCTCTGCGGCCCGGCGCCGGAGCCGAGCACCACGAGGCCGCTGTGGGACTTGAGCTGCTTGCCGACGAGGATGAGCCGCTGGACGCCTTCGGCGACACCGCCTACTCCACCAGCGACGCCCGACAGGCACTCCACGAGGCAGGACATCGTCTGTTCCTCAAGCCCGCCCCGCTGCGGCCGGCCGTCCCCGGCGGCTTCACCCTCGACGACTTCGTCATCGACACCACAGCCGCCGTCGTGACCTGCCCGGCCGGACACGCCGTGGCCCTGTCCGACCCCGGCGGCCGGCACCACCAACGCAAAGCCTCTTTCGGGGACTTATGCGCCGGATGCCACCTGCGCGAGCGGTGCACCAAAGCCAAGGCCGGACGCATCCTGACCATCCGCCCGCACCACGACCTCCAAGCGGCCGCCCGCCACCAGGCCGCCACCGATCCCGGCTGGCAGGCCGACTACCGCCGCTGGAGACCACCGGTCGAACGCGCCGTCGCCTGGATCGTCCACCACGGCAACCGGCGCCTGCGCTACCGCGGCATCCTCAAGAACGACACGTGGCTCCACACCCGGGCCGCCGCCCTCAACCTCCGCCGACTGATCAACCTCGGAGTCACCCGCATCGACGGCGCCTGGACCCTCGCCCCAGCCACCACATAGCAAATGAGGGCCATCCGGCCTCCGACCGGACAGCCCCTCAACAAGATCTTCATCGGCCTTCTAGAGCAGATCACGCGGCACCTTCTCGTTCCAGGTGCGGGAGAAGACGCGGCGGCCGGTCTCGTACGCGTCGAGGGTCGCGTCCACGAAGAAATCCGTCTCGTCGCAGGTGAGCTCGGTGTGCGTCACCACCCGTACGTCCCAGTTGTCTCGCCGGAATCGCATGGTCCAAGTGGATTCGCCGCCGACCGAGGTGAAGTCGTCGGCGACCGCCGTATAGCGCTCATAGGCGCGGCGGCCGGCTTCGAGGCCGATGTCCTCGAAGCGGACCGTGCCCCGGTCCTTCACGATCTCCAGTTCCGCGTGGTAGCCGACCAGGTCCCGCTTGACCTCCCAGCGCTCCTCGGTCGGCGTCACCTGACTGGTGGCGATCGGTGGTGTGCCCTCGGGTTCGGCAAAGGGGTTCGGCGGTACGTCGTCGGGTTCGTCCACCGGTCGGACCGGCAGGGTGAGCGTGCTGCAGTTCTCGTGGACGCTGAGCAGCGCGGGCTTCGGCGGTGGCCATGCCAGGGGCCAGTAGGACGTGGAAAAGGAGAGCCTGATGCGGTGGCCCTCCGGGAACGCCTGCGCCACTCCGTTCAACGGGATGGTGGCGCGGTAGCGACGGCCCGGTTCCAGTGGTTCGGGGGACTCCGTACCGTCGCGGCGGGTGAGATTCAGCAGGCCGTACGAGACGCGGGTCGCGGCGCCGTCGGGGCTCACGTCGGACAGGCGCGCGGCCACCATGGCGACCGGTTCATTCACCGACAGATCGAGTTCCACGCTCGGTGAGCCGAGGATCTCCAGCCGTTCGGTCAGCGGCTCGGTTTCGAAGACGAGTGAACCGCCGTCCTCCTCACGCTGGTCGTACGGCAGGTCCGGTGGCGCGTTGTACGAGGCCCACTTGCCCGCGAACTGGCCGACGGACAGCGGCGATTGCACGGTCATCGCGTCGCCGTCGCGCTGCTGTGCCGGGTCTGCCGCCGGGTCCTGCGGAGGTTCGATCCTGTGCCGGGTGAGCGGACGCGTGACCGGCCGGATGTGCGGAGAGGGCCACTCCGGCTCTCCGACCCAGCGTCCCGGCCGTTCTTCGTACGCGGTGGAGGGCGGCACGCTGTCCTGCATCCATGCCCGCAGCATGGGACCGTCCATGACGCCGTTGTCGACGCCCTTGAGCCAGTGGTCCCACCACCGCACGACCTCCTGGAGGTATCCGATGGCAGGGCCCGGCTCCCCGAGGTGGGGGAACTTGTGCGACCAGGGGCCGATCAGCCCCTTGCGTGGCACGTCCAGGTTGCCGAGCAGCCGCGTCACGGCGTTGGAGTAGCCGTCCGCCCATCCACTTGAGGCCAGGACCGGGCAGCGCACGCTCTGGTAGTCCTCGCACACCGAGGCGTGCCGCCAGTAGTCGTCTCGGCGCTGGTGGCGCAGCCACTGGAGAACCCAGGGCTCTGTGTTCTCCAGCCGTTCCCGCCACATCTCGCGCCAGCGGTCGCCGACCACCGCGGGGTCGGGCGGACAGGTGCCGTAGGCGAACATGGTGCCCGCCTCGGCCAGGTTGTCCGACAGCAGGGCGCCGCCCATGTAGTGCATGTCGTCGGCGTGCCGGTCGTCGGTGAAGGAGGCGATGACGACGGCCTTCAGACTGGGCGGCCGGCGGGCCGCCACCTGGAGTGCCGCGAACGCGCCCCAGGAGATCCCCATCATCCCCGTGCCGCCGTCGCACCAGGGCTGCTCCGCCAGCCAGGCCAGGACCTCCTCGGCGTCGGCCTGCTCCCGCTCCAGGTACTCGTCGCGCAGCACGCCCTCCGAGTCGCCGGTGCCGCGCAGATCGACGCGGACGCAGGCGTAGCCGTGCCCGGCGATGTACGGGTGGTGGATCGAGTCCCGTACGGACGTCAGATCGCGCTTGCGGTACGGGATGTACTCCAGCACCGCGGGCACCGGCTCGTCGTCCGAGGAGGTGGGGCGCCAGATGTGCGCGGAGAGACGGACCCCGTCGGACATGGGGATCGTGACGTGTTCATCTTCCTTCGTCGCGTACGGCAGGTTGGTCACGTAACGCATGGGACCGACGTGCTCCTTAACTCTCGCGGCATCTCGTCACTGTCGCGTCACTCGGGCGGGACGTCGTCGAAGACGAGGCCCAACGCGGCCACACAGTGGTCGTACTTCTCCCGCAGCTCCTCCTCGTTCGCCCCGCCGGTGAAGATGTGGGCCAACTCGTAGCTGTAGCTGTCTTGTTGGGGAAGCTCCGAGAGCCGGGTGCCCTCCTCGGGCACCACGTCGACGCGTACGCCCGGGATCTCCCGCTCGATACGGGCGATGTCCTCTGGCCCGGGCACACGGCGTACTACACCGTCGGTGAACCAGCGGTAGTACCACTTCGCCGCCATCGCGTACGGGCCCTCGCGGTGCGGCATCCGCGGGTCGTCGCCGAGCGCGAGGCTGACCATGCAGTGGTGGTTGGGCACGCCGTCGACGTACTGGAAGAGTTCCGCGTGCGACTGGGAGTGCCGGGGGTTGATCTCCAGCAGGCTGATCTGCCGGGTCCGCGGATCGTAGAAGTACTCGATGCTGAAGGTGGCCGAGTCCATGCCGATGCGCCGCATCACGCGGTCGGTGACGTCGTGGAGCTCCGCGATGACCGGTGGCGGCAGCGTCGAGGGGTACTGGTGGCGCAGGAAGCAGGGCGAGTCCGGGTAGTCGATGGAGTCCAGGACCCCGTAGACCGTCACCTCGCCCTGGTGGACGTAGCCCTCCACGGCGACCTGGACGCCGGACATCTCCTCCTCCGCGAGGCAGACCCGGCCGCCGAGACCGTCCATCTCCGGCGGCAGGTCGATACGTTCAAGGATGTGCTCGAAGGGGCGGCCGATCCGGTCGATTCCCTCGCGGACCTCGGCGACGGCGGTACGGAACTCCTGCTCGTCCTTGACGCCGAAGGCGAGTTCGGAGGAGTACGAGAGCGCAGGCTTGATCCACATCGGGAACCTGAGGTTCTCGGGCGGGCGCGGCGGCTCGGCCTTCAGGTCGACCCTGCCGAAGCGCGGGTGTCGGTCGGTGACCTTCTGCTGTTCCAGCCGACTCCAGTACTTGTGCTCGCACTTGACCACCGACTCAAGGCTCGTGCTGCGGGTGCCGTAGCGCTCGCTCAGAATCGGGACGAGGGTGCTGACCGGGAAGTCCCAGTAGCCGACGATCGCGTCGACGCTGCCGTCGAATGCGTCCAGCGCGCCCCGGGCCTTCTCGATCAGCGTGGGCAGATGCACCTCGCCGATCTGCAGTTCCTCGATCGTCAGCAGCTGGTGGAAGCGCAGTGAGCGGGCTCCCGGGACCTGCCGGAGCGTCGGCAGGTTGGCCTCGTCGAGCCCGATCACGAAGACGTTCTTGACCTTCTCATCAAGCACGGCTCTCCCTCCGACCTACGACCGGCTGGCAGGTCTCCCAAGATCGTCGGAGTACCCCTCCACGCGACGGTCAATCCGGTCCGGGCCGCCACTCATTCGCGGTACGGCGGGTGCGGCTGCCCTGGAGCAGGCCCTGCGGGCAGCCAGGGACAACGGGAGCGGACACAGCAAACGGGAGTTTCTTCGGCCCCATGTCAGGCTGCGCGTTCGCGGGTTTCGGCGCCAACTGCTGTTTGGTGACGTGCGCATGGGTTACCCGTCCGGCGAATCGGACACAAGGGAGAAACTCTGCCATGGGCATCATCGCGTGGATAGTCATCGGTCTGCTCGCGGGAGCCATCGCCAAGGCGCTCATGCCGGGCAAGGACCCGGGCGGAATCATCGTCACCATGCTCATCGGTATCGCCGGAGGCCTGCTTGGAGGCTTCCTCGGCAAGGTGATGTTCGGAGTCGACTCGATCGACGGCTTCTTCGATCTGTCCACCTGGATCGCGGCCATCATCGGGTCCGTCATCCTCCTCGCGCTGTACCGGCTGTTCACCACCCGCGGCCACGGGCGCGGACATCGGCGCGGACACGTCCATGCGTAACGGGCCCGCCTAGCCGACGTGGCCAGGTGCACAGCGAGATGAAGTGAAGTAGGCGAGCGCGCCCCCGTCTTGAGGCGGGGGCGCGCTCGCAGGTCCGGCGGGCCGTGCGCTGGGCGAGTCGGTACTTTCCTCGCCGCAGGTACGGCCAAGGAGGTTGCGGTGCGTCTCTACCACAGCCGTCCGACTGACCCCGGGTACCGCCGCCTGCGCCATGGGCGCGGCTTCCGTTACGTAGACGCCCGAGGGGAGCCGCTGCGCGACCCCGCGGAGCTGACCCGGATCCGGCAGCTGGTCATCCCGCCGGCCTGGCGGGACGTGTGGATCTGCACCCGGGCCAATGGTCATCTGCAGGCTGTGGGTACCGACGCCGCCGGACGCCGTCAGTACCTGTACCACCCGCAGTTCCGTGCCGAGCAGGAGCAGGCCAAGCACGAGCACGTACTCGACGTCGCCGAGACTCTGCCCGCGGTACGGGAGGCTGTCGAAGGGCACTTGCGCGACCGCGGGCTGACCCGGCAGCGGGTCCTGGCCACGGCCGTACGCCTGCTCGACCTCGGCTTCTTCCGCATCGGCAGCGACCGCTACACCGACCTGAACAACAGCTACGGCCTCACCACGCTCCTGCGGGAACACTCCCGCTGCCAGGCCGGTGCGGTCCTGTTCACCTACACCGGCAAGCACGGCAAGGAGATCGCCCAGACGGTCGCGGACCCCGCCGCCTGCCGAGCGCTCACCGCACTGCTGCGGCGCCGGGGCGGCGGCGACCGGCTCCTTGCCTACTGGGCGGGGCGCGCCTGGCATGACGTGAGTGGCCAGGACGTCAACGCGTACCTCAAGGAACTGGCCGGCCTGGAGATCACCGCCAAGGACTTCCGCACCTGGCACGCCACCGTCATGGCGGCCGTGGCGCTGGCCGTCTCGCAGCCCGTCGCGCGCAGCGAGACCGCCCGGCGCAAGGCCATTTCCCGGGCGGCACGCGAGGTGGCCGGGTACCTCGGCAACACACCTGCGGTCTGCCGGGCTTCCTACATCAACCCGCGGGTGGTCGAACTCTTCGAGGAGGGCGTCACGGTCGCCGCCGCGCTGCCTCACCTCGGCGACGAGGGCGCCTACGGCATTCCAGCCACCCAGGGACCTGCCGAACGGGCCGTGCTGCACATGCTGCGGAACGGGCGCCCCCGGAAGGGGAGTGAGCGGGCGCACCGGAGTACCCGAAGACCGGCGTGGGGGCAACGGCAGCGGTGGCCTTCTACGCGGTCGCGACGGGCCGCCTCAGTCCTGAGGCGGCATCTCGAGCGTCGACTCGTACCGCTCGGCCATCAGCCCGTCCGGCGTGCTGAACTCCGGCTGTACGGGCTCCTGTTGCCGCTGCTCACCGCCGAGCCCGCGCTCCGGCCCTTGGCAGCCCTGTGCCGCCGCGATCCCGAGCGCCACCAGCAGCGTCACCACCACGAACACGAACAGCCGCTGCCGCAGCAACCGCGGATTGGCGGGCCGCCGCCCGGACCCGGTGGACCGCGGCCCCGAACGCCCCGCCCCACTGCGTGACGCCGCAGGCCGGCCGCCTGAGCTGGAGCGCGACGAGTTGCCCCGCGACGGCACCGGGCGCGCCCCGTTCCGCGACGGCGTGCTGTTCCGCGAAGGGGTGCTGTTCCGCGGCGGCGGGGGAGTGCCCTGCGTACGCCGCTGGGTGCGCGGGTCTTGGTGGTTCTCCGTGAGCCGCCCCGTCGGCCGCTCGGCCTCGTTCACGCGCGGCGCGGGCGGCCGGGCGGAACTCAGCCCCTGCGCCTCGCGAGACGCGATCTCCTTGAGCCGCAACGACAGTTGAAGCGTGCTGGGCCGCTCCTCCGGATCCTTCGCCAGACATGCCCGTACGAGAGGGGCCAGCGCGTCCGGCACACCCTTCAACTGCGGCTCCTCGTGCACCACCCTGTAGAGCATCACTTCGGAACTGCCGTGCCCGAAAGGCGAGTCGGTGGTCGCCGCGTACGCCAGCGTGGCCCCGAGCGCGAACACATCCGTGGCCGGCGTGACGGCGGCACCCCGCACCTGCTCGGGTGCGAGGAAACCGGGCGACCCCACCGCCGTACCGACGTGCGTGAGCGTGCTCGCCCCCGTCGCCCAGGCGATGCCGAAGTCGATGATGCGCGGCCCCTTCGGGGAGAGCAGGATGTTCGACGGCTTGAGATCCCGGTGCACGACACCGGCCTCGTGCACGGCGACGAGCCCCTCGGAGAGGGCGGCGCCGACGGCCGCGATCTCGGCCGCGGTGAGCGGCCCCTCCCCGGTGACCTTGTCGTGCAGCGAGGGCCCGGGGACGTACTGCGTCGCGAACCACGGACGGTCCGCCTCCAGATCCGCGGCGACGAGCCGGGCCGTACATCCGCCCCGGATCCGCCGCGCCGCCGACACCTCGCGCGCGAACCGCGACCGGAACTCCTGGTCCTCCGCCAGATCCGGCCGGATCACCTTCAGTGCGACTCGCTGGCCACGCCGGTCGGAGCCCAGATAGACAACGCCCATCCCACCCGCACCGAGCCGTCGGTGGATCTTGAACGAGCCGACGACACGCGGGTCCTCGCGCCTCAGGCGCATCATCGCCATGTCCATCCCCGCTGCCCGGTCCGTTTGACGTGGCACAGCTTACGTTTCCGTGGCCGGGCGTGCGCAGAGGCCGCGCCCTCGCGGCTCGGCCGATTGTCAGTGCCGGGTGGGAGACTTGAAAGATGGTCAGGGGACGGGCGAATTCAGCGGCTTTGGGCTGCCGGGATCCCCAACCATCGGTCGCAGAAGGGGGATTGGGCCAGTGAAGGGTGATCGCGTGGAGATAGTCGTGGACGCAGGGGACACGACACGTACATACGAGGTGGTCGCGAGCCGCGCGGGGCGCCGGGTGGAGACGGCGGTCCGCCGAGGAGTGGTGGAAGTGAGCGAAGTCACCCGCAGCGGAGGGGTGGTCCGCACGGCCCGCTTCATGGCGACCAGGGTGCTGGCCCTGGTCGAACAGCCCGTGCCCAGGGAGGACAGCTCGGAGCAGAAAGGGCAGACCGGACGTCCCCTCCGGGAAGACCCCGAGACCTAGGACCTCGTCTCCACCCAGGGGAGTACTCCGCAGGTCATCGGTCATCCTCCGGGAGGCCCGGCAATCGATACGACGGCATGACGCCCCATGGGCCCCGCCCACCTAGATTTGAAGTCAAGCGGCGGGTGCAGCACTCGTCCCCCGAGGTCAGTCACCCGCCGCTGCCAGACAGCAGGAGATCGATCAGCAACAACAGCCTCATCAACTGCAAGAGCTTCATCAACAGAAGGTCAGGAGAGGGACCATGGCGGACACGGCATCGCGGACGATGATCCGCACGCGGGGACGCAAGGCGCACAGCGCCGCGTTCGGTACCCGCCGGTCCGGCCAGCGCCACCCCTTGGTGGCGACGGCCATGGTCCTCCCCCTGGCGACCCTGCTCGTGGTCGTCTTCGGCGGCTGGGAAGCAGTGGTCACACAAGCGTCGTCCGTGGGCGTGATGCTGGGGCGCTGAGCGGCGCCCCAGGCCCGGAAGAGCGGTCCGGGCGGGGACATCCGGCCATGAAACCCCGTGGGGACGGGGGTGCGGCGGACGGCACAGAGACGCCCGCGCAGCTGGGGAGCTGCGCGGGCGCCTCTTTGCGCCTAAACCGGCGCCGCTCTCGCGTAGCTGGTTGCTCGCCGTTGTGGTTGCTCAATTGATGGTTGCGGTTCTGGGGGTGTTTGTCGGCTGCGTACGCTCACTTGGTTGCCCCGGGCTTGTGGGGTTGAGTTGGCTGCGTACGACCTCAGGGGGATTCGAGTGACCGTAGACGTGCTGCCCGGGCTTGCCGCGAAGGTGCGTGCCGCGGTGCACTCGGGTGCGAGTGTCTGTGCCTGCGGCACCGAGGTCTCCTCTGTGCTGGCGGATCGGGTCGATGGCACCGTCGTGCGGCATGCGGACACCGTGGCTAAGGCGCATGGTCCCGGTACCGACGCTGGGGAGCTCGCGGCTCGTATGGCCGTCGCCGCGCATCCGGCCCTTGACGGCGTCCTCCTGGCGCCGATCGCGGTAAAGGCGGCCGAACTGCACGGCCGACTGGTCACGTTCTGGCCGTACGGCACTCCCGTGGACCCCGAAACTCCCGAAGCCGCCCCCTGGGAGGAAGCCGCCACCCTCCTCGCCCGCCTTCATCGGACGCCCGAGGCCGTACTCCCGTCCGGGCTCCCGGCGATGCGCGGCCCGGCGAAGGCGGCTCATGCCGTCGCCCGCCTCCATACGGCCGGTCCTCACCCGGCAGCCGCTCCGGTCCTGCGAGCCTGGTCCGTCCTCCCTGCCTGGGCGCGGGACGAGGCCTCGATGCCGGATACCCGCACGTTGTGCCACGGTGATCTGCATCTGGGGCAGCTCGTCCGCGATCCGGGCGGCTCCTGGCTGCTGATCGACATCGACGACCTTGGAGTGGGCGAGCCCGCGTGGGATCTGGCGCGCCCCGCCGCCTGGTTCGCCTGCGGGCTCCTCCCGCCCGACGAGTGGACCCGCTTCCTGACGGCATACCAGAAGGCCGAGGGACCCGCCCTCCCCGCGGGCACCGACCCCTGGCACGCCCTGGACGTCCCGGCCCGCGCTCTCACCGTTCAGACGGGCGCCCTGGCGATCGTGAAGGCGATGGCGGCCGGCCGTGAGCTCGACGAGGTGGAGGTGGCCGTGATCGACTCCTGTGAACGAATGGCAGCGCACCCGCCGGAGTTGGCGCCCGGGTTCCCGACGTAAGGTGCAACCGAACCGAAGCCGGGCAGTGTCTGTCCTGGCGAAGCAGTACCGACCGGCGAGGAGTTGAGCCGACCATGCAGTGTCCGAAGTGCCGTGCGCCAATGCACACGTACAACCGCAATGGCGTCCAGATCGAGCAGTGCAGCGGCTGCCGCGGGATCTTTCTCGACTACGGCGAGCTGGAGTCGCTGACCCGCCTGGAATCCCAGTGGCAGCAGCCCGCGCCGCCGCCCCCGCCCGCTCCGGCGGCCCCGCAGGCCTACCCGTCCGCTCCCGCACCCGCCTGGGGAGCCCCGCATGGCGGCCATGGTGGTCACTACGGCCACAACAAGCGCCACAAGAGCTTCGGCCACATGCTCTTCTCCTCCTGACCACATCCGAGGAGCGCACACGACGAAGCCCCCGGCCGTACGAGACGGCCGGGGGCTTCGGCTTGTGCGCGATACTGGGATTGAACCAGTGACCTCTTCCGTGTCAGGGAAGCGCTCTCCCGCTGAGCTAATCGCGCAGGTGAGACCTGCCGGTGGTACGTAGTACGTGCGCGATACTGGGATTGAACCAGTGACCTCTTCCGTGTCAGGGAAGCGCTCTCCCGCTGAGCTAATCGCGCGGGACCCGGTGAACCGGACCAGTGGACGATACTGGGATTGAACCAGTGACCTCTTCCGTGTCAGGGAAGCGCTCTCCCGCTGAGCTAATCGTCCTTGGAGGTGGAGACGGGATTTGAACCCGTGTAGACGGCTTTGCAGGCCGTTGCCTCGCCTCTCGGCCACTCCACCAGGGGCGGGGGTTCGGGAAGATCCCCCACTTCCTGCGAGCGGACGACCAGGTTCGAACTGGCGACCTCAACCTTGGCAAGGTTGCGCTCTACCAACTGAGCTACGTCCGCTTGTCTTTCCCGGCCCACTCGCGCGAGTCGGTGACGTGTTGAACTCTAGCGGATTCCCGGGCCAGTACAAAAACGCGTTTATGCAGCGTGCTGCGGTGCGCCCGCCGGGAGACACGGCCGGGTCACCCGCCCGGCGCCCGCCATAGACTCGCACCTGTGCACGACCTCCCAGCTCTCGCCCGTTTCGGCGGCCTCGTCGCGACCGGCCTCCGCGACGTCACGAGTGACCCCGCGGCCCTGGACTCGAGTGGCTTCTGGGCGGTCACGGCGGACTTCGAGGGGCGCCTGGTGTGTGCCCGCTTCCGGGACGTACGCCATGAGCCGGTGCCCGCGCCGGTGCCGGGGGAGTGGCGGGGGCCCGCGAAGGACGACTGGACGTCGTCGCTCGACCGCGCCGCGTACACGGCGGGCGTAAGCCGCATCCGTGAGCACATAGCGGCCGGCGAGGTCTACCAGGCGAACCTCTGCCGGGTGCTGTCCGCGCCCATCGACCCGGACGCCGACGTGGACGCGCTCACCGCGCTGCTCGCGCGCGGCAACCCGGCCCCGTACGCCGGAACGCTCCGCCTCCGCGACCACGGCGTCGAGATCGCCACCGCGTCTCCCGAACTCTTTCTGCGCCGCGACGGGCGGATCGTCGAGTCGGGCCCGATCAAGGGCACCGGACGCACCGAGGCCGACCTCTTGGAGAAGGACTACGCCGAGAACGTGATGATCGTGGACCTGGTCCGCAACGACATCGGGCAGGTCTGCGCCACCGGCTCGGTGACCGTGCCCGACCTGTGCGTCGTCGAGAAGCACCCGGGCCTTGTCCACCTCGTGTCGACCGTGCGCGGTGAGCTGCGCGAGGACGCAGGCTGGCCGCAGCTGCTGGAGGCGACGTTTCCGCCTGGCTCCGTCACCGGCGCCCCCAAGTCCAGTGCCCTGCGGATCATCGAGGCCCTGGAGACGGCGCCTCGTGGCCCGTACTGCGGTGGCATCGGCTGGGTGGACGCCGACCGCGGGACCGGGGAACTGGCCGTCGGCATCCGTACGTTCTGGATGGACCGGTCCGCCGAGCGGGGAAAGGACGCGGCAGTGCTGCGCTTCGGCTCCGGCGCGGGTATCACCTGGGGGTCCGACCCCGAGCTCGAGTGGCGTGAGACGGAACTGAAAGCCGCCCGGCTGCTGGCTGTAGCGTCTGGGGCGTACGACGCAAGCGAAGGGACTCTCACGTGAAGCTCTGGCTCGACGGTGGGCTGCGGGACATCGAGTCGGCCCGTGTCTCCGTCCTCGACCACGGACTGACCGTGGGCGACGGCGTCTTCGAGACCGTCAAGGCGGTCGACGGCCGGCCGTTCGCGCTCACCCGCCATCTCGACCGGCTGGCCCGCTCGGCGCACGGCCTCGGGCTGCCCGAACCCGACCTCGACGAGGTGCGCCGGGCCTGCGCCGCCGTCCTGGACGCCAACCCGATGCCGCTGGGCCGCCTGCGGATCACGTACACCGGGGGCCTGTCCCCGCTCGGTTCCGACCGCGGCGAACACGGGCCGACCCTCGTCGTCGCCCTCGGCGAGACCAGTCGGCGGGCCGACTCCACCGCCGTGATCACGGTGCCGTGGACGCGCAACGAGCGCGGCGCGCTCGTCGGCCTCAAGACCACGTCGTACGCGGAGAACGTCGTCGCCCTCGCCCGCGCTCGCGAACAGGGCGCGACCGAGGCGCTGTTCGCGAACACCGTGGGGCAGCTGTGCGAGGGCACCGGGTCCAATGTCTTCGTGGTCCTCGACGGCGAGATCCACAGCCCGCCGATCGCCTCCGGCTGCCTCGCGGGCATCACGCGTGCGCTCACCGTCGAGTGGACGGGTGCCAAGGAGACCGAACTGCCGCTGGACGTTCTGGAGCGGGCGGAGGAGATCTTCCTCACGTCGACCCTGCGCGACGTACAGGCCGTGCACCGGGTCGACGCGCGCGAACTCCCGGGCGCGCCCGGGCCGGTGACGGCCAAGGCCATGCGGATCTTCGACGAGCGGGCGGGCGACGACCTCGATCCGTAAAGGTCCACACGCAGCCGCACCTATTCGGTGACACCGGTAATCCACGGTGGGTACAACATCCCTGATGACCACCACCCTGCGGCCGGCCGAGCCGCTTCAGCGCGAAGCCGACGGGACGCTGTCACGCCACTACAAGGTCTGCGTGAACAGCCGTCCCGTCGGTGCGATACACCTCGCGACCCACCCCCTCTCCGGGCCGTCCGTCGCGCAGATCCGGGAGCTGGGGATCGACGAGCCGGACCGCCGGCGGGGGCGCGGCACCGTGGCCGCGCTCGCCGCCGAGGAGGTGGCGCGCGGCTGGGGCTGCAGGCGGATCGAGGTATCGGTGCCCGCTGCCGCCGAGCCCGCGCTGCGGCTGGCCACGGCGCTCGGTTACGTGTCGCGCGAGCGCATCATGGAGAAGCAGCTCGGCGGCACTCCTCCCGAACTGCCCGTCGGCAGCCGGGGCCGGCCAATGACGGAGGCCGAGGCGCGCGCCAAATCCGGCCAGGACCACGCCACTTGGCGGTCGGCCGGGCTTGCCCCCGAGGAGATGGTGTGCAGCGTCCTGGAAGACGAGGGGATGCCGGTAGGCACGCTGCGGCTGGGGGCTCGCGGCGGAACGGCGTACGTCCTCGACGCGGAGACCGACGAACGGTATCGGCGCCGAGGACACGGCCGTACGTTGTTGCTGCTGGCCGAGGCACAGGCGATCGCCGCCGGACGGACCGGGATCCGGATTGACGTCCCCGTAGGGAACGCCCCGGCCGAGCGGCTCTGCGAGTCACTCGCCTACGAGACGATCACGTACGTCCTCTACAAAGACCTGCTGTAGAGACCCGCGCTGGAATGCGTCGTTGGGCTCAGGATTGCTGTCCGGCCAGCAGCCGGTCCACGATCTCCTCGATGCGCTCGCGCAGCCCCTCCTGGCTCTTGCCGCCGTCGAGGCGCTCGCCGTCGATGACGTACGTCGGCGTGCCGGTCACGCCGATGGCCTTGCCCTCGGCCTGGTCGGCGTCGACGATCAGCATGTGCCGGCCGTCGATCAGCGCGGTGTCGAACTCCTCGGCGTCCAGACCGAGTTCGCGGGCCACCTCGACGAGGAAGGGTTCTCCCTTACGGTTCAGCTCCTCGACCCGGTCCAGCACGGCCTCGACGTACGGCCAGGCCTGGCCTTGTTCCGCGGCCTCCTCGGCGGCCTGCGCGGCCGCGAACGCGTGCTTGTGCTTCTCCAGCGGGAAGTGCCGCAGCCGCAGCTCCAGCCGGTCGCCGTAGCGGGCGCGCAGCGCGCGCAGGTCGTCGAGGGCGCTACGGCAGTCGGAGCACTGGAGGTCGCACCAGATGTCCAGGACGGGGACGGCGGAGTGCGCGGGGGAGGAGTCGGTCATGCGCACCAGTTTCCCAGCCGTGGCCGAGGAGGCCCAAACTCGCGGCCGGGGACCCCTTACGGGGCCTTCGCAGATACGAAGGGACCGGGCCCTGAGGAGGACCCGACCCGGAGATGTCCCTGAGGTCTGCCCGGACCATGGCATACCGGGCACGGTGCGGTGCAGGATGGAAGGGACGAAGCGACCATGCCCGAGCGAGCCCTGCCCTGGAGGACCGGATGATTGCCGAGACCGTCTGTTCCGCCGCCGCCGCGGCAGGCCTGGGTATCGCCGCGGTCACCGCGTATCGCAAGCGTTTCCTCGCGGCGGCTCGCCTTGTCGCGTACTCGCTGGTGCCCCTCGGTCTGGTGATGACCGGGGCCGTCGAATGGGCGGCCGACACCGCCTTCAGCCCGGTGGCCTGGGCGGGCTTCGGTGTGCTCGGCGCCTCATGGCTGCTGTTCACGACCACGCGGGCCGTCGAGCGGCGCGGCGGCGGGACCCGCAAGGAGCGCAAGGCGGCCCGCGCCGCGCAGCGCGATGCGGTGGCGCCCTCGGCCTCGGCGCCCTCGCTGGGCCCGGCGAAGAGCCCGGCGACCCGTCCCGAGTCCAAGAGCAAGGCCAAGCCCCGCGCCGCCGAGTCGGGAGACGATTTCAGCGACATCGAGGCCATCCTGAAGAAGCACGGCATATGACGCCTTGAGTTCGGCATGTGACGCTCTGAATCGACCGCTCTCTGAAACGACACAGTGAGCCGACGCAGTGGGCTGCGCTGAGCCAGGCGGTCAAGGGAGCGATCCGCTCCGGAATTCGCGCCGGAGCCGTCCATCCCGGACGTGCTGGAGCGGTCTATCCCAGATACTGGACCGTCACATCACGGATTTCGCCTAACTCCCCCATTTTTCGGGCGTGTTGATCGCGTCGAGGGTCTCGGCTGCGTCATCATCGCCCGCGAGATGCTGGACACAACACAGAGCGACACCGCTGCGCCTCCAGAGGAGCGGCGGGGTTGTCTCTTCGCGCTTTCCCAGCCACCGCTGATGATCTTCCTTGCGGTGATCGGCTGTCTGCTGCTCATGGCTTCGCTGCACGATCTGCTGCTGCTCTGAGCCGTACGCGGAGTCCCTGGCGTCACCCGCCGAGGACTCCGTCAGCCGGCCGCCTCCTTGCGCCGTGCACGGTAGGCGGCCACATGCAGACGGTTTCCGCAGGTCCGGCTGTCGCAGTAGCGGCGGGAGCGGTTGCGGGAGAGGTCCACGAAGGCGTGCCGGCAGTCGGGCGCCTCGCAGCGTCGCAATCTGTCCTGTTCCCCGGCCACCACGAAGAAGGCCAGCGCCATCCCGCAGTCGGCGGCGAGGTGGTCCGCGACGGACGCACCGGGTGCGAAGTAGTGCACATGCCAGTCGTAGCCGTCGTGATCGGTGAGCCGTGGTGTGGTGCCGGCCGCGGCGACCAGCTCGTTGATCAGCACGGCGGCGGCGCGGGCATCGGGTGCCGCGAAGATCCCGCAGAACCGGCCGCGGATCTTCCGCATGGCCGTGAGATCGAGCTCGGACAGTGACCCGACTTCGCTGATGTCGTGCTTGCGTACGAATGCGTCCAGATCCGCGACACTCGCGAGCCCGTCCGCCGTGTCGTCCTCCGGTGCGGTGTTCACCAGATCGACCACGATGTCGAGGGCGCACCGGGTGTCGTGGGTGATCAGCACGTTTCGCTCCCTGGCCTGGGGTCGGGCGTGCGCCCGCCGATGCTGGCCGATGCTAGCGGCTCCGCGAAACGGGGGAATCGGTGCTATCCACACCGAGTGGCCGGATGGGCGGAGCCGACCGGGACCCGCGACGTCGGTGCCGTGTCCTGGGTCGAGCGTACGTTTGGTCGCGGCACGCGGCACGCGGCACGCGGCACGGGGTCCGGGGTCCGGGGCACGCGAGCGTTGGGGCGCACTTGCGGGGCGCGATGTACGGAGGGCTGGTCCATGACTCTGCGCACATACGTAGACGCCGCCTCCGCGGAATCCGCGGCGACGGCGCCGATGTATACCGTATGGGGCTGTTCGGGCCCGTGCCGTCTCCCCGAGTGGACGGCGCCGGGCGGCTTGCGCGGAGCCTCGCCCTAGCTCTCCGCGAGGATGTGCGAGAGCTCCGTGTCGAGATCGAAATGGCGGTGCTCCGTGCCCGGGGGGACAGCGGCGTCCGTCCGCTTCAGGAACGACTCCAGGGCCCGCGCCGGGGCCTCGAGCAGAGCCTCGCCCTCCGGGGAGCTCAGGGCGATGCAGACGACGCCCTGACCATGACTGCGGGACGGCCAGACACGGACGTCGCCCGTGCCGGTGGGCCGGTGCAGTCCTTCGGCGAGGAGATCGCGGGCGAACACCCACTCGACGGTTTCCTCGGCTCCGGTGTGGAAGGTGGCGTGCACGGCGTAGGGATCGGCCGTGTCATACCGCAGTCCTGCGGGAACAGGCAGTGAGGACTCGCTCGACACAACGAGGCGCAGGTGCAGCTCGCAGCTGACCGTGGTGTTCATAAGCGCCAGGGCCTTTCGCTCAGTGTGCGCTCGGGGATTCGCACGTCGGCGAAATCGACATGCCACCTACGGTGCCGTTGTAAACCCCTCTGAGTGTTTTGCGTGTCTTTAGGTAGCTCATCCGGCCGAGTGTGCGTTCGTCGACTACGACCATTTCAGTGACTGGTTTGTGTCCGGTAGGGTTTGGCCGTATGAATACGGGGAGTGACGAAACGGGGGAGGCCGTCGTGACGGCCGATGAGACGAAGGGCGAGTCGCCGCTCGGATCGCGTGCGCCGGAATTCATCAAGGCGCGACGCGTGCTGCACCTGAGCTGGCAGGTGGGCGTGTTCGTGGTGGGCCTCGCGGTCGTGGTGGCCGGCGTGATCATGCTGCCGTTGCCCGGGCCGGGCTGGTTGGTGATCTTCGGCGGCATGGCGATCTGGGCCACCGAGTTCGTCTGGGCGCAGCTGGTGCTCCGCTGGACGAAGCGCAAGGTCACCGAAGCGACGCAGCGTGCGCTCGACCCCAAGGTGCGCAGACGCAACATCATCCTGACGACGATCGGTCTGGTCATCGTCGGGGTGCTGGCCGGGATCTACCTCTACCGGTTCGGCTTCGTGATGCCGTGGAAGATCAAGGAATAGCCGGGTTCCGCATGCTCGGCGGGCGGTCGGAAGCACCCCCTGACATGGGGTAATGTTTTCTTACGTCCGGGCGATTAGCTCAGCGGGAGAGCGCTTCGTTCACACCGAAGAGGTCACTGGTTCGATCCCAGTATCGCCCACGAGTGCGAGGGCGACCCATGTCTGCGGAAGGTGCGGGCTGGGTCGCCCTCGTCGTTTTTGCGGGGCTTCGCCGCGGGAGGCGGGGCTTCGCCACCCGCGCTCGCGCGCCCCCCATGGGTTCGCCGAGGTGAGCGCCTTCGTTCGCGGAGCGCCAAGCGCTCCACAAGGTCGAGCAGGTCGAGGCCCCCACCGGACGCGTCGGGGGTTCAGCAGCCGCGTACGTCCTCCCGGGCGCCCGGGAGGTGCAGGTGCCGCTAAGCGGCACTTCCGGACTTCCGGCGGGGCGCTCAGCAGTGACAGTCCAGCTCGTACGTCCCTGACCTCGCCCGATGCACTGAACGCGGCAGCGAACGCGGCGGACGCTCCGCGGCCGTGCGTCCCGCAAGCCGCTGACCAGGTCCTACGGCTCCTGCCCTCAATGCTGCCGGGCAGCACCTGGACGTACGCCGCGGGCTCCCGTAGCGCGGGGCCCCACCCCGTGGCTCGCGCCGGTCCTCGTCGTCTCGAGAGCCCGCTGCACGGAAGCGCGCGCCCGCCCGCCCGCCGCCTCCCTCGCCCCTTCCCGACCACCCGCCACCCCCTCGACACCTCTCGACCACCCACCACCCTCCCTCGACACTTCTCGACCACCCGTCAACTCCACGCCCGCGCCCCGGAATCTCCCTCCCCAAGCACCCCAACTTCCGCAAGTAACCCCCCGT
Organism: Streptomyces sp. CA-288835; assembly: GCF_050936385.1. Lineage (NCBI taxonomy): Bacteria > Bacillati > Actinomycetota > Actinomycetes > Kitasatosporales > Streptomycetaceae > Streptomyces > Streptomyces sp. CA-288835. The sequence continues at coordinate 8,562,457 of NZ_JBNJMW010000001.1, forward strand.
TCGACGGGTCGACCCCACCCGCCCCACCTGCAACGTCGTCCAACACCCCCGCTCACCCAGCCCCGTTCAAGCCCTCACGCCCGCGACCCCGGCCACATCAATTCCTGTCCGGGTCATTGACGCGCCCGGAGGGCCTCCGTAACTTGTGGCGGCAAGCGCTTACTTGAAACGATTCATGGGGCGGACGCATCGTCGCGGGGAGGCTCAACCATGCAGCAGAACAGAAACGTTGAGAGGCGTACGATCCTTAAGGCGGGGGGAGCCTCGCTGGCCGCGCTGGGGCTGGGGGCCACGGCGACGGCCTGTGGAGGCGGTAGCGGCGCCGGGGACGGGACGGTGACGATCCGTTACGCGTGGTGGGGTGCTGAAGACCGCGCCAAGCGGATCAATGAAACCATCAAGCTCTTCGAAAAGAAGTACCCGAAGATCAAGGTAAAAACGGACTTTCAGCCCTACCTCGACTTCTGGAAGAAGTTCAATACCCAGGCCTCCGGCGGCAATCCGCCCGATGTCTTCCAGAACGCCATCGGATTCCTGCGCAAATACGACGCGAAGAATGTGCTGCTCGATCTCAGCGAGCAGGTCAAGGCCGGCAACCTCTCCATGGACGGTTTCCGGGCCGGCTTGGAGAAGTTCGGCGAGGTCGACGGCAAGCTGCTCGGTGTTCCGGTCGGTTCCAACTCGATGGCCCTGGTAATCGACAAGCCCGTCTACACCAAGGCGGGCGTGAAGCCGGAGCAGGGCTGGACCTGGGACGACTTCGACGCGGGGATGAAGAGCATCCGTGACAAGACGGGGCGCGCCGGCGACAGCGGTATGTACGGCGTCATGTACCTCTACGACCTGTATCTGCGTCAGAACGGTAAAGCGTTCTTCACCGAGGACGGCCTCGGGTTCACCGAGTCGGATCTCAAGGACTGGTGGACCAAGGCCGAGAAGGGCGTGAAGTCCGGCCTTTACGCCGACCCGAAGAAGGTCGCCCAGATCAAGCCCAAGTCCGCGGTCGCCGCGGAGCTCGCGGGCGGTGAGTTCACCTGGGACAACTTCACGGTCCGCTACACCTCCGAGGGCAAGAGTGAGTACGGCCTCGCCCCGATCCCGACCACGGACGGCAAGAAGACCGGCCAGTACCTCGGCTCCCTGATGCTCAGCGGTTCCAAGCGCACTCAGCATCCCAAGGAAGTCGCCCAGTTCATCGACTTCATGGTGCATGATCCCGAGGTCGCGAAGATCATGGGTTACGACCGCGGGGTGCCCGCGACGCAGGCGCAGTTCGACGCGTACAAGCCGACCGACCCGGTCAACAAGGAGATAGCCGCTTACGAGGAGTCCCTCGTCGCGGCGGGCGTCCTGGAGCCCATCACCCCGCACCCGAACGGCGCCGACATCTGTGAGGCGGCGTTCCTGCGTATCGCCGAGGAACTCGGCCTGGGCAAGCGGTCGGTGGACGACGCCGTCAAGCAGTTCTTCACCGAGTCGAAGACGGCTCTCAGCGGCTGATGGGAACCACCGTGACACACGCCCCTGCGATGGAGGGCCTGTCCAAGGACTCCGAGCCGCGGCACGGTCCGGTGAAATCCCCGCGCCCCGCCGAACTCAAGCGGCGGGGCCGCCGGGAGAACCTGGCCGGCTATCTCTTCATGTCCCCCTGGATCGCCGGATTCCTGCTGCTCACAGCGGGTCCGATGGTCGCCTCGCTCTATTTCGCGTTCACCGACTACAACCTGTTCGACTCGCCCAAGTGGATCGGCCTCGACAACTTCTCCGAGATGTTCGGCGACCCGCGCTGGCGTCATTCGGTGCAGGTGACGATCTGGTACGTCATCGTCGGTACGCCGCTCAAGCTGCTCGCCGCCCTCGGTGTGGCCCTGCTCCTGGCCCAGAAGCGGCGCGGACAGGCCTTCTACCGGGCCGCGTTCTACGCGCCGTCGCTGATCGGGGCGAGTGTCTCCATCGCCATCGTCTGGAAGGCGATCTTCTCGGACGACGCGATCGTCGACCGCACGCAGAAGATCTTCGGTGTGAACGTCGGCGGCTGGACCGGCGACCCGGACTTGATCATCTACAGCCTGGTGGCGCTCACCGTCTGGCAGTTCGGCGCCCCCATGGTCATCTTCCTGGCCGGCCTCAAGCAGGTGCCGCGCGAGTTGTACGAGGCGGCCGAGGTCGACGGAGCGGGCAAGCTGCGGCGGTTCTGGAACATCACGCTGCCGATGATTTCCCCGGTCCTCTTCTTCAACGTCCTTCTGGAGACCATCCACTCCTTCCAGATCTTCAGCTCGGCGTACATCGTCGGCGGCGGAGCCGGAGGCAACGCCTGTGGTCCCGCGGACGGTTCGATGGTCTACACCTGTTACCTCTACGTCCAGGGCTTCGAGAACAGCCGGATGGGCCTGGCCTCCGCCATGGCCTGGATGCTGCTGGTCGCGGTCGCCCTGGTGACGGCGGTGCTGTTCTGGTCCCAGAAGCGCTGGGTGCACTACGAGGAGGGCGCCTCATGAGCGCGCAGGTCACAGAGATCACGCCGGCTCAGGGACAGTCGACGAAAGCGGGCAACTTCCGGCGCAGGCTGCCCGGTTCGCTCGCCTGGCACATCGGGTCCCTCGCGATCCTCGCCGTCATCCTCTACCCGGTGATCTGGGTCATCGGCGGCTCCTTCAAGAAGAGCGAAGACATCGTCGGCAGCCTGGACCTTTTCCCCGGCTCCCCGATCATCTCCAACTACACCGGCCTCACCGAGGGCATTGCGGACATCTCGATCTCCACGTTCTTTCTCAACTCGCTTTTCCTCGCGGTCGGTTCGGTGATCGGGATCGTGATCTCGTGCTCGCTGACCGCGTACGCCTTCGCGAAGATCAAGTTCGCGGGCCGCAACATGATGTTCACGCTGATGATCGGCACGCTCCTGCTGCCGTACCACGTGCTGCTCATCCCGCAGTACGTGCTGTTCCGCAACATGAACATGATCAACACGTACACGCCGCTCCTGCTGGGCAAGTACCTCGCCATCGAGGCGTTCTTCGTCTTCCTGATGGTGCAGTTCATGCGCAACCTGCCCAAGGAACTCGACGAGGCGGCCCGCCTCGACGGCTGCGGCCACCTGCGCATCTACTGGTCGATCGTGCTCCCGCTGTGCCGCCCGGCGCTGATCACCAGCGCGATCTTCACTTTCATCAACTCCTGGAACGACTTCATGGGCCCGTTGATCTACCTCAACGAGCCCGACAAGTACACGGTCTCGCTCGGCCTGAAGATGTTCGTCGACCAGGAAGGGCTGGCGAACTATGGCGGCATGATCGCCATGTCGCTCGTCGCCCTCCTGCCGGTACTCGCCTTCTTCATGGCCTTCCAGCGCTACTTGATCGACGGCATGGCGACATCGGGTCTGAAGGGCTGAGGTGCGCAGGATGAGCCAGGCATCTGCCAAGACACGTGGTACGCCACGGGAGTCCGTCTTCGCCGAGCGGTTCGCGCTCTTCGCCGAGTGCCTGCTGACGGGCGTGTGGATCGCGCTGGCCTCGCTGCCCCTGGTCACCTACCCCGCCGCGTTCGCCGCCGGAGCGAGGCATCTGCGGCGGCGTACGGAGCATCAGGGCGGCGGCTGGCGGGAGTTCGTCGCCGACTTCCGGGCGGCCGTGCGCCGCGGGTGGCTCGTGGGCGTCGCCGGCTGGGTCGCGGCCTTCGCGGTCTGGGTGGATGTGCAGGCCGTACGGGCCGGAATCCCCGGCGGGCCGTTCGTCGGCGCCGTCGGGCTGTTCGCCCTGTTCGGGCTGGTCGTCGCCGGGATGCGGGCGGCGGCGGTCTGGGAGCCCGGGGCGTCGTGGCGGGCGCTGCTCGGGGCCGCCGGACGCCGTACCGTCCTCGACCCCGCCGGGTCGTTCCTGCTCGTCGGCGGACTGGTCATGGTGGCCTGCTCCGCCTGGTTCGTCGCGCCGCTGGCGGTCCCCGTCCTGGGAGCCGTCGCGGCGGCGGCCCTCGCCGTGGAGGCGCGCGACCGGCGCCCCTGACCGGCCGCACCTCAAGCAAGGTCGGCGCCCCCGGCGTCGTACCTCTCTCTGTCATGCCCCTGACTTCCCCGCACGGAAAGGAAAGGCTGCATCTCATGGCTCCCATCCCCCGCAGGTCCCTCCTCAAGGCCGCCGCAGTCGCCGGCGCCGCCGCTCAGTTCAGCTGGGCCTTGGGCACCCAGGGCGCGCACGCCGCACCTAGAGCCGAGCCGGGTGACGCCGACCCGGTGACCCTGGACTGGCTGGAGAAGGGCGGCCTCGGCGCGGCCCCCGGCTCCACCGTGGGCGTGCCCTGGCCGAAGGGCGCGTACGAGAAGGACCAGACGTTCGCGGTGAAGGACGCCGACGGCAAGGAGGTGCCGGTCCAGTCCTGGCCGATCGGCTACTGGCCGGACGGCTCGCTGAAGTGGACCGCCCACGCGGTCGGAACCGGAGTCGGCGCCGGAAAGCTCACGCTCGGCGCCGGGGCGCCCGCGGCCCCCGAGAAGAAGGTCACCGTCGACAAGAGCGGCGGCACCATCGACATATCGACCGGCGTCATCACCGCGAAGATCGGCAAGAGCGGCTCCACACTCGTCAAGTCCGTCACCCGCGGCTCCACCGAGATCGCCAAGGACGGCCGCCTCGTACTGCTGCGCCAGCCCGAGATCGAGGACGGCGACCAGGGCGCGGAGAAATACGAGCGGTTCGAGAGCGTCATCGGGAAGGTGGAGGTCGAGCAGGACGGACCGGTACGAGCCGTCGTCCGCATCGACGGCAAGCACCGCAAGGGCGGCCGGAGTTGGCTGCCGTTCTCGATCCGGCTCTACTTCTACGCGGGCGCCGAGTCGTTCCGCATGGTGCACACGATCACGTTCGACGGGAAGCAGGAGCCCGGAAAGGCCAGCGGCGACTTCATCCGTGGCATCGGTGTGCGTTTCAAGGTGCCGATGCGCGACGCCGCGTACGACCGGCACATCCGCATCGGCGGTGAGGGGACCGGTCTGCTGCGCGAGGCGGTCAAGGGCATCACCGGGCTGCGGCGCGACCCGGGGGCGGCTGTGCGGACGGCCCAGTTCGAGGGCAAGAAGCTGCCCGACCCGTCCACCTGGGACCAGCGGGTGACCACTCGGCTGCAATACATCCCCGAGTGGGGCGACTACACCCTGTCCCAGCTCTCCGCCGACGGATTCGGCGTGCGCAAGCGCACCAAGAAGGGCCACGGCTGGATCCCCGCGGGAGGCGGCCGTCGGGCGAGCGGCTTCGGGTACGTGGGCGGCGCGAGCGGGGGATTCGCCTTCGGGCTGCGGGACTTCTGGGAGAAGTTCCCCGCCCAGCTCGACATCCGTAACGCTCAGACGGACGAGGCCGAGGTCACGCTCTGGCTCTGGTCGCCCGAGGCGCAGCCCATGGACCTGCGCTTCTACCACGACGGCATGGGCCAGGACACGTACCCCGAACAGCTCGAAGGCCTCAATATCACCTACGAGGACTACGAGCCCGGCTTCGGCACCCCCTACGGCATCGCCCGCACCAGCGAACTCCTCTTCTGGGCCCACGAGTCCACACCGAGCGCCGAGGCGATGGCCAAGCAGGTGGAGGCCGTACGGACGCCCCCGCAACTCGCCGCCCCGCCCAAGCAGCTCATCAAGGCAGGCGTCTTCGGCAAGCTGTTCGCCGAGCCGGACCGCTCCACCGCCGCCAAGGCGAAGATCGAGGATCACCTCGACTTCCTCTTCACCTACTACAAGGACCAGGTGGAGATGCGCCGTTGGTACGGCTTCTGGGACTACGGCGACATCATGCACAGCTACGACCCCAGCCGCCACCAGTGGTGCTACGACGTCGGCGGCTACGCCTGGGACAACTCCGAGCTCTCGCCCGACCTGTGGCTCTGGTTCGCGTACATGCGCTCCGGCCGCGCCGACATCTTCCGCTTCGCCGAGGCCATGACCCGCCACACCGGCGAGGTCGACGTCTACCACCTCGGCAAATGGGCGGGCCTCGGCACCCGCCACGGCGTCCAGCACTACGCGGACAGCGCCAAGCAGCAGCGCATCGCCAACACCACCTACCGCCGCTACTACTACTTCCTCACCGCCGACGAACGCGTCGGCGACCTCATGCACGCCAACGTCGACTCCGACGAGACCTTCCTCGTCCTCGACCCCATCCGCAAGATCCGCACCGAGCCGTACGAGCCGGACAGGAACGCCCTGTCCATCGGCTTCGGCACCGACTGGAGCGGCCTGGTCTCCGCCTGGCTCACCGAGTGGGAGCGGCGCGGCCCCAAGTGGGAGAAGGCCAAGGCACGCGTCCTGTCCACCATGGAGACCATCGCGGCCCAGCCCAACGGCTTCGTCCAGGGCAACGCGCTGTACGACCTGGACACCGGGAAGTTCGCCATCGACAAGGAGGCCAAGGTCGGCGTCTCGCACTTGTCGGCGATGTTCGGCCTGGTCGAGCTGAACGCAGAGCTCATCGACCAGGTCGACATGCCGAAGTTCAAGGAGGCGTGGCTCGACTACTGCCGCTACTTCAACGCCACGAAGGCCGAGCAGAAGGCCCGTTACGGCTCCGACTTCGGCTCCCTGCTGCTCTTCCAGGGGCACTCGCGTCAAGACGCGTACGCCGCCGTGCAGTTGAAGGACGACAAGCTGGCCGCGCGCGCGTGGCAGCAGTTCTACAACAGCCGGGACACCTGGGACTACAAGGAGTCCACCGACTGGTCCACGAAGAAGATCGACGGCCCGACCGCGTTGGTGCCGGGCAGCGAGGCGGCGTGGGTGTCCACCAACGCGACCGCGCTGTACGGCCTTGCGGCGATCCAGAACCTGGCGCTCGTCGGCGACAAGCTCCCCTCATGACCGTCGCCTAGCACCACCTCCCCAGCCCCTCCCGCACTCGCCGAGCGCAACGACCGGCGAGTGCGGGAGGCAACCACCGGATCCGTGGGCAGACTCGGGCCATGGACTGGACGTACTACCGCTTCCGCAGCCTGTGGGTTCTCGCCGCGCCGGCCGACGACGTCTACGACGTGCTGGCCGACGCCGAGAACTACGACCGGTGGTGGCCGCAGGTGCGTGAGGTGACACGGATCGACGACCGCAGTGGAATCATCCGGATCCGTTCGCTGCTCCCGTACGACCTGGTGTTCACCGCGCGGGAGGTGCGCCGCGACCGGGAGGCCGGGGTCCTGGAGATCGCGATGACCGGTGATGTGGACGGCTGGGCACGCTGGACGCTCACGTCCGAGGGCTCGGGCACGCGCGCCCGCTACGACCAGGAGGTCCATGTGACCAAGCCCCTGCTGCGTCGCCTCGCCGTGCCGGGGCGACCCGCCTTCCGCGCCAACCACGCGCTGATGATGCGGGCGGGACGGCGGGGGCTGGCCGCGTACCTGGGTGCGAACCAACAACCCGTTTGATGGGAACCCCGCTCGACCTGTATGGTTCAGTGCGTTCCCGGGCGATTAGCTCAGTGGGAGAGCGCTTCGTTCACACCGAAGAGGTCACTGGTTCGAACCCAGTATCGCCCACCCGGAGACAGCCGGTCCGTCACAGACGGACCGGTTTTTCGCATGTCAAGGGCCTGTGCCATGACATGCTCCAGGGCTTACGCCGCCGCCGGGAGCTCCGGTCGCAGAGGCCATGCCGGATCGACCGCCTCCTCGGTGCCGCTGCGCGCGAACCACGCCTCCAGGCCGCGGGCCTGCGCCGCATGCCACACCGCCTGCAGCGTGTGCAGTTCGGCCGGCGAGAGCCGCTCCAGGCGGGCCGCGAAACGGCGCCCCACCGCACGTACGACATCCATCGCGGCCAGCGCGTCGGCCGCCGCGTCATGGGCGCCCGTCAGCTCCACGCCGTAGTGCGCGCACAGGTCCGTCAGCGTGCGGCGGCCCTTGCGGTAGCGGTCCAGGTGTTTGTCGAGGACCCGGGGATCGAGCACGCGCAGCGGCACGGTCTCGAACCAGTGGTCCAGCGACGACGCCCGATGCCGACGCAACTCCCGGTCCAGCAGCGTCAGATCGAACGGCGCGTTCATCACCACGAGCGGGCGACCCGCCGCGCTCTGCTCAGCCAGCTCCCTGACTATCTCGTCCATCACCGGCGACGGCCAGCGGCCGTTGCGCTGCAGGTGATCCTCCGTCAGACCGTGGACCGCCGTTGCCCCTTCGGGCACCGGAACGCCCGGATTGACCAGCCAGCGGCTCACCCGCGGCCGGCCTCCGGGAGCGTCCTGGACGACAACGGCGGCCGACACGATCCGGTCGGTCTCCACGTCCACACCCGTCGTCTCGGTGTCGAACGCGGCCAGTGGTCCCTCGTACCAGCACGTCATACGCGTGCAACTCCTCGTTCACCCTCGGCAGTTGACGGACCGTCCACGCCCTCCCCTGTCCGATTCGGTGATACCCGGGCTGTTTGCGCCGTACGCCGGGAGGAGACAACAGAGATACGGGTCTTTGCAGTTCAGCGGCCCGTCGCGGGGATTCACCGGTTTCGGAAGGCTGTTGGAGATGGCCATCGCGCAGCCCGAACAGGGCGGGCTGCTGCCTCAGCGGACACCACCGCATCGCGGCACACTCGCCACCACCGCCTGCATGGAGACACTGCAGGTCGGCTATCTGCACGCGGTCGCGGCGGCCGCGGGCTGCTCCCTGTCCCAGCCCTTTCCCGACAACGGCATCGACTGGCACGTCAGCCACAGCGCCCCCGGGCACACGGTCGACGACGAAGTCACCATCAAGGTGCAGCTCAAGTGCACGTACCAGATCCCGCCGAACCCCCCGGGCCCGGCCTTCTCCTTCACGCTCGACAACGCCCACCTGGAGAAGCTCGCCCGCAGCCCGGTCTCGGTGCACAAAATACTGGTGGTGATGCTGGTGCCCAGATCCCAGGACGACTGGCTGCGCGCCAGCCACGACCGGCTCGATCTGCGGCACTGCTGCTACTGGACCAACCTCGCCGGACATCGCATCACCGGCCGGCGCAGGACCACCGTGCGGATACCGACCTCGCGCATCTTCGACGACCGGGCGCTCTGCGAAATCATGACGCGGGTCGGAACGGGAGGCAGACCGTGACGCACCGCCCGACCGACGAACCGGCACGACCAGCCAGGCCCCACCCGGTGGAGCCGCCGGGCCAGTGGGACCGGCCGCCCCGGCCCGACCAGGTCGACCCCGCCGTCCTCAGCGCGCTGCTGCACCGGCACGGCTGGCAGCGCCGTGGCGGAGCCGCCGGACGGTACGGACGCTGGACCCCGCCCGGGCCCGGCGGCGCCGGCACCAGCCTGCTCGTGCCGGAGAGCCGGGCCTTCCCCGACAGCGACGACCTCCTCGGCGAGGCCCTCCTCGCGCTCTCGCGCAGCGGCTCGCCCTCCGCTCGCGACGTACTGATCGGCCTCGCCGTTCCCAGCGACGAGATCCGCTGGCAGCGCGATGTGCCCACCGGACCCGTCGGCGCCACCCCCTGGACCGTCGAGGAGCAGCTGCGCAAGGCAGCCCGCCAGATGCTCCTCGCGGGCGCCCTCGCCGTACGCGCGCGTGCCGGCTACTACGGCGCCCGCCACCGCAGGCCCGCCGCCGCGTCCCTGGAGAACCTGCTCGTCTCGGCCGGGCCCGACGGCCGGCAACTGACCGCCTTAGTGCCCGTCGCCACCGGGCGGCCGCTCGCCGTCCGGCTCCACCAGGCGGTGTACGCGGCCCGCGAGGCCATCGACTACCAACGCGCCACCGGCGGCATGGACGCCTTCGACAGCGCCGTCGAAGCGGGCGTCAGCCGTGAGCTCACAGAAGCTCTCATCCACCTCGTGAAGGGCACCGAGGGCGCCCGGATCGCCGTCGAGTGGGCGCCCGCCGCCGGAGTCCCCGAGGGCTGTGCGACACCCGCCGAACCCGTCGAGTTCTCACCCGGCGACCTGCCCGTCCTGCGCGAGGCCGGCGCCCGCTATCTGCGCGAGGAACCGTCCGTGGTGGTGCGGATCACGGGCACGGTCGTACGGATGCGCAGGTCGGCGCCTCGCGGTGACGGCACGGTTCGGCTGCGGGTCATCGCGGGCGCCGAGATACCGCACGTACGGATGACGCTCGACGAGGAGGCGTACCGGATCGCGGGCCATGCCCATCTGCTGGGGCTGCCGGTACGGGTGCACGGGCGGCTGGAGAGCCGGGGCGGCTTCCGCCGGCTGACCGGCGCTTCCGGGGTCGCACCCGTGCAGGTGGACGAGGCGGAACGGGACCGGCTGATGAAGTCGCTGCAGGAGACCGCGGAGATCACGGCCTTCTTCGAGGAGACGTGCGGCGGGGACTGAGCGGGGGCTGAGACCGGGGGAGAGGCAACCTTTTCGCGAGGGGTGCCGTGGGCTCGGTACGATCCCTTCTATTGCGTACGCAGGAGAAGACGCGCACGCCCCCTTCAGTCAGGAGAGACCGGTGTCAGACGTCCGTGTGATCATCCATCGCGATTCCGAGCGGGAAGAGCGCGTGGTGACGACGGGCACTACGGCCGCCGAACTCTTCACCGGGGAGCGCACGATCATCGCCGCGCGGGTGGCCGGCGAGCTGAAGGACCTCGCGTACGAGGTGAAGGACGGCGAGACCGTCGAGGGCGTCGAGATCTCCTCCGAGGACGGGCTCAACATCCTGCGCCACTCCACCGCGCACGTCATGGCGCAGGCCGTGCAAGAGCTCTTCCCCGAGGCCAAGCTGGGCATCGGCCCGCCGGTCAAGGACGGCTTCTACTACGACTTCGACGTCGAGAAGCCGTTCACGCCGGAGGATCTCAAGGCCATCGAGAAGAAGATGCAGGAGATCCAGAAGCGCGGTCAGCGTTTCTCGCGGCGTGTGGTGACGGACGAGGCCGCGCGTACGGAGCTGGCCTCCGAGCCGTACAAGCTGGAGCTCATCGGGCTGAAGGGCTCGGCTTCTTCGGACGACGGCGCGGACGTCGAGGTGGGCGCCGGCGAGCTGACCATCTACGACAACATCGACGCCAAGACCGGTGACCTGTGCTGGAAGGACCTGTGCCGGGGGCCGCACCTGCCGACCACGCGGAACATTCCGGCGTTCAAGCTGATGCGCAACGCCGCCGCGTACTGGCGTGGCAGCGAGAAAAACCCGATGCTCCAGCGCATCTACGGCACCGCTTGGCCGTCCAAGGACGAGCTGAAGGCGCACCTCGAGTTCCTCGCCGAGGCCGAGAAGCGCGATCACCGGAAGCTGGGCAGCGAACTTGACCTGTTCTCGATTCCTGAGCAGATCGGGTCGGGACTGGCCGTCTTCCATCCCAAGGGCGGCATCATCCGCCGGGTGATGGAGGACTACTCGCGGCGTCGCCACGAGGAGGCGGGCTACGAGTTCGTGTACACCCCGCATGCGACGAAGGGGAAGCTCTTCGAGACCTCGGGGCACCTGGACTGGTACGCGGACGGTATGTACCCGCCCATGCAGCTCGACGAGGGCGTGGACTACTACCTCAAGCCCATGAACTGCCCGATGCACAACCTGATCTTCGACGCGCGCGGGCGGTCGTACCGTGAACTGCCGCTCAGGCTCTTCGAGTTCGGGACGGTGTACCGGTACGAGAAGTCGGGCGTCGTGCACGGTCTGACGCGGGCGCGGGGCTTCACCCAGGACGACGCGCACATCTACTGCACGCGTGAGCAGATGTCGGAGGAGCTCGACAAGCTGCTCACCTTCGTCCTCGAGCTGCTGCGGGACTACGGTCTGACCGACTTCTACCTGGAGCTGTCCACCAAGGATCCGGAGAAGTTCGTCGGCTCGGACGAGGCTTGGGAGGAGGCGACCGAGACGCTGCGGGAGGTGGCCGAGAAGCAGGGGCTGCCGTTGGTCCCGGACCCGGGCGGTGCCGCTTTCTACGGGCCGAAGATCTCCGTCCAGGCCAAGGATGCGATCGGCCGTACCTGGCAGATGTCGACGATCCAGCTCGACTTCAACCTGCCGGAGCGCTTCGAGCTGGAGTACACCTCGCCCGACGGTTCCAAGCAGCGTCCGGTCATGATCCACCGTGCGTTGTTCGGCTCGATCGAGCGGTTCTTCGCGGTGCTGCTGGAGCACTACGCCGGCGCGTTCCCGGCGTGGCTGGCTCCGGTGCAGGCGGTCGGTATCCCGGTGGGCGACGCGCATGTCGAGTACCTGGAGAAGTTCGCTGCCGAGGCTAAGCAGAAGGGGCTGCGGGTCGAGGTCGACTCTTCGTCGGATCGCATGCAGAAGAAGATCAGGACGCAGCAGAAGCTGAAGGTTCCGTTCATGATCATCGTCGGGGACGATGACATGAACGCGGACACGGTGTCGTTCCGCTATCGCGACGGGTCGCAGGAGAACGGCATTCCGCGGGACGAGGCGCTGGCGAAGCTTGTTGATGTTGTGGAGCGCCGCGTGCAGGTGTGATGGGGGTCCCGCCGACGCGGGGTTTCGGGCCCCCGGGATTCCCGGGGGCCTTTGCCGTGCATGGTGTGTGAAGCCATATGCTGCACCACATGACGAGTGAGCCGGAGCAGCAGATCGGGGTGGGGACGCAGGACGCGTTCCAGCGCTTGTGGACGCCCCATCGGATGGCGTACATCCAGGGGGAGAACAAGCCCAGCGGCCCTGGTGCCGACGACGGCTGCCCGTTCTGCTCGATCCCGGCCAAGTCCGACGAGGACGGGCTCGTCATCAAGCGGGGTGAGCAGGTCTACGCGGTGCTCAACCTGTACCCGTACAACGGTGGCCACCTGATGGTCGTGCCCTATCGTCACGTCGCGGACTACACCGAGCTGACCGCTGAGGAGACCGCGGAGCTTGCGGAGCTGACGAAGCAGGCGATGACTGCGTTGCGCTCCGCTTCGGGGGCGCATGGGTTCAATATCGGTATGAACCAGGGTGGGGTTGCAGGGGCGGGGATTGCCGCGCATCTTCACCAGCATGTTGTGCCTCGGTGGGGCGGCGATACGAACTTCATGCCCGTTGTCGGGCACACCAGGATCTTGCCTCAACTCCTGGCGGACACCCGGAAGATGCTCGCGGAGGCGTGGCCTCCGGGGGCCTGAGAGCTCTGCGGGGGGGGGGGGGGGGAAGTGCGGGTCGTGAGGGACCCGGAGGCAAGGGTGCCCGGTGACGACCGGTGCAGTACCGCGCCCTTCAGGGGCGCGGGGCGGTGACATAGGCGGCTCCGCCGCCGGGGCGCGACCAGCCACGACGGACTCGCAGCTTCGAACCGCGCCCGGTGTCAGAGGACACCCTTGCCTCCGGGCACCCCTCTCCCGCTGAACCGCCGGAGGCCTACGCGTCGTAGACGTCCGCCTTGCTCGGCGCCGCGTCCTGGACCTGGGTGCTCAGGAAGGCCGAGCGGGTGCCGAACTTTTCGGTGTTGACGCCGTTCTCGTCCAGGACGCGTATAGCCGCGGCGTGGACCACGCGGAGGATCGGGGTCGCGGCGCGCAGGGCGTCGTCTGCCATGAAGCGGTGGCGCCAGGGCTTGGCAGCCCAGGCGTGGCGCAGGCCGAAGGGTTCGGGGAGGATCAGCTTGCCGCCCAGCCAGTCGAGGATCGGCGGATACCAGGTGAAGGGGGCGCGCACCGCGAGCCGTACCACCTCGTCGGTCGCGACCAGCGGCAGCTTCCGCTCTGTCGTCTCCCAGAACTTGACCGTCTTGGCGACTTCCTTCGTCTTGGCCTCGGGCTTCGAGGTGAACAGGGAGTGCACGGGCCCCAGGGCATGACCGGTGACCTCGATCCGCAAGGTCTCGTGCAGCACGGTCACGGTGATCAGCATCGTGATGATCAACTGGCCGTCCCAGAGCGTCCATTGGACTCCGAGGTAGTGCCGGTCACCGCTGCCGAACTGCTGCTTGTTGCAGATGTCCTGGATGGCGTGGTTCTTGATCTGATACGCGTCCACGTCCGTACCCCCCGGCCGGGACACCTCCTTGGCGCCCTCACCGATCGGCGTGACCACCCAGTGCCGTATCGAAGGCTTGGGAAAACCCCCGGTGTTGAGCGGTCCGCGCTCCAGCATGCGCAGCTGGTCGTGGATCGAGCGTATGACGTCCCAGCTGCGGAAGGGGTGGATCTCCTTGTCGGCGTCCTTCGGTACCAGATCCTCGGCGAGATGCCAGCTGCCCCAGCGGGTGCCCATGCCGAGTATGCCTTTGGGGCCCGCGTAGAACACGGAGTTGGACTGCTGCTCTGCGGTGAGCCGGGCCAGCCCTTGGCGCAGCCGCTCGGCGGCGGTCTCACCGGGGCTGCCGGGCACCGCCTCGGGGATCTTGGCGCCTACGCCGCCGCCGGACAGCAGACTGGCCCAGCGCTCGCGCATGTCCTTCGCCGTACGCTCGCAGATCTGCCGGGCCCAGAACCAGCCGAGGACGGGTGCGACGACCGCCGCGCGCGCGTACCAAGCCCAGAAGCCGGTGAACGGCATCCGGATCAGGAAGATCACGGCGAGGGCGGCCACGCCGATCAGGAGGGCGGTGGCGAGGGCGGAGGCTCGCTTGTCGGTGGTCTTGTCGATCGTCCGGCGGATCTGGAAGACCAGCAGCCAGACGACCAGACCGGGCAGGAAGATCAGGCCGGTCAGCACCATCACGGCGGTGAGCCAGCTGTCCCGCTCCTTGCGGATGCGGTTCGCCGCCAGGCAGTGCTCGACGACGACCTGCGGCTCCGTGCCGAACGACTGGATAAGCGGCTTGCGCGCACCGCCCAGCATCCTCAGCTGCACGGCTCGCGCGAATGCCTCGCCCAGGTTCGGCTTGCAGATCGTCGCCCACTTGCGGCCCGGCTTGACCGTCGACTTGTGCCATTCGCTGTTGGCTTCGAGGATCTTCTCGACGGGTTCGTCGCGGTACGCCGCCGAGGCCAGGGCGAACGTCGCCGCCGTCTGTCCCGCGGCACCCTGAAGCGGGATCTGTGCCCCGGGCCTGAAATCGAATCCCTCGTCCGCCACTGACCGCCCCCATCGCCGCCATGCTCCGCTGCTGCGGCTTTTCCCGACTTCCGTACTCCGCACACCTGTTGAACAGGTCAATAGTCTTGATCAGGTTCTCAGACTAGCCCCCGGCACTGACAATCGTCGGCGGACAGCCCAAGCTGTCCGCCGACCCTACGGGAGATCAACTAGGGGGAGTCCTGGGCCTGTTCGCGGATCTTCTCCGCAATGTGCGCGGGCATCGGCTCGTGGCGCGCGTAACGTCGGCTGAACCGTGCGGTGCCGTGCGAGAGGGAGCGCAGGTCGACCGCGTAACGGTCGATCTCGATCTCGGGGACCTCGGCCCGTACGAGCGTCCGTCCGCCGCCCGCCTGCTCAGTGCCGACGACCCTGCCGCGCCGCCCCGACAGATCGCTCATCACGGCGCCTACATAGTCGTCGCCGACCAGGACCGACACCTCGGCCACCGGCTCCAGGAGATGGATCTTCGCGTCGGCGGCGGCCTCGCGCAGGGCGAGCGCACCGGCGGTCTGGAACGCGGCGTCGGAGGAGTCCACCGAGTGCGCCTTGCCGTCGAGCAGCGTGACCCGTACGTCGATGAGCGGATAGCCCGCGGCCACACCCTTGGCGGCCTGGGCGCGTACGCCCTTCTCGACGGACGGGATGAACTGCCTGGGCACGGCGCCCCCGACGACCTTGTCGACGAACTCGATGCCGGAGCCGCCGGGCAGCGGTTCGACCTCGATCTCGCAGATCGCGTACTGCCCGTGTCCGCCGGACTGCTTCACATGCCGGCCGCGCCCGGCCGACTTGGCGGCGAACGTCTCCCGTAGGGAGACCTTGTGCGGTACGACATCAACCTGGACGCCGTACCGGCTGCGCAGCCGTTCCAGGGCGACATCCGCGTGGGCCTCGCCGAGGCACCACAGGACCACCTGGTGGGTGTCCTGGTTCTGTTCCAGGCGCATCGTGGGGTCCTCGGCGACCAGCCGGCTCAGGCCTTGCGAGAGCTTGTCCTCGTCCGCCTTGCTGTGCGCGTGGATGGCCAGCGGCAGCAGCGGGTCGGGCATCTCCCACGGCTCCATGAGCAGCGGGTCGTCCTTGGCCGAGAGGGTGTCACCGGTCTCGGCGCGGTTCAGCTTGGCCACGCACGCCATATCGCCCGCGATGGCGCGCGAGAGGACGCGTTGCTGCTTGCCGAACGGCGCGGAGAGGGCGCCGATGCGTTCGTCGACGTCGTGGTCCTCGTGCCCGCGATCGGCCAGCCCGTGCCCGGAGACGTGCACCGTCTGGTCCGGCCGCAGGGTGCCCGAGAAGACGCGTACGAGCGAAATACGGCCCACATAGGGGTCGCTGGCCGTCTTCACGACCTCGGCGACCAGCGGTCCGTCCGGGTCGCAGGCCTTGATCTCGCGCGGTTTGCCGTCCGGAGTGGTGACCTTGGGTGCCTCGGGCTCCAGTGGGGTCGGGAAGCCGCCGGTGATGAGTTCCAGCAGCTCGACCGTGCCCAAGCCCTGACGGGCGCCGTCGGCGGCGGGCGCGGCGGCCAGCACGGGGAAGAAGACCCCGCGTGCCACGGCCCGCTCCAGGTCCTGTACGAGCGTCTTGAAGTCGATCTCCTCGCCGCCGAGATAGCGGTCCATGAGGGTCTCGTCCTCGCTCTCGGAGATGATGCCCTCGATCAGCCGGTTGCGGGCCTCCTCGATGAGCGGCAGCTGGTCGGGGCCCGGTTCGGACTCCTTGCGCTCCCCGGAGGAGTAGTCGTACAGCTTCTGCGAGAGCAGCCCGATCAGGCCCGTCACGGGCGCGTGCCCGTCGGGGCCCGGCGCTCCGTGGAGCGGCAGATACAGCGGCAGTACGGCGTCCGGGTCGTCGGCGCCGAAGGCCTCCGCGCAGGTCCGCGTCATCTCGTCGAAATCGGCTCTGGCCGCTTCGAGGTGGGTGATCACGATGGCCCGCGGCATACCGACCGCCGCGCACTCCTCCCACACCATGCGGGTCGAGCCGTCCACCCCGTCCGAGGCCGAGACGACGAAAAGGGCCGCGTCCGCTGCTCGCAGACCGGCCCTCAACTCCCCGACGAAGTCGGCGTATCCGGGAGTGTCCAGAACATTGATCTTGTACCCGCCCCATTCGACGGGCACCAGGGAGAGCTGTACCGACCGTTGCTGCCGGTGCTCGATCTCGTCGTAGTCGGAGACGGTGCCGCCGTCCTCCACGCGGCCCGCCCTGTTCACCGCCCCCGCTGTGAGGGCGAGAGCTTCTACCAGTGTGGTCTTGCCCGATCCGGAGTGGCCGACCAGCACCACATTCCGTACGGACGCGGGGTGGTCGGCCGCCGTAGCCCTGCCGGCGGCTCCGGGGTGTGCGTTCGCCTTGTCGCCCATGGCCTTGCCTCCCGTGCACGGTGAGGTCATGTGTGGGCGCGGACATGCGGACCCGCGTGCCGCGTGCGGTGTGGCGGCTCCGGTGACGCCCGCGGTCCTTTCGAGCTTTCCACTCAGGTCACGGCGCGTCCATACAAAGGACGCGATCGTGCGCTCAGGGGGCCTGTCGCTATGAGCGTCCGATCAGGCCGCGCGACCCGGACGGGCATAGTGACAGGCCCCCTTCAGGGCTCGCCCGTCAGCCACGCGCGCGTGCCTGACGGGCGGCGCGGTGGCGGGTCCGGGTGACCTGGCCCCGTCAGCCATGCGCGCGCGTGGCTACGATGGGCCAGCCGGTGGCCAGCAGGGGCCGCGCGGCCACACCGACCCTCGGGAAGGCCATGCTGAACAAGTACGCGCGTGCTTTCTTCACGCGTGTTCTCACACCGTTCGCCGCGTTTCTGATCCGCCGCGGCGTCAGCCCCGACACGGTCACGCTCCTCGGCACGGCTGGAGTGGTCGCGGGCGCGCTGGTCTTCTTCCCCAGGGGCGAGTTCTTCTGGGGCACGATCGTCATCACGCTGTTCGTGTTCTCGGACCTCGTCGACGGCAACATGGCCCGTCAGATGGGCCGCTCCAGCCGCTGGGGCGCCTTCCTGGATTCGACCCTCGACCGGGTCGCGGACAGCGCGATCTTCGGCGGCTTCGCGCTCTGGTACGCGGGCAGCGGCAACGACAACGTCCTGTGCGCGGTCTCGATCTTCTGCCTGGCGAGCGGCCAGGTGGTCTCGTACACGAAGGCCCGTGGCGAATCGATCGGCCTGCCCGTCGCCGTCAACGGCCTCGTCGAGCGCGCCGAGCGCCTGGTGATCTCACTCGTCGCGGCCGGTCTTGCGGGATTCGAGACGTTCGGGGTACCCGGTATTCATGTGCTGCTGCCCATCGCCCTGTGGATCGTCGCCGCCGGCAGCGTCGTCACGCTGATCCAGCGGGTCGTGACGGTGCGCAGGGAGTCCGCGGAGGCGGATGCTGTCAACGGCCAGGAAGCCGGCCAGCAGGACGGCCAGGGCAACGGCTCGGAGCAGGGCCGGGACCAGGCTTCGGACGGCGCCTCGCAGGGCAGCTCGCGCAGCAGCTCGAAGACGAGCTCACAGAGCAGCGAGGCAACGTCGTGAGCGGCGTACGCGGACGGCTGACGGACGGCGCGTACGCCCTGGGCTGGAGCACCGTAAAGAAGCTCCCCGAGCCCGTCGCCGTACAACTCGGCAGGACCATCGCCGACATCGCCTGGAAGCGGCGCGGTAAGGGGATCCGCCGTCTGGAATCCAACTACGCGCGCGTGGTGCCCGACGCGAGCCCTGAGCGGCTCGCCGAGCTCTCCAGGGCGGGCATGCGCTCGTATCTGCGCTACTGGATGGAGTCCTTCCGGCTGCCCGCCTGGAGCCGGGAACGCATCGCGAGCGGCTTCACCGCCCAGGACCTGCACTACCTGACCGATGGGCTCGCAGCCGGCAAGGGCGTCATCCTCGCGTTGCCGCACCTGGGCAACTGGGATCTCGCCGGCGCCTGGGTCACCACGCATCTGAACATTCCCTTCACCACCGTCGCCGAGCGGCTCAAACCGGAGACCCTGTACGACCGTTTCGTCGCCTATCGCGAGGGCCTCGGCATGGAGGTGCTCGCCCACGACGCGTCCGTGTTCGGCACGCTGGCCCGCCGGCTGCGCGACGGCGGCCTGGTCTGCCTGGTCGCGGACCGTGATCTGTCCGCCTCCGGAGTAGAGGTGAAGTTCTTCGGCGAGACGACGCGGATGCCGGCCGGCCCGGCGCTGCTCGCCCAGCAGACCGGCGCTCTGCTGCTGCCGGTGACGCTCTGGTTCGACGACTCACCCGTGATGCGGGGCCGAGTGCATCCTCCGGTAGATGTCCCCGAGACAGGTACCCGGGCCGAGAAGACGTCTGTCATGACGCAGGCGCTGGCAGACGCCTTCGCCACGGGTATCGCCGACCATCCGGAGGACTGGCACATGCTCCAGCGCTTGTGGCTCGCTGACCTGGAACCTCGCCCCGAACCGTCCGACGGGGAGCGCCCGTGAGGATCGGCATCGTCTGCCCGTACTCCTGGGACGTCCCCGGCGGCGTCCAGTTCCACATCCGTGATCTGGCCGAGCACCTCATCCGCCTCGAGCACGAGGTGTCCGTACTCGCTCCTGCGGACGACGAGACCCCCCTGCCGCCGTACGTCGTGTCGGCGGGCCGCGCGGTTCCGGTGCCGTACAACGGCTCGGTGGCCCGGCTCAACTTCGGGTTCCTGTCGGCCGCGCGGGTGCGACGCTGGCTGCACGACGGCACGTTCGACGTGATCCACATCCATGAGCCGGCCTCGCCGTCGCTCGGCCTGCTGGCCTGCTGGGCCGCACAGGGCCCCATCGTCGCGACCTTCCACACGTCCAACCCGCGCTCCCGGGCGATGGTCGCCGCGTACTCGATCCTCCAGGCGGCCCTCGAGAAGATCAGCGCGCGGATCGCCGTGAGCGAGTACGCGCGGCGCACGCTCGTCGAGCACCTGGGCGGTGACGCGGTCGTCATCCCGAACGGCGTCGACGTCGGCTTCTTCACGAAGGCCGAGCCCAAGGCCGAGTGGCAGGGGGAGACGATCGGCTTCATCGGCCGCATCGACGAGCCCCGCAAGGGCCTGCCGGTCCTCATGAAGGCCCTCCCGAAGATCCTCGCCGAACGTCCGGGGACGCGTCTCCTGGTGGCCGGCCGCGGTGACGAGAAGGAGGCCGTCGAGTCGCTGCCCAAGGAACTGCGTGCGCGCGTCGAGTTCCTCGGAATGATCAGCGACGAGGACAAGGCGCGGTTCCTGCGCAGCGTCGACCTGTACGTCGCCCCCAATACCGGCGGCGAGAGCTTCGGGATCATCCTCGTCGAGGCCATGTCGGCGGGCGCGCCCGTGCTCGCCTCCGACCTCGACGCCTTCGCGCAGGTCCTCGACCAGGGCGCGGCGGGCGAGCTGTTCGCCAACGAGGACGCGGACGCGTTGGCGGCCTCCGCGGTACGGCTGCTCGCTGACCCCGGGCGCCGAGCGGAGTTGCGTAAGCGGGGCAGCGCGCATGTGCGGCGCTTCGACTGGTCGACGGTCGGGGCGGACATCCTCTCCGTGTACGAGACGGTCACGGACGGGGCCGCCGCGGTCGCCGCCGACGAACGCAGCGGGTTGCGGGCGCGGTTCGGGCTGGCACGGGACTGAGAACGGGCCTGAGGACGGGACTGAGAGGGGCGTCTGGTGCGGGAACTGCGTAACGTGCGGGAGGTGCCGCAGGAGGGCGTCAGGACGCCTCTGACGGCCGAGGAGGAGCTGCGGGCCCGGTCGGTGTTCGCCACCGAGATCGGCGCGCAGGTGGCCCGTCAGGGATGGGCGACGTTTCCGGCCCACACCCCGGAGGAGCGCATCCGGCTGTACGCGGTGGCGCGGATGATCGAGGAGAGGCTCGGGTGCCGCGTGGAGGCCGTGCCGGAGGACACGATCACCATGCGCTTCACGGTGGTCGGGACGGGTGCCGCACTCGACTGATCCAGGGTGATCCGCGTGCTGCCCCGGGCCGCGCCGGAGGCCTCGCCACGCACGGGTAGCCTGTGCGCCCGTGACCTCCACCCTGATCTGGATCGTGGTCGCCCTTGTGGCGATCGGCCTCTACTTGAGCTGGACCGCGGGCCGACTCGACCGGCTGCACGCCCGGATCGACGCCGCGCGCGCCGCCCTCGACGCGCAACTCCTGCGGCGTGCGTCGGTCGCCCAGGAACTGGCTACCTCCGGAGTGCTCGATCCGGCCGCCTCGATCGTGCTCTACGAAGCGGCGCATGCGGCTCGGCAGGCCGAGGAGGAGCAGCGGGAGGTCGCCGAGAGCGACCTCAGCCAGGCTCTGCGGGCCGTTTTCGGGGAGGCACAGCAGGTCGAGGCGGTACGTGAGGCCCCCGGCGGTGAGGCGGCCGCCCTCGAACTCGCCCAGGCGGTACGTCGGGTGCCGATGGCCCGCCGCTTCCACAACGACGCCGTACGCGCTGCCCGCGCCCTGCGCCGCCATCGCAAGGTCCGCTGGTTCAGGCTGGCCGGGCACGCGCCGTTCCCGCTGGCTTTCGAGATGGACGACGAGCCGCCGGCGGCGTTGGTGGATCGCTCGGGTTAGGCGCGGGCTGGGCACGTGGGGTTCGCCCCCGCCGCCCCTACCCGTCCCGTACCTGGGGCTCCGCCCCGGACCCCGCAAGGGGCTCCGCCCCCTGGACCCCCGATCGGCCTGAACGGCCTCGTCCTCAAACGCCGGACGGGCTGAAAAATCAGCCCCTTGGGGGTCCCCCCAGCGGTAGCTGGGGGAGTTTGAGGAGCGGGGGTTCGGGGGCTGGCCCCCGAAACGGGGTCTGGGGCGGAGCCCCGAGGGGTCTGGGGCGAGGCCCCAGCGGGGTCCGGGGCGAGGCCCCAGCGGGGTCCGGGGCGAGGCCCCAGCGGGGTCCGGGGCTGGCCCCGGGGATGGGACGGGTAAGGGCGGCGGGGGCGAAAACATGCCACCCGCTCACCATTGGCCCTTGCAGTGGACTGGTCCCCTCACGTTTCCTCGGTGTTTGCAGAAACCCTCTTTCAGCGAGTGAGGTCAACCCGTGTCGAGCACGCTCTCCAACCCCGCCCAGGCCCCCGAAACCGGCACCGCGCGCGTGAAGCGCGGAATGGCCGAGCAGCTCAAGGGCGGCGTGATCATGGACGTCGTCACGCCGGAGCAGGCGAAGATCGCCGAAGACGCGGGCGCCGTCGCCGTCATGGCCCTGGAGCGGGTCCCGGCGGACATCCGCAAGGACGGCGGAGTGGCCCGCATGTCCGACCCGGACATGATCGAGGGCATCATCGACGCCGTGTCCATCCCGGTGATGGCGAAGTCGCGGATCGGCCACTTCGTAGAGGCCCAGGTCCTGCAGTCCCTCGGCGTCGACTACATCGACGAGTCCGAGGTCCTCACCCCGGCCGACGAGGTCAACCACTCCGACAAGTGGGCCTTCACCACGCCGTTCGTCTGCGGTGCCACCAACCTCGGCGAGGCCCTGCGCCGCATAGCCGAGGGCGCGGCCATGATCCGCTCCAAGGGCGAAGCCGGCACGGGCAACGTCGTCGAGGCCGTCCGCCACCTGCGCCAGATCAAGAACGAGATCGCCCGCCTCAGGGGCTACGACAACAACGAGCTGTACGCCGCCGCCAAGGATCTCCGAGCCCCGTACGAGCTCGTCAAGGAGGTCGCCGAACTCGGCAAGCTTCCGGTGGTGCTGTTCTCGGCCGGCGGTGTCGCCACCCCCGCCGACGCCGCCCTGATGCGCCAGCTCGGCGCCGAAGGGGTCTTCGTCGGCTCCGGCATCTTCAAGTCGGGCGACCCGGCCAAGCGCGCCGCCGCCATCGTGAAGGCCACCACCTTCTACGACGACCCCAAGATCATCGCGGACGCTTCCCGCAACCTCGGCGAGGCCATGGTCGGCATCAACTGCGACACCCTCCCCGAGGCCGAGCGCTACGCGAACCGCGGCTGGTAAGCACCCATGACTGAAGCACCCGTCATAGGAGTCCTGGCCCTCCAGGGCGACGTACGGGAGCACCTCATCGCCCTGTCCGCGGCCGATGCCGAGGCCAGGGCGGTGCGGCGCCCCGAGGAACTCGCCGAGGTCGACGGCCTTGTCATCCCCGGCGGCGAGTCCACCACCATCTCCAAACTGGCCGTCCTCTTCGGAGTGATGGAACCCCTCCGCGCGCGCGTGCGGGCCGGAATGCCCGTCTACGGCACCTGCGCCGGCATGATCATGCTCGCCGACAAGATCCTCGACCCGCGCTCGGGCCAGGAGACCATCGGCGGCATCGACATGATCGTGCGCCGCAACGCCTTCGGACGGCAAAACGAATCCTTTGAAGCGGCCGTCGACGTGAAGGGCGTTGAAGGCGATCCTGTAGAGGGCGTTTTCATCCGCGCCCCCTGGGTCGAGTCCGTAGGCGCCGAGGCCGAGGTGCTCGCCGAGCACGACGGCCACATCGTCGCCGTACGCCAGGGCAACGCGCTCGCCACGTCGTTCCACCCGGAACTGACCGGCGACCACCGCGTGCACGGTCTGTTTGTCGACATGGTGCGCGCGGACCGTACAGCGGAGTCCTTGTAGGATCTCTGGCGTTCGGACAGAGATGGGTTACGCGAAGGAGACAGGCAGATGTCCGGCCACTCTAAATGGGCCACGACGAAGCACAAGAAGGCCGTGATCGACGCCAAGCGCGGCAAGCTCTTCGCGAAGCTGATCAAGAACATCGAGGTCGCGGCCCGCATGGGCGGCGCCGACCCGGACGGCAACCCGACGCTGTACGACGCCATCCAGAAGGCGAAGAAGTCGTCGGTCCCGAACAAGAACATCGACTCCGCGGTCAAGCGCGGCGCCGGTCTCGAAGCCGGCGGCGCCGACTACGAGACCATCATGTACGAGGGTTACGGGCCGAACGGTGTCGCGGTGCTCATCGAGTGCCTCACCGACAATCGCAACCGCGCCGCCTCCGACGTACGCGTCGCCATGACCCGTAACGGCGGCTCGATGGCCGACCCGGGCTCCGTCTCGTACCTCTTCAACCGCAAGGGCGTCGTCATCGTCCCCAAGGGCGAGCTGTCCGAGGACGACGTCCTGGGTGCCGTACTCGAGGCGGGCGCCGAGGAGGTCAACGACCTGGGCGAGTCCTTCGAGGTGCTCAGCGAGGCCACCGACCTGGTCGCGGTCCGCACCGCCCTCCAGGACGCCGGCATCGACTACGACTCCGCCGAGGCCAACTTCGTCCCGACCATGCAGGTCGAGCTGGACGAGGAGGGCGCCAAGAAGATCTTCAAGCTGATCGACGCCCTGGAGGACAGCGACGACGTGCAGAACGTCTTCGCCAACTTCGACGTCAGCGACGAGGTCATGGAGAAGGCCAGCGCGTAACGCTGCCGCGAGCGCCGCGGGTTTAGGCGGGCCGGTGGGGATACGTCCCCACCGGCCCGCCGCTGTTGTCAGTGGCAGCGGCTAGCCTGGCGACAGTCAAAGATCAATCAGGGGAGGCGACTCGTGCGCGTACTGGGTGTGGACCCTGGGCTGACCCGATGCGGCGTCGGTGTCGTCGAGGGCGTCGCCGGGCGGCCGCTGACGATGCTCGGTGTCGGGGTCGTACGGACGCCCTCGGACGCCGATATCGGCCACCGCCTCGTCGCCATCGAGCAGGGCATCGAGCAGTGGATCGACGAGCACCGACCCGAATACGTCGCCGTGGAGCGGGTGTTCAGCCAGCACAACGTACGGACGGTCATGGGTACCGCCCAGGCCAGTGCCGTCGCCATGCTCTGCGCGTCCCGTCGCGGACTGCCCGTCGCCCTGCACACCCCGAGCGAGGTCAAGGCGGCCGTGACCGGCAGCGGACGGGCCGACAAGGCCCAAGTCGGCGCCATGGTCACCCGGCTGCTCCGGCTCGACGCACCCCCGAAGCCCGCCGACGCCGCCGACGCCCTCGCGCTCGCCATCTGCCACATCTGGCGCGCCCCGGCGACCAACCGCCTCCAACAGGCCCACGCCCAGGCCCGCGAGGCTCAGGCCCGGGCCCAACTGGCCGGGCAGCAGGCCCAGTCACTCGCCCGAAAGGCCCCCCGATGATCGCCTTCGTCAGCGGCCCGGTCGCCGCCCTCGCCCCCGACTCCGCGGTGGTCGAAGTGGGCGGCATCGGCATCTCCGTCCAGTGCACGCCGGGCACGCTCTCCGGACTCCGCATGGGCAAGCAGGCGAAACTCGCCACGTCCCTCGTCGTACGGGAGGACTCGCTGACCCTCTACGGCTTCGTGGACGACGACGAGCGGCAGACCTTCGAACTGCTGCAGACCGCGAGCGGAGTCGGCCCGCGGCTGGCCCAGGCGATGCTCGCCGTGCACAGCCCGGACGACCTGCGCCGCGCGATCTCCACCGGTGACGAGAAGGCGCTCATGGCCGTCCCGGGCATCGGCAAGAAGGGCGCCCAGAAGCTGCTGCTGGAGCTCAAGGACCGCCTCGGCGAGCCGCTCGGCACGGGCGGTCCGGCCATCGGTACGGCCGTCTCCGCAGGCTGGCGCGAGCAGTTGCATGCCGCGCTCATCGGACTCGGGTACGCGACGCGGGAGGCCGACGAGGCGGTCTCGGCCGTCGCGCCCCAGGCGGAGGCGTCCGAAGGGGCTCCCCAGGTGGGCCACTTGCTGAAGGCCGCTCTACAGACCCTCAACAGAGCGCGGTAGCAAGCGAGTTCCGCGAAGAGGCACGCCCGTACGAACAACGAGACCGAGGCACGAGCAAATGAACTGGGACGACCCGACCGACGAGACCGCCGCCGAGCGGCTCGTCGGTGCGTCCGCCGACCGTGAGGACCAGGCCGTCGAGGCCGCCCTGCGTCCCAAGGACCTGGACGAGTTCATCGGCCAGGAGAAGGTCCGCGAGCAGCTCGACCTCGTCTTGCGCGCGGCACGCGCGCGTGGCGCCACGGCCGACCACGTACTGCTCTCCGGAGCCCCCGGCCTCGGCAAGACCACCCTCTCGATGATCATCGCGGCCGAGATGGAGGCCCCGATCCGCATCACCAGCGGCCCCGCCATCCAGCACGCCGGAGACCTGGCCGCGATCCTGTCCTCCCTCCAGGAGGGCGAAGTCCTCTTCCTCGACGAGATCCACCGCATGTCCCGGCCCGCCGAGGAGATGCTCTACATGGCGATGGAGGACTTCCGCGTCGACGTCATCGTCGGCAAGGGCCCCGGCGCCACCGCCATCCCGCTCGAACTGCCGCCCTTCACGCTGGTCGGCGCCACCACGCGCGCGGGACTGCTGCCGCCCCCGCTGCGCGACCGCTTCGGCTTCACCGCACACATGGAGTTCTACGAGCCCGCCGAACTGGAGCGCGTCATCCACCGCTCCGCGCACCTGCTCGACGTCGAGATCGGCGCCGAGGGAGCCGCGGAGATCGCCGGCCGTTGCCGGGGCACGCCCCGTATCGCCAACCGCCTGCTGCGCCGCGTACGGGACTACGCCCAGGTCAAGGCCGACGGCGTCATCACCCGGGACATCGCCAAGGCGGCCCTCGCCGTGTACGAGGTGGACGACCGAGGACTCGACCGCCTCGACCGGGCCGTACTCGAAGCTCTGCTCAAGCTGTTCGGCGGCGGACCGGTCGGCCTGTCCACGCTCGCCGTGGCCGTGGGGGAGGAGCGCGAGACGGTCGAAGAGGTCGCCGAGCCGTTCCTCGTACGCGAGGGACTGCTGGCCCGTACGCCCCGCGGGCGCGTCGCCACACCGGCCGCATGGGCACATTTCGGCCTCACCCGGCCCGGGCCTTCCGCTGGTGGAAACGGACAACAGGACCTGTTCGGGGCGTGAGGGGGCACCTACTCGCCGGACCTGGAACCACGGTGCAATGCTGGGCGTTGTTCCTTGAGTGCGGACTCGCTTAGACTCCGCCGATGCCGCCCTTGTCGGCGGCGCACATAAACCCCCATCCATCAGGCCGCTCAGCAACGCGGTCGAATGAAGGAAGTTCCGACCCGTGAGTCTCGTGACCCTCCTCCCGTTCATCGTGCTCATCGGGGCCATGTTCCTGATGACCCGGTCGGCCAAGAAGAAGCAGCAAGCCGCTGCGCAGATGCGCAACGACATGCAGCCAGGCTCCGGCGTCCGCACGATCGGTGGCATGTACGCGACGGTGAAGGAGGTCAACGAGGACACCGTCCTCCTTGACGCAGGCCCGGGTGTCGACCTGCTCTTCGCCAAGAACGCCATCGGTGCCGTCCTCAGCGACGACGAGTACAACCGCATCGTCCACGGCGTCGAGCACGACCTGAAGACCGACGAAGCCGTCGTCCCGGACGACGCCTCCTCCCTCACCGAGACCGACGAGCCCGCCGACTCTTCCGACGACCAGCCCATCGACCTCGGCAAGAAGGAAGCGGCCGAAGAGACCGCCGACGAGGAGCCGAAGAAGGCCGATGACGCAGAGCTGAAGAAGTCCGACGGCGAGTCCGACGCGAAGTAGTCATGGCCGGGGACCGCGGAGTGCGCCGCTCGCGCACCGCGGTCCCCGGACCATGTTGTTTCGCGGGGAATCTCGACACCATTTCATGGCCGTCCGCGCAGGTGCCCCGTCGCCGGGCGGACAACGAGGGAGAACGAGAAGGTGGCAGCACCTAAGAAGGGCCGAAAGCAGAGCGGCCAGGGGAGGCCGGGCCGCACATTGGCCCTGATGCTGATCGCGATCGTGGCGCTCACCGGTGGCATGTTCGCCTCCGGGCACACGACGCCGCGCCTCGGCATCGACCTCGCCGGCGGTACGAGCATCACGCTCGAGGCGCAGAACGAGCCCGGTCAGAAGAACGCGATCAACCCGACCAACATGAAGACCGCGGTCGGCATCATGGAACGTCGCGTCAACGGCCTGGGCGTCTCCGAGGCGGAGGTCCAGACCCAGGGCAACAAGAACATCATCGTCAACATCCCCAAGGGCACGAATTCGGAGCAGGCCCGGGAGCAGGTCGGTACCACCGCCAAGCTCTACTTCCGCCCGGTTCTGACCGGAGCGCCGGCGCAGGGTGCGGCGGACCCCGGCGCTTCCCCTTCGCCCAGCCCGTCCGGGAAGTCCCCGTCGCCCTCGGCGTCCGGGAAGTCCCCCTCGCCGACTCCCACCGCCACCACCCAGGGCCGCGCGGTGACGGAGGGCCTTGCCGCGAAGGACGACGCGAAGAAGGCGGACCCGACGCCCTCCGCGACGCCCAGCGGCAACGCCTCTCCTTCGCCTGACCCCGGCCAGGCCGCTGCCGCCGACGTGCAGAAGCAGCTGGACGCACTGAACTGCTCCACGAAGAAGGGCCGCGCGGCGGCGAGCGAGAAGGCCAGCCAGGCCAAGGAATCCGAACCGATCGTCGCCTGTGATCCGGACTCCCAGTACAAGTACGCGCTCGGTCCGGTCGCCGTGAACGGCGAGCGGGTCGAGGACGCCAGCGCCGAGTTCGCGTCGACGACCGGCGAGGGCTGGATCGTCCAGATGAAGTTCGACGACAAGGGTTCGGGCCAGTTCGCCGACGTCACCGGCACGCTGGTCGGCAAGGCGCCGCCGCAGAACCAGTTCGCCATCGTGCTCGACGGCGAGATCGTCTCGGCTCCGTCGGTCAACGCGGCGATCACCGGCGGTTCGGCCCAGATCTCCGGTGGCTTCACCCAGCAGTCCGCCGAGGACCTGGCGAACGTCTTGTCCTACGGCGCCCTCCCGATCACCTTCGAGGAGGCGAGCGTCACCACGGTCGACGCCGCGCTCGGCGGCGACCAGCTGGAGGCCGGTCTGATCGCCGGCGCCATCGGCCTCGCCCTGGTCATCATCTACCTGCTGGTCTATTACCGCGGCCTGTCCCTGATCGCCATCGCCTCACTGCTGGTCTCGGCGGTCATGACGTACGTGATCATGTCGCTGCTCGGTCCGGCCATCGGCTTCGCGCTGAACCTGCCCGCGGTCTGCGGCGCCATCGTCGCGATCGGCATCACGGCGGACTCGTTCATCGTGTTCTTCGAACGCATCCGAGACGAGGTCCGCGAGGGCAGAACGCTGCGGCCCGCCGTCGAACGGGGTTGGCCGCGCGCCCGGCGCACCATCCTGGTCTCCGACTTCGTGTCGTTCCTCGCCGCCGCGGTGCTGTTCGTCGTCACCGTCGGCAAGGTCCAGGGCTTCGCGTTCACGCTGGGTCTGACCACCGTCCTGGACGTGGTCGTCGTCTTCTTCTTCACCAAGCCGCTGATGACGATCCTCGCCCGCAAGAAGTTCTTCGCGAGCGGCCACAGCTGGTCCGGCCTGGACCCGAAGCGCCTCGGCGCCAAGCCACCACTGCGCCGCTCCCGCCGCGTATCCGCTCCCGTCGACCCGAAGGAGGCGTGAGATGTCGAAGCTCGGCAACCTCGGCGCCCGTCTCTACCGCGGTGAGGTCGGTTACGACTTCGTCGGCAAGCGCATGCTCTGGTACGGCGTCTCGATCCTGATCACCATCACGGCCATCGTCGGCCTGGCGGTACGCGGCCTGAACATGGGCATCGAGTTCGAGGGCGGCGCTGTCTTCACCACCCCGAAGACCAGCGTCTCGGCATCTCAGGCGGAGAAGTACGCCGAGGAGGCGGCCGGCCACGACGCGATCGTGCAGGGCCTCGGCACGGGCGGGCTGCGCATCCAGGTCGCCGGTGTGAACACGGACAAGTCCGACCAGATCAAGTCGGAAATTGCCCAGGACATGAACCTGGACGCGGAGAAGATCAGCGCCGAACTCGTCGGACCCAGCTGGGGTGACCAGATCGCCAACAAGGCCTGGCAAGGCCTTGGGATCTTCCTGGTCCTGGTGGTGATCTATCTGGCGATCGCCTTCGAGTGGCGCATGGCGCTCGCGGCATTCGTCGCCCTGATCCATGACATCACCATCACGGTCGGCATCTACGCCCTCGTCGGCTTCGAAGTCACACCAGGCACCGTGATCGGTCTGCTGACGATCCTCGGCTATTCGCTGTACGACACAGTCGTCGTCTTCGACAGCCTCAAGGAACAGACGAAGGACCTGACCAAACAGACGCGCTGGACCTACAGCGAGGTCGCCAACCGCTCGATCAACAGCACCCTGGTGCGTTCCATCAACACCACGGTGGTCGCCCTGCTCCCGGTCGGTGGCCTGCTGTTCATCGGTGGCGGTGTGCTCGGCGCGGGCATGCTCAACGACATCTCGCTGTCGCTCTTCGTGGGCCTCGCGGCCGGTGCGTACTCCTCGATCTTCATCGCCACACCGCTCGTCGCCGACCTCAAGGAGCGCGAGCCGCAGATGAAGGCCCTGAAGAAGCGCGTACTCGCCAAGCGCGCCTCGGCCGCCTCGCAGAGCGAGCCCGTGGCAGCCCAGGCTGCCGACGAGCCGTACGACGACGAGGAGCCGGAGGACGCGGCACCCGCGGCCGTCGGGCCGCCGCGCAGCCAGCGTTCCCAGCCGTCGTCCCGCAACAGGGGCCGCGGCCGACCTTCCGGGAAGCGCCGATGAGCGAGCTCACAGACATCTCGGAGTTGCTCCTCAGCCGCATCCGGGACGTGGCCGACTATCCGGAGCCGGGCGTGATGTTCAAGGACATCACCCCGCTCCTGGCCGACCCGGCGGCATTCACGGCACTCACCGACGCGCTCGCCGAGATCAGCGTCCGCAGCGGCGCCACGAAGGTCGTCGGCCTGGAGGCCCGCGGCTTCATCCTCGGTGCCCCCGTGGCGGTCCGCGCCGGGCTCGGCTTCATCCCCGTCCGCAAGGCCGGCAAGCTCCCCGGAGCGACGCTCAGCCAGGCGTACGAGCTGGAGTACGGCTCGGCCGAGATCGAGGTGCACGCCGAGGACCTGACAGCGGGCGACCGCGTCATGATCGTCGACGACGTACTCGCCACCGGCGGCACCGCCGAAGCCTCGCTCCAGCTGATTCGCCGGGCCGGCGCCGAGGTGGCCGGCGTGGCCGTCCTCATGGAGCTCGGCTTCCTCGGCGGCCGGAGCCGACTGGAACCGGCCCTGGCGGGCGCCCCGTTGGAGGCGCTCCTCACGGTCTGAGCGACGGCCCGAGCGGCGGTACGAGCGACGCCCGGGCACCCCGAGGCAAGGCGTACGCAAGGCCTGGGACACCCGTAGGACACCGCGGAGGCGGGCCCGGAGGAATCCGGTGCCCGCCTCCCGCGTTTCTCCAGTACAAGGCCGTCTCTCCAGGCGAAGGCAAGTCCCGAGCCCGGGATCGCTACCATGGGATCTCCGGAGCCTGACCGGGGGACCCGGATCGCGCACGAGGAGCCCTCTTGGCAGACGAGGCCCAGCCACTGACTCCCAGGGCTGAACACCTGGGGGCACCCCCAGCCGCCAAGCCCGACTCGACGACGGGCACCGCGGCCGCGCCCACGAAGAACGCGAGAAGCGACACCGGCGGGCCGGCCCGGCATGCCCAGCCCGCCCCCGGCGGCACAGCGGCCGAGCAGTCGCGCCCCAAGCCGGCTCCTACCGAGCGCGAGCGGCCGGCGCCCTCACCGACGCCCTCGAGCGCTCCCGCGGTCCGCCCCACGCCCGGCCAGCCAGCCCGCTCCGGCGGCTCCTCCAACCGCGTACGCGCCCGTCTGGCCCGCCTCGGCGTCCAGCGCTCCAACCCGTACAACCCGGTCCTGGAGCCCC
This sequence comes from Streptomyces sp. CA-288835, assembly GCF_050936385.1. Classification (NCBI taxonomy): domain Bacteria; kingdom Bacillati; phylum Actinomycetota; class Actinomycetes; order Kitasatosporales; family Streptomycetaceae; genus Streptomyces; species Streptomyces sp. CA-288835. Next base: position 8,593,986 of record NZ_JBNJMW010000001.1, read on the forward strand.
TGCTGCGGATAGTGCGCAGCAACGACCCGAAGATCGAGACCTCCACGCTCCGCCAGGTCGAGAAGGCCTACCAGGTCGCCGAGCGCTGGCACCGCGGCCAGAAGCGCAAGAGCGGCGACCCGTACATCACGCACCCGCTCGCCGTCACCACCATCCTCGCCGAGCTCGGCATGGACCCGGCCACGTTGATGGCCGGCCTGCTGCACGACACCGTCGAGGACACCGAGTACGGGCTCGAGCAGCTGCGCCGCGACTTCGGCGACCAGGTCGCCCTCCTCGTTGACGGCGTCACCAAGCTGGACAAGGTCAAGTTCGGCGAGGCGGCCCAGGCCGAGACCGTACGCAAGATGGTCGTCGCCATGGCCAAGGACCCCCGCGTTCTGGTCATCAAGCTCGCCGACCGCCTGCACAACATGCGCACCATGCGCTACCTCAAGCGCGAGAAGCAGGAGAAGAAGGCGCGCGAGACCCTCGAGATCTACGCGCCGCTCGCCCACCGCCTGGGCATGAACACCATCAAATGGGAACTGGAGGACCTCGCCTTCGCGATCCTCTACCCCAAGATGTACGACGAGATCGTCCGCCTCGTCGCCGAGCGCGCCCCCAAGCGCGACGAATACCTCGCCATAGTGACCGACGAGGTCCAGTCCGACCTGCGCGCCGCCCGTATCAAGGCGACCGTCACCGGCCGCCCGAAGCACTACTACAGCGTCTACCAGAAGATGATCGTCCGCGGCCGTGACTTCGCGGAGATCTACGACCTGGTGGGCATCCGCGTACTGGTCGACACCGTCAGGGACTGTTACGCCGCCCTCGGCACCGTGCACGCGCGATGGAACCCGGTCCCCGGCCGGTTCAAGGACTACATCGCGATGCCGAAGTTCAACATGTACCAGTCGCTGCACACGACGGTCATCGGTCCCAACGGCAAGCCCGTCGAACTCCAGATCCGTACGTTCGACATGCACCGCCGCGCCGAGTACGGCATCGCCGCGCACTGGAAGTACAAGCAGGATCCCTCCGCCGGAGCCTCCAAGGTGCGCACCGACGTACCGAAGAAAGCCGGCAAGGACGACCACATCAACGACATGGCGTGGCTGCGCCAGTTGCTCGACTGGCAGAAGGAGACCGAGGACCCCTCGGAGTTCCTGGAGTCCCTGCGCTTCGACCTGTCCCGTAACGAGGTATTCGTCTTCACGCCCAAGGGCGACGTCATAGCGCTCCCCGCCGGCGCGACCCCGGTGGACTTCGCGTACGCGGTCCACACAGAGGTCGGCCACCGGACCATCGGGGCGCGGGTCAACGGCCGCCTCGTACCGCTCGAATCGACCCTGGACAACGGCGACCTGGTGGAGGTCTTCACCTCCAAGGCGGCCGGCGCGGGCCCCTCCCGCGACTGGTTGGGCTTCGTGAAGTCGCCGCGGGCCCGCAACAAGATCCGCGCCTGGTTCTCCAAGGAGCGCCGCGACGAGGCCATCGAACACGGCAAGGACGCCATCGTCCGTGCGATGCGCAAGCAGAACCTGCCGATCCAGCGCATCCTCACCGGCGACTCCCTGGTCACGCTCGCGCACGAGATGCGCTACCCCGACATCTCCGCGCTGTACGCGGCGATCGGCGAGGGCCATGTGTCCGCGCAGAACGTCGTGCAGAAGCTCGTCCAGGCGCTCGGCGGTGAGGAGGCCGCCAGCGAGGAGATCGACGAGAGCGTGCCGCCCGCCCGCGGGCGCAGCCGCAAACGCCGCTCCAGCGCCGACCCGGGCGTCGTGGTCAAGGGCGTCGACGATGTGTGGGTCAAGCTGGCCCGATGTTGTACGCCCGTCCCCGGCGACCCCATCATGGGCTTCGTCACGCGGGGCAGTGGCGTATCGGTTCACCGCACCGACTGCGTGAACGTCGACTCCCTGTCCCGCGAGCCCGAGCGCATCCTCGAGGTCGAGTGGGCGCCCACCCAGTCCTCGGTCTTCCTGGTCGCCATCCAGGTCGAGGCCCTGGACCGCTCACGCCTCCTCTCGGACGTCACACGCGTCCTGTCGGACCAGCACGTCAACATCCTCTCCGCGGCCGTCCAGACCTCCCGCGACCGTGTCGCCACCTCCCGCTTCACCTTCGAGATGGGCGACCCCAAGCACCTGGGCCACGTCCTGAAGGCGGTCAGGGGAGTCGAGGGCGTGTACGACGTGTACCGGGTGACATCGGCACGCAGGCCGTGACGAGCACTACGTAGAGGGGGCTTCCGTACGAAATGTACGGAAGCCCCCTCTACGTAGTGGCGGAAAAACCGCCGGACGGACTCAGCCGCCGAACTCCTGCAGACCCTTCAGCGCCTGGTCCAGCAGTGCCTGACGGCCCTCGAGCTCCTTCTGGAGCTTGTCGGCCTTGGCGTTGTTGCCCTGCGCGCGCGCCGCTTCGATCTGGCGCTGGAGCTTGTCCACGGCGGCCTGGAGCTGACCGGTCAGACCCTCGGCACGCGCGCGTGCCTCCGGGTTCGTCCGGCGCCACTCCGTCTCCTCGGACTCCTGGATGGCCCGCTCGACCGCGTGCATCCGGCCCTCGACCTTCGGGCGGGCGTCGCGCGGCACATGGCCGATGGCCTCCCAGCGCTCGTTGATGGCGCGGAAGGCGGCGCGGGCCGCCTTCAGGTCCGTCACCGGGAGGATCTTCTCGGCCTCGTGGGCCAGTTCCTCCTTGAGCTTGAGGTTCTCGGCCTGCTCCGCGTCCCGCTCGGCGAAGACGGAGCTGCGGGCCGCGAAGAAGATGTCCTGGGCACCGCGGAAGCGGTTCCACAGGTCGTCCTCGTGCTCACGCTGGGCGCGGCCCGCGGCCTTCCACTCCGACATCAGCTCGCGGTAACGCGCCGCCGTCGGGCCCCAGTCCGTGGAGCCGGACAGCGCCTCGGCCTCCGCGACCAGCTTCTCCTTGGTCTTACGGGCCTCCTCGCGCTGCGCGTCCAGCTGCGCGAAGTGCGCCTTGCGGCGCTTGGAGAACGCCGAGCGCGCGTGCGAGAAGCGGTGCCACAGCTCGTCGTCCGACTTGCGGTCCAGTCGCGGCAACCCCTTCCAGGTGTCCACCAGGGCCCGCAGCCGCTCACCGGCGGCCCGCCACTGGTCGGACTGCGCCAGCTCCTCCGCCTCGGCGACCAGCGCCTCCTTGGCATGCCGCGCCTGGTCGGACTGCTTCGCCCGCTGGGCCTTGCGTTCTTCACGGCGCGCTTCGACCGCCTCGACCAGCTTGTCGAGGCGGGCCCGCAGCGCGTCCAGGTCACCGACCGCGTGGTGGGCGTCGACCTGCTCCCGGATATGGTCGATGGCGGCGAAGGCGTCTTTCGCCGACAGGTCGGTGGTCTTCACTCGTCGCTCGAGGAGGCCGATCTCCACAACCAGGCCCTCGTACTTGCGCTCGAAGTAGGCCAGTGCCTCGTCAGGAGAACCGGCCTGCCAGGAACCGACGACCTTCTCGCCATCGGCCGTACGCACGTACACGGTGCCCGTCTCGTCGACGCGGCCCCACGGGTCGCTGCTCACAGCGCCTCCTCCACATGATGCCTGCGTAGGGTGGCTGTACCCCCGGCATCGTCCACAGTTTCGTCACGGCCAACATAGGCGACCGGCAGGGCGGCTGTCCGCATACCGCGCGACCGAAATTAGGCACCCGACGATCAGGATTTCGTCACGGTCGCCTTGTTGATCACGACCGTCGCATTCGGTGCGGTGGTGCCGGTCGTCGGGTCCGCGGGCTGAGCGCCGGCGTCCGAGATCTTCTTCAGGACCTTCATGCCTTCCTTGGAGATCGTTCCGAACGGCGTGTAGTCGGGCGGCAGCTCGCTGTCCTGGTACACGAGGAAGAACTGGCTGCCACCGGTGTCGCGGCCCTCCTTCGTCTGCGCGTTGTACTGGTTGGCCATGGCCACCGTGCCCGCCGGATACACGTTCCCCTTCAGGCGCTCGTCCTTCAGGTTCTCGTCCGGAATGGTGTAACCGGGACCGCCCGTGCCGTCACCCTTGGGGTCGCCGCACTGGAGCACGAAGATGCCCTGCGGGACGAGCCGATGGCACTTGGTGTGGTCCAGATAGCCCTTGCCCACCAGGAAGTTGAACGAGTTCACCGTACGCGGAGCCTTAGAGGCCGGCATCTCGATGTCTATCGTGCCGCAGGTCGTCTGCAGCTTCATCGTGTAGTCCGCCGACTTGTCGATCGTCATCGCCGGCTCTTTCTTGTAGCTGAGCGGCTTGACCTTGCCCGCGGCGGGCTTCTCGCAGGGGTCCGGCGCCTTGCTGGGGGAGGCGCTCGGAGTCACCTCCGAGTTCGCGTTGTCCTTCGTGTCGTCGCCCTTCAGGGCGTCGGTCGTGGTCGCCACCACGACCAGCACGAGGATCACACTGACCGCCGACGCGATGGAGGCGTTGCGGACACGTGCCTTGCGCCGCGCGGCCGTACGCCGCTGCTGTTGCCGCAAGAACTTCTCCCGGGCGAGCTGACGCCGCCGCTGTTCCTGGCTGACCACCGGGTTCTCTCCTCATGCGTCTCGTACGTCAGGTGGTACGCCTGCGTCTGCTGAGCCGACCGCCTGCGTGTGCCCCGTACCGTATATGGGTTCGCTGTGGTTCCGGCAGCGCCGGTAGGCTCTGGTCCACAGCCAACCGCCCCCGTACGAACGAAGGACGATCGTGCTCATTGCCGGGTTCCCCGCCGGGGCCTGGGGCACCAACTGTTATCTGGTCGCCCCCGCCGCAGGTGAGGAGTGCGTGATCATCGACCCGGGCCACGAGGCCGCCGAGGGAGTCGAGGAAACGCTCAAGAAGCATCGGCTGAAGCCGGTCGCCGTCGTCCTCACGCACGGCCACCTCGATCATGTGGCCTCGGTCGTTCCGGTGTGCGGCGCGCACGGTGTACCGGCCTGGATCCACCCCGAGGACCGGTACATGATGAACGACCCGTCGATGGGTCTCGGCCGTTCCATCGGGATGCCGCTCCTGGGCGAGCTGACCGTGGGGGAGCCGGACAACGTCAAGGAGCTGACCGACGGCGCGAAGCTGGAGCTGGCAGGTCTGGAGCTGTCCGTCGCGCATGCGCCGGGCCATACGAAGGGGTCGGTGACCTTCCGGATGCCCGAGGCGGCGGACATTCCGCCGATCTTCTTCTCGGGCGACCTGCTGTTCGCCGGCTCCATCGGACGCACCGACCTGCCCGGCGGTGACATGGACGAGATGCTCGACTCGCTGGCCCGCGTGTGCCTGCCGCTCGACGACTCGACCGTGGTGCTGTCCGGTCACGGCCCCCAGACGACCATCGGCCAGGAGCGCGCCACCAATCCGTATCTGCGGCAGGTGGCGGCTGGCTTGGGAGCGGATCCCACATCCGCTCCTCGACGAGGAATGTGACGAGAGACTTCCCGTGAGCACCTTCAAGGCCCCCAAGGGCACGTACGACCTGATTCCCCCGGACAGCGCGAAGTTCCTCGCCGTGCGCGAGGCGATCGCCGCGCCGCTGCGGAACTCCGGTTACGGGTATATCGAGACACCCGGCTTCGAGAGCGTCGAGCTCTTCGCGCGCGGGGTCGGTGAGTCCACCGACATCGTGACCAAGGAGATGTACGCCTTCGAGACCAAGGGCGGCGACAAGCTCGCACTGCGGCCCGAGGGCACCGCTTCCGTGCTGCGCGCCGCGCTGGAGGCCAATCTCCACAAGCTGGGCAATCTGCCGGTCAAGCTCTGGTATTCGGGCTCGTACTACCGCTATGAGCGCCCCCAGAAGGGCCGTTACCGCCACTTCTCCCAGGTCGGCGCCGAGGCGATCGGGGCTGAAGACCCGGCGCTGGACGCCGAGTTGATCATCCTGGCGGACCAGGCGTACCGCTCGCTGGGCCTGCGCGACTTCCGGATCCTGCTCAACTCGCTGGGCGACAAGGAGTGCCGTCCGGTGTACCGGGCAGCGCTGCAGGACTTCCTGCGCGGGCTCGAACTCGACGAGGACACGCTGCGCCGCGCGCAGATCAACCCGCTGCGCGTCCTGGACGACAAGCGCGACGATGTGCAGAAGCAGCTCGTAGGGGCGCCGCTGCTGCGCGACTTCCTGTGCGACGCGTGCAAGGCGTACCACGAGGAAGTGCGTGAGCTGATCACGGCCGCCGGCGTCTCCTTCGAGGACGACCCGAAGCTGGTGCGCGGCCTGGACTACTACACGCGGACGACCTTTGAGTTCGTGCACGACGGTCTGGGCTCGCAGTCCGCGGTGGGTGGCGGCGGCCGTTACGACGGCCTCTCCGAGATGATCGGCGGGCCCGCGCTGCCGTCGGTCGGCTGGGCCTTGGGCGTCGACCGTACGGTCCTTGCCCTGGAGGCGGAGGGTGTCGAGCTCCAACTGCCCGCGTCCACCAGCGTGTTCGCGGTGCCGCTCGGCGAGGAGGCCCGGCGGGTGCTCTTCGGGGTGGTCACCGAGCTGCGCAAGGTCGGCGTCGCGGCGGACTTCTCGTACGGCGGGAAGGGGCTCAAGGGAGCGATGAAGAGCGCGAACCGCAGTGGGGCGCGGTACGCGATAGTCGCGGGCGAACGTGACCTCTCTGAAGGCGTCGTTCAGCTCAAGGACATGGAGTCCGGGGAGCAGGAAGCCGTCGGGGTGAACGAGATCGTGGCGGAGCTGGAGGCCCGGCTGGGGTGACGTTTCGAGCGAACGTTCCCGGGCCCCTGTGCGTACCTCCTTATGCCCAGCGAACGGTGGATACGCGCGCGCGTGCGGCACAATGACCGTGCCCGTCGACCCCCCTCAAGCTACGGAAACGGCGTGATGAGCAAGACGACAGTCAGGGAAGGCGTCTCCGTCGACCAGGCACGTTCCGAGGGCCCACCGCGCTCGGTCGGCGGAAGCCGCGCCCTCGCTCTCCTGCTGGTGATCACGGGCGCGGCCGGGCTGCTGGCCTCCTGGATCATCACGATCGACAAGTTCAAGCTCCTGGAGGACCCGAACTTCACCCCGGGCTGCAGCCTGAACCCGGTCGTCTCCTGCGGCAACATCATGAAGAGCGACCAGGCCTCGGTCTTCGGGTTCCCCAACCCGATGCTGGGCCTGGTCACCTACGCCATCGTGATCGGCGTCGGCATGAGCCTGCTGGGCCGGGCCACGTTCCCGCGCTGGTACTGGCTGACCTTCAACGCGGGCACGCTCTTCGGGGTCGGCTTCTGCACCTGGCTCATGTACCAGTCGCTCTACAACATCAACTCCCTGTGCCTGTGGTGCTGTCTCGCCTGGGTCGCCACGATCGTCATGTTCTGGACCGTGACCGCGTTCAACGTGCGGCACGGATTCCTGCCCGCGCCCGGCTGGCTGAGGGGCTTCCTCGGCGAGTTCGCCTGGGTGCTGCCTGTACTGCACATCGGGATCATCGGCATGCTGATCCTGACCCGCTGGTGGGACTTCTGGACCAGCTGACCGGACCAGTTGGACGGACCGGCTGACCGCGGCCCGGGCGTTGTCAGTGGCGTGACATAGGGTTTTGACCGTGGAGCCCGACCTGTTCACCGCCGCAGCAGAAGAACGCCAGGAGAAGGACCCGTCCAGCAGTCCCCTGGCCGTACGGATGCGCCCGCGCATCCTGGACGAAGTCGTGGGCCAGCAGCACCTGTTGAAGCCCGGCTCGCCCCTGCGCAGACTGGTCGGCGAGGGCGGCTCCGGGCCTGCCGGACCCTCCTCCGTGATCCTCTGGGGCCCGCCCGGCACCGGCAAGACGACCCTCGCGTACGTCGTCTCCAAGGCCACCAACAAGCGCTTCGTGGAGCTCTCCGCGATCACCGCGGGCGTCAAGGAGGTCCGCACGGTCATCGACGGAGCCCGCCGCGCCACCGGCGGCTACGGCAAGGAGACCGTGCTCTTCCTGGACGAGATCCACCGCTTCAGCAAGGCCCAGCAGGACTCCCTGCTCCCGGCCGTCGAGAACCGCTGGGTGACCCTGATCGCCGCGACCACCGAGAATCCGTACTTCTCGGTGATCTCCCCCCTCCTCTCCCGCTCCCTGCTCCTCACCCTCGAACCGCTCACGGACGACGACCTGCGCGGTCTCATCAAGCGCGCGCTGACCGACGAGCGCGGCCTGAAGGACGCCGTCACGCTTCCCGAGGACACCGAGGAGCACCTGCTGCGGATCGCCGGTGGTGACGCCCGCCGCGCCCTGACCGCCCTGGAGGCCGCGGCCGGCTCCGCGCTCGACAAGGGAGAGACGGAAGTGACCCTCCAGACCCTGGAGGAGACCGTCGACCGCGCCGCCGTGAAGTACGACCGCGACGGAGACCAGCACTACGACGTGGCGAGCGCCCTGATCAAGTCCATCCGCGGCTCGGACGTGGACGCCGCACTGCACTACCTGGCCCGGATGATCGAAGCCGGCGAAGACCCCCGCTTCATCGCCCGCCGCCTGATGATCTCCGCCAGCGAGGACATCGGCCTGGCCGATCCGAACGCGCTGCCCATAGCCGTCGCCGCCGCCCAGGCCGTCGCGATGATCGGCTTCCCCGAAGCCGCGCTCACCCTCAGCCACGCCACCATCGCCCTCGCGTTGGCCCCCAAGTCGAACGCCGCGACGACGGCGATCGGCGCCGCCATGGAGGACGTACGCAAGGGGCTGGCCGGTCCCGTGCCCCCGCACCTGCGCGACGGGCACTACAAGGGCGCGGCGAAGCTCGGGCACGCCCAGGGGTACGTGTATCCGCACGACCTGCCCGAGGGGATCGCGGCTCAGCAGTACGCACCGGACGCGATCAAGGAGCGGGAGTACTACACGCCGACCAGGCACGGGGCCGAGGCCCGGTATGCCGACGCGGTGGAGTGGACCAGGAAGCACCTCGGTCGGAAGCAGTCCTGAACCCCCTGTAGACTCCTGAACAGTGCTGCGTCCCGTGTCCGGCTCCGGTCGGCGCCTCAGGCGGGACATCCAGCCGGATCTTTTGATCCAGGAGCGTCGCGCACCGTTGTAGGTGTCGCGGGCCGCCCACCACCACCCGGAGTTCCGGGACCGGTCGGTGGGCCGTTCGTGTGCTGCACGTATGTGCCCAGACCAGGGGAGCGGCTGCCCGGCAAGTCCCTCGCGGACCTGACGGGAATCCCCAGGCTGCGGATGCGACCTCCCGTAACCCTGAGGCAGCCGATAAGGAAAAGGAAAAGAAGTGGCGAATCAGTCCCGCCCCAAGGTCAAGAAGTCGCGTGCCCTCGGCATCGCGCTGACCCCGAAGGCCGTCAAGTACTTCGAGGCCCGCCCCTACCCGCCGGGCGAGCACGGCCGCGGCCGCAAGCAGAACTCGGACTACAAGGTCCGTCTGCTCGAGAAGCAGCGCCTGCGCGCGCAGTACGACGTGTCCGAGCGCCAGCTCGTCCGCGCCTACGAGCGTGCCGCCAAGACGCAGGGCAAGACCGGTGAGGCCCTGGTCATCGAGCTCGAGCGCCGTCTCGACGCGCTCGTCCTGCGTTCGGGCATCGCCCGCACGATCTACCAGGCCCGCCAGATGGTCACCCACGGCCACATCGAGGTCAACGGCCACAAGGTCGACAAGCCGTCCTTCCGCGTCAAGCCCGACGACGTCGTGATGGTCCGCGAGCGCAGCCGCGAGAAGCCGCTGTTCCAGGTCGCGCGCGAGGGTGGCTTCGCCCCCGACGGCGAGACCCCCCGCTACCTCCAGGTGAACCTCCGCGCCCTGGCCTTCCGCCTGGACCGCGAGCCGAACCGCAAGGAGATCCCGGTGATCTGCGACGAGCAGCTCGTCGTCGAGTACTACGCCCGCTGATCACCTCACAGCGGACGTAGCACCACCACCAGCGCGTCGGCCCGCCGTCTCCCGCCCCTCCCGGCGGCGAGGCGGCGGGCTTTCGCGCATCCGCAGACGGCGGGCGTTAATCCGGTACGGAGCGCCATCCCGAGCGCGATAGGCTCGGGAGACGACTTTTCAGATGTGCAGGCACGAAATGCAGGGAGCGGGTGCGCAGTGTCCGGTGGAGAGGTGGCCGGGATCCTGGTGGCCGTCTTCTGGGCGATCCTGGTCTCCTTCCTCGCGGTGGCGCTCGCGAGGCTGGCCCAGACGCTCAGGGCGACCACCAAGCTCGTCGCGGACGTGACCGACCAGGCCGTCCCGCTCCTGGCAGACGCCTCCGCCGCGGTGCGCTCCGCGCAGACCCAGATCGACCGGGTCGACGCCATCGCCTCCGACGTCCAGGAGGTCACGTCGAACGCGTCGGCGCTCTCCACGACCGTCGCCTCCACCTTCGGCGGCCCGCTGGTGAAGGTCGCGGCCTTCGGGTACGGCGTACGCCGGGCCATCGGCGGCCGACGTGAGGACGCGCCCGCCAAGCCGGAGCGCCGCACCGTGATCGTGGGCCGCACCGTCTCGTCCGCGCGACGGGAGAAGCGGAACAGCCGGAACAACCGGGGTAAGAAGGACTGACGCAGCGATGTTCCGCCGTACGTTCTGGTTCACCGCCGGCGCAGCCGCCGGGGCCTGGGCCACCACCAAGGTCAACCGCAAGCTCAAGCAGCTGACGCCCGAGAGCCTCGCGAACCAGGCCGCGGTCAAGGCGATCGAAGCGGGCCACCGCCTCAAGGACTTCGCGCTCGACGTCCGCGACGGCATGGCCCAGCGCGAGGCTGAACTCGACGAGGCCCTCGGGCTGAACGCGAACCCCGAGCTTCCCTCCCCGCGGCACGTCGCCGCCCTGGAGAACAGCAACCACCCGAAGTACAGCAAGAACCCGACGTACGTCGAGCGGTCGACGTACTCGTACAACCGGAATGAGGACCACTGATGGAGTCGGCTGAGATTCGCCGCCGCTGGCTGAGCTTCTTCGAGGAGCGCGGGCACACCGTCGTCCCTTCGGCGTCGCTCATCGCGGACGACCCGACTCTGCTCCTGGTCAACGCGGGCATGGTGCCCTTCAAGCCGTACTTCCTCGGTGAGGTCAAGCCGCCGTACGCCCGCGCCACCAGCGTCCAGAAGTGCGTTCGTACTCCGGACATCGAAGAGGTCGGCAAGACCACCCGGCACGGCACGTTCTTCCAGATGTGCGGCAACTTCTCCTTCGGGGACTACTTCAAGGAAGGTGCCATCAAGTACGCCTGGGAGCTGCTCACTTCGCCCCAGGACAAGGGTGGTTACGGCCTGGAGCCGGAGAAGCTCTGGATCACCGTCTACAAGGAGGACGACGAGGCCGAGCGCATCTGGCGCGACGTCATCGGCGTCCCGGCCGAGCGCATCCAGCGCCTGGGCATGGGCCCCAACTTCTGGTCCATGGGCGTCCCCGGCCCCTGCGGCCCGTGCTCCGAGATCAACTACGACCGGGGTCCGGAGTTCGGCGAAGAAGGCGGCCCGGCCGTCAACGACGAGCGGTACGTGGAGATCTGGAACCTGGTCTTCATGCAGTACGAGCGCGGCGAGGGCTCCGGCAAGGAGGACTTCCCGATCCTCGGTGACCTGCCCGCCCAGAACATCGACACCGGTCTCGGCTTCGAGCGGCTCGCCATGATTCTGCAGGGCGTGCAGAACATGTACGAGATCGACACCTCCATGGCCGTCATCAACAAGGCCACCGAACTGACCGGCGTCCGCTACGGCGACGCCCACGACAGCGACGTCTCCCTGCGCGTGGTCACCGACCACATCCGTACGTCCGTGATGCTCATCGGCGACGGCGTCACACCCGGCAACGAGGGCCGCGGCTACGTCCTGCGTCGCATCATGCGCCGCGCCATCCGCAACATGCGCTTGCTCGGCGCCACGGGTCCCGTCGTCCAGGACCTGATCGACGTCGTGATCGAGGTGATGGGGCAGCAGTACCCGGAGCTCATCACCGACCGTCGGCGCATCGAGACCGTCGCCCTCGCCGAGGAGGCCGCCTTCCTCAAGACCCTGAAGGCCGGCACGAACATCCTCGACACCGCCGTCACCGAGACCAAGTCCGCCGGTGGCGAGGTCCTCTCCGGCGACAAGGCCTTCCTGCTCCACGACACCTGGGGCTTCCCGATCGACCTCACCCTCGAAATGGCCGCCGAACAGGGCCTTTCGGTGGACGAGGACGGTTTCCGGCGCCTGATGAAGGAGCAGCGGGAGCGCGCCAAGGCTGACGCCAAGGCCAAGAAGACCGGCCACGCCGACCTGGGTGCCTACCGCGAGATCGCCGACAACTCCGGCGAGACCAAATTCATCGGCTACGCGGACACCGAGGGCGAGTCGAAGATCGTCGGCATCCTCGTCGACGGCGTCTCGTCCCCCGCCGCCACCGAGGGCGACGAGGTCGAGATCGTCCTCGACCGCACGCCGTTCTACGCCGAGGGCGGCGGCCAAATCGGCGACACGGGCCGCATCAAGGTCGACTCCGGTGCCGTCATCGAGGTCCGCGACTGCCAGAAGCCGGTCCCGGGTGTGTACGTCCACAAGGGCGTCGTCCAGGTCGGCGAGGTCACCGTCGGCGCCTCCGCCCAGGCCGTCATCGACGTACGCCGCCGCAAGGCCATCGCCCGCGCCCACTCGGCCACGCACCTCACGCACCAGGCCCTGCGCGACGCCCTCGGCCCGACGGCCGCCCAGGCCGGTTCCGAGAACCAGCCCGGCCGCTTCCGCTTCGACTTCGGCTCCCCGTCCGCCGTACCCACGGCCGTGATGACCGACGTCGAGCAGAAGATCAACGAGGTGCTCGCCCGCGACCTGGACGTCCGCGCCGATGTCATGGGCATCGACGAGGCCAGGAAGCAGGGCGCCATCGCCGAGTTCGGCGAGAAGTACGGCGACCGCGTACGGGTCGTCACCATCGGCGACTTCTCCAAGGAGCTGTGCGGCGGTACGCACGTCCACAACACGGCCCAGCTCGGTCTGGTCAAGCTGCTCGGCGAGTCGTCCATCGGCTCCGGCGTACGCCGTATCGAGGCCCTGGTCGGCGTCGACGCCTACAACTTCCTGGCCCGCGAGCACACGGTCGTCGCCCAGCTCCAGGAGCTGATCAAGGGCCGTCCCGAGGAGCTGCCCGAGAAGGTCTCCGCGATGCTCGGCAAGCTGAAGGACGCCGAGAAGGAGATCGAGAAGTTCCGCGCGGAGAAGGTCCTCCAGGCCGCCGCCGGCCTCGCCCAGGGCGCCAAGGACGTACACGGTGTCGCTCTCGTCACCGGCCAGGTCCCGGACGGCACCGGCGCCGACGACCTGCGCAAGCTGGTCCTCGACGTGCGCGGCCGCATCCCGAGCGACCGGGCGGCCGTGGTCGCCCTGTTCACCGCCGTGGGCGGCAAGCCGCTGACGGTCATCGCCACCAACGAGGCCGCCCGCGAGCGCGGCCTCAAGGCCGGCGACCTGGTCCGTACGGCCGCCAAGACCCTCGGCGGCGGCGGTGGAGGCAAGCCCGACCTCGCCCAGGGCGGCGGCCAGAACGCGGCCGCCATCGGCGAGGCCGTCGAGGCCGTCGAGCGCCTTGTGGCCGAGACGGCCAAGTGAGCGGAGACGAACGCGTCATGCGCCGCGGCCGCCGGCTCGCCATCGACGTCGGGGACGCCCGGATCGGGGTCGCCTCCTGCGACCCCGACGGGATCCTCGCCACCCCGGTGGAAACCGTCCCAGGCCGCGATGTCCCGGCCGCCCACCGGCGGTTGAAGCAACTCGTCGAGGAATACGAACCGATCGAGATCGTCGTCGGCCTCCCTCGCTCCCTCAAGGGGGGCGAGGGCCCGGCCGCGGTCAAGGTCCGTGCCTTCGCTCAGGAATTTGCCCGCATGGTCGCGCCGGTTCCGGTCAGACTCGTGGACGAGAGGATGACCACAGTCACGGCCAGTCAGGGACTGCGTGCCTCCGGCGTGAAAGCCAAGAAGGGCAGGTCGGTCATCGACCAGGCCGCCGCCGTCATCATCCTGCAGCAGGCGCTGGAATCCGAACGGGTGTCAGGTAAAGCTCCCGGGGATGGCGTCGAAGTGGTCATCTGATCGCGGTACGGTAACGTTCCGCGCGATGCGGTGGTGTTCGAACAGCCTCCGCACAGCAGAGAGGCGGATGGGGAGCCGGGCCACACGCGCCGCGCGACCGCCGCCTCGCGGCTTCTAGGGGATCGATGACTGATTATGGCCGGGGCCAGGGCTCCGAACCGTGGCATCCCGAGGACCCGTTGTTCGGGGACGACGGATGGAGAGGACAAGAAGGGCACGCGGCCCAGTCCTCGTACGGCGGCCAGCAGCAGCACTATTCGCAGCAGCCGCAGCAGCAGAACCAGTACGGCGACTGGGGCAACGGGCAGCAGTCCGGCTACGACCAGGGGCAGCAGCACTATGCCCAGGGACAGCAGCAGCCGTACGGCGCCCCGGATCAGCACCAGTACTACGACCAGAACGGTCAGCCGTATCAGGGGCACAACGGCCAGCAGGGCAACGGGGGTTGGGACACCGGGCAGCACGGTCACAGCCCGTACGGCGCCGGTCCCGGCGACTCGTACGGAGGCCAGCAGGCTGGGTACGGCGGTCAGGATCAGCAGGCCGGGTACGGCGGTCAGGGTTACCAGTCCGACTACTACGGCACCCCCGACGCGTACCCGCCGCCCCAGCCGCCGAGCCGTCGCCAGCCCGAACGCGAAGCCGAGCCCGAGCCGCCGACCGACTGGGATCCGGGACCCGATCAGGGCGAGCACGCCTTCTTCTCGGGCGGCAGCGACGATGACGACGACTTCGACGACGACCCGTCGGACGGGAAGCGCGGCAAAGGAAAAGGCAAGGGCAAGGGCAAGACCGGCAAGAAGAGCCGCAATGGCTGCGCCTGCCTGGTCGTGTCGCTCGTCCTCGTCGGTGGTGTCGGCGGCGCCGGCTATTACGGCTACCAGTTCTACCAAAGCCGTTTCGGCGAGGCGCCGGACTTTGCGGGTGGGGGCACTAGCCAGACGGTGATGGTCGAGATCGCCGAGGGCTCGAGCGGCGCCGCGATCGGCCAGAAGCTGAAAGCGGCGGGCGTCGTGAAGAGCGTCGACGCGTTCGTGTCCGCGCACTCGGCGAATCCCGAAGGCCAGCGGATCCAGGCCGGCGTCTATCTCCTCAAGAAACAGATGTCCGCCGAAAGCGCCGTGACCATGATGCTCGACCCCAAGAGCCAGAACAACATGATCGTGGCGCCGGGTCATCGCAACAGCCAGGTCTACGCGAACATCGACACGAGGCTCGGACTCAAAAAGGGCACCACGGCGAACGTGGCCAAGGAGAAATACGAGAGCCTCGGACTTCCCGACTGGGCGAACAACAACGACGACATCAAGGACCCGCTGGAAGGTTTCCTTTACCCGCACACCTACGCCGCGGCAAAGGGCATGAAGCCCGAGGACATCCTGAAGAAGATGGTCGCCCAGGCCAAGGAGAAGTACGCCGCGTACGACCTTGAGGCGAAGGCCGAGGAACTCAAGCTGGACAACCCGCTGGACGTCGTCACGGTGGCGAGCCTCGTCCAGGCCGAGGGCAAGACCAGGGATGACTACCGCAAGATGGCGGAGGTGGTCTACAACCGCCTCGACCTCGCCAACCCGCAAACCTACGGGGCCCTGCAGTTCGACTCGACCTACAATTACCTGAAGAACAAGAGCAATATCGACATCAGCGAGTCGGAGATCAACAACAACAAGGACCCGTACAACACGTACTCGAACAAGGGGCTGCCGCCCGGCCCGATCGGAAATCCGGGCGACGTCGCCATGAAGGCGACGCTCGATCCGACCGATGACGGCTGGTACTACTTCGTGGCGACCGACGGTGTGGAAAAGACCGAATTCGCCAAGACGCATGCCGAATTCCAGAAGCTCAAGGAAAAGTTCAATGCGCGCTCGGGCAACTGACGCCCGCCGTGCCGCCGTGCTCGGCAGGCCCATCGCCCATTCCCTTTCCCCGGTCCTGCACAGTGCCGCCTACGCAGCCCTGGGACTGGGGGACTGGTCGTACGACCGTTTCGAGATCGACGAGGCCGCACTGCCCGGCTTTCTCGAAGGGCTCGGACCGGAGTGGGCCGGGCTGTCGCTGACCATGCCGTTGAAGCGTGCGGTGATTCCGCTGCTCGACGAGATCAGTGAGACGGCGGCCTCGGTCGAGGCGGTCAACACCGTCGTGTTCACCGAGGACGGGCGCCGCGTCGGCGACAACACCGACATCCCAGGCATGGTCGCCGCCCTGCGCGAGCACGGGATTGAGCAGGTCGACTCCGCCGCCATCCTCGGCGCCGGGGCCACCGCGTCGTCCGCGCTGGCCGCCGTCTCGCGGATCTGCAGGGGCGAGATCGTCGCGTACGTCCGCAGCGAAGCGCGCGCCGCCGAGATGCGGCAGTGGGGCGAGCGCCTGGAGACTGAGGTACGCATCGCCGACTGGGCGGACGCCGAGCGGGCGCTGCATGCGCCGCTGGTGGTCGCCACGACCCCGGCGGGCGCCACCGACGCACTCGCCTCCGCCGTCCCTGGGCGCCCCGCCACGCTCTTCGACGTCCTGTACGACCCGTGGCCGACCGCACTCGCCGCCCGCTGGTCCGCGTACGGCGGTGCCGTCGTCAGCGGCCTCGACCTCCTGGTGCACCAGGCGGCACTCCAGGTCGAGCAGATGACGGGGCGTACGCCTGCCCCGCTGGACGCCATGCGAAAAGCGGGAGAGCACGCACTCGCCGGACGTTAAGATTCTTTCCGGTTCCGCAGGGGGCGGGACCGAGGGGGAATCTTCATGACCACGCAGGCTTCCTGGAAGTCGGAAATCTTCCAGGCCACGCTGAATTTCCTGCCGGACTGGCTGCAGTACACCGCGATCGGGCTGGCAGTCGGCGGCTTTGTCGTTTTCAAGGTCGTCAAATGGCGTCGCGGACGCGCCCTTCGACGGGCGCTCGGCCCGATCACGCCCATACCCGATGTGCCGGACGGGGCGCGCGGCGCCGACTACCTCGGTGCGTACGCTCCCCAGCAGCCACGCAACGACGCCACGACCTGATCGAGTCGCGTCCGCCTGATGGACCTGCGCCGGGTTCCTGGCGGCGGACGTGGGAGGATCGGCAGTGGCGGGCCAGGGCCGCGCACCCGGTCGCGCCGTCGACGTACGCGAGGACGCGCGTGCGCACAGGCAGTACGCAGTACCAGGGCGCGAGTATCGAGGAGCACCGTTGAGCAGGTTGCGCTGGCTGACCGCGGGGGAGTCCCACGGTCCCGCACTTGTCGCGACGCTGGAGGGACTTCCCGCCGGCGTGCCGATCACCACGGAGATGGTGGCGGACCACCTGGCACGGCGGCGCCTCGGCTATGGGCGCGGAGCACGGATGAAGTTCGAGCGCGACGAGGTCACCTTCCTGGGCGGCGTCCGGCACGGGCTGACGCTCGGCTCGCCGGTCGCGATCATGGTGGGCAACACCGAGTGGCCCAAGTGGGAACAGGTCATGGCGGCCGACCCCGTGGACCCGGCCGTGCTCGCCGAGTTGGCGCGCAACGCGCCGCTGACCCGGCCGCGGCCCGGTCACGCGGACCTGGCGGGCATGCAGAAGTACGGCTTCGACGAGGCCCGGCCGATCCTGGAGCGGGCGAGTGCGCGGGAGACCGCCGCCCGCGTCGCGCTCGGCGCGGTGGCGCGCTCGTACCTCAAGGAAACGGCCGGCATCGAAATCGTCTCGCACGTCATCGAACTGGCCGCGGCGAAGGCTCCGTACGGCGTCTACCCCAAGCCCGCCGACGTCGAGAAGCTCGATGCGGACCCGGTGCGATGTCTGGACGAGGACGCTTCGAAGGCGATGGTCGAGGAGATCGACCGGGCCCACAAGGACGGCGACACCCTGGGCGGTGTGGTCGAGGTGCTGGCGTACGGAGTGCCGGTGGGCCTGGGCTCGCATGTGCACTGGGACCGGCGGCTGGACGCGCGGCTCGCGGCCGCGCTGATGGGCATCCAGGCCATCAAGGGTGTCGAGGTCGGCGACGGCTTCGACCTGGCCCGGGTGCCGGGTTCGAAGGCGCACGACGAGATCGTGCAGACCGACGAGGGGATCAAGCGGGCCACGGGCCGCTCGGGCGGCACCGAGGGTGGGCTGACCACCGGTGAACTGCTGCGTGTACGCGCCGCGATGAAGCCCATCGCGACCGTGCCGCGCGCGCTGGCCACCATCGACGTGGTGACCGGAGAAGCGACGAAGGCCCACCACCAGCGTTCCGACGTCTGCGCGGTCCCGGCCGCCGGCATCGTCGCGGAGGCGATGGTGGCGCTGGTCCTTGCGGACGCGGTGGCGGAGAAGTTCGCCGGCGACAGCGTGACCGAGACCCGGCGCAACGTCACTTCGTACCTCGAGAACCTGGCGATCCGATGAGCGCTGGACCTGTGGTCGTACTCGTCGGCCCGATGGGTGTGGGCAAGTCGACGGTGGGTGCGCTGGTCGCGGAGCGGCTCGGCGTCCGCCACCGGGACACCGACGAGGACATCGTGGCCGCCGAGGGACGCACCATCGCGGACATCTTCGTCGAGGAGGGCGAGCCTGCCTTCCGCGCGATCGAGAAGCGGGCGGTGCACCAGGCGTTGGCCGAGCACGAGGGCGTACTGGCCCTTGGTGGCGGCGCCATCCTCGACCCCGACACCCGGGCGCTGCTGGCCGGACTCCCGGTCGTGTACCTCTCGATGGACGTCGAGGAGGCGGTCAAGCGCACCGGTCTCAACACCGCCCGGCCGCTGCTGGCGGTCAACCCGCGGCGCCAGTGGCGCGAGCTGATGGAGGCCCGCCGCCACCTCTACACCGAAGTCGCCCGTGCGGTCGTCGCCACCGACGACCGCACTCCCGAGGAGGTCGCCCAAGCGGTCCTCGACGCCTTGGAGTTGAAGCAGGCATGAGCGAGCAGGACCAGACGGTGACCCGGATCCAGGTCGGCGGCACGGCCGGCACCGAGCCGTACGAGGTGCTGGTGGGCCGTCAACTCCTCGGCGAACTGGGCGGGTTGATCGGTCCGCGGGCAAAGCGTGTCGCGGTCGTCCACCCGGAGGCACTGGCCGAGACCGGCGAGGCGGTCCGGGCCGATCTGGCCGGGCAGGGCTTCGACGCGGTGGCCATCCAGGTGCCCAACGCCGAGGAGGCCAAGACAGCCGAAGTCGCCGCGTACTGCTGGAAGGCACTCGGGCAGTCCGGCTTCACCCGCACCGACGTGATCGTCGGGGTGGGCGGCGGCGCGACCACCGACCTGGCAGGGTTCGTGGCCGCGAGCTGGCTGCGCGGGGTGCGCTGGATCGCGATCCCGACGACCGTACTGGCGATGGTTGACGCGGCGGTCGGCGGCAAGACCGGCATCAACACCGCCGAGGGCAAGAACCTGGTGGGCGCCTTCCACCCGCCCGCCGGGGTGCTCTGCGACCTGGCCGCCCTCGACTCGCTGCCGGTCAACGACTTCGTGTCCGGGCTCGCGGAGATCATCAAGGCCGGGTTCATCGCCGACCCGCGGATCCTGGAACTGATCGAGGCCGATCCGGAAGGAGCACGCAGTCCGGCCGGTCCGCACACCGCCGAACTCATCGAACGCTCCATCAAGGTGAAGGCCGAAGTGGTCTCCTCCGACCTCAAGGAGTCGGGGCTGCGCGAGATCCTCAACTACGGCCACACCCTGGGCCACGCCATCGAGAAGAACGAGCGCTACCAGTGGCGGCACGGCGCCGCCGTCGCCGTCGGTATGCACTTCGCCGCCGAACTCGGCCGCCTGGCAGGCCGGTTGGACGACGAGACCGCCGACCGGCACCGCACCATCCTGGAGTCCGTGGGCCTGCCGCTGCACTACCGCTACGACCAGTGGCCCAAGTTGCTCGAGACGATGAAGGTCGACAAGAAGTCCCGCGGCGACCTGCTGCGCTTCATCGTCCTCGACGGCCTGGCCAAGCCCACCGTCCTGGAGGGCCCCGACCCGGCCGTCCTCCTTGCCGCCTACGGCGAAGTGGGCGAATAGCTCCGCAGGAGGCCACTTCACCCGATTTGCCTTGTGTGCATGGGCACTTCGGACCCACCCCGGCCGTTCACCAAACGACGGCCGGGGACGGTACCGTTCGGTAGGGAGCGGGCAGTGTTCCGCTGCCAGCGCCAAGAGACACGAGACGGAGTGGCACCGGATGCAGCACGCAGTGGGGTCTCCGCTGCCGCCGCCCCACCAGCCGGGGCAGGAGCCGGCCGCCGGCTTTTCGCCGGGCGCGCAACACCCGGGCGGGCACTCGGGTGCGCCCATGGGTTCCCCCGCGGGGCCCGCGCCCGTGAACCCGCCGCCGGGTTTCGCCGGACCCCCCGGGCCCGCTGCGCCGCACCCTCCGGGACACGCGCCCGCGCCGCAGCATCACGTGGCGCCGCCGCACGCGCCCGCGCCGTTGCCGGACACGACCGGGCATGTGCAGTTGCCGCCGGGTGGGCCTGTCGCGATGCCGAGCCCGCCGCCTGCCGCGGGGGCGCCCGATCCCACGTCCACCACGCTGGCCGTGCTGCTCATCGGGCCCGCCGGGGCCGGGAAGACGAGCGTCGCCAAGTACTGGGCCGACCATCGGCGGGTGCCCACCGCGCACATCAGTCTTGATGATGTACGGGAATGGGTGCGCTCGGGCTTCGCGGATCCGCAGTCGGGGTGGAACGATCACTCTGAGGCGCAGTACCGGCTCGCTCGCCGCACCTGCGGCTTTGCCGCACGTAACTTTCTTGCCAACGGGATCTCTTGCATCCTCGATGACGCCGTCTTCCCTGACCGGCCGGTTGTCGGGCTCGGGGGGTGGAAGCGGCACGTTGGTCCCGGGTTGCTGCCCGTCGTGCTTCTTCCCGGGCTCGAGATCGTCCTGGAGCGCAATGCCGAGCGCTCGGGGAATCGTCGGCTCACCGATGAGGAAGTTGCCCGTATCCATGGGCGGATGGCCGGGTGGTACGGGTCCGGGCTGCCCATCATCGACAACTCCCAGCTTGACGTTCCGGCGACGGCGCGTGTGCTTGACGATGTGCTGGCTCGGTCGATTGCGAGCCCGCCGCAGTGGTGAGCGGGGGGTTTCCTTTCCCCAGCCCCGCCCCTTCCCGAAACTGAGGGCTGCGCCCCCAGGCCCCGCTGCCTCCGGCTGGGTGGGCGCCTCCGGCGGGTGGGTGGGTTGGGTGCCTACGGGGTGGGGGTGACAGTCGTGTCGCGGCTGCGGGTGCGTTGTGGCTGGGCGCGCAGTTCCCCGCGCCCCTAAAAAGCCTGCGACTGCCCGCACCCCCGAAGAGCAAGCGAGCCGAAGAAGCCCGCACTCCGACGAAACCGGCAGCTTCCCTCCGGTGGGAGGGGACGTGGGCCGGTGCGTCGTATGTCCGTCGCTTAGCTTCGGTCTGGGCACAGTTGCGCCCTGTGTCAGCAAGGGGTCGTATGCCCTGTTGGCGACGGGCTGACGCACCGGACCGCGGCCCCGCACCCACCACGCACCTCAGGGGCGCGGGGCTGTGTCAATTTGCGGCTCCGCCGCGTGGGCGCGAGCAACCACAACGCACCCGCACCCGCCCAACCGCCGGAGGCAATCCCCACCCGGCCCAACCTGAACCGGCACACTCCGCCCACCCCTCGTAGGCTCGGATCATGTCAGAGGTGTACGCGGCCCGCCGCGAGCGGCTCCGGGAGCGATGTGCGGCCGGCGGCAGCGCTGCCGCGCTGGTGTCCCGGCCCGCCAACGTCCGCTACCTCGCGGGCGCAGCCCCCCGCGGCGCCGTACTGCTGCTCGGCAGGGGAGCGGACCTGATGGTCTGCCCGGGCCCGGGCCCGGGCGACCTCGGCGCGCACCCGGACGACGAGCGGCCCGACGAGGCGCTACGCCTCCACTACCTCCCCGGCACCGGCACCGGCGGCGACCCCGCCGTGGCCGCCGCCGACCTCGCCGTCGGCCAGGGCGCCGACTCCCTCGCCGTGGAGGAGCACCACCTCACAGTGGCCCGGCACAGATCCATCCGCTCGGTGGTGCCGCGCCTGCGCCTCGCAGAACTGGGCGGCGCCGTCGAGCAGTTGCGCCTCGTCAAGGACGAGGAGGAACTCTCCTGTCTCCGCATCGGCGCCGAGATCGCCGACCAGGCGCTGAGCGAACTCCTCGAATCGATCCTCGTCGGCCGCACCGAGCGCCACCTCGCCCTGGAACTGGAGCGCCGCCTCGTCGACCACGGCGCCGACGGGCCGGCCTTCGCGACCTCCGTCGGCACAGGCCCGAACTCGGGGCGTCGCGGCCACCGCCCCACCGACCGGCGGGTAGAGGAGGGCGACTTCCTCTCCGTATGCCTGGGGGCGAACTACCGCGGATATCGCAGCGAGATAGGGCGTACGTTCGTGATCGGGACCTCGCCCGCCGACTGGCAGATCGAGCTGTACGACCTCGTCTTCGCCGCCCAGCGGGCCGGCCGCGAGGCGCTCGTGCCCGGTGCCGAGTACCGCGATGTGGACCGTGCCACCCGGCAGGTGCTGGACTCCGCGGGGTACGGGCACGGCCTTCCTCCGCTGACCGGGCACGGGGTCGGGCTCGAAATCGATGAGGACCCTCAGCTCGCCCCCGCGGCCATGGGTAAACTGGACGCTTGCGTGCCGGTCACCGTCGAACCGGGGGTCCACCTCCCGGGCCGGGGCGGTGTCCGGATCGATGACACGCTCGTCGTACGCCCCGAGGCGGACGGCGGACCCGAGCTACTCACCATCACGACCAAGGAGCTGCTCGCGCTCTAGCCTCCGAGCTGTGCGCCTGCCCCGGGGTCGTCCACGTCAGTCCAGGAGATTCCGCAACCGTGGCTTCCACGAACGACCTCAAGAACGGCCTGGTGCTCAAGCTCGAAGGCGGCCAGCTCTGGTCCGTCGTCGAGTTCCAGCACGTCAAGCCCGGCAAGGGCCCGGCCTTCGTGCGCACCAAGCTCAAGAACGTGCTCTCCGGCAAGGTCGTCGACAAGACGTTCAACGCCGGCGTCAAGGTCGAAACGGCCACCGTCGACAAGCGCGACATGCAGTTCTCGTACATGGACGGCGAGTACTTCGTCTTCATGGACATGGAGACCTACGACCAGCTCATGGTCGACCGGAAGGCCGTCGGCGACGCCGCCAACTTCCTCGTCGAGGGCTTCACGGCCACCGTCGCGCAGCACGAGGGCGAGGTGCTCTTCGTCGAGCTCCCGGCCGCCGTCGAGCTGAGCGTCCAGGAGACCGAGCCGGGCGTCCAGGGCGACCGGTCCACCGGTGGCACCAAACCCGCCATCCTGGAGACCGGCCACCAGATCAACGTGCCGCTCTTCATCACCACCGGCGAGAAGATCAAGGTCGACACCCGTACGAGCGACTACCTCGGCCGGGTGAACAGCTAACCGTGGCTGCCCGCAATACGGCCCGTAAGCGCGCCTTCCAGATCCTCTTCGAGGGTGATCAGCGCGGCGTGGACGTCCTGACGGTCCTCGCGGACTGGATCCGGCACTCCCGGACCGACACCCGGCAGCCGCCGGTGAGTGAGTACACGATGCAGCTTGTCGAGGGCTACGCGAAGTACGAGCGGCGCATCGACGAGCTCATCGCGCAGTACGCGGTCGACTGGACGCTGGACAGGATGCCGGTCGTGGACCGCAACATCCTGCGCCTCGGCGCGTACGAGCTGATCTGGGTCGACGAGACGCCGGACGCCGTCGTCCTCGACGAGATGGTCCAGCTCGCGAAGGAGTTCTCCACGGACGAGTCCCCGGCCTTCGTGAACGGTCTCCTCGGCCGCTTCAAGGAGCTGAAGCCGTCGCTGCGCCGGGACGAGTAGCGCCACAGGTCGTCACGGAGGGCCCGTAGCACCGGCTGCTGCGGGCCCTCCAGTGTGTTCTTCGCTGGCCGGAAGCCAAAACAATGCCGCCGGGGTGGCCGGAACGCTCAGGTTCCGGCCACCCCGGCGGCACGTTTCTTCAGGGGCCGAGGCCGGTCAGGCCTCCTCGTGGGAGACCGCGCGGCGCGCGTCCGCGTCGAGGACGCCCCAGTTGATCAGCTGCTCGGTGAGGACCGAGGGAGACTGGTCGTAGATGACGGCGAGGGTGCGCAGGTCGTCCTGGCGGATCGAGAGCACCTTGCCGTTGTAGTCGCCGCGCTGGGACTGGATCGTCGCCGCGTAACGCTGCAGGGGGCCCGCCTTCTCGGCCGGGACGTGGGCCAGCCGCTCCAGGTCCAGGACCAGCTTCGGCGGGGGCTCGGCGGCGCCGCCCGGAGTGGTGCCCGGCAGCAGCTCCTGCACCGGAACGCCGTAGAAGTCCGCCAGCTCGGCGAGGCGCTGCACGGTGACGGCGCGGTCGCCGCGCTCGTACGAACCGACCACGACCGCCTTCCAGCGTCCCTGGGACTTCTCCTCGACGCCGTGGAGGGAAAGGCCCTGCTGGGTACGGATCGCGCGGAGCTTGGCCCCGAGCTGTTTGGCGTATTCGCTGGACATATAGCTCCCCGGACACTGTGTCGACGTGCGGTTTTGCTTCGCGGCTGGTGACTCACTGTGAGGTTACGCAGCGTTACTCTTCCCCGTCAAGCCGAATGGTCCCGCCCGCCCCATCCGCGGGAGCCGGGAGAAGTGACGTCAGGTGGTGAGGGAGTGACTGCAGGGGGGTGATCAGGGCCGTTGCCGGGCTGGTACCGTTGATGGCGCAATTCCGACGTCCTTTAAGGTCCGTCCCGTGAGGCGGAGAAGGAGGTCCGTCTCGTATGGACACACAGCAGTCCGAATCCCGTGCCGTGCTCGAAGGCCCCGACATCGCGCGGGTGTTGACCCGCATCGCCCACGAGATCGTCGAGCGCGCCAAGGGCGCCGACGACGTGGTGCTTCTCGGCATTCCGACCAGAGGCGTCTTCCTCGCCCAGCGGCTCGCCGCCAAGCTCGAGGAGATCACCGAACGCAAGATCCCGGTGGGCTCGCTCGACATCACCATGTACCGCGACGACCTGCGCATGAAGCCGCCACGTGCGCTGGCCCGCACCGATATCCCGGCCGACGGCATCGACGGCCGGCTGGTCGTCCTCGTCGACGACGTGCTCTTCTCCGGCCGTACCATCCGTGCCGCGCTCGACGCGCTGAACGACATCGGCCGTCCGCGTGCCGTGCAGCTCGCGGTCCTCGTCGACCGGGGTCATCGCGAACTCCCGATCCGCGCCGACTATGTCGGCAAGAACCTCCCCACGTCGTTGCGGGAGACGGTCAAGGTCCAGCTCGCCGAGGAGGACGGTCGCGACACCGTGCTGCTCGGCGCGAAGCAGCCCGCACCGGGCGCGCAGCAGTAGCACTCCGGCGTACGTCCCTGCCGTAAGCCCACGAGCGCGCCTCTGCGTGCCTGCCTGCCCGGCTGCGACCTCCCGCCGGGCCCTCGCCTCCCGAACTGAACTGCCTTACGGAGCCTGACAGATGCAGCGTCATCTCATCTCGGCCGCCGACCTCACCCGCGACGACGCCGTCCTGATCCTCGACACCGCCGAGGAGATGGCCCGGGTCGCCGACCGGCCGATCAAGAAACTGCCGACCCTGCGCGGCCGCACCGTCGTCAACCTCTTCTTCGAGGACTCGACCCGTACCAGAATCTCCTTCGAGGCCGCCGAGAAGCGCCTCTCCGCGGATGTGATCAACTTCACCGCCAAGGGGTCCAGCGTCTCCAAGGGCGAGTCTCTGAAGGACACCGCCCAGACCCTGGAGGCGATGGGCGTCGACGCCGTCGTCATCCGGCACGGCGCCTCCGGAGCCCCGTACCGCCTCGCGACCTCCGGCTGGATCGACGCCGCCGTCATCAACGCAGGCGACGGCACCCACCAGCACCCCACCCAGGCCCTGCTCGACGCCTTCACCATGCGACGCCGCCTCGTCGGACGCGACGCCGGGCTCGGGCAGGACCTCGACGGCAAGCGCATCACGATCGTCGGTGACATCCTGCACGGCCGGGTCGCCCGCTCGAACGTCGACCTGCTGCACACCCTCGGCGCCCAGGTCACCCTCGTCGCCCCGCCCACCCTGCTGCCGGTCGGCGTCGAGACCTGGCCCTGCGAGGTGTCGTACGACCTCGACAGCACGCTGCCCAAGTCCGACGCGGTGATGATGCTGCGCGTCCAGCGCGAGCGGATGAACGCGGCCTTCTTCCCGACCGAGCGCGAGTACTCACGGCGCTACGGCCTCGACGGCGACCGTATGGCGCGGATGCCCGAGCACGCCATCGTGATGCACCCCGGGCCGATGGTTCGCGGCATGGAGATCACCGCCGAGGTCGCCGACTCCGACCGTTGCACCGCCATCGAGCAGGTGGCGAACGGTGTCTCCATCCGCATGGCGGTCCTGTATCTGCTCCTGGGCGGCAATGAGCCCGCCGTCACCCACACCCGTACCGAGGAGAAGTAAGACAGATGAGCAAGATCCTTATTCGTGGTGCGAAGGTGCTCGGCGGCGAGCCGCAGGACGTCCTGATCGACGGCGACACCATCGCCGAGGTGGGTGCCGGGCTCTCTGCTGAGGGAGCTGAGGTCATCGACGCCGAAGGCAAGGTGCTTCTGCCGGGCCTCGTCGACCTGCACACCCACCTGCGCGAGCCGGGACGTGAGGACTCCGAGACCGTCCTGACGGGTACGCGGGCTGCCGCGAGCGGCGGTTACACGGCCGTGTTCGCCATGGCCAACACCTTCCCGGTCGCCGACACCGCCGGTGTGGTCGAGCAGGTCTACCGGCTGGGCCAGCAGCACGGCTACTGCGATGTGCAGCCCATCGGCGCCGTCACCGTCGGCCTGGAGGGCAAGAAGCTCGCCGAGCTGGGCGCCATGCACGAGTCGGCGGCCGGCGTCACCGTCTTCTCCGACGACGGCAAGTGCGTGGACGACGCCGTGATCATGCGGCGGGCGCTGGAGTACGTGAAGGCCTTCGGCGGTGTCGTGGCCCAGCACGCGCAGGAGCCGCGGCTGACCGAGGGCGCCCAGATGAACGAGGGCGTCGTCTCGGCGGAGTTGGGGCTCGGCGGCTGGCCCGCCGTCGCCGAAGAGTCGATCATCGCGCGCGATGTGCTGCTCGCCGAGCACGTGCACTCCCGGGTCCACATCTGCCATCTGTCGACCGCCGGCTCGGTGGAGATCGTGCGCTGGGCCAAGTCCCGCGGCATCGACGTCACCGCCGAGGTCACCCCGCACCACCTGCTTCTCACCGATGAGCTGGTCCGCTCGTACAACCCGGTCTACAAGGTCAACCCGCCGCTGCGCACCGAGCGCGACGTGATGGCTCTGCGCGAGGCGCTCGCCGACGGCACGATCGACATCGTCGCCACGGACCACGCCCCGCACCCGCACGAGGACAAGGACTGCGAGTGGGCAGCGGCGGCCATGGGCATGGTCGGCCTGGAGACCGCGCTGTCCGTGGTCCAGCAGACGATGGTCGACAGCGGACTGCTCGACTGGGCCGGCGTCGCGGACCGTATGTCCTTCAAGCCCGCCCGGATCGGCCGGGCGACGGGCCACGGCCGCCCCGTCTCGGCAGGTGAGCCCGCCAACCTCACGCTGGTCGATCCGGCATACCGTGGGACCGTGGACCCCACGGGCTTCGCGTCGCGCAGCCGCAACACTCCGTACGAGGGTCGTGAGCTGCCGGGCCGTGTCACGCACACATGGCTGCGGGGCCGCGCAACGCTCGTCGACGGGAAGCTCGCGTGACACCACTGACGCACCTGACGTACGCCGCGGAACAGAAGTCGGCGGAAGTGACCGACTGGGCCGCTCGCATCGGCTGGCTCGTGGGCCTCGCGCTCTTCGTCGCCCTCGTTTACTGGCTGATGCGCGAGGGCTGGAAGTGGCGCGGCACGCTCCAGGGCGACCTGCCCGAGCTGCCCCAGGCCCCGGATGAGCCCGGTCCGGTGAAGCTGACGATGAGCGGCCGCTACCACGGCTCCACCACTGCTGGTCAGTGGCTCGACCGCATCGTGGCGCACGGTCTGGGCACCCGCAGCCGGGTCGAACTCACGCTGACGGACACGGGCCTGGATGTCGTACGCCCCGGAGCGGCCGACTTCTTCGTGCCTCTCGAGGCGCTGCGCGAGGCCCGGCTCGACAAGGGCATCGCGGGCAAGGTGCTCACCGAGGGCGGTCTGCTGATCCTCACCTGGGAGCACGGCGACAGACTGCTCGACTCCGGGTTCCGCTCCGACCACGCGGCCGAGCACAACGAGTGGGTCGAGACCCTGAACCAGATGATCAACAAGGACAGCGACAAGAGGGAAGGCGCACGATGACCACCTCCACCATGGGAGCCTCCAGAACTCCCGCCGTACTCGTCCTGGAGGACGGCCGGATCTTCCGCGGCCGCGCCTACGGGGCCGTGGGGGTGACCTTCGGAGAGGCCGTCTTCTCCACCGGGATGACCGGCTACCAGGAGACCCTCACCGACCCCTCGTACCACCGCCAGGTCGTCGTGATGACCGCCCCGCACGTCGGCAACACCGGCGTCAACGACGAGGACCCCGAGTCGAAGCGGATCTGGGTCGCCGGCTATGTCGTACGCGACCCCGCGCGCGTGCCCTCCAACTGGCGCTCCCGCCGCTCGCTCGACGAGGAGCTCGCCCGGCAGGACGTCGTCGGGATCTCCGGCATCGATACGCGTGCCCTCACCCGTCACCTGCGCGAGCGCGGCGCCATGCGCGTCGGCATCTTCTCCGGCAGCGCACTCCCCGACGAGGGCACGATGCTCGCCGAGGTGCGCCAGGCGCCCGAGATGAAGGGCGCCAGCCTGTACGAGGAGGTCGCGACGGAGGAGGCGTACGTCGTCCCCGCCGTCGGCGAGAAGAAGTTCACCGTCGCCGCCGTGGACCTCGGCATCAAGGGCATGACCCCGCACCGTATGGCCGAGCGCGGCATCGAGGTGCATGTGCTGCCCGCCACCGCGACCGCCGAGGACATCTACGCGGTCGGCCCCGACGGTGTGTTCTTCTCCAACGGTCCCGGCGACCCGGAGAAGGCCGAGCACCCGGTGTCCCTGATGCGTGCCGTGCTGGAGCGCGGGACGCCCCTGTTCGGCATCTGCTTCGGCAACCAGATCCTGGGCCGCGCGCTCGGCTTCGGCACGTACAAGCTGAAGTACGGCCACCGGGGCATCAACCAGCCCGTGCAGGATCGTACGACCGGCAAGGTCGAGGTCACCGCGCACAACCACGGGTTCGCCGTCGACGCGCCGCTCGACCGCGTCAGCGACACCCCCTACGGGCGTGCCGAGGTCTCGCACGTCTGCCTGAACGACCAGGTCGTCGAAGGGCTCCAGCTGCTCGACCAGCCGGCGTTCAGCGTCCAGTACCACCCCGAGGCGGCGGCGGGCCCGCACGACGCGGCCTACCTGTTCGACCGCTTCGTAGAGCTCATGGCAGAAAAGGGAGCCCAGCGTGCCTAAGCGCACCGATATCCAGTCCGTCCTGGTCATCGGCTCCGGCCCGATCGTCATCGGCCAGGCCGCCGAGTTCGACTACTCCGGCACCCAGGCCTGCCGCGTCCTCAAGGCCGAGGGCCTCAGGGTCATCCTCGTCAACTCCAACCCCGCGACGATCATGACCGACCCCGAGATCGCCGACGCGACGTACGTCGAGCCGATCACCCCGGAGTTCGTCGAGAAAATCATCGCCAAGGAGCGGCCGGACGCGCTGCTGCCCACCCTGGGTGGCCAGACGGCCCTCAACACGGCCATCTCGCTGCACGAGGCCGGGGCGCTCGACGAGTACGGCGTCGAGCTGATCGGCGCCAACGTCGAGGCGATCAACAAGGGCGAGGACCGCGACCTCTTCAAGGAGGTCGTGGACGCGGTGAAGGGGAAGATCGGGCACGGCGAGTCCGCCCGGTCGGTGATCTGCCACTCCATGGACGACGTCCTGAAGGGCGTCGAGACGCTCGGCGGTTACCCGGTCGTCGTCCGGCCTTCCTTCACCATGGGCGGCGCCGGTTCCGGCTTCGCGCACAACGAGGACGAGCTGCGCCGCATCGCCGGCCAGGGGCTCACCCTCTCCCCGACCACCGAGGTGCTCCTGGAGGAGTCCATCCTCGGCTGGAAGGAGTACGAGCTGGAGCTGATGCGCGACAAGCACGACAACGTCGTGGTCGTCTGCTCCATCGAGAACTTCGACCCCATGGGCGTGCACACCGGTGACTCGATCACCGTCGCCCCGGCGATGACGCTCACCGACCGCGAGTACCAGATCCTGCGGGACATCGGCATCGCCGTCATCCGCGAGGTCGGCGTCGACACCGGCGGCTGCAACATCCAGTTCGCGGTGAACCCCGAGGACGGCCGGGTCATCGTCATCGAGATGAACCCTCGCGTGTCCCGGTCCTCCGCTCTCGCCTCCAAGGCGACCGGCTTCCCGATCGCCAAGATCGCCGCGAAGCTCGCCGTCGGCTACACGCTCGACGAGATCCCGAACGACATCACCGAGAAGACACCGGCGTCCTTCGAGCCGACGCTCGACTACGTCGTCGTGAAGGCGCCGCGCTTCGCCTTCGAGAAGTTCCCGCAGGCCGACTCGACGCTGACGACGACCATGAAGTCGGTCGGCGAGGCCATGGCCATCGGCCGCAACTTCACCGAGGCACTGCAGAAGGCGCTGCGGTCGCTGGAGAAGAAGGGCTCGCAGTTCACGTTCGTCGGAGAGCCCGGCGACAAAAAGGCCCTCCTGGAGGAGGCGATCCGGCCGACCGACGGGCGGATCAACTCCGTCATGCAGGCCATCCGCGCGGGCGCGACCCAGGAGGAGGTCTTCGAGGCGACGAAGATCGATCCGTGGTTCGTGGACCAGCTGTTCCTCATCAAGGAGATCGCGGACGAACTGGCCGCAGCCGACAGGCTTGACCCGTCGCTGCTGGCCGAAGCCAAGCGGCACGGCTTCTCCGACGCCCAGATCGCCGAGATCCGCGGTCTGCGCGAGGACGTCGTCCGCGAGGTCCGGCACGCGCTGGGCGTGCGCCCGGTCTACAAGACGGTCGACACCTGCGCCGCCGAGTTCGCCGCGAAGACGCCGTACTTCTACTCCTCGTACGACGAGGAGAACGAGGTCGCTCCCCGCGAGAAGCCCGCGGTGATCATCCTGGGCTCCGGGCCCAACCGCATCGGCCAGGGCATCGAGTTCGACTACTCCTGTGTCCACGCCTCCTTCGCGCTCAGCGACGCGGGCTACGAGACCGTGATGGTCAACTGCAACCCGGAGACCGTCTCCACGGACTACGACACCTCCGACCGGCTGTACTTCGAGCCGCTCACGCTGGAGGACGTACTGGAGATCGTCCACGCCGAGTCCCTGGCCGGGCCGATCGCAGGCGTCGTCGTGCAGCTCGGCGGCCAGACGCCGCTGGGGCTTGCGCAGGGGCTGAAGGACAACGGCGTCCCGGTGGTGGGCACGCCGCCCGAGGCGATCCACGCCGCCGAGGACCGCGGCGCCTTCGGACAGGTACTCGCCGAGGCGGGGCTGCCGGCTCCCAAGCACGGCACCGCGACGACCTTCGCTGGCGCCAAGGCCATCGCCGACGAGATCGGCTACCCCGTCCTCGTACGGCCCTCGTACGTGCTCGGTGGGCGCGGCATGGAGATCGTGTACGACGAGACGCGACTGGAGGCGTACATCGCCGAGTCGACCGAGATCTCCCCGTCGCGCCCGGTCCTGGTCGACCGCTTCCTCGACGACGCGATCGAGATCGACGTGGACGCGCTGTACGACGGCCACGAGCTGTACCTCGGCGGCGTCATGGAGCACATCGAGGAGGCCGGCATCCACTCCGGCGACTCGGCGTGCGCGCTGCCTCCGATCACACTGGGCGGCTTCGACATCAAGCGGCTGCGGGCTTCAACGGAAGCCATTGCGAAGGGGGTTGGCGTCCGCGGACTGATCAACATCCAGTTCGCGATGGCCGGGGACATCCTGTACGTCCTTGAAGCCAACCCGCGTGCCTCGCGCACCGTCCCCTTCACCTCCAAGGCGACCGCGGTGCCGCTTGCCAAAGCTGCGGCCCGGATCTCGCTCGGCGCGACCATCGCCGAACTGCGCGCGGAGGGACTGCTCCCGGCGAGCGGCGACGGCGGCACGCTGCCGCTGGACGCGCCGATCTCCGTCAAGGAGGCCGTCATGCCGTGGTCGCGCTTCCGCGACATCCACGGGCGCGGCGTCGACACCATCCTCGGCCCGGAGATGCGCTCCACCGGTGAAGTCATGGGTATCGACTCGGTGTTCGGCACGGCGTACGCCAAGTCGCAGGCGGCCGCGTACGGTCCGCTGCCGACCAAGGGGCGCGCCTTCATCTCCGTCGCCAACCGCGACAAGCGCTCGATGATCTTCCCGGCGCGTGAACTGGTCGCCCACGGCTTCGAGTTGCTCGCCACGTCCGGCACGGCCGAGGTGCTCAAGCGCAACGGCATCAACGCCACGGTCGTCCGCAAGCAGAGCGAGGGCACCGGCCCGAACGGCGAGCGGACGATCGTCCAGCTCATCCACGAGGGCGAGGTCGACCTGATCGTCAACACGCCGTACGGCACCGGCGGCCGCCTCGACGGCTATGACATCCGTACGGCCGCCGTGGCCCGCTCCGTGCCCTGCCTGACGACGGTGCAGGCGCTCGCCGCCGCCGTCCAGGGCATCGACGCGCTCAACCACGGTGGCGTCGGGGTCCGTTCGCTCCAGGAACACGCGGAGCACCTGACGGCGGCGCGGGACTGACGCCATGTACTCACTGTTCTTCAGTTTGTTCTTCAAACGCATGGACCCGGAGCGGGCCCACCACCTGGCCGTCGCGTGGATCCGCCTCGCCGCCCGCATCCCTGTGCTGCGTACGTTCCTCGCGGCGGCTCTCGCTCCCCGCTACAAGGAACTGCGCACCGAGGCCTTCGGGCTGCGGATGCACGGGCCGTTCGGGCTGGCGGCCGGCTTCGACAAGAACGCGATCGCGGTCGACGGGATGTCGATGCTCGGCTTCGACCACGTCGAGATCGGTACGGTCACGGGGGAGCCGCAACCCGGCAACCCCCGTAAGCGGCTGTTCCGCCTTGTGCCGGACCGGGCGCTGATCAACCGCATGGGGTTCAACAACGAGGGCTCGGCGGCCGTCGCGGAGCGCCTGGCAGGCCGTGAGGCGGTCTTCAGGACCGTCGTGGGCGTCAACATCGGCAAGACCAAGGTCGTACCCGAGGCCGAGGCGGTCGGTGACTACGTGAAGTCGACGCAGCGGCTTGCCCGCCATGCCGACTACCTGGTGGTCAACGTTTCCTCGCCGAACACGCCCGGCCTCAGGAATCTGCAGGCGGTGGACCATCTGCGCCCCCTGCTGAGCGCCGTCCGTGAGGCCGCCGACCAGACCGTGACCGAGCGCCGCGTCCCGCTCCTGGTGAAGATCGCGCCCGACCTCGCAGACGAGGACATCGACGCCGTCGCCGACCTCGCCGTGGAGCTCGGCCTGGACGGGATCATCGCCACGAACACGACCATCGCGCGCGAGGGACTCGGTTTGACATCCGAACCCACCCTCGTGGAGGAGACCGGTGGCCTTTCCGGTGCACCACTGAAATCGCGCTCCCTGGAGGTGCTGCGCCGCCTCTACGCGCGCGTGGGCGACGACATCACGCTCGTGGGCGTCGGCGGCATCGAGAACGCCGAGGACGCCTGGCAGCGCATCCTGGCCGGTGCCACCCTGGTCCAGGGCTACAGCGCCTTCATCTACGAGGGCCCCTTCTGGAGCCGCGCGATCCACAAGGGGCTCGCGGCACGCCTTCGTACGAGCCCGTACGCCACCCTCGCCGACGCGGTCGGCGCCGACGTCAAGGAGCCCGCGTGAGCCTGGAACCCTTCGGTACGCGCCTTCGCCGCGCCATGGACGAGCGCGGCCCCCTCTGTGTCGGCATCGACCCGCATGCCTCGCTGCTCGCCGACTGGGGCCTGAACGACGACATCGGCGGCCTGGAGCGCTTCAGCCGCACCGTCGTGGAGGCGCTGGCCGACCGGGTCGCCGTACTGAAGCCGCAGAGCGCGTTCTTCGAGCGCTTCGGGTCGCGCGGTATCGCCGTACTGGAGAAGTCGGTCGAGGAGGCACGGTCCGCCGGGGCGCTCGTCGTCATGGACGCCAAGCGCGGCGACATCGGCTCGACCATGGCCGCGTACGCCTCCGCCTTACTGGAGAAGGGCTCGCCGCTCTTCTCGGACGCCCTCACCGTCTCGCCGTACCTCGGCTACGGATCGCTGAAGCCGGCCGTCGAGCTCGCCCGCGAGAGCGGTGCCGGGCTGTTCGTGCTCGCGCTCACCTCCAATCCGGAGGGCGGCGAGGTGCAGCACGCGGTACGGCCCGAGGGCGCGGCGGACGCGGCCGGTTCGGTCGGCAGGAGCGTCGGCGCGATCATGCTCGCGCACCTCGCCGCGGAGAACGCGGGGGAGACTCCCATGGGCTCCTTCGGCGCCGTCGTGGGCGCCACGCTGGGCGACCTCTCCTCGTACGACCTCGAGATCAACGGGCCGCTCCTCGCGCCCGGCATCGGTGCCCAGGGAGCGACCCCGGCCGACCTTCCGGGCGTCTTCGGAGCGGCGGTGCGCCATGTGGTCCCGAACGTCAGCAGGGGTGTTCTACGTCACGGACCCGACGTCGGCGCGCTACGCGCGTCCGCGGACCGGTTCGCGGAGGACATCAGGGCGGCCGTGGCGTCGGACTAGCGGCTTCAGCGACTCTTCTGTGAGGTCCTCGTGGACGTCCCACGGCTGAATACACCCTCAAATCCGGAGCGTTATGTACCAAATGTCGGTTTCAATGGAGGCTGACCAGGACTTTTCCGCTGTTCTCGCTGACTCCGGCGGACTTGGCCGCTAGTCTCCGACGAGTGGAGACGGGCAAGAAGCGTTGCTCGTTGCTCCCCAGGTGTGGGGCGACTAGGTTCCTCACCGGTCCGTATCCGACAAGTTCGACATCCGAGGTGACGTAGGCGTGGCTCTTCCGCCCCTTACCCCTGAACAGCGCGCAGCCGCGCTCGAAAAGGCCGCCGCGGCTCGCCGGGAGCGGGCCGAGGTCAAGAATCGACTCAAGCACTCCGGCGCCTCCCTTCACGAGGTCATCAAGCAGGGCCAGGAGAACGACGTCATCGGCAAGATGAAGGTCTCCGCCCTCCTGGAGTCCCTGCCGGGCGTGGGCAAGGTCCGCGCCAAGCAGATCATGGAGCGACTCGGGATCTCCGAGAGCCGCCGTGTGCGTGGCCTCGGCTCCAACCAGATCGCGTCTCTTGAGCGCGAGTTCGGCGGCGGTGCCGCCTGACGTTCTCGGGCACTCCTGAGAACCTGGATAATCGCTGCATGGCTGCAACATCCCGGGGGACGACCCCCGTACCCCCGGAATCACGTCCGCGGCTGACCGTGCTCTCCGGCCCCTCCGGGGTCGGCAAGAGCACGGTCGTCGCCCATATGCGCAAGGAACACCCCGAGGTCTGGCTCTCGGTGTCGGCGACGACCCGGAGGCCGCGCCCCGGTGAGAGGCATGGCGTCCAGTACTTCTTCGTCAGCGACGATGAGATGGACAAGCTGATCGCCAACGGCGAGCTTCTCGAGTGGGCGGAGTTCGCCGGCAACCGTTACGGCACCCCCCGGGGCGCCGTGATGGAGCGCCTGGAGGCCGGCGAACCCGTCCTCCTCGAGATCGATCTCCAGGGCGCGCGTCTGGTCCGCGAGTCGATGCCCGAGGCCCAACTGGTGTTCCTGGCTCCGCCCTCCTGGGAGGAGCTGGTGCGCAGACTCACCGGGCGGGGCACCGAGCCGCCCGAGGTGATCGAGCGCCGACTGGCCGCCGCGAAGGTCGAGCTGGCGGCCGAGTCGGAGTTCGACGTCACCCTGGTCAACACCTCCGTCGAGGACGTGGCGCGTGAGCTGCTAGCCTTGATGCACGTAGTGTGATCGTTTTCGATCTCATCCCATCTTTCGGAAGGTAGAGCGTGTCCTCTTCCATTGCCGCGCCCGAGGGCATCATCAACCCGCCGATCGACGAGCTCCTCGAGGCCACCGACTCGAAGTACAGCCTCGTGATCTACGCGGCCAAGCGGGCCCGTCAGATCAACGCGTACTACTCGCAGCTCGGCGAGGGCCTCCTCGAGTACGTCGGTCCGCTCGTGGACACGCACGTCCACGAGAAGCCGCTCTCGATCGCCCTGCGCGAGATCAACGCGGGTCTGCTGACGTCGGAGGCCGTGGAGGGCCCGGCGCAGTAAGTAATATCTGCAGATTGCAGCAGGCTTTTCCACAGGCCCGGCAGCCCGGCTGTCGGGCCTGTGGTGTGTCATGAGTACGTACACGTTGCAGACGCTGGTGAGCCGAGCCGGGGAGAGACCGTGGACAAGCCGAAGGTCGTGCTGGGAGTCAGCGGTGGCATCGCCGCGTACAAAGCGTGCGAGCTGCTGCGCCGACTGACCGAGTCGGGGCACGACGTGCGAGTCGTACCGACCGAGTCGGCGCTCCACTTCGTCGGCGCCGCGACCTGGTCCGCGCTCTCCGGGCACCCCGTCTCGACCGAGGTCTGGTCCGATGTGCACGAGGTCCCGCACGTCCGCATCGGCCAGGGGGCGGACCTGGTGGTCGTGGCGCCCGCCACCGCGGACATGCTGGCGAAGGCGGCGCACGGCCTGGCCGACGACCTGCTGACCAACACCCTGCTCACCGCCCGCTGCCCGGTGGTCTTCGCCCCCGCCATGCACACCGAGATGTGGGAACACCCGGCCACGCAGGAGAACGTCGCGACGCTGCGCCGCCGTGGTGCCGTCGTCATCGAGCCCGCCGTCGGCCGTCTGACGGGCGTCGACACCGGGAAGGGCCGGCTGCCGGAGCCGGGGGAGATCTTCGAGATCTGCCGCCGGGTGCTGGCGCGTGGCGTCGGCGTTCCCGATCTGGCGGGCCGACATGTCGTGGTCAGCGCCGGCGGCACGCGCGAACCGCTCGACCCGGTCCGTTTCCTCGGCAACCGCTCTTCCGGCAAGCAGGGGTACGCCCTCGCGCGCACGGCGGCGGCCCGGGGCGCCCGGGTCACGCTGATCGCCGCGAACACCGGGATGCCGGACCCGGCGGGCGTGGACGTGGTGCGCATCGAGACGGCCGTCCAGCTGCGCGAGGCGGTGCTGAAGGCCGCCGCGGACGCTGACGCGGTGGTGATGGCCGCCGCGGTCGCGGACTTCCGGCCGGCGACGTACGCGGCCGGAAAGATCAAGAAGAAGGACGGCCAGGAACCCGATCCGATCACCCTGGTCCGTAATCCCGACATCCTCGCCGAGATATCCGCCGAGCGGGCCCGCTCCGGCCAGGTGATCGTCGGCTTCGCCGCCGAGACGGACGACGTACTCGCCAACGGGCGGACCAAGCTGGAGCGCAAGGGCTGCGATCTTCTCGTCGTGAACGAGGTGGGGGAGCGCAAGACCTTCGGTTCCGAGGAGAACGAAGCGGTTGTGCTCGGCGCGGACGGAAGTGAGACCCCCGTGCCGTACGGGCCCAAGGAAGCTCTGGCCGAGACGGTGTGGGATCTCGTGGCGCGACGCCTGGAGTGAACGCCTGATTCGTTCCGGTCGGGGCGGTCTTCGCCGGATTCCAAAACCGGCGAAATCGCGCCTGGGAACCTGGCGGACACCGCGCCTCGTTGGGCAGAATGCCCGTGCCGCAGGTCACAGGTCTTCCGAGTCGCGAGACGGGGTGGACCCGCGGTCGAGCATGACCGATAAACTGACCCCCGGACGACAGCGGGCGCAGCCCCCGATGTGTCCACAAATGATCAGCCAGCAGCCGCTGCAACCCCAGGGAGCGTTGTGTCCCGTCGTCTGTTCACCTCGGAGTCTGTGACCGAGGGTCACCCCGACAAGATCGCTGACCAGATCAGCGACACCATTCTCGACGCGCTTCTGCGCGAGGACCCGAAGTCCCGGGTCGCCGTCGAGACGCTGATCACGACCGGCCTCGTACACGTGGCGGGTGAGGTCACGACCAAGGCGTACGCGCCGATCGCGCAGCTGGTGCGCGACAAGATCCTCGAGATCGGCTACGACTCCTCGAAGAAGGGCTTCGACGGCGCCTCCTGCGGAGTGTCGGTTTCGATCGGCGCCCAGTCCCCGGACATCGCGCAGGGTGTCGACACCGCGTACGAGAAGCGGGTCGAGGGCGACGAGGACGAGCTGGACAAGCAGGGTGCCGGCGACCAGGGCCTGATGTTCGGTTACGCGACCGACGAGACGCCCGAGTTGATGCCGCTGCCGATCCACCTGGCGCACCGACTGTCGAAGCGACTCTCCGAGGTCCGCAAGAACGGGACGATCCCGTACCTGCGCCCCGACGGCAAGACCCAGGTCACCATCGAGTACGACGGCGACAAGGCCGTCCGCCTCGACACGGTGGTCGTCTCCTCGCAGCACGCCCAGGACATCGACCTGGACTCGCTCCTGGCCCCCGACATCCGCGAGTTCGTGGTCGAGCCGGAGCTCAAGGCCCTCCTGGACGACGGCATCAAGCTGGACACCGAGGGCTACCGCCTGCTGGTGAACCCCACCGGCCGCTTCGAGATCGGCGGCCCGATGGGTGACGCCGGACTGACCGGTCGCAAGATCATCATCGACACGTACGGCGGCATGGCTCGCCACGGCGGCGGCGCCTTCTCCGGCAAGGACCCGTCCAAGGTGGACCGCTCGGCGGCGTACGCGATGCGCTGGGTCGCCAAGAACGTCGTCGCCGCGGGCCTCGCC
Source organism: Streptomyces sp. CA-288835 (assembly GCF_050936385.1). Lineage (NCBI taxonomy): Bacteria > Bacillati > Actinomycetota > Actinomycetes > Kitasatosporales > Streptomycetaceae > Streptomyces > Streptomyces sp. CA-288835. The sequence goes on from NZ_JBNJMW010000001.1 coordinate 8,632,627, forward strand.
ACCCGCTGCGAGGTCCAGGTCGCCTACGCCATCGGCAAGGCCGAGCCCGTCGGCCTCTTCGTCGAGACCTTCGGCACCGCCAAGATCGACACCGACAAGATCGAGAAGGCCATCACCGAGGTCTTCGACCTCCGCCCCGCCGCGATCATCCGCGACCTCGACCTGCTGCGCCCGATCTACGCCCAGACCGCGGCGTACGGCCACTTCGGGCGTCCGCTGGACGACTTCACGTGGGAGAAGACGGACCGGGTGGATGCGCTGCGCAGGGCTGCCGGGCTGTAATTCCCCGGTCCTGCCGTAGATTCCGGCTCTGTACAAGGCCCGGTGTCCCCTAGGGGCGCCGGGCCTCGGTGCGTTCGGGTGCTCAAGAGCAGAGGTCGGCATTCTGTCGCGCGGACATGGCCGTTCTGTCGCGCGGGCCTGGCCGTACCCCAGAGAATGAGGCGTGAGCGAACACGCCCAGCTCTTCAGACCATGGCGTCGGACGCTGACGGCGCGGGACCCTGACGAACCGCACCGGGCGGCCACCCCGCTTGAGCTGCTGTTCGACCTGTGCTTCGTCGTCGCCGTGGCGCAGGTCGCCGCACAGCTGCACCATGCGGTGAGCGAGGACCACGCCTCGACAGGGGTCCTCAGCTATTTCGCCGTGTTCTTCGCCATTTGGTGGGCCTGGATGGGCTTCACGTGGTTCGCGTCGGCGTACGACATCGATGACGTGCCCTACCGGCTGGCGACCTTCGCCCAGATCGCCGGGGTTCTCATCCTTGCCTCCGGCGTGGCGAGGGCCTTCGAGGACCATGACTTCACCCTGCCGGTCGTCGGCTACACCGTCATGCGCCTGGGCCTGGTCTCACTGTGGCTGCGGGCGGCCCGGGCCCACCCGGACGGCAGGACGACCGCCCTGCGCTATGTCGTCGGACTCATCGTGATCCAGGGCGCCTGGATCGGCTGGCTCTTCCTGCCGGACGGCATACGGATGCCGATGTTCGCTCTCCTGGCGGTCGTCGACGTCGCCGTCCCGGTCTGGGCGGAGGCCGCTGGGCGGACACCCTGGCATCCGGAGCACATCGCCGAACGGTTCGGACTGTTCACGCTGATCGTCCTGGGCGAGTCGGTGCTGGCCGCGACCACAGCCGTGCAGCAGGCCCTGGACACTCGGCAGGCACCCATCGGCCTCTACACCGTGGCGGCGGGCGGCCTGCTCATCGTCCTGGCGTTGTGGTGGCTGTACTTCGCCAAGCCCGCCGCCCTCTTCCTGACCTCCGACCGGGCCGCGTTTCCCTGGGGATACGGCCACTACCTGATCTTCGGGTCGGCGGCCGCTGTCGGCGCGGGCCTTGCGGTGAACGTCGACCATGTCACGCACCACACGAAGATCACGGACACCGCGGCGGGTGCGGCGGTCACCGTTCCCGTGGCGGTCTTCCTCCTCGTCCTCTACTTGCTGCACATCCGCCCGCACCACGCGCTGGCCGCGCACGCGCTGTTGATGCCGGGCACCGCGGTGGTGGTCCTCGCTCTCACCTTCACTGCTGCTCCGGTACTCGCCACCGGCCTCGCGGTCGCCGGGCTGGCCGCCGTGTCAGTGGTGCTGGCCGAGCGGCGCGAGCGCCGGGACCCCCTTGGCTCAGGCGCCGCGACGGCACCGTGATCATTGACGCCGGTGGGCGCTGTCAGTCCCGTCTGGTACCAATGCTGGTGTGAGCAGCGCGAATGGGCAGGGCGAGGGGGCGGGGAGTGTGCCGCCCGAGCAGCTTGCGCTCATTCGGGAGAGCGTGCGGAAGGCGAAGGAGCCGCGCGCCAAGCCTCGTACGTGGCGGGGTGCCGCGTTGGCCAAGGAGCGTCCGGTTGCCCGGGTCTTGGTCGACAAGGGGGTGCTGCATCTTGACCGGTACTTCGACTATGCCGTTCCGGAGGAGCTGGACGCCGACGCGCAGCCCGGGGTGCGGGTGCGGGTGCGGTTCGGGGCCGGGCGGCACCGTGTGCGGGACGGGCGGCGTGAGGGTGGCGGGCTGATCGACGGGTTTCTGGTGGAGCGGCTCGCCGAGTCCGACTACTCCGGACCCCTTGCCGCGCTGGCCCAGGTCGTCTCGCCCGAGCCCGTGCTCAGTGAGGAACTGCTGGGACTCGCACGGGCCGTGGCCGATCGGTACGCGGGAAGTCTGGCCGATGTGCTGCAACTGGCCGTGCCGCCCCGGAACGCGCGCGCGGAGAGTCAGGCGTCCCCGGCGCCGCTTCCGGCGCCCGAGATGCCTGACGTTGCGTCATGGGGGCGGTACGGGCGAGGGGATGCCTTCGTACGCTCGCTCGCGGCGGGCGGGACACCGCGAGCCGTGTGGAACGCGCTGCCCGGGCCCGAGTGGGCTGACGAGCTCGCGCGGGCCGTCGGGGCGACGCTCGCCTCGGGGCGTGGTGCGCTGGTCGTCGTACCGGACGGGCGGGCGGTTGCCCGGGTCGACGCCGCGCTGACCTCGCTGTTGGGGGAGGGGCGGCATGCGGTGCTGACGGCCGAGGCCGGACCCGAGAAACGGTACCGGCAGTGGCTCGCGGTGCGGCGGGGGTCCGTACGGGCAGTAGTGGGGACCCGCGCCGCCATGTTCGCGCCCGTACGGGATCTGGGGCTCGTCGCCATCTGGGACGACGGGGACGACAGCCACAGCGAGCTGCACGCGCCGCAGCCGCATGCGCGGGAAGTACTGCTACTGCGGGCCGCCCATGACAAGTGCGCCTTTCTGCTGGGGAGTTGGAGCTGCACCGTCGAGGCCGCGCAGCTCGTCGAGAGCGGCTGGGCGGCGCCGCTCGTCGCCGACCGCGAACAGGTGCGGACGGCGGCTCCTCTCGTACGCACCGTGAGTGACGGGGATCTCGCACGGGACGAGGCGGCCCGGGCGGCCCGGCTGCCGACGCTCGCCTGGCAGGTCGTACGGGAAGGGCTGCGGCAGGGGCCCGTACTGGTGCAGGTGCCCCGGCGTGGCTACGTACCCCGGATGGCGTGTGCGCAGTGCCGGGAACCCGCGCGGTGCCGGCACTGCGCGGGGCCTCTGGAGGGACAGGACGGCGGAGCCTTGCGCTGTGGCTGGTGCGGGCGGGGCGAGGAGGCCTGGCACTGTCCCGAATGTGGCGGGTTCCGGCTGCGGGCGCAGGTCGTGGGGGCGCGGCGGACCGCCGAGGAGCTGGGGCGGGCGTTTCCCGCCGTGCCGGTGCGGACCTCGGGGCGCGAGCAGGTGCTGGACACGGTGCCGGGGGCGCCCGCGCTCGTGGTGAGCACGCCGGGAGCGGAGCCCGTCGCCGAGGGAGGGTATGCGGCGGCGTTGCTGCTCGACGGCTGGGCGATGCTGGGGCGGCCCGATCTGCGGGCGGGCGAGGACGCGCTTCGGCGGTGGATCGGGGCGGCTTCGCTGGTACGAGCGCAGGGAGCCGGCGGGAAAGTGGTGGTCGTCGCCGAGCCGACGCTGCGGCCTGTGCAGGCGCTGGTGCGCTGGGATCCCGTCGGCCATGCGGTCCGCGAGCTGGCCGAGCGGGCCGAGTTGGGCTTCCCGCCCGTGTCGCGGATGGCCGCCGTGTCCGGAACGCCGGAGGCTCTCGCCGGGTTTCTGGCCGCGGTCGAACTGCCCGGCGACGCCGAGGTGTTGGGGCCGGTGCCGTTGCCCGTCGCGGAAGCGGGGCGGCCTCGGCGTAACGGGGCGCCGCCGGTCGGGGAGCGCTGGGAGCGGGTGTTGATCCGGGTGCCACCGGGGAGTGGGGCGGCGCTGGCTTCTGCACTGAAGGTTGCGCAGGCGGCGCGGATGGCTCAAGGGGGGAGTGAGGTTGTGCGGGTTCGGATTGATCCGCCGGACATTGGGTGAGCGGGTGGTGGTGAGCGTTCGGTGAGGGCGGCGAGGCGATGCGCCTCCGCCTGTCGGGGGATCTTTGCTCGCCGACGCGCCTCTGTACGTCGGTGGGCTTCCGTCCGTTGACGCGCCTTCGGCTGCCGACGTGCGTCTGCCTCCCGATGGGTGTCGGGAGGCAGACGGAGGGGGTGTTCAGTCGGCTATCAGGCGGCGGGGGTCAGCCATTGCGGGGGCCTGGGAAGGCGTTTGGCCTTGCCTCGTCGCGGAGGGTGGAGCTGCCGGCCGTCGGCTGGGTGGGTAGCGGCAGGGAGCGGGCCGCGGGGACCGGGGGCATCGCTGGGTTGGCGGTGACTGTGCGGGAGCTCGATGGTTCCGTGGCGCGCTCGGCCTCGGCTGCGGCCTGGGCGGTGGCGCGGCGTGCACCGTAACGGCGGTGTACCGCCTGTTTGGTGACTCCGAGTGCGGAGCCCACCGCGTCCCACGAGAAACCCAGTGAGCGATCGAAGTCCACGGCGGCCGTGACCAGGGTCTCGACACTGTCCCGCAGCTCCTGGGCGAGGCGGACGGTCGGGGCGGGGGCGCGTCCGTAGACGACGAAGCCTGTGGACGGGCCGGAGCGGCGCGGGCGGTAGACGTTGCCCAACTGGGCGGTGAGCGTGCGCAGTGCGTCCACCTGCCGGCGGACCCGCTCGATGTCCCGCACCAGCAAGTGCAGGCTGGCGCGAGCCTGGGCGTCGTGGGTTGCGTGGTCGGCCATGAACAAGCCTCTCGAACCGGCGTTGAAGTTGAAAAGGATCGGGCCGCTGGTGCGGCCCGTTGTGGTCAACTCTTTCTTGACCCAACGCCATTACGCTCCGCTGGTCACGGGTGGGGGCGTGAGCGTGTGTTCGTGCGCTCCCTGGGGGGTGGGGGTGCGCTGTTCGGCTCGCCTTCGGCTCGCCTTCGGCTTCGCCGGGTTTCGTCTCCCACCCGCGCACCGCCCGTTTCCAGTGGGGAGAGGGGTGGGCGTCTCCTGTGGGGGTGCTTCGCCGTTGGCGGCTTTCCCGCCGTGGGCACGGGACCAGCGGCTTTCCCTCCGTAGTCGTGGGAGCTGCGTCCTCGCTCGCCGTCCGCCGCCATAGACTTGTGCGTTGCCCCTTCCACCCTCGCCCGAGAGGCCCTAACCCGCTCATGAAGCTCGTCTTCGCCGGTACGCCCGAGGTTGCCGTTCCTGCTCTGGATGCTCTGATCGCCTCTGGGCGGCATGACGTCGTCGCCGTCGTCACGAGGCCCGACGCGCCGGCCGGGCGGGGGCGGCGGCTGGTCGCGAGCCCCGTCGCCGAGCGGGCCGAGGAGGCGGGGATCGAGGTGCTCAAGCCGGGGAAGCCGCGGGAGCCGGAGTTTCTGGAGCGGCTGCGGGAGATCGGGCCCGACTGCTGCCCGGTCGTCGCGTACGGGGCGCTGCTGCCGCGGGTCGCGCTCGACATTCCCGCCCATGGCTGGGTCAATCTGCACTTCTCCTTGTTGCCCGCCTGGCGGGGGGCGGCGCCCGTGCAGCACGCGGTGATGGCGGGGGACGAGATCACGGGCGCGTCCACGTTCCTGATCGAGGAGGGGCTCGACTCCGGGCCCGTGTACGGGACCGTCACCGAGGAAGTACGGCCCACCGACACCAGCGGGGACCTGCTGACGCGGCTCGCCTTCGCGGGCGCCGGGCTGCTCGTCGCGACGATGGACGGGATCGAGGACGGCACGCTCAAGGCCGTACCGCAGCCGTCGGAGGGCGTCACGATCGCGCCGAAGATCACTGTCGAGGATGCGGAGATCGACTGGTCCGCGCCCGCGTTGCGCGTCGACCGGGTCGTGCGCGGGTGCACCCCGGCGCCCGGCGCCTGGACCGTCTTCCGCGGTGAGCGGCTCAAGCTGATCCAGGTCGCGCTCGTGCCCGAGCGCACGGACCTCGCCCCGGGCGAGCTGTCCGTCGCCAAGAACAACGTGTACGTCGGCACCGGCTCGCATGCCGTCGAACTCCTGTGGGTCCAGGCCCAGGGCAAGAAGCCGATGCGCGCGGCGGACTGGGCGCGCGGGGTGCGGATCGCCTCCGGAGAGCGGGTCGGGGGCCAGTAGGGGGCGTGGAGAGGGCGACGTACGCTGGACGGGTAGCCCTTCCAAGATCCGGAGCACCTTTTACGTGAACGAGCAGGACCGTCGTCGTCGCCCGCAGGGCAAGCCTCACCGCCGTCCGAAGAAGGACCCCGTGCGGATGCTCGCCTTCGAGGCCTTGCGGGCGGTGGACGAGCGGGACGCGTACGCCAATCTCGTCCTGCCCCCGCTGCTGCGGAAGGCGCGGGAGAAGGGGGACTTCGACGGGCGGGACGCAGCGCTGGCCACGGAGTTGGTGTACGGGACGCTGCGGCGGCAGGGGACGTACGACGCCGTCATCGCGGCCTGTGTGGACCGGCCGTTGCGTGAGGTCGACCCTCCTGTGCTCGATGTGCTGAGCCTTGGTGTGCATCAGCTGCTCGGTACGCGGATTCCCAGCCACGCTGCCGTGTCCGCCTCCGTCGAGCTCGCCCGGGTCGTGCTCGGTGATGGGCGGGCCAAGTTCGTCAACGCCGTTCTGCGGAAGGTCGCGCAGCACGACCTCGACGGGTGGCTGGAGCGGGTGGCACCGCCGTACGACGACGACCCCGAGGACCATCTCGCCGTCGTGCACTCGCACCCCCGGTGGATCGTCTCCGCGCTGTGGGACTCCCTCGGAGGCGGGCGCGACGGGATCGAGGACCTCCTCGCGGCCGACAACGAGCGGCCCGAGGTGACCCTCGTCGCCCGGCCCGGACGCGCCACGGCCGAGGAACTCCGCGAGGCACTCGATGACGAGGCCGCGTTGCCCGGGCGCTGGTCGCCGTACGCCGTGCGGCTCTCCGAGGGCGGCGAACCGGGCGCCATCGACGCCGTACGCGAGGGCCGGGCCGGCGTCCAGGACGAGGGCAGCCAGCTGGTGGCGCTCGCCCTCGCCAATGCGCCCCTCGAAGGGCGCGACCAGATGTGGCTCGACGGCTGCGCGGGACCGGGCGGCAAGGCGGCGCTGCTCGCCGGGCTCGCCGCCGAGCGCGGCGCCGTACTGCTCGCCGCCGAGAAGCAGCCGCACCGGGCCGGGCTCGTGGCCAGGGCCCTCGCCGGGAACCCCGGGCCGTACCAGGTCATCGCCGCCGACGGCACGCGTCCGCCGTGGCGGCCCGGCTCCTTCGACCGGGTCCTGATGGACGTACCGTGCACAGGACTCGGCGCCCTGCGCCGCCGCCCCGAGGCCCGCTGGCGCCGCCGCCCCGACGACCTGGACGACTTCGCACCGCTCCAGCGCGGGCTGTTGCGCACGGCGCTCGATTCGGTACGCGTCGGTGGGGTTGTCGCCTACGTCACCTGCTCGCCGCACCTCGCCGAGACCCGCGCGGTCGTCGGCGACGTCCTCAAGCAGTACGACGGCTCCGCCGAACTGCTCGACGCCCGGCCGCAGTTGGCCGGCGTACCGGAGTTGGGCGACGGCCCCGACGTACAGCTGTGGCCGCATCTGCACGGGACGGACGCGATGTATCTGGCGCTGATCCGGCGGAACGGCTGACGCGTTGCTGTTTGCACGTACGTGGCGGCGGTGAAGCTGCCGGTTTCTGGTTCGGGACGTACGTTGCCTTTATGACGTGGCGTAAGGATGTGAATGACACTCTGCGGCGGCTCAGTGGTTACGAACTCCGTCGCTCGAGGCCCGCATTGTCCCGGAACAGCTTCCCGCAAAGCTCCGAGCAGAGGTCTCCGCAAAGGCCCGAGTCGGCTCCCGGTATCAAATTCCCCGCCGATTACGATGACACGGCGAAGGACATCATCCGGGCCGTTTCCCCCTACACGATGACCTCGCCCGAACGGCTCAACGCCCTGATTCTGGCCACCCGTTACGTGAGCCGGCACAGCATCGCCGGTGACATCGTCGAGTGTGGAGTGTGGCGGGGCGGAAGTATGCAGGCGGCCGCCCGCACCCTGCTCGGACTGCATGACACCGAGCGGCATCTGTACCTCTTCGATACGTTCGAGGGCATGCCGGCGCCGACCGACAAGGACCTGCGCCGGGACGGGGAAACCGCCGCGGATCTGCTCGCCCGACAGGACAGGAGCCGACCGATCTGGGCCGTCGCGACCCTGGAGGATGTCAAAGAGGGCTTCGACGGGATTCCGTATCCCGGTGATCGCGTGCATTTCGTTCAGGGGCTTGTGGAGGACACCATTCCTGCCGAGGCCCCCGAGCGCATTTCGATCCTGCGGCTCGACACCGACTGGTACGCCTCGACGCGGCATGAACTGGAGTATCTCTACCCGAGGTTGGTCAGCGGCGGTGTTCTCCTCATTGACGACTACGGCTGGTGGCAGGGGTCGAAAGCCGCCGTGGACGAATTCCTGGAGAAGACCGGCGCCCGGCTTCTCCTGCTCCGCATGGACGAAGGCCGCATCGCGGTGAAGCCATAGGGCGCCGACCGGTGGGACTGCTACTCCGATGGTCCGCCCGGCCGCGACGCCGGTTCCGGAGCGCCACTGACCGTCGTCGGCGCGGGCGCCCCGCTGTCCTCGCGGGCCAGCCGGTGGGGCCACCACACCTTCGGGCCGACGTCCAGGAACAGGGACGTGACCAGGATCGAGCGGACGATGAACGTGTCGAGGAGGACGCCGAGGGCCACGGCGAAGCCGATCTCCGCGAAGGCCACCATGGGAAGGGTGCCGAGGGCGGCGAAGGTGCCGGCCAGGACCAGGCCCGCCGAGGTGATGACGGCGCCGGTCGCGGCCAGGCCCGTCACCACGCCGGGGCGGGTGCCCTGCCGGGCCGCCTCCTCGCGGATGCGGGTGGTCAGGAAGATGTTGTAGTCGATGCCCAGCGCCACCAGGAACACGAAGACGAAGAGCGGGAAGTCCGTCGTCTCGCCCGCGTAGTCGAAGAGGTACCGGAACGCGAGCACGCTGATCCCCAGCGCGGCGGCGAACGACAGCACCACCGTGCCGATCAGCAGGAGTGGAGCGATCAGGGCGCGCAGCAGGACGCAAAGGATCAGCAGCACGACCACCAGCACCAGCGGGATGATCAGGATGTTGTCGTGGGTCGTCGCCTTGTCCATGTCCAGCAGAGCCGCCGTGCCGCCGCCCACTTGGGCGTCCGCGTCGGGCACCGCGTGCACGGCGTCCCGTACCCGCTCCACCGTCTCCTTCGCGTCCTCGCTGTCCGAGGGTGCGGTCATCGTGGCCTCGAAGATGACCCTGCCCTCGAACTGGGGCTTCGCGCCCGGTGGCAGACCGAGGGACTCCGGCACGACGCCGGACGTGCCCGCGACGGCCTGGCCGACTTCTCGGGCCTGCGCCTGGTTGCTGATGACGACGAGCGGATCGCCGCTGCCCGCCGGGAAGTAGCGTGCGGACACCTCCTGGCCGACGATCGAGTCGGGTTTGTCGGTGAAGGCGTCGGCGTTGCTGAGCCCCTCCGCGCGCATCTGGATCAGGCCGAGCGACAGCAGCGCGAGCGCCGCCGCCGTGACGCCCCAGATCATGCGCGGACGGCGGGCGATACGGCGGCCCATACGGGCCCAGAGGCCGCGTTCGGTCGGGTCGGGCGCGCCGAAGTGCGGGATCACCGGCCAGAAAATCCACCGGCCGAAGATCACGAGCAGGGCGGGGAACAGGGTGAGCATCACGAGCAGCGCCACCGCGACGCCGATGGCGGCAACCGGGCCGAGGCCGCGCGTCGAGTTCATCTCGGCGGCGAGCAGCACCAGCATGCTCAGTACGACCGTGGCGCCGGACGCGATCACCGCCGGACCCGCCCGGTGCAGCGCCAGCGCCATCGCCTCGTGGCGGTCCTCGTGGCGGCGCAGCTCCTCCCGGTAGCGGGCGACCAGGAGCAGGGCGTAGTCCGTCCCGGCGCCGAACACCAGGACCGTGAGGATGCCCGCGCTCTGGCCGTTGACGGTCAGACCCGCGTGCTCGGCGAGGAGATAGATCAGCGCCTGCGAGGTGAACAGCGCGACGATCACTCCGAGCAGCGGGACGAGGAGCAGCGTCGGGCTGCGATAGGTGAGCAGCAGCATCACGATGACGACGGCCATCGCCGAGAACAGCAGCGTCGAGTCGATGCCCTCGAAGGCCTCGGAGAAGTCCGCGGACGTACCGCCTGGGCCCGTAATGTGCACGGCCAGACCGGCGCCGCCCTTACCTACATCGGCACGGATCGAGTCGACCGCGGGCGAGATCCGCTCCCAGCCCTTCTCGTCCATCGTGATCGGCACGGAGACCTGGGCCGCCCGGGGATCGGCGTCCCGGTCGAACGTCGGGCCCCGGGTCTCCGCCCCGCGGATGCCATGCTCGCGCAGCTCCTTGAGCTGGCGTACGTCCTCGGAGATCTGCGCCCGGTCCTGCGCCGTGAGGCCGCTCTCGCGGGCGTACACGACGATCGCGGGGATCTGCTCCGGCCTGAAGTCCTCGGAGGCTTCCAGGACTTGGGTCGACTCCGCGGATCCTGGCAGCCAGGACGCCGCGTCGTTGTCCTGGGCGTCCGTGAGCTTCTGCGCGAACGGCGCCGTCAGCAGCAGCACCACCACCCACAGCGCCACCACCAGCCACTTGGCCCGCCGCCCGCAGACCAGGTGCGCGATGCCTCGCTTCGGCCGGTCCCGTACGTCCTTCTGCCGGTCTCGTACGTCCGTCATGGCCACCCCCGCAGCCGCTTCTCGAGCCGGTGGGCCGCCCAGCATGGCACGACCGAACGGGGAGCAACACCCGCAGAACGGACTAGGTGGCCATACGTCTCTTTAGGGGTGCGGGGTCGCGGTATTCGCGGCCCGGCCGCGCGGGAGCGCTCAGCCACACACCCCCCGCGGCTTCGGTGCCCCGGCCCCCATCCAGGACCCATGCCGCCAACCCCCGGAGGGCATGGCACGCTTAGAGCATGGCCGTGCAGATCAACCCCAGCATTTTGTCCGCCGACTTCGCTCGCCTCGCCGAGGAGGCACAGGCGGTTGAGGGGGCCGACTGGCTCCATGTGGATGTGATGGACAACCATTTCGTCCCGAACCTCACGCTCGGTGTGCCGGTCGTAGAGTCCCTGGCGCGTGCTACGGACACGCCGCTGGACTGCCATTTGATGATCGAGGACGCCGATCGCTGGGCGCCTCAGTACGTAGAAGCGGGTGCCGGTTCCGTCACCTTCCATGTGGAGGCGGCCGCCGCTCCGGTACGGCTCGCCCGCGAGATCCGGGCCAAGGGCGCCCGCGCCTCCATGGCTCTCAAGCCGGCGACGCCGATCGAGCCGTACGAGGATCTCCTCGCCGAACTCGACATGTTGCTGATCATGACCGTCGAACCGGGCTTCGGAGGCCAGGCCTTCCTCGACATCATGCTCCCCAAGATCCGCCGGACCCGCGAGTTGATCTCCAAGCACGGCCTCGAGCTCTGGCTCCAGGTCGACGGCGGTGTCTCGGCCGAGACCATCGAGCGCTGCGCCGAGGCCGGGGCCGATGTCTTCGTGGCGGGTTCGGCGGTGTACGGGGCGTCGGACCCGGCAGGAGCGGTACGTGCATTGCGCAGCCAGGCGGAGGCGGTGATGGCCCAGGCGGCCTGGGCGTGCGGCCACTGAGCCACCGGCAGGCCAAGGGAACGTGAACGCCGCCCATCAGGGCTGATCAAGGACGCCGGATCTGCAAGGATGAACGGCGAGTCCAGAGTGTGAACAGCAGTGAGGAGATCGCCGTGTCGGGTATGTCGGCGGGCCGGTCAGCCATGCGGATGGGGCCCGCTGAGCTCGTGCAGGCGGCGGCCATGGCCCGCCGCTTCTACCTCGAGGGCAAATCCAAGATCCAGATCGCCGAGGAGTTCGGCGTCAGCCGCTTCAAGGTGGCCCGGGTCCTGGAGACCGCTCTCGAACGGGATCTGGTCAGGATCGAGATCCGTGTCCCAGCCGAACTGGACGCGGAGCGCTCGGACGCGCTGCGCGCCCGTTACGGCCTCAGGCACGCTGTCGTGGTGGAGTCCCCGGCCGATGCCGAGGAGTCGCCCGACCCGGAGAACCTCGGCGAAGTGGCCGCCGACCTGCTCGGCGAACTGGTCACCGAGGGCGATGTGCTCGGCCTCGCCTGGGGCCGGTCCACCATCCACATGGCGGCGGCCCTCGACCGGCTGCCACCGTGCACGGTGGTGCAGTTGACGGGGGTGTACGACGCCGGGACGGCCGAGCGCGGCTCGGTCGAGGCCGTGCGCAGGGCCGCCCAGGTCTCGGGTGGCGACGCCCACCCCATCTACGCGCCGATGCTGCTGCCGGACGTGGCCACCGCCGCCGCGCTGCGCAACCAGACGGGGATCGCCCGCGCCTTCGAGTACTTCGACAAGGTGACGGTCGCCTGTGTGTCGATCGGTTCCTGGGAGGCGGGCATCTCCACGGTGCACGACATGCTCACCGACGAGGAGCGCTCGCACTACGCCTCGCTCGGTGTCGCCGCCGAGATGTCCGCGCACCTCTTCGATGCCCAGGGCCGTCGCGTCGGCCGGGACCTGGGGGAGCGGTGCATCACGGTCGAGGCCGACCGGCTGCGGCGTATCCCCGAGGTCGTCGCGATCGCGGGCGGGCAGCGCAAGGCGGCCGCCATCGACGCGGTGCTCCGCTCCGGCCTGGTCACCAGCCTGGTGACCGACACGTCGGCCGCGGACCATCTGATGACGACGGGGCCCGCACCGCGTCCGGCCCTGGACCGGGCCGACCCCGACGGGCCCTGATCTTTCAGCGGTCCGTCGGCGGTTCGACCGCCGACGGACCGCGCTCTCTTGTCCCTTACGGGTCGGACGAGTCCTTCGAGGCAGGGCGGTAGTGACATGACGGACGACGTGGCGGACCGCCTCGTGGTCACGCTGGACCTCGCAGGAGTCGCCGACAAGGCGGGCTTCATGGAGCGCTGCGTACGCGCCCTGGAACTGCCCGACTGGTTCGGCCGCAACTGGGACGCCCTGGCCGACAGCCTCACCGACCGCTCCGTGTGGCCCGCGGGCGCCGAGCGCGGCTTGCTGATCGTCGTCACGGACTGGCGTACGTACGCCAAGGCCCGGCCGGACGAGTGGGAGATCGCGCAGGACGTGTTCACCGAGGCGGTGGACCGGCTGCCCGGGCTCTCCGTCCTGCTCGTGCTGGGAGGATCACACCAGAGGCCCTCCGACCAGCCTGGATGATCCGCCCGGGCAGGCCGTGGACACCGCCATGGGACAATGAGGTACGTGCTCTTCCCTCGCGCTGACCTGCTCGGGGGCCACCTCTGAACTACTGGGATGTGCAGCACGTGCGTTTCCTCAATGACGTCCAGCCCGCATACGACCTGACGTACGACGACGTCTTCATGGTGCCGAACCGTTCCGCGGTCGCCTCGCGGCAGGACGTCGATCTGTCGTCGCCGGACGGCACCGGCACCACGATTCCGCTGGTGGTCGCCAATATGACGGCGATCGCGGGCCGCCGGATGACCGAGACCGTGGCCCGTCGCGGTGGTCTCGTCGTCATTCCGCAGGACATCCCGATCGACGTCGTCACCGAGGTCGTCTCCTGGGTCAAGGGCCGTCATCTGGTGCTCGACACCCCGATCGTTCTCGCGCCCCACCAGACCGTCGCCGACGCGCTGGCGCTGCTGCCCAAGCGGGCGCACAACGCGGGCGTCGTCGTGGATGAGGACGGTAAGCCCGTCGGCGTGGTCACCGACGCCGACCTCCGCGGCGTCGACCGCTTCACACAGCTGGCCGAGGTCATGTCCCGCGACCTGCTGCTGCTCGACGCGGACATCGAGCCGCGCGAGGCCTTCAACACGCTCGACACCGCCAACCGCCGTTACGCGCCCGCCGTCCACCGGGACGGCCGCCTCGCCGGAATCCTCACCCGCAAGGGCGCCCTGCGCGCGACCCTCTACACCCCGGCCACCGACGCGAACGGCAGTCTGCGCATCGCCGCAGCCCTCGGCATCAACGGCGACGTAGCGGGCAAGGCCAAGCAGCTGCTCGACGCGGGCGTGGACACCCTCGTCATCGACACCGCGCACGGCCACCAGGAGTCGATGGTCACCGCCATCAAGGTCGTACGAGCCCTTGACCCGCAGGTCCCGATCGTCGCGGGCAACGTCGTCGCGGCGGCCGGTGTGCGGGACCTGATCGAGGCGGGCGCCGACATCGTCAAGGTGGGCGTGGGTCCCGGTGCCATGTGCACCACGCGGATGATGACCGGCGTCGGCCGGCCGCAGTTCTCGGCGGTCCTGGAGTGCGCCGCTGAAGCCAAGAAGTACGGCAAGCATGTGTGGGCCGACGGCGGCGTCCGGCACCCGCGTGACGTGGCGATGGCGCTGGCGGCCGGTGCGTCGAACGTGATGATCGGCTCCTGGTTCGCCGGTACGTACGAGTCGCCGGGCGACCTGCACCAGGACGCCGACGGCCGCCTGTACAAGGAGTCGTACGGCATGGCCTCGGCTCGCGCCGTCCGCAACCGCACCAGCGAGGAGTCGGCCTACGACCGGGCACGCAAGGGCCTGTTCGAGGAGGGCATCTCCACCTCTCGCATGTACCTCGACCCGGACCGGCCGGGCGTCGAGGACCTCATCGACGCGATCATCGCGGGCGTTCGCTCCTCCTGCACCTATGCCGGTGCGAGCTCTCTGGAGGAGTTCGCCGAGAAGGCGGTCGTCGGCATCCAGAGCGCCGCCGGTTACGCGGAGGGCATGCCGTTGCACGCCAGCTGGAGCTGACGCTCTGTGCTGGACGAGCTCGACGAACGCATTGTGCATGCCCTCGCCGAGGACGCTCGCCGTTCCTACGCCGACATCGGGCAGGAGGTCGGGCTGTCCGCGCCCGCGGTGAAGCGGCGGGTGGATCGGTTGCGGGCCACCGGGGCGATCACTGGTTTTACGGTTCGGGTGGATCCTGCCGCGCTGGGCTGGGAGACCGAGGGGTTTGTCGAGATCTACTGCCGTAGCAACACTTCGCCCGAGACCATTCGGCGTGGTCTTGAGCGGTATCAGGAGATCGTGGCCGCGTCTACCGTGACCGGTGAGGCGGATGCGGTGGTTCAGGTCTTTGCTTCTGACATGCGGCATTTTGAGCGGGTGCTTGAGCGGATTGCTGGGGAGCCGTTTGTGGAGCGGACGAAGTCCGTGTTGGTGTTGTCGCCGTTGTTGCGGCGGTTTTCCTCCGGTGCGCCTGGGTGAGGAGAGCTTGGGCCGCTCGGATGGCTTCGCGGGAGGGGGTGCCTCGTTGGCGCCGTGGGCGTCTGCGAGTCGTTCGTGGCTGGTCGCGCAGTTCCCCGCGCCCCTTATGGGGCGCTCCCCGAACCGCTCCGTTTGCGGGTCACCGTTATCCCTTGGGCCAGCATTGCCCGCGCGTTTAATATCGGTGCCATGACCTGGCGACATTGACCTAGCAGCCGTGCCTCCCGAGGGCCGCCTCGGGCGCCGTATCCACGGTGTCCGAACCAGCCCTGCGGGAAGGCCTCATGACTCTCTCACCTGCGCGTGTGCCCGCCGTCGGCGTCCGGCGGCTTGCGGCGACGTTGTACGGCTATGCGTTCTTCCATGACTTGATCCTGCTCTACCCGGTGTACGCGCTGCTGTTCAGCGACACCGGTCTGTCGGTCTGGCAGATCTCCTCTCTGTTCGCCCTGTGGTCGTTCACGAGCCTGGTGCTGGAGGTCCCCTCCGGTGCCTGGGCCGACGCCTTCTCCCGTCGACGGCTGCTGTGGCTCGGTCCGCTGCTCACCGCCACCGGCTTCGCCCTGTGGGTGCTCGTCCCGTCGTACGGTGCCTTCGCGCTTGGCTTTGTCCTGTGGGGCGCCGGGGAAGCGCTCGGCTCCGGCGCAATGGAGGCCCTGGTCTACGACGAACTGGACCGGCTCGGCGCAGCCGACCGATACGCCCGCGTCATGGGCCGGGCCCGGGCGGCGGGCCTGCTGGCCGTGATGGCGGCGATGGGGCTCGCCGGGCCGGTGTTCGCGTTCGGCGGCTACCCGGCGGTGGGCGCGGTGAGCGTGCTGGCCTGCCTCCTGGCGGCGGCCATGGCCACCCGCTTACCGGAGCACCACAAGGCGGCGACCGGAGGCGACGGCTGGGCCGCCACCCTTCGGGCCGGGCTCACTGAGGCGCGCACCAACCGGTCCGTCCTCGGAGCCCTGCTGCTCGTCCCCGTCGTGACCGCCGTGTGGGGTGCGCTCGACGAGTACTCGCCGCTCCTGGTGCGTGACACCGGCGTACCGGACGAGATGGTCCCGTATCTGCTCCTGCTGATCTGGGCGGCGGCCACCGTCGGCGGCCTGTTGGCCGGGGTCGGCGAACGCCTGGGAACGGCCGGATTCGCCGGGCTGCTCGCGGGCTCCGCGCTCGCCCTGGCAGCCGGCGCCGCTGCCGGTACTCCGCTGGGCATCGGCCTTGTCGCCCTCGCCTTCGGCGGCTTCCAGCTGGCGACCGTACTGGCCGACGCCCGCCTCCAGCACCGCATCGACGAGACCGGTCGGGCCACCCTCACCTCGGTCGCCGGTCTCGGCACCAGCATGGCCACGATCGCTGTCTATGGTGCCTATGGCGCGGCCGGCTCGGTGACCGCGCACGGCACCGCCTTCGCGTGGTTCGCGGTGCCGTACCTGATCACGGCGCTGATCCTGGTGGCCAGAGCTTCAGCGGCGAAGGCAAGACCGTGAAATCGCCTCGCGCAACGAATCGCCGTATCGGCCCCCACATACGCAACGATCCGCCCTCAAACGCGCAACAACACCTCCTTGTCCGCCCGAAGCCCCCGCCCGTACCGTCGATCTGGCCCCCGAACCCCTTCCGCCCCGGTGAGGAACACCCATGCGCACCGCCCTGCTCCAGAGCTCCGGACGCCCCGGCTCCGTCGCCGCGAACCTCAAGGTTCTCGACGAGGCCGCGGGGCGTGCCGCTGCCGCGGGGGCCGGGCTGCTGGTGGCGCCGGAGATGTACCTGACCGGGTACGCGATCGGGGCGGACGTGCGCCGGCTCGCCGAGCCCGCCGATGGGGACGGCGCCGACGCGGTCGCGGAGATCGCCGGGCGGCACGGGCTCGCGGTCGCGTACGGGTACCCGGAGCGGGACGGCGAGACCGTCTTCAACTCCGCCCAGTTGATCGCCGCCGACGGCACGCGTCTCGCCAACTACCGCAAGACGCACCTCTACGGCTGCTTCGAGCGCGAACTCTTCACGCCGGGCGACGAGCCGGTGGTCCAGGCCGAGCTCGGCGGCCTCCGCGTCGGGCTGATGATCTGCTACGACGTGGAGTTCCCGGAGAACGTCCGCGCCCACGCCCTGGCCGGCACGGACCTCCTCGTGGTGCCCACGGCCCAGATGCACCCGTTCCAGTTCGTCGCCGAGTCGGTCGTACCGGTGCGCGCCTTCGAGAACCAGATGTACGTCGCGTACGTCAACCGGGTCGGCGTGGAAGGGGAGTTCGAGTTCGTCGGGCTCTCCACGCTGTCGGGCCCCGACGGGGTGGCCCGGGCCCGCGCGGGCCGTGGCGACGAGCTCGTCCTCGGTGACGTGGACCCCGTGCTGCTGGCCGCCTCCCGCGAGGCAAACCCGTACCTGAAGGACCGCCGCCCCGGCCTCTACGGGTCCCTGAGCCGAACGATCTGAACGACCGCCCCACCCCCGCCTCACCCAGCAGCTTTCGCGCAAGGAGTCCGTACCCCCATGACGTCCACCGTGCCCAACGCCATCGAGCACGCAGACAACCACCAGCCGCCGATCACCATGTTCGGCCCGGACTTCCCGTACGCGTACGACGACTTCCTCGCGCACCCCGCGGGCCTCGGCCAGATCCCGGCGACCGCACACGGCACCGAGATCGCGGTCATCGGCGGCGGCCTGTCCGGCATCGTGGCGGCGTACGAGCTGATGAAGATGGGGCTGAAGCCCGTCGTGTACGAGGCCGGCGAGATCGGCGGCCGACTGCGGACGGTGGGCTTCGACGGGTGTGATCCCTCGCTGACCGCCGAGATGGGCGCGATGCGCTTCCCGCCGTCCTCCACGGCTCTCCAGCACTACATCGACCTGGTGGGCCTCGAGACCCGCCCGTTCCCCAACCCCCTTGCCGAGGTGACGCCTTCGACGGTCGTCGACCTCAAGGGCGAGTCCCACTACGCCCGGACCATCGAAGACCTGCCCGAGGTCTACCGCCAGGTCGCGGCGGCCTGGAACGCCTGCCTCGAAGCGGGCGCCGACTTCTCCGACATGAACCAGGCCATGCGCGAGCGCGACGTCCCGCGCATCCGCGAGATCTGGGCCAAGCTCGTCGAGAAGCTCGACAACCAGACCTTCTACGGCTTCCTCTGCGACTCCGACGCCTTCAGGTCCTTCCGGCAGCGCGAGATCTTCGGCCAGGTCGGCTTCGGCACGGGCGGCTGGGACACCGACTTCCCCAACTCGATCCTCGAGATCCTGCGCGTCGTCTACACCGAGGCCGACGACCACCACCGCGGCATCGTCGGCGGCAGCCGCCAACTCCCGCTCCGGCTCTGGGAACGCGAGCCGGAGAAGATCGTGCACTGGCCGTACGGGAGCTCGCTCGCGAAACTGCACGAGGGGACCCCGAAGCCCGCAGTGACCCGCCTGAACCGCACCGCAGGCAACCGGATCACCGTGACGGACGCGAACGGCGACATCCGTACGTACCAGGCGGCGATCTTCACCGCCCAGTCCTGGATGCTGCTCTCCAAGGTCGACTGCGACGACTCGCTCTTCCCGATCGACCACTGGACGGCGATCGAGCGCACTCACTACATGGAGTCGAGCAAGCTCTTCGTGCCGGTCGACCGGCCCTTCTGGCTCGACAAGGACGAGGAAACCGGCCGTGACGTCATGTCGATGACCCTCACCGACCGTATGACGCGCGGCACTTACCTCCTCGACGACGGTCCGGACCGTCCCGCCGTCATCTGCCTCTCCTACACCTGGTGCGACGACAGCCTGAAGTGGCTGCCGCTGTCCGCGAACGAGCGGATGGAGGTCATGCTGAAGTCGCTCGGCGAGATCTATCCGAAGGTCGACATCCGGAAGCACATCATCGGCAGCCCGGTGACCGTGTCCTGGGAGAACGAACCCCACTTCATGGGCGCGTTCAAGGCCAACCTGCCCGGCCACTACCGCTACCAGCGGCGCCTGTTCACGCACTTCATGCAGGACCGGCTCCCCGAGGACAAGCGCGGCATCTTCCTCGCGGGCGACGACATCTCCTGGACGGCGGGCTGGGCCGAGGGCGCCGTCCAGACCGCGCTGAACGCGGTCTGGGGCGTCATGCACCACCTGGGCGGGGCGACCGACCCGGCCAACCCCGGGCCCGGCGACGTCTACGACGAGATCGCGCCGGTGGAACTGCCCGAGGACTGAGACCGGGCCGGCCGCCTCACAGAAACGCGGACGTCAGATCCCGGCCGCCCGCGCCGCCGTGAACACCTCGGCGGCCACGTCCTTGAGCTCCTGCGCGTCCCGCGTCGAGGCCTGGAGGTCGAGGAAGAACTCGTCGAGGCCGACCTCCGCGTGGGCCTTGAGGTCCGTCACGATCTGCTCGACGTTGCCCTGGAACGGGGCGCGGTCGGCGCCGTCGTACGCCTTCGCCGTGTACTGCACCCCGTTCACCCGCACCGAGGTCGCGATCGGCTTCGTGCGGCCGCGCTCGGCCGCCATGTCCTGCACCTGCTGCCACTGTGTGGCGAGTTGGTCGGCCCCCATGGCGATCGGCATCCAGCCGTCGGCGCGGTCGATGAGCCGAGTCAGCGCCTTCTTGCTGTTGGCGGGCAGCAGGACCGGGATCGGCCGGGCGGGCTTGGGTCCGACCACGGACGGTGCGATCTTGGTGAGGCGGCCTTCGTACGACACCGGGTCCGGGCCCCAGACGGCCTGGCACACGTCGAGGAACTCGTCCATGACCTGGCCGCGCTCCTCGAACGGAGCGACGCCCGTCGCCGCGTACTCGTCCAGCGACCAGCCGGTGCCGAGGCCCGCCACCACCCGGCCGCCGCTCGCCGCGTCCAGCGTGCCGAGCGTCTTGGCGAGCCGGAACGGGCCGTGCAGCGGGACGACCAGGACACCGGTGCCGAGTTGGACCCGCTCGGTGGCCGTGACCGCCAAGGTCAGGGTGACCAGGGCGTCGGGGACACTGCGGTAGTGCTCGGGCCAGGGCAGGCCCGGCACCCCGTACAGGCCCTGCGTCGCGGGCTCCGGGAACAGGGCGCGCTCGTACACCCACAAGCTCTCGTAGCCGATCTGCTCGGCCGTGCGCGCCACATCGGGTACGTCCCGTCCGATGTCGTACTGCGGCGCCTGAGGAAGACAGAGGCCCAACTTGGTGGCCATGGCTACGCTCCTTCGCGTTGCTTCACATGAGGCAGTTCAACGGTCAACCTAACGCCCGCGTACCCCAATTCGGCGGTGCCGAGCCGGTGTGGCCGGATCAATCCGGCAGGGGAGTGAGCAGCATCCGGCTCGCCAGACCGACGGCCGCATCCAGGCGGCGGGCGCATTCGTCGGCGAGGTCGGGCAGTGCGCGCAGGGCCCACAGCGCGCGAGCCGCCGACCACGCTCCGTCCCGTGCCCGCTCCAGGCTCCACGAGCCGATCAGATGGGTGAGCGGATCGGCGATCTGGAGGACATCCGGGCCGGGCATCAGATCCTCGCGGATGCGCTCCTCCAGCGTGATGAGGATGTCGCCCACGTGCTCGAACTCGTCCTCCAAGTCGACGGGTTCGCAGTCGAGCGTACGACAAGTGTCTACGACCGCGAGCGCTAGATCGTGCCCGATGTGCGCATTGATGCCCGCGAGCGCGAACTGCAAGGGGCGTACGCCGGGATGGCGCCGGAGCTGGAACAGCGGGCGCCAGCAGGCGGGCGGACGGCGCTCTTCGGCCACCGCCTCGACGGCGGCGAGATAGTGCTCCGCGAACCGTACGTCCAGCGTGATCGCGGCCTGTGCGTCGGGGAATTGACCGGTGTCCACGTGCCGGTCGATCTCCTGGGTGACGGCGAGGTAGACGCGGTTGAAGACCACGACGCCGTCCCGCTCCGGCCATGTTGCGCTGAGTGTGCGCAAACGAGATACGACCTTGTCCACGGGTGTCGCGAAATGTTCCAACTGGACCATGGATGCAGCGTCCCACCCTTAGGGTGTCTAAAGGTCCGACGGGCCGAACGCTTCCCCAGAACGGGGGAACGCGCTCGACCGGGAAGAAGGGGGAACACCGAGTGTCAGGCAAACGTGCCCGGCGCCTTGCCGATCGCAGGTCCGAGCGCAGACGCGCGGCCCGGCGCGGTGCCATGGTGTCGGTGGCCTCCGCCGTGGTGGCGGTCGGCACCGCGACGGGGATGATGTCCGCGCTCGACGACCGAGGCGGTAGCGACGAGGCCCGCCCGGAGGTGACCAGCTCCCCGTATCTGGAGCCCGGTCCGGCCGTGCCGACCTCCTCGCCCTCGAAATCCGCCTCGCCGTCCCCCTCGCCGTCCAAGTCGGCCAAGCCGAGCCCCAAGCCGTCGAAGGCCCCGAAGCCCGAGGCGAAGAAGCCGAAGCCTGTCGCGGTGTCCACGAATCTGTACCGCTACCCCGATTCCCATGCGCTCCAGTGGGTCGCCGCGAACCTCAACGACCCGCGCCGCGCGGTCATAGAGTCCCGGCTGGCGAATCAGCCGCAGGCGGTGTGGTTCGCGGAGTTCGCTCCGGACACCATCACCTCGCGGGTCCGTACAGTCACATCCGCTGCCGCTGCCCAGGGGCGCGTCCCGATCGTGGTGCCGTACGCGATTCCGCAGCGCGACTGCGGTGGGCCCTCCCAGGGCGGGGCGGGCAGCCTCGGCGAGTACGACGCCTGGATCGACAAGTTCGCGGCAGGGCTCGGCTCCGGCGAGGTCGTCGTGATCCTGGAGCCCGACGCCATCGCCCTGGCCGACTGCATGTCCGAAGGTGACCGGGGCGCCCGCTTCGCCTCGTTGGCCCGCGCGGGCCGCGTCCTCAAGGCCGCGAATCCGAACGCCCGGGTGTACTACGACGCGGGCCACTCCACCTGGCGCGGCGCCGGGACCATGGCCGGGCGGCTGCGCCAGGCAGGCGCCGCCTCGGCCGAGAGCTCGGACGGCATCTTCAGCAACGTCGCCAACTTCAACGGTACGAACGGCGAGATCGCGTACGTCCGGCAGACCCTGGACGCGCTCGGCGGCCCCGCGAGCCTCGGCGCCGTCATCGACACCAGCCGCAATGGGGGCCGCACCCCGCCCCCCGGCGAGTGGTGCGATCCGGCGGGCCTCAAGCTGGGCCGGGCGCCGACCCTGAACACCGGAGAGGCCCGGATCGACGGCTACCTGTGGATCAAGCTGCCGGGCGAGTCCGATGGCTGCCAGGCAGCGCCGGGGCAGTTCGCACCGGACTACGCCTACGACTTGGCCCGCTGAACCGGCTCATGTGAAGCGACCTCGGCACTCTGCCGGGCGCCGGCGCGCAGCACGCCGGCGAACGCGACGAGCCCGAAGGTCAGGGCCGTCACCAGGCCGAAGGACACCACCAGGCTGGTGGCATCCGCGATCGTGCCGATCGCGGAAGGGGCGATCAGGCCCGAGGTGTACGTGATGGTGGCGACGCCCGCGATGGCCTGGGCCGGGTTGGGGCCGCTGCGTCCTGCCGCCGCGAAGCAGAGCGGGACGACGACGGCGATACCGAGGCCGAGCAGCGCGAAGCCGCTCATCGCCACCGCCGCGTTCTCGGCCACCACGACGAGCAGTCCGCCGAGGGTCGCGAGGACGCCGCCGACGCGTACGGTGCGGACCGGGCCGAAGCGGTCGATCACCCTGTCACCCGCGATGCGCGCGAGCGCCATGGTGAGTGTGAAGCCGGTCGTGGACGCCGCCGCGACCCCGGCCGAACTGCCGAGCACGTCCCGCAGATAGACCGCCGACCAGTCCAGGCTTGCCCCCTCGGCGAACACTGCGCAGAACCCGACCGCGCCGATGAGCAGCGCGGACCTCGGCGGCAGCGCGAACCGCGGCGGCGCCTCCTCGCCCTCCGTCGGCCGCAGATCCAGTACGCCCTGACAGGCGGCCACACCGATCACGGTGAGCGCCACGGCCGCCAGCGCGTGATGGAGGCGGGCGTCCGAGCCCAGGTGGGCGGCGAGTGTGCCGGCCGCCGAGCCGATCAGGGCGCCCGCGCTCCACCAGCCGTGCAGACCGGACATGATCGATTTGTCGAGCCGGGTCTCGACCTCGACGCCCAGCGCGTTCATCGCCACATCGGCCATGCCCGCGGTGGCGCCGTACACGAAGAGCGCCACGCACAGCGTGAGCAGGTTCGGCGCGAGCGAGGGGAGTACCAGGGCCAGCGTCCACAGCGCGAGCAGTCCGCGCAGGGCCGCACGGGCACCGAAGCGATGGCTGATCCCGCTGGCCAGCGGCATCGCCACGGAGGCGCCGATCGCGGGGAACGCGAGCGCCAGGCCCAGCTGGCCCGCGCTCACCGAGGCGTGGTCCTGGATCCATGGAACGCGGGTCGCGAACGAGCCCGTCACGGCGCCGTGCACGGCGAAGACCGTCGCCACGGCGTACCGGGCGCGCCTCAACTCGCTTTTGTCGTAGACCACTTCACCCACGTCCCGGGCCCTCCCTCGCGTCTGGCCGCTCTGCCGATCCGCTGACGTAAACTATCAGGGTCCCTGCCTGATAGATAGCGGATATCGGGCCCTGGTCGCCTCGCCCCTCCAATCTGGAAGGATCCCGGCATGCCCGCATCTCCGAGTACCGCCCGGGCCATCAACGACCGGCTCGCCCTGCGGCTGCTGCAGCAGGAAGGTCCTTTGACGGCAGGGCAGTTGAAGCAACTCACCGGACTGTCCCGGCCCACGGTCGCCGACCTGGTGGAACGCCTCACGGCCGCCGGGCTGATCGCGGTCGTGGGAGAGGCGGGGGAGCAGCGCCGTGGCCCGAACGCCCGGTTGTACGGGATCGTCGCTGACCTCGCGCAGCTCGCCGCGGTGGATGTACGTACCGAGGGCGTGTCCGTGGTCGTCACGGATCTGCTGGGCTCGGTGCTGGCCGAGGCCTCGGTGCCGATCGGGGACGAGGCGGGCACCGGGTCCGCCGTCGAGCAGGCGGTCACGCTGGTCGAACGTACGGCCAAGGAGGCCGGGGCCGACAAGCTGCACACGGTGGGGATCGGCGCGCCCGGCCTCATCGACCCCGCCACCGGCGAACTCCGCGATTCCTCCGGCCTGCCCGAGTGGCACCGGCGCCTCGTCGCCGCCCTCGACGACCGGCTCGCGGCCCGCGTCCTCATCGAGAACGAGACGAACCTCGCGGCCCTCGCGGAACAGCGCGCCGGCTCCGCCCGCGACCGGGACACCTTCGTCCTCCTCTGGCTCGGCCATGGCATCGGCGCCGCCGTGGTCCTCGACGGCATCCTGCGCCGGGGCGCCTCGGGCGGCACCGGCGAGATCGGCTTCCTTCCGGTCCCGGGAACCGCGGGGCTGCCGTCGGCGACCGACTGCGGCGGCGGCTTCCACTCGCTCGCGGGGGCGGCGGCGATCGTCGAACTCGCCGAGCGGTACGGGGTGGTGGCGCCCCCGTCGCCTCACGAGCCGCAAGCGGCGGCCCTGGTGCGGGCGGCGGCCGGTGAGGTGCCGACGACTGCCGCGGCGGGCCAGTTCCTCGACGTGCTCGCCGATCGTGTGGCCATAGGCGCCGCCTCCGTGATCGCCGTGCTGGACCCGGGTTGTGTGGTGCTCGCGGGGGAGATCGGGCAGGCGGGTGGTGAGACGCTCGCGGGCCGGGTCCAGGAGCGGCTCACGCGGATGTCACCGCTGCCCACCGAGGTGCGGGCCAGCTCGCTCGGAGGCGGGGCGGTGCTCCGCGGGGCCTTGCTGATGGCGCGCGAGGGGGCGCAGGACGAGCTGTTCACCCCGTGACGGTCCGGGCGGAGACCCGGCGGCGGGGCAAGGGCCTCCGTCACCGCCGCCGGGTCGCTCTTGGGGGCGGATCGGTGAACGCAGACCCTAAGAGGACTCAAACAGTGCGTCAATAGGTATGGACCAATAGTAAGGCGCCGTGCCTGTGCGGAAGTTGGGCCGTCATGAGTGTGGCGTGAAGTCCATCGAGATGCTCTGTGAGTCACCCCACAGGAAACGGGTCCGTAGGCATCGATCAGGCGTGGCACACTGGCTCTGTACTAGAAGCAGCGCACTCCGGGGTCGGTGAAACTCCGAACCGGCGGTTAAAGTCCGCGACCCGGTCGCTTCCAGCGGCCGGTTGACCAGGTGAAATTCCTGGACCGACGGTTAAAGTCCGGATGGGAGGCAGTGCGCGGCGGGCGGGCATTCGTGCGCGTCGCCGTCTGTTTCGACGTGTCCCAGGGACACGTCTCATTCGGCGTCGTTCCCGGTGTCGTCGTCCGTTCATATCTGTCGTCATCGACAGGCCCCGGAGTCCGTGCCCGAAGAGGCAGGAGGACCCGGGAAGTGTTCACCGGAATCGTCGAAGAGCTGGGCGAGGTCACGTCCGTCGAGAATCTTGACGACGCCTCCCGCTTCCGACTGCGTGGACCTGTCGTCACCGAAGGCGCGCGCCACGGTGACTCCATCGCCGTCAACGGCGTATGTCTCACGGTCGTCGACCACGAAGGCGACGAGTTCACCGCCGACGTGATGGCGGAAACCCTCAACCTCTCCAGCCTCGGCGCCCTCACCGTCGGCTCCCGCGTCAACCTCGAACGCCCCATGGCCGTCGGCGACCGCCTCGGCGGGCACATCGTGCAGGGCCATGTGGACGGCACCGGCGAGATCATCGAGCGCAAGCCGTCCGACAACTGGGAGATCGTGAAGATCTCGCTCCCCGAGGACCTCCGGCGCTACGTCGTCGAGAAGGGCTCCATCACCGTCGACGGCATCAGCCTGACCGTCGTCGACGCAGGCCCCGACTACTTCACCATCAGCCTCATCCCCACGACCCTCGCCCTGACCACGCTCGGCCTCAAGCAGCCCGGCGACCCGGTCAACCTCGAGGTCGACGTCATCGCCAAGTACGTCGAGCGACTGCTCGGCAGCCAGGGGGCCGGGCGGTGAACTGGCTGAACTCCGAGGCCTTCACCGTCTTCGGACAGCACATCAAGTGGGCGGACATGATGGGCAACACCATTGGTCTGATCGCCCTCGCCCTCGGCTGGCGACGCTCCCTGTGGACCTGGCCCGCCCAGTTCCTGGCCGGCGCCATCCTCCTCACGGCCTTCGCCACCGCCCACCTCTCCGGCAGCGCCGGCAAGCAGGTGATCGTCATGGCCGTCGCCGCCTGGGGCTTCTGGCAGTGGAACCGCGGCGAGCGGAAGGCGCAGGACGGGTCCGTGGCCGTACGGTTCGCCACCTGGCGCGAGCGGGCCTACCTGGTGGGCGGCGCCGCGCTCGGCACCCTCGCGGTCGGCGGGCTCTTCACCGCGTACCCGACCCTCTCGTGGGACCCCTGGCCGGACGCGTACATCTTCGTCGGCACGATCGTCGCCATGTACGCCCAGGCGCGCGGCATGGTCGAGTTCTGGTTCGCCTGGCTGCTCGTCGACCTGGTCGGCGTGCCGCTCAACTTCGCCAACGGCTTCGCCTTCTCCGGCTTCGTCTACATCATCTACGGCGCACTCGTCCTGTGGGGCATGCGCGACTGGTGGCTGCGCTCGCGGCAGAGCGCGCAGCCCGTCCTGGAAGGAGCCCCCGCATGACTGCGGCACCGATCCTGTACAGCACCGAAGGCTTCGAGGACCTCAGCCTCGACCCCATCGAGCAGGCCATCGCCGACATAGCGGCGGGCCGACCGGTCGTGGTCGTCGACGACGAGGACCGGGAGAACGAGGGCGACCTCGTCATCGCCGCCGAGAAGGTGACCCCCGAGATCATCGCCTTCATGATGAGCGAGTGCCGGGGCATGATCTGCGCGCCGATGGAGGGCGACGAGCTCGACCGGCTCGAACTGCCGCAGATGGTGCAGCACAACACCGAGTCGATGCGCACCGCCTTCACGGTCACCGTCGACGCCACCCCCGCGCACGGCGTCACCACGGGCATCTCCGCCTCCGACCGCGCCACCACACTCCAGCTGCTGGCGAGCGGTACGGCGCAGGCCGGTGACTTCGTCCGCCCCGGCCACATCTTCCCGCTGCGCGCCAAGCCCGGCGGCGTCCTCGCCCGCAACGGCCACACCGAGGCCGCCGTCGACCTCGCCCGGCTCGCGGGCCTGCGCCCGGCCGGCGCCATCGTCGAGATCGCCGGCGAGGACGGCCAGATGCTGCGCCTGCCCGAGCTGATCCCCTTCGCCCGCAAGCACGGCCTGACCATCATCTCCATCGAGGACCTCATCGCCTACCGCCAGAGCTCCGAGCCCACCGTCCGCCGCGAGGCCCAGACCCAACTGCCCACCGCCTTCGGCGAGTTCACGGCGTACGGCTACCGCTCCACCGTTGACGGCGTCGAGCATGTCGCCCTCGTCCACGGCGAGATCGGCGACGGCGAGGACGTACTCGTCCGCGTCCACTCCGAGTGCCTCACCGGCGACATCTTCCACTCACTGCGCTGCGACTGCGGCCCCCAGCTGGAGGCCTCCCTGGAGCGCATCCACGCCGAGGGCAGGGGAGTGGTGGTCTACCTGCGCGGCCATGAGGGGCGCGGCATCGGGCTGCTGTCCAAGCTGCGGGCGTACGAGCTTCAGGAGCGCGGTCGCGACACACTCGACGCCAACCTGGAGCTGGGCCTGCCCGCGGACGCCCGGGACTACGGTGCGGGCGCGCAGATCCTGGAGGATCTCGGCGTACGCAGCGTCCGCTTGATGACCAACAACCCCGACAAGACCGACGCCCTCGTCCGCCACGGCCTCAAGGTCACCGACCGCGAGCCGATGCCCGTGAAGGCGGGCGAGCACAACCTCCGCTACCTGCGCACCAAGCGGGACCGGATGGGGCACGACCTGCCCTGGCTGGACACGACCACCGTGTCCCCCTGCGGCAACCAGTAAGAGAACACTCAAGGAGACACGTGAGCGGCAAGGGTGCACCTGAACTGTCCGTACGCAACTGCGGCGACCTGCGCGTCGCGGTGATCGCGGCACAGTGGCACGACAAGGTGATGGAAGGTCTCGTCGACGGCGCCCTGCGCGCACTGCGCGAGTTGGGCATCGACGAGCCGACCGTCCTGCGCGTCCCCGGCAGCTTCGAGCTCCCGGTCGTCGCCAAGGTCCTCGCGGGCCGCGGCTACGACGCGATCGTCGCCCTCGGCGTCGTCATCCGCGGCGGCACCCCCCACTTCGAGTACGTGTGCCAGGGGGTGACCCAGGGCCTCACCCAGGTCTCCGTGGACACCGGCGTGCCGGTCGGCTTCGGCGTGCTGACCTGCGACACCGAGGAACAGGCCCTCGACCGTGCGGGTATCGCGGGCTCCAGCGAGGACAAGGGACACGAGGCGGTGACGGCCGCCGTCGCGACCGCGGCCACACTGCGCTCAGTATCCGAACCCTGGCGCTGAGGAACGGGCGGCTGCGCGTAAAGTGGGCGCCACCATGTCCAAGAAGACGTTCGAGGAGCTCTTCACCGAGCTCCAGCACAAGGCCGCCAACGGCGACCCCGCCACCTCCCGCACCGCCGAGCTGGTCGGCAAGGGCGTCCATGCCATCGGCAAGAAGGTCGTCGAAGAGGCCGCCGAGGTCTGGATGGCCGCCGAGTACGAGGGCAAGGAAGCGGCCGCCGAGGAGATCTCGCAGCTGCTCTACCACGTCCAGGTGATGATGGTCGCCCGCGGCATTTCCCTGGACGACGTGTACGCCCACCTCTGAGCCGTCACGCCGTAATCGCGCAACCCCAACTCCCGCACCGTACGAACGAACAAAGGAAGCCGACCTCATGCTGCGCATCGCCGTCCCCAACAAGGGTTCCCTGTCAGGCCCTGCGGCGGAGATGCTGCATGAGGCCGGCTACCAGCAGCGCCGGGAGTCCAAGGAACTGCGGATCGTCGACCCGGAGAACGACGTCGAGTTCTTCTACCTCCGCCCCCGCGACATCGCGATCTACGTCTCCTCCGGGCAGCTCGACATCGGCATCACCGGCCGCGATCTGCTCATCGACTCCGGGGCCGACGCCGAGGAGATCCTGCCGCTCGGCTTCGCCCGCTCCACGTTCCGCTACGCCACCAAGCCCGGCACGGCGAACGGCGTCACCGACCTGCACGGCATGACGGTCGCCACCTCGTACGAGGGCATCGTCGCCAAGCACCTCGCCGACCACGGCATCGACGCCTCCGTCGTACACCTCGACGGCGCCGTAGAGACCGCGATCGAGCTGGGCGTCGCCGAGGTCATCGCGGACGTCGTCGAGACCGGCACCTCGCTGCGCAATGCGGGCCTCGCGGTCATCGGCGAGCCCATCATGAAGTCCGAGGCCGTGGTCATCCGCCGTACGGGGACGGACGGCGAGGAGCCGAAGGTGCAGCAGTTCCTGCGCCGACTGCAGGGCGTCCTGGTGGCCCGGACGTACGTGATGATGGACTACGACTGCCGCGTCGAGGAGCTGGAGAAGGCCGTGGCCCTCACCCCGGGTCTGGAGTCGCCGACGGTGTCGCCGCTGCACAACGAGGGCTGGGTCGCCGTCCGGGCGATGGTTCCGGCCAAGGAAGCACAGCGGATCATGGACGACCTGTACGACATCGGCGCCCGAGCCATCTTGACCACGGCCATCCACGCCTGCCGTCTCTGACCGGGATCCGGAGCACGCCCATGTCGGATCTGCCCGCTCTGCCCGTCACGTTCCGGCCGGGACGCACCCGTGCCGTCCTGCTGAGCGCCGGTGTCACGATCTTCGTGGTCATCACGACGGTCGCGATGCTGCTGGAGACGCTCAGCCCGGGGGAGCGCCTCAGCTTCGTCTTCACCGGGGCTCTGCTCTGTGGGGTGCTCGTCCTGCTCTCGCGGCCGAAAGTCGTCGCCGATGAGTCCGGGGTCACCGTCGTCAACATCGCCAGCCGACGGCACCTTGCCTGGGCGGAGATTGTGCAGGTCAACCTGCGTCCCGGCGACCCGTGGGTGTTCCTGAACCTCAGCGACGGCACCAGCCTGCCCGCGCTCGGCATCCAGCCGGGCATCGCGAAGCAGCGGGCGATCAGGGACGCCCGTATGCTGCGGGCGCTGGCCGAGGCCCAGGCGATCGGCGAGGTCGACGAACCGCACGACGAACCGGGCGACGGCCGCTCCGGCGAACATCACGGCTGATCGCAGGAATTCACCCTGCCGTTTTCGCCGGTGTCTTGATTAATCTGGTGCCGGACGCGTTTTCGTTGCGCCTCCGCCCCTGATGTTCCGCCCCGGAAGTCAGGGGCTCCTGCTACTCGAGGAGTGACTCCCTCCAGCGATGGACGGATCGTCCTGTAGTACCTGCGCCGCCCCCTCCCGGCCTATCGAGGCGGCGGCATGACCATCCCCCTGCTGCTCCTTGCGGCGGCGTTCCTCCTGATCCTCGCCAACGGCTTCTTCGTGGCGGCCGAGTTCGGCCTCGTCACGGTGGAGCGCCCCGACGCCGAGAAGGCCGCGGCCGAGGGCGACCGACGGGCCCACCGGGTCGTCGAGTCGCTCAAGGAGCTGTCCTTCCAGCTCTCCGGCACCCAGCTCGGCATCACCATCACCTCCCTCGTCGTCGGCATGCTCGCCGAACCGGCGCTCGCCGAGCTGCTGGGCGGCCCGTTCACCTCGATCGGCATCCCCGACGGCGCCGTACCCGGTGTCTCCGTGGTCGTCGGCATGCTGCTGGCCTCGGCCGTGCAGATGGTGATCGGCGAGCTCGTGCCCAAGAACTGGGCGGTGTCCAGGCCGATGCAGGTCGCGCGCTTCGTCGCGGGACCTCAGTACCTGTTCTCGCGTCTGTTCAGGCCGGTGATCGCCGGCCTGAACGCCGTCGCCAACCGGCTCGTCCGCGTCTTCGGCGTCGAGCCCACCGCGGAGCTGGCCTCCGCCCGCACCCCCGGCGAACTCGTCTCGCTGGCCCGGCACTCCGCCCGGGCCGGCGCCCTGGAACAGGACACCGCCGACCTCTTCGTCCGTACGATCTCGCTGGCCGACCTCACCGCGCAGCACGTCATGACCCCGCGCGTGAAGGTCAGCGCCCTGCAGTCCTCCGCGACCGCCGAGGACGTCGTCAACCTCACCCGCGCCACCGGCCTGTCCCGCTTCCCCGTCTACCGGGAGCGCATCGACGAAATCGTCGGCATGGTGCATCTCAAGGACGCCCTCGCGGTGCCCACACACGAACGGCTGCGCACGCCCGTCGCCCGGATCGCGCAAGCCCCGCTGCTCGTCCCGGAGACGCTGCCGGTCAAGCCCCTCCTGGAGCGGCTGCGCAGCGAGCAGCCCATCGCGGTCGTCGTCGACGAGTACGGCGGTACGGCCGGAGTCGTCACCCTGGAGGACATCGTCGAGGAACTCGTCGGCGAGGTCCGCGACGAGCACGACGGACACGACCTGCCCGAACTCGCCGTGGCCCCGCCCGAGGACGGCCGCCCCACCTGGGACGCCGACGGCAGCTGCCGCGTCGACGTCCTCCAGCGCATCGGCCTCGACGTGCCCGAGGGCCCGTACGAGACCGTCGCCGGCCTCGTCGCCGATCTGCTCGGCCGCATCCCGGCCCCCGGTGACAAGGCCGAACTCCCGGGCTGGCGCCTGTCGGTGCGGCAGGTCGGGCACTACCGGGCCGAGCGAGTACGCCTGGTCAAGACCGCGGACGCCGTGGTGGAGGCCGTCCGATGAGCATGCTCCAACTCCTTTTCGCCGCCCTGCTCGTACTCGCCAACGGATTCTTCGTCGGCGCCGAGTTCGCCCTCGTCTCCGTACGCCGCAGCCAGATCGAACCCCTCGGCACCGCCCGCGCCCGGCAGGTCATGTACGGCCTGGAGAACCTGCCGCAGATGATGGCCGCCGCCCAGTTCGGCATCACCGTCTGCTCGTTGACGCTGGGCGCCGTCGCCGAGCCCACCGTGGCCCACCTCCTGGAACCCGTCTTCCACGCGGTGCACCTGCCCGAGGGTGCGATCCACCCCCTCGGCTACGTCATCGCTCTCGCCGTGGTCGTCTTCCTCCACCTAGTGGTCGGCGAGATGCTGCCGAAGAACCTGGCGATGGCCGCGCCGGAGAAGACCGCGCTGTGGCTCAGCCCCGGTCTGGTCGCCTTCGCCCGGCTGTGCAAGCCGGTCACCTCGGGCCTCGGCGCCTGCTCCCGAGTGATCCTCAGGCTCTTCCACGTCGAGCCGAAGGACGAGGTCGAGGCCGTCTTCACCAGCGAGCAGCTCAACCGTCTGGTGGAGGACGCAGGCCAGGCCGGCTTCCTCGACCCCGAGGAGCAGGAGCGCCTGGAGGACGCCCTGGAGCTGGGCTCCCGCCCGGTCACGGATGTGCTCCTGGACAGCGAGTCACTGGTGACGGTCGGACCCTCGGTCACCCCCGGCCAGGTCGTCGCGCTCACGGCCCGCACCGGCTACTCCCGTTTCCCGGTGTGCGCGGAGAACGGCGCCTTCATGGGCTATCTGCACGTGAAGGACGTTCTCGACCTGGAGGACTCCGACCGGGCCGTGCCGCAGCAGATCTGGCGCCCGATGACGACCCTGCGCTCGGAGCTCCCGCTGGACGACGCCCTGACCGTGATGCGCCGCGCCGCGACGCACCTCGCCCAGGTCGCCGACGCCTCGGGCCGCGTACTCGGCCTGGTGGCCCTGGAGGACGTACTGGAACTCCTGGTCGGCGAGGTACGCGACCCGGCACACCGGACTGCTCCGGAGATCCAGCAGACTCAGCAGGTGACGACGCTGGCGGAGCCCGTCCCGAGCGGTGCCCCTGAGGAGGCTCTGGCGAGCTGAGGGGTAGGGGGGGCTGTTGCGGGAACTTGTGACACTTGCACGTGCAAGTGTCACAAGTTCCCGCAACAGCCTTGGTCCCCCGAGGGCCGCTCGGTCACAGCGCCGACGGATCCTGGGGCCCGCGGCCCGACAACACCTCTCCGTACGCCTGCATCAGGTCCGGCAGGCGCAGGGTGGACAGGTCGTCGCGGGTCAGCTCGCCGGTGTAGCCGGACAGCCGCAGATCGCGGTAGGCACAGCTCTTCTCGTACAGGGTGCGCAGGAAGCGGCCGTTGCCGAGTTCGTCGATCCAGCCCTGGTCGACGACATGCCCGCTGATGGAGCGCAGCTCGTCGAGCGCCTCCTCGTCCCATACGTCTCCGTTCTCGGCGGCCAGCACCTCGCCGATCGAGGTGAGTTCGAGGGGACGGTACGAGGGGAAGTCGACGCGGGTCGTGAAGCGGGACGAAAGCCCGGGGTTGGCGGCGAGCAGGCGGTCCATGCCCTCCGGGTACCCGGCGAGGATCACCACGAGATGGTCGCGGTTGTCCTCGGCGCGCTTGAGGAGCACCTGCAGCGCCTCGTCGCCGTAGGCGTCGCCCTTGCCGTAGCCGGAGTTGGACAGCGAGTAGGCCTCGTCGACGAAGAGGACGCCGCCGATCGCGGAGTCGATCAGTTCGTTCGCCTTCACGGCGGTCTGGCCGAGGTACTCGCCCACCAGGTCGGCCCGCTGGGCCTCCACGAGGTGGTCGCCGCCGAGCAGCCCGAGCGCGTAGAAGACCCGGCCCAGGATGCGGGCCACCGTGGTCTTGCCGGTGCCGGAGGGTCCCGAGAACACGAAGTGCCGCTTCGGCGGCTGCACGGGCAGACCCTGGCCGGCCCGCAGCCTCGCCATGTTCAACTGCGCGGACAGCGCCTTCACCTGGCGCTTCACCGGCTCCAGGCCGACCATCCGCTCCAGCTCGGCGAGCGCCTCCTCGAGCAGCGCGGGATCGGTGGGGCCGGTCGGCGGATGCGAAGGCCGGACCGGCACTATGGCCTTCTCGCGAACCGTGTCGGCATCCGGCGACAGCCCGCCCGGCGGCGGCAGATCGGCCTCGGAAAGCTTGAGATCCCGGCCCTCCGGACCGAACAGTGCGTCCACACCATCCGGTCCGTCGATCATGTCCTGGACGCCGGTGAGCGTGATCGCCGCGAGATCCGCCGCGTCGTCGTACCCGTCGCCCTCGGAGATCGCCGCGAGCCGCGCCGAGGTGTCCATGAAGGCGGGATCGACCCGGTGCACCGCCCGGTACAGGGGCAGCGCCGCCGCCGATCGTCCGGTTCCCTCGTGCGCCCGCGCCAGCCAGTACCGCAGCTCCTTGCGCTGTGGCTGCTCGCTGCGACAACGCATCAGCGCGGCCGACAGCAGCGGCTCGGCCTGCCCGTACATCTCCAGGCGTACGCGCGCCATGCCGCCGAAGAGGCCGGCCTCGATGCCGAGCATCGGATCGTCGATCAGCGGGTCGGTGTGCCGGACCAGCTGCTCCCAGTCCTTGACGAGGTAGGCCCGGCAGGCGTGCAGAAACCGCACCTGCCGGTCGGCGTCCACCGGCGGAAGTCCCGCGAGCGCCCGGTCCAGCTCCGGGACATGGCGGCCGTCGAGCCAGTGCGAGGCGTGCGCGAGCAGCAGATCACGCGGGCTCTCCAGGACGGGCTGCACCCACCAGCCCAGCCAGTACCAGGAGTTGAGCGTGCGCCGGTGGCGGGCGCGCTGTTCTCCGAAGCGCTCGCGGTGCCGGAACATCCGCAGCAGCGCCGTGGTGGTGTCGATGCGCAGTGCGTGCAGCCCGAGCCAGCCGTCGGCCATCCCCGGATCGATCCGGACCGCCGCGCGGAACTCCTCCTCCGCCTGCGGATAGGCCCCCATCGTGTAGGCGTCCACACCTCGCAGCCAGGCGAGGTCGGCCGGGGCCTCGGGGCCCTGCGTGCCGAAGTCCATCACGTCCCCCACATACCGTGCCCCCGTTGAGTGCCGGTCGGGCCGGTGCCCGTCGGCAGCCTTCGTCGAACCGCTGTGCTGTGGACGGGAGTTGCGCGTTCGGTGCGGAGAGCAGCCGTCCGAATGTCGCACCGAGAGGCATCGTACCCGCGGGGTGGGGCCCGGCCGAAGAGTGCCCGCACGACGGGTTCTTCGAGGTGGGAGCACATGGGGCGCACTCAGCTCGGTGACCGAGGGTGAGCGAAACATGTCGAAGTGCGTCCGGAATCCGGAATGAGGACAGAACGAAGCCCCCGATCACGGGGGAACAACCGGGGGCTTCGCGTCTGTCGGCGACTCCGAAGAGCCGCACATTGGAAACGTAAGACCTGTACGGCCCCCCGGTCAAGCCGAGTTGAAGCACTTGGGGCAGTTCTCGGACACGCCTCTTCACAGGTTCAGCACACAGGCGATGACCCGTCACCGTGCGTGACAATCTGGTCTGGTCCAGCAGTCCCAGCAGGACCCTTAAGCACCTCAAACCCCTCTGAAAACCCCCGCACCAAGAGATCGGCAAAGGGCCGAGAAGGGTCCTCGGCGAAGTGTCGGCGCTCGGCGACGACCCACCCTTCCCAGAAGTCGCTCTGCTCCGCACCATCCCGCTGCCGACCTCGTGCCCAGGCCTCCTCGGGCCCGGACTCCATCCACAGCAGGCACGCGAGAAACGGCCGCAACGCTCGGCGTCCGGCGCCCACGCCCTCGACGAGCACCACGGGCGCGGGCGGCAGGGCGCGGACCGGCCCGAAGCGGCGCGCCTGCCAGTCGTACGCCCGGTAGCGCGCCCGCTCACCGCGGGTCAGCGGCTCTACGACGTCGCGGAGCAGCCGTTCCGTCCACGCGAACAGCTCCTCGTGCGTGGCGATGTCATCGAGGTGCAGTACGAGTGCGCCGCCCAGCGCCTCGGCCAGCCGTCCCGCGAACGTCGTCTTTCCGGAGCCCGCGTGCCCGTCGACGCCGATCAGGCGGACAGGGCCGCAGGAAGGCGGCAGTCGGCGGAGACGGGAGGCGAGGGCATCGGGCGAGGTGTGCACATTGCCAGGGTATTTCCCGATCGTTGTGCCAATGGTTGTGACCAATATTGATCGGTGCCACGACCCCTGAAGTGCTGGCAGCACACAGCACGGCCCTCCATAGTGGGCCGCACACCCGCACTCAAGGACTCGCCCGTTCCGGAAACCTGGGGGTCGCCCGCACATGACCAGAGCCCAACAGCCCTCCCGCAGAAGCCTCTTGGCCGTGGCGATGGCCGCCGCAGCGGCGGGCGCCGCAAGCCCGGCAGCCGCCACCGGCTCCTCCGCCCGCACCGCGCACGCCCCGTCCAAGGCGCCGTCCCGCCAGGTCGACAACCGCGCCTGGACCTCGTACGCCGACTGGCGCGCCGGCACCGCGAAGGGCACCCGCGCCGTCTCCGGGAAGCGTCCGGGCCTGGTGATCGCGACCCCCGCGGGCCGCACGGACTACGCGGACCCGCACACCGGCAAGACGTCCACCTGGGAGTACGCGCGCTGGACCTCGCCCGTCCACCGTCTCGCCGTGCCCTCGACCGAGGTCATCGCCTCCTGGAACGCGCGCACTCCGGCCGGGACCTGGCTCCAGATCGAGCTGGCGGGCACCTACTCCGACGGCACCAAGACCCCCTGGTACGTGATGGGCCGCTGGGCGGCCGGCGACCAGGACATCAGGCGCACCTCGGTGGACGACCAGAGCGACGACAAGAGCAGCGTCTGGACGGACACCTTCGCCATCGACGACCCGGCCTCCGGCCTGCGCCTCGACTCGTACCGGCTGCGGCTGACCCTGTACCGCAAGCCCGGCGTGAAGATCACGCCCACCGTGTGGCGGCTCGGCGCGATGGGCTCCGACATCCCGGACCGCTTCACCGTCCCGGCCTCTAAGCCCGCACTCGCCAAGGAGCTGACGGTCCCGCGGTACTCGCAGGAAACCCACATCGGCCAGTACCCGGAGTACGACAACGGCGGCGAGGCCTGGTGCAGCCCCACCTCCTCGCAGATGATCATCGAGTACTGGGGGCGTAAGCCCACGGCCGAGGACCTGGCCTGGGTCAATCCCGACTTCGCGGATCCGCAGGTGTGCCATGCCGCCCGGTTCACCTACGACTACCAGTACGAGGGCTGTGGCAACTGGCCCTTCAACGCCGCGTACGCCGCCACGTACAAGGACCTCCAGGGCGTGGTGACGCGGCTCGGTTCACTCGGCGATCTGGAGACGCTGATCGCGGCGGGCATCCCGGTCATCACCTCCCAGTCGTTCCTCGAGTCCGAGCTGCCCGGAGCGGGGTACGGCACCGCGGGCCATCTGATGACCGTCATCGGGTTCACGGCCGACGGCGACGTGATCGCCAACGACCCGAACTCACCGAGCAACGAGGCGGTGCGGCGGGTCTACCAGCGGCGCGCCTGGGAGAACATCTGGCTCCGCACCAAGAGGCACAACGCCTCCGGGAAGGTGGTCTCCGGGACCGGCGGCGTCTGTTACCTCTACTTCCCGGCGCAGCCCACGGCACGCCAGCGGAAGGCGCTGGCGGCGGTCGGCATCCGCTGACCGGAGCGCTGACCTGGGGGTCTGGTCATTCAGGACGTGACCAAGCTCTCTCCCGCACAGGCCGATTCGGGTGGCAAGGTGGACCACCCCGTGACCTCCGGGACGCGGGGAGTCCACCGACCCGAAGCCGATACGAGCGAGCTGCCATGACCGCGAACTCCGCCACCGCCGGACGCCTTCAGACCGGACGCCCTCAGACCCGTACCGGCGGCCCCGACGACGACGGCCCGAAGATCGTCGAGCACCTTGCCGGCTGGACCCTCGTGGTGGTGCTCGCGATGCTCGTCACACAGCTCGGAATGATCTGACGGCTGGCCTGCGGGTCTGCGACAGCAGTCGAAGAGAGTCGAACGGGCAGGTGGTGGAGGTCTGCCATACTGCCTGCGAAAGTTTCGGAGGCAGTTGAAGACCAGGGCTGGAATTGAACCAAAGTCAACGGCACGGCGACCGCCCACCCACACGCGGCACCGACCGCTCCTTGGCCCGACGTGCCGAACTCATCGCCATCGGGCGGAAGTTATTCGCCGACACGTCCTACGACACCCTGTCGATGGACGACATCGCCAAGCAGGCACATGTCGCCAAGGGCTTGATCTACTACTACTTCAAGTCCAAGCGCGGCTACTACCTGGCGATCATCGAGGACTCGGTGGCCGACCTGATCTCCCGCGCGGCCGGCGGCCTCGAACTGCCGCCCGAGGAACGGGTGCACCGCACCATCGACAGCTATCTGCGGTACGCCGAGCAGCACCAGGCCGCGTACCGCGCGATCATCACTGGCGGCGTCGGCTTCGACGCCGAGGTCCTCGCCATCCGCGACGGGGTACGCGAAGCCATCATCGAGACCATCGCCGAGGGAGCGTACGGCAGGCGCAAGGTCGCCGCGCTGCCCCGCACGGCGCTGCTCGGCTGGCTGTGCAGCGTCGAGGGCGCCACCCTCGACTGGATCGACCACCAGGCGCTTCCACGCGACATGATGCGCGAACTGCTGGTGAAGATGCTTGGCGGCGCCCTTCGGGTGATCGAGGACCTCGACCCCTCGTGCCCGGCACCTGAGGCCGCCCGCCAGGTCTGAGCGAAGAGCGGGGGTCCGCCGACCCCCGCCCCAAGCGACGTACGGAACAAGCTAGTTGATCGCCTTGATCAGCTCGCCGTCCGAGGTGTCACCGCTCAGTTCCCAGAAGAACGTGCCTCCCAGGCCCTGCTCGTTCTTGTAGGCCATCTTCCCGGCGATGGTCGACGGGGTGTCGTAACTCCACCAGTCGCTGCCGCACTTGGCGTACGCCGTGCCACCGACCGTTCCCGTCGCCGGGCACTTCGACTTGAGCACCTTGTAGTCGTCGATGCCCTGCTCGTACGTCCCCGCCGCCGGGCCGGTGGCGGAGCCGCCGGGCGCGTCCTGGGAGACACCGGTCCAGCCGCGCCCGTAGAAGCCGATGCCGAGCAGCAGCTTCGAGGCCGGTATGCCGAGCCCCTTGAGCTTGGCGATCGTCGCGGAGGAGTGGAACTCCGCCTTCGGAATCCCCGGATACGAGGTCAGCGGCGAGTGCGGAGCCGTCGGACCGGTCGCGTCAAAGGCGCCGAAGAAGTCGTACGTCATCGGGAGGTACCAGTCGACGTACTGCGCGGCGCCCGCGTAGTCCGTCGCCTCGATCTTGCCGCCGCTGGTGGCGTCGGCCGGGATCGCCGCCGTGACCAGCGAGGAGCCGCCGAACTTCGCGCGCACCGCCGACATCAGGTTCCCGTACGCCTCGCGGCCGCTGGTGTCGCAGGTCAGACCGCAGGCGTTCGGGTACTCCCAGTCGATGTCGATCCCGTCGAAGACGTCCGCCCACTTGGAGTTCTCGACCAGGTCGTAGCAGGACTGGGCGAAGGCGGCCGGGTTCTTGGCGGCCTCGGTGAAGCCGCCGGACCAGGTCCAACCCCCGAAGGACCAGAGGATCTTGAGGTCCGGGTGCTTCTTCTTCAGCTCGCGCAGCTGGTTGAAGGTGCCCCGCAGGGGCTGGTCCCAGGTGTCGGCGACACCGTCGACGGACTCGGCCGCGGTGTACGTCCGTTCCGTCGCCGCGTAGGAGTCGCCCATGGCGCACTTGCCGCCGGTGACGTTGCCGAAGGCGTAGTTGATGTGGGTGAGCCTGTCCGCCGAGCCGGACGTGTCGATGTTCTTGGGGAGGTACTGGCGCTGGTAGGTGCCCCACTCGGCGAAGTAGCCGACAACCTTCGAGCCGTCGGCGGCTTTGCTTGGCGATTTCCCTGCCGAGTCTGACGTCTTGGCATCTTGCTTGGCCTCTTGCGAGGCCGTTGCGGGGCCCGCGCCGGCGAGCAGTCCCGCACCGAGGACGGCACAGCACAGGGCGGAGAGGAGTGTCCGGAAGCGGGCGTGGGGACGTTGCGGTCTGAGCATCGGGTCTCCTCGTGGGGGAGGGGAGCGTGGGGGGAGTGGTGCCGGCCCTGCCGAGGGGTGTTCGGGCAGGACCGTACCGCTTGGCATGAACGCGTTCGTCGCTGGGGGAACAGTAGGAGGACTAGACCAGTGCGTCAATGGTTCGGACCAATCCAGATGTGTTCTAATTAACGACCGTTAACCGGTGACGCGCTGACGCGGATCGGGCATACTCACAGCGCACAGCCGCTGGTCAGGACCGTCCGCGACCCGGAAGGGACAGCATCGGCTGGGCACTGTGAGACCTGGTGGACCCGCCGCATCCAAGGTCGGCGTTCGCCGAAGTGCCCAACAGGGAGGAGAGCGTCGCCATGCCCGACCGCGCCCCGCAGCCGGTGGACCGGCAACTGCCCACGGACGAGGCCAGGGATCTGATCTCCCTCGTCCGCGACATCGCGCAGCGCGAGATCGCCCCCAAGGCGGCCGAGGAGGAAGACGCCGGCCACTTCCCGCGGGAGGTCTTCACACTGCTTTCCGAGTCGGGGCTGCTCGGTCTTCCGTACGACTCCGAATACGGCGGCGGTGACCAGCCATACGAGGTCTACCTCCATGTCCTCGAAGAGCTCGCCGCGGCCCGGCTGACCGTAGGCCTCGGCGTCAGCGTGCACTCGCTGTCCTGCCATGCCCTCGCCCACTACGGCACCAAGGAACAGCAGGTCGAGCATCTGCCGGCCATGCTCGGCGGCGGCCTCCTCGGGGCGTACTGCCTCTCCGAGCCGTCCTCCGGATCCGATGCCGCCGGAATGCGCACGAAGGCCGTACGGGACGGGGATGACTGGCTGCTCACGGGCACCAAGGCCTGGATCACTCATGGCGGGATCGCCGACTTCTACGCCGTGTTCGCGCGCAGCGGTGGCGAGGGGACGCGTGGCATCACGGCGTTCCTGGTGCCCGGGGACGCCGAGGGGCTGAGCGCGGCGGTGCCGGAGAAGAAGATGGGCCTCAAGGGGTCGCCCACGG
This sequence comes from Streptomyces sp. CA-288835, assembly GCF_050936385.1. Classification (NCBI taxonomy): domain Bacteria; kingdom Bacillati; phylum Actinomycetota; class Actinomycetes; order Kitasatosporales; family Streptomycetaceae; genus Streptomyces; species Streptomyces sp. CA-288835. The sequence goes on from NZ_JBNJMW010000001.1 coordinate 8,673,333, forward strand.
CTCAGATCCACCTCGACGGGGTGCGGATCTCCGACGACCGGCGCATCGGCGACGAGGGCCAGGGCTTCGCGATCGCCCTGTCCGCGCTCGACTCCGGGAGGCTCGGCATCGCGGCCTGTGCGATCGGCGTGGCCCAGGCGGCGCTGGACGAGGCGGTCGCGTATGCCACCGGGCGCGAGCAGTTCGGGCGGCGGATCGCGGACTTCCAGGGCCTGCGCTTCATGCTCGCGGACATGGCGACCCAGATCGAGGCGGGCCGGGCGCTCTATCTCGCGGCCGCCCGGCTGCGCGACGCGGGGCGGCCGTTCTCCAAACAGGCGGCCATGGCGAAGCTGCTGTGCACGGACGCCGCGATGAAGGTGACCACGGACGCCGTCCAGGTACTCGGGGGGTACGGCTACACCGCGGACTTCCCCGTCGAGCGCTATATGCGCGAGGCCAAGGTGCTGCAGATCGTCGAGGGCACCAATCAGATCCAGCGGATGGTCATCGCCCGTCACCTCGCTGGTCCCGAGTCACGGTGAACAACCGCCCGTACCCATAGCCGTACATGGCCGAGGGCGCGACAAGCCGCGCCCACTCGGGGTCGTGCCGCCCCGGCAGGGTCCGCCCCCGCTTGGCCCAAGTACGCATCAGGGCACGGTAGATGGGCGGATCCTGGGGCTGCTGCCGCGAAGCTTGCGGCGGCTGCGCCTGCGGTGTCTTCGCCTGCGGCTTCTCAGGCTGCTTCTGCGTGCTCTCCTGCGACGAGCTCTTGGAAGCCGACTCCGCGGCTGCCGGAACGATAATCCTGCGGCGCCGACTCGTCTCTGCGTAAGTGGAGGTCATACCCGGGCCAACGCACCGAGCCCGGACAAGTCACCAGCAACGAATTCGCCCGTCAGTTCACGGCGGAGCCCGTACGGGGGTCTACCGCGCCCCGTCAGGGGCGCGGGGCAGTGCCAAGGTCCGGCTTCGCCGCGCGGGCGGGACCGGGGCAGCGAAGGGCCGCGGGGCTGTATCGATGTGCGGCTTTGCTGCGTGGCGGGACCGGTGTCGCGAAAGGCCGCAGGGCTGTATCGACGTGCGCCTTGCCGCGGGGGCGCGACCAGCGCCCCATTAGGGGCGCGGGGAACTGCGCGAGCAACCACAACGAACCCACAGCTTAGAAACTGCCCAACCCAGCGGAGCGCCTGCGCATCACCGGCACCCGGATGGGCCGCGAGCCAGGGCCGCCAACGTGCGAGAAGGGCTGCGTACGCCAGTCGAGCCCCTGAGGCAGCGTCAACAGCAGCGCGGTGTCCTGCTCCTGAGCCTCCATCGACTCGTCGGCAGGCCGGGCCTCGGCCGCCGCACGCCCCGTACCGGCACAGACCGTGAGCCCGAACGGGTTCCACGGCGTGGCGCACAGCGCGTGCTCCGGCAGCACCTCCTCGTCCGCGAGGAGCGCGATGGGCTGGGCGCAGTCCGGGCAGATGACCCGGTACATCTCAAAGGTGTCGTACGCGTCGAGCTCGTCCTCAGCCGGTTCAACACCCTCCGGCGCGGGCTCGACGACCGGCTGCTGCCGCTTGTGTGCGGAACGACCGGGGCGCTTCAAACTCTGCATAGATTTTCTCCCCCTCGGGTGGGCCGACAAGGCGCTGCGGCCTCGACCACAGCAAGCACTTCCCGTCCCGTCTCGGCGGTAATCACGAGACCATCACGGAACCCGTGGCCATGCTGTGGCGTTCGTCACATGCCGCCCGCAGGTGCCGGACGCGGTGGATTTGTCCCCGCACAGATCGCCGGCTCTGCCCCCTCAGATCACAAACCGGGCATGACCTGCGCCGCTGAGGTACCCGTGGGGATCAAGGGCCCTGTAGGTTCCTGCCATGGAGGAGCTCGACCGACAGATCGTGCAGCTGCTCGTCGAGGACGGGCGGATGAGCTACACCGACCTGGGCAAGGCCACCGGTCTGTCCACGTCGGCCGTGCACCAGCGGGTGCGCCGGCTTGAGCAGCGCGGCGTGATCCGCGGCTATGCGGCGGTCGTCGACCCGGAGGCCGTCGGGCTGCCGCTGACGGCCTTCATCTCGGTGAAACCGTTCGACCCCAGTGCCCCGGACGACATCGCGGAACGCCTGGCCGGCGTCCCCGAGATCGAGGCCTGCCACAGCGTCGCGGGCGACGAGAACTACATCCTCAAGGTCCGCGTCTCGACCCCCCACGAGCTCGAGGAACTGCTCGCCCGCCTCCGCTCGCTGGCCGGCGTGTCGACCCGTACGACAGTCGTCCTGTCGACGCCGTACGAGGCACGGCCACCCAGGATCTGAGTCCCGGCAGAACCTCGTACGAGCCCGGCCGAACCCCGGAAGTGGGGTGCGGGCGCCGAGGCGCGAGACTGTTCTCCATGAGTGAGAGCACCGCCACCCCCCGCACCGTGCTGCTGCGCGGCGGCGAAGTCCACAGCCCCGCCGACCCGTTCGCCACCGCGATGGTCGTGGAACGCGGGCAGGTCGCCTGGGTCGGATCCGAGGGCGCGGCCGACGCGTTCGCGGACGGGGCCGACGAGGTGGTGGACCTCGAAGGCGCCCTGGTCACCCCGGCGTTCACCGATGCCCATGTGCACAGCACGGCCACCGGGCTCGCCCTCACCGGCCTCGATCTGTCCGACGCGCCCTCCCTGGCGGCGGCCCTCGATCGCGTACGGGAATTCGCGGCGGCCCGCCCCGGCGACCGGGTCCTGCTCGGCCACGGCTGGGACGCCGCCCGCTGGCCCGAGCGGCGCCCGCCCTGGCGGGACGAACTCGACGAGGCCACCGGCGGTCGCCCCCTCTACCTCAGCCGCATCGACGTGCATTCAGCCGTCGTGACCACGGCCCTGCTGGATCTGACGCCAGGAGTGCGGGAAAAGGCGGGCTTCGAGGCCGGGGAACCCCTCACCCGGGACGCCCACCACGCCGTCCGCGCCGCGGCGCTGGGAGCCGTCACCCCCGCCCAGCGCACCGAGGCCCAGCGTGCCGCGCTGGCGCACGCCGCCTCGCTCGGTATCGGCTCCGTCCACGAGTGCGCGGGACCGGAGATCTCCTCCGAGGACGACTTCACCGGGCTGCTGCGGCTCGCGGCGGAGGAGGCCGGGCCGAGGGTCGTCGGTTACTGGGCCGAGCAGGACGTCACGAAGGCCCGTTCGCTGGGCGCGATCGGCGCCGCGGGCGACCTCTTCGTCGACGGCGCGCTCGGCTCCCACACGGCCTGCCTGCACGGGCCGTATGCGGACGCCGGCCACACAGGTACCTCCTACCTGGACGCTGCCGATGTCGCCGCCCATGTGGTGGCCTGTACGGAGGCGGGGCTCCAGGCCGGCTTCCACGCCATCGGGGACGCCGCCGTGACCGCCGTGGTCGAGGGAACGCGTGCCGCCGCCGAGAAGGTCGGCCTGGCGCGTATCCGGGCAGCCCGGCACCGCGTCGAGCACGCCGAGATGCTCACTCCGGAGACCATCGCGGGCTTCGCCGAACTCGGCCTCACCGCCTCCGTCCAGCCCGCCTTCGACGCGCTGTGGGGCGGCGAGGACGGCATGTACGCCGAGCGCCTGGGCGCCGAAAGGGCCCGTACGCTCAACCCCTTCGCGGCCCTGCTGCGCACCGGCGTGCCCCTCGCCTTCGGCTCCGACAGTCCCGTCACCCCGCTCGACCCGTGGGGCACCGTCCGTGCCGCGGCCTTCCACCGCACACCGGAACACCGGATCTCCGTACGCGCCGCCTTCACGGCCCATACGCGGGGCGGCTGGCGGGCGATCGGCCGGGACGAGGCGGGCGTTCTGGTGCCGGGCGCACCCGCCGACTACGCCGTGTGGCGCGCCGAGGAGCTGGTCGTCCAGGCCCCGGACGACCGGGTCGCCCGCTGGTCGACCGACCCCCGCTCCGGCACCCCCGGACTGCCCGACCTGACGCCCGGGACACCCCTTCCAGTCTGTCTGCGGACCGTCGTCGGGGGCCGCACCGTGTTCGTACGGCCGGAGGGGTGATGTGGCGGGGCGGCTCGGCGCCGGTCATCACCGGGTGCTGCGGGGTGCGACCTGCGTGTCCTCGGCGCTGACCAGGCAGTTGAGCGAAAGTCCGCAGCTCGAACGGCTGTTGACAGAAAGCGGCGGGTGGCGGGTAGGTTCGGCCGGGTCCACCACCGGACGTCCGACCGCGGAGGTTCCGAGCAGCCCTCGAAGCGCCGCTGTGTCAGGGGTGGTGTGCCGCACCGGCGCACCACAACTGGGAGCCAGGCCCAGCGCTCGCGCCACGGGGGCGGGGGAAGGTTCCGCCGGTCGGCAGGTGTGACCCGGGTGGGGCCCGGCGCTCAGTAGACAACGGCTCTAGGTCGACCCGCAGCCAGCGGGTCCCAGGTCGGCCCGAAGGGCGCCGGGTCCCGATCCGCAGTACCTTTCCCCTCTCAGGTCTCCCGTGCCGCCACCCCTACTCCGCCGAAGAGGGCGCTCGCTAGGGTGGAGCCCCTCGCACGGATGTCTTAAGGGGAAGCTGTGAACGACGGCGGTGGGCGACAGTTCGGTCCGCTCGGCACCACCTTGGTGATCATCCCCACCTACAACGAGGTGGAGAACATCAGGGCGATCGTGGGCCGAGTGCGGGCCGCTGTGCCCACGGCGCACGTCCTGGTCGCCGACGACAACAGCCCCGACGGCACCGGCAAGCACGCCGACGAACTGTCCGTCGAGGACGACCACGTCCATGTGCTGCACCGCAAGGGCAAGGAGGGTCTCGGCGCCGCCTATCTCGCGGGCTTCCGCTGGGGGCTCGAGCACGGTTACGGCGTACTGGTCGAGATGGACGCGGACGGTTCGCACCAGCCCGAGGAACTGCCCCGGCTGCTCACCGCGCTCAAGGGCGCCGACCTGGTCCTCGGCTCCCGGTGGGTGCCGGGCGGGCGGGTCGTGAACTGGCCCAAGTCCCGTGAGTTCATCTCGCGCGGCGGCAGCCTGTACTCGCGCGTCCTGCTCGACGTACCGCTCCGCGATGTCACGGGCGGCTACCGCGCGTTCCGCCGGGAGACCCTCGAAGGCCTCGGCCTCGGCGACGTCGCCTCCCAGGGCTACTGCTTCCAGGTCGACCTGGCACGCCGCGCCGTCAAGTCCGGCTACCACGTCGTCGAGGTCCCCATCACCTTCGTAGAACGCGAACTTGGCGACTCGAAGATGAGCCGAGACATCCTCGTCGAGGCGCTGTGGCGGGTCACGACGTGGGGTGTGGGGGAGCGGGCGGGGCGGTTCCTGGGCCGCAAGTCCCCCTGATCCGCAGGGTCTTAGACGGAGCTGATCTCCCCCTTATCCCGCTCTGAGCCCCGGCCAGGCACACTGGACGCATGACGACTGGCGCTCCGACTCCGACGTACCCCGCGCGACCGCGGCGGTCCCGGTTGCGTACGTTCCTCCCGCTCGGCATCGCCGCATGGCTGGTCCTGGAGATCTGGCTGCTGACCGTGGTGGCGGGCGCGGCGGGCGGCTGGGCCGTCTTCCTGCTGCTCGTGGCTGGTTTCGTGCTGGGTTCCGTGGTCATCAAGCGGGCCGGACGCCGGGCCTTCCGGGCCCTGAGCGAGACGCTGCAACAGCAGCAGAGTGGGGTGCTGCCGCAGGGCGAGCGGGGCAGTGAAGGCAACGGTCTGATGATGCTGGGCGGCCTGCTTCTGATGCTGCCCGGCCTGATATCCGACGCGTTCGGCCTGGTCCTCCTGATCCCACCGGTCCAGAAGTCCCTGAGCCGCTACGCGGAGCGCACCTTCGAACGCAAGCTCCGCGAAGCCACCACCGGCACCTTGGGCGACGCCTTCCAGCAGGCCCGCATGCACCGCCCCGACGGCAAGGTCGTTCCGGGCGAGGTCATCCACGATGACGAGCGCCGGGGCCCCGGGCCTGAGGGCGAGCCGGGGGCGCGCCCGCCACTGACGGGCTGAGGCCCGGGTTCTTCGCCCCCGCCGCCCCTACCCGTCCCATCCTCGGGGCTGCGCCCCGAAGCCCCGCCACTCGGGGCTGCGCCCCTGGACCCCCTCCTGGGGCTCCGCCCCGAATCCCCTCGAGGGCTCGCCCCTGGACCCCGCTGGGGCTGCGCTCAAGGCTCCGCGCGCTGGGCCCTCGTCCTCAAACGCCGGACGGGCTGAAAATCAGCCCGTCCGGCGCTTGAGGACGAGCCCGTTAGGACGAAGGGGGGTCTGGGGCGCAGCCCCAGGGACAGCAACCCACCACTCCGCTCAGCCGCACGCAAAAACACAACAGAACCGCGGGTGCCGTGCACGCAAATGCACGGCACCCGCGGTCCTGGGTGCGCTCTCTATGCCGCCCAACCCCCGGAGGGGCTACGCGGACTTGCGGCTGTCCCGCGGATGTACCGCAATGTTCATGGCACCGGAGCGGAGAACGGCCAGCCGCTCCTCGAGGACCTCTTCGAGTTCCTCGCGTGTGCGCCGCTCCATCAGCATGTCCCAATGCGTGCGCGCGGGCTTGGCCTTCTTCTCTTCGGGGCCGTCACCGTCCACGAGGAGTGCCTGGGCCCCACAGACCTTGCACTCCCACTCCGGCGGGATCTCCGCCTCCACCGAGAAGGGCATCTCAAAGCGATGACCCTTCTCGCATGCGTACTCCACGGCCTGGCGCGGGGCCAGGTCGATGCCGCGGTCCGTCTCGTAGCTGGTCACCACGAGGCGCGTGCCGCGAAGAGCTCGCTCACTCATGAATCGTGCCTCCCGGGCTTGTCGCCCACAGGACAGGTGTCGCTGTCGTCGTCATCCGGTCAACGTCCGGTCGGCGGTAAAGATTCCCGTTGCGGGTCATGCGTCGCCGTCGTAGCCGCCCCTTGTTGTACCCACCAGCGCCCGGTTTGTCACATCTGAGAGCAGATGTCACCCACCGTTTCGGCATCTTTGACGCGCAGTAACGGTACGCCTGGCAGGCCAAACGCGTACACTACCGGCCTTTGGCCCCAGGTGCTAAATCGGTGACGGACGCTCCGCTGGAAATACGGTTCGGAGGCTGCGGGCCGTCCGTGGCTGGTCGCGCAGTTCCCCGCGCCCCTGACGGGGCGCGATACCGCTCTGGACCTCGGCAAACGTGCTCAGATCCGGTCCGGAACCGGGTTGCCGGCATCCCGCACGGCCTCCTGCACCGCAACCCGCGCGAGCAGCACGAATCCGATGACGAAGAAGGCCACGAGCGAGATGATCGCGTCCCGATAGCTTCCGGTCAGCTGGTATGTGAGACCGAACACAAGCGGGCCCAGCCAGCTCATGCCGCGGTCGCTCATCTCGTATGCCGAGAAGTACTCGGCCTCTTTGCCCGGCGGTACCAGATGCGAGAACAGTGAGCGGGACAGCGCCTGGCTTCCGCCGAGTACGAGTCCGATCCCGGCGGCGAGCACGAAGAACCACACGGACGAGCCCGCGGGCAGGAAGTAACCCGCCCCGATCGTCACCGTCCACGCCACGAGCGAGCCGAGAATCGTGCGCTTGGCGCCGTACGTACGCGCGAGCCGGCCCATGCCGAGCGCCCCGCCCACGGCCAGCAGCTGGACGAGAAGCACCGCGACGATGAGGGTCGACTGGCCGAGGCCCAGCTCTTTGGAGCCGTACACGGAGGCCTGTGAGATGACCGTCTGGATGCCGTCGTTGTAGACGAGATAGGCCAGCAGGAAGGCGAGTGTCCGGGGCTTGCTCCGCATGTCCCGTACGGTGGCGGCCAGTTGACGCCAGCCGTTCGCGGACGTCCCCTTCGGAGACGTAACACGGCGGTCGCGCAGCCGCTTGAGCGGTACGAGCGTGAAGGCGCCCCACCAGATGCCCGCGGAAGCCAGACAGATGCGTACGGCCATCGCCTCCGAGATGCCGAAGCTGTCGTGGGCCGTGAACAGCACCAGGTTCGCCACCAGAACCAGCGCACCCGCGGCGTAACCGAAGGCCCAGCCCCTGGACGAGACGGCGTCGCGCTCCTCGGGCGGGGCGATCTGTGGGAGGTACGAGTTGTAGAGCACCATCGAGACGGCCACCGAGGCATTGGCCACGATCAGCAGGAAGCCGCCCAGCAGATAGCGGTCGCCGTCCAGGAAGAACATGCCGGTGGTGGCCGCGGCGCCCACATAGGCGGCGGCCGCAAGCAGCGGCTTCTTGCGCCCGGTGCGGTCGGCCGCCGCGCCCGCCAGTGGCATCACGAAGATCGACAGGATTACGGACGCGGACACGGAGTACGCGAAGAAGGAACCCGCCCGGATCGGGATCCCCAGGGGGTGCACAAAGCCGTCCGCGTCCGCTGCCGACTCGGCGACCGACGTCAGGTAGGGGCCGAGGAACACCGTCAGGACGCTCGTCGAATAGACAGAGCAGGCCCAGTCGTAGAAGTACCAGCCGTGTTGTTCGCGGCGTCGCCCGGCCGCGTCGTCGGCCGCCCCCGTCCGCACGGTGTCGGTGCCCACCCGTGCCCTCGCTTCCCCGTCGCAGTCCCCGTACGCGGACGCCGCGCGGTGCGCCGGGAGCCCGTCAGATCCAGGTGCCGCGGTCCTTGAGAACCCCGCGCAGCGTCTCGATGTGATCGGTCATGATGCCATCGACTCCGAGGTCCAGGAGACGGTGCATCCGCTCGGGCTCGTTGACGGTCCACACGTGAACGTGCAGCCCGCGCGCGTGCGCGGCGCGTACGAAGCGGTGGTCGGCCACGGGGACCCCCGACTGGGACTCGGGCACCTGCGCGCAGACCGCCGAGAGGCGCAGCGCGGCGGGGACGCCCCACGAGCGCAGACGCAGCCCCAGGACGCCCCGGGTGCCGTACGAGGTGGCCAGCCGGGGACCGGCCAGGCGCTGGGCGCGGGACACGCGCGCCTCGGAGAAGGAGCCGACGCAGACGCGGTCCCAGGAGTTGGTGCGGGCGATCAGGTCGAGCAGCGGGTTCAGGGCGGGCTCCGCCTTCATGTCGACGTTCCAGCGGACGTCGGGGAACGTCTCCAGCAGCTCCTCGAAGAGGGGCACCGGTTCGGCACCGGCCACGCGCGCGTGCCGTACCTCGTCCCAGGGGAGGTCCGCTATCCGGCCCGCCCCGTCGGTCACCCGGTCCAGCGTCGCGTCGTGGAAGGCGACGAGCCGGCCGTCGGCGGTGGCGTGCACATCCGTCTCGATGTACCGGTAGCCCGCCTCGACCGCGCGCCGGAACTGGGCCACGGTGTTCTCCAGGCCGTCCGCCGTCCCGCCCCGGTGGGCGAAGGCGATCGGACCGGGGTGGTCGAGGTAGGGATGACGTATCCGCGTGGTCACCCGCGCAGTATCGCCCGCTTCGGTTGACCCGCGGCAACGACGGTGCTGCCGCCTGCCGAGGGGACGGCGAACACCAGCAGGCGTAGCTGCTGGATGGTGGTAGTGGCCTGGTTCATGGCACCCTGTGGCTTGGTAGTGGAATGCCATCCGTGGCCAATTCGGGGAAGGTGGACTGAGGATCATGGCGCAGTGGACTTCGGCGGTCGGTGCCGCGCAGCTTGCGCGGCTGCTCAACTCGCAGCAGGAGCGCCCTGCCGGTCCCGGCACACGCCGTCCGCCCGCCTATCGCGCCCTCGCCGACGGCATCCGGCTGCTCGTGCTCGAAGGACGCGTCCCTGTAGCCGCGCGATTGCCCGCCGAGCGCGAGTTGGCCCTCTCCTTGTCGGTCAGCCGCACCACCGTGGCCGCCGCCTATGAGGCGCTGCGTAGCGAGGGGTTCCTGGAGTCCCGTAGGGGAGCGGGGAGTTGGACCTCCGTACCGGCCGGCAATCCGCTGCCCGCCCGCGGCCTCGAACCACTGCCGCCCGATGCGCTCGGCTCCATGATCGACCTCGGCACCGCGTCCCTGCCCGCGCCCGAGCCCTGGCTCACCCGTGCCGTGCAGGGCGCCCTGGAGGAGCTGCCGCCGTACGCCCACACGCACGGCGACTACCCGGCCGGGCTGCCGGCGCTCCGCACGACGCTCGCCGAGCGCTACACCGCGCGCGGCATCCCCACCATGCCCGAGCAGATCATGGTGACCACCGGCGCCATGGGAGCCATCGACGCCATCTGCCACCTCTTCGCCGGGCGCGGTGAACGCATCGCCGTCGAGTCGCCCAGTTATGCCAACATCCTCCAGCTGATGCGGGAGGCGGGAGCCCGCCTGGTGCCGGTCGCCATGGCCGAGGGGCTCACGGGCTGGGACACGGACCGCTGGCGGCAGGTGCTGCGCGACGCGGCGCCCCGGCTCGCGTACGTCGTCGCCGACTTCCACAACCCGACCGGCGCGCTCGCCGGCGAGGACCAGCGGCGGCGGCTCGTGGACGCGGCGCGGTCGGCCGGCACCGTGCTGGTCGTGGACGAGACCATGAGCGAGCTGCATCTGGACGAGGGGCTCGAACTGCCGCGCCCCGTCTGCGGTTTCGACCCGGGCGGATCGACGGTCATCACGGTGGGCTCGGCCAGCAAGGCGTTCTGGGCCGGTATGCGGATCGGCTGGGTACGGGCGGCACCCGATGTGATCCGCAGCCTGGTCGTGGCACGCGCGTACGCCGATCTGGGCACCCCCGTACTGGAACAGCTCGCCGTCAACTGGCTGCTCAGCACCGGGGGCTGGGAAAAGGCCGTGGACGTGCGCCGCGACCAGGCCCGCGAGAACCGCGACGCGCTCGTGGCCGCCGTACGCCGCGAGCTGCCCAGCTGGGAGTTCGAGGTGCCGCACGGCGGCCTCACGCTGTGGGTGCGCACCGGAGGGCTGTCGGGCTCGCGTCTGGCCGAGGCCGGCGAGCGGGTGGGCGTACGGGTGCCCTCGGGTCCGCGCTTCGGCGTGGACGGCGCCTTCGAGGGCTATGTGCGACTGCCGTTCACGGTCGGCGGCGCGGTGGCCGAGGAGGCCGCGGCGCGCCTGGCCGCGGCGGCCCGGCTGGTGGAGACGGGAGGGAACGGGGCGACGGAGACGCCGCGCACGTTCGTGGCGTGACGCTTGCTTCCGCCGCGACCCGTCAGCCTTCCGCCGTGACCTTCGTGACCTTTGCGCCCGCCTCGGGACCCGTACGGTCTCCCGCCGTGATGTCCGTGACGTCGGCGGGCTCCGCGGGCTCCGGGTCCGCCGGGGCCGTGCGCTCCGGTAGGAGGCTAAGGACCGCCTGGCGGTGCGCCTCGCTCGTCGCCTCGTCGTACGGGTCCGGGGTCGCCGGAACCTGGAGGCGGTGCACCGGGGCCGTGCCGAGCCGGGCGTAGCCGCGTCCGGCGGGCACGGTCGGGGTGGGTGTGGTGGACGGACGCGTCCCGAGCACCGCTTCGAGCTGCGCGGCGGAAGCCGGGCCGAGCAGCACACGCGCGCGCGTGTGCTGACGTACTGGCTCGATGAGGCACTCCATGCCGTCGAACTGCTCGGCCACCACCACCGCCACACCGGCCGCACGTCCGTGCCGCAACGGCACCTGGAGAAGGGACTGTGGATCCCGGCGCCCTTCCGTCGCCGCCAGCTGCCCGAGCACAGTCGGGCGATCCAGGAGGAGCCAGAGCGGACGCCGGGTGTCCTCCGGCGGGGGCTGGCCCGCCTGACGGGCCCGGTTCAACGCGATGAGACGCCGCTCTGTCTCGTGCGCCGCCCACTCCAGAGCGGCCAGGGCACCGGTCAGTTCGCACTCGACGGCCAGTACGCCGACGCGGCCCACGAGGCACGCGTACTCGCCCGCGCCGCCGCCCTCGACGATCAGCGCATCACCATGCCGGAGGGCCTGCAGAGCGATCGACCTCAGGAGGGTGGTCGTACCGCTCCCGGGACCGCCGACCGCGAGAAGATGCGGCTCGGTCGAGCGCACACCGGTCCGCCAGACGACCGGCGGAACGTCACGCCTGCCGGCACCGGAGATGACAGGAAGCGTCCGCTGGACGCCCGCCGGGTCGGTGAAACCGAGCACCGTCTCGCCCGGAGCCGTGACGAAGTGCTGAGCGCCGATGTCGACGGGAAGCGGCGGCAGGGCCGTGACGGCGAGCTGGTTGCCCTCCTCGTCCCATTCGAAGCGGTACTCCCGGCCACGCCCCGACTTCGTATGCAGCAACTGCTCGATACGCGCGCGGGAGGCCGCCTCGCCGTCCGTGAAGTACGCCGGGTAGCGGATCGTCAGCTGCGAAACGCGGCCGGTGCCGTCGAACGCGTACGAGACGAAGGCCTTAGACCAGTCCCCGCCGTGGGTGAACAGGGGAGCGGGGTCCTCGGGGACCGAGAAGTACGGGACGAGCGCCTCGTAGAGCGACTCCAGGCGCTTGGTCTGCGTCTCGTCGGGGCCCGCCGGCCGGGACCCGGTGCGGTCCCGGCCGTGCCAGGCGGCAGCCGCCATGATGGTGATCGTGGCGAGCAGCGGCCCGAACGGCAGGAAGGCGACGACCAGCACGATCGCGGCCAGCAGGAACAGCAGCGGCCCGCGCCGGTCCTTTGGGGTGCCGGACCATCTGTGCCGCCCCGCCGTCGCCAGCCGACGCAGTCCTCGGGTGATCGTGATCAGCGGGTGGAGAACGTCGGTGGCACTCTCGGCGGCCGATCGGGCCAGCTCTCGGCCGCGAACGATCCGGTCGCTGCCGTTGCTGAGAATGCGAGGGAGAGGGCGCCGGGCCACTGCTGTCTCCTGACGATGCGCGCGGAGGGAGGGGCGGTCAGAACTTGATGCCGCCGAGGATGCTGGCCAGGCTCTCGCCGCCCGCCTTGATGCTCGGGGCGACGGCCGTGCTCGCCAGATAGAACCCGAAGAGCGCGCACACCAGCATGTGCGAGACCTTGAGGCCGTCCTTGCGGAAGAAGAGGAACACGATGACGCCGAGCAAGACGACACCTGAGATGGACAGGATCATGATGGTTCTCCTGGTCGATTGGGACGTCGATAGGGACAGTCACCATGAGTACTTCCAGGGTCACAGCATGTATCCGTAGGACAAAAGGCGCAACTAGGTGAATTTCCCCTTCGTTTCGCCCTGATGGTCCTGGACCAGCGGACACCCGGTCATCAGAGGTCGGCCGGAGGCTTCGCGGTGATCTTCGCCTCGGCCGGGACCGGTCATGTGGCCGGTCAAGCCAGTACGCTGGCGAATCACTCGTACGGACGCACCGCTCATGGCCGTACGAGACCCGAAGTCCCCGAGTTTGCGCAGCGAGAGGTGGTCCGGCGATGAGTGAAGCCCCCGACCCCGAGGTCGTGGAGCTGGCGACCAGGATCTTCGATCTTGCGCGCCGGGGGGAGACCGAGGCGCTCGTCGCGTATGTCGACGCGGGCGTCCCGGCCAACCTCACCAACGACCGCGGCGACTCCCTTGTGATGCTCGCCGCCTACCACGGCCACGCGGAAGCGGTACGTGCCCTCCTGGAGCGCGGCGCCGAGGCCGACCGCATCAACGACCGGGGTCAGACGCCGCTCGCCGGAGCGGTCTTCAAGGGCGAGGACGCGGTGGTCCGGGTCCTTCTGGACGCCGGCGCCGACCCTTCCGCGGGCACGCCGTCCGCCGTGGACACGGCACGGATGTTCGGCAAGGCCGAGCTGCTCGGCCTGTTCGGAGTGAACTGAAGCACCATCCTGACCAGGCGCAACAACGATTTTGGGGGAGGCGGTACCCAGCCGCCGGAAATGCGGTCGCGGTAGCGAGAACCGCTGGGTCATCATGACGTCGTGATTCACGGACGCGATGGCTGGGCAGGTGTTGCCGCACCGCGCGGGCCGTGATGCGGCCCTTACGGGCACCGACGAGAGGCAGAGGAAGATGGTCTACAGCAAGCAAGAAACGACGGGCGTCCCGACGTGTTGTCACGCGACCAGGTAAAGCACGATCCCCGGTTGCGCCGACGCTTGATGTGAGGCTGTTTCCCATGTTCGATCCGGTCATAGCGCCCAGCGGTACGCTGCTCGGCCTGCTCCAGAGGGGCCGCGGCGACGGCACGCTGCACGCGCTCACCGCACCGCGCCCCGAGGCGCTCGCCGCGCTCAACACGTGTGTGCTGCACGACCCCCGCCACGACTGGCAGGTGGAGAACCGCTCCCTGTACTACGCCCGTCTCTATCTCGACCTGAACGGCGAGCTGGACGAGATCGAGGCCCACCTCTTCGACGCCGAGGACATCCTCGACACGGACGAGTCACGCACGGGCCTTGCGCTCGCCGTGCTCGGACATCTCGCCTCGTACGGCAGGCGGGACGCGCTCGAACTGCTGCGGCGGTACGCCGCCCACGGCAGCAACTGGGCCTGGGCCCTGGACGAACTGGCGCTCCGCGACGACGACGCCGGACTGCGCGCCCTCGCGGCGCCCGTCCTCGCCAGATTCCCGGCAGACCCCGAAGGCGAGGCCGAACTCGCCGCCGCCGTGCGCGACGCCTTCGAACCCCGGCCCTGGCGATTGTGGGCCGAGGACCCCCGCGCATCCATCGCCACACGCGTGCGTGCCGCCCAAGAAGCAGGCTCCTTCGACCGCTGGCAGCGGCAGATGCGACCCTCCGGGCCCCGACCCGGCTGGAGCGTGCGGGCCGTCTTCGAATGGGCCCAGCAGGGCGTCGAACGCGGAGCCGCGCTCCATGTCCCCGCCGCCCGCTGCCTCACCGCCGTCGCAGGACCCGAGGACCGCGCGGAGATCATCGACGCGGCCCGGCACGGCGACGACGGCGCGCGCTGCACGGCCCTGCGCTATCTCGCCGACAGTCACGATCCCGACGTACTGGACCTGATCGAGGCCGCCCAGGCGGCTGGCTCGCGACTCGTCGTGGACGCAGCCGTGGACGCCTTCGAGCGAATGCGCAGCGTCGCGGCCGTGGAGCGGGCGCGACGGTGGGCGCACCGGCCCGACGCGCTCGGACAGGCCGCGGGACGCGTGCTCGCCTGCCGAGGCGGCGCACAGGACAGCGAACTGGTGCTGGGCGCCCTGCGCGAGGCCGTACGAGGGGACGGGCCGGACGCGTCGACCTTGTACACCCTCGTCGACGGCACCGGACGGCTCGGTATCGCCTGTGCCGCCCCCGTGCTGCGCCACGTCTACCGGGAGACGGCCTCATCGCATCTGCGCGGGCGGACGGCTCGCGCGCTGGCCGCCACCGATCCGTCCTTTCCCGCCGGCTTCGCCGTCGAATGCCTCTGGGACTGCGAGGAGACGACCCGGGAAGTGGCCGCCCGGCACGCCGAGACCGGTGACGCCCGGGTGGTCGACCAGCTCCGTCGGCTCGCCGCCGATCCGGCCGAGGAGGCCGAGGTGCAGACGGCGGTCCGCAGCAGAATCGGCCCGGACGCGACTGCCGTGTGAAGGCTGGAACGTCCACGTCTGGAGAGTCCACGTGTGAGATCGCGCACCTCCGCGGCGCGGTGCGGGATGCGACCGTCGTGTGAGCGTGTTGTCGCCCGCCCGTAGCCCGTTGGTACGAGGCTGGATGCCGGGGCGTGACCGGGGCGTGATCCGGGGGCGCACGCAGCGCAACGCTCATGGGACGTTCCCATTCCGGAAAGATCCACGTTGACGCGGCCACGTCCAGCACGACGACAACACGGGTATGCGTGTCGTCATCGTGACCGAGTCCTTTCCCCCCGACGTGAACGGCGTAGCCCACTGCGCGCTCCAGACCGCCCGACACCTCGTCGACCGCGGTCACGCTCCCCTCGTCGTCGCCCCGGCCACCGCCGCCGGCAACGGGCCCGACGCCCTCGCGCCGTGCCCCGTCGTCCGAATCCCCTCCCTACCGCTCCCCGGCTACCCCCAGGTCCGCGTCGCCCTCCCCAGCCGCCGTGTCGCCGCCGCCATCACCGAACACCGCGCCGACCTCGTCCACCTGGCCAGCCCCTTCGTCCTCGGCGTCCGCGGAATGGCGGCCGCCACCCGGCTCGGCATCCCCGCCGTGGCCGTCTACCAGACCGACCTCGCGGGCTACGCCCGTACCTATGTGCACGCGGGCGAGGCCACCGCCTGGCGGCGCATCCGCTCCGTCCACGCCGCCGCCGACCGGACCCTCGCCCCCTCCAGCGCGGCCCAGCGCGACCTGGAGGCGCACGGTGTGCCCCGGGTACGACTGTGGCCGCGCGGCGTGGACACCGTCCGGTTCCGCCCGGAACACCGGGACGACGCACTCCGTCGTGAACTCGCGCCGAACGGCGAGCTGATCGTCGGCTACGTCGGCCGGCTCGCCCCCGAGAAGCAGGTCGAACTCCTCGCCGGGGTCTGCGGCCTGGACGGCGTACGCGTCGTGGTCGTGGGCGACGGCCCGAGCCAGCCGAGTCTGACGGGGGCACTTCCCGGTGCCGTCTTCCTGGGCCGTCGCACCGGTGACGAACTCGCCCGGATCTTCGCCTCGTTGGACGTCTTCGCACACACCGGACCCTTCGAGACCTTCTGCCAGACCGTGCAGGAGGCGATGGCCAGCGGTGTTCCCGTGGTCGCCCCCGCCGCGGGCGGACCGCTCGACCTGGTGGCCCACGGGCGCACCGGGCTGCTCGTCCCGCCGCGCGACGAGGGCGCCGTACGCGACGCCGTGGCGGCGCTCGCCGCCGATCCCGCGCTGCGGGCCGCGTACGGCGCCGAGGCGCGCCGTACCGTCGAGGGCCGCACCTGGGCGGCCGTCGGCGACCAGCTCATCGGGCACTACGCCGACGTGCTCACCGGCCGGACGGCGGTGGCGGCATGAGCGAGTCGCTGAGGATCGTCCGGCTCGCCAACTTCGTCGCCCCCGCCTCGGGCGGCCTGCGGACCGCGCTGCGGGAGCTGGGCGCCGGCTACCGGGAGGCCGGGCACGAGCCGGTGCTGATCGTGCCCGGAGAGCGCGCCACCGACCGCGAGACCGAGCAGGGCCGGGTGATCACCCTGCCAGGGCCGCTGCTGCCCGGGACCGGCGGCTACCGCGTTCTCACCGACAAGAAGCGCGTGTCCGCACTCCTGGAGGAGCTCGCGCCCGACCGGCTCGAGGTCTCCGACCGTACGACGCTGCGCTGGACCGGCGTCTGGGCGCGGCGCGCCCGGGTGCCCGCCGTGATGGTCTCCCACGAGACCGCCGACGGCGTACTGCGCACCTGGGGCCTGTCCGAAGGCATCGCCCGGCGGGCCTCCGACGCCCTCAACCTCCGTACCGCGCACCACTATGCACGCGTGGTGTGCACCACGGAGTTCGCGGAGCGCGAGTTCGTCCGCATCGGCGCCCGCAATGTCGTACGCGCCCCGCTGGGCGTCGACCTGGAGGGCCGGCACCCCTCGCTGCGGGACCCGGGGCTGCGCGCCCGGCACGCGCGCGTGGACGAGACCTTGCTGGTGATGTGCTCCCGGCTGTCCGTCGAGAAGCGGCCCGGCACCGCGCTGGACGCCCTGGAGGCGCTACTGCGCCGTGGGGAGCGCGCGGTGCTCGTCGTCGCCGGAGACGGGCCGCTGCGGGCCCGGCTCGAACAGCGGGCGCGCGAGCGGCGGTTGCCGGTCACCTTCCTGGGGCATGTGGGCGACCGCGCGCTCCTGGGCGGCCTTCAGGCCTCCGCCGACGTATGCCTGGCCCCCGGGCCCGCCGAAACGTTCGGGCTCGCGGCCCTGGAGGCGATGGCCTGCGGCACGCCCGTCGTCGCCAGCGCCTCCTCCGCACTCCCGGAGGTCATCGGCTCCGCCGGAGCCACCGCCGCCGACAACGGAGAGTCGTTCGCGGACAAGGTGCGGCTGCTGCTGGACCGTCCCGAGGGCGAGCGCCGGGAGGCGGCACGCGCGCGTGCCGCCTGTTTCAGCTGGTCGGCCGCTGTAGAGGCGTTCCTCACGGCGCACGACGCGGCCGTACGCGTCGACCGGGCCTCGTCCCAGGCGGGCACCTCCTCCGCGCGAAGGGCCCGGGAGGGCGTGGCATGAGACCCCTGCGGTTCGTGGCGTTGGGGGACTCCCTGACCGAAGGAGTGGGCGATCCCGTCGGCGAAGGGTGGCGCGGCTGGGCCGCACTGCTCGCCGACGGGATCGCCCCCGCCGACGCGCCCGCACAGTTCGTCAACTTCGCGGTCAGCGGCGCCCAGACGCGCGACGTCCTGGAGCGCCAGACCCCTGCCGCGCTGGCCGTACGGCCGGACGTCGCCTCGGTCGTCATCGGCGTCAACGACACCCTGAGGTGCACCTTCGACATCCACGCGGTGGCCGCGCGGCTCGACGAGGTGTACGCGGCGTTCACCCGGCAGGGGGCGATGCTGCTCACCGCCTGCCTGCCCGACCCCGGCGCGATGCTGGGGCTGCCCGGGGCGCTGGCCCGGCCGCTCGCACGCCGTCAGCGGGCCGTGAACACGGTGGTGCACGCGCTCTCCGAGCGGTACGGCGCCGTCCATCTCCACGCCGCGGAAGGGGCGTGGCTCGAGGAGCGCGCCATGTGGAGTGCGGACCGGCTGCATCCGGGGGAGCGGGGGCACCGGCAACTCGCCGTACGCTTCCACGCGTTGCTCGCGGAGGCGGGCATCGCGACGGGGTACGCACCTTCTGAGAAGCCCGAATTCCCCGCACCCACCCGCTCGGCGAGCCTGTGGTGGATGGCCACCGCGGGCACGGGCTGGGTGGCCCGCCGCTGCACCGACCTCCTGCCCCAACTCCTCACCCTCGCCGCCGACGAGATCAGCCACCGCGCCCGCGGCACCAGCGCCCGGCTCGACCTGAGCGCGTCTCATGCGGTGGCGTCGGCGCTGGCGGCGCTGTCGGTGACGACGGAACAGCCCGACGTGGCGTAACGCTCCGTGGGCTGGGCTGGGCGGTTCGTAGGAGCGGTCCGTCGTGGCTGGTCGGGCGCAGGCGACGGAGTCGCGCAATGTCACAATCCCGCGACCCTGAAGGGCGCGGCGCGGCGCCGGACTTCGATTCCTCGCGTCAGGCCACGCGGTACTGCTCGTCGCGGGCGTCGGTGATGAACATCTGGCCCGGTGCGTGGGTGATCGCGAACGGCGGGCGCGAGGCCATCACCGCGGCCTGCGGCGTCACCCCGCAGGCCCAGAACACCGGGATGTCGTCGGGACCGGC
This sequence comes from Streptomyces sp. CA-288835, assembly GCF_050936385.1. NCBI lineage: Bacteria > Bacillati > Actinomycetota > Actinomycetes > Kitasatosporales > Streptomycetaceae > Streptomyces > Streptomyces sp. CA-288835. The sequence continues at coordinate 8,692,267 of NZ_JBNJMW010000001.1, forward strand.
GTCCACGGGATCGCCGAAGTCGGGGCGCCCCAGGTCCCCGATGCCGAGCCCGCCCGGTTCGCCGCAGTGGACCGGGCTGCCGTGCACCGCGGGCAGCAGACTGCTCTCCCGGATCGCCGCGGCCAGATGTGCGGGCGGCACCGGGCGCATCGACACCACCATGGGGCCGTGCAGCCGCCCCGCGGGACGGCACGGACGGCTCGTCACGTACATGGAGACGTTGCGCCCCTGCTCGATGTGGCGCAGCGGCACGCCGGCCTCGGTCAGCGCCCACTCGAAGGTGAAGCTGCACCCGATGAGGAACGACACCAGGTCGCCGCGCCAGTGGTCCAGCACGTCCGTGGGCTCCTCCACCAACTCGCCGTGCTCCCACACCCGGTAGCGCGGCAGATCGGTGCGCAGATCCGCGCCCGGGGCGAGGACGGTGGTCCAGGAGCCGGCGTCGGTGACGTCGAGGACAGGGCAGGGTTTCGGGTTGCGCTGGCAGAACAGCAGCATCTCGTATGCCCAGTCGGCGGGCACCGAGATCAGGTTCGCCTGGGTGTGGCCCGCCGCGCAGCCCGCGGTGGGGCCCGACAGGCCCGTACGGAAGAGGGCGCGCGCTTCGCGGGGACTCCACGCGTGCGCGTGCTCGTCGAGCGCATCCTGGTGCCGGAGTTGAGTGCGGTTCACAGGATCTCCTTCGTGCTTCAGTGCTGATGAGCCGTGCCGTGCGGAAGCGCTGGGGTGCTGAACCGGCGTGCGAAAGCCGTCGGTGCCGGGGCGAGCGGGCGGCGCCTATTCCAGCAAGGTAAGGGATCGTTGAACAATCCCTCAATACCTGTGTTGTTTCGTTCTTGTGTCTGCGGTTGAATCCGGGGATGGCCGAATTGAACGGACTGGCGGACGATCGCGCACTGTTGGGACGCACCAGCACCGCGGAGCGGGTATCGGACATCCTCAGGAACCGGATCGCCGAGGGCTTCTTCCCGCCCGGCACCCGGCTGTCCGAGGAAAGCATCGGCGGCGCCCTCGGCGTCTCGCGCAACACCCTGCGCGAAGCATTCCGGCTGCTCACGCATGAACGCCTGCTGATGCACGAGCTCAACCGCGGTGTCTTCGTACGGGTCCCGACCGTCGAGGACGTCGAGGACATCTACCGCACCCGGGGCCTCGTCGAATGCGCCGTCGTCCGAGGTCTCGGCAAACCGCCGTACGCCGTGGACGGTCTCGCCCGGGCTGTCGCGGACGGGCAGGAGGCGATGAGTGAGAAGGACTGGAAGGCCCTGGGTACGGCCAACATCCGCTTCCACCGGGAGCTGGTGGCGCTCGCCGGAAGCGCCCGCACCGACGAGCTGATGAGCGGGGTCCTGGCCGAACTCCGGCTCGCCTTCCACTTGGTGGACGACCCACGACGGCTGCACGAGCCGTACCTCGCCCGCAACGGCCAGATCCTCACGGCCCTCCAGAACGGCGACCGGGACGAGGCCGAGCAACTGCTCGCGGCCTACCTGGCCGATTCGCGCAGGCGGGTCGTGGAGGTCTACGGGCAACGGGTGGCGGAGAAGGAACTCGGGTGACGCGGGCGCCCCTCTTGGGCGGGAAACTCGGGTGACGCAGGCGCCCTTCTTGGGCGTTTGGGGCGTTGTCAGACCCAGGACCTAGTCTTTGCCTCGTGACTTCGCCTGCCTCGACGGACCGTGTTCCGCCCCAGCTCAGCGCGGGGCCGCGCCCCGCACCGGGCCCGGCCGCCGACGAGGGGCTGGCGCGGCGCCTGCGCGCGCTCGCCTGCACCGCCCCCCTGCACGACCTCGACGTGCGCAAGGCGAACCTCGCGGGTGAGTACTCCGTGTACGGCATGGCGGAGGTCGCCCTCGCGGCCATCGACCTCGTCACGCTGAACATGGACTTCGACACGGGCGCCGACCACGACCAGATCGTCGCCAGGCTCATCCCGCGCATCGCCGCGCAGGCCCCGCGCCGCCCCGTCGCCGAGCACGAGCGGGTGGCCCACTGGGTCCTGGAGAACCTGATCAACGTCGGCAGCGTCGACCGCGGCTTCCGGGCCGTGTACGGCACGTTCACGCCCGACGGCTCCTATGTGCGCCGCGACTACGACTTCAAGCTGATCGAGGAGGTGCCCGGCTACGGAGGGAGCGTGTATCTCCGTACGACGGACGAGGCGGTCAACGTCCTCGTGGGCGCCCTCGACACAGACGTCACCAGCGCTCAGATCGCCGCCGAGGTCAAGCTGGAGGTGCTGATCAGCCGCGGCAGGCTCGCCGACGCACAACTGGCCGCCGAACAGGCCCGCTACCGGACCGTGCAGTACTCCGAGACACTCCGCAAGGCCCTGGACGCGACGCGGCGCAACGTCCGCGCGGTGGACTGGCTGCAGGCCGTGCCCGACATGATCGCCGAGGCGCTGGACCACGTGGCCGACCGCTATCGCCACGAGAACGCGATCCTCACCAACATCCGCAAGGCCCGCGACGAGTCCGAGGACCCCGACCACAAGCGCCGCGCAGCCGAACTCGTCGACATCGTCAAGGACTGCATCCGCCGCCATACACAGCTGCAGTCCCGCCTCCTGGCGGCCGGCCCGCTGTTCCGCGCCGAGCAGGACCGACAGGCCTTCGCCGCGCCCATGGCGACGTCGGGGATCGACCTGTACGGGCACCTTGTGGCGCCGGTGCTGCCCCTGCCCGTGGAGCAGGCGCTGCGCGTGACGGACGCGTTCTTCGCACGCGGGACGGGACTGCGCACTCCGGTGTCCGTACGGGTCGGGGATCTGGTCGACATACTGCTGACGCCCCCCATGGAGCGGGAGCATCTCGGGGCGGAGATGCCGGAGCCGGATCTGATCGCTACGCCGGACGACAGCCGGTTCAGCGAGGAGCAGCTGGCTGCCGCCATGGAGTTGCTGGACTTGCCGGCGGATGCGCCGCGGCGGTTGTCCGGGCTGCTGGATGAAGCCCGGCGTCAGGATCCTGAACTGCCCTACCTCGTCGCGCTGTTGGCCGTGCACGCGGCCAGTCCGCCGGTGGGGACCGCCTATCGGCAGGGGGAGGAGAAGTTGTTGTTCTCGGTGGATGACGGGACGGAATTGGACGACTCGGAGTTCGGTGGGGCGGATTTGATCGTGGGGACGGCGACGCTCCGCTTGGACGGCCGATGAAGCGCGGGTTGTCGTTTGACTGCGGGCCGTCGGCGGCTTGTCGCGCCCATGCGGCGGAGCCGCATATGTCACGCGCCCCTTACCGGGGCGCTCTCGCCGCCGTACCTCTGAACAAGGAGCCGAAGCCGTGACCGAGCACGTCGAGTGGAGTGAGCCGGAGGCCGTCGCCGCCCCGGCGTCCGCCGCCGTCACTCCAGCCGACGCCGCCGACGCGGCCCGGCTCGTAGCCTTTGGGCTGCAGCCCAAGCTGCAGCCCGCCCGCGACCAGGAGTACGCCGAACTGCTGCGGCGCTATCGCGAGGTCCCGGCGTTCGCCCGGCTCGCCGACGCCGTTGCCGCGGGGCTCGGGCTGGTCGTGCTGGAGGTGTCCCCGCGCGCGGGAATGGCGGTGACCGCGGCCGAGGACTCGGTGTTCGCCGTGCGCATGGGGGACTACGCGCGACGGGCCTCGGCGGACGCCGGGGACAGATTCCTGCACGGGCTCGCACATCTCGCGGTGGCCGCGATGGCGTTTCCGCGGCCCGAGGACCTCGCCGACGACGGCTACATCGGGCGGGTTTCGGTCAACGGAGTGGACGCGTTCGTACGGCAGGCCTGCCGGCGCCTGGAGGAGCGGGCCGAGGAGCAGGGCGAGAACACCGACCCGGCCACCGACGCGCCCGGCCTCGAGGCGGCCTGGCGGATCTGGGCCAGACGCAGCGCGACCGGGGCGACCAAGGACGCACGCCGCCTCGCCGGTTCGACCACCGGCATAGTGGGCAAGGCCGTGGCGTTCCTCACCGACTCCGGGTTTCTGCAGCGCACCGGGGATGACGGCGGAGGGACGTACCGTACGACCGCCCGTTACCAGCTCCAGGTGCGCGACATGGCGGGCAGCGCCGCCATGGCCGAGCTGCTCGAGCTGGGCATCGTGCCGGTCACCGACGGCACCGCGACCCTGCTGCCCGCCGAGGACACCGACGACCTGGAGCTGGCGGCCGACGCGGGGCTGCCGTTCCACTCCAGTCCTTGACGCCGCCTCCTGACCTCGACGACCCCTGACCTCGACCACCTCCGACTTCGACCACCTCCGACTTCGACCACGCCCGACCCCGACCGAGCCCAACCCCCTTCCGACGACGTCCGATTACGAGAGTCCGCCGCCATGTACGAGCTGTCCCGGGTCCGCCTCTACTCCATCGGGCCGGCCGGTGCGCGCTACGCCGACACCGTGCTGGACCTGCGGGGTGTCGGCGAGCCCGTGCCCGACCCCGCGCCCACCCAGGCGGAGTTCTTCGAGGAGGAGCCGGCCGGGCCGCCGCGCCGTCCCGCGCCCGCGGGCGTGCTCTTCCTGGAGAACGGCGGCGGCAAGTCCGTACTGCTCAAGCTGATCTTCTCGGTGATGCTGCCGGGGCACCGGAACACGCTGGGCGGGGCCAGTTCGGGTGTGCTGCGGAAGTTCCTGCTCGCCGACGACTGCGGGCATGTGGCGCTGGAGTGGCAGCACACGCTGACCGGTGAGTGCGTCGTGGTCGGCAAGGTGAGCGAGTGGCGCGGGCGCCAAGTCTCCAACGATCCAAGGAAGTTCGCGGAGGCGTGGTACTCGTTCCGGCCCGGCCCCGGGCTGAGCCTGGACAATCTGCCGGTCGCCGAGGCCACCGCCGTACGGCCGCACGTGGAGGGTGTGTCCGGGGCGCAGGGGCGGCGCCGCACGATGAAGGGTTTCCGGGACGCGATCACGGAGGCGGGGAAGGCGTATCCGCATCTGGAGGTGCACTGGGAGGAGATCCACGACCGCTGGAACGAGCACCTCGGGGATCTCGGCCTGGATCCCGAACTCTTCCGCTACCAGCGGGAGATGAACTCCGACGAAGGTGAGGCGGCCGGGCTTTTCGCGGTCAAGAAGGACTCCGACTTCACCGATTTGCTGCTGCGCGCGGTCACCGACACCCGGGACACCGACGGGCTCGCGGACCTGGTCAGCGGGTTCGGCAACAAGCTGGGCCGGCGGGCCGAGTTGATTGCCGAGCGGGAGTTCACGGCGGGGTCCGTGGACCTGCTCGGGCGGATCGTGGAGGCGTCCGGGACACGTTCGCGCGCGCGGGACATCCACGCGGCCGCTGAGCGGCGTACGCGCACGCTGGCCCGGCGGCTGACCGCGCGCGCCGTACAGGAGCGGGCCCGGGCTGCCGATCTCGCCCAGCGGGTCACCGACGCCGCGCACACGGTGACCGAGGCCGAGGGCGCCCGCTCCAAGAGCGCGCTGATCGCGGCCGAACTCGCCTACCGGCACGCATCCTTGGCACTCGCGGGCGCCGAGAAGGCGGCGGCGGCGCAGAAGCGCGAGCTCGCCGACGCGCGCACGCTGCACTCCGCCTGGCAGGCAGCCGAGGCGGTGCTGCGCCACCGGGCCGCGGCGGACCGCTCCGCGCGCGTGGCGGCCGCGATCCGCGAGGCCGAGCGGGATGCCGCGCCGGCGCTCGCCGCGCGCGCCAAGGCCGCCGTCGACCTGGTCCGCGCGCTGCACACCGCGGCCGAAGGGGCAGAGGCGGTCGCGGTCGAGCAGGAGGAGCGCTCCGCCGCGCTCCAGGAGACCGGCGAGGCCGCCCACCGCGACGCGACGGCCGCCGCCACGGAGGCGCAGCGCGCCCGCAGCGAGGCCGGTCACCTGCGGGAGCGGCTCGGCGAGGTCGAGCAGGAAACCGCCGAGGCGGTACGCGCCGGATGGCTCGACGACACCGCCCCCGACGCCGACCCCGCGCGCGCGGCCCTGGAGGCCAGCGACGCCGAGAAGTCCGCCGTCGCCGCCTGGGACACCGCACGCGAGGCATCCCGCCGCGCCTCGGAACACGCCCGCGAGGCCGCGGCGACCGAGTCCCGCGCCGAACTCACGGCTGCCCGCGCGGCGGATGCCGCGACGGCCGCCGAGCGCGCGTACGACGCGGAGCGGCGAACCGCCGAATCCCTGGCGAGCGAGGAACGGCTGGCCGAACTGCTGAGCCTCCCAGGAGCGGGTGCCTCCGGTCCGGGCCGCGCCGCGGTGCCGATGCCCCGAGCGGGCGCGGACGGCTCTGCAGATCCCTTGCCGGGTGTGGCTTCCGCACCGGGCTCGGCCGATGGCGCGGGTGTGCCCGGTGCCGGCCGGGATGCGGCGGCCGCCCAGGGCCGCGGTACCGCCGCCCGACCCATGGCCGAAGGTCCCCTCACCGCCGAGGAGTTGGACCGTTACGCCGACGAACTGCGGGAGCTGCTCGACGACGGGGTGGCCTCCGCCGAGCGGCAGCTCTTCGAGCTGCGCACCGCGGCGGCCGACGATGCGCGGATTCTCGGCGCCCTCGGTGACGGCGGGCTGCTGCCACCGGGACCGGACGTCCTGGCCACCGTGGAGTACCTGGGCGAGCGCGGCATCCCCGCGCTCCCCGGCTGGCGCTATCTCGCCCAGGCCGTCGATCCCGTCGACCACGCGCGCGTGCTGATCGCCCGGCCCGAGCTGGTCGACGGCGTCATCATCACGGACCCGGAAACCCACGCCCGCGCCCGCGAAGCCCTCACCGATGCCGCACTGCTGCCCCGGTCCGCCGTGGCCGTCGGCACGGCCGCCGCGCTGCTCGCCCCGACACCGGCCCACGACGCGGGCGACGGCGGGCGCAGCGACGTATTCCTCGTACCGCCGAACCCGGCCATGCACGACGAACACGCCGCCGACGAGGAACGGCAGACGCTGCGCACGCGCGCGACCGAACGGGACGAGGAGATCCGGGAGCTGGCGGCCCGGCTGGCCAAGGACCGCGAGCTGGCAGCGCGCCTAGCCTCCTGGCGCACCGGATGCCCGGCGGGCCGGCTCGCCGAACTCGCCGCGGCGGCCGGCGAGGCGCGCGCGTTCGCCGAAGAAACCGACGCCGAACTCGCCGAGGCGCGCACCGTACGGGCCGAGGCCGACGAGGCCGCATCGGACGCCGCCCGGGTACGGGACGAGCGCCAGGACGCCGCGCAGAGGGCCCGGCGTGCCGCCGACGCCCTCGCCGGACTGGCCTTCCGGCTGCGTGAACGGGCCGGCTGGCAGGCCAGACTGCGCGAACTCGCCGACGAGGCAACCGAGTCGGAGGCCCGCGCCCAGTCCTGCCTGGAGCGGGCCCGCGCCGCCGACGAGGACCGGCGCGCCGCCCAGCGTGCCGCCGACGACGCCCGCCGCACGGCCCGCACCCTGCGCGCCGAGCGCGCGGAGATCGCAGGCGTCCCCGACGACGTACCTGAAGAGGGAGCGGCGGAGGGCGGCCCCAAGCCCTCGCTCCCCGCCCTCCGCGAGGCCTACCGCGCCGCGTCGCAGCTCTACGAGAAGGTCGGCGTCGGCGCCGATCTGCGTGCCGAGCAGGCGCGGGCCGAGAGCGACGAGAGCGCCGCGCTCGCCGAGCTGGACCGGCTCAGCAACAAGGTGCGTACACGCGCGGCCCAGCTTCTGGAGTCCCCGGACGGTTCCGACGGGCCGTCCCGGCAGGCCGCCGTCTCCCGCGCCGAGGAGCTTGTTCAGCTGCTGGAGACCCGTATGTCGACCGCGAGCGAGCAGCTGGGCCGGCTCCGCGGTGAGGCCGAGCGGCACGCTCCCGAGGACGGCGAGGCTCACACCGAGCTGCCCGAGGAGCTGGTCCCACGCGACGCCGAGCACGCGCAGAGCCTGCTGCGTACCGCCACGGCCGAACTCGCCTCCCGAACCGAGGCGTTGAGCCAGGCACGCGAGGCCCATTCCGAACTCCTCGGCGCCCACCGAGCCGCGGAGGACGCGGTCGGCGGCTTCGACGAGACAGCCGCTCTCCTACGGGACCTCCTGCGCGAGCACCCGACGGAAGAGGAGCAGGAGGAGCCCGAGCCGTACCCGGGCACCCTTGACGAGGCCCGGCAGTCCGCCGCCGAGACCCGCCGCTCCCTGCGGGGCTGTGCCGCGGACCTCTCCGCCGCAGAGGCAGCTGTACGCGAAGCGAGCGATGTCCTCGTACGGCATGCCAACTCGACACGCTACGAGCAGGTCCGCACCCCGGCTCGGCAGCAGATCCGCGAGCTGCCCGCCGCCGCGCTGCCCGAGCACGCCCAGAAGTGGGCGGACGCCTTCGCGCCCCGACTCCGGGTCCTGACCGACGAGTTGGCGCAGCTGGAGCGGAACCGGGACTCGATCGTGGACCGGCTGCGGGGGCTCGTGGAGTCCGCGCTGGCCACGCTCCGGTCCGCCCAGCGGCTGTCCCGTCTTCCTGAAGGGCTCGGCGAGTGGTCGGGGCAGGAGTTCCTGCGCATCCGTTTCGAGGAGCCGGACCAGGCCACGCTCACCGAGCGGCTCGGCGAGGTCATCGACGAGGCGACCCGCGCGGCCGTCAAGAAGAACTCCGACCTCCGCCGCGACGGCATGTCGCTGCTACTTCGCGGCGTCGGCGCGGCACTCCAGCCGAAGGGCGTCGCCGTCGAGATCCTCAAGCCGGACGCCGTACTGCGCGCCGAGCGTGTCCCCGTCGGGCAGATGGGCGATGTGTTCTCCGGCGGTCAGCTGCTCACCGCCGCCATCGCTCTGTACTGCACGATGGCCGCCCTCCGCTCGAACGACCGGGGCCGCGACAAGCACCGTCACGCGGGCACGCTGTTCCTCGACAACCCCATCGGCCGCGCCAACGCGACGTACCTGCTGGAACTCCAACGGGCCGTCTCGGACGCGCTGGGTGTCCAACTCCTCTACACCACCGGCCTGTTCGACACGACCGCGCTGGCGGAGTTCCCCCTGGTGATCCGGCTGCGGAACGACGCAGACCTCCGCGCCGGCCTCAAGTACATCAGCGTCGAGGAACACCTCCGGCCGGGGCTGCCGCAGCAGCCACCGGCCGGAGAGGGGGAGTCGGTACACAGCGAGATCACGGCGACGCGCATGTTCAAGCGCCCGGCACCGACAAGCACCGCGTAGGGGCGCGGTCGGTCCCGCCTACTCGGACGCCGGCGCCGCGGCGGGCTGCCCGGGCGCTGTCTGCTGCAACTGGTGCTCGGCGAGCACGCCGGTGCGGTGCCGCTGCACGAACCAGTAGTAGGCGAAGCCGCCCGCGGCGACGATGCCGACGAACAGGACGGCGCCCCAGCGCAGATACCAGTGGTAGGGGGCGGTCGCGTTGTAGACCTCCGGGCGGGGCCAGATCAGGTTGACCGTCATGGCCGTGCCCCACATCACGGCGAGAATGTTGACGAGCAGTCCCCAGCGGCCGAGCGAGAACTTGCCGTCGCCCGCGGGCTGCCACTTGCCGCGCAGCCTGGCCACCAGCATCGGTCCTGTGACCATCAGGTACGCGAGGTAGATCATGATGATGCCGATGCTGGTCACCACGGTGAAGATCTGCGGCTGCCGGATGTTGACCACCAGGATCGCCAGCGCGAGGATCCCGATGATGACGGCCGGGAGCACCGGTGTCTGGAACCGCGGATGGACCTTGGCCAGCAGGGACGCGGCGGGCAGGTTGTTGTCGCGGGCCATCGCGAAGGCCAGCCGGATCGCCGCCGTGTGTACGGCCAGGGCGCAGACGGTGACCGCGATCAGCACGCACCACAGCATCGCCTTGCCGGCTGTCGAGCCGAGCACATCGAGGACGACGTACTGCAGGCCGTCCGTGGACAACTTCTCGCCCCGCAGGCTGGAAACGCTCATCAGCGCGAAGAGCAGGATGAGCCCGCCGAGGACGAACGAGGCGACGATGGCGCGGATGATCGCACGCGGCGCGTTGCGCGAGGGGTCGAGCGACTCCTCGCCGAGCGAAGCGGCCGTGTCGAAGCCGTACATCACATACGCGGACGCCAGCGAGGCCACGAGGAACGCACCGAGGTAGCCGAACGACTGGCCCGATCCGGTGCCCTGAGTCTCGGTCACCACCTGCGGACCGCGCGTGATGTTGACGGCCAGCAGCACGATCAGGACGACGGTGGCGAGGAGCTCGATGAACACGCCCGCCGTGTTGATGGTGGCCATCAGCTTCACGCCGAAGGCGTTGACCAGCGTCGTGAACAGGATGAGCACCGCGGCAAGGATCACCGCGTTCGTCGCCACGTCGTATGTGCCCGTGCCGTCGCCCACGAACTGGAAGAACGAGGAGATCTGAGGAAGCGTCAACTGATAGGCGAGCGCCACGGCCGCGATCGACACGATCGAGGCGAGCAGCATCATCCAGCCCGCCAGCCAGCCGATATGTGGATTACCCACCTTCTTCGACCAGTTGTAGACGGAACCGGCCACGGGATAACGGGCGGCCAGCTCGGCGAAGCACAGGGCGACCATGAACTGGCCCACGAACACCATCGGCCAGGACCACCAGTAGGCGGGACCGCCGCTCGCGAAACCGAAGTAGAAGAGCTGGAAGGTGCCGGTGAGGATCGATATGTAACTGATACCTGCGGCGAAGGTGTGGAAGTTCCCGAGCGTGCGCTTGAGTTCGGGTTTGTACCCGAACTCGGCAAGCTCGGAATCGTCGTGGTTGTGCTGCTCGGGTGGCTGAGCGGTGGCTGTCATGCGCGGACTCCTGGGGAGTGGGGGAGCTGTCCCGGAGGGGAGGGGAGCGCGGCTCGTGGGGGGACGTGGCCGTACGCGGTCGGTGTCGTACCTGATCGTTGTCCTCTGGCTCTGGGACTTGTTGGTGATGTACGTGGCCAGAATCATACGGACGTACGAGCTCCGGATCTTACGCGTGGCTACCCGAACCAACCCTGTGCGCTGGGATTCGTCGTCCGTCAGATGCGCTTCGCCTCGCGCTACTCGGCGAGACCGGCCGGGCCGAGTGCCCGCCCCACGCCGGACTGCTTGATGCCGCCCAACTCCGCCTGCGGGACGTACGGGTGGTGGTCGCTGACCCAGACCGTGCCCTGGCGCAGCGCGACTTCTGGTCCGACCGAAGTGCACCGCCGTTGCGCGGCTGTGACCGCCCGCGGCCCTTCATGCGGGCCAAGCGCGAAGTGGCGCGTGGGGCAAGCATGGTGGAGGCGGCCGTCACCTCACCGATGGGCGTGGCCCGGAGTTCCGGACCAGCTCATCGGGAGCACATCAGGAGTGCGACAACTGCCCCGCGCCACCCCGCCGGCGTATCCGCTCCTTGGCGCGCTCGGATGCCCGCTCCTGGCGCCGTGCCTTGCGCCGCTCGCGTCGCAGGGCGCGCGCCGTGCTGCTCGGTGTCGACACCACGCCGTTCCGCTGGAGCCACACCTGCCGGGTCACCCACACGTCCAGCGCGCCCCACGTGGCGACCACCGTGCTCGCCACACTGCTCAGGACCATAGGGAACGCCAGCCAGGAACCGGCTAGCGTGCACAGGAAGGCCACCATCGCCTGGACCAAGGTGACGGCGATGATGATGACGGCTCGCACGGCGGACGTACGCACCGGATCGGGCAGTCGTGGTTTGCGTGCGGGCTCCTCGACCCACAACTGCCGGTAGTACGTCCGCTCTTCCGCCTCCTGCTCCCGCTGTGCCGGAATGTCGCGATCCGGCGCCTCTGCCTGGGCGTCCCGCTCCGCCACCGCCACCGCCCCGCCGCTCAGCTCGGGTGCCTCGCGCCGCTCTGCCGTGCCCATCAACTTGTCACTCCCCACCGCCCAGCAGCCCCTCGCTTCGTGTCACGAGCCATCAACGTCACACGGCTGCCCGGCTTACGCCGTTTTATGCCACCTGGGTGCGGCATGCGGCGCCTGAGCCGATTCCGTCCCCAACTCCCATACAGAAAGACGATCGACGTACCCCGAAGATTCCCAACCGGCGAAAAATTTCAGCCAACTGACCAAGCCTATTGGGAGGTTGGCGTCCGGCGTTCTGTGCCGGATTCGGGGAGGCAATCTCCCCCAATGAACGGACAACTGCGGATGTCTTGTTCCTGTCGCATCGATGAAACGGAAGGACTCCGTCCGGACGGGTCTTCGAGTTCCCCGTGTGTCGGTAGTAGGCTCGCGCCGTTTGTTGACGCACATGTGTACCCCCGTCCGGAGGGGGTCGAGCTGGGGGAGGCCATGCGCTTTCGCGGGAAGTCCATCCGCCGGAAGATCGTGGCGCTGCTCATCGTGCCGCTGGTGTCCCTGACCGCGATCTGGGGCTTCGCTACGTTCCTCACCGGGCGCGAGGCAGGTGAGCTGTTCGACGCTTCGTCCGTCGTGGAGAAGGTCACCTATCCCACCGAGGACACCGTCAGCGTCCTGCAGCAGGAACGCCGTCAGACCCTCGTCTATCTCGCTGACCCTCGTGCCTCCGACGGTCTCGCCGCACTCCGCCGCAGCCGGGCGGCCACCGACGACGCCATCGCCGAGATCCGCAGAAACGCCAAGAACTCCGACGTGCAGGACGCGATGGGAGAGGACACCGGCGGGCGGCTGACGGCGATGCTGGATTCCCTGGAGGGCGTCGAGTCACTGCGCCGCAGCGTCGAACAGGGCACCGTCACCCGATCCCAGGCCCTGCAGCGCTACAACAGCCTCGTCGAGCCCTGCTTCGACGTGCTCTCAAACGTTCATGTGGTCGACGACGTGGACATGGACAAGCAGGCCCGCGCCCTCGTCAACGTCGCCCTCGCGCGCGAACTGCTCTCCCGAGAGGACGCCCTGCTCGGCTCGGCGCTGGTCGTCGGCAGGCTCTCCGCCGAGGAGGTCCGCAACATCTCCGACCTCGTGGCACAGCGCGAGCTGTTGTACGACACCAACCTGCCGCAGCTCCCCTCCGAGGACCGCGAACGCTACGAGCTGTTCTGGAAGAACGCCGCGCCCGCCCCACTGCGGGCGGCCGAACAAGCCGTCATCTCCTCCGAGGCTGGCAAGCCCCGTGGCGTCACCGCGAAGAGCTGGGACACCGAAGCCGGCAACGTCCTCGACGAGTTGGGCACGCTCAACGACGAGGCGAGCGACCGCTACCAGGACCGTGTCCAGCCGATCGCCGTCGACGTCATCGTCAGGGCGGCCGTCGCCGGCGTCCTCGGCCTGATCGCCCTCCTGGTCTCGCTCTTCCTTTCCGTACGCATCGGCCGCGGCCTCATCCGCGACCTGCGCGGGCTGCGACTGGAGGCCCACGAGGCGTCCGGGGTGCGCCTGCCCAGCGTGATGCGCCGGCTGTCCGCGGGCGAACAGGTCGACGTGGAGACCGAGGTGCCGCGCCTGGAGTACGACAAGAACGAGATCGGCGAGGTCGGCCAGGCCCTCAACACCCTCCAGCGCGCCGCGGTCGAGGCCGCCGTCAAGCAGGCCGAACTGCGTGACGGCGTCTCCGAAGTCTTTGTGAACCTCGCCCGCCGCAGCCAGGTCCTGCTGCACAAGCAGCTCACCCTGCTCGACAGCATGGAGCGCAGGACCGAGGACACCGACGAACTCGCCGATCTCTTCCGCCTCGACCATCTGACCACCCGCATGCGCCGTCACGCCGAAGGCCTGGTGATCCTCTCCGGCGCTGCCCCCTCCCGGCAGTGGCGCAAGCCCATCCAGCTGATGGACATCGTCCGCGCCGCCGTCGCCGAGGTCGAGGACTACGAACGTATCGAGGTACGCCGGCTGCCACGCATGGCCGTCACCGGTCCCGCGGTCGCCGACCTCACCCACCTCGTGGCCGAACTCCTGGAGAACGCCACGGTGTTCTCGCCCCCGCACACCGCGGTCCAGGTGCTCGGCGAACGCGTCGCCAATGGCTTCACGCTGGAGATCCACGACCGCGGTCTGGGTATGGCGCCGGAAGCGCTCCTCGACGCCAACCTGCGGCTCGCCGAGACCCCGGAGTTCGAGCTGTCGGACACCGACCGACTCGGACTCTTCGTCGTCAGCCGCCTCGCCCAGCGGCAGAACGTACGCGTCTCCCTGCAGCCGTCCCCGTACGGCGGGACCACCGCCGTGGTGTTCATCCCCGACGCGTTGCTCACGGAGGATGTGCCCGACACCAACGGCGTGGGCTTCCGGCTCGACCGGGCGCTCCAGCCGAAGGAGGGCGACGACAACCGCAAGGCCGCGCTCTCCCAGGTACCGGTCCAGCTTCCGGGCCTGCCGGCCTCCATTCTGGACGGGCCCATCGAGCTGGAGTCTCCCGTCGATCTGGACGCCATCGACGACTTCCCGGCCGGTCTCGATGACGAGGACAGCGAGCGCGGGGGCATCTTCCGCCCGCGCCGCTCCATCGCCGGCGTGCCCGTGGAGCAGCACCAGCAGGCGCGCGAGACCCCTGGGGAGTCGGCTCGCCCGGGCGATGGCGACCACCCAGGCGAGCCCGTGCCGCTCCCGCGCCGCCGGGCCCCGAAACTCGTCAGCTCCCACGGCCGCCCCGTCACCCAGACGAAGCCGCGGCGCGTGGAGCCGTTGGAACGCGCTGACGCCGAGGAATCGACGCAAGGGGCGGAATCGGCCGAGGGGACGTCCGCACGGCCGGGCGCGCCGGCGGAGCTGCCCAAGCGCACGCGAACCACCAATGCCGATCGGCTGCCGTCACGTCGGGAAGCGGCGGATCCGCTCCCCCGCCGTCGGCGCGAGCCCGATTCCGAGGCCGCGCCAGACGCCGATACAGCGCCGGCGGGCGGTGGGGCCGGGCCCAGCGGGACACCGGACCGCGACGCCGCACTCGGCAGAACCTCGGACCGTGACACCGGGCCCTCGGGCAGCACCCGGCCAGTCGGCCGAGGCCTGGAATCGGGAGGCCGCCGCCTTGAGCCTGGTGATGCGCCCACACGCGGAGCCGAACGCACCGAAGCCTCGGCCCGAGGCGGTGAGCCCGGCGAAGCCCCGCCCCTCCCCAAGCGGGAGTCGCGTCGCAGCAGCGCGACGGGCGGCAGCCGCACCGGCGCCCCGCCCTCAGGCGGCGACACCGGCCCACTGCCCCGACGCGTACGGCAGGCCAATCTGGCCCCGCAGCTGAAGGACGGACCCGACCGGCGTGCCGAGCGCGACGCGTCCCGCACCGGGAGCGGCACGGAAGGCACCGAGCGCGACGCCGACCAGGTACGCAACCGCATGGCCTCGCTCCAGCGCGGCTGGCAGCGCGGCCGTGGGGAGAACGCCGCGGGCGACGGGGCCCAGGGCGGCACAGCACAAGGAACGACTAAGGGGGACGGTCGATGACCGCACCGAAGGACGCCGGCCACATCAGGACCAACAAGGTGTCCGGCGAACTCAACTGGCTCCTCGACGACCTCGTGGACCGCGTCGCCAGCATCCGCAAGGCACTGGTGCTCTCCAGCGACGGTCTGCCCACCGGCGTCTCCAAGGACCTGACCAGGGAGGACAGCGAGCATCTCGCCGCCGTGGCCTCCGGATTCCACAGCCTCGCCAAGGGCGTCGGCCGCCACTTCGAGGCGGGCAGTGTCCGGCAGACGATCGTCGAGCTCGACGACGCGTTCCTGTTCGTCACCGCCGCCGGCGACGGTAGCTGTCTCGCCGTCCTCTCGGACGCCGATTCGGATGTCGGGCAGGTCGCGTACGAGATGACGTTGCTGGTCAAGAGGGTCGGCGCACATCTGGCACAGGCTCCGCGCACCGATCTGCCCGCAGGCGGGTAGTGGGATGGCATGAGCGGAGACGGTCAGGGGATGTCCCACTGGTTCGACGACGAGGCCGGACCGGTGGTCCGTCCGTATGCCATGACACGCGGCCGCACCACCAGCGCGGCCCAGCACCGCCTCGACCTGATCGCGGTCGTCGTGACGGAACCGCATGCCGACGAGGCGGGGGCCCAGACGCTGTCCCCGGAGCACGAGGACATCGTCGGACTCTGTCGCGACACCCCGCAGTCGGTCGCTGAACTCGCCGCCGAACTCGACCTCCCCATCGGAGTGGTACGTGTCCTCATAGGAGATCTCGTGGCTGACGAAATGGTCCATGTGACGCGTCCGGTACCCCCCGCCGAGCTGCCGGACGAGAGTATTCTGCGCGACGTGATCAGCGGGCTCCGGGCGCTCTGAGCAGCGCGGAAGCGGGGAGCAGAAGTGACAGGCTGGCAGTTCTGGGTCGACCGAGGTGGCACGTTCACCGACATCGTCGCGCGTCGCCCCGACGGCCGCCTGCTCACGCACAAGCTCCTCTCCGACAACCCGGCGCGGTACGCCGCCGTCGCAGGCGTACGGGAACTCCTCCGCGATGACGGCCCCATCGATGCCGTCCGCATGGGCACCACCGTCGCCACGAACGCCCTTCTGGAGCGCAAGGGCGAGCGCACCCTCCTCGTCGTCACCCGCGGCTTCAGGGACGCCCTGCGCATCGCCTACCAGAACCGTCCGCGGATCTTCGCCCGCGCGATCGAGCTGCCCGAGCTGCTCTACGAACGGGTCGTCGAGGTCGACGAGCGCATCGCCGCCGACGGAACCGTCCTGCGTGCCCCCGATCTGGACGCCCTCGCCGGGCCGCTCCAGGAGGCGTACGACGACGGAATCCACGCCCTGGCCGTCGTCTGCATGCACAGCCACCTTCATCCCGCCCACGAGCAGGCCATCGGCGAGCTGGCCACCCGTATCGGCTTCCCTCAGATCTCGCTGTCCAGCGAGGTCAGCCCGCTGATGAAGCTCGTCCCGCGCGGCGACACGGCCGTCGTCGACGCCTACCTCTCGCCCGTGCTGCGCCGCTACGTCCAGCATGTCGCCGATGAACTGCGGGGCGTGCGGCTGATGTTCATGCAGTCCAACGGAGGGCTCGCCGAGGCCGGACAGTTCCGCGGCAAGGACGCCATCCTGTCCGGGCCCGCGGGCGGCATCGTCGGCATGGCGCGGATGTCGCAGCTCGCCGGCTTCGACCGAGTCATCGGCTTCGACATGGGCGGCACCTCCACGGACGTCTCGCACTTCGCCGGCGAGTACGAACGCGTCTTCACCACCCAGATCGCCGGCGTACGGCTGCGCGCGCCCATGCTGGACATCCACACCGTCGCGGCGGGCGGCGGTTCGGTGCTCCACTTCGACGGCTCCCGCTACCGCGTAGGGCCGGACTCGGCGGGCGCGGACCCGGGGCCCGCCTGCTACCGGAACGGCGGCCCGCTCACCGTCACCGACGCCAATGTGGCCCTGGGCCGCATCCAACCCGCCCACTTCCCAAGGGTCTTCGGCCCGGACGGCGACCAGCCGCTCGACGACGCCCTGGTCCGCGAACGGTTCGCCGCCCTCGCACGCGAGATCCGGGAGAGGACCGGCGACGACCGCACCCCCGAGCAGGTCGCCGAGGGGTACCTGCAGATTGCGGTCGCCAATATCGCCAACGCCGTCAAGCGGATCTCGGTGCAGAAGGGCCACGACGTCACCCGGTACGCGCTCACCACCTTCGGCGGCGCGGGAGGGCAGCACGCCTGCATGGTCGCCGACTCGCTCGGCATCCGCACCGTCCTCGTGCCACCCATGGCCGGTGTGCTCTCCGCGCTCGGCATCGGGCTCGCCGACACGACGGCCATGCGCGAACAGTCCGTCGAGGCCCCCCTGGAGGCGTCCTCGATGCCCGGCGTCCTGAAGACCGCGGACGACCTGGAGGCCGCTGCCCGCGCCGAACTCCTCGCCGAGGACGTCCCCGAGGACCGCATCCGGGTCATCCGCCGGGCCCAGCTGCGCTATGACGGCACGGACACGGCACTCGTCGTCGAGCTGACCGAGCCCGACACCATGATCCGCACCTTCGAAGACCGCCATCGCGCCACATACTCCTTCACCCTCGACCGTCCGGTCGTCGTCGAAGCCCTCTCCGTGGAAGCCACCGGTCTCACCGAACCCCCCGATCTCTCCGCCCTCGCCACCCCGTACTCGGCCCCCGGCACCCCGGAGACCGTCAGCCTCCACACGGGCGGCGCCTGGCGCGACGTACCCCTGCACCGTCGGGAGGAACTGCCCCCCGGCGAAACCGTCACCGGCCCCGCGATCATCACCGAGGCCAGCGCGACGACCGTCGTCGACGACGGCTGGCAGGCGGCCATGACCGACGACGGGCATCTGATCATGGAACGCGTGGCGGTCACGGAGAGTTCCGATCTCGGCACGGAAGCCGACCCTGTTCTCCTCGAGGTTTTCAACAACCTCTTCATGTCGATCGCCGAGCAGATGGGTGCCCGCCTGGAGTCCACCGCCCAGTCGGTCAACATCAAGGAGCGCCTCGACTTCTCCTGCGCGCTCTTCGATCCCGAAGGCAACCTGGTCGCCAACGCCCCCCATATCCCTGTGCACTTGGGATCGATGGGCACCAGCGTCAAGGAAGTCATCCGCCGCCGGGGCTCAGGGATGCGCCCCGGGGACGCGTACGCCGTCAACGATCCGTACCACGGCGGCACCCACCTCCCCGACGTCACGGTGGTCACTCCGGTCTTCGACACGGAGGGTGACCGGATTCTCTTCTACGTCGCCTCGCGCGGCCACCACGCCGAGATCGGGGGTATCGCCCCCGGCTCCATGCCGGCCAACAGCCGGACCATTGAGGAAGAGGGCATCCTCTTCGACAACTGGCTGCTCGTGGAAGGCGGCCACCTCCGCGAGGCGGAGACACGACGGCTGCTCACGGAGGCGCCCTACCCCTCGCGTAACCCGAAGACCAACCTCGCCGACCTGCGCGCCCAGATCGCCGCCAACCAGAAGGGCGTCGACGAAGTCGCCCGCATGATCGAGAACTTCGGCCTCGACGTCGTCCAGGCGTACATGAAGCACGTCCAGGACAACGCCGAGGAATCCGTACGCCGGGTCATCGACGCCCTGGAAGACGGCGAGTTCACCTACGAGACCGACTCCGGCGCCGTCATCCGGGTGCGCATCTCCGTAGACCGCGGAAAGCGCTCCGCCACCGTCGACTTCACCGGTACGTCGCCGCAGCTCGACACCAACTTCAACGCACCCTTCTCCGTGGTCAACGCCGCCGTCCTGTACGTCTTCCGCACCCTGGTCGCCGACGACATCCCGCTCAACGACGGCTGTCTGCGCCCCCTGGACATCATCGTGCCCCCTGGCTCAATGCTCGCTCCCGAGCCCCCGGCCGCCGTGGTCGCCGGCAACGTCGAGACCTCGCAGGCCATCACGGGTGCCCTCTACGGAGCCCTCGGAGTGCAGGCGGAGGGCTCCGGCACCATGAACAACGTCACCTTCGGCAATGAGCGCCACCAGTACTACGAGACCGTGGCCTCCGGCTCCGGCGCAGGTGACGGCTTCCACGGCGCATCCGTCGTCCAGACCCACATGACCAACTCGCGGCTCACGGACCCCGAGGTGCTGGAGTGGCGACTGCCCGTCCAGCTCGACGAGTTCGCCGTACGAAGCGGCAGCGGTGGGGCCGGACGGTGGCGCGGCGGAGACGGCGCCGTACGCCGCATCCGTTTCCACGAGCCCATGACCGTCTCCACGCTCTCCCAGCACCGTAGGGTCCCGCCCTACGGCATGGCGGGCGGTGAGCCCGGAGCACTGGGCGCCAACCGCGTGGAACGCGCGGACGGCACGGTCACCGAACTCGGCGGAAGCGACGCGGCGGACGTCGGCCCCGGCGACGTACTGGTCATCGAAACACCTGGAGGCGGCGGATATGGTCCACCCCCCGCCCCATCCCCGTACGACACCACTGAAGCAGGAGAAAAGATCGATGATCTTCGGGCGTTCTGAGCGCGGCAAGGCCCCAGTCGAGCCCGTCACGCTCAAGATCCTGGTGGCGGGCGGCTTCGGCGTGGGCAAGACGACGATGGTCGGCGCGGTCAGCGAGATCAAGCCGTTGCGGACCGAGGAAGTACTCACCGAGGCCGGCCGCCCCGTCGACGACACCAGCGGCGTGGAGGGCAAGAACACCACCACGGTCGCCATGGACTTCGGCCGCATCACGCTCCGCGAGGACCTGGTCCTGTACCTCTTCGGGACACCCGGACAGGACCGCTTCTGGTTCCTGTGGGACGAGCTCTCCACCGGCGCCCTGGGGGCCGTCGTACTCGCCGACACCCGCCGCCTGGAGGACTGCTTCGCCGCGGTCGACTACTTCGAGCGGCGCTCCATCCCCTTCGTGGTGGGCGTCAACTGCTTCGAGGGCGCCGCCCGTTACCCCACCGAAGACGTCCGCCAGGCCCTCGACCTCGACCCCGACGTGCCGGTCGTGCTGTGCGACGCGCGCGACCGGGAGTCCGTCAAGGAGGTCCTCATCGGCGTCGTCCAGCACGCGATGGCGTACGCGGCCGAGCGCCGCCAGACCGTCACCACCTGAAGGCCGAGCCCGGCCTGCCACGCGTACGGCCCGTACCCCCGCCGACTGGGGTACGGGCCGTAGTCTCAGCGGACTTGCCGAGTTCCGGTGCTGTACCGCGCCCCTTCAGGGGCGCGGGGAACTGCGCGACCAGCCACGACGGGCCCGCAGTTCCGCAACCGCACTTCCCGCGGAGCGCTTAGCTTGGGCCGTCCTCGTGCCAGCCGAAGCTCTTCTCCACCGCCTTGCGCCAGTTGTGGTACTCACGCTCGCGCACCGCGTCCTCCATCGACGGGGTCCACTCGACGTCCTTCGCCCAATGCGACTTCAGCTCGTCGAGGTCGTTCCAGACACCGGTCGCGAGGCCCGCCGCGTAAGCGGCGCCCAGGCAGGTCGTCTCGGAGACCTTCGGACGGATCACCGGTACCCCGAGCACATCCGCCTGGTGCTGCATCAAAAGGTTGTTCTTGGTCATGCCGCCGTCCACCTTCAGGGTCGTGATGTGCACCCCGGAGTCCTGGAACATGGCGTCCACGACCTCACGGGTCTGCCAGCTCGTCGCTTCGAGCACCGCGCGCGCGAGGTGCCCCTTCGTGACGTACCGCGTGAGACCGGTGACGACTCCGCGTGCGTCGGAGCGCCAGTAGGGCGCGAACAGGCCCGAGAACGCGGGCACGATGTACGCCCCGCCGTTGTCCTCGACGCTCGCCGCCAGCGTCTCGATCTCGTCCGACGTACGGATGATGCCGAGCTGATCGCGGAACCACTGCACCAGGGCGCCGGTGATCGCGATCGAGCCCTCCAGGCAGTACACGGGCGCCTCGGAGCCGATTTTGTAGCCCATGGTGGTGAGCAGCCCGCTCTTCGAAGGAACCGGCCGGTTCCCGGTGTTGAGCAGCAGGAAGCTGCCGGTTCCGTATGTGTTCTTGGCCGTGCCCACGTCGTAGCAGGCCTGCCCGAAGACCGCCGCCTGCTGGTCGCCGAGCGCTGAGGCGACCGGCACCCCGCCGAGCTGGCCCACGGCAGTCCCGTACACCTCGGAGGAGGACTTGATCTCCGGGAGCATCGCTTCGGGGACGTTCATCGCGGAGCAGATCGAGGCGTCCCACTGGAGGGTCTCGAGGTTCATCAGCATGGTGCGCCCGGCGTTGGTCACGTCGGTGACGTGACGGCCGCCGTCCGTGCCGCCGGTGAGGTTCCAGATCAGCCAGGAGTCGATTGTGCCGAAGGCGATCTCGCCCCGCTCGGCGCGAGCCCGCAGCCCCGGCACGTTGTCCAGCAGCCAGGCCGCCTTCGGTCCGGAGAAGTAACTGGCCAGCGGCAGGCCGGTCTGCTCGCGGAAACGGTCCTGCCCGTCCGAGCCGCCCAGCTCGTTGCAGAGCGCGGAGGTACGGGTGTCCTGCCACACGATCGCGTTGTGCACGGGTTTGCCTGTGGCGCGGTCCCAAAGGACTGTTGTCTCCCGCTGGTTGGTGATGCCCAGCGCGCTGAGCTGGTCGGCGCGGAGCCCGGCCTTCGCGATCGCCCCGGCCACCACGGCCTGCACCTTCGACCAGATCTCGGTGGCGTCGTGCTCCACCCAGCCCGGCTTCGGGAAGATCTGACGGTGCTCACGCTGGTCGACGGCGACGATCGCGCCGGCTTCGTTGAAGATGATGCAGCGGCTCGAGGTGGTGCCTTGGTCGATTGCGGCGACGAACTTGTCTGTCATGACGTCCCCTTCGTCGGATTCTTCAGAAGGCCGCGTTGAAGATGAGCCCCGAAAGCGCCCCGCCGATCAGCGGCCCCACCACCGGGATCCACGCGTAACCCCAGTCCGAGGTGCCCTTGTTGGGTATCGGGAGCAGGGCGTGGGTGATGCGCGGCCCCAGGTCACGGGCCGGATTGATGGCGTATCCGGTGGGACCGCCGAGCGACAGGCCGATGCCGACCACCAGGAAGGAGACGATCAGAATCGCGGTGCCGGACTCGCCGAGACCCTTGGTCAGGCCGAAGGCCAGGATCGGCAGAACCAGAGCGATGGTGGCGATGATCTCCGTGATGAGGTTCGCCATGGGATTACGGATTGCGGGTGCCGTGGAGAAGATCCCGAGCGTCGGTTGCGACTTCTTCTCCTCGGCGTTGGCCTGGAACTGCGCGAGGTAGACCAGCCAGCACAGGACCGCGCCGAGCATCGCGCCGATCATCTGTCCGACGACGTAGATGGGGACCTTGTCCCAGTCCCCGGTGTCGATGGCGATGCCGAGTGTCACCGCCGGGTTGAGATGCCCGCCGGACAGCGGGGCCGCGGTGTACGCCCCGGCCATCACACCGAAGCCCCAGCCGAACGCGATGACGACCCAGCCCGCGTCCTTCGCTTTGGAGCCGTTCAGTACGACGGCGGCGACGACTCCGGCGCCGAACAGAATCAGGATGGCTGTGCCGATGATCTCACCGACGAAGATGTCTCCATTGCTCATGGCGGCTCCTAGGCCCTCGCCCGGGGCGATCGGCCCCGGACCACCGTGCAGGGTGCGTTTCCCATGGCTACTTCTGCCGAAGGCAGGGAGAGTCCCGCGCCCCGCCCGGCGTCCGTGACGAGCGTGCCGTGGCAGCCGAATCGCCCTGGGGGATGACCCGTTGGCGCAGGCGAGGGCCCGCGCGGCGCAGTGCGTGATACGCCGGAATGCGGCGACGCCGACTGACATCCGGAAGTGTTCACCGGTGGTCAACGACCGTCAAGGTCGCGGGCGGCAACGGTTCTTGCCCGCAAGACTGCCTGACCCGGGACGGTCGGGTTCCGCAACCGCTGTACGGCGGTGCCGCACGGGTCAACTGCCGGGCCCGGCGGACACGGTGGCGCAAAAACTGCTCAGCCCAGGCCCGGCCCGCCGGCCCCGCATCCGGCCTGTGCGGGCGCCGCCCCCGAGCCGCGCCGGATCTCATGGCCGGGCAGGCCCGCGTGGCCCAGCACCCAGCTCGCGCCCCGCAGCGACTTCGCTGCCTGCTTCAGCGGCGCCAGACACGCGGCCGCCTGGCGGTGGTCGGTCAAGCTCCCCGGAGCACACAGCACTGTGGCCAGCGACAGCGTGACGGCGAGGCCACCGGCCGACCACGGCGTGTCGAGCACCGATATGGCCAGCGGATCGAGCCCCTCCGGATCTGTCAGCACGAGAAAGTCGTCGCCGCCGATGTGCCCCACGCGCGTGGCTTCGGACGCCGCGGCCTGCAGCGCCCGCCCCACTCCGCGGATCAGCTCGTCGCCCGCCGCGAACCCCGCACCGTCATTGACCTGCTTGAAGCCATCGACATCCAGCCAGCTCAGCGCGAAGATCCGCCCCTGTGCGATCCGCCGGTCCACCTCCGCGGTGATCGCGTCGGAACCCGGCAGCCGCGTCAGCGGGTTCAGCCCGGCCGCCTCCTCGACGCGGCTCTCGGCCAACGCCCGTACCAGATCGGCCAGTCGTACGACTCCCACGCACCGCCCCAGTCGGTCGACGACCGCCACGTCATCGGACGTACGGTCGCGGTCCCCGTCCGCCACCACGTCGAGGACCTCCCACGCGGTGGCGTCCACGCCGACCGTACGCGGCGGATCGCCCAGCTTGGCGGCCGGCCGGTCGGCGTACAGCGCATGCCCGTAGCGGCCCGACAGCGACAGCAGGAACCGGGAACGGTGCACCGACCTCACCGGGACCCCGGCCGCGTCCACGAGCAGCACCCCGGACACTTCCGGCGACCCGGTCAGCAGCGCCCGCACCTGCCCTGCGGACGCGCCTGCGGGCAACAGCGCCGCGGGGCGTACGAACTGCCGCACCGAAGGCCCGTACGGAGGCGTCGCCGCGGTGGCCTGGGAGAGCGCCGGAACGTATACGTCCGCTGCCGGACGGCGTGCCGGGGGACCGAACAGCTCGCCCTGAGCCAGCTGCGCGCCCGCCGACAGCGCCGCCGAACACTGCAGTTCCGTCTCGACGCCCTCGATCGACAGCAGCGCGCCGAGCTGCTCGCACAGGGTCCGCATCGCCCGTACGACCGCAGGACGCGTCAGCAGGGAAGCATCGAGCTTGACCAGGTCGGGCGCGAGATCCGCGAGCAGCCGAAGGGGTACGTCGCCATCGCCGATGCCGTCCGCGCAGATCCGGAAGCCCTCGCCGCGCAGCGCCGTGACAGCCTCGATGAGCGCCCGGTGCGGCACGTGCGTGAAGGGCGGGCCGACATCGACCGTCACCTCCCACGGCATGCGCCCCGCCTCGCGCACGGCCTCCCGCAGCCCGGCGAGCCCTCCCAGGTCGGCGAGGGTGCCCGCGAACACGTTGACGTGGAGCGGGAGCAGCGTCTCCTGACGAGAGGCCGCCCGGATCGCCAACGCGGCCAGCCGCCCGTCGAGTTCGGGATCACGGCGGGCCTGTGCGAGGACGTCACCGGCTTCCGGGCGGGCGAGTATCTCCAGCGCCGCGACCCCTCCGGTCGTCAGGTTGACGATCGGCTGGAAGGCGAAGCGGAGAGTATCCGTCCAGGAGCGCACGGAAGGATAATGACGCTTCCGGCAGGCGCCCAAGCCCAGTTCACGAGCTGTTCACGCAGGATTCCGGGCCGGTCACTCAGCGTACGGAAGTCCACCTCAGTCCGCCCGTACCGGCACCCTGCCCTCACCGGACGGCTATCACGGACGATCCGTGCCCGAACAGCCCTTGGTTCGCGGTGATCCCCACCCGCGCGCCGGTGACCTGCCGTTCGCCCGCGGCACCACGCAACTGCCAGGTGAGCTCGCAGACTTGGGCGATGGCCTGGGCCGGAACGGCCTCCCCGAAAGAGGCGAGTCCGCCGCTGACGTTCACGGGTATGCGCCCGCCTGGGGCCGTCGCACCCTCTCTGAGCAGCTTGGCGGCTTCGCCCTCCCCACACAGCCCCAGGTCCTCGTACCACTGCAACTCCAGGGCCGTGGACAGGTCGTAGACCTCGGCGAGCGACAGATCCTCCGGACCGATGCCCGCCTCCTCGTACGCCGCTCGCGCGATCGACGCGCGGAACGTCTCGGGCGCCGGCTCCACCGCGACCGCCGAGTCCGTCGCGATGTCCGGCAGATCGAGCACCGTGTTGGGGAAGCGCGGCGTCACCGTGGACACCGCGCGGATCCGCACCGGATCCGCGGCTCCATGACGGCGCGCGAATTCCATGCTGGACAGCACCAGCGCAGCGGCCCCGTCCGAGGTGGCGCAGATGTCGAGCAGCCGCAGTGGATCGGCGACGACGGCCGAGGCGGCGACTTCCTCGGCGGTGACCCGCTTGCGGTACCGCGCGTTCGGATTCAGCGCCCCCAGGGCGGCGTTTTTCACCTTGACCTGCGCGAAGTCCTCCAGAGTGTCCCCATGCACGGCCATCCGACGCCGCGCGTACAGCCCGAAGTACGTCGGATTCGTCGCCCCCAGGACCCGGAACCGCAGCCAGTCCGGATCGTCGGGCCGATTCCCGCCCGCGGGCCGGAAGAACCCCTTGGGAGCGGCGTCCGCTCCCACCACCAGGACCACGTCCGCGAGACCCGAAAGGATCTGCGCCCGCGCCGTGTTGACGGCCTGTGCCCCCGACGCGCACGCCGCGTACACACTCGCCACTCGGGCGCCCTGCCAGCCCAGCGCCTTCGCGAACGTCGCCCCCGCCACGTATCCCGGATAGCCGCCACGGACCGTGTCCGCGCCGACGATCGAGCCGACGTCCCGCCATTGGACCCCCGCGTCGGCCAGTGCCGCACGCGCCGCCGTCACCCCGTACTCGACGAAACCGCGTCCCCATTTGCCCCAGGGATGCATGCCCGCGCCGAGCACCGCCACGTCACCCGTCATGCCCCCACCCCCGTCGGCCGCCAGTGCCAGGTCGTCCAGGTCGTCTCCGCGTCCTCGTTCAGCACGCCCGGGACGACCTCCACCTCCATGCCCACCGTCAGATCGGCGACGGTGACCCCGGGAACCGCCTGTCCGAGCACCACGATCCGCTCGGACTCCAGCTCCACAGCGATCAACGCGTAGGGCTGCCATTCGAGTTCCGGGTCGGACACATACGGTGACGGTGGCCGGTACCGGCTGTCCGTGTACGACCAGATACGACCCCTCCGGGACAGCGGAATCTCGGCCAGTTCGCCGCCCGGGCAACCCGGGTTGCGGCAGAAGGCGTCCTCTCGGGGGAAGAACACCGATGCACAGGCGGAACAGCGCGTACCCAGAAGCCGGAAGTCATCTCCCTCGCCGGCGAACCAGCCAGGGACCACGGGTGTGCGGGTGTGGGACAAGATCCCTCCAGTGCTGCATATCTGACGGCTCGTCAGAAGTGTGGCATGGGGCGCGCCGATTGGGCAGGGCGTCGGCGGACAGGTCCGTGCATCAGTCGGCGGACAGGTCCGTGCATCAGGAGAACCGCTGGGGCCTCCTGGGCGTCGGAGTATCGGTAGGGGCGGCCGGGGCTCACGGGGGTGGTTCCGGCCGTCTCCCATCTCCTCCCATGGAGCGGGCCCTCCGGAGGGGCCCATGTGATGATCGGCTACAGTCCGCGGCGTGTCCCCGACCCAGAACCCGCCCGCCGATTCCGCGCCGGACTCCCACTGTTCGAGCTGCGGAGCGCCCTACGGAGTGGGCGTCTCCGGCTGGCCCCGCACCTGCACCTCCTGTGGCGCCGTGGCCTACCGCAATCCGCTGCCCGTCGCGGTGGCCCTTCAGCCCGTGTACGACGTCAGGGGCACCGCCCTGGTCGTCATCACCCGAGCCATCGCCCCCGCGCGCGGGGGAATCGCCCTGCCCGGAGGGTTCATCGACCACCGGGAGGACTGGCGGCATGCCGTCGTCCGCGAGCTCAAGGAGGAGACGGGCATCGATGCGGCAGCCCACGACGTACGGCTCGCCGACGCGATGAGCTCGCCCGACGGGCACCTCCTGCTCTTCGGCCTGCTTCCGGAGCGCCCGGCCGCCACACTGCCACCGCCTTCCGCGACGGACGAGACCGAGGGCTGGCACCTGCTCCGTACGGCGACCGAACTCGCCTTCCCTCTGCACACCTTGGCAGCTCGGGCGTTCTTCGAAGGCCGGTACATCTGACGCGTCGTCCAGGGCGCTGGAAGGGCTGTTCAGGAGCGCTTCACAGGGCCCCCAGCCCGCGAACCCGTAGGGGGCGTGACGGCTCGCTCGGGCCGTCCTCCCCGTCCTGCTCGACGATCACGTGCTTTCCTTCCCAGCGCGTCACATACCGCTCGATCTCCGGTTCGTCCCAGCCGTCGCCCGTGTCCGGAACCACGAGCCCGCCTCCGGTACCTCCAGGGGCGGGCGCCCACACCTCCAGCTCCAGGCCGCCGTCGGCGCCGCGTACGGGAACTACGGCACCCGCGCGCGCGAGGACCGGAATGCGCGACAAGGGGGCATCGAGCAGCACCTGAGCGGGCCCCTCGTAGCGCTCCTCGGTCTCCGTGTCGTACCAGCACCCGCGCGGCAACTGCACCGCGCGCCGGTCCGTCCCCGGGTCCAGCACCGGGGCCACCAGGAGGCAGTCGCCCAGCAGGAAGGCGTCGTCGCAGTCGCGCAGCGCCCTGTCCTCGGGCGCGCTCCACCACACCGGCCGCACGTACGGCGCCCCCGTACGGTGCGCCAGATGCGCCAGCGTCACGAAGTACGGAAGCAGCCGCCGCCGCTCGATGAGCGCCACGCGCGCGTGCTCGAGGATCTCGTCGCCGAATTCCCAGGGCTCCCGGCGCCCGGCCCGCAGACTCGCGTGAGTACGGAACAGCGGCAGATACGCGGCCAGTTGAAACCAGCGCAGATAAAGCTCGGGCGAGGGGTTGCCGTCGAATCCGCCCACATCGGGGCCCGAGTACGGCACCCCGCACAGTCCGAGCCCCACCACCAGCGACAACGAGGCCCGTAGCCCCGGCCAGCCGGTGGCCACGTCCCCGGACCAGGTCCCTCCGTAGCGCTGCATTCCGGCCCACCCAGAGCGCGAGAACGTGAACGGGCGCTCTCCGGGCGTCAGTTCGCGCAGCCCTTCGTAGCCGGCCCGCGCCATGCAGAGCGCGTACACGTTGTGCGCCTCGCGATGGTCGCCGCCGCGTCCCTCCAGGTCGTGCTGTGCCGAGCGAGGCAGGGTGTTCTCCCCGAAGGCCGTGAACGACACCGGCTCGTTCATGTCGTGCCAGAAGCCCGCGAAACCCTGCGCCAGCCGCTCCTCGTAGAGCTCACCCCACCACTGGCGCACCCACGCGCGCGTGAAGTCCGGATACACCGACTCGCCGGGCCAGACGACACCGCGTATCGGCCTTCCCGCGGAGTCCCGCACGAAGGCGTCCACCGTGGACCCGCTGTCGTACACCGCGTTGCCCCGTTCGGCCTTGACCGCCGGATCCACGATCGACACCAGCCGGATCCCGTCCCGGCGCAGCTCCTTGGCGAGCATCGGCAGCTTGGGGAAGCGCTCCCGGTCGACGGTGAACACCTGGTGCGCGTCGAAGTGGTCGATGTCGAGGTGGACCGCGTCCAGCGGCAGCCCGCGCTCCTGATATCCGGCGACGATCCGCCGCACCTCCTGCTCGCTGCCGAAGCCCCACCGCGCGTGATGGTGCCCCAGCGCCCACGTGGGCGGCAGCGCGGCGGCCCCGGTGAGCGACGCCCAAGTACGCAGCACGCGCGCGGGGGTGCCCACCATCACCCAGCAGCGCAGCGGCCCGCCGTCCATCCGCAGCTCGCTCGTCCCGGCCCGGTCGTGCCCGGATCCCGCGCCCTCCTCACCTTCGCGCAAGGTCACGGTGCCGTCCCAGGTGCTGTCGTGGAACACGAGATGCGTGCCGGCATCGGCCACGACCATCTGCACCGGCATGGTGATGTACAGCGGATCGTCGCCCGGACCGAACGAGAGGCCGGGGTCGGTGTTCCACAGCCGGTACGTGCCGTCCCGCAGCCGCGGTCCCGACGCGCGACCGCCCAGCCCGAAGAACCGTGCGTCCGCGGCCACTTCGGACCGCTGCATCCACCGCGCGGCGCCCCCGCCGACCGGCTCCCACCATCGGGGCGGCAGATCGCGGCGCAGGGTCACCCCGCCCGGCGTACGCACCTCCACGGCGCCGTTCCGCGAGACGACTACCGTCACGCGCTCGGCCACCACCCGCCAGCCGCCGTTCTTGTCCGGCTCCAGAACGGCCCTCGGGTCCGCCTTGGGGGAGCGGCCGACGAGCGCGTACGACGGCTCCGGTCCGGCCCCGTCCCAGCCCCAGAAGACGGCTCCGTTCACGGCGACGGTGATGCGCAGCTCCGACCGGGTGAACCGGACCAGTCCGCCGCCGGGCCCCGGCTCCACGCCCAGCACCGGCCCGGGCACCCGCGCGCGCTCGGCACCACGGGGCGCAAGCCCGGAGGCGTCGGCGCGCCTTCTGCGCCATGCGGCCCGCACGGTACGCCACCCCTGGGACGCCCCCGTAGAGCCGACCGCCTTCACCGAGCGCACCAGGTCACGACCGTCCATGCTGCTCAGCCTGCCATTGACCTGCCCGCATGTGTGAGTCGTTCAACTGCCGTTCACCTGCGACAGGACCACATCTTCACGACCCGGACCATCCGTGGCGCGCTCTGGTGCGGAAGTCGATCACATGGCATCGTCCGTGTCAGCCGCGTGACGCGCACACCCCAGCCCGTGTGTGATACACGCATAAGACGCGCACAGTCCCCGGGAGCCGCCTCATGTCCTCAGCGAACGCCTCACCGCTCTGGCAGCCCGACCGGGAACGCATCGCCCGGGCACAGATCACCAAGTTCCAGGCCTGGGCAGCCCAGCACCACGGCGCCCCCTCCGAGGGCGGCTACGCGGCCCTGCACCGCTGGTCGGTGGACGAGCTGGACACCTTCTGGAAGGCCGTCACCGACTGGTTCGACGTACGGTTTTCGACCCCCTACGCGCGCGTGCTCGGCGACCGCTCGATGCCGGGAGCCCAGTGGTTCCCCGGGGCCACGCTCAACTACGCCGAGCACGCCCTGCGCGCGGCCGAGACCCGCGCCGACGCCCCGGCCCTCCTCCACGTCGACGAAACCCACGAACCGCGCCCCGTCAGCTGGTCCGAACTGCGCCGCCAGGTCGGCTCCCTGGCCGCCGAGCTGCGCACTCTCGGCGTACGCCCCGGAGACCGCGTCAGCGGCTACCTCCCGAACATTCCGCAGGCCGTCGTCGCCCTGCTCGCCACGGCCGCCGTAGGCGGCGTCTGGACGTCCTGCGCGCCCGACTTCGGAGCCCGCAGCGTCCTCGACCGCTTCCAGCAGGTCGAACCGGTCGTCCTGTTCACCGTCGACGGCTACCGCTACGGCGGCAAGGAGCACGACCGCCGCGACACCGTCGCCGAGCTGCGCCGCGAACTGCCCACGCTGCGCGCCGTGATCCACATCCCACTCCTCGGCACCGAGGCTCCCGAAGGCGCCCTGGAGTGGTCCGCGCTCACCTCCGCGGACGTGGAACCCGTCTTCGAAGCGGTTCCCTTCGACCATCCCCTGTGGGTGCTCTACTCCTCCGGCACGACCGGCCTCCCCAAGGCCATCGTCCAGTCCCAGGGCGGCATCCTCGTCGAGCACCTCAAACAGCTCGGCCTGCACTGCGACTTGGGCCCCGAGGACCGCTTCTTCTGGTACACCTCCACCGGCTGGATGATGTGGAACTTCCTCGTCTCCGGCCTCCTGACGGGCACCACCATCGTTCTGTACGACGGCAGCCCCGGCTACCCGGGCACGGCCGCCCAGTGGCGCATCGCCGAACTCACGGGAACCACGCTCTTCGGCACCTCCGCCGCGTACGCCATGGCCTGCCGCAAGGCGGACGTGCACCCCGCCCGTGACTTCGACCTCTCCCGTGTGCAGTGCGTCGCCACCACCGGCTCGCCCCTCCCCCCCGACGGATTCCGCTGGCTGCACGACGAGTTCGCGGAGAGCGGGGCCGACCTGTGGATCGCCTCCGTCAGCGGCGGCACCGACGTCTGCTCCTGCTTCGCAGGCTGCGTACCCACGCTCCCGGTGTACATCGGGGAACTCCAGGCACCTTGCCTCGGCACCGACCTCCAGTCCTGGGACCCCAGCGGCAAACCCCTGACCGACGAAGTCGGCGAGCTGGTCGTCACCAACCCGATGCCGTCCATGCCCATCCACTTCTGGAACGACCCCGACGGCAGCCGCTACCACGACAGTTACTTCGACGTGTACCCCGGAGCCTGGCGCCACGGGGACTGGATCACCGTCACCTCCCGCGGCTCGGTCATCATCCACGGCCGCTCCGATTCCACGCTCAACCGCCAAGGCGTGCGCATGGGTTCGGCCGACATTTACGAAGCCGTGGAACGCCTCCCCGAGATCCGCGAATCCCTGGTCATCGGCGTCGAACAGCCCGACGGCGGATACTGGATGCCCCTGTTCGTCCACCTCGCGCCGGGCGCCGTACTCGACGAAGCCCTCCTCGGACGTATCAAGCAGACGATCCGCGAACAGCTCTCGCCCCGCCACGTCCCCGACGAGGTCATCGAGGTGCCCGGCATTCCGCACACCCTCACAGGCAAACGCATCGAGGTCCCGGTCAAGCGCCTGCTCCAAGGCGCCCCCCTCGAAAAGGCCGTCAACGTGGGCTCGGTGGACAGTGTGGAGCTGCTCCGCTTCTACCAGGACCTGGCCCGCAAGCGCGCAGAATCAGGGCACTGACCAGCGCATTTGTCGCACAACCGGGTGCGTGACCCCCTCGCCCGACGGCCGTTGTCAGTGCCGCCGGTTACGGTGAGTGAGCATTGATCGACTGCACTCAGGGGGAAAGAATGGCGCACATCCAGCACCACAGCATGCGACGCGTACTGCGCCGCGAAATCGCCGGCACCATCGGCCTGCTGACGGACGAACAGGACTTCACGGCGATGCGGCGCTACCGCACGTTCACCTTCGCCGACCACGAGAGCTACCTCCAGCAGGTGGAATCCCTGCTCAGGACACTGTCCTCCCAAGGCGGCCACACCACAGTGGCACTCTTCGACCCCGAGGAGTACGCGGAGTTCTGCGCCGAGCACGGCCTGGAACCCGACGCCCCGACAAGCCGCACCCGCTTCACAGCGGAGCTCGCCTCGACGGGCGCCACCCTCCCGTACGAGGGACAACCCCTCGCCGAGCTCGTCCCGGACCTCGTCGACGAGGCCGTCCGACAAGCCACTTGGGAGTACGCGACCACGCTCCTGTCCCGCATCGGAAACTGCGCGTCCTGCGGCGAGGACATCGGCCGTGCGGCCTTCATCCGAGCCTCCGACCTGCTCGTGCGCATCCTCGAAAGCACGGGCCCCGGCCAGCGCCATCTCGTGTGCAGCGTCTCGACCGCGCCGGAAACACTTACCGCCGTGCTCCATGCCGACGACGACGAGGAAGGCACACCCCAGCTCGACGAGGCCGAGGCCCTCGAATTCACCACCGTCCTGGCCGTCGGTATCGCCACCCAGAGCGCTGGAGGCCTCGTCATGCGCACCAGCGCCCCGGACGCCACCGACCGCGTCTGCGGCTGGCGCCTGCGCGGCGAAGGCCTGGAACCGCTGACCGCCGGAGAGGTCTTCGACGCCTACTGCACCGACATCGAATCCGGCGACCTCGTCTCCCCGGAATCGGGCGTCGACTACTGCGTGCCACCCGACCTGAGGGACGACGGCCCTGCGACGGCACACACGCACTGAACGCGGCGAGGGGTGCCGCACCGTAGGTGGGGCACCCCTCGATCACTGCTCGGGGTAACGGTGCTGTCCTACTCGCCGGACAGCACCGCCTGAGCAGCCTTGCGCGCTTCTTCGGCGGTGTCCGATGCGCGCGCCGCCGCCGCGGCACGCTCGCACTGCGCCAGCGTGTACTTCGCCAGCGTCGCCCGGACGTACGGAATCGACGCCGCACCCATGGAAAGGGAGGTGACCCCCAGACCGGTCAGCACACAAGCGAGCAGCGGGTCCGACGCCGCTTCGCCGCAGACACCACAGCTCTTGCCCTCGGCCTTCGCCGCCTCGGCGGACAGCGCGACCAGGTCAAGTAGTGCGGGCTGCCACGGGTCCTGAAGACGGGACACCGCGCCCACCTGACGGTCGGCGGCGAAGGTGTACTGAGCGAGATCGTTGGTGCCCAGCGACAGGAACTCGACCTCCTGCAGGATCGACCGCGCCCGCAAAGCGGCCGACGGAATCTCGACCATGGCACCGAACTTCGCCTGCAGCCCGGCCTCACGGCACGCCTCCGCGAACGCCTTCGCGTCGATACGGTCCGCGACCATCGGCGCCATCACCTCGAGATAGACCGGCAGTCCCTCGGAAGCCTTCGCAAGCGCCGTCAGCTGCGTACGCAGCACCTCCGGGTGATCGAGCAGCGTCCGCAGACCACGCACGCCCAGTGCCGGGTTCGGCTCGTCGGCCGGTGTCAGGAAGTCGAGCGGCTTATCGGCACCCGCATCCAGCACACGCACCACGACACGACCCTCAGGGAAGGCCTCAAGCACCTTGCGATATGCCTCTACCTGCTTGCTCTCAGACGGCGCACTCTTGCTGTCATCAAGGAAGAGGAACTCGGTACGGAACAGACCGACACCTTCCGCACCCGCCGTGACCGCCGCCGGCACATCCGCAGGACCACCGACATTGGCCAGCAGCGGCACCTTGTGCCCGTCCGAGGTGGCCCCGGGGCCGGTCGACGCGGCAAGCGCCGCCTTGCGCTCGGCGGCCGCGGCCTCCATGGCCGCCTTCTTCTCGGCACTCGGGTTCACGAAGATCTCACCGGTACTGCCGTCCACCGCGATCATCGTGCCCTCGGCGAGCTCACCCGCACCCGGCAACGCGACCACGGCGGGCACGCCCAGCGCCCGCGCCAGAATCGCGCTGTGGCTGGTGGGCCCACCCTCCTCGGTGACGAAACCGAGGACCAGAGCCGGATCCAGCAGCGCAGTGTCGGCAGGTGCAAGGTCACGAGCAATAAGGACGTACGGCTCGTCACTGTCCGGGACGCCCGGCATCGGAACACCGAGCAGACGGGCGACGATACGATTCCGCACATCGTCGAGGTCCGCCACACGACCGGCGAGGTACTCGCCAGCACCCGCAAGCAGAGCGCGATACGCGGCGAAGGCGTCGTACACCGCGCGCTCCGCCGTGCTTCCGACAGTGATACGCCGCTCGACATCGGCCATGAGCTCCGGGTCCCGAGCCATCATGGCCTGGGCCTCGAGCACCGCCTGGGCTTCGCCGCCCGCCAGATTGCCGCGCGCCATCAGATCGGCCGCCACGGCCTCGACGGCCTTATGGGCGCGCCCCTGTTCGCGCTCCGCGTCCTTCGCCGGGATCTGCTTGGCAGGCGGCTCGAGAACCGCCGTCCCCATGTGCCGAACCTCGCCGATCGCCACACCGTGGCTCACGCCGACCCCTCGCAGCGTTGTCTCCATGTCACCTGTCTCCGATAGAGCGGCGGGTCCCGCCACCGCGGTGGTCGTCCTGCCTGTCGTTCATGACAGCACTGAAGTCAGTGCCAGCTGAAGAGAGCGTCGCCAGCCTTCACATCGCCGTCAACGTTGAGGTCGGAGAGAGACTCGGCCGCAGCCTCGAGCGCAACGATGGGGCACACCGGGGATTTGCCGGCCGCTTCGACGGCAACCGGGTTCCAGCGGACCATGGCCTGCCCGCGCTGCACAGTGTCACCCTTGTTGATCAGCAGTTCGAAGCCCTCGCCATTCAGCTGAACAGTGTCGATACCGAGATGCGTGAGTACGCCGTGGCCCTGCTCGTCGACCACGACGAAGGCGTGCGGATGCAGCGAGACAACCACGCCGTCGATGGGGGCGACGGCCTCGGAGGGCTCACGTACGGGATCGATCGCAGTGCCAGGCCCAACCATCGCTCCGGAGAAGACGGGATCGGGTACGGCTGCGAGCCCGATGGCACGCCCTGCAAGCGGGGACGTCACAGTGGTCATGGGGAGGCCTCCCAGGGGCGAAGATTCATATGGGTCGTCACTGCTTGTACAGGCTGGCGCACTGTTCAGCAGCGTAAGTCATGAGAAGTCCCGGTCCGCCGGAGAGGTCCCGGTTGGCGACCGTAGGACCCCGCACAAACGATTTGCGCAGACTCCCGAGCCCGCTGTAGGGTCGTACCCCTGCTTGAGGCGGGCGACGCGGCCAAGCGTCCTTGCCCGGCAGCATCCAACTTGTCAGATCCTATCTCGGGGCCTGGTTCTGCATGCCCGCAGTACCATGGTCAGTGAGACGGTAAGACCCTGATAGAGTTTGGAAACACCGAAGGGAAGCGCCCGGAGGAAAGCCGCGAGATTAGGTATCTCGGGTGAGTACAAAGGAAGCGTCCGTTCCTTGAGAACTCAACAGCGTGCCAAAAATCAACGCCAGATATGTTGATACCCCGCCACCGGGATTGTTCCTGGTGGCGAGGTTCCTTTGAAAAAGAACACAGCGAGGACGCTGTGAACCCTTCCCGTTTATTCCGCGGGGGGTTCCGCTCTCGTGGTGTCATCCCCGATTACGGGAATACATTCACGGAGAGTTTGATCCTGGCTCAGGACGAACGCTGGCGGCGTGCTTAACACATGCAAGTCGAACGATGAACCACTTCGGTGGGGATTAGTGGCGAACGGGTGAGTAACACGTGGGCAATCTGCCCTTCACTCTGGGACAAGCCCTGGAAACGGGGTCTAATACCGGATAACACTTCCACTCTCCTGAGTGGAGGTTAAAAGCTCCGGCGGTGAAGGATGAGCCCGCGGCCTATCAGCTTGTTGGTGAGGTAATGGCTCACCAAGGCGACGACGGGTAGCCGGCCTGAGAGGGCGACCGGCCACACTGGGACTGAGACACGGCCCAGACTCCTACGGGAGGCAGCAGTGGGGAATATTGCACAATGGGCGCAAGCCTGATGCAGCGACGCCGCGTGGGGGATGACGGCCTTCGGGTTGTAAACCCCTTTCAGCAGGGAAGAAGCGAAAGTGACGGTACCTGCAGAAGAAGCGCCGGCTAACTACGTGCCAGCAGCCGCGGTAATACGTAGGGCGCAAGCGTTGTCCGGAATTATTGGGCGTAAAGAGCTCGTAGGCGGCTTGTCGCGTCGGTTGTGAAAGCCCGGGGCTTAACCCCGGGTCTGCAGTCGATACGGGCAGGCTAGAGTTCGGTAGGGGAGATCGGAATTCCTGGTGTAGCGGTGAAATGCGCAGATATCAGGAGGAACACCGGTGGCGAAGGCGGATCTCTGGGCCGATACTGACGCTGAGGAGCGAAAGCGTGGGGAGCGAACAGGATTAGATACCCTGGTAGTCCACGCCGTAAACGGTGGGCACTAGGTGTGGGCAACATTCCACGTTGTCCGTGCCGCAGCTAACGCATTAAGTGCCCCGCCTGGGGAGTACGGCCGCAAGGCTAAAACTCAAAGGAATTGACGGGGGCCCGCACAAGCAGCGGAGCATGTGGCTTAATTCGACGCAACGCGAAGAACCTTACCAAGGCTTGACATACGCCGGAAAGCATCAGAGATGGTGCCCCCCTTGTGGTCGGTGTACAGGTGGTGCATGGCTGTCGTCAGCTCGTGTCGTGAGATGTTGGGTTAAGTCCCGCAACGAGCGCAACCCTTGTCCCGTGTTGCCAGCAACCTCTTCGGAGGGTTGGGGACTCACGGGAGACCGCCGGGGTCAACTCGGAGGAAGGTGGGGACGACGTCAAGTCATCATGCCCCTTATGTCTTGGGCTGCACACGTGCTACAATGGCCGGTACAATGAGCTGCGATACCGCAAGGTGGAGCGAATCTCAAAAAGCCGGTCTCAGTTCGGATTGGGGTCTGCAACTCGACCCCATGAAGTCGGAGTTGCTAGTAATCGCAGATCAGCACTGCTGCGGTGAATACGTTCCCGGGCCTTGTACACACCGCCCGTCACGTCACGAAAGTCGGTAACACCCGAAGCCCGTGGCCCAACCAGCTTGTCTGGAGGGAGCGGTCGAAGGTGGGACTGGCGATTGGGACGAAGTCGTAACAAGGTAGCCGTACCGGAAGGTGCGGCTGGATCACCTCCTTTCTAAGGAGCATCTAGGCGCCCACTCCACTGGAGTCGGCGTCCAGGGCCACAACGCAGGCGAATGTTCTGCGGTGGTTGCTCATGGGTGGAACGTTGATTATTCGGCACACTCGACCAGCTTCTCTTCCTAGTACTGCCTTCGGGCGTGGATCGGAACGGGCAGTGGCGAGGGTGTCGGGCACGCTGTTGGGTGTCTGAAGGCACGGGCGGAAGCCCGGTTGTCTTCGGTTGCCGGCCCCGGTGCAGCATCACGGTTGTGGTGTGTGACGGGTGGTTGGTCGTTGTTTGAGAACTGCACAGTGGACGCGAGCATCTGTGGCCAAGTTTTTAAGGGCGCACGGTGGATGCCTTGGTACCAGGAACCGATGAAGGACGTGGGAGGCCGCGATAGTCCCCGGGGAGTCGTCAACCAGACTTTGATCCGGGGGTTTCCGAATGGGGAAACCCGGCAGTCGTCATGGGCTGTCACCCACTGCTGAACACATAGGCGGTGTGGAGGGAACGCGGGGAAGTGAAACATCTCAGTACCCGCAGGAAGAGAAAACAACCGTGATTCCGGGAGTAGTGGCGAGCGAAACCGGATGAGGCTAAACCGTATACGTGTGAGACCCGGCAGGGGTTGCGTGTACGGGGTTGTGGGATCTCTCTTCTGTCGTCTGCCGGCGGCAGGACGAGTCAGAAATCGTTGATGTAGGCGAAGGACATGCGAAAGGTCCGGCGTAGAGGGTAAGACCCCCGTAGTCGAAACGTCAGCGACTCGTTTGAGAGACACCCAAGTAGCACGGGGCCCGAGAAATCCCGTGTGAATCTGGCGGGACCACCCGCTAAGCCTAAATATTCCCTGGTGACCGATAGCGGATAGTACCGTGAGGGAATGGTGAAAAGTACCCCGGGAGGGGAGTGAAATAGTACCTGAAACCGTGTGCCTACAAGCCGTGGGAGCGTCGGAATGAAGACTTGTCTTCATTCTCGTGACTGCGTGCCTTTTGAAGAATGAGCCTGCGAGTTTGCGGTGTGTTGCGAGGTTAACCCGTGTGGGGGAGCCGTAGCGAAAGCGAGTCCGAACAGGGCGACATAGTAGCGCGCTCAAGACCCGAAGCGGAGTGATCTAGCCATGGGCAGGCTGAAGCGCGGGTAAGACCGTGTGGAGGGCCGAACCCACCAGGGTTGAAAACCTGGGGGATGACCTGTGGTTAGGGGTGAAAGGCCAATCAAACTCCGTGATAGCTGGTTCTCCCCGAAATGCATTTAGGTGCAGCGTCGTGTGTTTCTTGCCGGAGGTAGAGCACTGGATAGGCGATGGGCCCTACCGGGTTACTGACCTTAGCCAAACTCCGAATGCCGGTAAGTGAGAGCGCGGCAGTGAGACTGTGGGGGATAAGCTCCATGGTCGAGAGGGAAACAGCCCAGAGCATCGACTAAGGCCCCTAAGCGTACGCTAAGTGGGAAAGGATGTGGAGTCGCAGAGACAACCAGGAGGTTGGCTTAGAAGCAGCCATCCTTGAAAGAGTGCGTAATAGCTCACTGGTCAAGTGATTCCGCGCCGACAATGTAGCGGGGCTCAAGCGTACCGCCGAAGTCGTGTCATTGCAGCATGAGGGCCAACGCCCGCTGTGATGGGTAGGGGAGCGTCGTGTGCCGGGTGAAGCAGCCGCGGAAGCGAGTTGTGGACGGTTCACGAGTGAGAATGCAGGCATGAGTAGCGATTCACACGTGGGAAACGTGTGCGCCGATTGACTAAGGGTTCCTGGGTCAAGCTGATCTGCCCAGGGTAAGTCGGGACCTAAGGCGAGGCCGACAGGCGTAGTCGATGGAGAACCGGTTGATATTCCGGTACCCGCTGTGAAGCGTCAAACATCGAATCCAGTGATGCTAAGCCCGTGAAGCCGCCCTGATCTCTTCGGAGTTGAGGGGAGTGGTGGAGCCGGTGACCCGATCTGGTAGTAGGTGAGTGATGGGGTGACGCAGGAAGGTAGTCCAGCCCGGGCGGTGGTTGTCCCGGGGTAAGGGTGTAGCCCGTGCGATAGGCAAATCCGTCGCACTTGTGGGTGAGACCTGATGCCGAGCCGATTGTGGTGAAGTGGATGATCCTATGCTGTCGAGAAAAGCCTCTAGCGAGTTTTATGGCGGCCCGTACCCTAAACCGACTCAGGTGGTCAGGTAGAGAATACCGAGGCGTTCGGGTGAACTATGGTTAAGGAACTCGGCAAAATGCCCCCGTAACTTCGGGAGAAGGGGGGCCATTCTTGGTGATCCGTTTTGCACGGTGAGCTGGGGGTGGCCGCAGAGACCAGCGAGAAGCGACTGTTTACTAAAAACACAGGTCCGTGCGAAGCCGTAAGGCGAGGTATACGGACTGACGCCTGCCCGGTGCTGGAACGTTAAGGGGACCGGTTAGTGCGCTTTCGGGCGTGCGAAGCTGAGAACTTAAGCGCCAGTAAACGGCGGTGGTAACTATAACCATCCTAAGGTAGCGAAATTCCTTGTCGGGTAAGTTCCGACCTGCACGAATGGCGTAACGACTTCTCGACTGTCTCAACCATAGGCCCGGTGAAATTGCACTACGAGTAAAGATGCTCGTTTCGCGCAGCAGGACGGAAAGACCCCGGGACCTTTACTACAGTTTGATATTGGTGTTCGGTTCGGCTTGTGTAGGATAGCTGGGAGACTGTGAACTTGCCACGCCAGTGGTGGGGGAGTCGTCGTTGAAATACCAGTCTGGTCGTGCTGGATGTCTAACCCGGGTCCGTGATCCGGATCGGGGACAGTGTCTGATGGGTAGTTTAACTGGGGCGGTTGCCTCCTAAAGAGTAACGGAGGCGCCCAAAGGTTCCCTCAGCCTGGTTGGCAATCAGGTGGTGAGTGTAAGTGCACAAGGGAGCTTGACTGTGAGACCGACGGGTCGAGCAGGGACGAAAGTCGGGACTAGTGATCCGGCGGTGGCTTGTGGAAGCGCCGTCGCTCAACGGATAAAAGGTACCCCGGGGATAACAGGCTGATCTTCCCCAAGAGTCCATATCGACGGGATGGTTTGGCACCTCGATGTCGGCTCGTCGCATCCTGGGGCTGGAGTCGGTCCCAAGGGTTGGGCTGTTCGCCCATTAAAGCGGTACGCGAGCTGGGTTTAGAACGTCGTGAGACAGTTCGGTCCCTATCCGCTGTGCGCGTAGGAGTCTTGAGAAGGGCTGTCCCTAGTACGAGAGGACCGGGACGGACGAACCTCTGGTGTGCCAGTTGTTCTGCCAAGGGCATGGCTGGTTGGCTACGTTCGGGAGGGATAACCGCTGAAAGCATCTAAGCGGGAAGCCTGCTTCGAGATGAGGACTCCCACCCCCTATGAGGGGTTAAGGCTCCCAGGAGACTACTGGGTTGATAGGCCAGATCTGGAAGCCCGGTAACGGGTGGAGGTGACTGGTACTAATAGGCCGAGGGCTTGTCCTCAGCTGCTCGCGTCCACTGTGTTGGTTCTGAAACCACGAACAACCCCTGTCCTGGGCCACAGGACGGTTGCCGGTTGCGTGTTTCATAGTGTTTCGGTGGTCATAGCGTGAGGGAAACGCCCGGTTACATTCCGAACCCGGAAGCTAAGCCTTACAGCGCCGATGGTACTGCAGGGGGGACCCTGTGGGAGAGTAGGACACCGCCGAACTCCCTTTAGAGCTCCGGTCGTTGGACGATAAGTCCAACGACCGGAGCTCTTTTGTTTCCAGGGTGCTACCCGAACCCCCTCCGCGCCGCAGGGAGATGCCTGCGGGTAAGGTCAGGTGGCAACGTTGGCACGCTCCCACAGGAGGCCCCCGGGTGGAGGTCCAGGAGACCCGCGTCCAGACAGATCGGGTCCTCACCATCCCGAACATCCTCAGCATGGCGCGCCTTGTAGGCGTGCCCGTCTTCCTGTGGTTGATCCTCCGGCCTGAGTTCGGCGGGCCCAAGAGCGACGGGTGGGCGCTGCTGGTGCTCATGCTGAGCGGGATCAGCGATTATTTGGATGGCAAGCTCGCCCGGCGCTGGAACCAGATCAGCAGTCTCGGCCGGCTGCTCGATCCCGCGGCCGACCGGCTCTACATTCTGTCGACTTTGGTCGGTCTCACCTGGCGCGAGATTCTGCCACTCTGGTTGACGGCCGTCCTGTTGGCGCGAGAGCTGGTTCTGCTGGTGATGGTGGGCATCCTCAGGCGCCATGGCTATCCGCCGCCGCAGGTGAACTTCCTTGGGAAGGCAGCTACGTTCAACTTGATGTATGCCTTCCCGTTGCTGTTGCTCAGTGACGGAAGTGGATGGATCGCGTCACTCGCTGCTATTTTCGGATGGGCGTTCGCAGGATGGGGTACAACGCTCTACTGGTGGGCAGGGATCCTCTACGTGGTTCAGGTCCGCCGCCTTGTCCGCGCGGACGCCATGGCCGATTGAGCTCGCCGAATGGGCAGTCGTAGTGGCCTCTGATGGCCCGCAGACCGAATGTGCGGGACAATCTGGGACGGGTGAAGTCGGCTAGACCGTCATCTCTTCAAGGAGGACGCTTCCGACATGAAGGCCGTCGTGATGGCCGGAGGCGAAGGCACACGCCTTCGTCCTATGACCTCGAGCATGCCCAAGCCGCTTCTTCCCGTGGCCAATCGCCCGATCATGGAGCATGTGCTGCGGCTGCTCAAGCGGCATGGACTCAACGAAACCGTCGTTACTGTTCAGTTCTTGGCATCGCTCGTCAAGAACTACTTCGGCGACGGTGAAGAGCTCGGAATGGAGCTCACCTATGCCAACGAGGAGAAGCCACTCGGTACTGCCGGCAGCGTCAAGAACGCCGAAGAGGCGTTGAAGGACGATGCATTTCTTGTGATCTCCGGTGATGCTCTGACCGATTTCGATCTCACCGAGTTGATCAATTTCCACAAGGAAAAGGGCGCGCTCGTCACAGTCTGTCTGACGAGGGTACCCAATCCGCTGGAATTCGGCATTACGATCGTCGACGAAGAAGGCAAAGTCGAGCGCTTCCTGGAGAAGCCGACCTGGGGCCAGGTTTTCTCGGACACCGTGAATACGGGCATCTATGTGATGGAGCCCGAAGTCTTCGACTATGTCGAGGCTGATGTTCCCGTCGACTGGTCCGGCGATGTCTTCCCGCAGTTGATGAAGGAGGGCAAGCCGATCTACGGCTATATCGCCGAGGGATACTGGGAGGACGTCGGTACGCACGAGAGTTATGTGAAGGCACAGGCCGATGTCCTGGAGGGCAAGGTCGATGTCGAGCTCGACGGTTTCGAGATCTCGCCC
This sequence comes from Streptomyces sp. CA-288835, assembly GCF_050936385.1. Lineage (NCBI taxonomy): Bacteria > Bacillati > Actinomycetota > Actinomycetes > Kitasatosporales > Streptomycetaceae > Streptomyces > Streptomyces sp. CA-288835. The sequence goes on from NZ_JBNJMW010000001.1 coordinate 8,734,839, forward strand.
GGCGTGTGGGTGGCGGAGGGCGCCGAGGTGCATCCCGACGCAGTGCTGCGGGGGCCGCTGTACATCGGGGACTACGCCAAGGTCGAGGCCGACGTCGAAATCCGTGAGCACACCGTCGTCGGCTCGAACGTCGTGGTGAAGAGCGGAGCCTTTCTGCACAAGGCCGTTCTGCACGACAACGTGTACATCGGCCAGCACAGCAATCTGCGCGGCTGTGTCGTCGGAAAGAACACCGACATCATGCGTGCCGCGCGTATCGAGGACGGCGCCGTCATCGGTGACGAGTGCCTCGTCGGCGAAGAATCGATCGTGCAGGGGAACGTACGCGTCTACCCGTTCAAGACCATCGAGGCCGGCGCCTTCGTCAATACGTCGGTCATTTGGGAGTCCCGCGGTCAGGCACATCTCTTCGGTGCCCGCGGGGTCTCCGGGATTCTCAACGTGGAGATCACTCCGGAACTCGCCGTGCGACTCGCGGGGGCCTACGCGACGACGCTCAAGAAGGGCTCCACGGTCACCACGGCCCGCGATCACTCCAGGGGTGCTCGTGCGCTGAAGCGGGCGGTCATTTCGGCACTTCAGGCCAGCGCCATCGACGTACGGGACCTGGAGAACGTACCGCTGCCGGTGGCGCGGCAGCAGACCGCGCGGGGCAGTGCCGGCGGGATCATGATCCGGACGACGCCTGGGGTTCCGGACTCGGTCGACATCATGTTCTTCGACGGGCGTGGGGCGGATCTGTCGCAGGCGAGTCAGCGCAAGCTGGACCGGGTTTTTGCGCGGCAGGAGTACCGGCGTGCGTTCCCGGGCGAGATCGGGGACTTGCATTTTCCGGCCAGCGTCTTCGACTCGTACACCGGATCCTTGCTCCGGAATGTCGACACCACTGGGATTGCTGAATCCGGGCTGAAGGTGGTCGTGGATGCCTCGAACGGGAGCGCCGGACTGGTGCTGCCGAGTCTGTTGGGCAAGCTCGGTGTGGACTCGTTGACCATCAATCCAGGTCTCGACGAGTCAAGGCCGACCGAGACAGCGGATGCGCGCAGGTCGGGGCTGGTGCGGCTCGGGGAGATCGTGGCCTCGGCGCGGGCCGCGTTCGGGGTGCGGTTCGACCCGGTCGGTGAGCGGCTCTCGCTCGTCGACGAGAAGGGGCGGATCGTCGAGGACGACCGGGCGCTGCTGGTGATGCTCGACCTGGTTGCCGCCGAGCGGCGCAGTGGGCGGGTGGCACTGCCGGTGACCACCACAAGGATTGCCGAGCAGGTCGCCGCGTACCACGGGACTCAGGTCGACTGGACGACGACCTCGCCGGATGATCTGACACGGGTCGGGCGCGACGACTCGACGATCTTCGGGGGCGATGGGCGCGGCGGGTTCATCGTGCCGGAGTTCAGCAGCGTCTTCGACGGTACGGCGGCCTTCGTACGGCTCATCGGTCTGGTGGCGCGCACGCAGCTCACTCTCAGCCAGATCGACGCGCGGATTCCGCGGGCGCACGTACTCAAGCGCGATCTGGCGACTCCCTGGGCCGTCAAGGGCCTGGTGATGCGCCGGGTCGTGGAGGCCGCCGGGGATCGCTTTGTCGATACAACTGACGGCGTACGGGTCGTGGAGACCGACGGGCGTTGGGTGATGGTGCTGCCCGACCCTGCGGAAGCAGCCACGCATCTGTGGGCCGAGGGACCCGACGACGCGTCCGCCCAGGCCTTGCTCGACGAGTGGTCGTCCGTGGTGGACAGCGCCGGGCGCTGAGCACGCGCGCGTGCCGAACGGCGCCCCCATGGGGCCCGTTCGGCACGTCGACGGGGTCATTCGGAGGTGGCGGTCGCGACGTGCGACGATGTGCGGCATGCCGCAGCACCCCCCCGTTCGGAGCACCCCCACGCGCCCTCCGCGGCCGGACGCCTCCATGTCGCTCCTCACCAACGTCATGGACCACAGCCTGGACGAGGGGTATGCGGAGGCGGCAGCCCGCAAGAAGGCCGAGAATGCCGGCGGCATGCCGAAGACCCTGCGGGCCAAGGTCGGTCTCGCGGTCGGACTGGTACTGGCGGCCCTGGTGGTCACCGTGGGGGCGGCACAGGCGCGGATCGAGGCTCCGGTTGTCGCGAAGGAGCGCGAGGAACTCATCGACCGTATCGACCATGAGAACGCGGTGGCCGACGAGCTCGAGGACGATGTCGACGAACTGCGTGACGACGTGGGCGCTCGGCAGCGTGAGGCGCTGAAGCAGCACGGTGGTGAACGGGGTGAGCTGGTCGGCATCCTGTCGGGAGCAGTCGAAGTGCACGGTCCCGGCGTGAAGCTGGTCGTCGATGACGCGCAGGCAGCCGACCAGAGCGGTGACGGGGACGCGCGTGAGACATCGGGCTTCTCCGACACCGGGCGCGTACGGGATCGCGATCTGCAGCGGGTCGTCAACGGGCTGTGGGCATCGGGTGCCGAAGCCGTCTCGATCAACGGGCAGCGGCTGACGGCGCTGTCCGCGATCAGGGCGGCGGGCGACGCGATACTGGTCGACAACAAGCCGATGGTGCCGCCGTACACGGTGCTTGCGGTGGGCGACGGCAAGGGGCTGAGCAGCGCATTCGAGAGCAGTGCCGACGGGCTGTATCTGGAGGCGCTGCACGAGAGCTACGGGATCCGGACCGCCCTTTCCGTCGAGGACGACGTCCGGCTGCCCGCCGCGCCGAGCGTGATCGTACGAACAGCAGAACCGAGCACAGAGAAGGGCACATCGTGATCGCCGTACTGGGCCTCGTCGTGGGAGTCGTGGCTGGATTGCTGGTCCGTCCCGAAGTTCCGGCGGTGGTCGAGCCGTACCTGCCGATCGCCGTGGTCGCGGCGCTCGACGCCGTGTTCGGCGGGCTGCGCGCGATGCTCGACGGCATCTTCGACGACAAGGTCTTCGTGGTGTCCTTCCTCTCCAACGTCGTGGTGGCCGCGCTGATCGTCTTCCTGGGCGACAAGCTCGGCGTCGGCGCTCAGCTTTCCACGGGCGTCGTGGTCGTCCTCGGCATCCGCATCTTCTCCAACGCCGCGGCGATCCGCCGGCACGTATTCCGGGCGTGAGGCAGATGAGTAACCAGGACGAGACCGACAAGACCACCGAGAAGGCCCCCAAGGCGGCCCTCGAGAACCCACTGCGCAAGAAGCTGCCCGAAGAGGTGCAGTCTGAGGCCCGGGAGACGCCGAACGGCGAGGCCCCTCAGACGTCGAGTCAGGAGCCGGAACGCGAAGCCTCCGAGTCACCGGAGGCCGAGCCGGAGCAGCCCGAGCCTCCACTGTCCGGTCGTCAGCGGCTGGTGAACGGTCTGTGGCCGCCACGTCTCTCGCGTGCGCAGTTCATCGTCGCCCTCCTGCTGTTCGGTCTTGGCTTCGGCCTGGCCGTTCAGGTGGCGTCCAACAGCGACGGCGACGGCGCGCTGCGCGGCGCGCGTCAGGAAGATCTCGTACGCATCCTCGATGAACTGGATGACCGAACTCAGCGTCTGGAAGAGGAGAAGCAGGGTCTCGAAGATCAGCGCACCGAGTTGGAGAACAGCTCGGACCAGGCCGAGGAGGCCCGCAAGCAGACGGTCGAGAAGGAGAAGCAGCTCGGCATACTCGCGGGCACCGTGGCGGCGCAGGGGCCCGGCATCACGCTGACCATCGACGACACGAAGGGGACGGTCGAGGCCGACATGCTGCTCGACGCGATCCAGGAATTGCGCGCGGCCGGATCGGAGGCGATCCAGGTCAATGGCGTACGGGTCGTCGCCAGCACCTACTTGACGGACGCGAGCGGAGGCGGAGTGAGCGTCGACGGGAACAAGATCAGCGCGCCCTATCGTTTCAAGGTCATCGGCAAGCCGCAGGACCTCGAACCGGCACTCAACATCCCCGGCGGAGTGGTGCAGACTCTGGAGAAGGAGCAGGCCACTGTCACGGTGGAACGCTCCAACAAGATCATCGTTGATGCCTTGCGACCGGCGAAGCAGCCTGACTACGCTCGGTCGTCCTCCCAGTGAGGCGGGGGCGCATGCGGGCCGCTCGTCGAGGGCATGACGTTGCGGGGGGTCGACGCACCGAATGGGTGGTGCGTGGTGGAAACTGTCTGGTGGATGCCGACGTTGTGAAGATGTCCGGCTCGACCGGTGTGTGTAATCAGGGTTCGTCCTGCCCCACGGGCGGGTCTGTTTCGGTCAAGGGGAATCGCCCGTGAAGTTGTTTGCGAAGTGGTTTGGCAAGAGCGCGAAAGAGGGCAGCGACAGTGCTACTGCCCGGCATCGCGCGTCGCGCCATGAGGATGCCGAAGGGCAGGGAGACCGCCCGCTGTTCCGAGATCAGCTCGGTGGCCAGGGTGGTGACATTCCCGGTGGTCAGGGCGCGCCGTCTGTTGACCCTGCCCAGTCCGGCCGCATAGGTTTCGGGGAACCGTCAACCTCAAGTGCGGGTGGAGGGTTCTCCCCCGATCCGTACGCGTCCAATGCCCAGGCAGGACAGCCGCGGCAGGAGGATCCGTCCATGTCGGCCCTGGTGTGCACGAGGTGCGGGAATCGCAACGCGGAGAACAGCCGGTTCTGCTCCAACTGTGGCGCGCCCCTGCGGGCCGGAGCGGCAGCCGAGCGCCCCTCGGAGACCACCTCGACGATCTCCATCTCGGGCATCGAATCCTATGACGCCGAGGCCACCGGCCAGACACAGATGCCGATGCTCTCTCCCGAGGCGCAGGCGGCCGTTGACGCGCTGCCGCTGGGCTCGGCGCTCCTGGTGGTGCGCCGTGGCCCCAACTCGGGCAGCCGCTTCCTGCTGGACAGCGACCTGACCACGGCGGGCCGGCACCCGCAGAGCGACATCTTCCTGGACGACGTGACCGTGTCGCGTCGCCATGTGGAGTTCCGTCGGCAGCCGGACGGCACCTTCACCGTGGCGGACGTCGGCAGCCTGAACGGCACGTATGTCAACCGGGAGCGGATCGACTCCGTCTCGCTGTCGAACGGCGACGAGGTACAGATCGGCAAGTACCGGCTGGTCTTCTATGCGAGCCAGCGAGGAATCTGACCCTCCCCCAGAATCCGTCCGGGGGACCCCAGGGAAGGGCCATGCTTCGAACACCGAGCGGCGGTGCCGAGAACGGCGCCGCCGCCTGTGGGCTTATGAGTATCGGCGCGGTGCTGAACGTGCTGCGCGAGGAGTTCCCCGAAGTCACCATCTCCAAGATCCGCTTTTTGGAGTCGGAAGGGCTCATCGAGCCGCAGCGGACCCCGTCGGGATACCGGAAGTTCAGCCCGGAAGACGTCGAGCGCCTGGGCCACGTACTGAGGATGCAGCGGGACCACTATCTGCCCCTGAAGGTGATCCGCGAACATCTGGACGCCATGGAGCGTGGTGAGGCGGTGCAGCTGCCGTCGCTGGGGCGGCAGCGTGACGGGGAGCCTGCCGACGAGCCGGAGGGGCTGACCGCGGCGCGGATCGGGCGGGCCGAGCTGCTGGCCGCCGCCGAGATCGATGAGCAGGAGCTCGACGAGTGGGAGTCGTACGGCCTCATCACGCCGCTGCCGGAAGGGGGTTACGACGCCGAGGCGGTGACCGTGGCTGGCCTTGTCGTGGAACTCGGGCGCTTCGGGATCGAGCCGCGGCATCTGCGCGCCGTGAAGGCCGCCGCCGACCGTGAGGCCGGGCTCGTCGTCCAGGTCGTAGCCCCGCTGCGTCTGCACCGCAATCCGCAGACCAGGGCACATGCGGAGGCGCGCACCAAGGAGCTGGCGGGACTCGCGGTGAAGCTGCACGCCGCGCTGGTGCAGTCCGCGCTCGGCGTACGGCTGCCTTGAACCGGAGGCCTGTGCCGAGGCCGGATCGGCCGCCCGTTCCGTGCTCGACTACCCAAAGATGCCGAGCACGGCCTAGGGTTGCTGTGTGAACGAGCTCGACGTCGTAGGTGTCCGGGTCGAAATGCCCTCCAACCAACCGATCGTGCTCCTGCGTGAAGTGGGAGGCGACCGTTACCTCCCCATCTGGATCGGGCCGGGGGAGGCGACGGCGATCGCCTTCGCACAGCAGGGCATGGCTCCCGCGCGACCGCTGACCCACGACCTGTTCAAGGACGTGCTGGAGGCCGTCGGCCAGGAGCTCACCGAAGTACGCATCACAGACCTACGGGACGGTGTGTTCTACGCGGAGCTGGTGTTCGCCAGCGGGGTCGAGGTCAGCGCCCGGCCGTCCGACGCCATAGCGCTGGCGCTGCGCACCGGAACGCCGATCTACGGCAGCGACGGGGTGCTGGACGACGCGGGGATCGCGATTCCGGACGAGCAGGAGGACGAGGTGGAGAAGTTCCGCGAGTTCCTCGACCAGATCTCGCCCGAGGACTTCGGCACCAACAGCCAGTGATCCGGCCCGGCCCGCACCACCTGGGCCCCGGCTTCGGGACGCATATCCCGTGACCCTCCGGGGCCGCCGGACGACAGGGCGTGCGGGGGTCGCGCCGAGAGCATTCGGCTAGCCTTTCCCCGCGGTGAGGCACGGGAAACCACTCTTAGGGTGATTATCACTCGGCGTGCCGAGTGCGGTGGTCGTTGACGCACCCCCGGTGACTGCCTACCGTCGAGAAGGCAGGTCAAGGGGACGGAGGTCGGCGTGAGAAGCAGCGGCGACGGTACGGCTGGGGGCGCCCCCGGACGCAGTCCGGTGGAGAGCGGCCCGTACCCTCCCCCAAGCTCTCGGCTCGGCCCGGGCAGGGGGTATCCCCAGCAGGGCGGCGTGGCCGATCATGCTCCGCAGCAGCGGCCGGAACCGGTGTCGGGCGATAGCGGGGTGACCTCCGAGGAGATCGGCTACCGCGGTCCCACGGCCTGCGCCGCCGCGGGCATCACCTACCGGCAACTGGACTACTGGGCCCGGACGGGCCTCGTCGAGCCGAGTGTGCGGCCCGCCTACGGGTCGGGGACGCAGCGGCTGTACAGCTTCCGGGACGTCGTCGTCCTGAAGATCGTCAAGCGGTTTCTCGATACGGGTGTGTCGCTGCAGAACATCCGTACCGCCGTCCAGCACTTGCGGGAGCGCGGATTCCGTGACCTCGAGCGCATGACGCTGATGAGCGACGGGGCGACGGTCTACGAGTGCTCCTCGCCCGACGAGGTCCATGCGCTGCTCCAGGGTGGGCAGGGCATCTTCGGGATCGCCGTGGGAGTGGTCTGGCGGGACGTGGAGAGCGCGCTTTCGCAGCTGCACGGGGAGCGCGTCGACACGGGCGAGACGCTCGTCGGGCACCATCCCGCCGATGAACTGGCCAGGCGCCGCAACCGCGCGGTCTGAGCGAGCGGTCCAGAAGGGCCCACATATCGAGGGCCCGGGATCTGCGCACCGAGAGGCGAAGGTTCCTGCGTACGAGGCCATTGTCAGTGGCGTAGGGCAGCATCGGAGATGTGAGAACCGCGCCCACGATCCTGCATCTCGACATGGATGCCTTCTTCGCCTCGGCGGAGCAGGCGGCCAAGCCGAGCCTGCGCGGGAAAGCGGTCATCGTCGGTGGGCTCGGGCCGCGCGGTGTGGTCGCGACCTGCTCGTACGAGGCCCGGGTCTTCGGGGTCCATTCCGCGATGCCCATGGCGCAGGCGCGGCGGCTGGCGCCGAACGCCGCGTATCTGGTGCCCCGTTTCGGGTTCTACCGGGAGATCAGTGAGCAGGTCATGGGGTTGCTGCGGGAGCTGTCGCCGCTGGTGGAGCCGCTGAGTCTGGACGAGGCGTTCGTCGATCTGGAGGCCGGGGGAGCAGCCTGGGACGAGGCTTCGGCGCGGCTGGCGGGGGCGAAGCTGCGCGCGGACATCCGGGCCGTCACCGGGCTGACCGGGTCGGTGGGGCTCGCCGCGTCCAAGATGCTGGCGAAGATCGCCTCCGAGCAGGCCAAGCCGGACGGGCTGGTGGTGATCGATCCGGGGACGGAGCGCGAACTGCTCGCTCCCATGTCGGTGCGCATACTGCCCGGGGTGGGGCCGGCCACCGGGGACCATCTGCGGCGGGCCGGGATCACGACGGTCGGGGAGATCGCCGAGGCAGGTGAGGACGAGGTCATACGGCTCCTCGGGAAGGCCCACGGGACCGGGCTGTACGCCATGGCGCTGGCGCACGACGAGCGGGCCGTGGTGGCCGAGCGGGACACCAAGTCCGTGTCTGTCGAGGACACGTACGACGTGGACATCCATGACCGGGTGCGGGTGCGGATGGAGGTGCAGCGGCTCGCCGACCGGTGTGTGCGGCGGCTGCGTGGCGCGCATCTGTCGGGGCGGACCATCGTGCTCAAGGTGCGGCGGTACGACTTCTCGACGCTGACCCGTTCCGAGACGCTGCGGGGGCCCACGGACGACCCCTCGGTGGTGCGGGAGGCGGCCGCGAGGTTGCTGGAGTCCGTGGACACCACAGGAGGCGTACGGCTGCTGGGAGTCGGGGTCTCGGGGCTTGCCGACTACACGCAGGAGGATCTCTTCGCCCAGGTTCAGGCACAGGAGGAGGCACGGGCACACGAGGGGGAGCCGGAGCATCCGGCGCACGACGAGCCGCAGGAGTCGGCCGGGGAGCAAGAGGCGCCCGCCTTGCGGCGCTGGGCCGCGGGGCATGACGTACGGCATGCGGAGTTCGGGCACGGGTGGGTGCAGGGCAGTGGGATCGGGCGGGTCACGGTGCGGTTCGAGACGCCCGACTCCGAGCCTGGGCGCGTACGCACCTTCCGGGTCGACGATCCGGAGCTGGAGCCTGCGGAACCGCTCCCGCTGGTGCGACGAAGACCCAAGGAGGCCTCGCAAGCGGACTGACCCGCAGCCGTCGAACTGGCCTCCAGTGGAGCGGAGCTTCAGGACTCGTCCGAGCCTGCCAAGTGGCCGAAGTCGCGGTCCGGTGGGGGAGGCGGGGGTGTCACGTCGAGGCCGTAGTGGTGGTAGAGCTGGAGTTCCTGTTCCGGTGAGAGGTGGCGGCCGACGCCGAAGTCGGGGGCGTCCTTGATCAGGGCGCGGTCGAAGGGGATCCGCAGGGCGCCCTCGACCAGTTCGCTGGGCTCCAGGGGCACGAAGGCGTCCCTGCCGAACAGGCCGGTGCGTATGGCCGCCCACTCCGGCGTACCGGTCGCGTCGTCGAGATAGACCTCGTCGACGGTGCCGATCTTGTGGCCGTCGCGGTCGAAGGCCTTGCGGCCGATCAGGTTGCGCGGATCGATGTCGGTCTGCACGGGCCCTCCAGCTGCTCGCAACTCATCCGTCAGGAGTACGCATCCATACGCACTACGAAAGGGCACTTTGCGGCGGGCGGCCACTCGGGGGATGCCCGCTGGTACGCTGTCAACGGCCGCTGACCCCGTGCGGGAGAGTCCTCCAAGGCATCATCGGAGGCGCCGAAGGAGCAAATCCTCCCCGGAATCTCTCAGGCCCACGTACCGCGCGGACGAGGCCACTCTGGAAAGCAGAGCGGGTGTTTGACGGCTTCCGCTCTCACCGACGGTGAAAGCCGGGACGCCGTACGCCGGCGGGCCGGTGAAGCTCTCAGGTTGAGATGACAGAGGGGGAGGCCGTCCGGGCACCCGCTCCGTGGTGCCCTCGAAGGTCGTTTCAGACCAGGAGGCCTCCGTACATGACCGCCCATCGCATTCCGCTTTCCGAGCTCGAACGGGGAATCCCCTTCGAGCAGCGCCACATAGGGCCCGACACCGAGGCCCGGGCCAAGATGCTCGCGCAGGTGGGGTACGGCTCGCTCGAGGAGCTGACGGCCGCCGCGGTGCCGGATGTGATCAAGGACGCCGAGGCGCTCGGGCTGCCGGCCGCGCGTTCCGAGGCCGAGGTTCTCGCCGAGCTGCGCTCCCTCGCGGACCGTAACGAAGTCCTCGACTCGATGATCGGGCTCGGCTACTACGGCACGTTCACGCCGCCGGTGATCCTGCGCAACGTCATGGAGAACCCGGCCTGGTACACCGCGTACACCCCGTACCAGCCGGAGATCTCGCAGGGCCGCCTTGAGGCGCTGCTGAACTTCCAGACCATGGTCGCCGACCTCACGGGCCTGCCGACGTCGGGTGCCTCGCTGCTCGACGAGGGCACCGCCGCCGCCGAGGCCATGGCGCTGTCACGGCGCGTGGGCAAGGTCAAGAACGGCGTCTTCCTCGTCGACGCCGACGCGCTGCCGCAGACCATCGCCGTCATCGAGACGCGCGCCGAGCCGATCGGCGTCGAGGTCGTCGTCGCGGATCTCGCTGAGGGCATTCCTGCCGAGGTCGCCGAGCGCGGTGTGACCGGCGTGCTCATCCAGTACCCGGGCGCCTCCGGTGCCGTACGGGACATCAAGCCCGTCATCGAGCAGGCGCATGACCTGGGCGCGATCGTGACCGTCGCCGCCGATCTGCTGGCGTTGACGCTGCTCACCTCGCCGGGCGAGCTCGGCGCGGACATCGCGGTCGGTACGACGCAGCGCTTCGGCGTGCCAATGGGCTTCGGCGGGCCTCATGCCGGATACATGGCGGTGCGCGAGAAGTTCGCCCGCAACCTGCCGGGCCGTCTCGTCGGGGTCTCACTGGACGCGGACGGCGACACCGCGTACCGGCTGGCCCTGCAGACGCGGGAGCAGCACATCCGCCGGCAGAAGGCGACCAGCAACATCTGTACGGCTCAGGTTCTGCTCGCCGTGATGGCCGGGATGTACGCCGTCTACCACGGCCCGCAGGGCCTCAGGTCGATCGCGCAGCGCACTCACCGGTACGCCACGATCCTCGCCGCCGGTCTGAAGGCGGGCGGAGTCGAGGTCGTCCACGCGGCGTACTTCGACACGCTCACCGTCCGGGTGCCGGGCAGGGCCGCCGAGATCGTCGCGGCGGCGCGCGAGGGCGGGGTCAACCTGCGCCTCGTCGACGCCGACCAGCTGTCCATCGCCTGCGACGAGACCACCACGCGGACCCAGCTGGGCGCCGTCTGGACCGCGTTCGGTGTTGAGGGTGACATCGAGGCCCTGGACGCCTCCGCCGAGGACACGCTGCCCGCCGCGCTGCTGCGCACCGACGAGTACCTCACGCACCCGGTGTTCCACCAGCACCGCTCCGAGACCGCGATGCTGCGCTATCTGCGGCGCCTCGCCGACCGTGACTACGCGCTCGACCGCGGCATGATCCCGCTCGGCTCCTGCACCATGAAGCTCAACGGCACCACTGAGATGGAGCCGGTCACCTGGCCGGAGTTCGGGCAGCTGCACCCCTTCGCGCCCGCCGAGCAGGCGCAGGGCTACCTCACGCTCATCCGTGAGCTGGAGGAGCAGCTCGCCGAGGTCACGGGCTACGACAAGGTGTCGCTCCAGCCCAACGCCGGTTCGCAGGGCGAGCTGGCCGGCCTGCTCGCCGTACGCGGCTACCACCGCGCGAACGGCGACGAGCAGCGCACCGTCTGCCTCATCCCGTCCTCCGCGCACGGCACGAACGCGGCGAGCGCCGTCATGGCCGGCATGAAGGTCGTCGTCGTGGCCACCGCCGACGACGGCGAGATCGACGTCGAGGACCTGCGCGCCAAGATCGAGCAGCACCGCGACGAGCTGGCGGTGCTGATGATCACGTACCCCTCGACGCACGGCGTCTTCGAGGAGCATGTCGCCGACATCTGCGCGCAGGTGCATGACGCGGGCGGCCAGGTGTATGTGGACGGCGCCAACCTGAACGCGCTGGTGGGCCTCGCCAAGCCGGGCCGCTTCGGCGGTGACGTCTCGCACCTCAACCTGCACAAGACGTTCTGCATCCCGCACGGCGGCGGCGGTCCGGGCGTCGGCCCGGTCGGTGTACGCGCGCATCTCGCGCCGTATCTGCCGAATCACCCCCTGCAGCCCGCCGCGGGCCCCGAGACGGGCGTCGGCCCGATCTCGGCCGCTCCCTGGGGTTCCGCTGGGATTCTGCCGATCTCCTGGGCGTACGTACGCCTCATGGGCGGCGAGGGACTCAAGCGGGCCACGCAGGTCGCCGTGCTGAGCGCGAACTACGTGGCCAAGCGGCTGGAACCGCACTACCCCGTGCTCTACACCGGTCCCGGCGGGCTGGTGGCGCACGAGTGCATCATCGATCTGCGGCCGCTGACCAACGCGACCGGCGTGAGCGTCGACGACATCGCCAAGCGACTGATCGACTACGGGTTCCACGCGCCGACCATGTCGTTCCCGGTGGCCGGGACGCTGATGATCGAGCCAACCGAGAGCGAAGATCTGGCCGAACTCGACCGGTTCTGTGAGGCGATGATCGCGATTCGTGCGGAGATCGAGCGGGTCGGCTCGGGGGAGTGGCCGGCGGACGACAACCCGCTGCGGAACGCCCCCCACACGGCGGCCGTGCTCGGCGGCACGTGGGAGCACGCGTACGGCCGCGAGGAGGCCGTCTTCCCGGCCGGAGTGTCGGCCGCGGACAAGTACTGGCCGCCGGTGCGGCGGATCGACCAGGCGTACGGCGACCGGAACCTGGTCTGCTCCTGCCCGCCGCTGGACGCTTACGACGAGTAGGCGAGCAGACGAGTAGACGTGTGATCGGGTGCGGACACGCGTCGGGGCCGGATCCGGGAGCTCCCGGGCCGGCCCCTCGTATGTCCGAACTTTTTGAGCAATATGGCTGAGCAGCGTGCTGGCGTCGCCCGCGGTGGGCCGCGCGGCTCAGGCGGCGGTCATCACCTGCGCGCTGATCACCGGTCGGTGAGGGTCGATGATCCGCCCGTCCGGCAGGAGCTCACCGGTGTCCTCGAAGAGCAGGACGCCGTTGCACAGCAGGCTCCATCCCTGCTCCGGGTGGTGCGCCACGAGGAGCGCTGCTTCCCGGTCGGCGGAGTCGGCTGTCGGACACGGTGGCTTGTGCTGGCACATTGATGGGATCTTTCGCTGGGTAGTCTCGGCAGTGAGATCGGTGATCGTCTTGTTGTCTGTGCTGCGGCTAGACGTGGTGTTCATGGCCGCCCCCCGTTGTCAGTCGGTACGGAACCCAGTGTTGCCCTATAAACGTCAGCCCGCAGGGATTTCGCGGTGACGCTCCTCACAGGTTGAAGACGCACCACTCGTGCGGATGGTTCATTCCAACCGGGCTGCCCGTTCGGGTGGTTCTCAATGGTCGGATAGGTCTAGTCAGAATGGGCCGGGTCTGCGCTGCGTCGCCAGTACATCACTGCGCGCAGCAGTGTGCCCCGCGACCCGAGTGGGGCCGCGGGGCACGGAAGCCGGGTGCGCTCAGGCGGGTGAGCCGAGCAGCGGGGGAGTGGCGGCGGGGGTGAGCCGGTTGGTGAGGACGGGCAGCAGTTCGGCCACGCGGTGTGGGCGATGTGCTGCGATGCCGGGCGGCGCGGGCGCCAGGGGCACCAGGAGATCGGTGGCGGCGGGGTGACCTTCGGCGCCGTCCGCGGTGCAGTCGCCGTGCAGCCAGAGCGTGAGCATGTAGAGCTCGGGTACGGACAGCAGGCGGGCCTGGTACGACTGCGACTGCGTCATGGACTCGGCCTGGCGCAGCGCATGCTCGGTGGCCGCGACGTACGGACCCTCGAAGAAGTGGGAGAAGGCCCAGCCGTCAGGGGTCAGCCTGGTCTCGGCGGCCGCCACGGCGGACCCGCCGCAGCGGATGAGGAAGCGCCACCCGGCGAGACGGGTGGCCGAGGCGCCCTCCGGGGTGATCCGGTCGAGCACGTGGACGGGCAGCGGCAGGTCGGTGGTTGCGGGACCCTGGGCGTTGCGCAGGGACGGGGTGGGCGCCTCGCGGACGGCGGTGGGGGAACCGAGGGCTGTGAGGACGCTACGTACAGCGGGCGCGGGAGCCGGAGGGACATGCAGCGGCATGGTGGGTCGCCTCTCATTCGACAGGCACAGATGGCGCGAGGACGGGGGCGGACGACGCTGTCAGCACTCGTGGGCAGAGGGGCGGGGGTTCCCGGCCTGTGGGATCACCGCGGCGCCTGTCGCGCGGCGTCTGGCGCGTACGCTCGCAATGAGGCTCTGCTATCGCTTTGCGATCGCACACATCAGACGCTGCGCGGTTCACCACTAGGTGAATGGCGTCACTGTGACGACAGGTCCGGCGACCACGAGCGCCGACTCTCTGCCTCGTTCGAGAAGTTTATACGACGCACGTTCTGGCAGTGTTTCGTCTAGCCGTTGCGCAGATTAAGGGCCAGGCACAATTCGGTCGTCGATAAGTGCCTTTCCTCCCGATTCTCCATGGATGCCAGGCGACGACCTCGGGATACCTCACCGAAACGGTCGGCCAAATGTCGTCGGCGTTTTTCACGAGAACGCAACGCGCCGAAGAAGTGGCCATCGCCCGGCTGAAAACCGTGTTCTGCCTCATGCCGCGTGAATGTGCCCGGAGATCCTGCGCTCAGGGTAGCGGCCGACAGGCCTGTCCAGGACGTTATCGATCGCATTGCCTGGGCATCATCCCCCGTGACCCGGGACACCTCAGCGGCCGGTTCGTCGGGCTGCCCAGTCGAGGAGGGACGCTTCGATGGGGGAGAAGGTCGAGGCAGCGTCGTTCGGACTGTCCGATCGGCAGCGCTACCGCGGCAAGCTCCGGCAGTGCCTGACGGGGCTCGAGCGGCTGTTGGCTCAGGAGCGGTTCGACCGCCCGAAGAACCTCATGGGCCTGGAGATCGAGCTCAATCTCGCGGGACCGGACGGTATGCCGCGCATGATGAACGCTCAAGTACTTGAACGTATAGCCAGCCGTGATTTCCAAACAGAACTCGCCATGTTCAATCTGGAAGTCAACATTGCCCCACATAGATTGGGAGGCCGCGTATTCGACCGCCTCGCGGAGGAGTTGCGCACCTCGCTCGCATATGCCCATCGCAAAGCGAACGAGGTCGACGCGGGCGTCGTGATGATCGGCATTCTGCCCACGCTCGCCCGCGACGATCTGGTCTCCGCGAATCTCTCCGACGTGGACCGCTACACCCTGCTCAACGATCAGATCGTGGCCGCCCGCGGCGAGGACTTCACACTCGACATCGACGGCGTCGAGCGGCTCAGCTGTACGTCCGCGTCCATAGCCCCCGAAGCCGCCTGCACCTCCGTGCAGCTGCACCTCCAGGTCACGCCCGGCCGTTTCGCCGACGTGTGGAACGCGGCGCAGTCGATCGCCGCCGTGCAGGTCGCGGTCGGCGCCAACTCCCCGTTCCTGTTCGGCCGGGAGCTGTGGCGCGAGTCCCGGCCGCCGCTGTTCCAGCAGTCCACCGACACCCGTCCGCCCGAGTTGCAGGCCCAGGGCGTCCGTCCGCGCACCTGGTTCGGGGAGCGGTGGATCTCGTCGGCGTACGACCTCTTCGAGGAGAACCTGCGCTACTTCCCGGCGCTGCTGCCGATCTGCGACGACGAGGATCCGCAGCAGGTCCTGGACGACGGCGGCATACCCCGGCTCGGCGAACTCGTGCTGCACAACGGCACCATCTACCGCTGGAACCGCCCGGTGTACGGCATCGACGACGGCGTCCCGCATCTGCGCGTCGAGAACCGTGTCCTGCCCGCCGGTCCCACCGTCACCGACGTCATCGCCAACACGGCCTTCTACTACGGGCTCATACGCGCCCTCGCCGAGGAAGCCCGGCCCGTGTGGACGCGGCTGCCCTTCGAGGCCGCCGCGTCCAACTTCGACCACGCGTGCCGGTACGGCATCGACGCACACCTGCAGTGGCCGAGGCGCGGCCGTTACGGCGGGACGACGCGGGTGCCCGCGGTGCAGCTGGTGCTGGACGAGTTGCTGCCGCTCGCGGAGGCGGGCCTGGACGCGTGGGGTGTCGAGCCGGCCGACCGGGACCTCTGCCTCGGGGTGATCGAGGAGAGGTGCAGACGTCGGGTGAACGGGGCGTCCTGGCAGGCCAGTACGTTCCACCGGGCGCTGGAGACCGGCATGAGCCGGGAGGCGGCGCTGGCGGCCATGACGAAACGTTATTGCGAGCTGATGCACCTCGGTGAGCCGGTGCACACCTGGCCGGTGGGGCTGCCGGAGCCGGCGGTCCCGCTGGGGTGAGGCCGCGATCCGGCTTCGCGAGTCGGCGGAACCGCTTGGCAAGCCCGCGATCCCGCTGAGGCGGTCAACTCCGGCTGCCCGCCAGCACGATGGCCTTGAGGATCACCGAGTGGATCTCGGACGGGTCGGTGACCAGGTGGCCCGAACCGCCCGTCGCCTTCGCGATCTGGTCGGCCTCGTCCTTGTCGGCGTCCGGGCCCACGGCGATCGCGATCAGAGGCACGGGGCGCTCAGGGTCGGTGAGCCTCTGGAGCTCGGAGATGAGCTCGGAGCGCGAGATGCTGCCCGGGTCCTCGTTCACCCCGTCGGTGAGGATCACCAGCGCGTTGAACTTGCCTTTGCCGTACGAGGCGATGGCCTCCTTGTAGGCGGCGAGCGTGGTGTCGTACAGGCCGGTGGAGCCGTCCGGCACCGGCTCCAGGTCGCTGAAGGCCGCGGACAGCCGGGCGCGCTGGGTGCCGTCGCCGGCACGGTCGCCGAGCCGCTCGGTCGGGACGAGGACGCGGTAGTCGCGCTCGCCGTCGAGCTTCGTGGAGAACTCCCAGAGGCCGATCTCGTCCTCCGGCGAGAAGGTGGCCAGAGCCTGCAGCAGGGACGCCTTCGTCACGTCCATCCGGGAGCGGTCGGTGCCCGGAACGGGGTTCGCCATGGACGCGGAGGCGTCGACGACCGTGGTGAGCCGGGCGCTCTGCACCGTGATCGTCCACATCCCGAGGGCTTCCTGGACCTCCCTCGCCGAGGCCGGCTGGGCCGCCGTCTCGGCATACGGCTGCGGGGCCCGCCCTCCCGCACGGGTAACCAGGGCGTCCGGGGTCTCGTCGTCGTCCGTACGGAAACCGTGCTTCTCCAGGATCCGGCGTCCCTCGGGCTCGCCGAGCAGCGTCATGAAACGCAGCGCGGCACGGCTCTCGTCCGTGGTCAGCCTGGTCTCGTCGACCAGCGTGAACGGGTAGTCGAGGTGCGGCGATCCGTCCTCGGGATAGAACAACTGGAGGTCGTCGCCGCCGTCCGCCTCCGTGTTGTACGCGAACGCCGCCTGCTCGGAGAGGATCAGGGCCTGGTTGCGCTTCGGGTTTCCCTGTTCGGTGCCGGACAGGTCGCGCGGCAGGGTTTCCAGGAGCTGGCTGTCGCTCTCGGCGGTGCGCTGCGAGAGCGCCTGGGCCAGGGCGGCCGCCTGGGTGCCGCCGTCCGTGGTCTGTCCGGCGGCGCTGGTCAGCCGGGTCAGGGCGAGCAGGCCCGTGGCGCTGCGCGCCGGGTCGCCCGCCCCGAGTCTGAGCGAGTCGTCCTGCAGGGCCGCGCCGGTCAGCTCGGTCCAGGTGTACGTCTTCTCCGGCCAGCCCAGCGTCTTCGCGGCCGACGGGACCATCGCGATGCCGACCGGCGACGACGCGACGAAGCCCGACTGTGTCACCAGGGTCGCCTTCGTGTCCGCCGTGATCTGGTCGACCCACAGGCTCGAGTCGGGCACCCATATCTCGAAGTCGGTGCCGCTCGTGTCCTTCGACCGCAGGGCGTCCACGATCTCGTACGTCTCTTGGGCCGTGACCTCGATGTCCATGCAGTGGCCGTCGGAGGTCACGTCCTTGGCGTGGACATAGTCGGCCGCGGACTTGAGGGCGGGGGCGATGTCCGGGGCCGCCGCGACCCTGAGGCGCACCGCGCTGTCCTGGCAGGTCGGCCGGAAGGACAGCAGCCCGCCTTCGATCGCCGCAACCGTGCCCGCGGCGACGGAGAGAACGAGCACCGCCGCGATGGCCACCTTGCGGCGTCGGGTGCGTGGACGGGGGGCGGTTGTCCTCCTCCCGGGCCGGTCGGGCAAGCTGTGACGTCCCATGCGGTGGTGCCCTCCCTTGCTCGACCTGCGTGAGCCGTGAGCCGTACGGCGGCCGTTTCACGTGGCTTGAAAGGGAGGTACGCCCCGTACGGCGTCCGTCCATCGACGGCCTCGCGCACGATCTTCGTAACTTCTTTCGAGACCTTAGCGGGGCCAGGATGGGCATGGGACGGGATTACACAACTGGAGGCACGTGTGCAGGCGGAGGCGGGGTCGGTGGCCGATTCTTTTCCAGCGGAGCGGCCGACGCGGCGAATTTTCCGCGACGAGACGCTGCTCGTGCTCGGGGTGTCACTCGGTGCGAGCGGGGTTTCCGCGCTGATCAGCTTTGTCGGGTCGGTGACGAAACCCGGCGGCCTGAAGGATCAGGCGGCCAATCTGAACGCCTCGGCGGCACCGGGGCGTCCCTGGCTTGATCTGGCCTGGCAGTTGTTCGGGATCGCGTCGGCGCTGGTGCCGGTCCTGCTCGTCGCGCACCTGTTGCTCCGCGAGGGGGCGGGGCTGCGCACCATCGGCTTCGACCGGAGCCGTCCGTGGCCTGATCTCGGCCGTGGCGCGGCGATCGCCGCGGTTATAGGCAGCACGGGCATCGCCTTCTACCTGGCGTCCCGCAGCCTCGGTTTCAACCTCACCGTGGTGCCGGAATCGCTGCCCGATGTGTGGTGGAAGTACCCGGTGCTGATCCTCTCCGCGGTGCAGAATTCCGTCCTCGAAGAGGTCATCGTCGTCGGCTATTTGCTGCGCCGGCTCGACCAGTTGGGGTGGACGCCGGTAGCCGCGCTGATGGCCAGCTCCGTACTGCGCGGCTCGTATCACCTCTACCAGGGCATCGGCGGGTTCATCGGAAACATGGTGATGGGCGTCGTCTTCGTCTACCTGTACCGCCGCTGGGGCCGCGTCGGACCGCTGGTGGTCGCCCACTCCCTGCTCGACATCGGGGCATTCGTGGGGTACGCGCTGCTGGCGGGCAAGGTGGGGTGGCTGCCCACCGCTTGAGTCGATGTGAAGGGGCGTACGGGATCTCGTACGCCCCTTCTGCGCTGTTCACGCGTGGAGTTCGCCCTCGATGACGGTGACCGCGCGCC
Source organism: Streptomyces sp. CA-288835 (assembly GCF_050936385.1). Taxonomy (NCBI): domain Bacteria; kingdom Bacillati; phylum Actinomycetota; class Actinomycetes; order Kitasatosporales; family Streptomycetaceae; genus Streptomyces; species Streptomyces sp. CA-288835. The sequence continues at coordinate 8,753,737 of NZ_JBNJMW010000001.1, forward strand.
CCGTGAGCAGGGTGCGGTCGCCGTTGAGGCGGGTGCGGACCAGGCCCGAGCGCGGGGATGCCTGGAGGCCGGTGAGGTCGGGGCGGCCGAGGCGCTCGGACCAGTAGGGGGCGAGTGCCGTATGGGCGCTGCCGGTGACCGGGTCCTCGTCGATGCCCATCCTCGGGAAGAAGCAGCGCGAGACGAAGTCATGGCCCTGTGACGGGTCTTCGGCACGGGCGGTGGCGATGATGCCGCGCTCGGAGTGCCGGGCGAGGGCCTTGTGGTCGGGGGCGAGGCCCAGGACGGTCTTCTCGTCGGCCAGTTCGACAAGGAGGTCGCCGACGTTCGGCCCCGTGTCGTGGGCGCTGAGCGGCTCGGCGCCCAGGGCCTCGGCCAGGCGCGCCGGGACCTCGACCTGAGTGAGTGGCGCGGTCGGGAAGTCCAGCGTGATGGACCCGTCGTCGTTCGTGGTGGCGATGAGTACGCCGCTCCTGGTCGCGAACCGTACGGGCCCCTCGGCGGCATCCGTGGTGGCCAGCACGTGGGCGGTGGCGAGGGTCGCGTGGCCGCACATCGCGACCTCGGTGACGGGCGTGAACCAGCGCAGCGCCCAGTCGGCCTCGCCGCCCTCGGGGAGGGGGTGGGCGAAGGCCGTCTCCGCGTGGTTGACCTCCAGGGCCACGTTCTGGAGCCAGGCGTCGTCGGGGAAGGCGTTGAGGAGGAGGACCCCGGCCGGGTTGCCGGCGAAGGGGCGGTCGGTGAAGGCGTCGACGATTCGAATCCGCATGACGCCGACGCTAAGCGCGGATCGAAGCCGCAGGCCAAGGCCAATTCGGGGTGAGTGGACCGGAAACTGGCTCTTTCTGTGGCGGGGTGTGGACGTGATCGGTGCCGGGCGGGGCTTGTCAGGCGAGCTATTCCGATATATCGTTGACGCATCGCGATCGATCAACGATGGAATGGAGTGATGGCGATGCGTTCCCATGGAGAGGAATTCGGACCGGGCTTCGGGCCTGGTCCCGGACGTGGACACGGTGGACCCGGCCCGCATGGCCGGGGAGGTTTCGAAGGGTTCCGTTCCGCCTTCGGTCCCTTTGGGCCGGGCTTCGGCCCGGGGCCCTGGGGTGGCCGCGGCGGACGGGGTGGACCGCGAGGCAGGGCGCGGCGCGGCGACGTACGCGCGTCGATCCTGGCTCTGCTCAAGGACCGGCCCATGCACGGTTACGAGATGATCCAGGAGATCGCCGAGCGAAGCGGCGGGGCATGGAAGCCCAGCCCCGGCTCGGTGTACCCCACCCTCCAACTGCTGGAGGACGAAGGCCTGATCACCAGCGCGACCGAGGGCGGCAAGAAGCTGTTCTCGCTCACCGAGGCCGGCCGCACCGCGGCCGACGAGGGTCCCGAGGCGCCCTGGGAAGAAGCAGGGCGCGGGGTCGACTGGGAGGCGCTGAGCGACATCCGGCAGGCCGGTTTCGGCCTGATGGAGGCGTTCGGCCAGGTCTGGAAGACCGGCAGCAAGGAGCAGCGCGAGAAGGCGCTCTCCGTCATCAACGACGCCCGGAAGAAGCTGTATCTGATCCTCGCCGACGAGGACTGACGGGATGAGGACCGATGATCACGGTCCGATGTCCGATGGCGTGTAGAGGGGGTACTTCGCCGGCGAAGTACCCCCTTCGGCATGTGTTGGCGGCGACCGAGCCGGTTGTGGCGTGGCTCTAGGTGACCAACCCGCCCAGTTTGCGCAGCGATTCATTGAGGGCGGCCGTGGCCGAGTCCTTGAGCTTGCCCGCCATCAGTGAGACGGCGGCGCCGGTGAACTCCCCGTCGATACGGACCTTGGTGGCGGCCTCGCCGTCCGGTGTGAGCGTGTAGCGCGTGGCGACGGTCACGGACATCGGTCCCTTGCCGCGGATCGCCAGCGTACGGGCGGGCTCCAACTGCTCGATGGTCCAGTTGACTTCAGCGGGGAAACTCATCAGCTTCATGTGCTCCTCAAAGGTGCCGCCGACTTCGAGGACCTGAGGGCCGCCCTTGGGGAAGCTGGTGTGCGTGGAGTTCCACTCCTTGTAGGAGGAGAAGTCCGTGAGCTGCGCCCAGACCTTCTCGGCGGGCGCCTCGATCCGTGCTTCCGCGCTGACTTCGGCCATGCGACCACCCCTTCGTGTCAGGCGCTGCGCAGGGCGCAGCTACGGTGTCGCGGAACGTAGCCGCAGGGCCCGCAACATTCAATACTGATGAACCGTCAGGAAATCCGAAGACCCGGCGGATGTGCGCCGGGGCAGGGTGGTCGCGCGTGGGGTGCGAGGCAAGACGGCGCGCGCTCCGTCAGGGACAAGGGCGTGATGTCATCCGTAAGGAGGAGAATCCGCCTACGCCCGCCCAACCTGTGTCGGACGCGAAAATGCTTCCCGGCGAGGATGACTCGGCTCGACGGGACTGATGGGGTAAGGGGTGTGCAACCCCGTATTCCCCGGCAACAGGCCGCCGATCATGGCCTGAACCGCATGGACATCGAGGCCGGGCTCAGTAAGGAGCTGGCGGCGGTGGTCGCCGGTGCGCGCAGAAGGGCGCTGCGGGACGGGGACCGGCAGATCGACACGGCTCATCTGCTGCATACGCTCCTGGAGTCCGATCCCGAGGTGCGTGCGGTCGTCGACGACGGGCCTCGGATCGCGCGGCTGCTCGGCTATCTCGTACAGCGCAGCATCGGCTACGGGCTGCGCTGGCAGACCGGCGTGGAGGACTCCGGTGCCGTGCCGACCGTACGGGAGGACGGCTGGTCCCCGGTGGCGGCCGGTGCCATGGAGCATGCGTGCGCGCTCGCCGCGCGGCGTGGCGGCGATCCGGCGGACGGGATCGATCTGCTCGCGGCCATCGTCGCCGATCCCGAGTCCCGCGCTGTTGAGGTGCTGGGACGGGCGGGCATCGACGTAGCGACGCTACGGGCCCGTCTCGACGCGGCGGTGGGGCCGGGCGTCGAGACGAGCCCGTAGCGTCGCTACGTATTGAGGTTCCTTGAGGTTCCCTGACGTTCTCCTGAGTGGCCGCGGTCGGTGCTCGAGGGATGCCCTGCGGCGGTTTCCGGGGGTACGTCCGCAGTCGTGTGCGTCCAGCCGTCGAGACAGGTGTCAGTGGGGATGACGCTCCTGTCATCGCCTGTCATCATGTGCCGATGCGTACGTCTGAGAGCAGTCACGGCACCCGGAGAAGAGGCGTCGGCCTGAGCCTCGCGCTCGTGTCGGCGGTCGCCTTCGGGGGTTCCGGCGTCGCGGCCAAGCCCTTGATCGACGCGGGCCTCGACCCGCTCCACGTGGTGTGGCTGCGCGTCGCGGGTGCCGCCATCGTGATGCTGCCGCTCGCCGTACGCCACCGGGGGCTGCTGCGCACGCGCCCCGCGCTGCTCGCCGGGTTCGGGCTGCTCGCCGTGGCCGGTGTCCAGGCCTGCTACTTCGCGGCGATCTCCCGTATCCCCGTCGGCGTCGCGCTGCTCGTCGAGTACCTCGCGCCGGCGCTGGTTCTCGGCTGGGTGCGGTTCGTGCAGCGGCGGCCGGTGACGCGTGCCGCCGCGCTCGGAGTCGTTCTGGCCGTCGGCGGGCTCGCCTGCGTCGTCGAGGTGTGGGCGGGGCTGAGCTTCGACCTCCTCGGACTGTTGCTGGCGCTCGGCGCGGCCTGCTGCCAGGTCGGCTACTTCGTTCTGTCCGACCAGGGCGGCGACGCGGGTGATCAGGCCCCTGACCCGCTCGGTGTCATCGCGTACGGCCTGCTCATCGGCGCGATCGTGCTGACGCTCGTCGCACGCCCCTGGGGCATGGACTGGTCGGTCCTCGGCGGCGGCGCGAACATGAACGGCACGACGGTCGCCGCCGGATATCTGCTGGCCTGGATCGTCCTCATCGCCACCGTTCTCGCGTACGTCACCGGTGTGCTGGCCGTGCGCCGGCTCTCCCCGCAGGTCGCGGGCGTCGTGGCCTGCCTCGAAGCGGTCATCGCGACCGTCCTCGCCTGGATCCTGCTCGGCGAGCACCTGTCGGCGCCGCAGCTCGTGGGTGGCGCGGTGGTGCTGCTCGGCGCGTTCATCGCGCAGTCGTCGACGCCCGCCAAGGCATCGGACGGGCCGGTGATCAGCGGCGGAGGCGACACCGAAAAGGAGTTGTCGGCGCGGGGCAGCGCCTCCTAGGCTGCCGATCATGCATTCGGACGCATCAGACGCACTCGTTCTTCCTCCCCCGGCCGCCTGAGGCGGGCCCTCCGGAATCCACGCCCGGCCGACGGCCGGGCGGAACGGTGCTGCCCGCAGACGAGTCCGAGGACCTTCCACGCGCCGCCGAGCTCCCCACTGAGCTGCCCGCGTGACGTGGTCCTTTCCGAACTGCGTATCTGCGGAGAGAACACGTGTCGAATGCTGCTTCCGGCCTGCCCATCGGGCGAGGCCTCCTCTATCTGACCGTCGCCGGCGCCGCCTGGGGCACCGCGGGCGCGGCCGCCTCACTCGTCTACCGGGCAAGCGACATGGGCCCCATCGCCCTGTCGTTCTGGCGCTGTGCGGGCGGACTCCTGCTGCTCCTCGCCGCCCGGCTGCTGCGGCCCCGGCCGCGCCGCACCGAACGGCCGCGCCTTCGTCCTCGTACGACCCTGTTGCGAATCGGGATCACCGGGCTCGGCCTTGCCGTCTTCCAGACCGCGTACTTCGCAGCCGTCGAGGCGACCGGGCTCGCCGTGGCCACCGTCGTCACCCTCGGCGCCGGTCCCGTGCTCATCGCGCTCGGGGCGCGGCTGACCATGGGCGAGCGGCTCGGGCGGGGCGGGACCGCCGCCGTCATCGGGGCGCTCGCCGGGCTCGCGGTGCTGGTGCTGGGCGGCGAGGGTGCGACGGTGCGGCCCTGGGGTGTCACTCTCGCGCTCGTGTCCGCCGCCGGGTACTCCGTGATGACGCTGCTGACCCGGTGGTGGGGGCGCGACGGCGGGGCCGACGCGTCCTCCACCACCCTGGGCGCGTTCGCCGTCACGACGCTGTGCCTGCTGCCCTTCGGCCTCGCCGAGGGCCTGGTGCCGCGCACCGCCGAACTCGCCCAGGTGGTGGCTCTGTTGACGTACATCGCCGCTATCCCGACCGCCCTCGCATACGCCCTGTACTTCGCGGGGGCCGCCGTCGTCCGCTCGGCCACCGTCTCCGTGATCATGCTCCTGGAGCCGGTGAGCGCGGCGGTACTGGCCGTGGGGCTGCTCGGCGAGCGGCTCACCGCGGCGACGCTCGTGGGTACGTTGCTGATGCTCGGGTCGGTCGCGGGGCTGGCGGTGGCGGAGGCGCGAGGGGGTGCGGAGCGCACGCAGGAAGTGTCCGAGACGCCTGAGGAGGAGCCTCAGAGCGTCGTCAAGTAATCGGGCAGTTCGACGCCGGGGGTCAGGTCGTCGGCCGGTACGGGGGTGCCGTATTCCTTGCGGAGCGGCACCACTCCGGACCAGTGCGGCAGGTCCAGGTCCTCGGGGTCGTCGTTGGGGCCGCCCGTGCGGAGCTTGGCGGAGACCTCGTCGAGGTCGAGTCGGAGTACGGACGTGGCAGCCAACTCCTTGGCGTTGGCGGGCCGGGAGTCCTGCGAGCGGCCCGAGACCACCTGGTCGACGAGGGCGTCGAGGGCCGTGCGCTTCTCGTCGGGGTCCGTCACCTGGTGGGCGATCCCGTGTACCACCACGGAGCGGTAGTTGAGCGAGTGGTGGAAGGCCGAACGGGCCAGCACCAGACCGTCGACATGCGTGACCGTGAGGCAGACCGGAAGCCCCGGCTCGGCCTTGCCCGCCATCCGCAGCGGACGCGAACCCGTCGAGCCGTGCACGTAGAGACGCTCACCGATCCGGCCGTACAACGTAGGCAGCACGACCGGTGCTCCGTCGCGGACGAAGCCCAGATGGCAGACGTACCCCTCGTCGAGTACCGAGTGCACGGTCTCGTGGTCGTACGCGGCACGCTCGCGGGAGCGGGTGGGGACGGTGCGGTCGGTCGGGGTGTAGGCGGCGGGCCGCGGGGCCGTCTGCGTCATGGGTGTCTCCAGCTCTCCGTGTCGTTCGTTGCTTCGGTCGCTCGCGTGCTCGGTGCGCAACGCTTGCGTCGCGTATTGCACTAGTGCATAATCTGCTTTGTGCTAGGAGAGTATCGGATCGAAGGAAGACGTGCAGCCGAGATTGCGGCCAGCGTCGAGCGTGCGGTGGGCGCGGGAGGTCTTGAGCCCGGCCAACTGCTGCCTCCCATGCGGGAGTTGGCGGAAGAGCTGGGCGTGAATCCCAATACCGTCGCGGCCGCGTATCGCACGCTGCGGGAGCGTGGGGTCATCGAGACCGCGGGCCGGCGCGGCAGCCGCGTACGCCGCAAGCCGGTCACGACGGCCCGTGAGCTCTCCCGCCTGGAGGTGCCGCCCGGGGTGCGGAACCTGTCCGACGGAAGCCCGGATCCCGCCCTGTTGCCCGCACTCACCGAGGCGTTCGCGGCGGCAGCGGCCCACGCGGACCGCGAGCCGGTGCTCTACGGAGAGGCCGCCGTGGACGCGGAGTTGGCGCGCCTCGCGCGCGCGGACCTGGACGCGGACGGGGTGCCGGACGGCCCCGTCACCGTCACCTCCGGAGCGCTCGACGCCATCGAGCGCGTACTGGCCGTCCACCTCAGGCCCGGAGACGCGGTCGCCGTCGAGGACCCCGGCTGGCGCAGCGTCCTCGACCTGGCCCCGGCGCTCGGGCTGCGTACGCTCCCGGTCGGCGTCGACGACGACGGGCCGCTGCCCGACGACGTACGGGGCGCGCTGCGCTCGGGTGCCCGCGCGCTGATCGTCACCGACCGCGCGCAGAACCCGACCGGCGCCGCCGTGAGCGCCACGCGCGCGCGTGCCCTGCGTTCTGTGATCGGCGAGCACCCCGAGACCCTGCTCATCGAGGACGACCACGGCCATCGCATCGTCGACCTGCCCCTGCACCCGCTGGCCGGAGTCACCCACCACTGGGCCTTCGTACGCTCGGTCGCCAAGGCATACGGCCCCGACCTGCGGCTCGCCGTGTTCACCGGTGATCCCGTCACCGCCGACCGTGTCCAAGGGCGGCAACGGCTCGGCCCGGGATGGGTGAGCCATCTGCTGCAACGGGCCGTCGTACGGCTGTGGGCGAGCGATGCGGTGGATGTACGGGCGGTGGCGGCCGCGTACGGGCGGCGGCGGGACGCGCTGATCGGCGCGCTCGCGGAGCGCGGCATCGAGGCGTACGGGCGCAGCGGGATGAACGTGTGGGTGCCCGTGCCGGACGAGACCGGCCCCGTCGCACGGCTGCTGCACTCCGGCTGGGCCGTCGCGCCGGGCGCCGGCTTCCGGGTGAGCTCGCCGCCCGGCTTGCGGATCACCGTCTCGACGCTCGCCCCGCAGGACATCGGGCCGCTCGCGGACGCGGTCGCCTCCGCCATCGACCCGGCGCCCGCGCGGCGTTACGGCTGAACTCGCGGCCTAGGAAGGCGACTTGGGTCTGGACTGCATACGTGCCTTGGGCCTGGACTGCGTGAGAGCCGCGCCCGCCAGCACGATGGCCGCGCCCACGGGTGTCGACCAGGTCAGCGACTCGCCGAGGATCGCGACGCCGGCGGCGGTGGCGATGACCGGGATGAAGTACGTGACCATCTGGGCCGTCGTCGGGCCGACCTCGGCGACCAGGCCGTACTGGACGAGCATGGCGACGCCCGTGCCCAGCGCGCCGAGCGCGACGATCGCGAGCAGGGGCAGGACCGCGAAGCGGGTCGGGAAAGTGGTGAACAGCGGCGTGACCACGGCCAACTGGACGGTCGCGAGCAGGAGTTGGGCGCCGGTCAGCGAGAGGTTCGAGTGGCTGGAGCCGGCCAGGGTGCGTCTGAGGTAGATCCAGCCGATCGGGTAACTGAGGGAGGCCAGGAGGGCCATCGCCGTGCCCGTGGCGTCCAGGCCCTGGAAGCCCTGCCAGGCGCCGAGCACCGTGAGCACGCCGAGGAAGCCGATGCCGAGACCGGCGACCCGGCGGCGGGTGGGGCGGTCCTCGGAGAGGGCGACGAGCGACAGGGCCATGCCCCACAAGGGCGAGGTCGCGTTGCAGATGCCGGCGAGCGTGGATGGGATCGTCAGCTCGGCGTACGCGAACAGGGAGAAGGGGAGGGCGTTGAGGAAGAACGCCGTGACCGTCAGATGCCCCCACGTCCGCGTCCCGCGTGGCAGCCGCTCGCGCTTCCAGGCCAGTGCGGTCGCGAGTACCAGGGTGCCGAACACCAGTCGGCCCAGAGTCACTTGGAAGGGTGCGTAGCCTTCCGTGCCGACCTTGATCAGGAGGAAGCTGAAGCCCCAGATGAGGGAGAGGAAGGCGAAGCGGAGGCGCCAGTCGAGGGTGCGGCGGGGGGTTGGTGCGGGGATGTCTGGTGGTCGGGTGCGGGTGCCGGTGCGGCTTGAGGTGGCGGCGCTCATGTCGTCCACGATGGCCTTGGGGATCTCGTAGCACAAGTGAGATTTTTTGGCCGGTATCTCGTAGCATTGCTTAGGTGTTGAACCTGGAGCGCCTGCGTACCCTCGATGCCCTTGCCCGGCACGGTTCGGTGAGTCGTGCGGCCGAAGGGCTGCATGTCACGACCTCGGCCGTGTCCCAGCAGATGTCCAAGCTGGAGCGGGAGGTGGGGCAGCGGCTCGTCGTCAAGAACGGGCGGGGGGTGCGGCTCACCGACGCGGGGCGGCTGCTCGCCGAGCATGCCGCGCGGATTCTGTCCCAGGTCGAGCTTGCGCAGTCCGATCTGGAGGCGCAGCGGGGCCAGGTGGTGGGGGAGTTGCGGCTCAGCGGGTTCCCTACGGCTGCTCGCGGGCTGTTTCCCGCTGCGCTTGCCGCGTTGCGGGCTGAGCATCCTGGGCTACGGGTTCGCTCGCGGGAGTTGGAGCCCGAAGAGGGCGTCTTCGCGGTCGTCCGGGGGGATGTCGACATGGCCGTTGTGCTCGACTGGTACAACAAGCCGTTGCCTGTGCCGGAGGGGCTGGTCAAAGCGTCGCTTCTTGAGGATGCGGCGGATGTGGCGATGCCCGCGGGGCATCCGCTTGCCGGGCGGGATGAGGTGGATCTCGAGGAGTTCGCCGGCGATGAATGGATTGCCTGGCCCGAGGGGGAGTTCTGCCACGAGTGGCTGTTCTTTACGCTTCGGGCCAAGGGGATTGAGCCGGTTGTCGCGCATCGGGCCGAGGAGCATCAGACGCAACTGGCGCTCGTCGCTGCGGGGTTGGGGGTTTGTGTTGCGCCTCGGCTTGGGCGGGGGGTTGTGCCGGAGGGGGTGCGTGCTGTGCCGGTTCGGCAGCGGGTTACTCGGCATGTGTATGCGGTGTGGCGTGCCGATGGGGATCGGCGGCCTTCTGTTCGGGCGGCCGTTGAGGCGTTGCGCTCCGCTGGGGGTTCGTAGGTTTTTTTCCCCAAGCCCGCCCCTTCCCGGAACTGGGGGCTGTGCCCCCAGGCCCCCCAAGGGGGTTTTGGGTCGGGTGCGGGTTCGTTGTGGCTTGTCGCGCAGTTCCCCGCGCCCCTTAACGGGGCGCTACCGGAACCGTCTCTCATCAAAGCGCCGCCAGTTTGCGGAAGTCCCAGGACTTGATTGACCCCGGAGTCAGGCGGAGCCATGCGTGTTTGCCGTCGTGGGGCATCTCTTCCAGGCCGAAGTTCTTTTGGGCGAACAGGCGCTCCGGTTCGTCCAGTTCGGGGCATGGTTCGCCTGTGCGTGGGGCCTCGCCTATGAAGTCGACTGTGCCCGAGAGCTCTACGCCTCGTAGCTCGCCGTACTCCTCGCCTGCGTCCACGACCACGGCGATGCGGGGGTCCCTGCGCAGGTCGGCCCAGCGTTTGCTGCGGGTGATCGAGTAGAGCCAGAGGGACGTGCCGTCCCAGCCGAACCAGAGGGCGCTCAGGTGGGGGGCGCCGTCCTCCGAGACCGTTGCTACTCGGCAGGTGCGTTGGGTTCTCAGGAACTCGTCCAGTTCCTCGGGGGTCATCATGATCTTGCGGCCCCGGCGTTGCGTGGTGGTCACGTGCATCCCTCGTTTCTGACTGGGCGTCAGGAAATCATGCGGTGTCTTCCGCCCTCACGCAATGGTCGCTACGCTCGCCCGCCACCGCAGCGCCAGCCGTTTTCCGCGGTCCGTGTTCCGCGACAGGGGGAGTCATGCCTTCGTACGAAGAGCTCAGGGAGATTCTCGACCCTGCGAGCACGGTCTTGCTGACCGTCGAGTGTCAGCAGGGGGTCGTCGGGCCGGACAGTGCGTTGCCCGAACTTGCCAAGGAGGCTCGTGCGTCGGGGGTGCTGGCCCGTATCGCCCAGCTGGTCGCGGCGGGGCACGAGTGCGGGGTGCAGGTGATTCATGCGATCGCCGAGCGTCGGCCGGACGGGCGGGGCGCCAATCACAATGCCCGGCTGTTCCGGGCCGCCGAGCGGCTGCCGGTGCAGCAGTTGTCGGGGAGTACGGCGGTGCGTGTCGCGGCACCCATCGAGGTCGCGGACGAGGATCTCGTCGTACGGCGGCTGCACGGGCTGTCGCCGATCGCGGGCACCGATGTGGACCCGCTGCTGCGCAACCTGGGCTGCCGGACGCTGATCGTCACCGGGGTCTCGGCCAATGTGGCCATACCCAACGCCGTGTTCGACGCCGTCAACCGCGGCTACACCGCCGTCGTGCCCAGGGACGCCATCGCGGGGGTGCCCTCCGACTACACCCCCGCGATGATCCGTAACACGCTCGCCCTGGTGGCCACCATCACCACCACGGACGAGGTGCTGGCCTGCTTCAAAAGGCCGCGCACCATCACGCGAGCATGATCGAGTCTCCCTCGACCTTGATGTTCGCGGTGGTCAGCGCACTGGTCGCGGGCCCCTTCTCGACACTGCCGTCCGTGACGCTGAACTGACTGCCGTGCGCGGGGCAGGTGATCAGGCCCTTGTCGACGGCGTTGATCTGCTGGTTCTGGTGCGGGCATACCGTCGAGAAGGCCTTGAACTCGCCGGCCGTCGGCTGGGTGACGACCACCTTCTGGTCGGCGAACACCTTGCCGCCGCCCTCCGGGATCTCACTGGTCTTGGCCAGGGCCTCGCCGCCGCCGCCCGAGCCGGCGGAACTGGATGATTCGGAAGCGCCCGAGGAGCCGGACGAACTGTCGTCGGAGCCTCCGCACGCGGTCAACGCGGCGGTGGCGCCGGCCACGCCGAGCGCCGCCAGGATGGTGCGACGACAGATCGCCGGCGCGGGTTGAGCGGACTGAAGTGATTCGCTGGACATGTGGCGGTCCCTTCCACAGATGTACAGATGTGCTGCGGACCAACGCGGAGTGCGCTGATCCACATCAAGGTGTACGCGCACGTCACGAGGGTCGTTCATAAGGTGCTTGAGTTCTTGATGAAATCGAGATCAAGCCGGAGGAGCGTATCTATCACGCCTTCCTGTGTGACCAAACGGGTCGAACCGGGCGGCTGCGGCACCCTGTGCGGACGGCCCGCCGCGAGCAGCGCCACCAGGGAACAGCGCTCGCCATTCTCCGGCGACACGTCCGGATGTCCGAGGAACCACTCGTCCAGTGCGTGTCGGTGCGTACGACGCGGAGGGCGCCGTCGGTCTCGTACGCCATGCGCGTGCCGTCGGTCTGGGGCGCGGGGCGACGACCGGGCCCAGCGCGTAGGCCCGAACGCTCGGTCAGTCCTCTGACGGCTGCTTTGGGGACGTCTGCTCCCGGTCGTCAGTCTTCCGTTTCGCGGGGCGGTTGAGGAGGAGCCGGGGGTCCGGGCGTCGTTTCAAGCGGAGGGTGTCGTCTCTGCGCTGGATCAATTGGTCCGCGTCCATGGGTGGCAGCGTTACTGTGTCGGCTTCGATGGCTGGTGGGGGCGGTGGGGCGGGGTCCGGGTTCGCGGGCGGCGGCTGTTGCCGCATTCCCGCGAACGGGTTGCGCCAGAAGTTGGATCGCGGGGTGCGCCAGTTGTAGCGTAGGGCGAGAAGCCGCAGTGCGAAGGCGAACAGCGCGGTGCCGATGGCGGTGCCGACATTGAGCAGTCCGGTGTGGTGCAGCAGGGCGGTCGAGGTCGCGCCGGCGAGGGTGGGCAGCGCGTACAGGTCGTGGTTCCAGCGGAGCAGCGTCGGCATTTCCAGCGCGAGGAGACTGGCGAGCACGCCGCCTCCGAAGGCGCTGGCGCAGCCGAGGGTGACGGCGGCGGGAATGTTGAAGCCATGGTCGAGCGCCTTGACCGTGCCGGTGACGCTGAAGAGTCCGAGTGCGGCCGCGTCGGATGCGTCGAACAGCTTGCCTTCTCGCACTTTGTCGTCGTGGACGAGGCGGTGGCCGAAGTACACGATCGCCGCGGCGGCGCAGGGTGTGAAGAAGTAGCCGAGGTCGGTGAAGGCGACGGGGGTGACCCCGAGGACCATGTCTCGGAAAAGGCCGCCGCCGAGGCCCGCCGCCTCACTGAGGATGACCGTCCCGAAGATGTCGAAGTCCTTGCGCACCGCGAGGAACGCCCCGGAAAGGGCGAAGGCGAAGATGCCCAAGAGATCCATCACGTACTGGACGGCGCCGCTCAGTTCGTCGATCGGCATTGGACAAGCCTCCCTGAAGGCTGTTGAACAATCGGCGATGGCCGTGGACTTCGAGACGCCGAAGCGGCGCGGCAACGCCGGCCAGGCGTGACGGAGGTGCGAAGTGAGGTGCCAAAGCGGCGACCTTCATCCGCTCGTCTCATCCATGACGAGCGGATTCGCGGCGACCGGGGAGATCGTGTGGCGCCTCGATGATGGACGGCTTGATGAGGGACGGTTTGGCCTGGGCGGCGTCGTGAGTGACACGGGCTGACGCGATATGGGCTCGTGCGATGGGGTGGCCGTGTTCTCCGGTCTCCAAGGCGCGCACTTCCTCGGCCAGAAGCATCCGGAAGCGGTCCCGATGGAGGGAAACCGCGGCGAGGTACTGAGGATGCATGCGAAAGATCGGATGCAGCTCGTCCACGAATGTCTCGGGCTTGGGCATGACGCACGGCACCTGGATGGTCTCCACGCGGACGTCATCGCATCCGGCTCGGCTCAGCGCGTGCTCGATTTCCGATTGCTTCAGATACTCGCTCAACGGGGCCACGAACTCGCCCAGCCCGGGGTCGTTCAGGCGGTTGACGGCCCGGGCCAGGGGTGCGAGGAACGGAGCTCCCACGGGGGCCGCCCACTGCGCCACACTGACGATGCCGCCAGGACGTACCACTCTGACCATCTCGGCGAGCGCATTCGCCGTTTGGGCTCCGCAGTCCAGCACGCCGAGAATCGAGAACGCCGCGTCGAATACGTCGTCGCCGTAGCGCAGGTCCCGTGCGTCCATCACCTCGGCGGAACATCCGGAGTACGGCCTCAAACGCTCGGTCAGGCGGCCCACCATCGACGACGACGTATCGATCGCGTCGACGCTGTGTCCACGCTCGACCGCCGCGACGGCCAACGCGCCCGTGCCCGCGGCCACGTCCAGAACAGCCGAGCCCGCGCTCAGCGCGGCCTGGTCCAGTGCCGCCTTCGCGAGCACCGCCGAGCAAGGCTCCATCCACCGCTCGTAGGTGGGAACCAGTGCGTCCCACGGATTTCGAGGCGTTGTCCCGGTCATTGTGTTGTCTGGTCTTTCCTCATGATGCTGTGTCATGTCGCCCGACGATGTCCGTTTTTTCGGGCAAAGGGCTTGGCCGCGCTTGACTCAACCAGCGGTCGATCGGGGGGAGCCATACTCCGGTGATGCGGAGCCATACGTGTATGTGCACGCGGTCCGGGACTTTGCCGCAAGGGTCTTGCTCTGCATGACAGTTGACGACATGTGAGGTCATGCACTCCTCTATGCTCGGCTCCATTCGAGCGAATGGTGACCGGCGGACGCCCAGTTCGCCGGGAGGGGAACGTGAGAGAGCACGTGATATCCGGAGATGGCGATCACCAGGTGGGGACGCGTGCGGAACGCGCATCAGGACGGCTGATCGCCGGTCGATATCTGCTCCACGACGTCCTCGGCAGAGGCGGCATGGGCACGGTCTGGCGCGCGCACGATCAGCTGCTGGACCGTCCGGTCGCGGCCAAGGAACTGCATATCCTCATCCACGGCGACGAGGAGCACCGCGTTCGGATGCGCCGCGCGATCCGCGAGGCGCGCGCGGTCGCACGCGTGCCGCACCCGCACGTGGTGGGCGTCCACGATCTGGTCGAGTCCGAGGACCGGCTGTGGATCGTCATGGAACTCGTCGACGGTCCCTCGCTGGCCCAACGGATCAACGAGACCGGACCGCTGACACCGCAGCACGCCGCCGCCCTGGGCCTGCAACTGCTGGCCGCGCTGGAGGCCGTACATGCGGCCGGTACCCTGCACCGCGACGTGAAACCGGCCAACGTACTGCTGCGCCGTGACGGCAACGCCGTCCTGACCGACTTCGGTATCGCGGCCCTGGACGACGGCGAGTTCCTGACGACCACCGGCGAACTGGTCGGCTCCCTGGAGTTCATGGCGCCGGAGCGGGTGATGGGTGCGGAGGTCGGACCGGCCTCCGACCTGTGGTCACTGGGCGCGACTCTGGCCACGGTCTGCGGCGGGCAGTCCCCGTTCCGCAGACCGGCGCGGCCCGCGACGCTCCACGCGGTGGCGTACGAGCAACCCGCCCTGTCCGAGCGGCTCGGCCCGCTCCGCCCGATCGTCGAGGCACTGCTGGGCAAGTCCCCGGACGAGCGCCCGCCAGCGGCCGTCGTACGGTCCGCGCTGCAGCGCGTCGCGGCGGGCGAGGCGGACGCCGGGCCGCTGCCATCGGCGACGATGCGCGTGGCGCGGCCTCCGGTGTCCTTGACCGACGCCGATACCGTGACCAGCGGCCGGGGGCTGGCCGTCCCGGCCGGGGAGACCGTGCCGACGGCGCGGCACACCACGTCACTCACGCCCGCGCACCGGCCCGCGTCCCGGTCGAGCGGACCGAAGCGGCTGCTGTGGGCCATGACCGGCGTGGTCGTACTGGCCGGGTTCGCGACGAGCGGTCTCTTCATCGCCGGGGTGCTGCCGCCCGAGAAGGCGCCCAAGACGACGACCACCAGCCAGGTCATCCAGTCCACAACCGGCTGGCAGGGAGTGACCGCGGTGTCCGTCCAGCGGGGAGACCGCGTCAGCGTGCGGTTCGCTTCGGGAACGTGGACGGTCGACCACCGGAACATGCCCATGACCGGGCCGGCCGGTTACGACGCGAACACCGACAGGGCGCTGGACTTCGCGAAGAGCTGCAAGATCAAGCCCGACTTGCCGTTCGGCACCCTGCTGACACGCCTGGAGGGTGCGAAGAACGTCCCCGTTCACGCCGTTGGGCGGAAGCTGACTTTCCAGGCGGCCGGGAACGGCACCCTGCAACTGCGGATCAACGACGGCGACGGGACCTGTCTCGAGGACAACAGGGGCCAGCTGACCGTGCAGGTGAGCGTCACGCACCAACCCTGACGGTCACCACATCGGTGATCGCCACATGGCGCAGATGTTCTGCTCTGACGGCGCAGTCGTTCAAGTGCCCGCCATACCAATCTTCCTAGGCTACGGAGGCAGGGGCGGACCTGGGCCGTTGTGGGCCCGGCGCAGATGAAAGACGAGAAAGTCGTGGACCAAGAGAATTCCACCCGTGCAGTCTCCATCGCTCATGCCCATACCGACGCGGGTACGGACATCCTCAGCGAGGCGATCGGGAGCGTGCGGATCGGGCACGCCCGGGCCTGCCGGGTCAGGGGGGCGGGCTCTTGGGGCATACGGTTTCCCGCCTTCGCAGGCAGCGGCTTCCACATCCTCCTGCGGGGCAGCGCATGGCTGATCACGGCCAACGGTCGGCCACGGGCGCTCAAGGCGGGCGATGTCGTGCTCAGCCCGTTCGGAGCCGAGCGTGGACTGAGCCACGCACCATGCCTGCTCCAGAACCTGCCGCGGGTGGTCCCGCACGATCCTGGTCCGGCCGAGGTCGAGATCCTCTGCGGCGCCTACTGGCTCGACCATGGAGAAGTACACCCCTTCCTCAGAGCGCTACCTGAGGTCATCGCGGTGTCGGCGGACCATGGCCGCACCTCACAACTGGGGGCGCTGACCAATCTCCTGGCTGTGGACATGTCCGATACGCGACCCGGGAGCAGGGCGGCCCGTGCCGCCTTACTGGACCTACTGCTGACCCATGTCCTGCGTCAGTGGCTCGAGCAGAATCGCGATGTGGAACGGCCGGAGATCGACGATCCCGCCATCGCTGTCGCGCTGCGTGAGATCCACACGAGCCCGGACAAGCCGTGGACGGTACAGCAGCTCGGCGAGACCGTCGGAATGTCGCGGACAGCGTTCACCAAACGGTTCACCGCGCTGGTCGGAAAACCGCCCATGACCTACCTGACCAGTTGGCGTCTGAGCTACGGCGCCCGGCTCCTCCGGGAAACCAAGGCACCGCTTGCGGCGATAGCCCGCCAGGTCGGCTACTCGACGGAATTCGCGTTCGGAGCCGCATTCCGCCGGGAGTACGGAATCTCACCCGGACGTTTCCGCGACCGCACCCAACGGGACAATCCCGTTGCCGTCAATGTGTAAAGGCAACACGGATGTTGGACTACGGCCTTGACCTCTCCGGCGTAGAACACGACCTCGCTCTGCCCGACTTGGTGGCTGAAGGCGATGAACTGGACGCCCTGGTATCAGCGCAGACTGACTGGTCCACGCCTACGCCGGCAGCGGGCTGGACGATCGCCCACCAGATCGCTCATCTTGCAGCAGCTGATGCGAACCTCCTTATCGCCTTACGGACCCCCGATGCGTTCGGCGCCGTGCTCAAACAGGCAGAAGCCGCAGGCAGCCAATACGCCGATCTCGACGCCGCCGCGGGAGCAGAAAAACCGCGATCAGCACTGCTGGAACAATGGCGTGCCGGCCGAACCGAGGTGGCGGCGGCGCTACGTGACATTCCAGATGGCCATGCGTTTCCGTGGTACGGATCGCAGCTGACCGCAGCGCTCATGGTGCCGCTTCGACTCATGGAAACGTGGGCTCACGGGCAGGACATCTTCGATGCACTGGGTGTCTCGCGCCGTCCCACGGGTCGGCTCCGGCATGTGGCCTCGTTGGGAGTGATAGGGCGAGAACTGTCGTTCTATGCCGCCCAGTTGCCTGTTCCGGCCGAGCCGCTCCGTGTCGAGCTGACTGGTCCTGATGGCCAAACCTGGGTGTGGGGCCCGGAAGATGCCATGCAGCGGGTGCAGGGCAGCGCCCTCGACTTCTGCCTTCGCGTCACCCAGCGCAGATCCCGAGCCGAGACCGACCTCACGGCGGTCGGCGAGGATGCGCAGAAGTGGCTTGATATTGCTCGAGTTTTCCTCTGACGGGGCAAGCAGCGATCTCCCGATCGAGGTATTCAAAAAACGGCCAGTGCAACCGAGAGGCATCGAGTGAAGCGGCAGAGCGTCAAAATCGATGGACAGCGGATTAGTTATCTGGAGAGTCCGGCCGACCTGGGCGGTGCCGACCTGGGCAGTGATGATGGCCGGACGGTCATTTTCGTTCACGGTAATTCGGCTTCGGCCAGGACCTGGCTGCCGGTGATGACTGGTGAATTCGGCCGGCGGTTCCGCTGCATTGCGCTGGACCTGCCCGGTCATGGGGAGTCCGAGTCGGCCAGAGTCCTGGCCGACTATTCGCTGCCGGGATACGCGGCCGTGCTCATCGGCTTCGCCAAGGAACTCGGTGTCTCCGACGCGGTCGTCGTCGGCTGGAGCATGGGCGGGCAGATCGTGATGGAGGCCGCGCCTGAGCTGTCGGATGCGTGTGGCTTCGTCGTTTTCGGTGCGCCGCCGGTCGCATCGCCTGCAGAGATGGCGGAGGCGTTCCTGCCGAACCCGGCGATGGGCGCCCTCTTCAGCGCGCACGTCAGTGAATCGGAGGCAAAGCTGGCCGCGGAATGCTTCACCGCGCCTGGTTCGACGCTGGACACCGGCGATTTCGTATCCGACATCCTGGCCACCGACGGCGCGGCGCGCGCCGGGCTCGGGTCCAGTGCTGGGGCGGGCCGGTTCGCGGATGAGATCGCGATCGTCTCAGCGCTCCGCCGGCCGCTCGCCATCGTGCAGGGCGCCGACGAGCAGCTGGTCAGCCTTGACTACCTGCGAATGCTGAACATTCCCGCGCTGTGGCGCGGCGAGGTTCAGGTCATCCCCGGTGTCGGCCATGCTCCGCACCAAGAGGCACCGCAGCAGTTCACCGCCCTGCTGACCGAATTCATCGGCGACCTCAGCCACGAGTAGCTACGGCAGGGCGTGCAGCGGGGCGTGGTTGGCCCTGAAGATGCGCTCTCCGGCTCGGCGGAGGGTGAAGTTGCGCAGTGGGGTGGGCAGGTTGCGGGCCTTGTCGCGGCGGTGATTCTGCTGCACCACCCAGGCCACCCGCGGCGCGCGCCGGGTCTCGTACGCAGCGAGGGCCGTGGTGACGTCACGCGTGGTCGTGAGGGTGTCGGCGAGTACCAGGGCGTCTTCAAGCGCCATCGCGCCGCCCTGGGCCATGCTCGGGGAGAAGGCGTGCGCGGCGTCGCCGACGAGGACGGCGCGGTGACGCGTCCAGACGGGGTTCTCGCTCTCGTACAGCGCGGCGAAGTACGCGTCCTCGCCCTGCTCCAGCAGCTCGGGGACCGGACCGCCGAAGTCGGTGAAGAGCCCGCGCCAATCGCCGTCCGGAGCCGCGGGAACGGGGCTGTTGATGTCGGCGTAGCAGTAGACGCGGCCGCCACCGAGTTGCACGGTCAGGAACGTACGGCCCTTGGTGCCCATCCGGCCGGTCCACTCGGTGATGGCCGGGATCGCGGTGTCATCGGCGATGAACCGCCAGCACACCTGCCCCAGAAAGCGCGGTTCCGGCCCGCCGAAGAGGGAGCGCCGCACAGCGGAGTTGATGCCGTCCGCGCCCACCACCAGGTCGTAGGCGTCGGTGGCGCCGTCCGCGAAGGTCACGGTCCCGTCGTCGGCCACCGCGGTCACCTCGGTGTCGTAGCGGATGACGGTGCTGGCGACGGCCGTGCACAGCACCTCACGCAGATCGTCACGGGTGATCGCCAGGCAGGGTCCGACCCCGCCCCAGATCCGCTCCACCTCGAACTCCGCGAGCGGCCGCCCGCGGTGGTCGAGCAGCCGCTGCCGCGCCACGGGCTCCGCCCGCTTGGCCACCTCGTCCCCCACCCCGATGGCCTGGAGCGCCCGCACGGCGTTCGCCGGCAGGTAGAGGCCACTGCCGAGGGCCAGTCCGTCGTCGGCGCGGCGCTCGACGACGTCCACCAGGAATCCGCGGTCCAGCAGCACCTTGGCCAGCGCCAAACCGGAGATTCCAGCGCCGACGATCAGCACACGAAGCTTGTCCACAAGGGGTTTCCTTACACGTAAACGGGCAACGCGACGGCGCTACCGAGCCCCCTGAACCCACGTCGCCCCGTGTCGTCCACCTCACCAAACGCCGCGGTCGTAGAGCCATGCGCGAGCGGCACTGCCTCATACGAGGTTGTGCGCCGAAACCAGCAGGAGCGAAGGCAGCTAGAGCGAAGCCAGCAGGCGCGGAGAGCACACCCTGGCCCGCGATCACCCTTGATTACTATGCTCTTCGTTGTAAGCCTGAAGAGACGGGTGGCCTGGGAAAATGCTGAAAGAGGTCACCGCGACCCGCTACATCACGCCCCTGCGTGAGGGCGGCTCGCTGCCCGGCCTCGTCGAGGCCGATGATCTCGGGACGTACGTCATGAAGTTCACCGGCGCCGGACAAGGGCGGAAGACCCTCGTCGCGGAGGTCGTCTGCGGTGAACTCGCCCGGCGCCTGGGCCTGCGCGTGCCCGGACTGGTCACGATCGGGCTCGATCCGGTCATCGGACTCGGTGAACCGGACGAGGAAGTGCAGGAGTTGCTCAAGTCGAGCGGTGGGCTGAACCTCGGGATGGACTTCCTGTCCCGCGCGATCGGCTTTGACGCTCTCGCGCACCGGGTGAGCCCTGAAGAGGCCGGGAAGATCGTCTGGTTCGACGCCTTGGTCAACAACGTCGACCGATCATGGCGTAACCCCAATTTGCTTATGTGGCAGGGCGAACTCTGGCTCATCGACCACGGCGCCACCATGATCTGGCACCACAACTGGCCCGGCGCACCCGCCTCCGCGGCCAGGCCGTACGACGCCACCGACCACGCCCTCGCGCCTTTCGGCCCCGATATCGCCTCCGCCGCCGCTCAGTTGGCGCCGCTGGTCACCGAGGAACTGCTCGCCGAGGTGACCGCCGAGATCCCCGAGGTCTGGCTGACGGACGAGCCGGGGTTCGACTCGTCCGACGCACTCAGGCGCGCGTACGCGGAGCCGCTGCTGGCACGGGCCGCCACGATTCATGAGCGCATCGAGACCGGCGAGGTGAGGGCGAAGTGAGCGGGCGCGAAACGGGCGGGCGCGACGGTCGTGACGTCTACGAGTACGCGTTGCTGCGCGTCGTGCCGCGCGTCGAGCGGGGGGAGTGCTTCAACGCGGGCGTGCTGGTGTACTGCCGCGCGAAGTCGTACGTGGCTGCCCGCATGCATCTCGACGAGGGCAAGCTGCGGGCGCTCGACCCGGCGGCGGACGTGGCCGGCGTACGCGCCGCGCTGAGCGCCGTCGAGGGCGTCTGCGCCGGGGGAGCGGCGGCGGGGCAGGCGGCGCGCGACGACGCGGGGCGGCGCTTCCGCTGGCTGATCGCGCCCCGCTCGACCGTCGTCCAGCCGGGGCCCGTGCACACCGGGCTCACCGCGGATCCCGAAGCCGAGGTCGAGCGGCTTCTCCAACTGCTGGTGAGGTGATGGATCACATGTGCGTGGTGTTCCGTTGACACCGAGTGCCAGGGCTTCTAGCGTCACTGGCGCTGAGGGTACTAAGCGGTCGCTCACTGCAGGGGCGTACCGTATGAGGCTTTTCAAAGGCGAGGAGAACCAGCCATGTCCACCACTGAGCAGCGGGTCGCAGTAGTCACCGGTGCCGCGCGCGGAATCGGCGCCGCGACCGCCGTACGCCTGGCCGCCGAGGGGCGTGCCGTCGCGGTGATCGACCTCGACGAGGCCGCGTGCAAGGACACCGTGGAGAAGATCACCTCCGCCGGCGGCAAGGCGATCGCCGTCGGCTGCGACGTCTCCGACGAGGCCCAGGTCGAGGCCGCCGTGACGCGGATCGCCGAGGAGCTCGGTGCGCCGACCATCCTCGTGAACAACGCGGGCGTGCTCCGCGACAACCTCCTCTTCAAGATGTCCGCGTCCGACTGGGACACGGTCATGAACGTGCATCTGCGCGGCGCCTTCCTGATGACGCGGGCCGTCCAGAAGTACATGGTGGACGCCAAGTTCGGCCGCGTCGTCAACCTCTCCTCGTCCTCGGCGCTCGGCAACCGCGGTCAGGTCAACTACTCCGCCGCCAAGGCCGGTCTGCAGGGCTTCACCAAGACGCTCGCGTTCGAGCTCGGCAAGTTCGGTGTCACCGCGAACGCCGTCGCGCCCGGATTCATCGTCACCGACATGACCGCCGCCACCGCCGAGCGGGTCGGCATGGGCTTCGAGGAGTTCCAGGCCGCGGCCGCCACGCAGATCCCCGTACAGCGCGTCGGCCGGCCGGACGACGTCGCGAATGCGATCGCCTTCTTCACGGGTGACGACGCCGGATTCGTCTCCGGACAGGTGATGTACGTTGCCGGCGGACCGCTCAACTAGAGCCGGGGAAAAGAGACATGACGACTGTGGAACTCTCGGGCAAGGTCGCGCTCATCACCGGCGCGAGCCGCGGTATCGGCTACGGCGTCGCCGAGGCGCTGGTCGCCCGCGGTGACCGGGTGTGCATCACCGGGCGCAATGAGGACGCGCTCAAGGAGGCCGTGGAGAAGCTCGGCGCCGACCGCGTCATCGGCGTCGCGGGCAAGGCCCACGACGAGGCCCACCAGGCAGCCGCCGTCGAGCGCACCATGGAGGCGTTCGGCCGCGTCGACTTCCTAGTCAACAACGCGGGTACGAACCCGGTCTTCGGGCCGATCGCCGAGCTGGACCTCAATGTCGCGCGCAAGGTGTTCGAGACCAACGTCATCTCGGCGCTCGGTTTCGCCCAGCAGACGTGGCGGGCCTGGCAGAGCGAGAACGGCGGCGCGATCGTCAACATCTCCTCCGTCGCCGGCGTCTCGGCCTCGCCCTTCATCGCCGCGTACGGCATCAGCAAGGCCGCCATGATCAACCTGACCGTCCAGCTGGCGCACGAGTTCGCGCCCAAGGTGCGCGTCAACGCGATCGCCCCGGCCGTGGTCAAGACCCAGTTCGCCAAGGCTCTCTACGAGGGCCGCGAGGAGGAGGCGGCCGCGGGCTACCCGCTCGGTCGGCTCGGCATGCCCTCGGACATCGGGGGCACCGCCGCCTTCCTGACCTCGGAGCAGTCGGACTGGATCACCGGCCAGACGCTCGTCGTCGACGGCGGGATCTTCCTCAACGCGGGGGTCGGCTGACGGTCACGGTGGGCGCCTGTGCGGCCGGTGCGAAGCCGCGCGGGCGCCCGCCATTGTCGGTCGTGCGAAAGATGAACACCATTCCCACACGGCACGGACATAGCCGCTGATCAAGGGCACTGCCAGGGCGACGTCCCATGGGGCCCGGCGCTGCGGTATCGTCTGGCCACCCTTGTGGTATGGCCGATCGAGGAGCGTGCGCGTGTTCAAGCGGGACAGGTACCTGCGTCAGATGGGGGCGATCACGTCCATAGCCCTGGTCGCCGGATGCGGTGTCTTCTCCTCGGACTCCTCCGACGACGGGAAGCCGATCGTCGTGGGGACGACCAGCCAGCCCAGCACCCTGGATCCGGCGGCCGCCTGGGACAGCTCCTGGGAGCTGTTCCGCAACGTCCACCAGACGCTGCTGAACTTCCCCACCGGCGCGTCCGAGCCCGAGCCCGATGCCGCCGAGAGCTGCAGGTTCACCGACAGCTCCAGCTCGGTGTACAGCTGCAAGCTGCAGGAGGGCCTGAAGTTCTCCAACGGACACACGCTGGACGCGAAGGCCGTCAAGCACTCCATCGACCGGATCAAGAAGATCAACTTCAATGGTGGTCCCGCCGGTCTGCTCACCACCCTCGACCGAGTCGAGACGAAGGGTGACCTCGAGGTCGTCTTCCGTCTGAACCAGCCCGACGCGACGTTCCCCTTCGTGCTCTCCACGCCCGCTATGTCGATCGTGGATCCCGAGGACTACCCCGCGAACAAGCTCCGCAGCGACGGCGGGGTCACCGGCGCGGGACCGTACCGCCTGGAGTCCTACGACGACGGCAAGGAAGCCCAGCTCGTCAAGAACGACAGCTACAAGGGCATCGCGAAGCTCAAGAACAGCGCCGTGACCATCCGGTACTTCCCGGGGTCGTCCCAGGTCGTCAACGCCCTCAAGAAGAAGCAGATCGACGTCATCTACCGCGGTCTCGGCGCCACCGACGTCGTGGACATCCAGGAGAGCGGCGACGACACGGGGCTCCAGCTCGTCGAGAACCCCACCACCGAGATCAGCTACCTGGTGTTCAACCCCAAGGACCCGTGGTCCAAGAGGCCCGCGGTCCGCAAGGCGATCGCCCAGGTCATCGACCGCCCGGCGCTCGTCCACAACATCTACAAGGACACCGTCGAGCCGCTGTACTCCATGATCCCCAAGGGCCTGGTCGGCCACACCACGGCCTTCTTCGACGACTTCGGGAAGCCCAGCGCCGCCAAGGCCAAGCGGATCCTCGAGCAGGACGGCATCACCGAGCGCGTCCCGCTCACCCTCTGGTACACGACCGACCGCTACGGCTCCCAGACCAAGCCGGCCTTCGAGGAGCTGAAGCGGCAGCTGGAGGCCTCGGACCTGTTCACCGTCACGCTGAAGAGCCGCCCCTGGAAGACCTACGCCCCGGGCTACCAGAACGGCGAGTACCCGGTGTTCGGCCGTGGCTGGAACCCCGACTTCCCCGACGCCGACAACTTCATCGCGCCCTTCGTGGGCGAGCAGAACGCGCTCGGTACCCCCTACGAGTCGCCCGAGATCACGGGCCAGCTGATCCCCGAGTCCCGCCGCGAGAGCGACCGGGGCGCCGTGGCCGCCCAGTTCGAGAAGGCCCAGCAGATCCTCGTCGACGACGCGCGGCTGCTGCCACTGTGGCAGGGCAAGTCGTTCGTGGCCGCGAACGAGGAGATCGCCGGTGCCGAGAACTCCATCGACCCGGCGACGATGATGGCGATGTGGGAGCTGTACTGGAAGACCAGCTGGTAGCCGTCGGGTGTTCCGGGGCCGGTCGTCCGCGGCCGGCCCCGGCTCCGAGGCCGGTTGTCAGTGGGTGGCGGTAGGTTCTGTGGTCGGCAAGTGACCGCAAACCGGAGGAAGTTCACGTGACCGACACCGCCATGCTGCCCGAGTCCTGGCGCGGCGTCCTGGGCGAAGAGCTGCAGAAGCCCTACTTCAAGGAGCTCACCGAGTTCGTCGAGGAGGAGCGCGGGAAGGGTCCCGTCTACCCTCCGCGCGAAGAGGTCTTCGCCGCGCTCGACGCCACACCGTACGAGCGGGTGAAGGTACTGATCCTCGGCCAGGATCCGTACCACGGCGAGGGCCAGGGGCATGGCCTGTGCTTCTCCGTCCGCCCAGGGGTGAAGGTCCCGCCATCGCTGCGGAACATCTACAAGGAGATGCACGAGGAGCTGGGCACGCCCATCCCGGACAACGGCTTTCTGATGCCGTGGGCCGAGCAGGGCGTCCTGCTGCTCAACGCGGTCCTCACGGTCCGTGGCGGCGAGGCCAACTCACACAAGGGCAAGGGCTGGGAGAAGCTCACGGACGCGGTGATCAGAGCGGTGGCCGCCCGGCCCGACCCGGCGGTCTTCGTGCTGTGGGGCAACTACGCCCAGAAGAAGCTGCCCCTGATCGATGAAGAGCGGCACGTCGTGGTGAAGGGCGCGCACCCCTCGCCCCTGTCCGCGAAGAAGTTCTTCGGCTCGCGCCCGTTCACCCAGATCAACGAGGCGGTCGCCCGGCAGGGCCACACCCCGATCGACTGGCGAATCCCGGACCTGGGCTGACCACCGGCCTCAACCTCGGGCTCAACTCCCGTACGTGTCCCGGCAGATGGTCGCCTCTGGGCTGTCCGGCTGCCATCTGCCGTACTTTCGGCCGAGGTCGCATACACCCGGGTTCGCCCTGCCCGGCCGGTCCGGGATGCGTGGGAGGTCGCGCTGCGTGGGGCGCTGTTCGGGGCGCTGGGGTTCAGGGGTCTTCGGTGGGCCCGAGGGCGTCTGGCGCGGGGCGGTCGTGGGGGATGGGGGCACTGCCGGGCGGGGCGTTGCCGTCGGCGTCGAGGGCCGACGGGGTGGGCCTACGCGTTCCAGGGCCTCCTGCGCCGGGGCCTGCACGAGGTGCTGGTCGGACTCGACCTCGGGGTGCCGTGCCGAGGGGCGGCTCGAAGGGTCCGGCGCACCCGGGGCGGGCGGGTGCTGGATGGTCACGCAGCCGGAGAGGGCCGAGACGGCCACGGTGACGAGGAGCGTTGCGGTGGTGGTCGTACGATGCACCCGCGCAACTCTGCTGTGTCCGGGGCCCGTTGGGGAGCGGAGGAGCGCAGGATGCCCCGCACGGGTGAACGGCCCGAGGGTGCCTCGGGCCGGTCCAGGTGCCTCAGTCGCCGGTGGACCCGTCGATGCGCTCACGGATCAGATCGGCGTGGCCGTTGTGGCGGGCGTACTCCTCGATCATGTGCGTGTAGATCCAGCGCAGGTTGAACCGCTCGCCGGTCCGCCGGTGCTTGCCCTCGGAGATGTCGTCGAGGCCGAATCGGGCCGCGTTGCGCCGGGCGACGTCGATCTCGGCCTGCCAGGTGGCGTACGCCTCCTCCCAGGTGTCCGTCTCGGAGAGGTGGAACTCCCCGTCCCGGTCCTCCTCGGTGTAGTAGATCGGCCCGGCGTCCTCGTCCGCGAGCACCTTGCGGAACCAGCCGCGCTCCACCTCCGCCATGTGCCGCACCAGTCCCATCAGGGTCAGCTCGGACGGTTCCGCGGAGGCGGTCCTGAGCTGGGTGTCGGTGAGGCCTTCGCACTTCCAGGCGAGGGTCTGCCGGTGGTACTCCAGCCAGCCCTCCAGCATCGTGCGCTCGTCGGCGGTGGTGGCGGGCTCACGGCGTTCAGTCGTCATCTGCGCATCCTCGCCCGCCCGTTGACGCGGCGCCAGGGGATTTCGCCGGCCTCGGTCGGATCAGCCACCCAGCATCCCCTCCAGCAGTTCCCGCAACCCCTCCCGCACCTCGTCGAGGCTCGGCACCTCCGCGTGGTACGAGCCCGCCACGCAGGCGAACATCAAGCCGTCGAACCAGGCGACCAGCGACCGGACATGCCGCGCCGGGGACGGTGAACCCACTGCCGTCAGCATGGTGGTCAGGGCGTCCCGGAAGAGCTGTCCCTGTGCGTCGTAGAACGCGCGCAGCTCCGGGCGGCGCGTTGCCTCCAGGGCCAACTCGTAGCGGGCGACGACCAGTTCACGATGGCCAGTGAGGGAGCGGTGCACCGCCAGGGACAGGGCTTCGACGAGCGCGTCACGCCCGCCCCGGGGGTCCGGCATCTCGTGGATCGCCAGCACCTGCGCCTCGCGCTCCGCGAGTCTGCGCACCGCGGCCTCCAGCAACGCCAGCCGCGTACGCGCGTGGTTCGACGTGGATCCCTGCGGCAGCCCGGCCGCCTCGTCGACCGCGCGGTGCGTGAGGCCGCGCATGCCGCGCTCGGCGAGCAGGTCGATGGCGGTGTCGGTGATGAGTTCGGCGCGGGTCGGGCCGGTGCTGCGTACGGGCATGAGGTCCAACCTACCGGTCGCACTACACCTGTAGTACGGTCGACGCGGTCGGTCACTACAGATGTAGTGACGTCGGTATCGCAGACCTCAGCAGCCTTGAGAACAGCCGGAACCGCAGGAGGAGACATGGCACAGGCACCCCGCGCGGTCGTCGTGGGCGGCGGCATCGGCGGCCTGACCGCGGCGGTGGCGCTGCACCGGCGCGGCTGGCGGGTCACCGTCCTGGAGCGGGCCGCTTCGCTCGAACCCGTCGGCGCCGGAATCTCCCTCGCGCCCAACTCCCTCCGCGCCCTCGACGTCATCGGACTCGGCGATCAGATCCGCGAACTGGCCGCCTGGCAGGGCGACGGAGGCCTGCGCACCCCGTCAGGCCGCTGGCTCATGCGCACCAGCGCGGCGGCCATGACCGAACGCTTCGGCGGGCCGCTCGTCATGCTGCACCGGGCCGCACTCATCGACCACCTGGCCGCACAGCTCCCCGAAGGCACCGTGCGCACCACCGCTCCGGCGAGCCTCATCGACCCGGGCGACCCCGGGGACGCCGGCGATGTCGGCCGCCCTGCCCGCGTCGCCACACCCGACGGCGAGCTGGAGGCCGAGCTGGTCGTCGGCGCGGACGGCATCCACTCCGCCGTACGGCGCTCCCTGTTCCCGGAGCACGGCGGGCCGGTCTACTCCGGGTTCACGACGTGGCGGCTCGTCATCCCAGTGCCGGGCGCCGTCTTCGCCTCGCACGAGACCTGGGGCCGGGGCCGTATCTGGGGCACGCATCCGCTCAAGGACGGCAGGGTCTACGCGTACGCAGCCGCCATGGTCCCGGCCGGCGGACGGGCACCCGACGATGAGCGCGCGGAACTGGTCCGGCTCTTCGGCGACTGGCACGACCCGATCCCCGCCGTCATCGCCGCCGCACGCCCCCAAGACGTCCTGCGCCACGACGTCCACCACATCGGCGAGCCCCTGCCCGCCTTCCACCGCGGCCGGGTCGCCCTGCTCGGCGACGCCGCGCATGCCATGCCGCCGACGCTGGGCCAGGGCGGGAACCAGGCCATCGAGGACGCCGTCGTACTCGCCCACCGCGCCGACCTCGAGGGGCCCGACCTCGCCACGTACACGGCGGACCGTAAGCCGCGTACGACCGCCATCGTCCGCCAGGCCGTCGGCGCCGCCCGCCTCAACATGATGCGCAGCCGCCCGGGCATCGTCCTGCGCAATGCCGCGATCGCGGTGGTCTCCAAGGCCGGACCGGGCCTCTTCCTGCGGAGCTTCGACTCGATCGCCGACTGGCGGCCACCACAGCCGCCGTATGCTTCGGACCGGGCACGCACCCGTGAGACACCCGCATAGGCGCCCCTGAGGACCCTGAGGAGACCCTTGTGAAGGTCGGCTGCATCGGACTCGGCGACATCGCGGTGAAGGCGTATCTGCCGGTGCTCACCACCCAGCCGGGCGTCGAAGTGCACCTGCACACGCGGACGCCCGCCACCCTCACCAGGGTCGCCGACAGCCTGCACATCCCGGCTGAGCGCCGCCACACCGACCTCTCGGACCTGCTCGCCCAGGACCTCGACGCGGCGTTCGTGCACGCGCCCACCGCCGCGCATCCCGAGATCGTGGGACAGCTGCTGGAGGCGGGCGTCGCGACGTTTGTCGACAAGCCGATCGCGTACGAACTCGCCGACAGCGAGCGCCTGGTGCGGCTCGCGGAGGAGCGGGACACCAGCCTGGCCGTCGGCTTCAACCGGCGCTACGCACCCGGTTACGCCCAGTGCGCCGACCATCCGCGCGAGCTGATCCTGATGCAGAAGAACCGCGTCGGCCTGCCGGAGCAGCCCCGCAAGATGATCCTCGACGACTTCATCCATGTCGTGGACACACTGCGGTTCCTGGTGCCGGGCCCGGTCGACGATGTGACCGTACGAGCCCGGGTCGAGGGCGGGCTGCTGCACCACGTGGTGCTGGTGCTCGCGGGGGAGGGGTTCACGGCGCTCGGGGTGATGAACCGGCTGAGCGGCTCGAACGAGGAGGTCCTCGAGGTGTCGGGTCAGGACACCAAGCGGCAGGTCGTCAATCTCGCCGAGGTCATCGACCACAAGGGCCAGCCGACCGTGCGGCGGCGTGGTGACTGGGTGCCGGTGTCCCGGCAGCGCGGCATAGAGCAGGCCGTGCTCGCCTTCCTGGACGCCGTGCGCGCAGGGAAGGTGCTCAGCGCCCGGGACGCGCTGGCGACCCATGAGCTGTGTGAGCGGGTGGTACGCGCGGTTCAGGAGCCGCCCGCCTGATCCGCAGCGACCGAATGCCCTCCGTGGCGCCTAGGGTCACGAGGATGAGCAGCGCCGCGTAGACCGGCCACGCGCCGAAGCGGGCGTACGGGGTGACGCCGTCGGCCAGCGGTATCTCGTACACCTCCCAGGCGCTCTCGCTCGTGCCGAGCCAGTCGCCGACCCGCTCGCCGCTCGGGCCGTAGACGGCGGAGACGCCGGTGAGCGTGGAGTGCACCATCGGGCGGCCCGTCTCGGCGGCCCGCAGCGCCGCCAGCGACGCGTGCTGCTCCGGCGCCCAGCTCTGCTGGAACGTCGAGGTCGACGACTGGGCCAGCAGCACGTCGGCGCCGTTGCGCGCGAGATTGCGGCTCATGTCGGGGAACGCCGACTCGAAGCAGACCATCGGGCCCATCTTCAGCCCGTTGCCGACGCTCATCACCACCTGCTCCGTGCCGCGCCTGCGGTCCTCACCTGCGGCCTTGCCGACGGAGGTGGCCCAGCCGAGGACAGAACGGAACGGGATGTACTCGCCGAAGGGGACCAGCCGCATCTTGTCGTAGCGGTCGCCGGTCGGGCCCTCGGGACCCACGACCACCGAGCTCTTGTAGATCCCGGGCCGGTCGGAGCGGCGCGCGTCCACGTTCACGATGATGTCGGTGCCCACCTGGCGGGAGAGCGCGGCGATGCGGTTCGCGAGGTCCGGCCGTCGGGTGAGGTCGTAGCCGACGCTGCTCTCGCCCCAGACGACGAGGTCCACGTCCTGCCCGGCCAGCTGGCGGGTGAGCGCCTCCTCGCGGGCGAACCGCTTCTCGGCGCCCCCGACGCCGTTGATCGGTCCTGGCTGCACCAGGGCGATCCGCACCTGGTCGTCGACGTCGGGGCGCGGCGACCACACCCAGGCCGCCGAGGTGGCGACGGCCGTCGCCACCAGTGCGGCGAGGGCTGGGAGGCGTGAGGCGCGTATCGCGATGAGGACGGCCACCGCGACGTTCACGGCGACAATCAGGAAGCTGAGCAGCCACACCCCGCCGACCGAGGCGAGCCGCAGCGCAGGCTCCACGTTCCACTGGCTCGAGCCGAGCATGCCCCACGGCCCGCCCAAGCCCTCCCAGGAGCGCACGAGTTCGACCATCAGCCAGCCCGAGGGCAGCACGAACAGCGCCGTTACTACCCTGCCGGGCGAGGGCACACCCGCCAGGAACCGGCGCACCAGCACGCCCCAAGGGGCCCACATCGCGCCGAGCAGAGCCGCTATGACGAACGTGAAGACATGCAGACTCGGCAGCAGCCAGTGGTGCACGGCCAGCATGAAACCGAACCCGCCCAGCCAGCCGTCGTACGCCGCCCGTCGCGCCGTCGGCGCCGAGCGCACGAGCAGCATCCACGGCACCAGCGCGACATACGCGAACCACCACAGGGACGGCTGCGGGAAGCTCAGCATGGGCAGGGCCCCGGCGAGTGCGGCAGCGGCGCCGCGCCACCGGGGGGAATCCAGACGCCGGCGCCAGTCAGTGGCGGACAGTTGCATGCAGCGCCTCCCTCGGCCCCCCGACGCCCGGTGCGTACCTCTGTTTGCCTACCTCCAGTGTGCGCGACGGGGACGATCTCCGTAAGGGCGGACCCCTCAGGTCGCGGCGGGCTCCTGATGGTTCTGCGGTACCCGGCGCCACTTCTCGTGGACGACCACGCCGCGCAGTCGCCAGCCACTGTCCGTACGCAGCAGCTCGAAGTCGTAGCGGCCGCCACACACGAAGTCCGGCGCCGCGGAGCCGCCGTCGTGACCGGCGAACCGCATCGGGTTCACGAAGTCCGCCCGCACCTGCGCCGTGTCACCGATGTCATGCTCAAGCAGCCCGAACCGCAGGAGCCGGTTGACGATCAGATGCTGCCGCATCGGGAACAGCTCCATGGTCTGCGCCAGCCACCCGGCGACCGCCGCCGCATCCCCCTCGATACCGCCCGCCGACCGATAGTCCGCCCGCCCGTCCGGGGTGAACAGGCCCCGGTACGCCTGCCAGTCCCCGTCGTCGACCGCCACCGCGTACTCGGTGATCAGTCCGTCGACCGCGAGCCGGTCCATCACCGTCGCCAGTTCCACACGCTGAGTCATCGGCTCAGTGTTGGCCACGGGGCGGACATCGCCAAGGGGTGTGCGGTGATATTCACCGGCCGTGTGCCGTCCGTACGGTCGAACCGGTACGCAGGGCCTCATGTGCCGACATCCCGGCGGATCTGCGATCGTTGGCGGCGCACACGCGTTGATCATGAGGGAGCCCAGATGTCTCGTCCAGTCACGGTCGTCACGGGCGGCAGCCGGGGAATCGGCGCCGCAACCTGCCTGCGACTGGCGTCGGACGGACACGACGTGGCGATCGGATACGCGAACGACGACGCCGCTGCCGAGCGCACCGCCACGGCCGTACGCGAGGCGGGGACGCGCTGCGTCACCGTACGGGTCGACATCTCCGACGAGAGCGACGTAGAAGCGCTCTTCGACACGGCGGCGGACCGGCTGGGCCCGGTGACGGGCCTGGTCAACAACGCAGGCGTGACCGGCCCGCTCGGCCGCCTCGTCGACACGGACACCGCAGACCTGCGCCGCGTCATGGAGGTCAACCTCCTTGGCACACTGCTCTGTTCACGCCGCGCCGCCCGCGACATGGTGCCCCGCGGCACCGGCGCCATCGTCAACGTGTCGTCGGGCGCGGCCACGCTGGGCAGCCCCGGAGAGTACGTCCACTACGCGGCGACCAAGGCGGCGATCGACACCCTGACCATGGGCCTCTCGAAGGAACTCGGCCCGGACGGAATCCGCGTCAACGGGGTGGCCCCGGGCCTCGTAGAAACCGACATGCACGCGGCGATGGGCGACCCGGACCGCCCAGCCCGCCTGATCCCGACGATCCCCCTCCGCCGGGCAGGCGCCGCAGAGGAGATCGCCGCGGCGATCGCATGGCTCCTGTCCCCGGAGGCGTCGTACGCGACGGGGACGGTGCTACGGGTGGCGGGCGGCCGCTGAACTCGGGCCCGAAGGGGCGCGGGGCGGTGACATTGCCGCCGCGGGGCGCGGCGGGACGGGGCGATGGCATCTGCGGATCCGCCGCGGGGCGCGCGGTGTCCGCTGGGGTCCGCGTCTTCACCGCTGCGGTCCGCGCCTTCAAGAGCGGCGCAGCCGCTTCTTGAAGGGGCGCGGGGAACTGCGCGACAAGCCACAACGAGCCGGCAGCCGCCACACAACCTCAGCGCCCCGAGCTACTAGGCCCCCTGCTCAACCAACGGCGGCAGCCGAACCGCTTCCGCCCACTGCACCACCAGCGCCTCATACTCCGCCCGCTCCTGAGGCGACAACGTGCCGCCCGACCGTATCCAGAGGTCGCGGATCTGCTCATTCAGCGCGGCAGCGGACCGCACGGAACCAGGGGTCACGGAATCGGGGGACATGCGAACAAGCGTAGGGGCAAGGACTGACAGCCCGCTACCAGACGACTACCCAGAACGTATGTGGTTGGTCACGCCCACGGCCGGCCCGGCGGACGTCAGCCCGCCGACTCCGCCGCGTGCGGGCTCAGGACACCCATGCTGACCAGCACGATGATGACCAGACCAAGGGCCACGCGGTAGTAGACGAAGGGCATGAAGGACTTGGTCGTAATGAACTTCATGAACCACGCGATGACCACGTACCCCACGAAGAAGGCGACGATCGTCGCGAAAATCGTCGGCCCCCAGGACACATGCCCGCCCTCGCTCGCGTCCTTCAGCTCGAAGAGGCCGGAGGCGAGCACCGCCGGGATGGCGAGCAGGAAGGAGTAGCGGGCCGCGGCCTCGCGGCTGTAGCTCATCAGCAGGCCACCGCTGATGGTGGCGCCGGAGCGGGAGACGCCGGGGATGAGGGCCATCGCCTGGCACATGCCGTAGATGAGCCCGTCCCTGACGGTCAGCTCCTGGAGCGACTTGCGCTCCTTGGGTACGCGGTGCTTGCCGCCGGCCTCCTCGCGCGCCGCGAGACGGTCCGCGATGCCGAGGATGATGCCCATCACGATCAGCGTGGTCGCGGTGATCCGCAGATCACGGAACGGTCCCTCGATCTGGTCCTTCAGCGTGACGCCCAGCACACCGATCGGAATCGAGCCGATGATCACCAGCCAGCCCATCCGCGCGTCGTGATCCTGTCGCATCGTCTTGTCGACCAGCGAGCGGGACCACGCCTTGATGATCCGTGCGATGTCCTTGCGGAAGTAGATCAGTACCGCGGTCTCCGTGCCGATCTGGGTGATCGCGGTGAAGGCCGCCCCCGGGTCGTCCCAGCTTGCGAAGGCCGCGGTCAGCCGCAGATGTGCGCTGGAGGAGATGGGCAGGAATTCGGTCAGCCCCTGGACGAGTCCGAGGATGAGGGATTCAAACCAAGACATGAAGTTACGTGATCCAAGTGCTGAGGGCGGGTGCGGAGCGAATAGGCGGACGTACGCGCCGTGTTGCCGTATGTGGTGATCAGACGCGACCGGGGCAGCGTAGCGTCCCGCGATGAAAGTGCGGGCGGCCGGGCCCTTCCCAGCGCGCACCGGCGTACGCCCCGCGCGCCGCCCAGCAGTGCACGCTCTGCAACGGTGGACAGGGTGTTGACCTGCCCCGACCTCGGCGCTTACGTTTCCGCGAGGAGTGAAAGCGCTTGCTGAAAATCGGTGGCCAACCGGGGTCGGCGGGCGTCCGCCAGAGCCGAACATCACGTCCGATGGAGTGCTGATCACGCAGATGCGTACCCCCCGCGACGCCACCCCCAGCGAGACGATCCCGCAGCAGAGTTCGCTTCGGACCTCGTCCGAGCAGAGCCCCGCGGCCGCGTTCGACGGCCGCCGCATCAAGGCCGCGA
Organism: Streptomyces sp. CA-288835; assembly: GCF_050936385.1. Lineage (NCBI taxonomy): Bacteria > Bacillati > Actinomycetota > Actinomycetes > Kitasatosporales > Streptomycetaceae > Streptomyces > Streptomyces sp. CA-288835. The sequence continues at coordinate 8,787,708 of NZ_JBNJMW010000001.1, forward strand.
TCGTCGGTACCGGAGCCATCGCCGGCAGCCACCTGCCCGCCCTCGCCGCACTCGCCGCCGAGGGCGAGGTGGAGATCGTCGCGGCAGTCGACATCGACGCCGACGCGGTCAAGCGGTTCTGCGCGGAGGGCGGCGTCCCGCACGCGTACACCGATCTCGACCGGATGCTGGCCGAGCAGCGCCCGGACCTCGTCTCCGTGTGCACCCCGCCGACCCTGCACCGTGCGCAGACCGTCGCCGCGCTGCGGGCCGGCAGCTGGGTGTGGTGCGAGAAGCCCCCTGTGCCGTCGCTCGCCGACTACGACGCGGTGGAGGCCGAGGAAGGGCTGGACGGCGGGCCGTACGCCTCGATCGTCTTCCAGCACCGCTTCGGCTCCGGATCGAGACACGTACGACAGCTGATCGCCGAGCAGGCGATGGGCCGGCCGCTCGTGGCGCACTGCCAGACCACTTGGTACCGCAACGCCGCCTACTACGCCGTGCCCTGGCGCGGAAAGTGGCAGACCGAAGGCGGCGGGCCCGCCATGGGGCATGGAATCCACCAGATGGATCTGCTGCTCGATCTGCTCGGCCCGTGGACCGAGGTACGGGCCATGGCCGGACGCCTGGTGCACGACGTGCAGACCGAGGATGTGTCAACCGCGCTCGTACGTTTCGAGAGCGGTGCTCTCGCGACCGTGGTCAACAGTGTGCTCAGCCCGGACGAGGTCAGTCGCATACGCATCGACTGCGAGCGGGCGACGGTCGAACTCACCCACCTTTACGGCCACAGCAACGACAACTGGCGCGTCATCCCGGCGCCGGACGCCCCGGCCGAGGACGTGGCCGCCTGGACCAACTTCGGCCCGGACGAGCCCAGTTCACATCTGGCCCAGCTGCGGGAGCTGGTCGCGAGCATGCGCGCGGGCGAGCGTCCGCGCAGCAGCGGCGCCGACGGGCGCACCAGCCTGGAGCTGATCACCGCGCTCTACAAGTCGGCGTTCACGGACAGGACCGTACGGGCCGGAGAGATCGGCCCCGGCGACCCCTACTACACCGCCCTGCACGGCGGCGCCCCCGGCTGGGCACCGGCGACGCACGAGAAGGAGGTACCGGCATGACCGCACAGGACAACAACCTGCGCGTCGTCCACGCCCACGGCGACCGCATCACGATCACCGAACCCACCACCGGCGTCGAGCTGTTCAGCTATGTGTACGGCCCCGAGGCGGCCTGGGAGGCCCCGAAGCCGTACGTGCATCCGCTCAGGACCCTGGCGGGCAACGTTGTCACCGACTACCGGCCCAACGACCACCGCTGGCACAAGGGCCTCCAGATGACCGCCTCGCATCTGTCGGGGGCGAACCTGTGGGGCGGCAACTCGTATGTGCACGGGCAGGGGTACCTCGAACTCCCGGAGCGCGTCGGGTCGATGGCGCACGTCAAGTTCGACGAGGTCGGTACCGACAGTGGCCGTACTGTGATCGCCGAGCGGCTCACCTGGCATCCGTACGACGGCACGCTCTGGGCGGACGAAGAGCGCCGTATCGAGGTGCATGACGTCGACCCCGCGTCCGGGTCCTGGGCGCTGACCTGGACGACCGCCGTCACCAACCGGCGGGCCGAGCCCCTGCGGTTCGGCAGTCCCACGACGGCCGGGCGGGAGATGGCCGGCTATACGGGCCTCTTCTGGCGCGGTCCTCGGGCCTTCCGGGACGGGCGCATCATCGGGCCCGACAGCGAAGGGCCCGAGATGATGGGTCAACAGGCGCCCTGGCTCGCGTACTCGGGAGAGCACGACGTCACCGACGGCCACGCGACCCTCGTCTTCGCGCACGCCCCGGAGAACGACCACACCGGCGAGGGCGGAGCCCACCCGGCCCACTGGTTCGTCCGCAACGAGCCCTTCGCGGCCGTCGCCCCCTCCTTCGCCTTCTTCGACGAACTGGAACTCGCGCCCGGCGACACCCTCACCCGTCGCTACCGCGTCGTCGTCGCCGACGGCGCATGGGAGCGGGAGGAGATCGCCAAGTACCTGAAGGAGCACCCGTGGTGAGCCCCGCGCCCGGCTTCACCGGACTCCCCGGAGCCGTCGCCGTCTCGCATCTGTCCGTCTATGACTGGCCCGCCGCGGACGGGGTCTGCGGCGGAACTCCCCATCTGCACCTGACCTGTTCGGAGGCGTACGTCGTCACCGGCGGGCGCGGCGCGGTGCAGACCCTGACGACGTCCGGATACGAGGTGACGCCCCTCGCACCCGGCACGGTCGCCTGGTTCACGCCCGGCACCATCCACCGGCTCGTCAACGAGGACGACCTGCGCATCACCGTCCTCATGCAGAACAACGGCCTGCCGGAGGCCGGGGACGCGGTGCTCACGCTGCCCCCGAAGTACCTGACCGACCCGGAGGCCTACGCCGCCGCCACCGTCATCCCGGCGGACGCGCCCGAGGATGAGCGGGAGCGCATCGCCCGCGCCCGGCGTGACCTCGCCCTCGAGGGCTACCGGGCGCTGCGCGACGCGGACGGACCCGAGGCGCTGGCCGCGTTCCATCGGGCCGCCGCCGCGCTCGTACGGCCCCGGCTCGCCGATTGGCGCGAGCGCTGGGAACGCGGCGCACAGGCGGCTGCCGCGGCCACCGGGGACCAGCTCGACCGGCTGGAGAAGGGCGACGTGTCCCACCTCGCCGACGCGGCCGTACGCGCCGAACAGCCGTCGGCGTACGGCAAGTTCGGGATGTGCGGGCGGCTCGACGTGTATCAGGGAACGTAGACGTGAATCAGGGAGCGTAAAGGCACGTAAGCGCGGCTCTATGCCACCGCGGGCCCCGTCACCGTCCAGCCCGGGGTCTGCGGATGGGCCGCCAAGTCCTCGTGCCGGACCTCCTTGCCGCACTCGGCGCAGACGACGACCGGGACCAGTTCGTGGCCGCCGACGGAACCGTTGTCAGCGGTGTGTTCGAGCACCATGGGGCGATCGTCGGCGTTGAGATGGCGGTCGCCCCATGCCATGAGCGTGAGGAGCACCGGCTCCAGCTCCAGGCCGGCCTGCGTGGGCCGGTACTCGAAGCGCGGGGGCCTCTCGCTGTAGGCGACCTTTTCCAGAATCCCGGCGTCGACCAGCCGCTTCAGGCGGGTCGTGAGTACGTCGCGTGGGGCGCCGATGTTGCGGACCAGCTGGTCGAAGCGGGTGGCGCCCAGGGTCACCTCGCGCAGGACGAGCAGGGAGTACTTCTCGCCGACGAGAGCCAGGGTGTCGGCGATCGAGCAGGGGCGGGCGTTCTTCATACGGCCAGCCTAGGGGGTGGGTTGGTTTCTCCAACCCACCGACTCACGCCCTTTTTGAGCTGAAATGGTGACGCTTGCGCCAGGCGATGGCCGCCCCCACCAGGGCCGGGAGAGCGATGCAGGCCATGGCGATCAGAAAGGCCGGGGACGTCGGGGTCGAGGCGCGGGCGCCGGCGACGACGTAGGCCGCGGTGTTCGGGATCGAGCCGAGGCCCGTGGCGAGGAGAAAGGGGAAGTAGCCCATACGGGAGAAGGACGCGCAGTAGTTCGCCGCCCAGAACGGCACCCCCGGGAACAGCCGCGCGACCATCATCGAGCGGAAGCCGTGCCTGCTGAGCTGGCCGTCGGCCAGCTTCAGCCAGCGTCCGCGCAGCAGGGGCCGCAGCGCGTCCTGCCCGAGGATCCGGCCGAGCCCGAACGCGATCCCCGCCCCCAGCACCGTGCCGCTGAGCGCCGCCCCGAGCCCCAGTTGCGAGCCGAAGAGGGCGCCCGCCGCGAGATTGAGCAGCGGCCGGGGCACGAAAGCGACCGTGCACAGCCCGTACGCCACCGCGAACACCACGGCCGCCGCGGCACCGTTCAGCTGTGGCGGCCAGCCGTCCGCCAGCAGCTTCTGCGGCTGGAAGAGCAGCACGGTCGCGGCCGCGGCCATGAGCAGCGTCACGAGCAGGGACAGCCGGGACCACGGCGAGAGCAGTGCTCTCGTGCAGCGCGCGGCAAGACCGGTGGGCGTGGCTGCGAGCGCGGGGGCGGCGAACTCGGCGGAGCCGAGCTCCGTGGCGGCGGCCGGGGGAGCAGCCGTCGCGGTGCCCCCAGAGCGGGTGGTGGCATCGAGCATCCGGCGACACTAACTGACCGACATGTGTGATCGCCGTATGGTTCGTCTCATGGGCGTCACAGCTACCGGAACGTCAGACGGCTGTTCGGAGCCGCCCCGCAGCGCCGTCGCGGACACTCTCCTGGAGCGGCTCACTGTCACCTACGCGGCGGCGGCCGATCCGGAGCGGGCCGAGTCGCTGCGCGCGTACATGAAGGACATCGCGCCCTTCCTCGGCCTGACCACGCCGGATCGCCGCGCGCTCTCCCGTATCGTGCTGGCAGGCACACCCCGCCCCGACGAGGCGGACTGCACGGCGGTGGCACTCCGCTGCTGGCGTCTGCCGCAACGCGAGTACCACTACTTCGCAGTCGACTATCTGCGCCGCCATGTGACACGTCTCTCGTCCGGCTTCCTGCCGGTGGCCCGCCACCTCGTCTCCACGGTCCCCTGGTGGGACACCGTCGACCTGCTCGCCTGCCACGTGGTGGGAGGCCTGGTCGCCGCCGACCCGAAGCTGCGGGCCGACATGGACGCGTGGATCGAGGACGACGACCTGTGGATCGCCCGTACGGCCCTCCTCCACCAGCTCCGCTACAAGGACGCCACCGACACCGAACGCCTCTTCACGTACTGCGTCCGCCAGTCCGGGCACCGTGACTTCTTCATCCGCAAGGCGATCGGCTGGTGCCTGCGCGAGTACGCCAAGACCGACCCGGAGGCGGTACGGGCCTTCGTCGCTCGCGAGAAGGACCGGCTCTCCCCGCTCTCGGTCCGCGAGGCACTCAAGAACATCGGCCCCTGACGGACCAGCAGAAACACCGGTGAGCCCCCGGCTCACGTCCGCCTCCCGGCCGCCGAAAATCATTCGACGTGGGCCGATACGTCAGCAATGATCTCCCCATGTTCCGGCACGCCTTCCTCCTCGCAGCATCCGCACTCGCGGATGCCCCGAAGGCTGCCGTCGTGACCACAGTGGCTGCCGTCGACGGCGCCCGAAGCTGACCCTCTCCGGATCGTCCGGCGGACCCCGCAGGGGGAGGGTCGGCAAGTTCCTTGGGGTCCCCGTCCCGCATCGCCGGGACCATCACTCGGTTCCACCACTGAGAGGCTTCGAGGTATCGCCATGTCCAAAACGGCTTACGTCCGGACGAAACCGCATCTGAACATCGGCACGATGGGCCATGTCGACCACGGCAAGACCACCCTGACCGCCGCCATCACCAAGGTCCTCGCCGAGCGCGGCTCCGGCACCTTCATTCCGTTCGACCGGATCGACCGGGCGCCGGAGGAGGCGGCGCGCGGCATCACCATCAACATCGCGCACGTCGAGTACGAGACCGACACCCGGCACTACGCGCACGTCGACATGCCGGGCCACGCCGACTACGTCAAGAACATGGTCACCGGGGCCGCGCAGCTCGACGGCGCGATCCTCGTCGTCTCCGCGCTCGACGGGATCATGCCGCAGACCGCCGAGCATGTGCTGCTCGCCCGGCAGGTGGGCGTCGACCACATCGTCGTCGCCCTCAACAAGGCCGACGCCGGTGACGAGGAGCTCACTGACCTCGTCGAGCTGGAGGTTCGCGAGCTGCTCTCCGCGCACGGGTACGGGGGTGACTCCGTACCGGTTGTACGGGTCTCCGGGCTCAAGGCGCTTGAGGGGGAGCCGCGTTGGACGGCGGCGATCGACGCTCTGCTGGACGCCGTGGACACGTACGTCCCGATGCCCGAGCGGTATCTTGACGCGCCGTTTCTGCTGCCCGTCGAGAACGTGCTCACCATCACCGGGCGGGGCACCGTCGTGACCGGTGCGGTCGAGCGGGGCACGATTCGGGTGGGTGACCGGGTCGAAGTGCTCGGGGCTTCCGTGGACACCGTCGTCACTGGTCTGGAGACCTTTGGCAAGCCGATGGAGGAGGCTCAGGCCGGGGACAACGTGGCGTTGCTGTTGCGCGGTGTTCCGCGGGACGCGGTGCGGCGTGGGCATATCGTCGCGGCGCCTGGCAGCGTCGTGCCCAGTCGGCGGTTCTCGGCGCAGGTGTACGTTCTGTCGACGCGTGAGGGTGGGCGTACGACGCCGGTGTCCAGCGGGTATCGGCCGCAGTTCTACATCCGTACCGCGGATGTGGTCGGTGACGTCGATCTTGGTGAGCGGGCTGTTGCTCGGCCCGGTGAGACCGTCTCGATGACGGTGTCTTTGGGCCGCGATGTTCCGCTGGAGCCGGGGCTCGGCTTTGCGATTCGCGAGGGCGGGCGGACGGTTGGTGCGGGCACGGTGACGTCGGTCGGCTGACCGTTCGGGGCGGGCTGGGGGAGGGTTTTCTTTCCCCAGCCCCGCCCCTTCCCGAAACTGGGGGCTGCGCCCCCAGGCCCCCTGCCTCCGGCGGGGTGGGTGGGTGCCTTCGGCGGTGGGTGGGTGCCTACCGGGGTGGGGGTGACAGTCGTGTCGCGGCTGCGGGTGCGTTGTGGCTGGTCGCGCAGTTCCCCGCGCCCCTGAGGGGCGCTCCCCGAGCCGTCCGTCATCATGCACACCAGCCACCACGAAACCGGCAGCTTCCCGCCGGCGGGAGGGGACGTGGGCCGGTGCGTATGCCCGTCGCGTAGGTTCTGTCTGGGCATACCTGCGCCCTGTATCAGCAAGGGGCCGTATGCCCTGTTGGCGACGGGCTGACGCACCGGTCCGCGGCCCCGTACCCACCACGCACCTAAGGGGCGCGGGGAACTGCGCGACCAGCCACACTCAACCCGCACCCGCCAAACCGCCGGAGGCACCCCGCGGGGAACTGCGCGACCAGCCACGACGAACCGTCAGTCGACAACGAACCCAACCGCCCAACCGCCGGAGGCACCCCGTGGATGAACGGATACCCGTTACCCGCCCCGTACACCACGGAACCGCCAAGCTGCTCCCGGACGTCGACCGGAAGCGCGCCTGGCTGCTGACGGTGAACGGCGCTCCGCAGTCGTACGTCGATCTCGACGCGCCGACGCACCTGGAGTTCGAGTACGCCCGACGGCTCGGGCACGTCCTGGACACCCTCGCCCCACCCGGGCGCCCCCTCGACGTGCTGCACCTCGGCGGCGGCGCGCTCACCCTGCCCCGGTATGTCGCCGCGACCCGGCCGGGCTCCCGCCAGGACGTCGTCGAGGCCGACGGGGGACTGCTCGACCTGGTGAACGAGCACCTCCCCGTCCCGGACGACGCCGGCATCAGACTGCACGCCGCAGACGCCCGCGCCTGGCTGGAAAGCGAAAGCGCGGCCTCCGACTCCGTCGACGTACTGATCGCCGACGTCTTCGGCGGCTCACGCGTCCCGGCGCACCTGACCTCGGTGGCGTACGCCCGAGAGGCCGAGCGCGTCCTGCGCCGCGACGGCGTCTACCTGGCGAACCTCGCCGACACCGCGCCCTTCGCCTTCCTGCGCTCCCAACTCGCCACGTTCTCCACGGTGTTCGAGGAACTGGCGCTGATCGCCGAGCCGGGTGTGCTGCGCGGTCGCCGGTTCGGCAACGCGATCCTCGTCGCCGCCCATCGGCCCGTCGACTCGGCCACCCTCGCCCGCCGTACGGCCTCCGACGCCTTCCCGGCCCGTATCGAACACGGAGCCGCGCTGCGCGACTTCATGGGGGACGCCGAACCCGTACGGGACGAGGATGCCGTCCCGTCACCCGAGCCGCCCGACGGCGCGTTCAGCATCGGCTGACGCGGCCTGCGCAGCGGGTCCCTCAGGATGCGTCCGCCGGGCCCTTCGAGCCGGCCGGCTCACCTATCGCCGGCGCTCCCTGCACCACTTCCTTCGTACGGCGCGTCATGTTCCGTACGTCCGACACGCACAGCACCGCCGCCGTCACCACGATGACCAGCACGGTGCAGCCCCACAGGGACGCCGTACGCCCGAAGGCCTCCTCCGCCGGGCCCGCGAGGGCCGTGGCCAGCGGGACCATCGAAACGGAGCCGAACCAGTCGTAGGCCGAGACTCGGGAGAGCCGGTCCTCGGGGATCTCCTGATGCAGTGCGGTCATCCAGGAAACCCCGAACACCTCGAGGGCCACCCCGCTCACGAACATCACCGCACAGAGCCCGGCCACCGACAGCGGCACCGCGAGCGCGGCCGACGGCATGGCCAGGGGGAAGACGCAGAGGGTGCCCGCGAGCAGCATGCGGCGTGGTTTCCAGCGCATCATCAGGATCGCGCCGCCGACGTTCCCTGCGCCGAACGCGCCGAGAGCCAGCCCCCACGGGCCGGCCCCGCCCAGGCTGTCCCGGGCGACCAGCGGCCCGTACACCGACTCGGCGGCGCCGACCACGGCCACCACGACGGAGAACTGGGCCACGATCGACCACAGCCAGGGCCGGCCGACGACCTCGCGCCAGCCGTCCCGCAGATCGGCGAGCAGGCCCTCGCCCGGCTCGCGCGGCGGTATGTGGCTCACGTCGAGGAAGGCCCGCAGCGCCCCGGCGACCGCGAACGCCGCCGCGTCCACCGCGAGCACCCAGCCGGGGCCGATCACCGCCACCATCGCCCCGCCGACCGCGGCGCCGCCGAGCCCGGCCCCCTGCGTGGCCAGCCGGAACAACGCGAAGGCGCGGGCGACCTGATCACCGCTGACGGACGACATCAGCATGCCCTCGGCCGCGGGGCCGAAGAACGCCTGGCCGGTGCCGCCGAGCGCGGTCAGGAGCATCATCTGCCAGAGTTGTGGCTCCCCGGCGAGCACGAGGACCGCGAAGGCCCCTTGCGAAAGGCAGTTGAGGGTGTTGGCCGCGACCATCACCCGGTGCCGGGGCAGCCGGTCCGCGACGGCGCCGCCGATCAGCAGGAACAGCACCAGCGGGAGCGTACGGGCCGCCGCCACCAGGCCCACGTCGCCGCCGTCGCCGCCCGCGTCGAGTACGGCGAACGCCGCCGCGATCAGCGCGCCCTGGCTGCCGAGGCTCGTCACGACCGAGGCAGCCGTCAGCAGCGTGTAGTTCCGGCCCGCCCAGGTCGGGCGGCGCAGACGTTTCGGGGCGGCGGCGGAACTGGTCACTCGTGAACTATCGCGTCACCGCCCCGACTTGCCAATCGCATTCAGCGCCAGAAGGCCGGGGACACCTCAAAGCCCCGCAGGGCCAGTCGAGTTACGAACCCGTGGGAGCGTCTTCCGTCAGACGCACCGTCAGGAGGATCTTCTGAATCGTCGCCTCCGGAAGCTCTTCGTCAACGCCCTTGGCGCCGTAGAGATTCCAGGTGACGTAATCGCCGTCGCCGTTCTTGAACGCGAAGGTGATGGCCTTGCCGTCGGTGGCGCACTTGCCCTTCTGCGGCGTGTTCTGCGAATAGGCCGTGGCGACGCTGCCCTTCAGGCCCGAAGTCGTCGTGAACGGCTTCGGCTTGCCGGGCTTCACGCTCTTCTTGTCGGGCTGCGTATAGCCGCCGAAGATCCACCAAGGAACCCGGGTCTCGGCGGCCTGAGCCGTGCTCGTGGCGCCGTTCTCACCGCGCGTTCCGGCGGTGGCGAGAGAGGTGTCCTCCTCGCGGCCGTCCTTGTCGGAGTCGTCCGTGCACCACTTGGACTTGAGAGAGGCGGGAGCCGTGACGGTGGTCCGGTCCAGCTTGCCCTTCTCTTCCCATTCGAAGCCCACGCTGGTGTCCGCGCTTTCGAGTTCCCAGTCGGCGGGCACGTCGAACTTGGTGCCGAACCGCGGGTTCACGACGACCTTCCAGCCGGGAACGGTCGGCTTCTCGCTCTCGCTGCCGCGCGGATTGTCCGCACCGCCGGACGCCGGCGCGCTCGGCTTCTTGGAAGCGGGGGCCGAGGTGGCGGGAGCCTTCTTGTCGGAGTCCTTCGCCGTGTCGTCCTTGTCGCCGCCAAGCACCAGAAAACCGGTGACGCCGGCCGCGACGACGACCGCGGCTGCCGCCACGATCGCGACGACCTTCGTCTTGTTGCCGCCGCCACCGCCCTGCGGTGGCTGGGGAGCCCCCAGCGGATCAACGGGCGTATGCCAGCCCTGCTGACCGGGCTGCTGCGCATAGGGGTTGGGCTGCTGCTGATATCCGGGCTGCTGATACGGATTCGGCTGCTGCTGGTACCCCGGCTGCTGATACGGATTCTGATTCGGGTCCTGCGGGTTCTGCTCGCCCCCGGGCGGCTGCTGTCCTGGCCACATGTGCGCCCACCCTAGCGGCGCGGGGACACGTTTTTGTCACTGACTATCGTCAGCGAGGTACCGGTCAGGGCTGCGACGGGTCCTCGTACAGCCGCACGGTGCTGAGGATTTTCCTCACCGTTGCGTCCGATGCTTCCCCGGATACGCCCTTTGCCCCATGGAACGACCATGAGACGAAGTCGTTCTCGGCGTTCTTGAAGCCGAAGACGGTCGACTTGCTGTCGCTGTCACACTTCCCCGACTTCTTCACGCCCGTGGACCACGCCGAGCCCACACTGCCCGTAATGCCAGACTTCGTCGTGCACGGCTTCACGGCATCGGAGTCGATGATCGCCTTCTCCGGCTGCGCGTACGCCCCGTAGACCCAGGAGCTGGAGTCGGCGCGGGCTATCTCCTCGGTGCTCTTGGCGCCGTTGTTGCCCCGGGTGCCGGTGCCTGCCAGCGGCGTGTAGTCCTCAGTGCCGTTCCTGTCCTCGTCCGATGCGCACCACTTCGACTTGAGGAATGCCGGGGCCGCCATGGCGACCAGAGGCCTCTCCTCGGGATCACCGTTCTCGGCGACGTACGAGACCCAGTCGGGGGACTCGAGCTCCCAGCCGGGCGGCACGTCGAAGGCGATGCCGGTCTTGGGATTCACCACGGCCTTCCAGCCTGCGACGGTCGGCTGTTCCCCGGACGATCCGCGTGCGTTGCCCGAACTGGTCGGCTCCGCACGGGAGTTGGCGGGAGTCGGCTCAGGCTTGTCCGCCTTGTCGCCGCCGAGCAGTACAAATCCGGTGACGCCCGAGACGACCACGACGGCGGCGGCCGCGAGGATGGCGACGAGCTTCGTCTTGTTGTCACCACCGCTGCCCTGGGGCGGCGCGGGCGTGCTCATCGGGGCGGTGGGGGCGTTCCACTGACTCTGCTGCTGCTGGCCCTGCTGATACGGGTTCGGCTGCTGATAGCCGGGCTGTTGGTAGGGGTTGGGCTGCCCACCGCCTGGCGGCTGCTCTCCTGGCCACATGGGCGGTAACGATACTGCGATCACATCGTCGGCTTCTGGCCGGGAAGGCTACTCGCGGGTAACGTGACGCGCATGAGCGCAGACCAGATGTCGATCGGCGAGATGCTCGCCGCCACGGTGCCGATGGTCCGGACCCTGAATCTCGAGTACCTCGAGACCACGCCGGAGAAGGCCGTTCTCGCCCTGCCCGACCAGAGCGAGTTCCACAACCACGTCGGCGGGCCGCACGCCGGAGCGATGTTCACGCTGGGGGAGTCGGCGAGCGGCGCTGTCGTCCTCGCCGCGTTCGGGGACCAGCTCTCGCGCGCCGTACCGCTCGCCGTCAGCGCCGAGATCGCGTACAAGAAGCTCGCGCGCGGACCCGTCACGGCCACGGCGACGCTCGGCCGCCCCGCCGCCGACGTCATCGCCGAACTCGACGAGGGCCGGCGCCCCGAGTTCCCGGTGACCGTCGCCATCCAGCGGGAGGACGGCGCCGTCACCGGTGAGATGACCGTCGTCTGGACGCTGCGCCCGAACAACTGAGTTCGTTCGCGGGCTGGTTGCCGAGTCCCGGCAGATCCCCGCGTACGAAGCTGCCGACGGCCAGCGGTGATTCGTACCCGGGGAGTCCGCACGATGGGGAGCGTGGAGCGTTCCGCGCTCCCAGGCCTCCGGAAGCGCGAGGCCGGTCGTGAACGGGGGTTGCGATGGTGCTCGTGGTGATCGTCGGAGTCGCGCTGCTCGGCCTCGTCGCCTGGGCGACGACCGTGCTGATTCGGCGGGAACGTCGGCGCCCCGAACTGACCGCCGAGTCCCACCGGATCGAGTTGGCCGCCATGCAGGGCATCCGCGACGCCCGCCGTCGGGCCCGCGCGCTCCACCGGATCGGCGGCGACGGTGGGATCAGCCGCCTGGACGGTCGCTAGGAGAAAAGTCCCACCCCTTCCCGGAACGGTGGGATCGATCCCGCCCGCTGCCGCCCCGGTCCTTACGAGGAACTGACGCCGTACCCAGCGATGTTGCCCCACCCGTCACACAGGCCACTATGGTTCTTCACGTCACCGGCCCACTTTGGCGGTGAGGGCCCCGGGACCGGGCGTGAGCCAGAAGGGACGGCTCGCGAGCGAAGGCCACCAGGGCCACGGGCTTGCCTCTCTCGCCCCCTCTGGAGACGAGGCCGGCATCGCTGCGATGTAAGAAAGCGGCCATCGCGGCGCTGGGCGGGCGCCCCGGGGTCCTCTCCGGGGCGCCCCGCACTGTGGCGTACGACGGGATGGCCGGATGCGTACGCCCCCGCCCTTCGATACGCGGGAATCCAGCCAATGATCAGCGAAACATGGGCAGTTGGCGACCGGTGAACTTACCCGCGCCGAGCCGTGAGGAATAACGTGGGCGCCACGGCTGGTATTCGCCTATTGCCTATACGTCTGTTCAAACGGGGGCGCGGTCCCCGCACCGACCACTCACAGGAGCGTCCATGACTGATGAGCCGAACATCTCCGACCCGGAGGCGCTCTCCAAGATCGACACCACTGTGCCGCAGTCGGCCCGCATCTGGAACTACTGGCTGGGCGGGAAGGACAACTACGAGGTCGACCGCGTAGCCGGTGACGCGTTCCGCGAGATCTTCCCCGGGATCGAGACCGGAGCCCGTGCCGCCCGGTACTTCCTGGCCCGCGCCGTCCGGCATCTGGCCGCCGAGGAAGGCATCCGGCAGTTCCTGGACATCGGCACCGGGCTGCCCAATGTGGACAACACCCACGAGATCGCCCAACGGGTCGCCCCCGAATGCAAGATCGTCTACGTCGACAACGACCCTCTGGTGCTCGCACACGCCCGCGCGCTGCTCACCAGCACTCCCGAGGGCGTCACCAACTACGTGGACGCCGACCTGCGCGATCCGGCCACCATCGTGCGGGAGGCCGGGAAGACGCTGGACTTCGACCAGCCGATCGCTCTCATGCTCATGGGCATCCTGGGGCACATCGAGGACTACGACGAGGCCCGCTCGATCGTGCGGCAACTGGTGGACGCCCTGCCTCCGGGCAGTTACCTGGTGCAGTACGACAGCACCAACACCAGCGAGGAGTACGTCACGGCCATCCAGCAGTACAACGAGGGCGGTTCGATCCCGTACATCCTGCGCAGCCCCGAGCAGATCGCGCGCTTCTTCGACGGTCTGGAACTGCTCGAACCCGGTGTCGCGTCTTGCTCGCGCTGGCGCCCCGACACCAGCGCGTGGGGCCTCCCGGCGGAGGTGCACCAGTACGGGGGCGTCGCTCGGAAGAGCTGAGGCCCGCCAGTCGCGCCCCTGAAGGACTGCGTTCTTCAGGGGCGCCTCAACGCACGGGTCCGGAGGTCAGGTCTCCTTGAAGATCCGGTGCAGGATCGTGGGGGTCGTCTCCGGGGACTGGGCCTGTACGACCAGGCGGTTCATGACGCCCCAGTAGTACTCGATCTCGGCGGGCTTGTCGGGGTAGAGGGCGCTGGCGTACTGCTCGAGGTAGACCACGTCGGGCAGTTGGCCGCCGGGCAGGCGCAGGATGCTGACCGGACCGCCGGACGCGGCATGCCCACCGGCGCGGAACGGCATGATCTGGACGGTCACCCGCGGGAGTTGGGAGACCTCGATGAGGTGCTGGAGCTGGGCGCGCATCGTGTGCGTACCGCCCACCGCGCGACGTAGCGCCGCCTCGTCGATCACGGCCCAGAGCTGAGGCGGCGGCTGGCGGCGCAGGATCCGCTGGCGGGTCATCCGCAGGGTGACCCTCCGGTCCAGCTCGTCCGCGGAGGCGTCCGGGTGGTCGAGACGGAGGGCGGCGCGGGCGTAGTCGGGGGTCTGGAGCAGGCCGGGAACCCGCTGTACCTCGAAGCTCCGGATGAGCGTGGCCGCCTGCTCGACGCCCAGGTAGGCCTGCATCCAGCTGGGCACCACGTCGTTGTAGGCCTGCCACCAGCCGGGGGTGTTGGCCTCTTGGGCGAGGGCCAGCAGGGTGGCGCGTTCGGCCTGGTCCGTGACTCCGTACAGCGTGAGCAGATCGGCCACGTCCCGCAGCTTGCAGCCGTGGCGGCCGGTCTCCAGTCGGCTGATCTTGGACTGTGAGGCGCGGATGACGTGGCCCGCGGTCTCACGGGAGATGTTCTGCTCCTCCCGGAGCTGGCGGAGCCGTGAACCCAGGGCGAGGCGCGGCACCATGGGGCCGGCCGATACGCCCGACGGGCCGTTCAGGATTTCGGTGTCGGACGGTGAATGTGCGGCCTCTGTGGTGCCCATGGGCATGCTCCTTGCGGTGAACGCAACTCTGCACGCGTGAAACGGTGCGCTCAGTCAGCATAGGGGCTGACCGGTACATGATCTTCGACTTGACGCAACCCAGGCGATCACCGGCGCCGGAGAAGTTGTTCGGCCCGATATGGCCGTGTTTTTCTTTGGCCTCTTTCTTTGGCCTCGATTTGTTGTCCTCGGCGGGGACCTCGGTGAGCATGGGGTAATGAGTGTGCTGTTCACCATGCGATCCGTACGGACCACTCCGGAGGGCTTCCTGTGGGAGCCCGGCGAACGCTGGGTCCGTGGCCGCAAGGGCGAGGTCACCGTCGTAGACAGCCGCCATCCCGTACTCGTCTGGGAGCCCGACTGGCCCGTCCCGCTGTACGCGTTTCCCCGCGAGGAGGTACGCGAGGATCTGCTTCGGCCGGCGAAGAACCCGCGTACGGGCAAGCACTCCGGATCGCAGATCTTCTACGACCTGGAGATCGACGGCGAACTCTTCGAGAACGCGGCCTGGACTTACCCGGCCGAGGACCTGGCCGGTCATATCGCCTTTGAGTGGGCCGAGCGCAGCGGGCGGGGGCTTGACCGCTGGTTCGAGGAGGAGGAAGAGATCTTCATCCATCCGAAGGATCCGCACCATCGGGTGGATGCCCTCGTCAGCAGCCGCCACGTCCAGGTCGAGATCGGCGGCACTCTCGTCGCCGACACTCGCCGGCCGGTGCTGCTCTTCGAGACCGGGCTGCCGGTGCGGTACTACATCCCGCGCGAGGATGTTCGGCTCGACCTCTTCGGGCCCACCGATCACAGCACGGGGTGTCCCTATAAGGGGACCGCCGAGTACTGGTCGTGGGCGGGTGACGCCGAGGTGCCTGCGAACATCGTGTGGAGTTATCCGGAGCCGTTGCCTGCGGTGGCTGCCATCAAGGGGCGGCTTGCCTTCTACAACGAGGCGGTTGATATTGCCGTGGACGGGGAGCGTTTGGAGCGGCCCGTCACGCCGTTCACCGCGACGCTTTCGCCGCGGGCGTCGGGCTGACGTCCCTGCTCGGTGCGCCTCTGCGGGTTCGTTGTGGCTGGTCGCGCCCACGCGGCGGAGCCGCAAAATGTCACAGCCCCGCGCCCCTAAGGGGCGCCGCCCGCACCCCTACGAGGCGCCCACATCCCGGTGCGTCTGCGCCAGCTCCGTATAAACCGCCGCGTTCAGCGCGATCCCCTCGCGCTCCTCCGGCGTCAGCTCGCGTCGTACCTTCGCTGGTACGCCCGCGACCAGTGAGCCCGGCGGCACCTGCATCCCCTGCGGTACCAGTGCCTGGGCGGCGACCAGCGAACCCGCCCCGATCACCGCGCCGTTCAGCACGGTGGCGCCCATGCCGATCAGGCAGCCATCCTCCACCGTTGCGCCGTGCACCACGGCGTTGTGGCCGATCGAGACGCGTTCGCCGATGGTGATGGGGAAGCCGGGGTCGACGTGGAGGGTGCAGTTGTCCTGGACGTTGCTGCCCGTGCCGATGACGATCGGCTCGAACTCGGCACGCAGTACCGCGCCGTACCAGACGCTGGCGCCCGCGTGCAGCGTCACATCGCCGAGCACCACGGACGTGGGGGCGGCGAACGCCTCCGGATCCACCTTCGGATCCTTGCCGCCCACGCTCGCGATCAGCGCCTTGTGCGTCATCGTCAAACTCCTCGTCTCGTCGCTACCGGCACCGTAAGCCATCGGTTCGCATGGCCGGGTGGGGCGAAGATCACAGGCGTACGGCCTCTTGAGTGCGGCGCCCGCTGAGTACGGTGAGCGGGTGCCCAGGAGCAGGAACACGTTCTCGTCATGGCGGCGCCGCCTCGTCCAGCGCGCCGTGCATGCGGGCTGGGCCTGGGTGCAGCGCACGGGCTCCGTGAGCGCCGAGAGCCCGGGGCGGTTCCGCTTCGGTGCGATGGGAACAGGTACCAGGCTCGCCTTCCCGCTCGGCACCGTTTTCGGTGAACCGTGGATCCATCTCGGCGCCCACTGCATCGTCGCCGAACAGGTCACGCTGACCGCAGGGTTGATGCCCGACCTCGACCTCGGCCCCGATCCCATTCTGCGTATCGGCGATGGTGTCGTGCTCGGCCGCGGCAGCCATGTCATCGCCGACACGACGGTCACGATCGGCAGTGACTGCTACTTCGGGCCGTATGTGTACGTGACGTCCACGAACCACTCGTACGACGATCCCCACGAGCCGATCGGCAAGCAGTGGCCGCGGATGGAGGCGGTGGAGATCGGCTCGGGCTGCTGGATCGGGACGGGGGCGGTGATCCTGCCTGGGGCGCGGATCGGGCGGAACGTCGTGGTGGCGGCGGGGGCGGTGGTACGGGGCGTGGTGCCCGACCATGCGGTCGTCGCCGGGGCGCCGGCACGCGTCGTACGGCGCTGGTCGCCGGGCGACGGCTGGCAGCCGCCCCTGCGTACGCCGGCGCCGGTGCCGATTCCCGAAGGCGTGACCCCGGACCAGCTGCTGGCGCTGACCGAACTCGACGCCGAGGCCGCGGCCCGCCTCGCCGCGCTGGGCGCGGAGGGCGCCGTCGACGACGTACGGGCCGACTCCTAACCGGTCGCGAGCAGCACGGTGCCGACGAGGGCCAGGCCTGCGCCCGCCGCTTGGACGCCGCGCAACCGCTCTGCTGACGTACGCGCCGACTTCTAGCCGGTCGCGAGCAGCACGGTGCCGACGAGGGCCAGGCCTGCGCCCGCCGCCTGGATGCCGCGTAGCCGTTCGCTGAGGAAGCCGCGTGCGGCCAGGGCCGTGACCACCGGGTAGAGCGAGGCGAGTACGGCGGCCACGGTGACCGGGCCGTTCTGGGCGGCCAGTGCGTAGGTGCCGTTGGCCGCGACATCGGCGAGGCCGACGAAGGCGAGGGCCGGGAGCGCGGACGGCGCGACCTTCGGGGGAGTCTCGGTGCCGCGGCGGACGGCGACGTAGAGGGCTGTGCCGCCCGCGACGACGTTCGTCACCCGCTGGACGAACAGGGCGAGGAAGAGGCCGGTCAGCGTGGTCGAGGCCTCGGCGATCAGAGCCATCACCGCGCCGAAGCCGAAGGCCGCGAGCAGGGTGAGCAGCACGGCCTGCCGCTGTACGGGGGCGCCCTTGAACTGCGGGCCACCCGCGAGTACGACGCCCACGACGGCGACCGCGATCCCCGCGAACTGCAGCAGCCCGGGGCGTTCGCCGAGGACGAGGCCCACGGCCACCGGGACGGCGACGCCGAGCGAGCCGAGCGGTGAGACGACGCCCATCGGGCCCAGGGCGAGCGCCTTGTAGAAGGCGAGCATCGCGACGGGCCCGGCGAGCCCCGCCGCCACCGCGAACCACAGCTGCGGGCCCGCCTCGCTCCAGGCGCCCGTCGCCACGACGACCGCGCCGAGCACGACGGTGGCGATCGACTGCGAGACGACCACCACGGTCAGCGCGGGCGTACGTCGGGTGAGCAGCCCGCCGCCGAAGTCGGCCAGCCCCCACAGGAGGCTGGTGGCCAGGGCGAAGACTGCTGTCATCGAATGCCTCGCAGTACTGTGCAGTGAACGAACGGGTGCACCACACCGTAGTGCAAGATATTGAACTCTGTCATGCAGAATGTTGAACTCAAGTTATTGGACGTGATGTGTCGGACCTCGATCTGCTGACCCAGTCCCTGGCGCGCAACGTCAAGCACTGGCGCGCGGTGCGCGGCTTCACGCTGGACGTGCTCGCCGCCCGGGCCGGCGTCAGCCGCGGCATGCTCATCCAGATCGAGCAGGCCCGCACCAACCCCAGCCTCGGCACGGTGATCAAGATCGGTGACGCGCTCGGCGTCAGCATCACCACCCTGCTCGACTACGAACAGGGACCGAAGGTGCGGATCGTCCCGGCCGAGCAGGTGGTCCGGCTGTGGCACACCGACGCGGGCAGCCACAGCCGGCTCCTCGCCGGCACCGAGGCGCCCGGCCCACTGGAGATGTGGCACTGGCGGGTGATGCCGGGCGAGAGCAGCACCTCGGACCCGCACCCCGTCGGCACCGTCGAGATCGTCCACGTCACCGCAGGCGAACTGACCCTCACGGTCGACGGCACGGAGTACCGCGTCCCGGCCGGTGCGAGCGCCACCTTCGAGGCCGACGCCCCGCACACCTACGGCAACCAGGGCGACGTCCCCACGGAGTGGATGCTGGCCGTCTCGGTCCCGCCCGTGCGCTGAGGCGACGTCGGCGCGCGGCCCCGGCCGCCCTGTTAGCGTGCGGTCATGCGCGCACCCATCGGCCACTTCGACAACGCAACGCCCGCGCCCGACTGCCTGGACGAACTGACCCGCCCGGTCGCCGACGCCGTACGCCACTGGCGCGGCAACGTCCCCGCCGAGCAGATCGTGTACGTCGACACCAGGCCGGAGTGGGCCGACACCGCAACGTTCCTCGAGCACTATGGTCCGGAACTGCTCGACCAGTCGGCCAACTGCGTGGTCGTCGCGGGCAAGCGCGGCGGGGAGAGCACGCTCGCCGCCTGCGTCGTGCTCTCCGCGACCCGGGTCGATGTGAACGGCGTGGTCCGGCGTCAACTGGGCGCGCGCAAGGCGTCGTTCGCGCCGATGGACATCGCCACCGGGGAGACCGGCATGGAGTACGGCGGGATCACGCCGCTCGGGTTGCCGGGCGACTGGCCGGTCCTTGTGGACTCGGCGGTCGTCGATCTGCCGTACGTCCTGGTCGGCAGCGGCCGCCGGCGCGGGAAGCTGCTGGTGCCGGGGAAGGCGTTCGCGGAGCTGCCGAACGCCGTGGTGCTGGAGGGGCTCGGCGTCGCCTGATCCCCTGATCCCATTGGTCAGGCGGTCGCGTGGTGGGCCAGGGCCAGATGGGGATCCGTCTCGCCGGGGGTGGGGGAGGGGTCGGCGTGGACCGTGGCCGCGGTGAGCCCGGGGATGGCGTGCAGCAGGGCGTGCTCGGCCTCGACGGCTACGCGGTGCGCCTCGCGTACGGTCATGTCGCCGTTCACGACCACCGCCACCTCGGCCCGTAGCCGGTGGCCGATCCAGCGGAGCCGGAGTTCGCCGACGGACTGTACGCCCGGGACCTCCCGTAGCGCTCGCTCGGCCCGGTCCACCAGCGCCGGGTCGATCGCGTCCAGGACCCGGCGGAAGACCTCGCGTGCGGCGTCGCGCAGCACCAGCAGCAGGGCCGCCGTGATCGCCAACCCGACGATGGGGTCGGCGAGTTGCCAGCCGAGCGCCGCGCCGCCCGCACTCAGGAGGACGGCGAGTGACGTGAAGCCGTCGGTGCGGGCGTGCAGGCCGTCGGCGACGAGTGCGGCGGAGCCGATGTCGCGGCCGACGCGGATGCGGTAGCGGGCCACCCATTCGTTGCCCGCGAAGCCGATGACGGCGGCGACGGCTACGACCGGGATGTGCCCGACCGGGCGCGGGTCGAGCAGGCGGTCGATCGCCGTCCAGCCCGCGAAGACCGCGGATGCGGCGATCGTCAGCACGATCACGAGGCCGGCCAGGTCCTCGGCCCGGCCGTAGCCGTATGTGAAGCGGCGTGTGGCCGCGCGCCTGCCCAGTACGAAGGCGATCCCGAGGGGTACGGCGGTGAGCGCGTCGGCGGCGTTGTGCACGGTGTCGCCCAGCAGCGCGACCGAGCCGGAGACCACGACGACGCCCGCCTGCGCCGTGGCGGTCACGCCGAGCACGGCCAGGGAGATCCACAGGGCTCGGATGCCGCGGGCGGAGGTCTCCAGGGCGGTGTCGACCTTGTCGGTGGTCTGGTGGGAGTGGGGTTTGAGGAGGTGGCTCAGCCGGTGGAGGGGGCGGGCGAGGCGCCCGCGATGCCCGTGCTCGTGGTCGCGCCCTTTGCGTCCGTGCCCGTGATGCCTGTGCTCGGGATGGCCGTGGGTGTGGTGCTCGGCGCTCACAAGGGTCCCCTTTCCGTACGCGGGAGTGGACTCGGCGAGGTCCACGGAGCCATTATGTGCGTATGAGCGCACGCATGCACCTATCACCTGCGCAGGATGCGCATCCGCGTAGCCCGGGCGAGGAGCAGTTCGCCCTTGCCGCCGAGGTTCTGGCCCTCCTCGGAGACCGGACTCGGCTTGCGCTGCTGCACGCGCTGGCCGACGGCGAGGCCGATGTCACCTCGCTCACGGAGCGGTGCGGGGCCGCGCGGCCGGCGGTGAGTCAGCATTTGGCGCGGCTGCGGTTGGCGGGGTTGGTGAGCACGCGCAAGGAGGGGCGGCGGGTGATCTACTCCCTGCGGGATGGACATTTGCGCCGGGTTGTTGACGAGGCGCTCAATCTGGCCGACCACCGATTGAGCGGTCGGCCTGCGCACGACTAGCTCCGCATCAGGCAACGTTCGCCCGGTTGACGACCTCGAGGCGGTCGTCGGCGGCCCCGAACGATCTGGTACTGGCTGTCCAGCTCAGCGGGGAACTTCCCCCTGTCGACCGGTGCTGGGCTTGCCGGCCCTGCGAGTCACAGGAACTCGCTCCGGTAGGTCGAGGCCAACTCGGCCGCGCGGCGGCGGCGTTCCGCGAGCTCGTCCTCCGACAGTTGTGGCGGCGGCGCGTCCATGCCCGCGACGACATCGCCGATGCGCGTGAAGTACTCGTCCTGGCCTGCGGGGGTGCACATGCACAGCATGCGGGCCGGCGCCCCCGAAGCGTTGCGGAAGTTGTGCGGGGCGTTGGCCGGGATGTTGACCGTGGACCCGGCCCTTACGGTGTGCTTCTCGCCGCGGAAGGTGAACTCGATCTCGCCTTCGAGGATGGTGAACATCTCCTCGAAGTCGTGCCGGTGCGGCGGTGGGCCGCCGCCGTCGGGGATGCGCATGTCGATCAGGCAGTATTGGCCGTTGGTCTGCTCGCCGGTGACCAGCATGGCGTACGTGTTGCCCACCAGAGAGATGTACGTCGTGCCGGGATCGTCGGGGTTCGCGACGGTCAGCGAGCGGGACGGGTCGTCGTCGGGGATCATCGGAATCGTCTCCTTCAAGGGTCAGTCAGGTGAGGATCAGGGGCCACCTGTATGGAGCGCTTGCATACCCCTCCTGCGGCACGGGGTGAGCGCGCTCGGTGCCGGCTCAGATCGACTTGAGGACGCGGATGCGGTCGGCGATGGCGCGGCGGGCGACGTCGGAGGTGAACTCCAAACTCAGTGCCATGGCCTTTTCCTTTCGGTGGAGGATCGGCGTCAGGCGACGGGCGGGACGACGATGACCTTGCCGTGCACCGCGTTTTCGGCGGCCCGGGCGTGGAGTGCCGGCAGCTCGGCCAGCGGCACCCGCTCGGCGACGTCGACGCGCAGCTCGCCGCGGTCGATCAGCGCTACCAGCTGCGCCAGCTGGTCGGCGTCGCTGCGGACGAACAGGTCGATGCCGCGCACGCCGCGCTCCTGGTCGGAGGGCGCGGGCATCCATACCGTGGTGTTGACCAGGCCCCCGCCCGGACGGACCAGTGTGACGAGCGCGGCGAGTTCGGCCGGGTCGACCGGTGCGAGGTTGAGTGCGAGATCGACCGGTTCGGTCACCGCCGCGCTCACGCTGGTGGTGGTGTGGTCGATGACTTCGTCGGCGCCGGCCGATGTGACCGCCTCGCTGCTGCGTGGGCTGGCTGTGGCGATGACGTGGGCTCCGGCGTTCTTGGCCAGCTGCACGGCGTAGCCGCCGACCGCTCCGCCCGCGCCGTTGATCAGCACCCGTTGCCCGGCCGTCAGCTTGCCGTGGTCGAACAGCGCCTGGTACGCGGTCAGGCCCACTATCGGCAGCGCTGCGGCGTCGGGCAGGGGGATGCTCTTGGGCGCCGGCGTCAGGACCTCGGCCGGGGCGATGACGTACTGCGCGGCGGCGCCGTTCCCGTCCATCGGCAGGAAGCCGATGACGTCGTCGCCGACCGCGATGCCGTCCACGCCCTCGCCCAGCGCGTCGATGGTGCCGGAGACGTCGAGGCCGGGAGTGTGCGGCAGCACCACCGGGATGGGGCCTTGCATGAAGCCGCCGCGGATGTTGCCGTCGACGCCGTTGAACGACGTCGCGGCGACGCGGATCCGGACCTCACCGGCCCCGGGGACGGGCTGCTCCACGTCCTCGTAGCTCAGGACGCTCGGGTCGCCGTACTCGTGGAAACGTACTGCCTTCATTTCGGTTCTCACCTTCACTACGGTCGATATTACTTCGAATTCGAAGCAACTGTGATGACGATACCTCTACTTCGAATTCGAAGCAAGTGTTGTCGATCACTGCCGGTGCGAGCGCATCGCCACGGCGAGTTCGGCGGCCGCTTGGTCGATGCACGCGCGCAGCCGCGCCGCGTCGCTGCGCGCCGTGGCCGGCCAGTCGGCGGGGTCGGCGACGACGATCGTGGGCACGGGGTCGGCGTGCACGTCGGTCAGGCGCCTGCGTAGCACCTGCGTGAGGTCGGGCGGCTGCCGGCGGGAGCCGCTGTTGAGCGCCAGCAGCACCGGCATGCCGGAGAGGATTCCGTCCCCGAGGACGGCGAAGAACGAGTCGAATACCTCGCTCGGGGAGGCGGCGAGCACCGGGGTCGCCACCACGAGCCCGTCGGCCGCCACGACCGCCGCGATCGCCTCTCGCAGGTCGAGGCTGGCGCGGCGCTGGGCAAAGTGCTGAGCGAGGTCGGGCGCCAGCCGGTGCAGCTCCAGCACCTCCACCTCGGCGCGCGCACCTCCGGCCGCCAGTGATCGGCACACAGCCTCCGCCACCCAGTCCGCGAGCAAGCGGGTCGGGTGCCCGTAGCCGACGCCGGCGCACAGGACGGCCAGAGACACCGGGCTCCACGCGGCGGTGTTCATCCCGGCATCGTGTTCATGGCTTCCTCCTCGCGGCCGGGCCGTCGTGCCGTCACCGGGGAGGGCCGCGGACGACGTTGCGCGAGGTAAGGGATGTTCATGGCCGGTCCTCGAGATCTGTGGGCGGCGGCGCCGTCCTTCTGCTCGTAACCCTGCGCCGCACCACTGCCCGATCTCCATGTTCTGCGGTGCTCAGCCGGGCCCAACACTGCCCACACCGTGCGCGCACGAGGTCACGACATCAGACCCGTGAGTCCCTCGCGTCCGGCTCAATACACCCGGCCGGGATGGCATCGAAACACGCGGAGAAGTTCGGTTCCAACGCCGCCTGCGATAACTGGAAGTCGGCACCCCACACTCTTCGAATTCGAAGCAGTAGACTACGGTCATGCCTGATTCACCGCCGTCGCTCGACCCCGTGCAGCTCGGCACTTACTTCGACCTCATCGAGGTGACCAGCCTGCTCCGGCATGCCGTCGAGCAGCAGCTGCGCGAGGCCGGCGAACTCAGCTATGTGCAGTTCCAGCTCCTGGCCCGCCTCGGGGACTCGCCGACGGGCAGTCACCGCATGACCGACCTGGCCGACGGCGTCGTCTACAGCCGCAGCGGCCTGACATACCAGGTGGATCTGCTCGAGAAGAAGGGCCTGGTCATCCGCGCTCCCTCGCCGGACGACGAGCGGAGCATCACCGTCACCATCACCGATGCCGGGCGTGCGCTGCTTGCGAAGGTGCTGCCGGGTCACGTCGAGGTAGTCAGCGGCCTCCTGTTCGAGCCGCTTTCGCGCGACGACGTCAAGGCTCTCGCCGGCCTGCTGGCGCCGGTACGCGACCACATGCGCTCGACGCCGTCTCGCTCGGCCGCACCTCGCCGCCGCAAAGGCGGAGCATAAGGATCCGACCCAGGCCACGCAGAAGGACCACGACACGTCCCCCTCGACGTGGGGCCGGTGGAAGAAGCGACGAGCCACGCCGAGGGCAGGGACTGTGGCGTAACACCCGGAGGACGTCGAGTCGGTGCTGCATACATGCGAGCAGCACTCTCCGTCCCGGGTGCTGCCCCGCGCTCGGTGCTACTCAATTCGAAAGCGCTTCATCAATCGGATCTTCGACGGCAAGATGGGCCTGACGAGAGGAGCCTACCCTCATCTGCCTCCCTCGAGGCGTTGGTCCCCGAACCCGGCGGGCTGGCCGGGGCAGTTGCGCGGGCGACACATCACGACAGGGCGAACCTTGCCTGATGCGGCACTAGCTGCGCTGCGTAGGGCAGTTTTGACGCTGCGGGTTCGTCGTGGCTGGTCGCGCAGTTCCCCGCGCCCCTAAGAAGGCCTGCGGCCTCCTTAGGGGCGCGGTATCGCACA
Organism: Streptomyces sp. CA-288835; assembly: GCF_050936385.1. Lineage (NCBI taxonomy): Bacteria > Bacillati > Actinomycetota > Actinomycetes > Kitasatosporales > Streptomycetaceae > Streptomyces > Streptomyces sp. CA-288835. The sequence goes on from NZ_JBNJMW010000001.1 coordinate 8,812,375, forward strand.
GGAACCGTCAGTCCTCCTGCGGCTCCGCCTCGCGGACTTCGCGCTGTTCCAAGGCGTGCGTCGCCGGGCCCTGTACCACCCTGCCGTCCGTGTCGAAGCGGGAGCCGTGGCACGGGCACTCCCAGGCGCGTTCTGCCGCGTTGAACGCGACCAGGCACCCCATGTGCGTACACCTCGCGGAGACGGAGTGCAGGCTGCCGTCCTCGTCGCGATACACAGCGCAGCGTTGGCCGCCGTGGCGGACTACGGCGCCCGTGCCGGGGGCGATGTCGGTCAGGGAGTCCGCGTGGGACGGGGGGATGCGGTCGCCTACGAAGTGGCGGGCCACGGTTGCCTGGTGCCTGAGGAAGGCGGGGGCCTCGCGGAGTACGGAGCGCAGGCGGCGCGGATCGTACAGTTCGGCCCACGGTGGGCGGTCGCCGGTGATGAGGCCGGACAGGAGGCGGCCGGCCATGATGCCGCCGCTGAGGCCCCAGCCGCCGAAGCCGGTCGCCACGTACGCGTGGCGGGAGAGTGGGGGCAGTGGGCCTACGAGCGGGACGGTGTCGGTGGAGTCGTTGTCCTGCGTGGCCCAGCGGTAGGTGGGCGTGATGTCGGGGAAGTGCTCCTCGGCCCAGTCGGTGAGGCGGGCGAAGCGTTTGTCGGTGTCGCCGGTGCCGGGGGTGAAGTGTTCGCCGGTGACGATCAGGAGCCGTTGGCCGTCCTTGTAGGGGGCGGTGCGGACCGAGCGGGTGTCCTCCTCGGGCGTGATGTACATGCCGTCGGGGTCCCGGTCCGCCGCGATCGGTGCGGCCACGACGAGTTCGCGGCGCGGGGAGAGCCGGGTGAACAGGAGCGCCCGGTCGAAGACCGGGTAGTGCGTGGCGATCACGACCGCGCCGGCGGTCACCTGTGCGCCGGTCTCGGCCGTGAGACGGCAGGCGGAGCCCGTTTCGAGGCCGAGGATCCGGGTGCGTTCGTGGATGTGGGCGCCCCGGGCCCGTAGATCGTCGGCGAGGGCGAGGAGGTACTTGCGCGGGTGGAACTGGGCCTGGTGCGCGACCCGTACCGCGCCCGCCACGGGGTACGGCAGACCGGTCTCGGTCACGAACTCGGCGTCCAGTCCGGCCTCGCGGGCGGCTTCCGCCTCGGCACGGATCTCGCCGGCCCGGCGCTCGTCGCGGGTGTAGGTGAACGCGCTCCTGCGTTCCCAGTCGCAGTCGATGCGCAGCTCGTCGACGAGGGCCGCCGCGTGCTCGATCGCCTCGGTCTGCGAGCGTGCGTACAGGTGCGCCGCCTCCGGGCCACGGGTGCGGCGCAGCCGGTCGTAGATCAGCGTGTGCTGGGCGGACAGCTTCGCTGTGGTGTGGCCGGTGACGCCCGCGGCGACCCGGTCGGCCTCCAGGACCGCGACACTGCGCCCGGCGCGGGCGAGCTCCCAGGCAGCGCTCAGTCCGGCGATGCCCGCGCCGACCACGGCCACGTCGACGGTCACATCCGTCTCGAGCGGCGGATACGTCTCACCGGGCGCCGTGTCGATCCAGTACGAGCCGCGGATGTCTGCCTTCTCGGTCATGCGCCCCGAGTCCCCCCGAACCGCGGACCGAAGCCTCCGCTCCGGCCGGGCGCGGAACGCACCGCCCGTTTCGAACGCGGGCGCCGGGTACTCGCAGTCACGAGCACTTGACGTAGGAGGTGCCCCCATGGAAACCGGCACCGGTGCAGACCTCGAGCCGTCCGGCGTCGAGCCGGAGATCACGGAGCGCGGGACCGAAGACGGTACGCGCCCTGTCCCCGCCGCTCGCGGGGCCCGCCGGGACGAGCGGGGTGAGCAGGAGCCGGGCGACCTGCAGAGCAACATCGTCCTGGGCGAGGACTGAGCGCTCCGCGCGGCACGGGGTCAGCCGAGGTCCGGTTGGTTCAGGGGGCCGGTCGCGGGTACCCAGGCGGCGCAGACCACTCCCCGACAGTTGGAAGTGCGATGAGCGACAAGAACCCGCTGAAGACCGCTGCGCACAAGGCCGCCGACGTACTGCGCGAAGACGGCCCGGCGGACGGCGTCCCCGGCAAGCCAGGACCGCACACGCCGTCGGTCGCCGAACCGACCGAACCCCACGCACCCCTCCCGCCCAAGCCCGACCAGAGCGCCCCCGAGACGGTCAGCCCCACCGGACAGACCACCGGCGCCGACCCGTCCGCCAACGCCCAGGGTGACGCCTACCTGACGACGGCCCAGGGAGCCAGGCTCTACGACACCGACCACTCACTGAAGGCCGGTGAGCGCGGGCCGGTGCTGCTGCAGGACCACCATCTGCGGGAGAAGATCACTCACTTCGACCACGAGCGCATCCCCGAGCGGGTCGTGCACGCGCGCGGGGCCGCCGCGCACGGTGTCTTCCGGAGTTATGGCACCGCCGCGAAGGTCACCAAGGCGGCCTTCCTCACCGGCGAGGCCGAGACCCCGGTGTTCGTACGGTTCTCCACGGTGCTCGGCTCGCGCGGCTCCTCGGACACGGTGCGCGACACCCGGGGCTTCGCGACGAAGTTCTACACCGGCGAGGGCACCTTCGATCTCGTCGGGAACAACATCCCGGTGTTCTTCATCCAGGACGCGGTCAAGTTCCCGGACATCATCCACGCCGGAAAGCCGCACCCGGACCGCGAGATCCCGCAGGCGCAGAGCGCCCACGACACGTTCTGGGACTTCGTCACGCTGCACACCGAGGCCACCCACCACACGCTGTGGAACATGTCCGACCGGGCCGTCCCGCGCTCGTTCCGCATGATGGAGGGCTTCGGCGTCCACACCTTCCGGCTGGTCAACGCCGAGGGCGCCACCACGCTGGTGAAGTTCCACTGGAAGCCGAAGCTCGGCGTGCACTCCCTGGTGTGGGAGGAGGCGCAGCTCATCAACGGCATCGACCCGGACTTCCACCGGCGCGACCTCGCCGACGCCATCGAGGCGGGCGCCTACCCGCAGTGGGAGCTGGGTATCCAGACTTTCCCAGACAACGCCGAGCAGACCTTCGAGGGCATCGACCTGCTCGACCCGACGAAGATCGTCCCGGAGGAACTGGCGCCCGTACAGCCCGTGGGCCTGCTGACGCTGAACGCCAACCCGTCGAACTTCTTCGCCGAGACCGAGCAGGTCGCCTTCCACCCCGGCCACCTCGTGCCCGGCATCGACATCACCGACGACCCGCTGCTGGCCGGCCGGCTCTTCTCCTACCTGGACACCCAGATCAGCCGCCTCGGCGGGCCGAACTTCGCACAGCTCCCCGTCAACCGCCCCCACACCCCGGTCAACGACATGCACCGGGACGGCATGCACCAGACGGCCGTCCACACCGGAGCCGCGCCCTACCGGCCCAACTCCCTCGACGGAGGCTGCCCGTTCCTCGCGGGCGCCGACACCGGCGCGTACATCGAGACGCCCGTGGAGGTGCCGACAGGCCGGAAGCAACGCGAGGCCCCGGCCTCCTTCTCGGACCACTTCAGCCAGCCCCGGCTCTTCTGGCGCAGCATGTCCCCGGTGGAGCGCGAGCACATCATCGCGGCGTACACCTTCGAGCTGGGCAAGTGCTACGAGCAGGCCGTCAAGGAGCGCGGGCTCCAGGTGCTCGCCAACATCGACCCCGAACTGTGCGAGCAGGTCGCCACCGGCCTCGGCCTGCCCGCACCCGAGGCCACCGTTCCGCTGACGGACGCCGAACCCAGCCCCGCCCTCTCCCAGCTGGGCCACACTTGGCCGCTGGACGGGCGCGTCATCGGCATCGTCACCGACGAACGCGGCGACCTCGACGGCGTACGCACCGTGCGCCGGGCCGTCCTCGACGCGGGCATGGTCCCGCTGGTGATCGCCCCCGCCGGCGGCAAGCTCGACGCGGAGGGCGAGCCCGTCCAGGTGCAGCGCACCTTCGCGACGGCCCGGTCAGTGGAGTACGACGCCGTCCTGCTGGCGGGCGCTCCGGGACCCGGCGCCGACGCCTATGGAGCGCGAGACGCCAAGGCGGGGGATGCTGGTACGGAAGCAACCACGGACCCGCGGGTGCTTCTGATGCTGTCGGAGGCCTACCGGCACGGGAAGGCCATCGGCGGCTGGGCGGGTGCCGAAACCGCCCTCGATGCCGCGGGCGTCCCGGCCGGTGCGCCGGGCGTCGTGTCCGCGCAGAGCGGCACGAGCGCCCTGGAACAGATCACCCGGCTGCTGGGCGAGCACCGCGTCTGGGAGCGATTCGGCACCGGTGGCTGAGTACACCGGTCAGGAAGCCAGGAACGCAGGACGGAACGGCCATGAACCGTGACACCACAGTCCAAGACGATGTCATCACCAGTCAGTCGGTCTTCGGCGCCCCGTGCTGGGTCAGCCTCACGGCACGCGACGAAGCCGCCGCGGAGGACTACTACCACGCGGTCTTCGGCTGGAAGTTCCGGTCGATCCCGCTGGGCGACCGGTTCCGCATCGCCTACGCCAACGAGGTGCCGGTCGCGGGAATCGCGCCCGTGGCGTCCATGTGGCAGATGGCCGTCGCCTGGACCCCCTACTTCGCCGTGTCCAGCGCGGACGAGGCCGTGGCCCGGGGGCAGGAACGCGGCGGGACGACAGCGGTCGGCCCGATCGCGTTCCCGCCGGGCCGGGCCGCACTCCTCGCGGACCGCGACGGAGCGGTGTTCGGCATCTGGGAGGGCCGGCTGATCTCCGGCTGGGAGTCCTGGCGCCGGGCCGCCCCGGCCTTCGTACGACTGCACACCCGCGACGCCTTCGACGCCGCCATGTTCTACGGCGAGGTCCTCGAGTGGGCCTCCAAGAAGCCCGGCTGCTGCGAGGTCCACTACGAGGCGGACGAGGTCGTCCTGCGCAGTGAGGGCGGAGTCGTGGCGCGGATCCACTCCGGCGCCGTGGAGGCGGCGCCCGATCCCACGATCCGGCCGCACTGGCAGATCCACTTCGCGGTCCCCGACGTCGAGGCCTGCGTCGCCGCCGCGCGGGCCCACGGCGGCACCGTCGTCCGGGTCGGCACCTCACACACGGAGGTGCCCCCGACGGAGGCGGTGCTCCGGGATCCCGACGGGGCGCAGTTCACCGTGACCTCGCGCCAGAATCGCTGAGAACGGGCTGATGGCTCGCCGGACTCGGCCGAGGGGTGGCCGGTCTCAGGCGAGCCGGAATGCCGGTCTCAGCCGAGCCGCGGAATCTCGATGGCTGGGCAGCGGTCCATGACCATGTCGAGCCCCGCCGCGCGAGTGCGTTCGTACGCCGCCTCGTCGATGACGCCCAGCTGGAACCACACGGCCTTCGCACCGATGGCGACGGCTTCGTCGGCGACGGGACCGGCCAGGTCACTGTTGACGAACACATCGACCACGTCCACGTCGAAGGGGATGTCCGCCAGCGACGCGTACCCCTTCTCCCCGTGGACCGTCTCGGCCTTCGGATGTACGGGGACGATGCGCTTGCCGTAGCGCTTCAGGACGTCGGCGACTCCGTAGGCCGCCCGGCGCTCGTTCGTCGACAGTCCGACGACCGCCCAGGTGTCACCGAGCTCGGTGAGGATCTTGCGGACCGTAGCTGAGTCGCCGTACACGTTCGGCCTCCTTGGGGCGTCCTGCGGTGCCTGCTCTGGCAGGCAACAGCGGGCGGGCAGCGGTGATTCCCGCCCACTCGGCAAGCCCGGGTCGGGCCTCGCATACTGGCCGTATGGCGCACGGATCGGGGTGGGACGGCGAGGCAGTGCGGGAGTTCGTGCGGGGTGCGCCCGGGCTCTCGGGCCTGGTCGTGTCCGCGGTGGGTTACCGCTCCCGAGGGGTGCAGCCCGCCCTGCACCGAGGGCTGCCCTCACCGTTTCTGACCTTGATCTTCTCGCTGGACGGGCCCGTGACCAGCGGGCTCACCCCCGAGCAGGCGCGCGGCGACGACGCGGTACGCACCGACATCGTGATGGGCGGGCTGCACCAGCGCCCGGCGTATGTGATCCAGCCGGAGCACGAGGCAGGCATCCAGCTGGCCCTGCATCCCCTGGCGGCGCGCAGGCTGCTCGGGCTGCCGGCGGGTGCGCTCGCGGACCAGATCGTCGTGTCGGGGACGGATGTGCTGGGCCGGCGGGGTGCGGAGCTTCATGAGCGGCTGCTGGAGCAGACGGGGTGGGAGGCGCGGTTCGCCCTGCTCGCCTCGTACTTGAGAGGGCAGGTGTCCCGTTCGGAGGAGGGCGGGCGGGTGCGGCCCGAGGTCGGGGAGGCCTGGGCCTGGCTGGCCCGGCACCGCGGGGCCGGCACCCTGAACGGGCTGGCCGAGCATGTGGCGCTCAGTCCGCGCCGCCTCACCACGCTCTTCCGGGCCGAGACCGGCCTGAGCCCCAAGCAGGCCGCCCGGCTGATGCGCTTCGAGCACGCGAAGAGCATCGTCGTCCGCGGCGTCACCGAGGGAGCCTCGCCGAACCTGGCGCGGATCGCGGCCGATTGCGGCTACTACGACCACTCCCACCTGGTACGGGACTTCCACCAGTACACCGGCGTCAGCCCCACCGCCTGGCTCGCCGAAGAGTGCCGGAATATCCAAGCCGGAGGCCACCGGAGCGGCGAACAGTAGGAGGCATGACCACGAACACGACAGCAACCCAGGCAACCCAGCAGCAGCGTTCCCCCAGCGTCTGGCCGACGCTCCAGGCACACGACGCACCCGCCCTGATCGACTTCCTCGTCGACACCGTCGGCTTTCTGCGCACCGCCGTCTACGAGGACGGCGACCAGGTCGCCCATGCCCAACTCGACTGGCCCGAGGGCGGCGGGATCATGCTCGGCTCGTACGCCCCGGACAGCAAGCCATGGTCCCTGCAGCCGGGCACCTTCGGCGCGTATGTCGTCACCGACCGGGTCGACGACCTCTACGAGAAGCTGCGCGCGGCCGGAGTGAAGATCCTCCGCGAGATCGAGGACCAGCCGTACGGCAGCCGCGAGTTCCAGATCGCGGATCCCGAGGGCAACAGGTGGTCCTTCGGTACGTACCGGGGTGAGCCTTGCCCGGCCGGCGCCGTGGACGACAGGAACTGATCAGAAGCCGCCGAAAAATCGCGGGCGTCGGCCGGGCCGTCGGCGGTACGGTCCCCAAATGCTTGATGAGGACGGCTACTTCGGGGAAAAGGTGGCGGCCGGCTACGACGAGGCGGTGGCGGAGATGTCCCGCCCGGAGGCGGTGGATCCGGCGGTCGACCTGCTGGCTGGGCTCGCCGGCGACGGCAGGGCGCTCGAACTCGGCGTCGGCACCGGCCGGCTCGCACTGCCGCTGGCCCGGCGCGGCATCCAGGTCCACGGCATCGACATGTCGCAGGCCATGGTGGCCCGGCTGCGCGCCAAGCCCGGCGGGGACAACGTCGAGGTGACGATCGGCGACTTCGCCACCACACGGGTGGAGGGCACGTTCGCGGTCGCCTACCTGGTCTTCAACACGATCAACAATCTGACGACGCAGGACGCCCAGGTGGCCTGCTTCGAGAACGCCGCCGCGCATCTGCGGCCTGGCGGCTGCTTCGTCATCGAGGTGGGGATGCCGGAGCTGCGCCGGCTGCCGCCGGGGCAGAACGCCGTGCCGTTCCACATCAGCCAGACCAAGTGGGCATTCGACATCTACGACGTCGCCACCCAGGCGATGAGCTCGAACTACGTCACGATCGTCGACGGGCGCGCCGAGCACGAGTACTACCCGTTCCGGTACGTGTGGCCGTCGGAACTGGACCTGATGGCCCGGCTCGCCGGACTGCGGCTGCGCGACCGCTGGGAGGACTGGGACCGGGCGCCGTTCACCAGCGAGAGCCGCAAGCATGTCTCGGTCTGGGAGAAGCCCGCCGACTGACGGCAGGTTTCACTGATCGGTGCGTCGCGCCGACAGGCCACGGCACAGGCACTCGGTGAGGCGGGCGGCGATGCTGCCGTCGGGGTCGAGGCGGGGGTTGAAGATCGTGACGTCGAAGCCGACGGCTCGTTCGCCGGCGAACGCGGTCCGGAGCACGGCCTCGAGTTCCGTCCAGGTCAGTCCGCCGGGGATGCGGTAGTCGACCGCGGGCATCACGGCGTCGTCCAGTACGTCGACGTCGAGATGGACCCAGTAACCGCCGCTTCCGCCCCCGCTGAGCCGTTCAACCGCTTGACGCGCGGCGGTTTCGGCGCCGAGGGCCCGTACCGCATCGAGGTCCAGCGCGTGCAGTCCCGGCGGCAGCGGCTGCATCCCGGCCGCGGTGGACTCCTCGGTGTCGCGGAAGCCGAGAGCGACGACGTCCTCGTCCCTCAGCAGCGGACCACGGTCCTCCAGGTCGGTCAGCAGGCTGGGCCCGCGTCCGGTGGCCAGGGCGAGTTCCATCGAGGCCGCCTCGCCGGTCGGCTCCGCGGACGGCTGGTAAAAGTCGGTGTGGCCGTCGAGGAACAGCAGGCCGTAATGCCCCCGGCGGCGCAGGGCGAGAAGATTGCCGAGCAGGATGCTGCAGTCGCCGCCGAGGACCACGGGGAAGCCGCCCCGGTCCAGTACGCCGCCCACGGCATCGGCCAGCTCGACGGAGTACCGCGCGATGCCGACCGGGTTGAGCACTCCGGTGTCGGCGTCCCGCTTCGGGTCGTACGCGGCCGACTCGACCCTCCCAGCCACCGCCGCCCCGAGGCGGTCGTGCAGTCCGGCCTCGCGCAGCGCCTCCGGCAGATCCTGCACTCCGGACGGCCGCAGCCCGAACACGGACGGCGCCTCGATGACCGTCAACTCCCGCACGCCCGAACCCCTTTGTCCGCCGACATGCCCGAGGGCGCGGGCTGTTCGAGCACCGCCGCCACAGCACCATAGTGCCGCAGATCGGACACTCTCTCGTGGGCTGCCGCCGACCCGTTGCGGCCCGGATCGACCGGGTGCGGCCGCGTCCGCCAACGCCCGGCTGCCGAATGACGCACGTCCCCCTGCGCCCGGCCGCCCGCGGGCCTACGCTCACCCCGTGCTCCGTATCACCGACGCCCGAACCGGGCAGCCCGCCGACGCCGCCCCCGCCCGCCGCGGCCTGACCCGCGTCGAGGCCCATGTACCGCGCGCCGACACCACCGGCCTGCGCGTCCTCTTGGTCGCCGACATCCTCGTACGCGCCCTGGAACTCAACGGGACGCCCGTCTGGACGGTGCTGACCGCCCCGGAGGGACATACGGAACTCCGGGAACGCGCCTCGGCCCTCGGCATCCGGCCCTTCGAAGACCACCGGGCCGGCGAACCGGCGCTGGGCGAGGCACAGGTGCTCCATGTGGTCGCGGCTTCGGAAGGCCCGGACGGCGACGAGGACGCCGAGGCGCCGGATGGCGTACGCGTCGAGGTCGCCCCCGTGCACGACGAGTTCCCGTCCGATGACGAAAGCGGCGGCCCGGCGCAAGAGGGCAGCGTGGAGGGCGACCCCTCAGCTCTGCGCCTCGCCCTGCTCGCGCGGCCCCGCAGCGAACCCCTCCGGCTCGGACCGGCCGCCCTGGCCGACGCCGAGAAAGTCCTCAGCCACTGGCGGGGAGCCGTCGCCACCTGGGCCACGCATCCGTCCGGTCCCATCCCCGATCCCGTACGCCAGCAGCTGCGCGCCGCCTGGGAGGACGACCTGGACGTGCCCGCCGTACTCGACGTACTGCGCCGAGTCGCGACCTCCCAGACCGTTCCCGACGGCGCCCGCTTCGAGACGTACGCCTACGCCGACCGTCTCCTCGGCCTCGAACTCACCCGTGACATCGGCCGCGGGACCCCGTCATGAACGCGCCCGCCGGAGCGCCCCAGCGCCGCCGCCTCGTCATCCTGCGGCACGCCAAGTCGGCCTGGCCGGACGGTGTCGCCGACCACGAACGACCGCTCGCACCGCGTGGCCGCCGCGACGCCCCGGCAGCCGGCCGCGCCCTCGTCGCCGCCGACCTGCGGCCGGACCTGGCGCTCTGCTCGACCGCCGTACGCGCCCGCCAGACCTGGGAACTGGCCGCGGCGGAATGGGCCACACCTCCTCCCGTACGCCACGATCCGCGGCTGTACGGGGCCGACGTACCCGAGTTGCTGGCAACGGTGCACGAAGTGGCCGACGAGATCAGGACGTTGCTGCTGATCGGGCACAACCCCGGCCTTGAGGAGCTGGTGCTCACCCTGGCCGGGGACAGCCTCGATGACGCGCTGGACGAGGTCCGCACGAAGTTCCCGACGTCGGCGATCGCGGTCCTCACCTGGTACGGCGACACCTGGCGGTCCCTCGGCCCCGGCATGGCCCTGCTCACCGACATGACCGTGCCGCGCGGCAAGAAGAAGCCTGACAAGAAAATGCGGGACAAGAAGGGCTGACTTTCGCGGCGCGTGGCCCCGACGGGAGGCACGCGCGCGTGCGGAACGTTTTCGAGTGCGGCCCCTTCCCGTGCGGCGCATACGCTGGCCCGATGCAGGACGAGTACCGCACGGTGGCCCGCGCAGGCGTGCACGAGACCGAAGTCAACCGCTCCCGCTTCCTGTGCGCGCTCGCCCCGGCGGCCACCGAACAGGAGGCCCAGGAGTTCATCGCGGCCGTCCGCAAGGAGCACGCGGACGCCACGCACAACTGCTACGCGTACGTCATCGGCGCCGACGCCTCCGTGCAGAAGGCGAGCGACGACGGGGAACCGGGCGGCACGGCCGGCGTCCCGATGCTCCAGATGCTGCTGCGCCGCGACCTGCGGTACGTCGTCGCCGTAGTCACCCGCTATTACGGCGGCGTCAAGCTCGGCGCGGGCGGCCTCATCCGGGCATACGGGGGAGCGGTCGGCGAGGCCCTGGACTCCGTCGGCACCCTCACACGTAAACGTTTCCGTCTCGCCACCGTCACCGTCGACCACCAGCGGGCCGGCAAGGTACAGAACGACCTGCGCTCGACGGGCCGCGAGATACGCGACGTACGCTACGGAGAGGCCGTCACCCTCGAAATCGCCCTCCCGGACGCGGACGTGGAGTCGTTCCGGGCGTGGCTGGCCGATGCCACGGCGGGGACGGCGGGGTTCGAGCTGGGGGGAGAGGCGTACGGGGACGCCCGCTCATGACGGTGACGGTTCCGGGGTGAGGTCCTCCTCGCCGATCTGGGTGTCCGCGTTGTAGATGGTCACGACTCCGTCGTGGATCACATAGCGGTACGGGTCGTTGTAGGCCTCATACCCGTCGGACGTCTCCTCGGCTTCCATGGCGATGCCTTTCTCGCGCTGGTCGCTGAACTCGCCGAAGTAGTACAGCGAACCGTCCGTGGTGCGGCACAACGTGATCTGCTTGTTCGCCGTGCGGAACGCCTCGACCAGTTCGGCGCCGTCGCCGCTGGGGAGTTCCGCCGCGATGCGGCCGGGGCAGGCGGGCGCCGTGCTGGCCGGGGTGGAGCCGCCGTCCGGAGAGCCGTCGGAGTCGAAGGCGTTCTCGCACCCCTCGACCAGCGCCCCCAGCACGCCCCAGATGACGATGGCCCCGACGCAGCCGCCCAGCCAGTTGGACTTCTTCGCGGGCGACGGCCGTCCAGGGCGCGGCGGGGGCATGGGGCGCGGGGTGTACGTCGGGCCCGGACTCGGAGTGGTCGGGGCGACGAAGGGGGCCGTGGGCGGTCGGTAGCCCGTGGGGCCCGGCGGGGGGAAGAAGGCTCCGTCCGTTCGTGCGCCGGAAGAGGCGCTCGGACGGGTGCTCCCGGCGTGGGGACGCGCACCGCCGGCCGACGTGCCGGTGCCCGAGGATCTCGGAGGCGTTCGCTCCCGGGGCGTCGAGGTGGTGGGCCGCGTCCTCTTCGGCGTGGGTTTCTTGGGTGTCGTCTTGCGCGGGGCTGCCGCCTTCTTGGCTCCGGAATCCCCGGACGACGGGGTCTTCGGCGCGGTCTTCTTGGTGGCCGTCTTCCATCCCGTGCCGCAGACGATGCAGGAGAGGTCCCTCCGCCCGTTGTTGGTGTCGCACTTCGTGCAGCGCCAGTCGGCGGACGGCCGCGCGGTCCCGGGCCGCTTGGCGGCGGGACGGGCGCCACCCGCACGGGAGGACGTGGACTTGGGTGAGGCCGAACCCGCGCCGGAGGACTCGGACTTCGCCGGCTTCGAGCCGGTGCGTTTGGCCGCGGGCTTCGGGGTGGTCGAGCTCGCGCGGGGCGCGGCGGCAGACCGGATGCCTCCGCAGATCGTGCAGGACGTCTCCGCGGGATCGTTGTACGTGTCGCAGTCCGCGCAGCGCCAGTTGGCCGATGCCGCCACCCCTTGCTCTCCTCCTGTTGGTTCGTCCGGGACCGGGCCGACCGTGAATCTCCGCCGGCCGCCGCGAGGTTCAGCCGGGGTCGTCGGCGACCCGAGCCATCACGTCCTGGAACAGTTCTTCGGACGCCGGGCCCGCGGGCGCGACGATCCACTGCTGCGAGTCCACCGGGGTCCGCTCCAGCACCGTTTCCTCGCCGGCGTCATCCTGGCGCTCAGGGACCCCGTAGCGGCGCCGCAGCACCTCGGTGTACTCCTCCGCCTCGCGCACCCGGTCCGGCGGAACGTCCACCCGGATCACGAGGAGCCCCGGAGTCGGACGTTCTTGTGCCCGCAACTGGAAGATCCACTGGTGGGCTCCGTCCGGGCCTTGTGGCACCAGCCTGATCGAGGCGCAGTGGCGCACGTTCGATGTGATCCGGCAGAACCGGTGCCAGTCGAGGATCAGAAGGCCGTCACTGTCGCACTCCAGCTGAAAGTCCGGCCGCCAGTCCAGCTTCACAGGCTGTTCGCGATCGTCTCGATGATCTCGTCCATCTCGAACTCCTCCAGGCCCTGGCCAGCCTTGGAGGCGAAGTGAAGTGTGAGGTCCCACTCTTCGGCGATCGGGTCCGACCAGGGGCTCTCGTCCGGCGCGAACAGCACCAGCCGCTTCGCCGACTGCTCCATGACCGCGGTCTGACTGCGGGCATAGCCCCACTGTTCGAAGAGCTCGTCGATGCCGCGGGGGATGCCCGCGGGATACGTCGGGGCCGATGTGCCGATGGTGCCCAGCGGATGGGCGGGCGCGTCGGTGAACATCACGATCACATGGCGGCGACGGTCGAGCCCCGTCTCCCAGGGGGAGTTGATCGCCAGAGCGAGCGCCTCCAGGCCCGACTCGGGGATGTCGCCACCGCCGGTGGCGTCGATACCGCGGACGAAGTCCTCGAAGTCCCTGGCCTGCGATGGCAGATGGAGGAACTCGGTCTGCTGGATGGCGTTCGAGGCGTCGTCGCCGAAGTCACGGAAGGCGATGACCTTCAGCCGCAGCTGGCTGATCGCCTTGCCCTTCTTGGCCATCACGTCGTTCAGCCGGTCGTGGAACTGCAGAGCACTCGACTTCACGTTGTCGAGGACGGGGAACATGCTCCCCGTGGCGTCGACGCACAGCACGATGTCGACGGCGTACTGCAGATTTCCCTGGTACTGCTCGATGTTGGCGCTCATTGCGGGGTTTCTCCTGGTAGTGGGGCGGACGGGGCGGGTGGTCACGAGGAGCCGCGGCCGGAGTCGCGATCGCGGTTGCCCAGATTGATCCGGACTCGGGAGGACCGCGGAGCGGGAGCGCCCTCGGACGGCGGTGTGGGCGCGGGAGGCGCTGCCTCGGTCGCGGGCGGTGGAACGGGCTTCGAAGGCGACGGTGACGGTGACCGCTCGGCCGTCCGGCTGCCGCCCGGGCGTCCCGTCGACTTGAGATTGGTCTTGATACGGCTCGTCCGTGGGCCGGAATCCGCCGGCTCGGCCGCGCCGGAATCGGCGGTCCCGCCGGTGGCTTCCCTCGCTGGGCCCTTGACGGTGGCCGTGCCGGGGCGTCGGTGCTGCAGAGCGCAGACCTTCGGATCGGCGAGTGTCTTCAGGAACGTCGCCATCCGGGGCCGGCTTCTGGCGGTCCGCGTGGTCATGGCTCGCAGCAGACCCATCATGGTGTCCGACAGGCGGGTGTCCAGGTCGAGTTGCTCGCCCGCGTTGACCGCGTCGGCCGGCGAGCCATATCGCTTGTCGTGGTGCGGCAGTTCGCCCGTCAGGTAGAGGTGGGTCATCAGCCCGAGTGCGAATACGTCGACCGCGCAGGTCAGATGCTCGGGGCCGGCCGAGTCCTCGCGCTGCATATACCTTCGCCACTCGGGCGCGCCGTAGACCGAGTCGCCCGCAATGTCGTCAGGGTCCGGCGGATTCCCCGAGACATACGAGTCGTCGAAGTCGATCAGCTTCGCGGTGTGGAACGCGGCGCCGTCCCGCTTCTGCACAAGGACATTCAGCGGTTTGAGGTCCCCGTGCACGACGTCGATGTCGTGGAGTTGCTTCAGACTCATGCCCAGGGTCTTCAACAGCACCATCTTCTGGCGGGGTTCAAGAGCCTGCGGCTTCTCCAGACTGGAGGTGTCGATCCGTTCCGTGACCTTGTAGTACGTGCTGCCCTCGTGGAAGAAGTCCGTAGCGAGCACCAGGTTTCCGCCGCCGCGCGCGTCCGGGCGCAGCCGCTTCATGATCGTCCGGTGCCGCTCCTCGAACTCGCGGGCGAGCTGGCGGCGGATCCGCAGACTCGGCGTATCACGCGTGTCGTCGTCGCGGGGCCGCTTTGGCTCCAGGAACCTCTTGACGAAATACTGTGAGCCCCCCTTCTCGGCGAACGCCCATATGCATTTGCCGCCGTTGGCGTTCGTGGGCTCGCTCGTGATGCGGTAACCCCCGATGACATCGCCCTGCTTCATGCGCGCTCCTCGGGTGCGGGCGGCAGATGCATCTCGTAGCCGGCCCGGTAGGTGTGCCACGTGGTGTCCTGCCAGTCGCGGACACGTGCCGGAAGCCTCGCGGGATCCTCCGGTGCCGGTGCCGGTGCCGCGACGCCTTCGGACGCGGCGGCCGGGCGGTCCAGGCCGCGCGGCCGGCTGTGTACGTAGCGGTCGGTCAACTCCCGGTAGCGGGGCCCGAACCGGTCGCGGAGTTCCTCGAACGTGGAGTAGCCGAGGGCCAGTACGGCGAGCGAGGCGTCGTCCGCCGTGTAACTCTGCACCTCGCGACGGATCAGGTCGGCCCACTCGCCCTCGTTGTGGGCCTGTTGCAGCGTGCTCAGCAGCAGGCACTCGAAGTCGGGCGGGGTGTGCACGTAGCCGAAGAACCCGTCGGTCGCGACCACCAGGACACAGGGCATCTGATACCGCAGCCGCTGGCTGTCGATCGCGAACTCGCGGTCGGCGCATACCAGATTGGTCATCGGCGGGTCCGTGCGCAGGAGTTCCAGGGCGTCGCTCTCCTGGGTGTGGTCCCGGGTCAGCACCTGCAGGCCGGCCTCCTCGCCCAGGACGTACGCCCGTGAGTCCCCGGCCCACAGCGGCTGCAGTTCCAGGCCGCCTTGGGCGTCGAGTACGCGGTAGTGCACGGCGGCAAGCGTGGTGGGCAGTTGGCGGCGCATGGTTCCGCTGATCTTGCTGCGGCGCTGCGGAGCGGATGCCAGGAAGTACTGGAGGTACTCGTGCAGGGTCTCCGGTGTGGCCGGTTCGCCGCCCGTCGACACCTCGCGGAACCAGCAGTCGGTTGCCAGCCGTGCCACGCGCGCGCCGACCCACGCACTGGTACGGGACGTGCCGTCCGGGGCCTGCCACACGGGTGCGGCGCCGGCGCCGCCGGACCCGTCGAACACCGAGAGCAGGCCCTGCAAGCTGAGCGAATGATGGGCGACGAAGGGTTCGGCGTCCTCGCCGCGGCCCGGAACGCGCTCGGTCCACACGGACAGGGCCTGCAGTCGAGGGTGGCTCTCGCACCAGATCCGCTGCGGCGGCGACCGGTCCGCGGAGGTCCGGTCCACGAGCCCGTCGGGGCTCGACCCGCGCTCCTCCGCCCGCACCACCGGACGCCCAGCCGCGCCAGACGGGTCCGCTGCCGTCGTGGAGGCGCGCGGCGGCTGGGGCGACGGGTCCCACCAGGCGGCCGAACCCGACGGGTACGGCTGCGGGGCGGCCGGCGGCGAGCCGGGCGGCGCGCATGCGGGGGCCGGCCGCCGGTCCGAACGGTCGTGATCGGTCATCGGTGCTCCCCGTCGTGCCCTGAGGTGCCGGATGTGCCCCCGCGTGGGCGCTTGGCGGTTCCGCGCACCCTGCTCACCCGGGGGGCCGCAGGTGCCGAGGACGCGACGTCCGGATCGGTGGTCGGGCCGGAGCCGGTGTGCTTCGCGTCCGCGGGCCCGCTGTCGGCGGAGCGACGCGCGGTGGGCACGTCCTCGGAACGCTCCTCCCGCGTGGCGTCCTTCGTGCTCGGTGCCTCGGACGGTCGCCGGTCCGGGCTCGTACCGCTCGCCTCCGGCAGCGGTTCGTCGGCGGGTGGCCCCGGGACGCGGGAGGAGCCGGAGACGCGGCTCGCGCCGGTCGCCCGTCCGTCCCGCAATCCCCGCGACCGGCGGGCGGTCTCACCGCCCAACCGCCCACTGTCCGTGCCGCCACGGGAGGAGGGACGACCGGCGTCCTCGTCGTACCAGTCGCGGAGTACCTCGCCCTTCAACGGTTCGCGTGCGAGCTCGGCATCGTCGGATTCGGGCACCGCCTCGTCCGGCCCTGCCTCCAGAGCGCGGGCCAGGCTGCCGCGGAGCCGCCCGCGACGCGTAGCGGCCTCGAACAGTCCGTCGCCGTCGCGGAGCACCTCATCGAGGACCGCACGCTCCAACTCGGCCTGTTCGAAGGGTTCGCGGTCGGCGTCACCGCGCTCCAGGACCATGCGCATGACCTCGCGGCGGACCTCCCGCTTCTCCGCCTCGTTCTTCTCGATCCACGCGAGGGCGGCGCGTGGGCCCTCCTTCTCCATGATCCCGGCGATCAGCCCGTCCACGCCCTCCTCGCGGATCATGTCCAGGTGACGCCTGCGGCGCATACCCTCGAGCCGTGTCTCGCGCACGACGTCACGGAACTCCCGCCCGCTGGCGGTGATCTCGTCCTCGTCGATGAGTAGCTCGATCTGGATGTTGCGCAGCCGGATGGCGTCATCGCCGGTGAAGGTGGCCAGGGCGACGTTGAGGGCCATCTCCGCCTCGTGGAACTCCGCGATGTCGTAGTCCCGGGCGACCGAGCGCAGCGTCTGACGAAGAACGCCGTACAACGCGCCGCTCATATCCCGGATGCCGCGCTGGACGACCTTCGCGGGGTCGGCGACCCGGCACACCAGGTCGACCCGGCTACGGAAGGAGAACGCGGGGTCGCGGCTGATCAGGGGGATGTCCAGGATGAGCCGGTGCTCCGTCATGTCGACGGTGAACACGCTTTGGTACGTCCCGAACCGCGAGGAGGGGATCTCCTCACCGCTGCGGATCGTCAGCGACGAGCCGCTGTCCCGGACGAGGACCAGGGCGCGGCCAGGCGCGGGCGGCCGCAGCGGATTCGTCAGCCGCCACTTGGGCAGCGCCTCGCTGCCCAGCACCGGGTCGTAGGTCTGTTCCTCCAAGGTTTCTCCCCTCCCTCTTCCTGCACTCGTTCATCTGCTGTCTGTTGCTGCGCCGGATCGCGAAGTCCCGGTGGCGTCACGCCCGAACCGGTCACGACGCACGCTCCACCGCCCGCCGCAGCCGTTCCGCGTTGGCGGACGGGCGGTCACGGTCGGCAGCCCACTTCGCCAGCCACCACAGCAACCGGTCGCGGTGCCGTCCGGGCCTGCGGGCGATGGCGACGAGGAGCTTGGCGATCTCATCGAGTGCCCCGGGAGTCCTGCCGTTGTACGCCTTGTACTCGCCGTTCTCGTCGATCCACTCGCGCAGCGCCTCCAGCGCGGAGTCCTGCACCGGCCGCCGGGCCAGCGCCCGAGCCCACAGCTCTGCGAGCCGGTCGCCGTGCCGCGGCAGGCCGCTCAGCAGCGCGGGCACGCCGGGGACGTACGCGTGGCCGATGTCGTCCGCGCCGACGACGGGCTCCTCGTATGGCCGGGAAACGGTGAACACGAAGGCGGAGAGGGTCTTCACGACCATGGGGGACAGATCCTGGGGCTCGGACCAGTCCAGGTAGCCGTCCAGGAGGACCCCGGCCTGCCCCTGGTGGATGAGGTGAACTCCGCCCCAGGCCACCGAGGGCAGCGTCCCCCAGTCGTCCTTGCGGTCCAGCGCGCTGCGCAGCACGGCCACCGCCCGGTCCGGGGAAGTGCGGCCCAGTAGTCCGCCCACCGCGTTGGCCGCCGTACCGGCCAGTCGTCGCTGGTACGCCGAGGCATCACCGCGGGCCCAGCGGTGCAGCAGCTCCCAGACCGCGTCGGCGGTCTCCGGACGGCTGCCCGCCACGCCCAGTGCGGTGGCCGCGGCCTGCCGCAGGGGCCAGGACGTGCTGCCTGCCCAGGCCGTGAGGTACCGGTGCACGGCGTAGTGCGGATCGGCAAGGGCGAGGACACCGGCCGCGACGGCCGCCCGGGCGCGCACCTCCAGGTCGGCGTGGTTCAGCAGCCGGCGCAGCCAGTCGAGGACGGCATCGCGGCGGCCGTCGAGCGCGTTCCAGGCGTAGGCGAGGATGACCTGGCCGAGCAGGGCGTTACGGAAGCGGACCCGGGGCGGACCGGCACCGAACGCCCCGTCATCGGGGAAGTCCAGCCGAATCCACTGCTGTTCGTGCCCGAGACGGTCGCCGAACCGCAGGTCGGGCGGTGCCTCGTCGGGCGGGGCGAGAACGGCGCGCAACTTCACCGCGGCGTCCGCGACCGTGAGGTAGCCGCTTTCCTCCAGTACGGCGGCGGCCAGGGCGAAGGCGACCGCCTCGGGCCCGCGGTGTCGGTTGAACCAGGCGCGGACCTGGTCGCTCGGATCGTGCAGCGCCGCCACCGTCGCTGCCACGTCGCCCCCGGCGCTGATCACGGAGGCCAGCCGGACGGCATTGTGGGCCGCGGGCTGTTCGCTCAGCGCGCCCACCGCGCCTGTGCTCCCCAGCAGAGCCTTGAGATCCGCGTGCGCGTCGGCACTGCCGGCATGTCCCAGGACGCGCCGCTCGACGATGGCCAGGGGGTCGACCGGTGCGAGCGAGTGCCGGGCGACGTGCTCGCCGCCCGGCCCGGCCGCGAGTACATCGAGGTCATGCCCCCCGGTGAGCACCAGATGGCAGTCCGCGGCACGCAGGGCGGCGACGACGGCCGCCAGGCGGTGCAATCCACCACCGGACTCGCCCCACGGCATGAGGCCCGCCGACGCCACCGCGCCCGGCACGCCGAACGCTCCCGCGAAGTCCCGTACGCCGGCCGGACCGTCCTCCAGAACCGCCAGGTAGCCGGCGTTCTTGGCCGGGGGTTCCCAGCCCGGTTGCAGTACGGCCGCGGGAATCAGCAGCCGGTGGCAGCCACCCTCGCTGCCGCCCAGGGCCAGCGACTCTGCGAGCAGGTTCACGGCCGTGGCCTCCCGGCCGCTGCCGGGCGGCCCGGTCAGCACCAGCAGACGTCGCTCGCGCAGGGCGTCCAGGGCTTCGTCGTACCCGTCGGGCTGCACGAACAGCTCGGTGTGCTCGGCGAGTTCGGCCGCCTCCAGAGCCAGGACGGATGCCCCGGCCGGACGGGTTCGCGTCGCGTGCGCGTCACCGGTGTGGAATCCCCCGCCGAAGCTCACGGTCTCGTTGAAGAGAGCCAGGGTGCCGATGCGGGTTCCTGACGCGTCCGCGTTCAGCCGCTGGGCGATGAGGTCGGCGATGGCTCCGGCCCGCAGAGCCTCGGACCGCTCGGCCTCGTCGTGCCCGCCTCCCTCTGTGAGGGAGCGGAGGGCGTCCGACTCACTGACCGGTCCGTCCTGCTCCTCAGCGAGCGGACGACGCTCGGGAGTGGCTGCCTTCTCGTCCTTGGTGTCCGGCGACCCGGCCTCCGAGGAGTCTCTCTTCGAATCCTTGGGGTCCTTCGGGGCTTTTGCTTCCCTTGGCTCCCGGGGTGAATCGGTTCGTTTCTCAGCGGTCCCGGCCCCGGCACGGGGGCTCTCAGAGGCGGTGTCCTCGCTCATCGCTCCTGGTCTTCGGCCTTGGCTCTATGACGGGCGGGCGGTGCGTTCGCCCGGCCGTGAACCGGGCGAACGGATGCGGTACGGGTCGGATCTCGCCGAGGCGAGTACAGACCCGCGCTCCGTGCGGCAGCTGCGACTCCGGGCCGGGGAAGCTCCGGCGGCGATGTCCGACCGGCCGGTGCCGTCCACTGGGCCCTGGTGACTACGCGGCCCTACGACGTCTTCCAGTCCCCCTGCACTTCGACCTTGCCGTTGAACACGTGGGCGTTCTTGATCAGCGCCGCCGTGATCTGTGCGCCGTCCTTGCCCTGTGCGGCGACGGCCTCGTCGACCAGTCGCCGGATTTCGGCCTCGAACTCCGGGTCCAACAGCATGTGCGCCGCGAGGAGCCGCTCCAGCGTCTGATGGGCGCTTTCGTCATCCGGGGCACCGGTCACGCGGTCCAGAGCCTGCTCCGCGTCCGCGTCGCCGCGAAACCGCGCGCGTATCCGCTCGACGAGCCGTGCACCGCCGCTCCAGCCGACGCGGCCGGCCTCCTGGCCTGCCGATTCGAGCGCTCCCTTGACCACGAGCGCGACACCTGCGGCCGCGGCGGCCGTCACCGGATCCATATTCGAT
Organism: Streptomyces sp. CA-288835; assembly: GCF_050936385.1. Classification (NCBI taxonomy): domain Bacteria; kingdom Bacillati; phylum Actinomycetota; class Actinomycetes; order Kitasatosporales; family Streptomycetaceae; genus Streptomyces; species Streptomyces sp. CA-288835. The sequence goes on from NZ_JBNJMW010000001.1 coordinate 8,832,881, forward strand.
TCCCCCGAATTTCCGCTTTTCAGCAAAGAGCGGAGTCAATCTAGGGGGGCGGGTGTGCGGCAGGGTGCGCTTCATGCAAGGTTGGCCGAAAGTAGCCGAACGGTCACCAGGAGCATCAGGTGGGCGTGGTCACGAGCAGGTATCGGGCGAAGAACTCAGAGCGAGAAGTGCGTGAATCGAACGAGGAAGTTGGCTCAAAACTGACCTGATCGACGGTCACGTCCACCTCTGCGGCACCGCAGTTGGACGTGACCGTGAGGGAAGGGCTGCGAGTTGCGCCGGGACGAGGGCGGCCGTCTACACGACGGCGGGACAGGCTGGGCGCGAGGCCGATACGGCAGTAGCCGCCTGTGATGTCCGACCCGGCCGTTAGTCTCGGGGATCATGAGGCTGCTGCACACTTCCGACTGGCATCTCGGCCGGGCGTTCCACCGGGTCAACATGCTCGGCGCCCAGGCCGAGTTCATCGGCCACCTGGTCACGACCGTGCGCGAGCGCGGGGTGGACGCGGTGGTCGTGTCGGGGGACGTGTATGACCGGGCGGTGCCGCCGCTGGCCGCCGTCGAGCTCTTCGACGACGCCCTGCACCGGCTGGCCGACCTGGGTGTGCCGACGGTGATGATCTCCGGGAACCATGACTCGGCGCGTCGGCTGGGGGTTGGGGCCGGGCTGATCGACCGGGCGGGCATCCATCTGCGGACCGAGCCTTCGGCGTGCGGTACGCCCGTGGTGCTGGCCGACGACCACGGCGATGTGGCCTTCTACGGGCTGCCGTATCTCGAACCCGCCCTGGTGAAGGACGAGTTCGGGGTCGAGAAGCCTGGTCATGAGGCAGTGCTCGCGGCGGCTATGGAGCGGGTCCGCGCCGACCTCGCCACGCGCGCGCGGGGCACCCGTTCCGTCGTCCTCGCGCATGCCTTCGTCACCGGGGGAGAGGCCAGCGACAGCGAGCGGGACATCACGGTGGGCGGGGTCGCGGCCGTACCGGCCGGGGTCTTCAACGGGGTCGACTACGCGGCGCTCGGTCATCTGCACGGCAGCCAGACCATCACCGAGCGCGTGCGCTACTCGGGCTCTCCGTTGCCGTACTCCTTCTCGGAGGCCGAGCACCGTAAGAGCATGTGGCTGGTCGACCTGGGGGCGGACGGTTCGCTGGACGCCGAGCGGATCGACTGTCCCGTACCGCGCGCTCTCGCCCGTATCCGGGGGCAGTTGGAGGACCTGCTGGCGGACCCGGAGCTGGCGCGCCACGAGGAGGCGTGGGTCGAGGCGACCCTCACCGATCCGGTGCGGCCCGCCGACCCGATGGCACGGCTCTGCGAGCGCTTCCCGCACACGCTCAGCCTTGTCTTCGATCCCGAGCGGGCCCCGGACGATCCGGACGTCTCGTACGCCCGGCGGCTGGCGGGACGCAGTGACCAGGAGATCGCGGAGGACTTCGTGGCCCATGTGCGCGGAGCGGGGCCCGACGCGCGCGAACAGGCCGTGCTCCGGGACGCGTTCGACGCCGTACGCGCCGACGAGGCCGTCCACGAGGTGGCCCGATGAGGCTGCACCGGCTGCACATCACCGCGTTCGGGCCCTTCGGCGGGGCCCAGTCGGTCGACTTCGACGAGTTGTCGGCCGCCGGGCTCTTCCTGCTGCACGGGCCGACCGGTGCGGGCAAGACCTCGGTGCTGGACGCGGTCTGCTACGCCCTGTACGGGTCGGTGCCGGGCGCTCGGCAGAGCGGCCAGGGCATGGCGCTGCGCAGCGACCACGCCTCGCCCGGCACCCGTACCGAGGTCCGGCTCGAACTCACCGTCGCCGGACGGCGGTTGGAGATCACCCGGCAGCCGCCCTGGGAGCGTCCCAAGAAGGGCAACCGGCCGGGCACGACCGTCGACAAGGCCCAGAGCTGGCTGCGTGAGTACGACGTGGCTGCGGGCTCCTGGAAGGATCTCAGCCGCTCCCATCAGGAGATCGGCGAGGAGATCACGCAGCTGCTCGGCATGAGCCGCGAGCAGTTCTGTCAGGTCGTACTGCTGCCCCAGGGCGACTTCGCACGCTTCCTACGGGCCGACGCCGAGGCCCGCGGCAGGCTCCTCGGCCGGCTCTTCGATACCCGCCGGTTCGCGGCCGTCGAACAGCGCCTGGCCGAGCTGCGACGCGCCGCGGAGGCCCAAGTTCGCGAAGGGGACGCGGAGTTGCTCGCTGACGCGCACCGTATGCAGCAGGCCGCGGGGGACATCGTGGAGCTGCCGCTGCCCGATGCGGCACCCGGAGACCCGGGGCTGGCCGAGTCCGTACTGTCCTGGGCCGCGATCGCCCGCAGCACGGCACGCGAACGCTTCACCGTGGCGCACTGCGCGCAGAAGGCCGCCGAGTCGGGGCAGTCGGAGGCGGATCGTGTTCTCGCTGACGTACGCGAAGTGGCGCGGTTGCAGCGGCGGTTCGCCGAGGCGCGGGAGCGGGCCGCGCGCCTGGAGGAACGCGCCGAGGCGCACCGGGAGGCTCGGGCGTGGATGGAGCGGGCTCGCAAGGCCGAGGCCGTGGCGCCCGCGCTGTCCCTGCGCGACGCGGCGGAGGCCGAGCACCGGCGGGCGGCTGCCGACGAGGCACGCGCGCGTGCGCTGCTCCCGGAGACCTTCGCCGACGCCGGCGCCAGTGGTCTCGCGGCTGCCGCGCGCAAGGCCGCCGAGGAGCTGGGCGGCCTGGAGTCGGCCCGCCGAGCCGAGCACCGGCTGGCCGAACTCGCCTCCGAACGCGAGAGGTTGGACCGCCAAGAGCGCGCCGACGAGGATGTGCTCCAGGACGCGGAGAGCTGGCTCGCCTCCTGGGAGACGACGCGTGCCGGGCTCCAGGCCCGTATCGAATCCGCGCAGGAGGCCGCCAACCGCGCCGAGCAGTTCGCCGTCCAGCGCGAGCCCGCCCGGGTACGGCTCGAGGCGGCACGGCTGCGCGACCAGCTCGCCGGCGACACGGACGACGCCCAGGCGCGCGTGCTCGCCGCACGGGAGCGCGCCGCGGACGCCCGCGCCCACTGGCTCGACCTCAAGGAACAGCGCCTGAAGGGCATCGCCGCGGAGCTCGCCGCCGCCCTCGTGGACGGCGAACCCTGCGCGGTCTGCGGCGGCACCGAACACCCGGCGCCCGCCCGGAAGATCGCCGGGCACGTGGACCAACAGGCGGAGGAGTCCGCGCTCGTCGCCTACCAGGAAGCCGACGAGCAGCGCGCCGAGGCCGAGCGGCGCCTCGGCCTCGTACGCGAGGCGCTGGCCGCTGCGACCGCCGAGGCGGGCGACACGCCCACCGAGCAACTCGCCGAGCAGGCCGGGGAGTTGGCGCGGCAACACGCCGAGGCGCGCGCCGCCGCCTCCGGTCTGCACGCGGCGGGTGAGGCCCTGCGACAGGCCGAGCGCGAGCACGAACGCCGTCTCGCCGCTCACCAGGAAGCCGCGCTGCGCGCCGCTTCGCGTGCCGCGCGCCGGGAGACGCTCGACCGCGAGGGGGCTGGGTTGGCGGAGGAGTTGGCGCAGGCCCGGGGCGCTGCGGGCAGTGTCTCCGCGCGGGCCGCACAACTGGAGCGGCAGGCCGCGCAGCTCACCGAGGCCGCGGACGCCGCGCGCCTCGCGGCGGACACCGCGCAGCGGCTCAAGGACGCCGACGCGCGACTCGCCGACGCGGCCTTCCGCGCCGGGTTCGACACGCCGCAGGCCGCGGCGGCCGCGCTCCTCGACGACGCGGCCCACCGCGAACTCCAACGGCGGCTCGACGCCTGGCAACAGGAGGAGGCGGCCGTACGGGCCGTTCTCGCCGAAGCCGACACCGCGGCAGCTGCACAGCAGCCTCCCGCCGACCTCGCCGCCGCGGAACAGGCCGCCGCCGACGCCGCCCGCCGGGCCCGCGAGGCCGCATCCGCCCGCGACGCCGCCGACCGGCGCTGCACGGAACTCGACCGGCTCACGCACCGGGCCACCGCGTCCGTGCGCCGACTCGGCCCGCTGCGCGAGGAGTACGACCGTGTGGCCCGCCTCGCCACCCTCGCCGCGGGCACCTCCGCGGACAACGAACGCAAGATGCGCCTGGAGTCCTACGTCCTCGCCGCCCGCCTGGAACAGGTCGCGGCCGCCGCGACCGCACGCCTGCAGCGCATGTCCTCCGGCCGGTACACCCTCGTCCACTCCGACGATCGTGCCGGGCGCGGTCGCAGCGGCCTCGGACTGCACGTCGTCGACGCCTGGACCGGCCGCGAACGCGACACGGCGACGCTGTCCGGCGGCGAGACCTTCTTCGCCTCCCTCGCCCTGGCCCTGGGGCTCGCGGACGTCGTCACCGATGAGGCGGGCGGCGTCCGCCTCGACACCCTCTTCATCGACGAGGGCTTCGGCAGCCTCGACGACCAGACGCTCGACGAGGTGCTCGACGTGCTCGACTCGCTGAGGGAGCGGGATCGTAGTGTCGGCATCGTCAGTCACGTACCGGATCTGCGGCGTCGCATTCATGCCCAACTGGAGGTGGTGAAGGGGCGGTCGGGGTCGGTTGTGCGCCAGCGGGGGCGGTGAGCGATGCGGGGGTCGGGGTCAGGGGCCGATACCGATGGGGCGTCGGGGCAGTGGTGACGAGTAGACGACGCTCGTGGTTACCGAGCCGAGCGTGGCGATTTTGCCCGACACCTCCTCCAGGTGGCTCATGGAGCGCACCGCGACCTTGATGACGAAGCAGTCGTCGCCCGTTACGTGGTGGGCTTCGAGGATCTCGGGTGTCGCGGCGACGAGGTCGTGGAACGGCTTGTAGTTCGCGGTCGGGTAGCGCAGCCGGACGAATGCCATGATCGGCAGGCCCAGCCTCTCCGGGTCCACGACCGCCGCGTACCCCTGGATGACGCCGGCCTCCTCCAGCCTGCGCACTCGTTCGGTGACCGCGCTCGCGGACATGGAGACGGCGCGCGCCAGATCGGCGAAGCTCGCCCGGCCTTCGCGTTGAAGGACCTCGAGAATGCGCCAGTCGGTGGCGTCCGGGGAATACGCGGTCATGGTCGAGGAATAGCAGAGGAATTCCCGGCTGACCATGGGTGAGGCCGTGGATCGCCTCTTCAGGCGGGCGGATTACCGGCCATAGATTCTTGGGCACGGAACCCGACGGAAGGCCACACCGTGACCAAGACCGCGACCCCGACTGGAACGGCGACTTCGACTGCGTCCGCTACCGGCAACAGCACAACCATCGCCGCAGTGAACCCCGTTCTGCGCGTGCCCCCGGCGTCTCCCACCGCGGCCGCCGCTCACTTCGGGGCGAGCCTTGCCTTCCACGCTGACGTGTCCGACGTCGCCGCCGCGCTCGCGGCCGACGGCGACCCCGGCTTCGTCGTCCTCGATTCCCGCTCCACCGAGTCCTGGGACCAGGGTCATGTGCCCGGTGCGATCCATCTGCCCACCGCCCTCATCCCGGACCAGGCCGAGCAACTCCTCGACAAGTCCGCGCCGGTCGTCACCTACTGCTGGGGCCCCGGCTGTAACGGCGCGACCCGTGCCGCGCTCGCCCTCGCTCAACTTGGCTTCCAGGTCAAGGAGATGCTCGGTGGCTTTGAGTACTGGGTGCGCGAGGGCTTCGAGTTCGAGACCCGGGAGGGGCGTGAGCGGCGTACGCCCGACGGGTTGACGGCGCCGGTCGATGCGGCGGACTGCGGTTGCTGAGTGCTTGTGCTCCAAGTTGCCCTTGTGGCGCGTGCGTGACGCACCCATTTACGTGTCGCGTGGTGCGTGTAGCTTCTGCCGCATGGTGAGTCACGCGGAGCAGGGTGCGGTCGAGTGGGTGGAGTCGGGCGGTGGGCCCCTCATTGCGATTCCGGAGGTGGTGTTGCCGTTCTGGACGGGGGCGGACGGCGTCGAATTGGCTTCCGACTACGACCGGGCCTGTGACGTGGACGGGTACATCGGTCTGCTTCCGGTCGGCAACACCACGGCCCTCGTTCTCGGCGACGATCCCGCCTCGACCGCCTATCTGCCCGAGTACGGGACCTTCGTACGGTGGTGCGCCGCGGAGTCGGAGGGTCAGTTGCTGGCCGGTGTTCCGGCGGCCCTTGACGCGGCGGTGTGGCAGCGGGAGGTGCACTGGGACGTCCCGGGAGCGGTGGTCCTGTTCGACGCGGCTTGGGCCGGCAACTCTGCCGAGAAGGCGGGGCATGTGCGGGTCGCGCTGGACGCGGGGCGGTACTTGGTCCGGGCGGCGTATGCGGAGCCCGGGCCCGAGACGTGGCTGGGGCTGGTCCAACTTCGGCGGATCGCCAGCTGACCGTCCGAGGGGGGCGGGGTGCCTCCGGCGGTTGGGCGGGTGCGGCGCCGTCGTGGTTGCTCGCGCAGTTCCCCGCGCCCCTTGGGTGGTTGGTGGGTGCGGGGCCGCGGTCCGGTGCGTCAGCCCGTCGCCAACGGGGCATACGGCCCCTTGCTGGTACAGGGTTCTGGTGTGCCCAGACCGAAGCTAAGCGACGGGCATAGGACGCACCGGCCCACGTCCCCTCCCGCCGGCGGGAGGGTGCCGGTTTCGTCGGGGTGCTGGCCGCGGAAAAATCATGTGCGGGCCAGGCGCTTGCCCCACCATCATGGTTCGCTATGCCCCAACTTCCGCATCCCACCGCCGAATCGCTGCGTCGCGAACCCTTGCCGCTGCGCGGACGTACCGCCCTCGTGACCGGTGCCAGCAGACGGGGAGGCATCGGTTATGCCGTGGCTCGGCGGCTTGCCGCGTATGGAGCGAGTCTGTATCTGCACCACCATGTGCCGCATGACGCCGCTATGCCCTGGGGTGCCGATCGGCCCGAGGAGGTGGCTGAGGGTGTGCGCGAGGTGCTGGGGGACCCGGAGGCGCAGGTCGTGGACGGTCCGGGGGACTTGTCCGATCCGGCCGTGCCCGCCGAACTGGTCGTGCGGGCCGCGGACGCGCTTGGTGGACGTATCGACATCCTTGTCGCCAACCATGCGCTGAGCGGCTTCGACGGGACCCTCGATGAGATCGACACCGCGATGCTCGACGCGCACTGGGCCGTCGACACCCGCTCGGTGATCCTCCTCGTCCAGGCCTACGCCCGGCTGCGGGCCGCGTTGCCGCCACGGACGTCGGGCGGGCGGATCGTGATGATGACCTCCGGGCAGGACATCGCGAGCGGCATGCCGGGCGAGATCGCGTACGCCCTTCAGAAGGGCGCCCTCGCTTCGATCACCCGGTCCCTGGCGACCACTCTCGCCGAGTACGCGGTCACGGTGAACACCGTCAACCCAGGCCCTGTGGACACGGATTACATGACCGGCGACGCCTATGCGGCCATCGCCGCCATGTTCCCGGCCGGCCGGTGGGGCATGCCCGACGACCCCGCCCGCCTCATCGCATGGCTCGCCACGGATGAGGCGGAGTGGGTCACCGGACAGGTCATCAACTCGGAGGGCGGGTTCCGGCGCTGAGCGTTCCGCCAGGAATGCGGTTCGAGAGCGCGGGTCCGTCGTGGCCGATCGCCTCACGCGGCCGAGCGGCACATTGGCTCAGCCCCGCGCCCCCAAAGGGGCGCGGTAGCCGCACCGGACTTCGCGAAGTCCCCCCAGCGATGATCAGAGCTGGGACAACTCGTCCACCAGATCGTCCAGCCCCAGCGACCCCTGCGACAGCGCCGCCATGTGCCAGGCCTTGGCGTCGAAGGCCGCGCCGTGGCGGCGGCGGGCGTTCTCGCGGCCCAGCAGCCAGGCGCGTTCGCCGAGTTTGTAGCCGATGGCCTGGCCGGGGATGGTCAGGTAGCGGGTCAGTTCGCTTGCCACGTAGTCCGCGGGGCGGCTGCAGTGCGCGCCGTAGAACTCCTCGGCCAGTTCGGGTGTCCAGCGCTCGCCGGGGTGGAAGGGGGAGTCGGCCGGGATTGCCAGCTCCGCGTGCATGCCGATGTCGACGATGACGCGGAGCGCGCGCATCATCTGGGCGTCAAGGTAGCCGAGCCGCTGCTCGGCGTCCGTGAGGAAGCCCAGCTCGTCCATGAGCCTCTCCGCGTACAGCGCCCAGCCCTCACAGTTGGCGCTGACGCCGCCGATCGTCGCCTGGTAGCGGGAGAGGTTCCCGGCCACGTGCGCCCACTGCGCCAGCTGGAGGTGATGGCCGGGGACGCCCTCGTGGTACCAGGTGGAGACCAGGTCGTACACCGGGAAGCGGGTCTGCCCCATCGTCGGCAGCCAGGTGCAGCCGGGGCGGGAGAAGTCCTCCGACGGCGCCGTGTAGTACGGGGCTGCCGCACTGCCCGGCGGGGCGATGCGGGACTCCACCTTCCGTACCCGCTCGGCGAGTTCGAAGTGTGTGCCGTCGAGGGCCTCGATCGCCTGGTCCATCAGACCCTGCAGCCAGTCGCGGACCTCGTCGACGCCCTCGATGTGCCGGCCGTGCTCGTCGAGGTGCGCGAGCGCCACCCACGGCGTCTCGGCGCCGGGGAGGATCTTCTCCGCCTCCTCCTTCATCTCGGCGAGCAGCCGGTGGTACTCGGCCCAGCCGTATGCGTACGCCTCGTCGAGGTCGAGATCCGTACCGTTGAAGTAGCGCGACCAGCGCGCGTACCGCTCACGGCCCACGGTGTTCGGCGCCCCCTCGATCGTGGGCGCGTACACCTCGCGCATCCAGTCGCGCAGTTCGACGACGGCCGCGGTCGCCGAGCGGGCGGCCTCGTCCAGTTCCGTACGCAGGGAGTCTGGACCCGCCGACGCGAAGTCCTCGAACCAGCCGCGGCCCGAACCGTCCGTGTCCGACCACTCGTTGAGCTGGCCTATGAAGGTCGCGGTGGGGCGGGGTGCGGCGTACAGCTTGCGCTCCAGGCCGAGGGCGAGGGATTCGCGGTAGCCGGCCAGCGCGGTCGGCACCGCGCGCAGCCGCTCGGATATCGCGGCCCAGTCCTCGTCCGTCTCGGCCGGCGTCACAGTGAACACCTCGCGCACCGAGTGCGCGACCGTGGCCAGGTTGCCGACGGACCGCAGCCCCTCGTCGGCCTCGTGCACGGCGAGTTCGGCGGTCAGCCGCTCGCGCAGCAGACGTCCGCAGCGGCGCTCGATGTCACTGTCCGCACCCGGCTGCCGCTCCGCCTCGTCAAGCTTCGCGAGCGTGGCCCGCGCAAGGTCGGCGACCGCCTCCTGACCGGCGGGCGAAAGGTCGGGCAACCTGCTGGAACTCTCCTTCACGCCGAGATACGTACCGGTGACCGGGTCGAGGGCGATGAGGTCGTCGACATACGCGTCGGCGACCTCGCGGGGCAGCGGGCTCTTCGTCTGTGACATGCGGACATCCTCATACGAGGAGGCCGTGCGCGTCAGCCCGATATACGGGCAGGCCAGGTAGGTCTGGCCGATATACGGGCGGCGGCCGTGCGGTCAGCCCGTTTCCGCGCCGGTCGTGCGCGGGGCGGGCGGCAGCAGCGGCCCGCACTCCCACTGCTGGAAGATCAACCGGGTCTCGACGCGGGCCACTTCGCGCCGCGAGGTGAACTCGTCGATGACCAGGCGCTGCAGATCCGCCATGTCCGCCACCGCGACATGGACGAGATAGTCGTCGGGGCCGGTGAGATGGAAGACGGTACGGGACTCCGGCAACGCCCGGATCCGCTCCACGAACGGGCCCACCAACTCCCGCCGATGCGGCCTGACCTGCACGGACAGCAGCGCTTCAAGCCCCCGCCCCAGCTTGGCCGGATCGAGCCGCAGCTGATGACCGAGGATGACGCCCGCGCGGCGCAGCCGCGTCACCCGGTCCAGGCAGGTCGAGGGCGCGACGCCGACCTGAGCGGCGAGGTCGCGGTAGGTGGCCCGTGCGTCGTTCTGCAGCAGCCGCAGAAGATGGAGGTCCACCGGATCCAGTACGACAGATTCGGACATTGCCCGAACGTAGCACGGGATTTTGCGTCCCTGTCCCGGCCACTGTTCAGGCTGCTGGTCATGGACGCCTTTGACGATGCGCACGACGTGATGGACGACGTAGACGTACGGGACGAGGTGCGGGCCCTCGCCACCGAGGCCGTGCACGCCGGGCGGGACGACCTTGCCCGGCAGGGGCTGCACGCCCCGCCGATCGACCTGTCGACGACCTATCCGTCGTACGACAGTCGCGGCGAGGCCGCCCGGATCGACGACTTCGCCGCCAACGGCGCCACCTTGGAGGGGCCGCCGGTCTACGGCCGGCTCGGCAATCCGACCGTCGCGCGGTTCGAGACGGCTCTGGCCCGGCTGGAGGGCACCGAGAGCGCGGTGGCGTTCGCGAGCGGCATGGCCGCGTTGAGTGCCGTACTGCTCGTACGGAACGCGATGGGCCTGCGGCATGTCGTGGCCGTACGGCCCCTCTATGGGTGCAGCGATCACCTGCTGACGGCCGGGCTGCTCGGCACCGAGGTGACCTGGGTCGACCCGGCGGGCATCGCGGACGCGCTGCGGCCGGACACGGGCCTGGTGATGGTCGAGTCACCGGCCAACCCGACGCTCGCGGAACTCGACCTGCGGGCGATCGCGCACGCCTGCGGGACCGTGCCGTTGCTCGCGGACAACACCTTCGCCACGCCGGTGCTCCAACGGCCCGTGGAGCAGGGGGCGCGGCTGGTGCTGCACAGCGCCACCAAGTACCTGGGCGGTCACGGCGATGTGATGGCCGGGGTGGTGGCCTGCGACGAGGAGTTCGCCCGCCGCCTGCGCCAGGTCCGGTTCGCCACCGGTGGTGTGCTGCATCCGCTCGCCGGTTACCTGCTGCTCCGCGGGCTGTCCACGCTGCCCGTACGCGTCCGCGCGGCCTCCGCGAACGCCGCGGAACTGGCCCGCCGCCTCGCCACCGACCCGCGCGTCAACCGCGTCCACTACCCCAGGCTCGGCGGCGCCATGATCGCCTTCGAGGTCTCCGGCGATCCCCACGAAGTGATCGCGGGCGTCCGCCTCATCACCCCCGCGGTCAGTCTCGGCAGCGTCGACACGCTCATCCAGCACCCCGCCTCGATCAGCCATCGCATCGTCGACGCGGAGGACCGCCGCGGGGCCGGGGTGAGCGACCGGTTGCTGCGGCTGTCGGTGGGCTTGGAGGACGTGGAGGACCTGTGGCGGGACTTGGAGCGGGCGCTGGGGGCGGTACGGGGGAGTGGGCCGGCCCGGAGAGTTACGCCGGGCCGGCCGAGCCGTTCAGTGACGGCTGAACGCTAATCCGCTACGGGCTGCTCCTGGTCGTACGGCAGTCGTGAACTCACCGGAGTCACGTCCAGCCGCGCCGTGATGACGAGCGTGCCCTCCTCGATCTGGTAGTCGAGGGGGAGACCGAGGCCTCGCATCGCGGCCACCATGCCCGTGTTGGACGACTGCGTGACCGCGTACACGCTGTCGCAGCCGGCCTCGACGGCCATCGTCACCAGCCGGCCGAGCAACTCGCTGCCGATGCCGCGCCGCTGCCACGCGTCCTCGACGAGCAGCGCGACCTCCGTTTCGTCGCCGTCCCAGAGGAGATGGCCGAGACCGACGAGGCGACCCGAGGCGGTCTCCACGGCGAGGGTTCGCCCGAAGCGGGGGCTGAGGAGGTGGTTGAGGTAGCGGTCGGCGTCACGGATCGGGCCGTGGTAGCGCAGGCTGAGTGTGCGCGGTGAGCACCGCTCGTGCATGGCCTTCGCGGCATCGATGTCATGGGTGCCGGCACGGCGTACGGTGATGGCGTTGCCCTGAGGCAGCGTCAGTACGTCCTGCCTGCGCGGCAGACGCGGACCGAGCTGGGCGTCCAGCTCGACCAGCGCGCGGGCCCGTGCGAACTCGGTCGGAGTGAACGGCAGATACGGCCGCTCCACAGTGATCACTCCGCCTTCAGGTGCGCGCAACCGCATCAGGGTGTTCTCGGGCGCCCCATCGGCATGAGCCAGGGCCCCCTCAGCCGGCACCTCCGCGTCCGCGCCGTCCACGTCCACAGCCCCGGCGGGCAGCGACCGGATGCTGCACCGACCCAGCAACTGCCGCAAGGCAAGCGGTAGTTCGGCCGAGTCCAGTGCCGTACGCGTCGCCAGGCCCAGGATGCGTGTGGGCGCGTCCACCAGGTCGTGCGCGTCGGCCCGCTCGATCCAGGTGCCGGCGCCGCCCGCCTGCGTAACCGCCCGGGTGACGTCGTTCGCGTCCACCTCCGCGGGGGCCCGCAGCAGGAACTCGTCGACCGTTCCCTCTGCCAGGGGATGCGTCTGCAGGCTCAGGATGTCGACCCGCCGTTCCGCGAGCGCGGTGCACAGCGCGGCCAGCGAGCCCGGCTCGTCCCGCACGGTCGTCCGCATCCGCCAGAGAACGGCCTCGGCGCTGACGGCCTCCGGCAGAGCCGGAGCCGCCTCGGGGGGCCCGGCCTCCCGCACTTCGGCGGACGGCCGGGCGCCGGTATCACGCTTCGGAGGGGAGTGATCGTGGGTGCGTCGCTCCCGCCAGCCGAGGAGCCGCGCCATGAGTCCGCGGCTCCCGTGCTGTTGCGGACGGTTGTTCTTCGTACGTTTCGTACGTGCTGCGTCAGTCATGTCTGAAGTCATGCAACCACTGTGCAGGAAGGGTGTTGCGTGATCACGAACGCTTTGTGACTGAGCGATTAAGACACTCTCTGTCCTATTTAGAACTATATTTGCTGGCTTACTGACCGACCCGGCCCGGCTGCAGCACCTTCGTGTACAGCACGGTTCCGTCCTGCTCACGCAGTCGAACCGTCAGTTCCCCGCTGCCGCCGTCGATGTCGACCTCGCCGAAGAACTGGTAACCACCGGCGGGGGAGACATTCGCCACCGTGGGCGCCTTCACAAACACCCGCTCCGGACCGAACGTGTTGTCCAGCGCGTTCGCCGGGAAGGCACCCGCGTTCAGCGGGCCGGAGACGAACTCCCAGAACGGCTCGAAGTCGGTGAACGCCGCCCGCGACGGCTGGTAGTGCTGCGCCGAGGTGTAATGCACGTCCGCCGTCAACCACACCGTGCCCGTGATCTTCCGGTGCTTGATGAACCGCAGCAGCTCGGCGATCTGCAGCTCACGTCCGAGGGGCGCGCCCGGGTCGCCCTGGGCCACGGCCTCGATGTTCGGCTTGCCGTCACCGGTGTCCGGCACGACCAGGCCGAGCGGCATGTCGGAGGCGATCACCTTCCACACCGCACGCGACCGCGACAGCTCCCGCTTGAGCCACTCCAACTGCTCGGCGCCGAGGATGCCCTGCGGGTCGGTGGTCTCCGTACCGGGGGAGTTGGCGTTGCGGTACGTCCGCATGTCCAGTACGAACACGTCGAGCAGCGGACCGTGGCGCACCACCCGGTGCACCCGGCCCTCCTTGGCACCCGGCCGCAGGGTGGACATCGGGAAGTACTCGCTGAACGCCCGCCGGGCCCGGGACGCCAGCAGGTCGACGTTCTTCTCTGTGTACCGCGCGTCGGTGAGCGTCTCGCCCGGAAACCAGTTGTTCGTGACCTCGTGGTCGTCCCACTGGACGATCGACGGCACCTGCGCGTTGAACTTCTTCAGGTGCTCATCCAGCAGGTTGTAGCGGAAGTTGCCGCGGAACTCGGCCAGGGTCTCAGCGACCTTGGACTTTTCCTCGGTGGTGATGTTCCGCCAGGTGCTGCCGTCGGGCAGGGGCACTGTCGCGGCTATCGGCCCGTCGGCGTATATCGTGTCGCCGCTGAACAGGAAGAAGTCCGGGTCGAGCGCGCCCATCGCCTTGAAGATCGTGTAGCCGCCGAACTCCGGGTTGATGCCCCAGCCCTGGCCCGCCAGGTCGCCGGACCACACGAAGCGCACATCGTCGCGCCGTCCCAAGGACGCCGTACGGAAGCTGCCGGTCACCGGCTCGCCGGTACGGCGCGGGTCGTCCGGGTCGGCGAGCAGGACGCGGTAGTGGATCTGCTCGCCCGCGGGCAGTCCGCGCAGGCGGGTGCTGCCGGTGAAGTCCGTGCCCGGGCCCAGGAGGGGGCCGTGCCATCTGTGAGCCTTACGGAACGACTCGGTCGCCGACGTCTCCACGATCATCCGCGCCGGGCGGTCCGAACGCACCCACACCAGGCCGGATTGCGCGCTCACGTCGCCGCTCTGTACGCCCCAGCCGGCCTTCGGGCGCCCCGACAGCGTGAAGGCCGGCGCCGAGCCGAGGGTGGCGGGCACGGCGAGCGCCGCGGAGGCGGCGAGGGTGCCGCGCAGGACGCTGCGGCGGGCGGCGAGCGGGCTCGTCGGACTGTCTGACATGGAGTGCCTCCTGGGGCGGTCGACCACTGTGCAGGGTCACAACTACTGGTGCACCACAGCGCGCATGGAAACCACAAGTGAACAACTGCCCCCGGCGGCTTGGGAACAGGGGGGGGCGCCCCCGCCGCCCTTACCCGTCCCATACCAAGGGGCGCTGCCCCTGGACCCAGCTGGGGGCTGCGCCCCAGACCCCGCAATCGGCCTGGCGGCCTCGTCCTCAAACGCCGGACGGGCTGATTGATGCTGGCCTCGGCTGCAAAGTTCAGCCGAGGCGACGCCAACATCAACCTGGCCGGCGGAAGTCAGCCCGCCTGTCGGCAAATCAGCCCGAGCCGCGATCAATCAGCCCGTCCGGCGTTTGAGGACCGGGGGTCCGGGGGCTGGCCCCCGAATCGGGGTCCGGGGCGGAGCCCCGAAAGGGGGGCCCGGGGGCGCAGCCCCAGCGGGGTCCAGGGGCGGAGCCCCTGGTGGGGGTTCGGGGCAGCGCCCCGAGGACGGGACGGGTAGGGGCGGCGGGGGCGAAGAAACGCTCGTCAACCCGCAACCGCCGTCGCCATCAACCCCACCCCCTCCCAGATGCGCGCCGGAGGCACATGCGCGTACCCCAACACCAGCCGCACCACCGCCCCCTCCTCCTCCCCGACCGGCGTCTGCGCGTAATCCGTCAGAGGACGCACCGCGACGCCCGCCGCGGCCACGCGTGCCAGGAAGCGTGGCGGCGGCCCGTACCGGAGAGGCAGCGTCGCGATCGCGTGCAGTCCGGCCGCGATCCCGGACACCTGCGTGCCGGGGAAGTGGTGCTCCAGAGCAGCCACAAGGGCATCGCGCCGTTCCCTGTACGCGCGCTGGCAGCGCCGAAGCTGCCGGTCGTAGTCGCCGCGCTCCATGAAGCGGGCGAGAAGCGCCTGGTCGACGACCGGATTACCGAGATCCATCGTGCGCTTGCGCTCGACGACCTCCTCGGCCAGCGACGACGGCACCAGCAGCCACCCCAGCCGCAACCCCGGCGCCAGCGACTTGCTGACGGACCCCGCGTACGCGACGTGCTCCGGATCGAGCCCTTGAAGGGCCCCGACCGGCGCCCGGTCATAGCGAAAGTCCCCGTCGTAGTCGTCCTCGACGACAAGCCCGTCCACGGAGTGCGCCCAGTCAAGGAGTTCGGCCCGCCGCCGCGCGGAGTACGCGATCCCCGACGGGAACTGGTGCGCGGGCGTGGTCGCGACGACTCGTACGCCCGACTCCCGCAGCGGCCCCATGGCCAGCCCTTCGTCGTCCAGCGGCAGCGGTACGGTGCGGAGTCCGGCCGACGCGTACAGCCCGCCGTGCTCAGGCGTGCCGGGGTCCTCCACGCCGACGGCCCGCACGCCGCGCGCGTGCAGCACGAAACCGAGGAGCGTCGTCGCCTGCGCCACGCCCGAGACGACCAGCACCCGCTCCGGGTCCGCGACCACGCCTCGCCGCCGGGTCAGCAGTTCCGCGAGGGCCGTACGCAGCCGGGGCAGCCCGCGCGGATCGGGGTAACCCAGCGCGTGGTGCGGCAGTTCGGCCAGTACGCCGCGCTGTGCGGCCGCCCAGGCAGCGCGCGGGAAGAGCGCCAGATCCGGGGTGCCGGGCAGGAAGTCGACGTGTGCGCCGGGGGAGCGGGGCGCGAGATCCCGCGCGCGTGGGTGGGCGGCCCGGACGGCGCCGCCCACCCACGTACCGGCTCCGCGGTCGCTGCGCAGATAGCCTTCCGCGGTCAACTGCTCGTACGCCTCGGTGACCAACCCCCGAGACACCCCCAGATCGGCGGCGAGTTCACGGCTGGACGGCAGCCGGGTGCCGGGTGCGAGCCGCCCCGAGCGGACGGCCTCCCGCAACGCGGCCTGCAAGGAGCGCCCACGCGCGCGAGCCGGCGCCGAGGCGGCCGGCAGCAGCAACTCCCAGGCGGCGGCCCAGGCCGCCGATCCGGACGTACCTGATGATCCGGACGGACCCGAAGCTGATCCGGGCGTATCCGGAAGCCGAGCCGAATTGGTCCCCGATGGCGTCATGAAAGTGGACCTTAAACCGGACCGGTGGGGTCCATAGCGTCGCCTCCATGAACGCCACCACCCGCGGCTCCCTGCTCGCCGCCCTGGCCTGCATCCTCGTCGGAGGCTCCTTCACCGCCAACAGCGTCCTGGGCGAATACCCGTACGCGGGCGGCCAGTTCCTGCGCTACGGCCTCGCCTGTCTGCTGCTGCTGCCCCTGGTCGGCAGTGGTGGCACAGCGCCCCTGCGCGCGCTGACCGCACGCCAGTGGATAAGGCTGGCGCTCGTCGCGGCCATCGGCATGGTCGGCTTCAACCTCGCCGTGCTCGCCGCCGAACGCACCGCGGAACCGGCGGTCCCGGGAGTCTTCGTGGGCTGCGCCCCGGTGCTCGTGGCCGTACTCATGCCCCTCCTGGACGGCCGACGGCCCCAACGCACCGTCCTGTACGGCGCGTTGCTCGTCGCCGTGGGCGCCTTCACCGTCCAGGGCTGGGGACACACGGACGGCGCGGGCATCGCCTTCTCCGTGTGTGCGCTCCTCGGCGAGGTCGGTTTCGCGGTCCTCGCCGTGCCCGTACTGCGACCGCTCGGTCCTCGGCTGCTCGCCGCCACCGTGTGCGGGCTCGCGGCGGTCGAGTCGGCGCTGGCCGGGCTGATCGTCGAGGGCCGCGCGTGGCTGCGTACGCCCGACAGCACCGAACTCGCCGCGCTCCTGTGGCAGGCGGTGATCGTCACGGTCATCGGCTTCGTCTGCTGGTACATGGGCATGCAGCGGATCGGCGCGGAGCGCGCCACCCTCTTCTCCGGCCTCATCCCCGTCGCCGCCGCCTTCACTGCCCCACTCGTCGGCACGGGCTCCTACGGGCCGGCCCAGGCAGCCGGCAGTGCCCTGGTGGGAGCCGGAGTCGCCCTGGGATCAGGGGCGTTGAGGCTTCGGGCGCGGAGGCCGGCCACTGCCGTCTCAGCGCCTGCCGTTCCAGTGCCTGCCGTTCCAGTGCCTGCCGTCTCAGCGGCTGGTGTCGAGGATGACGCGGGCGACGAGGGCCGGGTCGTCGTTCATCGGGACGTGGCCGCAGCCGGGCAGTCGTACGAGCCGGGCGTCCGGGATGACGTACTTGGCGCGGACCCCCTGCCGCCGCACCAGAAGCCGGTCCCTTGTGCCCCACGCCACGGTGACGGGAAGCCCGGGGACGTCGTCCGTGAACTGGACGGAGACGCCGGCCCGGAGCGTCTCGACGAATCCCTTGGCCTGAGCCAGCGCGAGCGTCTCGGCGACGACCGCCTCGGGTGAACGCCGGCCGGGGCGCGCGTAGATGGTGCTGGTCAGCACGGTGCGCCCGGCCGCGGTCCGCGACAGCCGCTCGACCACCGGCAACGGCATACGGATCGCCGTCTGCCGCATCGCCTGCAGCACACCGAAGGCGTACCGCCGCTCGACCGGCGACCAGAAGCCCGCGGGTGACAGCGCCGTCACGGACCGTACGAGCTGGGCGCGGCCCAGTTCCAGGGCCAGCAACCCGCCCAGCGAGTTGCCCGCCACATGCGGGCGTTCGATCTCCAGCGCCTGGCAGAGCGCGCCGAGCGCGGCGTTCATCGTCGGCAGATCGTGGGCGAGCCCGTCGGCCAGCGCGGGGGACTCGCCGAAGCCGGGCAGATCCACCGCGATCACATCGCGCTCGACGGCCAGGATGTCGATGACCGGGTCCCAGGCCTGCCGGTGGTGGCCGATCCCGTGCAGCAGCAGAAGCGGTTCGCCGCTGCCCACGCGCGTGTACGCGAGGGTCACGGGCAGCGGGCCGAGCGGAGAGGGGACGGAGAAGGTCACGGACTGCGGGCCGCCGGAGAACGTGGAGGGGACGGGGTGGCTGACCGGGGCGGACATGGCACTGCTCCTCGTCTGGGGGCGCGGCGGCCGTGGGCAGCGGGTGCACACGACCTGCTCTCCTAGACAGTTTGTCAGCAACTGCTACCGGCCGGTAGTCCCCAAGCGATGCTGGTGCAAACCCGCAGGCCGTACGCCCCTCAACGCGTCCCGCCCGTCACCGGGTTGGCCCAGGTATTGCCTGGACACGGTCCGGAGCGTCGGATGGGATGGGTTCGTGGCTACCGACACTGTGACCGAGGTCTTCGAAGAGCACCGTCCCGTCCTGATGGGCGTCGCCTACCGCATGCTCGGCCGGGTGGCCGACGCGGAGGACGTCGTCCAGGAGGCGTGGCTGCGTTGGTCCGGCGCCGACCACGCCGAGGTGCGCGAACCACGCGCCTATCTCGTACGCATTACCACCCGCCTCGCCATCGACCGGCTGCGCCAGATCCAGTCGCGTAACGAGGCCTACGTAGGACCGTGGCTGCCCGAGCCGTACGTCACCGACTTCGCCGACACCGTCCCGGACGCGGCGGAGCGGGCCGTGCTCGCCGACTCGGTCTCGCTCGCCGTCCTCGTCGTCCTGGAGTCCCTGTCGCCCCTGGAACGCGCGGTGTTCGTCCTCCGCGAGGCCTTCGGATTCCCGTACGCCGACATCGCCACCACCCTCGACCGCAGCGAGCCCGCGGTGCGCCAGCTGGCCGGACGGGCCCGCAAGCACGTCGACGAGAGGCGCACCCGCTACGAGGTCGACCCCGCGCTGCAACGCGAACTCACCGAGCGCTTTCTCGCCGCGGCGACCGAGGGCGACCTGGAGGGGCTGCTGACGCTGCTGGCCCCGGATGTCCGCCTGGTGGGCGACAGCGGTGGCCTGGCCAAGGCGCCGGTGCGCGCGATCGAGTCGGCCGACAAGGTGGGGCGCTTCGTCATCGGTGCTGCCCGGCAGGGCGGCGGCATCCAGGACGCGACGTTCCGCTTCATCGAAGTCAACGGCGCACCCGCGCTGCTCGCCCTGTCCGCGGGCAAGCCCGACAGCGTCTTCCAGTTGGAGGTCGCCGACGGCCGGATCCAGTCCATCTACATCATGCGCAACCCGGAGAAGCTGCTGTCGCTGGCCGACGCCTGAGGTTCCTGTGTCCAGGATTGGTCTTGACCAAGGGTGGGGGCCGTCTTATGGTCGCAGGAGATAGTGCAAGAACCTTTAATAAACAAGGGCGTTGAAAGCCGCCGGGGCACGGCGATTGCGGAGGACACGGTGGGGACCACGCAGTTGGATACGGTGCCGGAGCCCAAGTACTGGCACTTGCGGACCGTACTGAGTGAGGCGCTGGACTCCGAGTTCTCGGTGGGCGAGATTCTGCCGAACGAGCGTGATCTTGCCGCGCGGTTCGGGGTTGCCCGGGCCACCCTTCGGCAGGCTCTGGAGCAGCTCGAACTCGAAGGTCGGCTTCAGCGGCGGCGCGGGGTCGGCACGACCGTGGCTCCGCCGCGTATGGGTGTGGATGTGGGTTCCGAGCAGCATGCGTGGCCGGGGGCGGCAGGGGATGCCTGGCGGGCCGTGGACTGCACGGTGGTGGTTCCGCCTGCGGCGGTGGCCGACATCCTGGAGATCGGACATGAGGAGCAGGTGCATACCGTACGTCGCTCCCGGGTGACGCATGGGCAGCCTGTGGCCGCCGAGTTGCTGTACGTGCCTGTCTCGTCGGTGCCTGCGCTGTCCGCCATCGATGCGGCGTCGGGGGCGGGGCGGGCGCGGGCGGTGCTGCGTGAGCTCCAGCGGCTGTCCCTGGAGACGCAGGACCGGGCTGTGGAGCTTGGCTCGGCGCGTGCGGACGACGCCAAGGAACTCGATCGGCTTCCTGGCGCCCCGGTTCTTGTCGTCACGACACGGTTCTATGCCGAGGGTCGCGCCGCGGCGGTGTCGGTCGCTACGTACCGGGCCGATACGTGTCGGCTGACGTTCGGTGACACGGGTGGGGTGGAGATCCACCATGACCCGGAGCGGCGGGCTTCCTAACGGGGTTTCCTCGCCCCCGCCGCCCCTACCCGTCCCATCCCAGGGGCTCCGCCCCAAACCCCACCAGGGGCTCCGCCCCTGGACCCCGCCGGGGCTGCGCCCCTCGACCCCGCCGGGGCTGCGCCCCTCGACCCCGCCGGGGCTGCGCCCCTGGACCTGCTGGTGGCTGCGCCCTGCGGGCAAACAGGGGCCCCGCCCGTGAACTCTGGAGGGCCTGCGCTCCTCGACCCCGCCGGGGCTGCACCCCTGGACCCGCTGGCGGCTGCGCCCTGCGCCCCCACGAGGGGCTCCGCCCCTGATCCCCGCGGAGGGTCAAGCCCCGTAAGGGGCGCGGGGAACTGCGCGCCCAGCCCCGACCGGTCCGCAGTCGACATACAAACCCGGGGCCGGGGGGCGGAGCCCCTGGTGGGGTTCGGGAGCGGAGCCCCGAGGATGGGACGGGTAGGGGCGGCGGGGGCGAAACAACCCCCCCCGACACTCAGCGCCGTGCCGTGACCGTGCCCTCCACCGCGAACAGCTGCTCCTCCACATGATCGAGAGCCAGCCGCAGCGCCCCCATCACCACGGCCGCCTCGCCCAGGACCGAAAGGGCCACCCGAGGTGGTCGCAGGCAGTAGCGGGACAGCTCCTTGCGCAGTGGCTCCAGTACGCCGTCGATGCCTGCCGCCCAGCCTCCGATGACTACGAGCTCCGGGTCCAGGGCGAGCACCAGGGCCGCCACATCGTGCACCAGTCGCTGGATGAAGCGCTCGACGGCCGCCCTAGCCCGCTCGTCACCCTTGCGGGCCTGCGCAAAGACCCTCGCCACCGCCTGCTCGTCAAGTGGATGCAACGGCTTGTCCGTCGTGGACAGCAGTGTCTCCGGAGTCGCCTCACGACCCAGGAGATGCAGCGCACCGATCTCCCCGGCCGCACCCCCGTACCCGCGGTGCAGCCGCCCGCCGATCAAGGAACCGGCCCCCGGGCTCAGCCCGGCCAGCACGAACACCATGTCGTCGGACTCCGTGCCCGCGCCCTTCCAGTGCTCGGCCACCACCGCGGCGTTGGCGTCGTTCTCTACCAGCACCGGACACTTGAAGGAGCGACGCAGCCGCTCGCCCAGATGCAGCCCCGTCCAGTCGGGCAGGGCGGAGCCCAGCCGTACGGTGCCGTCCGCCTCGATGATGCCGGGCGTACCCACGCCGACCGCCCGCAGGGAACCGCGCGCAACGCCCGCCTGGCGCAGCAGCTCGGCGACGGCCGTACGCAGCCGTTCGAGCCGTTCGTCCGCCGACGCCGCCTCGGACACGTCCTTGGCGATCGTCCCCAGGGTGCGGCCGTCCAGGTCCGCGAGGAGCGCGGCCACCCGATGCGAACCGATCTCGAGCCCGAGCAGATGCCCCGCCTCCGCCCGGAACCGGTACCTTCGTGCGGGCCGACCCTGACGCCGCGCGGCACCCTCCTCGGCCGCGGTCTCGACAACGAGCCCGCCCGCGACCAGCCCCTCGACGACGCCCTCCACAGTGGGCCGGGACAGCCCGGTCACCCGGGTGATCTCGGTGAGAGTCGCGAAGTCCGTGGCCCGCAGCGCATGCAGCACCACCGCGGAGTTGATCCTCCGCAGCAGCGAGGGATCCCCGCCGGTCAGCTGCCCCAACGTACGTCCTCCCAGCTCGCGCGCGTGTTGGCCGGATCGTACTCGCCGCGACCGAACCCGGCGAGTGCCTGGCACAAGCCCCTTGCCAGGAGCCCCGGATCAGCCGGGGGCCACGAATCCCGACTCGTACGCCGCGATCACCGCCTGTGTCCGGTCCCGCGCCCCCAACTTCGCCAGTACGGCGCTGACATGGGACTTCACCGTCTCGGTGCCGACCACCAGCCGCTCGGCGATCTCCGCGTTCGACAGGCCCCGGGTCATCAGCCGCAGTACCTCCGCCTCTCGCTCGGTCAGAGACGCCCGCTCCAGCACCGCCCGCGCCGCGGGATTCCCGCCACCACCGTCCCCGTACTCGGCGGCCAACTGCCGCACCGACGCCGGGAACAGCAGCGACTCGCCCTCGGCGACCAGCCGCACCGCGTGCACGATCTCCGCCGGCCGCGCCCGCTTCAGCAGGAAACCGTCGGCGCCCGCGCGCAGCGCCTCGTACACGTACTCGTCGTTCTCGAAGGTCGTCACCACGACGATCTTCGGCGGCCGGTCGACCGTCCGCAGCACGGCGCGCGTGGCCTCGATGCCGTCCATGAGCGGCATCCGGACGTCCATCAGGACGACTTCGGGCCGCAGCTGCCGGACCAGCGGGATCACCGCGGCGCCGTCGGCGGCCTCCCCGACGACCTCGAGGTCGTGTTGCGCCTCCAGAACGGCGCGCAGACCGGCGCGTACGAGGGGTTCGTCATCGACGAGCAGAACGGTGACCGGCACCCGGCCAGCGTAGATCAGCGCAGCGGCAGCTCGACGTGAACCTGCCAGTCGCCGTCGTCCGGGCCGGTGCGCGCGAGGCCGCCGAGCAGCGCGGCCCGCTCGCGTATGCCCCGCAGACCGCTGCCGCGACCGGGCCCAGCTATCTCGGCTGACAGCGGATTGCGCACCTCCAGGGAGAGCGACTGGTCCTCGACCCCGATACGGACCCGGACGGGGACGGACCCCGCATGCCGCAGCACATTGGTGAGCGACTCCTGGAGGATGCGATAGCCCTCCCGCGAGACCGGGCCGGGCACCTCCTTGAGCGGACCCGTCACCTCGGCGTCGACCTTCGCCCCGGAGGTGCGCGCCGACTCCAGCAGACGATCCGCCTCCGCGAGCGTCGGGCGGCTGCTCGCCGGCCGCTCCGACTCGCGCAGCACGCTCAACACCCGCTCCAAGTCCTCCAGGGCGGCTCGGCCCGTGTCCTCGATGGCGCCCAAGGCCCGGTCGGTGAACTCTGGGTCTCCCGCAGCCCGCGCGGCACCCGCCTGCACCACGGCCACGGTCAACGCGTGCCCGATCGAATCGTGCAGCTCGCGGGCGATGCGCGTGCGCTCCAGGAGCCGTTCGGTGCGCTCCTCCAGGGCGGCGACCCGCTCGGCCGCGGACGGTCCGAGGAGGTGGCGCGCGATGGCCGTGATCAGCTCGCCGAGTCCCACAACTACCCCGTACAGGGCGATCAGCGGCAACGGTGCGAGCAGGGCGTATGCCCAGTGAGGGTCCGCGTCCGAGAGGAGCGGGACATCGTCCGGCACGTGCCCGAAGGGGAGCTGGATCAGCACCAAGGCCAGGACCGGCAGCCAGACGGTGGCCACTCCGGCCCCCCACCCGAGGACCATGCGGGCTTCCAGCCACACCACCGTGCGGAACCGGTCCCCCCATGTCACCGACGGCCCTACGGAGATCCCCGACTCCTCCTCCTCGCCCGGCGTCAGCAGCAATCGCGCCTGCACACCCTCGCCGTGCCGCACGGCCGGGATGAGCCCGAGCGGAATGAGGAACAAAGCGGGCACCCACGGGCGCGAGGGCATGATGAACATCCACACGCTCACTATCAGCATCGGCACCCACAGGTGCAGCAAGCGCGTGTACGTCGTCCCCCGGATCAACCGGCGCAGGAAGCGGGCCATTTGGTCATCGTGCCAGCCGCCGCTGACAACGGTCCTCCCCCGGGCGAGGGAGAGTCTCTCCACCCGCGGGGGAGGCCCCGGCGCCGCACAGACGGCCAGGCTGGGCCCATGACCAGCATCGACGTACAGGAGCTCACCAAGGTGTACGGCACCACACGCGCCGTGGACCACCTCACCTTCCGCGTGGAACCCGGCCGCGTCACCGGCTTCCTCGGCCCCAACGGCGCCGGAAAGTCCACCACTCTGCGGCTCGTACTCGGCCTGGACCGGCCGACGTCCGGCACCGCCACCATCGGCGGCCGCGCCTACGCGACGCTCGACGAGCCGCTGCGCCACGTCGGCGCCCTGCTCGATGCCCAGGCGGCCCACGGCGCGCGTACCGCGCGGGACCATCTGCGCGTGCTCGCCGCGAGCAACCGCCTCCCGGAGCGCCGCGCGGACGAGGTCCTGGAGGAAGCGGGGCTGGCCTCGGTCGCAGGCCGCCGCGTCAGGACGTACTCCCTCGGCATGCGCCAGCGCCTGGGCATCGCCGCCGCGCTCCTCGGCGACCCGCCGGTGGTTCTGCTCGACGAGCCGTCGAACGGGCTCGACCCCGAAGGCATCATCTGGATCCGGGAGTTGATGCGCCGACTCGCCCGCGAGGGCCGCGCTGTGCTCGTCTCCAGCCACCTCATGAACGAGACCGCGTCCTTCGCCGACCACCTCGTCGTCCTGGGCCGCGGGCGCCTGCTCGCCGACATGCCGATGCGGGAGTTCATCGACGCGCGCGTGCAGCCACGCGTACGCGTACGCACCACCGACGGCGCCGCACTTCGGGAATTGCTCGCCCGGCACGGATACGACGCCGTGGAGGGCGCGGACGAACGGTGGATCGTGCACTACGCGCGCGTGGACGACATCGGCCGCCTCACCTCGGGCACCGGAGTGCCCATCCTGGAACTCGCCGCGGAGGAGGGCACGTTGGAGCAGGCCTACCTCGATCTGACCGCCACGGAGGCCGAGTTCGCAGCCCAGACCTCAAAGACATCGAACCAGCCGCAGGAGGCCTGACCGTGCCGTTCACACCCGTACTCCACTCCGAGTGGCTCAAGATCCGTACGCTGCGGTCCCTTGTCGCCGGACTGGCAGCCGTCGTACTCGTCACCGCGGCCTTCTCCGCGATCGCCGGGCTCGACGCCTCCTCGGGCGAATCCCCCGGCGAGGACTTCGACCCCTTGTTCTCGGCGTTCTTCGGGGTCAGTTTCGGGCAGATCGCGGCGATCGCGTTCGGCGCGCAGGCCGTGTCCTCGGAGTTCCAGGGCGGTGCGCTGCGGGTCTCGCTGGCCGCGGTGCCCGATCGGATCCGGTGGTTCGCGGCGAAGGCTACGGCGGTCGGCGTACCAGCCCTTGTCGTCGGGCTGGTCACCGGGTTCGTGAGTCTGGCCGTGGGCAAGGCGGTCCTCGGTGACCGGGGGAGCGGGCTGAGCTGGGGCGAGGGACTGCGCGGTGTCGTCGGTTGCGGGCTCTACCTCGCGCTGATGGCCCTGTTCGCGGCCGGCCTGACCGCTCTGCTGCGCAGCGGAGTCGCCACCCTGAGCATCCTGATCCCGTTCCTGCTCATCGTGTCCTTCGTCGTCGGGGGAGTGTCCGGTGGAGTCGCCGACTTCCTGCCGGACAAGGCGGGCCAGGTGGTCTTCCACGAAACGTCCGACGGTGCGCTCGGCCCCTGGAGCGGGCTGGCGGTGACCGCGCTGTGGGCCGCGGCCGCGCTGGCGGCGGGGGCCTGGAGCGTACGGCGTCGGGACGCTTGAGCAGCGGCTGAGTCGCGGCTGACGGACCACCAAATGTCAGTGCCGCAGGGTTTACTGGATCTCATGACCCTCGCGCAGCAACTCGCCACGATAGACGAGCTGTGCTCCCGACCCTTTTCCACGGAGCACGGCCGGTCGGACGTCGGCACCGCAGGACCTGGGTTCCACATAGCCGAACTGGCGACGAGCGACGACTTCTGGGAGGACGACGGGACGGAGCGGGAGGAGACGGCCGTGCAGTACGAAGCGGACAGGGACGGCCTCTCCGAGCGGCTGACCGATCGCTGGGGTGCGCCGCAGAAATTCTCGCTGTGGAGCATCCAGGAGCGGGCCATGGGCGGCGAGGACATACCTGAGCCATGGGGCTCGCTCAGCTCCCATGTGCAGGACGTGCACTCGTGGAGGTGCGAGGAGATCGGCCGCTGGGTTGTTCTGGGTGTGTCCCAGTGGGACAAGGAGCTGCCGTTCCAACTCCTTGCCGTGGTCACCGAGATAGATCCACCGTGACCCGCTAAGTCTGGGCAGCCGCCAACCGCAGCCGCCCGAACTCCTCCGCCATCGTCTCCGCCGTCCAGTGCGCGTTCAGCCCGCTGGGATTGGGCAGCACCCACACCCGCGTATCACCGAACTTCCGCTCCTGCGGGCCCACTTGAGCCTTGCGCTCGTCGAAGGCCACCCGGTACGCGGTGACTCCCACCACCGCAAGCCAGCGCGGACGCAGACGCTCCACCTTCAGGCTCAGCAGCCGGCCGCCCTCCCGGTACTCCTCCGCGCTCAGCTCATCGGCTCGCGCGGAGGCCCGCGCCACCACGTTCGTGATGCCGAGTCCGTACGAGAGCAACTCGCCCTGTTCTGACGGCTTCAGCAGTCGAGGTGTGAAACCGGAGAGGTGCAGGACCGGCCAGAAGCGGTTGCCCGGGCGGGCGAAATGGTGGCCTGTCGCAGCCGTCATGAGACCGGGGTTGATGCCGCAGAACAGAACGCGGAGGCCGTCCGCGACGACATCCGGCACCAGCCGGTCGCGGGCGGCCTCCAGTTCCGCAGGGGTGAAGCGCGTCAGAGGATCGCCCCCGGCGTGTAACCCGCCGCCTCCGGGTGCTGCTTGACGATCTCCTCGATCCGGCCGACGACCGCGGAAACCTGGCCGGCGGCGGCCCCCGTGAAGGACAGCTTGTCGGCCATCAGCGCGGCGAGCTCCGCACGGTCCAGCGGAAGGCGGTCGTCGGCGGCCAGCTTGTCGAGCAGTTCGTTGCGCTCGGCGCCCTGCTCGCGCATCGCGAGAGCGGACGCGACGGCGTTCTCCTTGATGGCCTCGTGCGCGACCTCCCGGCCGACACCGGCGCGTACGGCACCCATCAG
This sequence comes from Streptomyces sp. CA-288835, assembly GCF_050936385.1. Classification (NCBI taxonomy): domain Bacteria; kingdom Bacillati; phylum Actinomycetota; class Actinomycetes; order Kitasatosporales; family Streptomycetaceae; genus Streptomyces; species Streptomyces sp. CA-288835. Next base: position 8,859,695 of record NZ_JBNJMW010000001.1, read on the forward strand.
GACCTTCGTCGTCGCGAGGAACGGCAGATAACGGTCCAGCTCACGCGCGACGACCGCGGGGAAGGCGCCGAACTCGTCGAGGACGGTGAGGAACGTCTCCAGCAGTCCGTCGAGTGCGAAGAAGCCGTCGGGCAGCGCAACCCGGCGCACCACCGAGCAGGAGACGTCGCCTTCGTTCCACTGGTCGCCCGCGAGCTCGCCGGTCATCGAGGCGTAGCCGCGCAGGATCACCATCAGACCGTTGACGCGCTCGCAGGACCGGGTGTTCATCTTGTGCGGCATCGCCGAGGAGCCGACCTGACCCGGCTTGAAGCCCTCGGTCACCAGCTCATGCCCGGCCATCAGGCGGATCGTCTTCGCGAGCGAGGACGGAGCCGCGGCCACCTGCACCAGGGCGGTGACGACCTCGTAGTCGAGCGAGCGCGGGTAGACCTGGCCGACGGAGGTGAAGGCCTGCGAGAAGCCGAGGTGCCCGGCGATGCGCTGCTCCAGCTCGGCGAGCTTCGCCGCGTCGCCGCCCAGCAGGTCGAGCATGTCCTGGGCCGTGCCCACCGGGCCCTTGATGCCGCGCAGCGGGTAACGGGCGAGCAGCTCCTCGACCCGGCCGTACGCGACGAGCAGCTCGTCGGCGGCGGTCGCGAAGCGCTTGCCGAGGGTCGTGGCCTGCGCGGCGACGTTGTGCGAACGGCCCGCCATGACCAGCTCGCCGTACTCACCGGCCAGCTTGCCGAGCCGCGCCAGGACCGCCACCGTACGGTCGCGCATCAGCTCCAGCGAGAGCCGGATCTGCAGCTGCTCGACGTTCTCCGTGAGGTCACGCGAGGTCATGCCCTTGTGGACGTGCTCGTGCCCGGCGAGATCGTTGAACTCCTCGATCCGCGCCTTCACATCGTGCCGCGTGACCTTCTCGCGCTCGGCGATCGAGGCCAGGTCGACCTGGTCGAGAACGCGCTCGTAGTCGGCGAGGGCGGCATCCGGCACCTCGATCCCGAGATCCTTCTGGGCCCGCAGTACAGCGAGCCAGAGCTGACGCTCCAGTTTCACCTTCTGCTCGGGGGACCACAGGACGGCGAGCTCGGCGGAGGCGTAGCGGCCGGCGAGGACGTTCGGGATACGGGGCTTTGCGGGCGCGGGAGTCACGTGGCCTGATTCTACTGGCGGTTCCCGCAGGCCAGCGCCATGGGGTTGTTCGTCGGAAGCTACAAGCGCGGTCCGAGGCCGCTCAGGACGCGTCGGCCAGCTCCGCCAGGATGTCGGCGTGGCACAGCTCCGGCGCGCACCAGCAGGCCAGCGTCTTGCCGCGCAGTTCGGGCACCAGGTCGAGGAGGTCGGGGCGTTCGAGGAGGTACGCCCGGTACTTGGCCATGACCTCGGGGCGGGTGCCGTCGTGCTTCTTCTTGGCGGTGTCGGGGACGAACGGGTTGTTGAGCGGATGCTCGGGAAGGTCCCAGCCGCCCCTGGTCCAGCGGCGGCCGACGTAGACGAGGTCCGCGGGGGCCTTCTCCAGACGGGGCCCGAACTCCTGGATATGGCCCTTGAGGTTGATCACGGTGGTGGTCACGCGAGACTCCCTTCGCGCCGCCGGGACGATGCTTCCGATCATCCGACGCGAAGGAGACCCACGCCACCGGCCTCTCGTACGCCCACGTCCACCGGCCCGTCGTAGGCCCACGTCACCTGGCCGTTCGTAGGCCCACGTCCCCGGCCGTTCGTACGCGTACGCCGCCACCCCTTCGTACGTCTACGACCCCGACCCCTCGTACGGCAGCAGCTCCGGCCGCTTGGCCGGACGGCCGTCCCCCGAGGACCGCCCCGTAAGCCGCCGCCCGATCCACGGCAGCAGGTACTGCCGGGCGAACCGCACGTCGGCGGTCCGGCGGGCGCCCCACCCGGGCGGCGCGCTCGCGGGCAACGGTGTACGCCACTCGGCGTCCTGCGCCTCGTGGCCGAGTGTCTGCCACACCGCTTCCGCGACGCGGCGGTGCCCCTCGGTCGTGAGGTGCAGGCGGTCCACGTCCCACATGCGGGGGTCGGCGAGTGACGGGGCGCCGTAGAGGTCGACCACGAGGGCGCCGTGCCGGGACGCGAGGTCGTCCACGCAGGTGAACAGCTCCTCCATGCGTGGCCGGAAGCGTTCCAGGACCGGGCCCTGGCGGCCGGGGCTGCGCATCAGCACGAGTTGCTTGCAGGAGGGAGCGAGCCGCTCGACGGCCTCCTCCAGGAGCCCGCGTACCCGGCCCATGTCGCACTTGGGGCGGAGCGTGTCGTTCAGCCCGCCCACCAGCGTGATGAGGTCCGGCTGCATGGCCGCCGCCACGTCCACCTGCTCGGCCACGATCTGCCCGATCAGCTTGCCGCGCACGGCGAGGTTGGCGTACCGGAAGCCCGGCGTCCGAGCGGCCAGCCGCCCCGCCAGCAGGTCGGCCCAACCGCGATACGAGCCGCCGGGCAACCGGTCCGACATGCCCTCGGTGAAGGAGTCGCCGACCGCGACAAAACTGGTGTAGGTGGCATTCGTCTCCATGGCGGAAGCGATGGTATCCCGCACACATACCCACCGGTCTGCCGCCCACGGGCAGGTGCCGGTACGTGCAGGAATGTGCCGGTACGTGCAGTCACGTACCGGCACTCACCTCACGCCGGCTGCCCGAACAACTCCCGCAGCACGTCCTCCATCGTCACCAGCCCCGCCAGCAGCCCGTCGTCGCCGGACACCGCCGCCAGATGCGTACGACTGCGGCGCATCGCCGTGAGCACGTCGTCCAGCGGTGTGCTTTCCCGGACGCGGGCGATCGAGCGCATGTCCGCGACCCGGAACGGCAGGTCGCGCGGCATCGCGTCCAGCGCGTCCTTGACGTGGAGGTAGCCGACGATGTGGCGGCCGTCGTCCACGACGGGGAAGCGGGAGAAGCCGGACTCGGCGGACAGGTCCTCCAACTGCTCGGGCGTGACGCCCACGCGCGCGTAGACGACGCGTTCCAGCGGGAGGACGACATCCCGGACGGGACGGCGGCCCAGCTCCAGGGCGTCGTGCAGCCGCTCCTGGGCCCGGTCGTCGATCAGGCCCGCGGCGCTGGAGTCCTGGACGAGGCGGGCGAGTTCGTCGTCCGAGAAGGTCGCGGTCACCTCGTCCCGCACCTCGACGCGCATCAGCTTCAGCAGCGCGTTCGCGAAGGCGTTGATCGTGAAGATCACCGGACGCAGCGCCCGGGACAGCGCGACCAGCGGCGGGCCGAGCAGCAGTGCCGTGCGCACCGGTTCGGCGAGCGCGATGTTCTTCGGCACCATCTCGCCGAGGAGCATGTGCAGATACGTCGCCAAGGTCAGCGCGATCACGAACGAGATCACGTGCCCCGCGCCCTCGGGCACCCCCATCGCGTGGAACACCGGCTCCAGCAGATGCTCGATCGCGGGCTCCGCGACCACACCCAGGACCAGCGTGCACAGCGTGATGCCGAGCTGCGCGGCGGCCATCAGCGCGGAGACGTGCTTCAGACCCCACAGCACGCTCCGCGCCCGCCGGTCGCCCTCTTCGGCGTACGGCTCGATCTGGCTGCGGCGTACGGAGATCAGCGCGAACTCGGCACCGACGAAGAAGGCGTTCACGACGAGCGTCGCCAGACCGATCAGCAGCTGTACGGCGGTCACAGCGTCCCCTCTTCCTGGATGCCTTCGATGCCCTCGATGAGCGGTAGGGGCGCGTGCAGCAGCACGCGCGCGGCCCGGTGCCCCGATGCGTCCGTCACTTCGAGCCGCCAGCCGGTGACGTCCACGGTGTCGCCGACGGTGGGAATGCGGCCGAGTTCGGTCGCGATGAGCCCGGCCAGCGTCTCGTACGGCCCCTCGGGCACCCGCAGCCCGACCCGTGCGAGCTGGTCGGTGCGGGCCGCACCGTCGGCGTTGTACAGCGCCCTGCCGTCGTCGTCCTTGCCGGCCAGGGCGAGATCGGGCATCTCGTGCGGATCGTGCTCGTCCCGCACTTCGCCGACGACCTCCTCGACGATGTCCTCCAGGGTGGCGACCCCGGCGGTGCCGCCGTACTCGTCGATGACGACGGCCATCGTGCGCTTCCCGGACATCCGGTCCAGGAGCCGGTCGACGGTCAGCGACTCCGGTACGAGCAGGGGTTCGCGCATCAGCTGCGCGACCGAGCTGCGGCTGCGGCGCTCGGCGGGCACCGCCAGTACGTCCTTGATGTGCGCGACGCCCACGACCGAGTCGAGGTTGCCGCGGTAGACGGGGAAGCGCGAAAGACCCGTCGCCCGCGTCGCGTTCGCCACGTCCTCGCAGGTCGCCTGGACGTCCAGGGCGATGACCTGGACGCGCGGCGTCATCACGTTCTCCGCGGTCAGGTCCGCGAGGTTCAGCGTCCGTACGAAAAGCTCGGCGGTGTCGGCCTCCAGCGCGCCCTCCCTCGCGGAGTGGCGGGCCAGGGCCATCAGCTCCTGCGGCCCACGGGCCGAGGCCAGCTCCTCGGTGGGCTCGACACCGAAGCGGCGTACGACCCGGTTCGCGGTGTTGTTGAGATGCGTGATGAACGGCCGGAACAGCGTGCTGAACCAGCGCTGCGGCGTCGCCACCTTCTTGGCCACCGACAGCGGCGAGGAGATCGCCCAGTTCTTGGGCACGAGCTCGCCGACGACCATCAGGAACACCGTCGACAGCGCCGTACCGATGACCAGCGCGGTCGAAGAGGCCACCGAGGGGCCCATGCCGGCCGCCTCCAGCGGACCCGCGATCAGCTTGGCGATGGACGGCTCGGCGAGCATGCCGACGATCAAGTTGGTGACGGTGATGCCGAGTTGCGCGCCGGAAAGCTGGAAGGTCAGATTCCGTACGGCCTTGAGAGCGCCCGAGGCACCGACCTCACCGCGCTCGGCGGCTCGTTCCAGCTCGCTGCGCTCGACCGTGGTCAGCGAGAACTCGGCGGCGACGAATGCTCCGCAGGCCAGGGAGAGCAGAACCGCCACCGCGAGGAGGAGCACTTCGGTCATCGGGTCACCTCCGTCCCATGGTCGGACAGAGGGCTGGGAATCGCATGATGCCCGCACGGCGCAAGGCCGCGCGGGCTGCCGGGACTGGGAGGCTCGCCCATGGGCGGACGCTCACACCTTTCCTAGGAAGAAGAAGACCAAGTCCTCACATAGTAAAGGGTCAGCAAAGTCGCGCGTACGCCGGTCATGCGCCGAGCGGCTTCACCCACCGCCGCCACTTCTCCTCGGGCGTGTACCCCGCGGCCCGCCACGCATGATGCGCGGTCTCGTTGCGCTGCAGCACCATCGCGTCGCCGCGCCGCCCGCCGAGCCGTACGAACCGTTCCTCCGCGGCGGCGAGCAGCGCCGAGCCGATGCCGAGGCGGCGGCGGTCCGGATGCACGGCGAGCCGGTACAGATGGCAACGCCAGCCGTCGAAGCCGGCGATCACTGTGCCCACGAGCTCGCCCCCGTACTCGGCGATGATCAGCGCCTTGGCGTCACGGGCGACGAGCCGCTCCACGCCGTCGCGGTCGTCGCTGATGCTCGTGCCCTCGGCGGCCGTCTTCCAGAAGGCGAGGACGGCGTCGAGATCGGCGGGGGTTGCGCTGCGGATGTGGAGATCGCTCATGGGGCGAGCCAAGCAGATCGTCGGCCTGTCTGGCGAACAGATTCCCGTGCCGGGGAATCACGGAGATCGGCCGGCCGCCGCGTTCAGCCCGCCCGGCGCTCCACGGCTTCCGCCAGTTTCGAGAGGCTGAAGTTGACCCCGATGAAGATCGCTCCGATGACGAAGAACATCTGGAGGGGGTTCTCCAGTGTCTGTACGGCGATCTGGCCCCGGCGCAGCAGTTCCTCGTAACTGATGATGAAGCCGAGTGAGGTGTCCTTCAGTACGACCACGAGCTGCCCGATGAGGGCGGGGAGCGTGATGCGGAACGCCTGGGGGAGCAGGACGAGGCGCAGGGTCGCGCTCCGGGTGAGGCCGATGGCCTGGGCGGCTTCGGCCTGGCCCTTGGGCAGGGCCTGGATGCCGGCGCGGATGACTTCGGCGATGACCACGGAGTTGTACAGGGTCAGTCCGATGACGAGGAACCACATCACCGGCAGGTCGACGCCGAGTTCCGGCAGGACGCGGGCGGCGAAGAAGACGGACATGACGACCGGTACGCCGCGCAGGAACTCGATGCAGCCCACGACCGCCCACCGGTACCAGGCGGCGGCCGTGAACCGGGTGACGGCGAGGACGGTGCCCAGGAGGAGGGAGAGCGCGATGGCGATGGCGGCCGCCTGCAGCGTGGCGAGCAGGCCCGCGCCCAGGAAGTCCCATACCTGCCCGAACTGCTCATGGGTCGGATCGAGCAGCGGCCCCCACTTGGCCTCGGCGAACTGACCCTGGGCATCGAGCCTGGTGACCAGGGTGACGAGCAGGGCGGCGAATACGAGCACCACCGCGGCCGTGCCCCAGCGGATGCGCCTTCGGGTCCGTGGGCCAGGGGCGTCGTACAGCGCGGGGGCGGTGTTCGGTGCGCTCACCGGGCGATCGCCACCTTTCGTTCCAGGGTGCCGAGCAGAAACCCGAAGGGCAGTATCAGCAGGAGGTAACCGACCACGACGCCGGTGAGGGTGGGCAGGGCGGGGAGTCCTCGGGCCGAGGTGAGGGTGTCGGCGACGCTGAACAGCTCACCGCCCACACCGAAGGCGCCCACGATCGCCGAGTTCTTGATCATGGCGATCAGTGCGTTGCCGAGGGGAGGGACCATCGACCGCAGTGCCTGCGGCAGGACGACCTGCCGCAAGCCCGAGCCGAAGGTGAGCCCGATGGACCGCGCCGCTTCCGCCTGACCGGCCGGCACGGCATTGATTCCGCTGCGTACGGCCTCGCAGACGAAGGCCGAGGTGTAGCAGACCAGTCCCGTCACACCGAACCAGAAGTAGCTGCCGTGCAGGCCGACTTCGGGTAGGCCGAACGCCATGAAGAACAACACGACGGTGAGCGGGCAGTTGCGCAGCCACTGGACCCACAGCGCGCCCAGGCTCCGCAGCACGGGGACGGGCGAGACCCGGGCCACCGCCACGGCCAGGCCGACCGCGAGGGAGCCGATGGCCGCGTAGAGGCAGATCTCGACGGTTCTGAGCCAGCCGGACCAGAACAGGCCGGCGTTGCCGGTGATCACATCCATGACACTCCTCCGGACCGCCTCACTCGCAGGGGCCGAGTCGGGGCAGTTCGGGAGTCTTCGGGGCGGCGTCGCCGACGGTCTTCTCCCATGCCTTCGCGTAACTGCCGTCGCTGACGGACTCGGTGAGTACGTCGTTGACGAACTCGCAGAACTCGACGTCGCCCTTCTTGATGCCGATGCCGAAAGGCTGGTCGTAGAAGGTGTCTCCGACGGTCCTGAACTTGCCTTTGGAGGTGGAGACGAAGCCGAGGAGGATGGCGCTGTCGGTGGTGACGGCGTCCACCTGGCCGGTGCGCAGAGCCTCGGCGCACTTGCTGAACACGTCGAACTGGACGAGCTGCGATTCGGGCTTCGAGAGGTACTCCTTGATGACCTCGGCGTCGACGGATCCGGTCGCCGTACAGACCTTGAGACCGGACTTCTTGAGGGACTTGGGCCCGGTGATCTCCTCGTTGTCGCTCTTGACCATGAGCGTCGAGCCGGCGTTGTAGTAGGGCCCGGCGAAGGTCACGCGGGTGCGGCGCTCGTCGGTGATGGTGTAGGTCGCGGTGATCAGATCCGCCTTGCCCTGCGCGAGGTACTCGTCCCTGACCTTGGAGGGGGTCTCGACCCAGTCGATGTCTCCCGCCGCGATGCCGAGGTTTCCCGCGATGATCTTTGCTATCTCCACGTCGAATCCCGCGGGTTCGCCGTCGAGTCCTTTCAGACCGAAGAGCGGTACGTCGAACTTCGTACCGATCGTGATCCTGTCGGCCTTTGCGAGCTGGGCCATGGTGGTGCCGGCGGCGAAGTCGGGGTTGGCGGCGACCTCGGCGGTGTCGTCCGTGGATGCCGAGCCGCCTCCGCAGGCGGACAGGGCGAGGGCGAGGGAAACGGTGGTGGCCGTCACGGCGAGGGCACGTCTGAGCTGGGTCATGGTCATGGCGGTGCTCCTGGCAGGGCTGTCAACAGGTGGGTGAAGCAGGGTGGTTGATGACGTCGTGGGGTGACGTGGTGGGCCACGCGGAGGGCGACTTCGTGGGTGACTTGAGTGACCTGAGTGCGGGACTTCAGTGCGTGAGGATCTTGGACAGGAAGTCCCTGGCCCGCTCGCTCTTCGGCGCCGAGAAGAAGTCTTGGGGAAGCGCCTCTTCGACGATGCGGCCGTCCGCCATGAAGACCACGCGATCGGCGGCACTGCGCGCGAACCCCATCTCGTGCGTGACGACGACCATGGTCATCCCCTCGCGGGCCAGCGAGACCATGACGTCGAGGACCTCGTTGACCATTTCGGGGTCGAGAGCGGAGGTGGGCTCGTCGAACAGCAGCACCTTGGGGTCCATGGCCAGGGCGCGGGCGATCGCCACTCTCTGCTGCTGGCCCCCGGAGAGCTGAGCGGGGTACTTGTGCGCCTGGGCGACCACTCCCACCCGGTCGAGCAGCCGCAGCGCCTGCTGTTGGGCCCGAGCCCGGGGTATTCGCCGGACTTTCACCGGGCCGAGCGTTACGTTCTCCAGCACCGTCTTGTGGGCGAAGAGGTTGAAGGACTGGAACACCATTCCGACGTCCGCCCGGAGTGCGGCCAACTCCTTTCCTTCGCTCGGCAGTTCACGTCCGTCGAGTGTGATGCTCCCCGAACCGATGGTCTCCAGCCGGTTGATGGTGCGGCACAGCGTCGACTTGCCGGAGCCGGAGGGGCCGATCACGACGACGACCTCTCCCGCGCCGACATCGAGATCGATGTCGGCCAGGACGTGCAACTCGCCGAAGTGCTTGTTGACGCCCCGCATGGACAGCAGCGGGGCCTGGTGGCTCGCCTCCTCCGGTGATGCGTCGGCGATGGTCTCGGTGCCGTGGTTCTTCAAGGAAGACATGAACTGCTACCTCGCTGTGGAGAGCAGGCGGTGGGGGCGACCGGGTGTGAGTTGGTCCAACCTGTAGGACCAGTGGACTGGCTGGGGGCGGGTTCTGTCAAGGGTCGATCTGGAATGGCCTGTGACATCTGCGTTGCGAGCTGCGGTGACCAGCTGAAACTGAGCGTCGGACCTCCGGCCGAGATCCTCTTGACTCGGTGGCGATGGTAGGGCAGATTGGTCCTACCGGTTCAACCAATGCCTCTCGGATATGCAAGCCGATCCCGAGGGGCGTTATGCGACGAGCGTCGATGTGCCTTGCCGGCGCAGGCGCGGAAAAGGAACGCGCCAGTGAGTGCCACCCGAACCATCGACATCGCGCAACTGCGCTCCCGGTTCCCGGCGGCGGACCAGTTCCTCTACCTGGACGCCGCTCACCAGACCCCCCTCTCCCTGACGGTCCGAGCGGGCCTCGACGCCTTCTACGACCAGGCCCTGCATACCGCAGGCCCGAAGACGCACTGGCTGACCCGCGTCGAGGAGGTCCGGGCCCGGCTGGCCGGTTTCCTGGGCGCGAACCCCCGGGAGATCGCTTTCACCAAGAACACCTCAGAGGGGCTCAACATCGCAGCCCACGGCCTGCGTTGGGAACCGGGTGACAATGTGCTGCTGCTCGAGGGCGACCACCCCAACCTCCTGTACGCATGGCTGGGCCTGCGCGCCAAAGGCCTGGAGGTCCGGCTGGTGCCGCAGGACGGCGGGCCCGGCAAGAAGTGGGCCGACGCCGACACCTTCGCGCCGTACGTGGACGCCCGGACCCGTGCCATAGCGCTGTCCCACGTCATGTTCCACAACGGCCAGCGCAACGACGTCGCGGCCATCGCAAGGCTCGCGAAGCGGCACGGCGCCGAAGTGGTCGTGGATGCCATGCAGTCCCTCGGCGTCCTCGACGTGGACGCGCGGGAACTCGGGGTCACCGCCCTCGCCGCGGGGTGCCACAAGGGCCTGCTGGTACCCCAGGGGCTCGGCCTGCTGTTCACGCCGTACGACGCCGAGCGGCTGCCGCCCACGTACACGGCGCTCGCCGGCATGGCGGACACCGACGAGGACCTCGTCATCGGAACGGAGCAGGTCAAACTCCGCCCCGACGCCCAGCGCTTCGAGATCGGCAACTTCAACCTGCCCGCGATCCACGCCCTGGGCGCCGCCCTGGCCCTCTTCGAGGAGGTGGGTGTGCGCCGCGTAGAAGAGCACGTACTGGATCTCGGCGACCGGCTGATCGAGCACCTGGACGCCCTGGGCATCCCGTTGGCAGGACCGAGGGAGCGTGAGCGCCGCTCGCACATCTACGTACTGGCTCTTCAGGCGCCCGGCTGGCCCGAGTTCCTCGCCTCCGAGAACGTGAGGGTGTCGTCTGTACGGGACGGGATCAGAGTCTCATTCGGTCTGTACAACAACTCCGACGACGTGGACCTGCTGGCCGGGATCCTGCGGCGGGGCCTGGACAAGCGCGCCCACCGAGCGGCCTGAGGAGGAGGCGTCCGTGTCCAGCGACTTCCGTACTGATCAGCGTTGCAGCACCGGGTAGTCGTGGTAGTGCTGCGTCGTAGCCTCGTACGCCGACGCGACGTCCTTGTCGCGGATCGCCTGTACGAGCGCCTTGTGGACGTCGAGCGAATAGGCGCCGATCGTCGGCGTGTACTGGCCGTGCAGCAGCCACTCGTGGTTCTGGTGTCTGGTGGTCAGCTCCGTCACCAGGCTCACCAGCAGCGGTGTACGGGACGCGGCCGCGACCGCCCGGTGCAGGTCCATCGTCGTCCGCAGATACGCCTCGTAGTCCTCCTGCTCGAGATGCTCTTCCATCTCGGCCACCAGGGCGTCCATCTTGAGCAGGTCGGACCGCGTGGCCTTGCGGATCGCCATCAGCGCGCTGGCCAGCTCCAGGGCCTCCCGAGCCTGAAGCAGCTCGTTGATGTTCAGCGCGGCGGTGAGTCCGGCATCGCCCGCCTCGGGGAGGACGCGCTCCGGCTCGGCGACATAGCTGCCGTCGCCCAGCCGGGTGTCGACATGCCCGCTGAGCTGCAGAACGGCCAGCGCCTCCCGGACCGCGTTACGGCTCACGCCGTACTCGCCCGCCAGCTCGCGTTCCGACGGTAGCCGCTCACCGACCGGTAGCTTGCCGCCGCGCATCTTCTCGAGCAACTGCTCGGCGACCAGCTCCGGCTTGCGGCGCCTGCCTGGGGGATTCTGCGGTGACATGGGACTCCCGGATCTGGTACTACTGGTAGGACCAGCCTCCCATGCAGGGAAGAAGCAGTCAATCAGCCCAGCCTGAAGCGCCGAGCAGCACCAACCGGTTCATGAACGAGCACGCTCACTCACTCACTCACTCGCCGCGCAACGCCTCGATCACCGGCCCGAACGCCTCCATGTTCGGCTCCAGCACCGTCAGATACGAGAACCCGTACCGCTCGCGCTGGGCACGCACCTGGTCGACGATCTCGTCCAGCGTTCCGAGGAGCGCGATCGGCAGGTCCAGTACCTGCTGCTCGGTGAGGTAGGGGACGTGGGGCAGCCACTCCTGGATGGCGGCGCTCCGGTCCTCTGTGATGGCGACGATCTGGATGAGCAGATTGAGCTCGGCCGGTTCCTTCCGGCCGGCGGCCAACTCCTGGTACAGAGCGACCCGTTCGCCGAGTTCCTCGGCCGTGATCGCCTCGAGCATGCCGTCCGGCATCGACCGGGCGCCTGTGAACGCCGCGACGTCAGCGTGCTCGGCGGCGAGCTTCAGCATCCGGTCGCCGTTGCCGCCGATCAGCAGCGGCACACGGGGTTTCTGCATCGCCTGCGGCTGGTGCTCCTCAGAGCCGAGCAGCCGGTCCAACTCCTCGACCGTACGCGCCAGATGGTCCACCCGTTCACGCGGCGATCCCCACGGAATGCCCGCGCTCTCGTGCTCGGCCGCCACATAGCCGGTGCCCAGGCCGAGTTCGAGACGGCCGCCCGTCAGCGCGTCCGTGGTGGCGACCTCGCGGGCCAGCAGCGCCGGATTCCAGAAACCGGCGTTGAGCACGAAGGTCCCGAGCCGCGGCCGCTCGGTCGCCTCCGCCGCCGCGACCAGGGACGGGAATGGTGCGGGCATACCGAGGTGGTCGGGGACCAGAATCACGTCGTACCCGAGCTCCTCGGCCCGCCGGCACTTCGCGCGCCACTCCTCGGCGGTCGCGGGCTGCATCAGGTTGACACCGAACCGGAACGGACGCGGCATGAACTCTCCTCACCCTCAAGGGACTTGAGTACCTCAGCCGAGTACATCACTCGTGCGCGATGGCCGCCAGAACGTTCATCCGTGAGGCACGCAAGGCGGGCAGCAGCGCCGCCACGATGCCCACGACCGCCGAACCCACCACGACCGCGACGATGGTGCCCCATGGGATCGCCAGCGCCGTCATGCCCTGCAACGCCAGAACCTGCTGCACGCACACGCCCCACACAAGCCCCAGCGCCAGCCCGAGCACCGCGCCGAACACGGCGATCACCACCGACTCCAGCCGGATCATCCGCCGCAACTGCCGCCGGGCGAGGCCGATCGCACGCAGCAGCCCGATCTCGCGGGTGCGCTCCACGACCGACAGGGCAAGGGTGTTGACCACACCGAGCACCGCGATGATGATCGCCAGGCCCAGCAGGGCGTAGACGAGATAGAGCAGTACGGCGATCTGGCCGCGGATCAGCTCCTTGTAGTCGGCCTGGTCGCGCACCTCCACCTGCGGATACGGGTCGAGCGTCTGATCCAGGCGCTCGCGCAGCGTGTCGACGGAGGTGCCCGAGGCGGCGTTCACGTACAGCGTCGAGTCCTGACCGCCCGGCACGTGCTCCTCAAGTGTCTTCAAGCCGAAGTACATCGCTCCCTGCGCGCCGAAGCCCTCGCCGCCCTCCTGGTCGGTGAGCGCGGCCACCCGCAGTTCGGTCTGCCGGCCGCCCTGGAACTCGACGGGAATGACACTGCCGATGCGTACGTCGTGGTCCTTGGCGTAGTCGACGTCCATGGCCATGTTTCCGGGGGCCAGCGCCGCCGCCGTGTCGCCTTGCGCGTACGTGATGTTGGCGACCTCGTCGAGCTGGTCGCCGTAGCCTGCTGCGCCCGTCTCGACGCGGTCGCCGTCGGGCAGCCGTGCCGCGATGGCTGCGAACCGCTGGCGTACGACGATTCCGACGCCGTCCGTAGCGTCGACCTTCTCGGTGATCTCCTGCGGGAACGGCTGGAAGTTGCTGTTCTGCACCACGAAGTCGGCGCCGAGCGTCTCGTCGATCTGCTGGTCGAAGGACTTGGTCATGGACTCGCTGGCCACGGACATCCCGCCGACCAGGGCGAGGCCGACCATCAGCGCCGCCGCGGTGGCACCCGTACGACGCGGATTGCGCAGCGCGTTGCGCTGGCTCATCCGCCCGATCGAGCCGAACACGGCCGGGAACGCTCCGCCGAGGACGCGGATCACGGGCCGTACGAGCAGCGGCCCGGCGATCACGGTCGCGATGAGGGTCAGGACGACGCCGAGTCCCAGCAGGGAAGCGGCGGATCCCGTCTCCGTCGCGGTCACGCACCCGACGAGCGCGGCGGAGCCGAGCGCTCCGACGACCGTCCCCACGATGGCCCGTACCCGCAACGGCCGCCCCACACCGGCGATTTCGGCGTCCGCGAGCGCGGCCATCGGCGACACTCCGGCGGCCCGTCGCGCCGGAAGATACGCGGCGACGAAGGTGACGCCGACGCCGACCGCGTACGCCGAGACGGGGGTCGCCCAGCCGATGACCATCTCGGTGGACTTCAGGTTCATGCCGAGCAGGCTCATGAGCTCGATCAGCCCGAACGCGAGCCCGATCCCGGTGGCCAGGCCCAGCGTTGAGCCCACCAGGCCCAGCAGGGTCGCCTCCAGGAGCACGGACCGGCGCACCTGCCGCCGGTCGGCGCCGAGGGCGCGCAACAGGCCCAGTTCGCGGGTGCGTTGGGCGATCAGCATGGAGAAGGTGTTGACGATCAGGAACACGCCGACCAGTACCGCGATTCCGGCGAAGCCGAGCATCACGTACTTGATCACGTCGAGGAAGCCGCCCAGTTCGGCGGCGGCGGACTCTGCCTGCTCGTCGGCGGTCTCCACCTCATAGGTCTCGGTGCCGACCTCGCGAGATACGCGCTGCTTGAGAGCGGCGTCGCTCACGCCCTCCTCCGCGGTCACCGCGATGCTGGTGGCGAGGCCCTCCTTGCCCAGCAGCTTGGTCTGCGCGGTCGGAATGTCGAGGAAGACGAGGGCCGCACCCGGGTTGGTGGTGGTGAAGGTCGCGATGCCGACGATCTTCACCTTGAACGAACCCGGCTGTGCGATCACGGTGAGCGTGTCACCGATGCCTACGTCCTTGTTGTCGGCCGTGTCCGCGTCGATCAGCGCCTCGCCGGGCCCGCGCGGCTCATGGCCGGAGGTCAGTTCCACGGGGCTGCGATCGGTGATGTACCAACCGGCGGCGATGGTGGGCGCGCCGGTGGTCGGGCCCACGGACTCGTTCTTGCTGTTGACGACGGTGACGCCCTCGACGGAGACGTCCAGATGCGTGTCGGCGACGCCGTCGAGCCGGGCGATACGGTCCTGGATGCTCGCGTCCACGGTCTGGACGGCCCCGGAGGGCAACTGCGAGTCCAGATCCTCGCGCGGCAGCACGGTCACGTCGGCCGACGTGGACGCGAAGAGCCGGTCGAAGGTACGGGTGACCGTGTCCGAGAAGATCAGGCTGCCCGCGACGAACGCCACGGACAGCAGGACGGCCAGCGCCGAGAGCAGCAGCCGCCCCTTGTGCGCGAGGAAACTCCTCAGTGTCGCCTTCAGCACGACGGCCTGCCTCAGTCCTGGTCGCGGGCGATGCCCTGGTCGGAAGCGGTGCCCTGGTCGCTAGTGGTGCCCTTGCCGAGGGCGACGCCGTGATCGGGTGCGCTGCCCTGGCCGGGTGCGACGCCCTGATCGGGGGCGGCGCCGTCCTCGAACGGGCCGCGGATGGTGTCGAAGCGCTTCATGCGTTCCAGCACAGCCTCCGCCGAGGGCCGCGCCATCTGGTCCACGATCCGGCCGTCCCCGAGGAAGAGCACCAGGTCGGAGTGGGCCGCCGCGCCCGGATCGTGCGTGACCATGACGACGGTCTGGCCCAGCTCATCGACGGCCTCCCGCAGAAAGCCGAGGACTTCGAGTCCGGCCCGTGAGTCGAGGTTGCCCGTCGGCTCGTCGGCGAAGATCAGCTCGGGGCGTGAGGCCAGCGCGCGGGCGCAGGCGACGCGCTGCTGCTGCCCGCCGGACAGCTGCGCGGGCCGATGCTTGAGCCGGTCGCGCAGACCAAGCGTGTCGATGACCTGGTTCAGCCACTTCTCGTCGGGCTTCTTGCCCGCGATATCCATGGGCAGCGTGATGTTCTCGATCGCGTTCAGCGTCGGGATCAGGTTGAACGACTGGAACATGAAGCCGATCCGGTCCCGGCGCAGCCGCGTCAGCTCGCGCTCCCGCAGCCCGGTGATCTCGGTGTCGCCCAGCCAGACCTGTCCGGCCGACACGGAGTCGAGCCCCGCCAGACAGTGCATCAGCGTGGATTTCCCCGAGCCCGACGGACCCATGACCGCCGTGAAACGACCGCGCGCGATATCGACGTCGACTGAGTCGAGGGCGAGCACGGTCGTCTCGCCCGTGCCGTATGCCTTGGTGAGACCACGGGCGCGGGCCGCGATCTCCTCGGCGTCCGTGCGCCCGAGGGCGTGCTCCGCAGCTGCAGTGGACAAGGCCGCCTCCTAGGTGGGTTCGGTGTCCGCGGGCGAGCTTAGTGTGATCCCGCGCACACTCGGTATCCACCCGAAGTCCGAGCCCCTCTCCTGCGCAGGTCGGTGCCCCTGAGTTTGATGTAAGGGGCACCCTTACTGGATTCCCTATGGGTGCCCCCTTGCCCCTGCTAGCGCCCAGGCGCTAGCTTCAAAGTATGGCGAAGACCCAACTGAACGTGCGCGTGGACGAGGGCACCGCCCGGGCCGCGCGCGAGCGAGCCCTGGCCCGCGGCATGAGCGTCAACCGCTATATCGAAGAGCTGGTCAGACAGGACACCGGGGAAGTGGGCCACACCTTCGTGGAGGCCGCCGCCGACTTCATGAAGCAGTACGAGTCCGTGTTCGCCGAGGAGTTCGGCCCGGAGCGAGAAGGCCGTCGCTGAACCCTTGAACGTCCACGTCGACCTCGCCTGGCTACTCATGGTCGCCGAACAGAAGACCCCCGGAGATCCCCAGGTCACCGACTGGGGAGCCCTCGTCGCCGCGGTCAGCCGGCACGAGGCGGAGATCTTCGGCGTCCCCGTCTACGACACCCCACACGCCCGAGCCGCAGCACTGCTCCAACTCCTGCTCCACGTCCCAGCGCTGGAACGCTCCAACGCGATGTTCGCCACGGCGGTCGCATACGCCTATCTGGTCGCCAGCGGCCTGAAGGTAGTCACGTCACCAGAGCAGGTCCGCGACTTGGCCCGCCTGGTCAAGACGGGCGAGGCGACGGTGCAGGACATCACGCAGGAACTGCGCAGGTGGAGCCTGGAACCTTGAGGTATCCCGGGCCTGACACGTCCCCTGGCGGACGTGCCGATTTCCGGTGCGGCACCGCGCCCCCTGAAAGGCGGCCGCAGGCCGTCCTTTCAGGGGGCGCGGGGAACTGCGCGACAAGCCACGACGGCGCCGCAGTCGACAAAGAACCTGCAGCCCTCGGTGCTTAGTCGCCCCCTGCTTCACCCAGCGGAGCGCGCCGTGCCGAGCACGCAGTAAGACGTCGGCATCCGCACCCCCTTCTCCGGCACCAACACCCGCCGATACGGCCCCAGTTCGTACCCGGCGTCGCGCAGCGAGCCCAGCACGTCCCGGCCAACGTGGCAGCCGCCGAACAGCAGCGGCCACACGGTCTGGTCCAGGGCGCGCTGGGTAACCCCCATCACCGCGCCCCCACCCTTGCCGTGCTCGAAGAACCGCAGCTCACCGCCCGGCCGCAGGACGCGGCGGACCTCGGCCAGGGCCCGCGGCACGTCCCGTACGCTGCACAGCACCAGCGACAGCACCGCCGCGTCGAACGCCTCGCTCTTGACCGGCAGCCCCTCCGCGACGCCCGGCACCACGTCGACGGGCACCTCGGAGCGCAGGGCGGCGGTCACCGCCAACTGCCGCAGCCTGCGCTCGGGTTCGATCGCGACGACCTCCGAGACGGTGCTCGGATAGTGGGCGAAGTTCAGTCCGTTGCCGGCGCCGATCTCGATGACCCGGCCGGAGAGCCCGGCGAGCAGTTCGTCGCGGTGTGGGCCGATGGCGGGCTCGGAGGCGACGCTGATCTTGGCGTAGAAGCGGGCGAACACCGGGTGGTGCACGGGAGCCGGGGCCATCCGGCCGGCCTTGCCGGTCCGGGAACGGCGTGGTCGCATGGAGACCTCCCCTGGGCGACTTGCGCTACGGCGATTGTCCCCCCGCATCCGCCCGCTCACCCACCCGTCGGCTGCCCCGGCTCCCGCTGTGCCGACCCGCTTGTGCCTACCCCGCCCCCTGCCCCGCAGCGAACTCCTCCGCATCCCACGTCCCGCCCAGCGGCCGGGCCAGCCAACTCGGCGCAGCAGCACGGAAGTCCGCAGGCCGCAGCCGCCCCACGCCCTCCGGAACCGCCCCCAGCAGCGGCGCCCCCGCCACCACCGGCAGATCCGCGAGGTTGCAACGCGACGCGAGGTCCGGCTCGCTCGGCCAGCTGCCCACCACGACACCCAGCAAGTCCAGCTGCCGGGCGCGCAGCTCGCGGGCGGTCAGCTCCGTCGTGTTGAGGGTGCCGAGGCCGGCGGAGGCCACCACCAGCACAGAGGCGTCCAGCAGGCGGGCCGCGTCCGCCAGCGTGCCGCCCTCGTCGTCGAACCGTACGAGCAGCCCGCCCGCCCCCTCGACCAGCACGACCTCGTGCTCGGCGGCCAGCTTGCCCGCCGCCTCCGCCACTTCGGATGCCCGCACCGGCGCCAGACCGGCCCTCCGGGCAGCCGTCGCGGGCGCCAACGGCTCGGGATAACGGGCGAGTTCGAGGGTGGTCACCGGGCCCGCGAGCCGGGCCACCTCGTCGGCGTCGGCGCGCTCGTCGGGTCGTACGCCCGTCTGCGCCGGCTTGAGCACCGCCACGGACCGCCCGGCGGCGACGGCGGCCGAGGCGACGGCCGCCGTCGTGACCGTCTTGCCGACCTCCGTGCCCGTCCCCGTGATCACCAGTACCGGCATGGCACCTCCCCACGCATCTCCCTGCTCACGCTCACCCTTCCCGCGCCGCCGCGCACACCGCGCGCGCGATCCGCGCCACGTCCGCGTCGCCCGTCACGTACGGCGGCATCGTGTAGACGAGGTCGCGGAACGGCCGCAGCCACACGCCCTCCCGCACCGCCGCCCGCGTCGCCGCCGCCATGTCGACATCGTGATCCAACTGCACGACACCGATGGCACCGAGGACGCGTACGTCCCGTACCCCCGGAAGCTCTGAAGCCGGTGCCAGGCCCTCCCGCAGGCCTGTCTCGATGCGCTTGATCTCCGTCCGCCAGTCCTGGCCGAGGAGCAGATCGATGGAGGCTGAGGCCACCGCGGCGGCGAGCGGATTGCCCATGAAGGTCGGGCCGTGGGCGAGCACCGGGACCTCGCCCCGCGAGATCCCCTCGGCGACCCGCGACGTACACAGCGTCGCCGCCATCGTCATATAGCCGCCGGTCAGCGCCTTGCCCAGGCACATCACATCCGGCGTCACGCCCGCATGGTCGGCCGCGAACAGCGCCCCCGTACGCCCGAACCCGGTCGCGATCTCGTCGAACACGAGCAGCACGCCGTACGCGTCGCAGGCCTCGCGCAGCACCCGCAGATAGCCGGGGGAGTGGAACCGCATCCCGCCCGCGCCCTGCACCACCGGCTCCACGATCACCGCGGCCAGTTCATCGGCGTGGCGCTCGATCAGCGAGTGGAGATGATCGGCGTACGACTCCTCGTACGCGACCGGAGGCGGATCCGCGAACACCTGCCGGGGCAGCACGCCCTGCCACAGCTCGTGCATCCCGCCCTCGGGATCGCACACCGACATCGGCTGCCAGGTGTCGCCGTGATAGCCGCCGCGCCAGGTCAGCAGGCGCTGCTTGGCCGGGCGGCCGAGCGAACGCCAGTACTGCAGGCACATCTTGACCGCCACCTCGACCGACACCGAGCCGGAGTCGGCGAGGAAGACATGCTCAAGTCCATCCGGCGACATGTCGACAAGGCGCTTCGCGAGCCGTACGGCGGGCTCGTGTGTGAGCCCGCCGAACATGACATGGCTCATCCGCCCGAGCTGCTCGCGCACCGCGTCGTTGAGCACGGGGTGGTTGTAGCCGTGGATGGCCGACCACCAGGACGACATGCCGTCCACCAGCTCGTCCGGCTGACCGGCGATCGTCAGTCGCACCCCGCTCGCCGACTCCACGACGAGCGGTTCCTGCCGGCCGGGCATCGGCCCGTACGGATGCCATACGTGCCGCCTGTCGAGATCGAGCAGCTCGCTCACAGGCAGGTCAGGCATTGGGCGCGAGATCCGTTCCGGCACCCCGGCGGCGTACCGCGACCAGATCCGTACGAGCCTCGGGGATCGCCTCCGCATCGCCGGAACCGCAGACGCTCCCCGAGCCACATCCGCCCGGCACCCGATGCTCCGGCAGCGTCACCTCGTCCGTGCCCTCCACCTCGAACCCGGCATCCGCGATCATCTCCAGGTCCGCCTTGCCGGCCTGGCCCTCGCTGGTGAGGTAGTCGCCGAGGAAGATCGAGTTGGCGAGGTGGAGGGCGAGCGGCTGCATCGTACGGAGATGGACTTCACGGCCGCCCGCAATGCGTACCTCTACGTCCGGGCAGACGAAGCGGACCATCGCGAGGATGCGCAGACAGCGCTGCGGGGTGAGGTTCCACTCCTTGGCGAGCGGGGTGCCCTCGAAGGGGATCAGGAAGTTCACGGGGACCGAGTCCGGGTCCAGCTCGCGCAGTGCGTAGACGACGTCGACCAGGTCCTCGTCGCTCTCGCCCATGCCGGCGATCAGGCCGGAGCAGGCGGACAGGCCTGCCGCGTGCGCCTTCTCGACCGTGTCCACACGGTCGGCATACGTATGGGTGGTCGTGATGTCCCCATACGTACTCTCGGACGTGTTGAGGTTGTGGTTGTAGGCGTCCGCACCCGCCGCGCGCAGCCGCTCGGCCTGGCCGTCGGAGAGGAGGCCGAGGCAGGCGCAGACCTCGACCCCCTCGTTCTGGTCCTTGATCGCCTTGATGGTGTCCGAGACCCGGTCGACGTCACGGTCCGTCGGTCCGCGCCCGCTCGCCACCAGGCAGACCCGCTTGGCGCCGCCCGCGAGACCGGCCGCCGCCGCCTCGGAGGCCTGATCGGGCTTGAGCCAGGTGTACTTGAGGATCTCCGCCTTGGAGCCGAGGCGTTGGGAGCAGTACGAGCAGTCCTCCGGGCACAGGCCCGACTTCAGGTTGACCAGATAGTTGAGTTTCACCCGTCGGCCGAACCACTGCCGCCGTACCTTTCCGGCCGCGGCCACCACATCGAGGAGTTCGTCGTCGGAGGTGGCCAGCACGGCCAGCGCCTCGTCGCGGGTCGGCAGCTCGCGCCGAAGCCCCTTGTCCACCAGCGTGTTCAGCAGGTCCATGGGGTCAGATCCTGGCCTATGCGAGTGGGCGGGGCCAAGGAGAGTTCGTACAAGACAGCCCGTTCGAGGTGTGGTTTTTTCCACATCATGGGCAGCGG
This sequence comes from Streptomyces sp. CA-288835, assembly GCF_050936385.1. NCBI lineage: Bacteria > Bacillati > Actinomycetota > Actinomycetes > Kitasatosporales > Streptomycetaceae > Streptomyces > Streptomyces sp. CA-288835. Next base: position 8,880,520 of record NZ_JBNJMW010000001.1, read on the forward strand.
GCCGGGCGGCTAGGGTCTGTGCACTGCCTACAAAACCCCCTGCGGAGCACTGCCCGCAGGGGCACCCTCATGCACAACCCCCAAGGCCCGGAGGACACATGGCCGGATCGCCGTTCGCGTGGATCGACGAACAGGCGCGTACGCGGCGCCGGGCCGGACTCGTCCGCACCCTGCGCCCACGCCCCGCCGACTCCCCGCTGCTCGATCTCGCGAGCAACGACTATCTGGGCCTGGCCCGGCACCCCGAGATCACCGAGGCCGCCGCCCGCGCGGCGAAGGTATGGGGCGGCGGCGCCACCGGGTCCCGGCTCGTCACGGGCTCCATGGAGCTGCATGCCGAACTGGAGCGTGAGCTGGCCGAGTTCTGCGGCTTCGAGTCCGCGCTCGTCTTCTCCTCGGGTTACGCCGCCAACCTCGCCGCCGTCACCACGCTGGCGCCGCACGGCTCGCTCGTCGTGTCGGACGCGGGCAACCATGCCTCGCTGATCGACGGTTGCCGTCTCGCACGCGGCACCACGCAGGTCGTCGCGCACGCCGACCCCGAGGCCGTGCGCAAGGTGCTGGGCACACACGCCGGACCCGCCGTCGTCGTGTCCGACACGGTTTTCTCTGTGGACGGCGACGCGGCCCCGCTCGCCGAACTCGCCGGTGCCTGCCGGGAGTTCGGCGCCGGTCTGGTCGTCGACGACGCGCACGGGCTCGGCGTGCTCGGGGAGGGCGGCCGGGGTGCACCGTACGCGGCCGGGCTCGCGGGCGCGGCCGACGTCGTCACCACCGTCACGCTGTCGAAGTCGTTCGGCAGCCAGGGCGGCGCCGTCCTCGCCCCGGCCCACGTGATCGACCATCTGGTCAACGCGGCCCGCACCTTCATCTTCGACACGGGCCTGGCCCCGGCCGCCGCGGGCGCCGCCCTCGCGGCCCTGCGCCTGCTGCGCCGGGAACCGGAACGAGCGGCACGCGTGCGTGCCGTGGCCACGACACTGCACTCCCGCCTGACCGCCGAAGGCCTGGAAGCCGTACGGCCGGACGCCGCCGTCGTCTCCGTGCGCGCGTCCTCGCCGGAGCAGGCCGTGCGCTGGGCGGCGGACTGCCGCGAGGCGGGACTGGCCGTCGGCTGCTTCCGTCCCCCGTCGGTGCCGGACGGCATCTCACGGCTGCGGCTCACCGCCCGCGCGGACCTCACCGACGGGCAACTCGACCATGCCGTACGGGTGATCAGCGCAGCGCGTCGATAAAGCCCTCCCAGGCCGAGGGGGCGAAGAGCAGGGCGGGACCCGACGTGTTCTTCGAGTCGCGCACCGCGAGAAGGCCGGCCCATGGGCCGGAGGCCGGACGGGCCGTCTCGACGCAGTTGTTCATTCCCGTGCTGCGGCTGCTGCGCCGCCACCGCACACCGTGCAGTTGAGTACTGGTAGGTACGGACCGAGGCAGGGTGGTGGACATGGTGCCTCCTTACTCGCCGTCAGCCAGACCGGCGATGAAATCCAACGAGTCCTCGGGCGAAAGGGCGTGGATCTGAAGGGAGTTGAAGGCCTCGGTATAGGCCTGAAGGTCCTCTTCCCTTTCGAGATAGAGGCTACTCGTCAAGTGGTCGAGAACAACCACATCCAGATCAGAAGTAGTCGAAAATGAAAAGATAACGAAAGGCCCGGTCACCCCGACATGGGCCCCAACTCCGAACGGCAACACCTGAATCCGCACGTGAGGCAGCTGGGCGGCGTCCCGTAGAAGCCTCAACTGCCGTGCCATCACGCCCGGTCCGCCGACCGAGCGCCGCAGCACTCCCTCGTCCAGGACCGCACTCAGTCGCAGCGGCGTGTCCGAGCGCAGCACCTCCTGGCGGGCGAGACGCACTTCCACCAGCGCGTCGACCTTGCCGTCCGGCAGCCCGTCCAGGGCGGCCCGCGTCACCTCGCGGGCGTACTCCGGTGTCTGCAAGAGCCCGGGGACCACGGAGTTCTCCAGGGTGCGCATCGCGCTGGCCTGCGACTCCAGGCTGATGAAGTCGCGGTACGTGGGCGGCAGCAGACCTCGGTAGGCGTTCCACCAGCGGTGCCGGTCGTCGCCCTCGGCGCCCGCGAGTACGACGAGGAACTCGAGAAGCTTCGGGTCGCGGACGTCGTACGCGTCGAGGAGTCGCCGTAGGTCCGCGGCTTTGACCCCGCTGTGGCCGGTCTCGATCCTGCTCACCTTCGACTGGTGCCAGCCGACACGCCGGGCGGCCTCGCCGCTCGTGAGACCCGCGCGGGTGCGCAGGGCGCGCAGTTGGGCGCCGAGCTTTCGGCGGCGTACCGCGGGACCGTGTTGCATGGCCGTCTCCTTCCGACCGTCGCGCCGACGCTATAGCGTCGGGCGCCATGACGACGGGAGAAGACGACCCGGTCACCCGTCCGAATGACCACCCTGAGCGCCACCCAAATACGGTCGGTCGTCGGAGAGTTCACCGCTTCGAGGGACAGATATATGCATATCTTGGGGGATCGGCACCGAGACCGGCCCGCTAGTGGCAGTCTGGCGCGCAGCACCAGTCCGGGACCGTACTCGAACCGCCGCTCCGTGTCGGACTCCGGTCCCGTGGGAAAGGGACGACCTCGCCATGGCAGACCACCTGGAAGCCTCCGTCACTCTGCCGAGCGATCCCGCCTCGGTCTCCACCGCTCGTACCTACGTCGTCAACGTCCTTGCCGAATGGGGCCTTCCGTCGGACACGGAAGCCGCCGACACCGTCCGTCTCATCGTCTCCGAACTCGCCACCAACGCCGTGCAGCACACCTTCGGTCAGTCACCGACCTTCACGGTGGACCTCGAGCTCGACCGTGACGAGCAGCTGCGCATCGGCGTGACGGACAGCCATCCACGCTTCCCGAAGAGACTCCCGGCAGCCGTCCAGCAGGACAACGGCAGAGGCCTGGTCATCATCCGCTTCCTCACCGCCGAGTGCGGGGGCAAGGTGACGGTCCGGCCCACCCGTGAGGGCGGCAAAACGGTGTCGATCATGCTGCCGTGGACGACTCCGGTTCAGCCGGTCCCTGCCGATTGAAGGGCTCGGGGAGTCGTTGGTGATCGCGGCCGTCAACTCGGCTGGGACGCGCGGCCGAAGGCGCCGCGCAGCAGCGCGCGGAAAGCGTCGGCCGCGGGGGCCTGCTCGTCGGTGCGGTAGGCCACAGAGATCGTCCTGCGTAGGTCTCCCGGTTCCAGGAGGCGCATGCTCACCGGGGTGGCGGCGGTTCTGGCGACCATCTCCGGTACCACCGCGATGCCGAGGCCGGCGCTGACGAGGGCGCAGACCAGGGCGTAGCCGGGAGTCGCCACGAGGACCGAAGAGGCGGTGCGCGCCCGGGCGAGCACGGCCTCCACGCCCTGCCGGGCCGGGTGGTCCGGGGCCATGCTGATCAACTGCTGGCCGGCCAGCTCGGTCAGTGGCAGCCGGGACGAGCCGCTCGTCAAGGCGTGCCCGGGAGCGGTCACCAGCACCAACTCCTCGACCAGGACCGGCTCCGCGGACACGGCGGCGGGCAGCGGCACCGGCTCCGCGGGCTGGTAGGCGTGCGTCAGCGCCAGATCCACCTCGCCCGCGGCCACCGCGGCGATACCGGCCTGCGGCTCGTAGTCCGCCACGGTCAGCTCCACATCGGGATAGGCCCTGCGGAACGCGCTCAGCACCGGCGGCAGCAGGTGGATCCCGGCCGTCTGGAAGGTGCCGAGCCGCAGGGTGCCGCCGGACAGCCCGGTCACGCGCGCCAGTTCATGCCGCGCCCGGTCCATCTCGTCCAGCACCCGGCGCGCCCGGGCCGCGAGGAGTTCGCCCGCGCCGGTCAAGCGGGCGCCGCGGTGGTGACGTACGAGAAGCGCCGTGCCCGCCTCCCGCTCCAGCTTGGCCAGTTGCTGGGAGAGCGCGGGCGTCGTGTAGCCGAGGCGCTCGGCGGCCCGGGTGATTGAACCGGCCTCCGCGACGGCCACCAGCGCCGCGAGCCGCGTCGGGTCGTACATACGAGGCTCCCGGCTGAATGGCGAGCTAAAGAACTGCTTAAGGCCCACCCAGGATATTGCACATACCTGCTGAAGGCTTGGAGCGGGCACTGTGGTGCTCATGGACGGACAACTCATCGCCTTCACCGGGATCGCCGCAGGTCTGGTCGCCATGCCCGGCGCCGACTTCACCGTCGTGGTCCGCAACGCCCTGGTCTCCCGCCGGGCCGGTATCGCCTGCGCGCTCGGGATCGCGGCGGCGTTGCTGGTCCACACGGCGCTCGCCGTCGCCGGGGTGGCCGCGGTGCTGACCGCCGTGCCCCCGCTGTTCCGCGCGCTCCAACTGCTGGGCGGTGCCTACGTCCTCTATCTCGGCGTACGGACGCTGCAGTGGGTGCGCGAGAGGCGTGCGCCGGGGGCCGAGGATGCGCCGGTCGTGTCCGGGGCCGGAGCCCTGCGGCAGGGATTCGTCACCAACGCGCTCAACCCGAAGGCGACGCTCACCTTCCTCAGTCTGCTGCCGCAGTTCGTACCGGCGGGAAGTCCCGCGATGCCCCGGACGCTGATCCTCGCGCTGATCGTGGTCGCGCTCGCCCTGGTGTGGTTCCCGGTGGTGGCGCTGCTCGTGGACCGGCTCGGCCGGTGGCTGCGCAGGCCGCGTACGGCGCGGGCCATCGAGGCCGTCACCGGAACGGCCCTCACGGTGCTGGGACTGGGGCTGGTTCTCGAAGCGGTGCTGGCCTGAGCCTCGCGAGCAGGGCTCAGGAATCGTCCGGGTTCCTGCTACCGGCGCGTTTCATCAGGAGCGGTACGAGTCCCCACAGGCCGAGGCAGATCACGATGGTGGCCGCGCCGGCCAGGATCCCTTCAATGCGGCCCGCCGTCACGTCCACGACCAGCAGGACCGAGCCGGTGAGCGCGAAGGCCAGTACGCCCATCCCGATCTGGGCGAGATGCGAGGAGACCGCCACGATCTGCGGCTTGGCGCCCTGCTGGAACAGCCGGCGGTGCAGGGCGGCCGGTGCCGTGAGGAGCACGGAGGCCAGCACGGCGAGCAGCAGGGTCGTGATGTACATGCCGCGCTGCACCGAGTCGAGATCCGGGAAGCGCGGCGTGAACGCCAGGCTCAGCAGGAACGCGAAGAGGATCTGTACACCCGTCTGGGTGACCCTCAACTCCTGGAGCAGCTCGATGAAGTTGCGGTCGGCGCGCTCGAGCGGAGTCTCGCGCCGCTCTGTGGGGCGTACGGCGGGCGGAAGCTCGTCGCCAGGACGTCGCTCGTCGGGATCTCGCTCGCTGGGCGGTTGATGGGCCATGGATGAATAAGTAACCCGTCAGCCGCCCGAATACCGCCCCGTGGGGGTGGCGGCGGGAAACGCCGCCACCCCCACGCGCGTCACCTGACCCGGCCGTACCAGACGCTCTTCGTCCAGATCTTCTGCAGCTTCACCACTTCCCCGGTCTTCGGGGCGTGCCAGATCCGGCCCTTACCGGCGTAGACGCCGACGTGGTACACGTTCCGGCCCGAGTGGAAGAACACGAGGTCTCCCTGCTTACGGTTCGAAGCCGAGATGTGGCGCGTCTTGTTGTACTGCTGCGCGGCCGTGCGGGGCAGCTTCTTCCCCGCCTTCTTGAACGCGTAGAGGGTGAGGCCGGAGCAGTCGAAGCGCCTGGGCCCCTCGGCTCCCCACTTGTACGGGGCGCCCTTCTTGGAGGCCGCTACCTGAAGTGCCTTTTTCGCTGGGGTGATTGCTTCGGCGTCAGATGCGATACCGGGGGCCACAACGCTGCCGCCTACAACGGCGACGGTGAGAGCTGAGGCGGTACCTGCCCTGGTCAACAGCGACGGGACACGATTGAGCGCAGACATGCGCAACCCTTCGTCAGCCGCCTGTGAAGGATGACCTGTCGGATTCGGGCTGGCGAAGTTGCCCGGCCGCGGTGTGCGGCTTCACCCCAAGGACCACTCGGAACTCTCCGGCGGCCCGTCGTGCTTGGGTCCTCCACTCCTGCCGATCCACTTCCTGTCGACCCGTCATCCGGGCGGCGGCAGGACTCGGCGTCCGCCCGGACCGCCCCGCCGCTGCGGCGGGGGCTTGTCGTCGGAAGGGATCTTGCAGCACGAATGTCGGAAAAGCCGAACGGAAACGGGGGTTTGTGGGCTTACTCACCACTCACCCGTTCGGGTGGGCAGGCCTGTTTTCGGAGGAGCGTCGAGGGGTCGGGGACCCTCGTACCAGCACCGGAATGTCTGGTTCCGGCGCGGGGCTAGGCGTACTGCGCAAGTTGAACGGGCCCATAAACGTAGCTCCGTCTACTCCTTTCAGGGGTACGTCATTTGGTCCGTTTCAGACCTTGCCTGGACGCCCCGTCAGTCGCCTTTGTGGAGCCCCCGGACCGTTGCTGGGTGTGCGTCAGCTGTCGGGGGATCCCGGCGGCAAGGCGACGCGAGCCGCCCGCCGTTCACCGTCGAGGACCCTGAGCGCCCGCGTCAGGGTCGGCGCGTGCAGCTCGTGCTCGCCCCGCTGGTGCATCAGGGTCAGTGCGTCGCGCAGTGCGGTGGCCTTGGTGACCAGTGCCTGGGCCGCGCGCAGTCCGCCGTAGGTGTCGCCGCGGTGCGCGGGATTGATCCGGCCGAGCAGATCGAGCACCTCCAGATAACGGTCGATCAGTTCGCCCTCCGCCCGGGTCAGCGCCGGCAGCGGGGGCAACTCGGGTGGGAGCATCCGGCGTTCACCTCGAGCCGGGTGTGGCGAGCGAGGTCTTACGGCTCGGAATGATGCGGTCGATCAGCCCGTACTCCAGCGCCTGCGGGGCCTCCAGGATCTTGTCCCGCTCGATGTCCTCGCTGACCCGCTCCTGGCTCTGACCCGTGTGCCGGGCGAGCATCTCCTCCAGGAGCCTGCGCGTACGCATCAACTCCTCGGCCTGGATGGCCAGATCGGACGTCTGGCCTTGCACGGGCTCGGGCAGCGCCGGCTGGTGGATCAGCACTCGCGCGCCAGGCAGCGCGGACCGCTTGCCCGGCGAGCCGGCCGCCAGCAGCACCGCCGCGGACGCCCCCGCCTGCCCCATGCAGACCGTCTCCACGTCGCAGGTGATGAACCGCATCGTGTCGTAGATGGCCGTCATCGCGCTGAACGAGCCGCCGGGGGAGTTGATGTAGAGCGAGATGTCCCGGTCCGGCGACTGGTACTCGAGGTGCATGAACTGCGCCATCACGTCGTTCGCCGACGTGTCGTCGATCGGCGTCCCCAGGAAGACGATCCGCTCCTCCAGCAGCTTCGAGTACGGATCCATGGTCCGCTGCCCCGCGCTGGTGCGTTCGGTGAACTCGGGCAGGACGTAGCGGGCGGACGGTCGGGTCATGGCACACGCCTCCTCTGGGTGAGGTCCTGTAAAAAATGTACAGGACGTACAGACGTTACGATGGGAACCATGGCCTATGAGATTCCGGTGACGCAAGCCAGGGCTGAGCTCGCCGACCTGATCAACAAAGTGGTGTACGGCGGTGAGCGCGTCGTCGTGACGCGGCACGGAAAGCCCCTCGTCGCCCTTGTCTCCGCCGCTGACCTGGAACGACTCGAGGACCTTCAGGACCCCGCCGAGGAGCAGGTGATCAGCGCCGTCTCCAGCGTCCGCGAGGTCACGTCCGCTCCCCGCGAACAGCAGCGCTTCGGTATCGCGGCGGAACACCGGGGGCCCAACGCTTCGTAGGGGTACGGCACTTCGAGTACCCGGGACGTCTTCGACGTGATGGCGGCTCGGCGCCGGCGGCTCAGTGGCCCCCGGGCTCGGGCGGTCAGGCCTTGACCTTGCGCAGCAGGCGGGTCGGGAGCCGGGCCAGCAGGTATTCGACGACCGCCCAGGGCACTCGGGGCACCGTCGCGTGGACGGCGCCGGCCTCGATGCGGTCCATGATCTTGCGGGCGCCTGTGAGGGTGTCGATGAGGAACGGGCGTTTGTCGCCCAGGGACTCGTTGATCGGGGTGTCTATGTAGCCGGGGGCGACCGTGGTCACGGTGATGCCGCTGGTCCACAGCTCGCCTCGGAGCGACTGAAGGTACGTCGTGAGCCCTGCCTTGGAGGCGCAGTACGGCGCCGCACCCGGCAGGCCCGCCGCGGCCACGACGGAGGTGAGGCCAACCACCTGCCCGCCGCCCTTGCTGCGGAAGTGTGCGACGGCCGCATCGATGGTCGCCATCGCACCCAGCAGATTGACGTCGACCACCGCGCGGTGCGCCTCGAAGCGGCCCTCCCCGATGTTGCCCCAGTCGTCGGCCCCCGCGTTGGCGATGACCATTCCGAGCCCGCCGAACTGCCGGGCCGCGTCGTCGACCGCCCGCGCCACGGCCTCGTGTTCGGTCACGTCGAGGGCGGCCACGGTCACCGAACGCTGCGGGAACGCTGCGGTGAGCCGTGCCCGCAGTTCTTCCAGGACCTCGATTCTGCGCGCGGTGAGGTGCACGTCGTAGCCGCGGAGGCACAGCTCGGCTGCCAGCGCCTTGCCGATGCCCGAGCTGGCACCGGTCAGGAACGCGGTTCTCGCGGGCAGCGGAGGCCGACCCGGGTCGACGAAGGGCAGCTTCCCAAGCAGGCGGCGCGCGGTGGGCAGTGCAGTGCCGTTCATCGGTCACCGTTCCAGTGTCGGAGAGGGGGCCCAACGGCCCGCCGTCATCATGCCCACTCACCCAAAGCTAGTCAACACTGGTGACACCATGGTTAGCACCACTGTTGACACCGGTGGATCGGAAAGCCAGAGTGAGGGCACCGGAGCTCGGCATGTCCATGCGATGAAGGAGATCAGCAATGCGCAGTGAAGCGGGTCGATGGCTGCTGGGAGCTGCCGCGGCGGGCGCCGGGGCGGTGTGGCTGTGGCGTCACCAGGACGAGGTGATGACCCGCCGTCCGGTCAATGAGTGGACGTTCACTCACATGAATCTCCTCATGCCCACCGAAGACGTCCGCCGCGGCGGGGATGCGTTCCCCCTGCCCCGGCGACCGCGCCCCCTGGAAGTGACGTACGGCTTCGAGGGGCGGGAGCGGAGCCTTGCCGAACTGCACGCTCGAACGCACACCACCTCCTTCGTCGTGCTGCATGGCGGCGAGATGGTCCACGAGTCGTATCCGGGGTGCTTCGCCGGGGACGACGTACGGTTCCAGCTGTTCTCGATGACCAAGTCGGTGACGTCGATGCTGATCGGGATCGCCCTCGACGAGGGGGCGATCAAGGATGTGACCGATCCGGTGACGGTGTACTGCGAGTGGCTGGTGGGCTCCGCCTTCGACGGGGTGACCATCGAGCATCTGCTCGACATGAGCAGCGGGGTGGGCGACCTGGTGGAGGACCACACCGTTCGGGACAGTCTCATCAACCGGTTCACCAAGGCCGCTACAGGTGGCGGCTCACTGCACGAGGTGGTGTCCTCGGCCGAGCGTGCGACCGAGGCCGGCACGCAGTTCAGCTACTCGACGATCGACACCCAGGTCCTGGGATGGGTGCTGGAGTCCGCCACCGGCCGCTCTCTCGCGCAGTACGCCGCGGAACGCCTCTGGAGCCGCATCGGCGCTGAGTACGACGCGTACTACTGGCTCACCCGGGGGCATCCGCGTACCGCGATCGCCGGCGGCTCGCTCAATGCCACCGCCCGCGACATGGCCCGGCTGGGTCTGCTGATGTCCCGTGGTGGAGAGCTGAACGGGCAGCGCATCCTGCCCGAGGAATGGGTGACGCGCAGCCGGGGACGTGGGGTGCCGCACCTGGAGGTCGGCGCGCTGGGCCCCAGCGGCTACCCGTATTACGGGTACAGCAACAAGTGGTGGACACTCGGCGGCGAGCGACGTCCGTTCACCGCGGTGGGGATCCACGGCCAGTACCTGTATGTGGACCCGGACGCCGACGTGGTGATCGTCAAGACCAGCGCGTGGCCGACGGCGGACGACCCCTCGCGTGACGCGGAGTCCGTCACGGCGCTGCGGGCGGTGGCCGACCATCTGCAGGCGGACCAGCGTTGACAACGCCGTCGATAAGATGACGGGCATGACTCGCGCGAAGACCAACTCGGCAGGGGCCACTTCCGCGCGGCGGAAGCAGCGTCCGGCTTCCTTCCTCACCCCGGAGCTGATCCTGGACACCGCGATGGCCGTGATCGAGACGGACGGTCCCGAGGCGCTCACCTTCCGCCGGCTGGGCACCGATCTGGGCGCCGACCACACAGCCGTCCTGCGGCACTTCCGCGGCAAGGACGACCTGCTGCTCGGCCTGGCCGCCCGGCTGGTCAGCGATGCCCTGCACGACTTCGCACCGTTGGAAAGCTGGCGCGAGACCCTCGCGTCGCTCGCCCGACGGATCCGTGCCGCATGCCTACGGCACCCGGGTGTGGCCGTCCTGGTCGCGGCCCGCACCTCGCGGCGCGAGCCGGAGTTTCAGGGCGCCGACGTGGTCATCGGTGCCCTGCTCGAGGCCGGCCTCCAGGGACGCGAAGCGGCCTCGTACTACCGGGTCCTGGCCGATACGGCACTCGCCGCCGGCGCCTTCGAGGCTTCCTTCAACGTGCTGGACAAGGGCGCTCAGGACGGTGACCGGCTGGCCTGGCGCCGCGAGTACCTGACGGCCTCGCCACAGCGGTACCCGAACCTGGCACAGGTCGCCCCCTATCTCGCGGAGATCGACGAAGAGGACCAGTTCGAGACCGCGATCGGCCTGTTCCTCGACGCCGTGGAGCTCCGCGCGCAGCGCGCCCGCGGAGAAGGAGGCGGACACACGGAGAGCTGACGCCTCGTCGGGCAACAGGGCAAGCAACAGGGCAATGGGCGAGACCGCGCAGGCGCCGGCGGAGTCTCTGCCGGCCTGGGGAGACGTTGCCGTCCTCGGCCTCGATTTCGCCGTGTGAACGGGCGAGGGGTCAGCCCCGGGCAGGTTCCCGCTCGGCGACGACCGCCTCGGCGGGTGTCTTACGCCGCTGGAGCGCGCCGCCCAGCAGGACCGCGCCCAGGCCCAGCGCTGCCCACCAGGTCAGGGTGAGCGCGGGACCGGCCGCGGCGGCTCCGTCGAAGAACGAGACCGAGCGCAGCAGTGAAGCGCCCGCGCCCGGTGGCAGCCACTGGCCGATCACGCCGACCGGCTCGGGCAGCATCTCGGGTGCCGATCCGGCGCCGGAGAACGGGTTGCCGAGCAGCATCATGACCAACGCCCCGAGTCCGATGCCCGGCGTGCCGAACAGGGCCGCGAGACCTGCGATGCCGGCGCTCACGGCCAGCGTCGACAGCCCCAGAGTGCCCGCCTCGGCCCACCAGTTCCCGGTGAGTACGCCCAGCCAGCCGTCGGCAATCGCGGCGGCCACCGCGCCGACCAGGACAGCCGCGCCGACCAGCGCCCCGAGCGCACGCCAGCCACGCAGTCCCAGCAGAGTCACGACGGCACCCGCACCGATGCCGGCCAGTGCCATCGGCAGCACGCTCGACGTCAGGGCCGCCCCGCGCGGGTCGTTCGCGGGGGCCGGTACGACGTCGACGGTCTGCACCTGAGCGCCGCCCGCCTGCTGGGTCACCGCCTGCTGGAGCAGCTGGGCGACGACCGGACTCGCGGCCGAGGCTGTGAGCAGCTTCGGCCCCTGCTCGGTGGCGACGACCGCTCCGTATACGGTCCGGTCCTCGATGGCGTCGCGAGCGGCGCGCTCGTCGGCGTAACGGTGGATCTCGAAGGCGCCCTCGCGCGCCTCGAGCCGCTGCTCCACCTGGGCCGTCGCGGTGGCGGGACCCGCCACGCCGAGCGGCAGGTCATGCGGCGCGGTACGGGCCGCGGGCCAGGCGAACGCCCATAGCGCGAGGGCGACCAGGACGGGGATCAGTACGACGACGGCGACGACGCGGCGGCCGTGCGACGGCGAGGGTGTTGTCTGCGGCGGTGACGTGGCCCTGGTGTCGGTAGCGGAGGTGGCGGACATGGCTTCCCCTCAGGTCGAGGCTCGATCGCTCAAAAAGAAGGATCGTTCGTTTTAGGTTCGTGGCCACCATCCTGCGACCTCGCGAGCTTGTCAAGAAGGAATGTTCGTTTTACGTTTCTGTCCATGGCCCGTGTAACTCAGGAACACCTCGATGCCCGTCGCCGTCAGATCCTCGATGGCGCGGCCCTCTGCTTCGCCCGCAACGGCTTCCATGCCACGTCCATGCAGGACGTACTGAAGGAAGTGAATCTCTCGGCGGGAGCCGTCTACCGCTACTTCAGCGGCAAGGACGAGCTGATCAACGCGATCGTCACCGAGGTGCTGGCGGAGGTTCGCGAAGGCTTCGAGGCCGCCGCCAAGCAGAGCCCGCCTCCGCCTCCCGATGAGCTGGTGGGGCACGTCATGGGCACCGCCATCGAAGGGAAGCGGGCGGTGGTCGACAACGGGGAGTTCGTGTTTCCCCGGCTGATCATCCAGGTCTGGGCGGAGACCCTGCGCAACAAGGAGCTGATGGCCGTGATCTATGACGGCTACAGCAGTGTGCGGGCGGCCTGGGTGAAGGTCGTCCAGGGCTATCAGGACGCGGGGATGATGCGGGCCGACGTACCGGCCGAAAGCGTGGCCCGGACCATGATCGCGATGGTCCAGGGCTTTGTGGCACAGATGGCGATCTTCGGCGCCGCACCGGTGGAGGTGCTGCAGGAGGGGCTGCGGGGCCTGATGAGCATGGAGAGCCCCGACGTGCGCACATGACACCGGTGCCTGTGCCGGCCGACCGCCGGTTAACGTCGCTGAAACGCCGCCCAATTAGCCTGCGCCTCCACGCCACCAGGGATTTTGCCCGGCGGCTGCGGAAACCGGACCCCGCACGGTCCGGAGCGAGGACTGTGAGGTGGACGCCGTGCAACTGACCCCGCACGAGCAGGAGAGGCTGCTCATTCATGTGGCCGCCGACGTGGCCGAGAAGCGCAGGTCCCGCGGACTGAAGCTGAACCACCCCGAAGCCGTCGCGCTCATCACGTCGCACATCCTCGAAGGCGCCAGGGACGGCCGTACCGTGGCCGAACTCATGGCCTCCGGCCGCAAGATCCTCACCCGCGAGGACGTCATGGAGGGCATCCCCGAGATGATCCACGACGTCCAGGTGGAGGCCACCTTCCCGGACGGCACCAAGCTCGTCACCGTCCACGACCCGATCGTCTGACGGGGGAGCGGCCACCATGATTCCCGGAGAGTTCCTGTTCGCCGACGGACCCGTCGCCTTCAATGAAGGCCGTGAGGTCACCCGGCTCACCGTCCTCAACGCCGCCGACCGGCCCGTCCAGGTCGGCTCCCACTACCACTTCGCCGAGGCCAACCCCGGTCTGGACTTCGATCGTGCCGCCGCGCGCGGCAAGCGGCTGAACGTCGCCGCCGGCACCGCTGTGCGCTTCGAGCCCGGCATTCCCGTAGACGTCGAACTCGTTCCGCTCGCCGGCGCCCGCGTGGTGCCCGGACTGCGCGGCGAGACCGGAGGTGCCCTCGATGGCTGAGCTCTCGCGTGCCGCGTACGCCGATCTGTTCGGCCCCACCACCGGCGACCGGATCCGGCTCGCCGACACCGATCTGCTGATCGAGATCGAGGAGGACCGTTCCGGCGGGCCCGGGCGCGCCGGCGACGAGGCGGTGTTCGGCGGCGGCAAAGTCATCCGCGAGTCCATGGGCCAGTCGCGTGCTACGCGCGCAGAGGGCACCCCGGACACCGTCATCACCGGCGCCGTGATCGTCGACCACTGGGGCATCGTCAAGGCCGACGTCGGCATCCGCGACGGCCGGATCACCGGCATCGGCAAGGCGGGCAACCCGGACACGATGGACGGGGTGCACCCGGATCTGGTGATCGGCCCAGAGACCGAGATCATCGCGGGCAACGGGCGCATCCTGACGGCAGGGGCCATCGACGCGCACGTCCACTTCATCTGCCCGCAGATCGCCGACGAGGCGCTCTCGGCGGGCATTACGACGCTGGTGGGCGGCGGCACCGGTCCGGCCGAGGGGTCGAAGGCCACCACGGTCACACCGGGCCCCTGGCATCTGGCGCGGATGATGGAGGCGATGGAGCAGTACCCGCTCAACATCGGCTTCCTCGGCAAGGGCAACACCGTCTCGCACGAGGCCATGCTGTCGCAGATCCGCGGCGGGGCGCTTGGGCTGAAACTGCACGAGGACTGGGGGTCGACCCCGGCCGTCATCGATGCCTCGCTGACCGTCGCGGACCAGACCGGCATCCAGGTCGCCATCCACACAGACACGTTGAACGAGGCCGGGTTCGTCGGTGACACGCTCGCCGCCATCGCCGGGCGCGGCATCCACGCGTACCACACGGAGGGTGCGGGCGGCGGCCACGCCCCGGACATCATGACCGTGGTCTCCGAGCCGCACGTCCTGCCCAGCTCCACCAACCCCACGCGGCCGTACACCGTCAACACCGCCGAGGAACACCTCGACATGCTGATGGTGTGCCACCACCTGAACCCTGCCGTGCCCGAGGATCTGGCCTTCGCCGAGTCCCGTATCCGGCCGTCGACGATCGGGGCCGAGGACATCCTGCACGACCTCGGCGCCATCTCGATCATCTCGTCCGACTCCCAGGCGATGGGGCGGGTGGGCGAGGTCATCATGCGTACGTGGCAGACGGCGCACGTCATGAAGGGGCGGCGGGGCGCGTTGCCCGGGGACGGGCGGGCCGACAATCACCGCGTACGTCGCTATGTCGCCAAGTACACGATCAACCCGGCCCTCGCGCAGGGGCTCGCGCGCGAGGTCGGCTCCGTCGAGACCGGGAAGCTCGCCGACCTCGTGCTGTGGGAGCCCGCGTTCTTCGGGGTCAAGCCTCAACTCGTCGTGAAGGGCGGGCAGATCGCGTACGCGCAGATGGGCGACGCCAACGCGTCCATTCCGACGCCGCAGCCGATCCTGCCGCGGCCGATGTTCGGGGCGATCGGTCGGGCCCCCGCTTCCAACTCCTTCAACTTCGTGGCGCCGCTCGCCGTCGAGGACGGGCTGCCGGAGCGGCTCGGGCTCGGGAAGCGCTTCGTGGCGATCGAGTCGACGCGTGGGGTGACCAAGGCGGACATGCGGGAGAACGACGCGCGGCCTGAGGTGCGGATCGATCCGGACAGCTTTGCCGTGCACATCGACGGTGAGCTGGTCGAGGCCACGCCCGCCGCCGAACTGCCCATGGCTCAGCGGTACTTCCTCTTCTGAGGGGCTGTCATCATGTCGCGAGCCGCGCTTCTCGTTCTGGCCGATGGCCGCTTTCCTGCCGGTGGGCATGCGCACTCCGGCGGGGCCGAGGCGGCCGTCAAGGCCGGGCGGATCACCGGGGCTTCGAGTCTTGAGGAGTTCTGCCGTGGGCGGTTGCACACGGCGGGGCTGGTGTCGGCCTCACTGGCCGCGGCGGGGGCGCTGGGGCTTGATCCCTTGGCTCTGGACGCCGCGGCGGACGCCCGTACGCCGTCGGCCGCCCTGCGGGTTGCTGCCCGCAAGCTCGGGCGGCAGCTGACGCGGGCGGCTCGAGCGACGTGGCCGTCGCCTGAACTCGACGCGCTGGCGCAGGCGTTCCCCAAGGGGGCCCATCAGCCGGTTGTCCTCGGGGTGGCTGCTCGGGTGGCGGGGCTGGGGGCTGTGGATGCCGCGTACTGCTCCGCGTACGAGAGTGTCAGCGGGGCGGCTTCGGCGACGGTGCGGTTGCTCAGCCTGGACCCGTTCGACGCCACCGGGGTGTTGGCTCGGCTGACTCCGGACCTCGACCGGGTCGCGGACCGGGCGGCCGAGGCGGCGCGCCGTGCCGCGGAGTCGGGCGTCGACGCCCTGCCTGCGGCCTCGGCGCCGCTGTTGGAGATCAGTGCGGAGGTGCATGCCGCGTGGCCGGTTCGTCTGTTCGCGTCTTAGGCGGTTGGGTTCGCCCCCGCCGCCCCTACCCGTCCCATCCCCGGGGCTTCGCCCCGAACCCCCACCAAGGGGCTCCGCCCCTGGACCCCGCTGGGGCTGCCGCCCCAGACCCCGCATCGGCCTGAACGGCCTCGTCCTCAAACGCCGGACGGGCTGAAATCAGCGCCGCCCGGCAGAAATTCAGCCCGTCCGGCGGAAATCAGCGCCGTCCGGCGAAAGTCAGCCCGAGCCGCGCAAAATCAGCCCGTCCGGCGATTGAGGACCCGGAGGTCCGGGGGCTGGTCCCCGAAACGGGGTCCGGGGCGGAGACCCGAAGGGGGTCTGCGGGCGCAGCCCCCAGCGGGGTCCAGGGGCGGAGCCCTTTGGTATGGGACGGGTAGGGGCGGCGGGGGCGAAACAACCCCGGCGCGGACCCGGCAGACGCACAACAACCACCAAACGACACGCAAGCGACAGGAGCACGCATGCACCTCGACCACTCCCACGCTGGCGGAGCCGTAAGCGCCGACGCGCACCGCCCCGACGGCACCCGCCGCGCACTACGCATCGGACTGGGCGGCCCCGTAGGCTCCGGCAAGACCGCCACCGTCGCTGCCCTCTGCCGAGAACTCCGCGACGAACTCTCCCTCGCCGTCGTCACGAACGACATCTACACCCGCGAGGACGCCGAGTTCCTGCTCCGTGAGGCCGTGTTGCCGCCCGAGCGGATCACTGCCGTTGAGACGGGCGCGTGCCCGCACACCGCGATCCGGGACGACATCTCCGCGAATCTCGAAGCCGTCGAGGATCTGGAGGACGAGATCGGTCCGCTGGACCTGATCCTCGTCGAGTCCGGCGGTGACAACCTCACCGCGACCTTCTCCAGGGGCCTCGTCGACGCGCAGATCTTCGTGATCGACGTGGCCGGCGGAGATGACATCCCACGCAAGGGCGGGCCCGGCGTCACCACGGCCGATCTGCTGGTGGTGAACAAGACGGACCTCGCGCCGTTCGTCGGCTCCGACCTCGGTCGGATGGCCGCCGACGCGAAGGCCCAGCGGCGCGAACTGCCGGTCATCTTCCAGTCCTTGAGGGCCGAGAGCGGGGTCGCGGACGTCGCCGACTGGGTACGCGGCCAACTCGCCGCGTGGACGGCATGACGGGCGGTGCAGCCGGGGTAACGGCCACCGCACGCATCGTCGCCCGCTCCGACGACCGGGGCGGCACCGAACTGCCCACCCTGGCCGGCGAGGGTCCGCTCGCGCTGCGCCGCGTACGGGCGAGCGGCTCCGAAGCGCGAGTGATGCTCGTCGGGGCCATGAGCGGCCCCCTCGGCGGCGACCACTTCACCGTCGAGGCGACCGCCGTAGAAGGCGCCGAACTGCACATCGGATCCGCCGCCGCCACCATCGCCCTGCCGGGCCAGGCCAAGGGCGAGGCCCGCTACGACGTGCGCCTCACGGTGGCCGAGGGCGCCGAACTGCGCTGGATGCCCGAGCAGTTGATCTCCGCGAACGGCAGCGATCTGTACGTCACCACCCGCGCCGACCTCGCTCCGGGCGCCCGACTGACGCTCCGTGAGGAACAGGTGCTCGGCCGCGCCCACGAGGAACCGGGCCGCCTCACCAGCCGCCTCACCGTCCGCCTCGGCGGGCGCCCGCTGCTCGACCAGGAACTGTCCTGCGGCCCCGGCGCCCCTGGCGGCTGGGACGGCCCCGCGGTGCTGGCTGGACATCGCGCGGTAGGGCAACTCATCGTCGTACGACCGGAATTCGCCGAGGCACCGCCCAGCGCGCAGCTCCTGGGGGAGTACGCCGCACTCACCCCGCTCGCAGGCCCCGGCGTCCTCGTCACCGCACTCGCCCCGGACGCCCTGCAACTGCGCCGCACCCTCGACGAGGCCCTGCGCATCCTGGTCTCGGTGCCAGCGAAGCGTGATGATCATTAGGTTTGTGCCACCGAAGATCGAGTGGCACAACGTGCTGGTCGTCAGGGGCGGAGTCGGGAGCGCGCGTGGGAGCGTACGCGGATCCGGGCTTGGCCGACAGGCTCTTGGAGGTCTTCTGCGAGCCGGATCGGTTGCGGGCTGGACGGGCGGGGGATCAGTTGGCGCGCCCTCACCAGCGTGCCGAGAATCTATGGGCTGCACGCACCTGAGCTGAGCGACTACGCACCGGCCGCACGCACAAGACCATCGAGAGGATCGCTGATGAAGCGTTCGGGGCCCAGCACGAGCTGGAAGAAGAACGCCAAGCAGGCCGCTGCGGTCGTAGCCGTCATCGGATTTCTTGCACTGTCGCTGTGGCTCGGTGATGAGCTGTGGCAGCTGTCCGAGTACTGGCCGGCGTCGGGCATCGGATTCGGCGCCACCGTCGGCGCGCTGCTCCCGATCACGTTCACGGCTGCCAAGCGCTCCTTCCGCCGGGGCTCCTCGAACGGGAGCAAGTACTCACCCCGGTGGGTCGTGGCCGGCATCGTGTACGCGGCCGTGGCCCTGGTGAGCGCGTTGGCCGCATCCCGCGTGATCCCCGCAAAGGGCTCCTCGGGCCCCTGCCACAGTGAGTGGCAGCCATGCTGGGTGGAACTCCTCTATCCGGGGGCCTTCCTCGCGACACTCGGCAGCTTGGTCGCGACGTTGGCCGTGATGCATTGGCGGCCGAACTGGATGTCCAAACTGCGCACCAAAGTGCGCGCCAAACTGCGCGCCCGTTCCCGCCGGTAGCCGCGCCGGTCGGCGGAGTGGGAGCAGTGGCCGTGTGCTCAGGAGTGCTCCTCGATGTATCGCGCCAGGTCCCACGCGTTTGCCGCCCACAGGTGGATCCGTGCGACCCCGGCCTCATCCGGGCCGTCGACGGCGGCCCGGTTGGCGTAATGGACCGGGTCTGTACTCGTCGTGATGTTGACGACGTCACCCCAGGAGCCGCCGAGGGTGATCATGGCACTTCGCAACGCACCGGCAGAGTCGTCGGCGTCCAGTCTCATCGGCCCGAGCACCGCATCCGCGCCGTCGTCGCTGACCTGGATGCGACAGTCCGGCTCGCCGATGCCCATCCGGATCTGCCGGGCGAGCCGCTCGGCCACCCCGGGTACGGGTGGTTCTGCTTCGATCCTCACCGACAGCATCAGCCCGATCAGGTCCTGGATCAGATCGACGAGCTCTGCTTCCTCCTCGGCCGTCAGGCTCCCCTCGCCCACCAGATCTTCATCGTCGCTCTCCATGAGGAAGCACTCTGAGTGACCCGCCGTACGGTCGTCAACGTCGTGAGATGAACGCCCACGGCATCGGTCAAGGTTCTCAGTGAGATCGGCCGATCTTCCGTGAGGACACGTCATCTCCGCTCAACGGGCAAGTAGTTACCGGTTATCGGATTGGCAAAGAAGCCAAGTCACCCCTGTTCTCAGGGAGGTCGCAGCCGGAAGGATCCCCGTACCGACCATCACACGTACGGGGAGGCCCACTTGACGGGTATGAGACCGCCGAAGAAGAAGGCGGCAGCGCTCGGCTCGGCCGGAGTGTTCGTTACGGCGACGCTGATAGCCGGAGCCGTCGCGGCACCGTCGGCCAGTGCGGACAGCCGCCATGGCCAGGATCGCGAGGCGCGCGGTACGGCGATCGCGGCGGCACGGGCCGCCAAGGCCGGCATCACATGGCAGGACTGTCCGGCCGACTGGGGACTTGAGAAGCCCATCCAGTGCGGCTGGGTCACGGTGCCGCTCGACTACGCGAAGCCGAACGGCAAGCAGATCAAGCTCGCCGTCGACCGCATCGGCAACACGGGCACCAAGGCGGAGCGCCAGGGCGCCCTCATCTACAACCCCGGCGGCCCCGGCGGTTCGGGCCTGCGCTTCCCGCGCCGGGTCACCACCAAGGCGCCGCTGTGGGTGAACACGGCGAAGGCGTACGACTTCGTGGGCTTCGACCCGCGCGGTGTCGGCCACTCGGCGCCCATCTCCTGCGCCGATCCCCAGGAGTTCGTGAAGGCGCCCAAGATGGACCCGGTGCCGGACTCCGAGGCCGACAAGCGCGCCCAGCGCAAGCTCGCCGCCGAGTACGCGGCCGGCTGCAAGGAGCGCAGCGGCGAGATGCTGCCGCACATGACCACGCCGAACACCGTGCGCGACCTGGACGTCATCCGGGCCGCCCTCGGCGAGAAGAAGCTCAACTTCCTCGGCGTCTCGTACGGCACATACATCGCCGCCGTCTACGGCACGATGTTCCCGACGCATGTGCGCCGCATGGTCGCCGACAGCGTCGTGAACCCCTCGCGCGAGAAGATCTGGTACGAGGCCAACCTCGACCAGGACGTCGCCTTCGAGATGCGCTGGAAGGACTGGCAGGACTGGGTCGCCAAGAACGACGCGACCTATCACCTGGGCGACACGCGGGCCGAAGTCCAGGCCCAGTGGCTGAAGTTGCGGGCCGCGGCCAAGAAGAACCCGATCGGCGGGGTCGTCGGTCCGGCCGAGCTCATCAGCTTCTTCCAGAGCGCTCCGTATTACGACTCCTCGTGGGCGCCCACCGCGCAGGTGTGGAGCAAGTACGTCGCCGGTGACACCCAGGCGCTTGTCGACGCCGCCGCTCCGGACCCGTCGGACACCGCGGGCAACGCCGCCTCGGAGAACGGCAACGCCGTCTACACCGCCGTCGAGTGCACCGACGCCAAGTGGCCCACCAGCTGGAAGAAGTGGGACCACGACAACACCGAGCTGCACAAGAAGTACCCGTTCATGACGTGGGCCAACGCCTGGCTGAACCTGCCCTGCGCCACCTGGCCGGTCAAGCAGCAGACGCCGGTGAACGTGAAGACCGGCAAGGGTCTGCCGCCCGTGCTGATCGTGCAGGCCACCCGGGACGCGGCCACTCCGTACGAGGGCGCGCTCGAGCTGCACAAGCGGTTCAAGGGCTCCCGTCTGATCACCGAGAAGAACGCGGGCTCGCACGGCGTCACCGGGCTCGCCAACCCGTGCATCAACGAGCGGGTGGACGCCTACCTGCTCACCGGCAAGGTCGACGCGGCCGACGTGACGTGCGCCCCGCACGCCACGCCCACCCCGTAGCCCGTACGACCCGTACGACCCGTACGAAAGGAGAAGGGGGCGGCCGGAAGCTCCGGCCGCCCCCTTCCTCGTACGCTCAACTCAGCGGCAGCCGCGGGAACTTGCGTCCCTTCTCGGCGGCCTTCTTCTCGGCTTCCTCGGCCTTGACGACAGCCGCGTACTGGTCGACGTACTCCTGCTCGGAGAGGCTGAGGATGGCGTACATGATCTCGTCGGTGATGGCGCGCAGGATCGCCTTCTCGTTCTCCATGCCGGCATAGCGGGAGAAGTCGAGGGGCTTGCCGAAGCGGATCACCACGGGGTGGATGTTCGGGATCTTCTTTCCGGGCGGCTGGGCCTCGAAGGTGCCGATCATCGCGCAGGGAATGACGGGGACCTGGGCCTTGAGCGCCATGACCGCGACGCCCACCTTGCCCTTGTAGAGGCGGCCGTCGTGCGAGCGCGTGCCCTCCGGATAGATGCCGAGGAGTTCGTCCTTGCTCAGCACCCCGAGCCCTTCGCGGATGGCCGCCTGACCTGCTTTCTTGCCGGAGCGGTCCACCGGGATCTGCCCGGCGCTGCGGAAGAAGTAGGCCGTCAGCCGGCCCTTGATACCGGGGCCCGTGAAGTACTCCGCCTTCGCCAGGAACGTGATCCGCCGCTTGAGGATCGCGGGCATCAGGAAATGGTCCGAGAACGACAGATGATTACCGGCGACAATGGCCGCGCCCTCCGCCGGTACGTGCTCGAGCCCCTCGATCTTGGGACGGAAGACCAGTCTCAGCAGGGGTCCCAAGATCACGTACTTGAGCACGTAATAGAACATGGGGTTGTCGCTCCTCACTCCGCCGGATCGGCTCAACCGCCGTGTTCTAGCAGGTCAATAGGTACGCGGGAGAGACGCCAGTGTATGTGCAGGCGCGGGCCTGTGTTAACCGTGGGGGCGCTATGGCTTGCGGGCGACTCCGCAGAAATGCGTCACGTCGACGATCTCTTCCCGCGGGCAGTCGGGTCGCCAGCGCGGACAGGAGACGACGCCCGGCTCGAGGAGTTCCAGTCCGTCGAAGAGTCCCAGGATTTCTTCGCGGGTACGCAGCGTCATCGGCGCCGATCCCTGGGTGTTCCAGTAGTGGACGGCCCGGGCCATCGCAAGGCCGTCGACCTCCGTGGTCGGGTGGGAGACGACCAGGTGGCTGCCGGAGGGCACGGCGTCCATGAGCCGCCGCACGATGGAGCGGGCCTCATCGGTGTCGAGTACGAAGTTGAGGATGCCCAGCATCGTGATCCCCACGGGCCGGCTGAAGTCCAGCGTCCGGGCGGCGGCCTGGAGGATCGTTTCGGGGGCGTGCACGTCGGCGTCGATGTAGTCGGTGGCACCCTCGGGCGTGCTGGTGAGCAGGGCGCGGGCGTGGCTCAGCACGATGGGGTCGTTGTCCACGTAGACGACGCGGCAGGCGGGATCGACGCGCTGGGCGACCTCGTGGGTGTTGTCGACGATCGGGAGGCCCGTGCCGATGTCCAGGAACTGCCGGATTCCCGCCTCACCGGCGAGAAACCGCACTGAGCGCGCCAGAAAGTGCCGGTCCGCGACAGCCGAGCGGGAGATTTCCGGTACGTAGGACAGGATCTGATCGCCGACCTGCTGATCTATCTGGTAGTTGTCCCTGCCGCCCAGCCAGTAGTTCCAGATACGCGCGGAGTGCGACACATTGGTCTTGAGCTTGGGATTCCGCTTGGTGCCCTGGGTGTCTGGAGTCGAGATTTCGGACATCCCTGTGGCTCTTTTCGCTCATCACTGACTGGGACAGTGCACAATCTAGCCCGCTTGGCCGGAACCAATCACCATAAAGGATAAAGCAGTTCGTGGCTCCGGCCCCGGCTACCGCGGGTTCTTTCTCCCTTCAGTCCCCTTCTGCCCGCAGGCCCCTTCCGCCAGAACCTTCTCCAGAGTCCCGAGAGCCGAACGGAGTTCCTCGTCGGTGATGGTCAGCGGCGGTGCAAGGCGGATCGTCGAGCCGTGGGTGTCCTTGACGAGAATTCCCTCGCGCATGAGGCGTTCGCTGATCTCGCGGCCGGTGCCGATCGCGGGGTCGACGTCGACGCCCGCCCACAGTCCCCGCGCCCGGAAGCTCCGTACGCCCTTGCCCTCGAGGGCGGCCAGCCCTTCACGCAGCGTCACCCCCAACTCGGCGGCCCTGCGCTGGAATTCACCGGTCCCGAGCAGCTCGACGACCGCGGAACCCACCGCCGCGGCCAGCGGATTGCCGCCGAACGTCGAGCCGTGCTCGCCGGGCCGCAGCACGCCGAGCACGTCGCGGCGCGCGACGACCGCGGAGACGGGGACGATGCCGCCGCCGAGCGCCTTGCCGAGCAGCACCATGTCCGGGACGACCGCCTCGTGCTCGACGGCCAGTGTCCGGCCCGTACGCCCGAGGCCCGACTGGATCTCGTCCGCGATGAACAAGCACCCGGCCCGCCGGGTCAGTTCGCGTATGCCGGCGAGGTAGCCGTCGTCCGGGATGAGCACGCCCGCCTCGCCCTGGATCGGCTCGATCAGGACGGCCGCCGTCGTCTCGTCGACCGCCGCCTCGAGCGCGGCGAGATCGTTGTACGGGACGATGCGGAAGCCGGGCGTGAACGGGCCGAAACCCGCGCGGGCCGACTCGTCGGTGGAGAAGCTGACGATGGTGGTCGTACGGCCGTGGAAGTTGCCGTCGGCCACCACGATGGTCGCCTGGTCCGCGGGGACGCCCTTCACCTCGTACGCCCATTTGCGGGCGACCTTGATGCCGCTCTCCACGGCCTCGGCGCCCGTGTTCATCGGCAGCACCATGTCCTGGCCGGTCAACTCGGCCAGGGACTCGGCGAATTCGGCCAGCCGGTCGTTGTGGAAGGCGCGCGAGGTGAGCGTCAGCTGGTCGAGCTGACGGTGCGCGGCCTGGATCAGCGCCGGGTGGCGGTGGCCGAAGTTGAGGGCCGAGTAGCCGGCCAGCATGTCGAGGTAGCGGCGGCCCTCGACGTCCTCGACCCAGGCGCCCTCGGCGCGCGCGACGACCACGGGCAGCGGGTGGTAGTTGTGCGCGAGGACGGGCTCCTCGGCGCGGATCAGGTCTGCGGAGGTACGCGTACGCGCGGGAGCGGTCATGAACGGATCTCCTGAGTGCAGCACTTGATGCCGCCGCCGGCCTTGTGAAGCTCCGACAGGTCGACGGGGACGGGAACGTAGCCGTGGCGGGTCAGCTGGTCGGCGAGCGTCTCGGCGCGGGGCGAGATGAAGACATGGCGGCCGTCCGAGACGGAGTTGAGCCCGAACGCCATCGCGTCCTGGCGCGTGGCGATCACCGCGTCCGGGAACAGCCGCTGGAGCACCTCACGGCTGCCCGGGGAGAAGGCCTCGGGGTAGTACGCGATGTTCGCCTCGGCGCCGTCGCCTCCGTCGTCGAGGACGAACAGCGCGGTGTCCATGTGGTAGAGGTACGGGTCCACCAGCTGCAGGCTGATCGTCGGGACGCCGAAGAACTCCTGCACCTCGCGGTGCGCCTCCGGAGTCGTACGAAATCCGGTGCCGGCCAGGATGTACGGGCCCACCGGGACGAGATCGCCCTCGCCCTCGCAGACCGACTCGGGGTGCTGGACGTCGAAGCCCGCGTTCTTGAACCAGGTCTCGTACGCGGTCGATTCAGGCCGCCGCTGCGGCGCGTGGAAGAGCGAGCCGAAGACGCGGCCCTGAACGACCAGCGCGGAGTTCGCCGCGAAGACCATGTCGGGGAGACCGGCGACCGGCTCGACGCTGTCGACGGTGTGGCCGTGGGCGCGGTAGGCGCGGATCAGCTCCGCCCACTGGCCGCGGGCCAGATCGACGTCGACCTGTGTGTCCTCATGCATCCATGGGTTGATGGCGTACTGCACGGCGAAGTGTCTGGGTTCGCAGACCAGAAAGTGCTTCGGGCGCGACACACGGCTGTTGGGCACAGAGGGGTTCCTCCGCTTCCTACGGTGACGAGGTGACGACTGGGGGTGAGTCAAAGGTAGGAAGCGGGGGAGACGGGCGACAAGCATCGACAATTGCGCGTCGGCGCAGGAACGCTGCGTCTTGAGGCGGTTCAGCGCACGATCGGTGCGCGGATCCGGATGCTCACTCCTCCGGGGCCGGTGCGGGCTGGTTCGCGCCCGCCTCCGGGCTCTCGGGAAGCAGATGCGACAGCACCATGTAACTGATCGTCTTGCGGATGAACGGCTCTGTACGGATCCGCTCGAGCACCTCCTCGAAGTGGTCCACGTCCCGGGCCCGTACATGCAGCAGCGCGTCCGCGCCCCCGGTCACCGTCATCGCGGCGGTGATCTCCGGATGGTTGCGCACCACCTCCGCCAGCCGCCGCGGCGGGGCGGCGCCCTCGCAGTACACCTCCACGTACGCCTCCGTACGCCAGCCGAGCGCGGCAGGCTTCACCGTGGCCGTGAACCCGGTGACCACACCGGTCTCGCGCATCCGGTCGACGCGGCGCTTGACCGCGGTGGCCGACAGGCCCACCTCCGCGCCGATCACGGCGAAGCTGGTGCGGGCGTTCGCCATCAGGGCCGTAACGATCTTGCGGTCGAGCTCGTCGAACGGCGCGGACTTGGGGCTCATGCGCGCACTGTATCCAGCGCCGACGGCCACACCTCAGGGCTCGGCAGGCCCAGAGGTCACAGGCCCGTCTCGCCCGTGTGCAGACGTCCGGATTGCTCCTAGACTCCAGCCTCATGCTGCGCGCCCTCGCCGTCGACGACGAACCGCCGTCCCTCGAAGAGCTGCTCTATCTGCTGGAGGCCGATCCACGGGTGAAGAGCGTCGAGGGCGCGAGCGACGCGACCGAGGCGCTGCGCCGGATCAACCGCGCACTGGAGTGCGGCCCCGACGGCGACGACGCGATCGACGTGATCTTCCTCGACATCCAGATGCCCGGCCTCGACGGCCTGGACATGGCACGGCTGCTCGCGGGCCTCGCCAAACCCCCGCTCGTCGTGTTCGTCACCGCCCACGAGGGCTTCGCGGTGCAGGCCTTCGACCTCAAGGCCGTCGACTACGTCCTGAAGCCGGTACGCCGGGAACGGCTGGCCGAGGCCGTCCGCCGGGCCGCCGAACTGAAGGAGGCGGCTCCGCTGATCCCCGTGCACGAGCCCGACCCGGACCAGATCCCGGTCGAGCTGGGCGGGGTCACCCGGTTCGTGTCCGTCGAGGACATCACGCATGTCGAGGCCCAGGGCGACTACGCGCGACTGCACACCGCGCAGGGCAGCCATCTGGTGCGTATCCCGCTGTCCACCCTGGAGGAGCGCTGGCGCTCGCGCGGCTTCGTCCGCATCCACCGTCGGCATCTCGTCGCCCTCGGCCACATCAGCGAGCTCCGGCTTGACGCGGGTACCGTGAGCGTCCTGGTCGGCCCCGTAGAACTGCAGGTCAGCCGCCGTCACGCCCGTGAGCTGCGTGAACTGCTGATGCGCCGGACCGCAAGCTGAGGAGGCGCGGACAGTGGCACAGGATCCGACCGATCGCCGCGTGGTCGTCACGGGGCCGCCCCGCCGCACCCGCCGGCTGAACGGCTACCGTCCCCGCACCGAGATCGACGAGCAGACGACTCTCGGCCACACCTACGTCCGCTCGCTCATCCGCAGCCAGCTGCGCGCCGCACTCACGGTGTTCGGCGTACTCGTTCTGCTCGTGGGACCGCTGCCGCTCGTCTTCACCTCCATGAACGACAGCACCAACCTCGAATGGCTCGTCCTCGGCTTCTGCGTCTACCCGCCGCTGGTGCTGCTCGCCCGCTGGTACGTCCGCCGGGCCGACCGCAACGAGCGGGACTTCGTCCGCCTCGTCGAGGACCGCTGAGAACGGGACCGAGAACCCATGACTGAGGACCGCTGAGCCGTAGCCATGAACCCGAACGAGGTCCGCTGAGCCGTGAACGAGAACTACGCCGTTCCCGCGGTCGCCCTCGTCGTCGTCGCGACCGTCTTCGTCGGCGCCTTCGGCCTGCGCATCTCACGCACCACCTCGGACTTCTACGTCGCCTCACGCACCGTCGGCCCCCGGCTGAACGCGGCCGCCATCAGCGGCGAGTACCTGTCCGCCGCCTCCTTCCTCGGCATAGCGGGCCTCGTCCTCGTCCAGGGCCCCGACATGCTCTGGTACCCCGTCGGCTACACGGCGGGCTATCTCGTCCTGCTGCTCTTCGTGGCCGCCCCGCTGCGCCGCTCCGGCGCCTACACGCTGCCCGACTTCGCGGAGGCACGGCTCGCCTCCCAGTCGGTGCGACGGCTGGCCGGCGCCTTCGTCGTCGGGGTCGGCTGGCTGTATCTGCTGCCCCAACTGCAGGGCGCCGGGCTGACGTTGAACGTGCTGACCGGCGCCCCCAAGTCCCTCGGCGGAATCATCGTCGCCGTCGTCGTGGTCGCCACCGTCGCCGCCGGCGGCATGCGCAGCATCACCTTCGTGCAGGCCTTCCAGTACTGGCTGAAACTCACCGCCCTCCTCGTCCCCGCACTGTTCCTCGTTCTCGCCTGGCAGGGCGACGGCTCGCCACGGAACGCCTTCGACGAACCCGCGACCTTCCGCGAACACCGCGTCGTCCGCGTCGACAGCGGCCTCGACCTGAAGCTCGCCGAACCGCTGAACGTCACGGCGACGGGCACCGTGGACGGCGAGCGGTACGAGGACGAGAAGGTACGGCTCTCCGAGGGCGTCCACCGCATCGAACAGGGCACCCGGCTCGGCTTCACCAAGGGCGACCACGTCCCCGTCGCTGACCGCGGCAGTAACGGCGGCATGTCCACCTCGCTCGCCGAAGGCCGCGAGGACCGCCCGCTCTACGCCACGTACGGACTGATCCTCGCCACCTTCCTCGGCACCATGGGACTGCCGCATGTGGTCGTCCGCTTCTACACCAGCCCGCACGGCGTCGCCGCCCGCCGCACGACGGTCGTCGTACTCGGCCTGATCGGCGCGTTCTATCTGCTGCCACCGGTGTACGGCGCACTGGGCCGCCTGTACGCCCCCGAGCTCACCCTCACAGGGGACGCCGACGCCGCCGTACTGCTGCTGCCCGACCGCGTGATCGGCGGACTCGGCGGGGACCTGCTGGGCGCGCTCGTTGCGGGCGGGGCGTTCGCCGCGTTCCTGTCCACGGCGTCCGGGCTGACCATGGCGGTGGCGGGCGTGCTCACCCAGGACGTGCTCCCGGCACGGGGCGTACGGCACTTCCGGCTGGGCACGGTGCTCTCGATGATCGTGCCGCTGATGGCCAGCGTGGTCGTGGGCGGGCTGCCCGTCGCGGACGCCGTGGGGCTCGCCTTCGCCGTCTCCGCGTCCTCGTTCTGCCCGCTCCTCGTCCTCGGCATCTGGTGGCGGCGGCTCACCCCGCCCGGAGCGGCGGCCGGGATGCTGGTCGGCGGCGGCTCGGCGCTGCTCGCGGTCGCCGCGACCATGGCGGGCTTCCCTGGCACGGGCCCGCTGCACGCACTCCTCGCCTGGCCCGCGCTGTGGTCCGTGCCGCTGGGCTTCCTGACCATGGTGCTGGTGTCGCTGGCCACGCCCGGGCGGGTACCGGCGGGCACGGCAGCGATCCTCGCCCGCTTCCATCTGCCGGAGCAGTTGTCGGGCGGGCAGGTGCGAACGGCCGTGAGCGCGAAGGAAGTTGACGCATGAGGCGGGTGGTGGAGACATGAGCGGTTTCCTGGCCGGGCTCCTGGTGGCCGTACTCCCGCTGCTGGCGGCCGGCTTCTGGCTCGGCAGGCGCACCACGCGCCCACGGAGCCTCGGCGGACTCGGCACCCCCGTCGAGCACGCCACCTTCGAGACCCTGCACACCGCCTCGCTCGCCGCGCCTCCGCTGCGCGCGGGCCTCACCGAGGAGACGGCCCGCAAGTCGGCCAGGCGACTGCGCACCCTGCTCGGCACCGATGCCCTCTGCCTCACCGACCAGGACACCGTCCTCGCCTGGGAAGGCGTCGGCGAGCACCACAAGACGCAGATCATGGACCGGCTCGCCGGACCGCTGGAGAACGGCCGCGGCGAAGCCTTCCGCCTCGACTGCGTCGAACCGGACTGCCCGGTGCGCTGGGCCGTCGTCGCCCCGCTCACGGTCGACGACCGAGTACACGGCGCGCTCGTCGCCTGCGCGCCCCGCGAGTCCGCCGTACTGGTCAGGGCCACTGGAGAGGTCGCCCGCTGGGTCTCGGTCCAGCTGGAGCTCGCCGATCTCGACCAGTCCCGTACGCGGCTGATCGAGGCCGAGATCAAGGCACTGCGCGCCCAGATCTCCCCGCACTTCATCTTCAACTCGCTCGCGGTGATCGCCTCGTTCGTCCGCACCGACCCCGAGCGCGCCCGGGAACTCCTGCTGGAATTCGCCGACTTCACCCGCTACTCGTTCCGCAGGCACGGCGACTTCACCACGCTCGCCGACGAACTCCACGCCATCGACCACTACTTGACCCTGGTCAGGGCACGCTTCGGGGACCGCCTCTCGGTCACCCTGCAGATCGCCCCCGAAGTACTCCCGGTGACCCTGCCCTTCCTGTGTCTGCAACCCCTCGTGGAGAACGCCGTGAAACACGGCCTCGAGGGCGGCACAGGCCAGGTCGACAAGAGCCACATCAGCATCACCGCACAGGACGCGGGAGCCGAGGCCCTCGTCACCATCGAGGACGACGGCCCCGGCATGGACCCCGACTGGCTGCGCCGCATCCTGGCAGGCGAGATCAGCCCCTCGGGCGGCATCGGCCTGTCGAACGTCGACGACCGGCTGCGCCAGGTCTACGGAGACGACTACGGCCTCGTCATCGAGACCGCCCTCGGCGCCGGCATGAAAATCACCGCCAGGCTGCCCAAATACCAGCCCGGCGTGCACTCCGCGGGACGGCTGTCCCGCGAATGAAAGCCTCCCCGGACCGGTTCTGGACCGGTGGTCCGGGGAGGACGCGCGAAGGGCATCAGGTGCTGCGTGAGGCCACCATCGCCAGCGTGATCAGGCCGAGTACGACCCAGCCGAACCACAGCCAGCCATTGCTGCCGAGCGCCACCGTGTAGGCCGTGACCATGACCAGGCCGCCTACGGTGAGCACCCCCATGGTCTTCGTAGAACCGGGCATCGCAACACCCTCCTTATGGTTCGTCCCTCTCCATGGTGCCCCCGTCCTGCCTTTTCACGGTGCATACGACGAAATGGGTGCCTGTTTTCCAGCCGCTCTCCCCGGCCCAGGCCGCCGATTCGTAGCGGCCCGGGTCGTAGCCGTACTGGATCGGCGGCACATCCGCCGCGCAGGCCTCGACGGACTCCCGCTTCGCGTCTTCGAGCGTGGTGTCCGGGCCGAGCCGGGTGAAGCCGAGCACCCGCTGGTCGTGCGGCTCGTCGCAGGAGGCCAGCCGGGCATCCCGGTCGGACCGTTCGTCCAGGCAGTCCTGCTTCTGCATATTGGCCGTGTCGATGAATGTCAGCCCCGTCTCCCGGTGGTCCCCGAGCGGCCCGTACACCCCACCGTTCACCCCGAGCAGCAGACATACGGTGCGCCGGCCTGCGGCCTCGAAGCCCGCTTCGGTGGGCAGCACGGCGTAGCCGCGTACGTCCGCGAGCTTCTTACGGGTCTCCTCGGTGCGCGACTCGCAGTAGAAGGGCCCGTTCGTACGCGCCTCCTCGGCGGATCCGGCCTCGACCACCGCCATGACCTGCCCGTCCGGTGACCCTTTGAGGCAGTCCTCGAGCTTCAGCCGTGGCGTGCCCTCGAAACGCCTCTCGGGCCAGTCGGCGATGACGCAGTCGCCGTCCTTGAGCGGCTCGGCGAGCCCGATGGTCCCGCCGTACGGCTGCGCAGCACCGCCCTCGTCCGCCTGCCGGCCCATCGCGTACCAGACCCCGCCGAGCGTCAGGCCCACGCCGAGGAGGCACGCGAGCACGGACTGCAGGACGTTCGAGCGCTTGCGACGCCGGCTGCCGGGCGGCGGCCCGTACGTCGGCGATTTGGGCGGGACGGGTGACTGCAACGCGATAGGCGGCCCGAATCCGGGACCTGGCGCAGGCCCTGGCGTCGGTACGGCTGATACCTCCGTCTCGGCGTGCGCCCACTGCGGTTGCGAACCCGGATCGACATGGGTGCGCTGTGGGGACTGCGGCGTGACGATCGCGGACAGCGCGGCCTGCGTCTGCTCCGCCGTGGCGCGGTGGACCGGGTCCTTGGTGAGCAGGGCGGCCAGGATCGGTTCCAGCGCGCCCGCGCGCAGGGGCGGCCGGGGCTCCTCCAGGACGACCGCGGTGAGCGCGGCCAGATCGGTGTCGCGGTCGAAGGGACCGCAGCCCTCGACCGCGTAGTAGAGCGTGCAGCCCAGCGAGAACAGATCGGCGGCCGCGGTGGGCGGCCCGCCCTGGGCCCGCTCGGGCGCCAGATACCCGGCCGTGCCCACGAGCATGGACGTCATGGTCCAGCGCGGCTCCGCGGAGTCCGGCTGCACGGAGATCCCGTAGTCGGTGAGCAGGACACGTGCGTACGGCGAACCCGAACGGTCCGGCGCCAGAAGGATGTTCGCGGGCTTCACATCGCGGTGCATGACGCCCCGCTCGTGGCCCGCGGTCAGCGCGTCCAGCACGGCGAGACCGATCCGGGCGCACTCGGCGGGCGCCGCCGGGCCCCGCTGGGTGACCAGGTCGCGCAGGTCGAGGGCGCCCGCGACGTACTCCATCACGATCCACGGCAGGCCCTCGTGTTCCAGTACGTCGTGCACGGTCACCACATGCGGATGGCCGCGCAGCCCCGCCGCGTTCCGGGCCTCCGCGCGGGCCCGGGCGACCCGTGCCGCCCGCTGCCGGCCGGCCTCGGCGGGATCGCGGAACACGATCTCCTTGAGCGCGACCTCACAGGCGAGCTGCTGGTCGTGGGCGAGCCATACGTGTCCCATGCCACCGGTGCCGAGCCGGTTCAGCAGCAGATACCGGCCCGCGATGACCCGGCCCACTCCCGACTGCGATGTGCCTGGTGCCATCCCGTCCCTCCCTGGGTGCTGTCGTGGGTCAGACCGCGCTCGCGGCAGGCTCGCCGCTCGCGGGGGCGTCGGTCGCGGGGTCGCTGGTGGCGGGTGCGCCGGTAGCGGGCTCGCTGGTGACGGGTTCGCTGGTGACCGGCTCGCTCGTCGGCGGTGATGAGCTCGTACGGGGCGGATCGTCGCTCGGTGGAGTCGCGCTGTCCGTCGACGCCGGCGGCGAGGTAACGGCGGGCTCCGTGTCGGTCGGCGTCGGCGGGGGAGGGGTGTCGGTGGGTGGCGTGGAGGTCTGCGTCGGATCAGGCGTCGCGGGATCGGGCTCCGTCGGATCGCTGGGGTCCGTCGGATTGGGTTCCGCAGGATCGGTCGGAGCCGGAGAGTCGCTCGAGGTCTCGGTGGGCGAGGTGGAACCCGGCTCCCCAGAGGTGCCTGGCTCTCCCGTGGCCCCGCCGTCGCGTCGTGCGTCGAACGTCCGGTCCTCCGAGCCGTCGGTGCCGACGGGCCGTTCGATGCCCTTGTCCGGGTCGGCCACGTCCACGAGCGCGATCCGGTCGAGCTTGGTGGGCGACGGTTCGACCGACACCACGGCGTCCTCGCGGAAACTCGGCCACTTCTCGTTGCCGTCCTCGAAGCGCACCGAGATCTCTTCGCGGTCCCCCTCGAAAGTACGCAGTGGATTACCGCAGGAGCACTTCACGACGGGCAATCCCTGATCGTTCACGAGAACCGCGATTCCCGCCTCCAGCAAGGCGTCGTAGGCAACCGCCCTGCCCTTCTTGTAGTCATGGTTCCGCACGAGAGTGTCGTGACGCAGGAGAACCGGTGTGAGTTGATCGACGTACTCCTCGATCGCATCCGGAGAAATTCCGGCAACTCGTGCCCATTCCCGAGCCTTCCGGCGGTTCTCCGGATCGATGAGGAATTCCTTGAGCCGGTCGACGTCACAGGTGCCCTGCTTACGCGAACCCCCGTACAGCCCAGGCGTGTTGCCCTGCTGCAAGCCGCCCCGAGGCCGTTCCCCACGCACCTCGGCATCCACACCGAGCCCGGTTTTCTCATCGAAAAAAGGATCGAGAGCCGGAACTCCGGCCGCCACGGCCTTCACGAGGACGAGGCGGTCGGCCTGAGTGCAGCCGCTGAGGATCAGCAAAGCGACCAGCAGAAATGCGGTCCTGCGGACTGAAGATTGAATGCCCTTGTACATGGGCGCGCGAAATGTCATTACCGCTCCCCCCGGCGGTTCCCCCGTCACCCCGCAGAGCGGAAGCAGGGCTTGCGCGCCATGCTACTGAATGGAAAAGCCTTTCAGTCACGCTTTAATTGGAAGAGGCATTAATTAGGCAGAGTGCCCAGAGTGGCGGAGGGGCACTCAGTGGCCTTGCGTGGGAATTGTTATCTCAGCGGGTGCGCGCGTTCAATGAGGCCAGATAGGCGTTGTACGCCTCCAGCTCCTTGTCCCCGTCGCGATCCGCGGCCCGGTCGGTGCGCCGGGCCTGCCGCTGTTCGGAGCGGTACCACTGGAAGAGCAGCGCGAGCAGCACGAGTACGGACGGGATCTCGCTGAACGCCCAGGCGATACCGCCCGCCGCGTTCTGGTCCGAGAGCGCGTCGATGCCGAGGGACGCGGGAGGGTTCTTGTACGTCTCGACCATCGGCCCGGACGCCATCATCAGCGCGATACCGAAGAACGCGTGGAACGGCATGCCCGCGAACAGCTCCAGCATCCGCAGCAGATAGCCAGGCCGGTGCGGACCGGGATCCACGCCCATGATCGGCCAGAAGAAGGCGAGCCCGACGGCGAGGAAGTGGCACATCATCACGGTGTGGCCCGTCTTCGAACCCATCAGGAAGTCGAAGATGGGGGTGAAGTACAGCGCGTACAGGCTCGCGATGAACAGCGGGATCGTGAACGCCGGATGCGAGATCATCCGCATGAACCGGCTGTGCAGCAGCGCCAGCAGCAGCTCACGCGGCCCCTTGTGGCCCCGACGGGAGGCCACCGGCAGGGCACGCAACGCCAGCGTGATCGGCGCACCGAGCAGGATCAGGATCGGCGTCAGCATGCTGATCACCATGTGCTGCACCATGTGCACGCTGAACATGACCATGCCGTAGTCATTGAGCCCGGTGCACATCACGAGCAGCACACTCAGCACGCCCACGACAAACGCCACGGTCCGCCCGACCGGCCACTTGTCCCCACGCCGCACCAGCCGCACAACGCCCCACCCGTACAGGGCGAGCCCCAACAGACAGGCGACGAGAAAGAACGGGTCCGCGGACCACTCGAGGCCTCGTCCCAGCGTGAACGGCGGCAGATCCATGGTCGTGCCGTGCCCGCTGTGATCCATCCGCCGGCTCCTGATTCGTACTGGTTGCGCGCTGTCTGTCCGCACCCAGACTAGAACTGCCCCCAGTCGCGGTCGCGAGCGGGGGCAGTGCCAGTTACGTACGTATCAGAGGACGCACTCCGCCTCGGCGTACCGCTCATCCGGAACCGTCTTCAGCTTCTCGACCGCCTCCGCGAGCGACACCATCGCGATCTCGGTGCCGCGCAGCGCCGTCATCCGGCCGAACTCACCGCGGTGCACCGCCTCCACCGCGTGCCAGCCGAACCGGGTCGCGAGGACGCGGTCGTACGCGGTCGGGGTGCCGCCACGCTGCACATGCCCGAGGATCACCGGACGGGCCTCCTTGCCGAGCCGGTGCTCCAGCTCAAGGGAGAGCTGGCGGGCGATACCCGCGAACCGCTCGTGCCCGTAGATGTCCTTGCCGCCCTCGTCGAACTCCATCGAGCCCTCGCGAGGCTTCGCGCCCTCCGCGGCCACGACGATGGCGAACTTCTTGCCCGCCGAGAAACGCTCGCCGACCTTGGCGGCCAACTCTTCGATGTCGAAAGGGCGTTCCGGCACGACGATCGCGTGCGCGCCGGCCGCCATGCCCGAGTGCAGCGCGATCCAGCCGGTGTGGCGGCCCATGACCTCCACGATCAGCACGCGCTGATGGGACTCGGCGGTGGTCTTCAGACGGTCAAGCGCCTCGGTCGCGACACCGACGGCGGTGTCGAAGCCGAAGGTGACGTCCGTCACCGCGATGTCGTTGTCGATGGTCTTCGGCACGCCGACGATCGGCAGGCCGCCGTCCGACAGGAGGCGGGCCGCCTTGAGCGTGCCCTCCCCGCCGATCGGGATGATCGCGTCGAGCCCGAGTTCCTCGACATACCCCTTGGCTCGCTCCACGCCGTCCCTGAGGTGCTCGGGTCGTACGCGGGAGGAGCCGAGGATGGTGCCGCCGCGAGCCAGGATTCCGCTCACCGCGTCGAGGTCGAGCTTGAGGTAGTCGCACTCCAGAAGGCCTTTCCAGCCGTCCCGGAAGCCGATGACCTCGTCGCCGTGGTCGACGACGGCGCGGTGTACGACGGACCGGATGACGGCGTTCAGGCCGGGGCAGTCGCCGCCGGACGTGAGGACACCAATGCGCATAGCCCGAAATACCTTCTCAACGTGGGCCGGGTACCGGACCGCGCTGTCCGGCTGGACCCGGCAAGCGTACCGGCGGCAGGGGGCGGGTCCGCATCACGCGTCCGCCTGCTGGACGCCCCCGCACAGGTGAGCGGCCGGGCCGCCAGAAGGGCTGTGAACCATCTCTCGGGCTGTCCCGGACGGGCTGTTGGCCGCGTTTATCGGCGTATCCGCGTATCAGTCCATCTCAGGCAGGCTGCTGGGCGGCCGCGATCCGCTCGGCGCGCAGCGCCTCGTACCACCGGTCGTCGATCGGCGGCAGCGCGTTGACGTCCAGCGCGAGCTTGAGCAGCAGATCCGCGATCAGCGGGTTGCGAGCGAGCACCGGCCCGTGCATGTACGTCCCGAAGACAGTGTCGTTGTACGCGCCCTCCGTACCGTCTCCCGTGCCGTTGCCCTTGCCGAGCCTGACCTGGGCGAACGGGCGCGCGGTGGGGCCGAGATGGGTGATGCCCTGGTGGTTCTCGAAGCCCGTGAGCTGCGGCAGGCCGAGGGGCGCGTCGATGTCCCCGAGTACGTCCCCGACGCAGCGCTCGCCCTCGCCGCGGGTGGAGACCACGTCGAGCAGGCCGAGGCCGGGCTCGCGCTGCCCGAGGTCGTTGATGAACTCGTGGCCGAGGATCTGGTAGCCGGCGCACACGGAGAAGACGATCGCGCCGTTGCCGACCGCGCGGTGCAGACCGCCGTCGCGGCGCAGCCGCTCGGCCGCGAGCCGCTGCGGCCGGTCCTCGCCGCCGCCGATCAGGTAGATGTCGCCGGAGGTGGGGATCGGCTGGTCGCTGCGTACGTCGAGCCGGGCCACGTCCAGGCCGCGCTGCCGGGCCCGGCGCTCCACCACGAGGGCGTTGCCCTGGTCGCCGTACGTGCTCAGCAGGTCCGGGTAGATCCACACCAGACGCAGGCTGTTGTCACTCATTGATGATCGTCCTCTGTGGTCAGTTGCCGACGCGGATCACGTGCTGACGCCGGTCAGTTGCCGACACGGCGGCGCAGGTCCTGGAACGCGGTGTAGTTCGCGATGACCTCGATCCGCCCCGGCGGTGCGATCTGCACGGCCTGGTCGAGGTTCTCGCAGACCTGGAAGGTCTGGTTCGCGACCTCCAGACGCACCGCGAGATCCAGTTTCCGGTCGCCGATGACGAAGATCGGGTGCCCGCTCAGCCGGGTGTAGTCGACGTCCCACAGCCAGGAGGTGTCGGTGCCGTCGGCCCCACGCGCGTTCACGGACAGGATGACCGGCGTCGGCGGCGGGTCGATCAGCGAGAACGTCTCCAGCCAGCCCGCCGGGTTCTTGGCGAGCAGCAGCCGAAGGTCACGCTGCATGAACTGCACGACGTCGTAGCGTCCGGCCACCGCCTGGACCTGGTACATGCGTTCCAGGGCGACCTGCGGCGGCACACCGAAGACGGCGGCCACGGCGGCCGACGAGGCGGCGTTGGCCTTGTTGGCGCGGCCCGGCAGCTGGAGGTGGATCGGCCAGGCGGAACCGTGCGGGTCGAGGACATGGTCGCCGTCCAGCGCCCAACTCGGCGTCGGACGGCGGAAACCGCACTCACCGCAGAACCAGTCGTCGCCCGGCCGCTGCATCACACCGCCGCAGGACGGGCAGGACCAGGCGTCGTCCTTCCACATCTGCCCGGCGGCCACCCACACGACGTTCGGCGAGGAGGACGCGGCCCACACGACCAGCGGGTCGTCCGCGTTGGCGATCACGACGGACTTCGAACCGGCCAGGCCCTCCCGCCAGTGCTCGGCGAGCATGCGGGTCTCGGCGGCGCGGTCGAGCTGGTCGCGGGAGAGGTTGAGGAGCGCGATGGCCTTCGGGTCGGTGTCACGTGCCACACCTGCGAGGTACTTCTCGTCGACCTCGATGACGGCGTACCGCGCGTCCGAGCCACCGGCCAGCGCGGAGGTGATGCCGGCGGGCATGTTCGCACCCAGGGCGTTCGAGACGACGGGGCCCGCGGCGCGCAGCGCCTCCGCGATCAGCCGCGTCGTGGTGGTCTTGCCGTTGGTGGCCGACACCAGGATGACGTCCAGGTGCTGGGCGAGCCGGGCCAGCAGGTCGGGGTCGAGTTTGAGCGCCACCCGGCCGCCGATCACCGATCCGCTGCCGCGGCCCGCGGCCCGCGACGCAGCCGCGACCGCCTTGCCCGCCGTCACGGCCAGCTTGGCCCGCGGCGACAGCGGGTCCGAGTTGCCTGCCATCAGTTCTCGATCCTCCTTGCGTACGACGCCGCGCCCTGCCCTGCTGCCGGCAACGTGTGGCCCTCAGCCTATCGAGATCCACGACGGGCCCGGTTCGCGGCACCTCCCCGGCGCCCGCGCGACATTGAGGACCGTACCCTTGCCGCCATGCGACACGGCTCGATCCCGGGCGCCCAAGGGCGCGTCCTCACGCTGTCCCTCCTCGGCGACCCCGTGTTGCACACACCATGCGAGGAAGTCACCGACTTCGGCCCCCAACTGGCGCGTCTCGTCGAAGACATGTTCGCCACCATGTACGCGGCTCAGGGCGTCGGACTCGCCGCGAACCAGGTCGGTCAGTCGTTGCGGGTCTTCGTGTACGACTGCCCCGACGACGAGGAGCGGCGCCATGTGGGGCACTTGGTGAACCCGCGTCTGGTCGAGGCGGACGGGCTGTTGTTGCGCGGGCCCGAGGGGTGTCTGTCACTGCCGGGCCTCGAGGCGGGGACGGAGCGGTACGACCACGCGGTCGTCGAAGGTTCCACGCTGGACGGTGAGTTGGTGCGGGTCCATGGCACCGGGTTCTTCGCCCGGTGCCTTCAGCATGAGTGTGATCACCTTGACGGCGGGGTGTATGTGGATCGGCTCCAGGGGTGGCGCCACCGGCGGGTTATGCGGGCTGCTGCGCGGGCTTCTTGGAGTCGGTGAGTGCCGTTGGGGGGCGGTTTGACGCGGTCTGCGGGTCCGTTGTGGCTGGTCGCGCCCACGCGGCGGAGCCGCAAATTGATACAGCCCCGCGCCCCTTACGGGGCGCTCCAGCGCACCGGAGTTAGAAGCTGGGCCCGCCCACCTTGTCGCCCGCCGCCGCCAAGCGACCCCACAGCAAGTCCGCCAGACTGCGTACCAACTCCGCGCGTGAGCAAGGCCGTTCGCCCAGCCACCAGTCGCCGGCCGCGTGCATCATGCCTACGATGCCGTGTCCCCACACCCGCGCGAGCTGAGCGCTGTCGGGGCCGAGGTCGACTCGTTCCTCTATGACCTTGCCGAGTTCCTCGCCCATGCGGCGCAGCAGGGGAGCGGAGTGCAGGCCGACGTCGAAGCCCTGGTCGCTCTGTGGGCCGCCCTCCGACGGATGCATCAGGAAGCGGTACACCTGCGGACGTGCCTCGATCGCAGCGAGGTACGTGTCCAGCGTGGCCTCGACCCGCTCGCGGCGCTCGGCCGGCGCGTCCAGCGCGGCCCGCAGCGCCTCGAGCAGGGCGTCCGTGTGCCGCTTGGCGAGAGCCGCGTACAGTCCACCCTTGTCACCGAAGTGCCGGTACAGAATGGGCTTGGTGATGCCGGCCTCGGCGGCGATGGCGTTCATCGAGGCGCCGGGGCCGTCGCGGAGCACCACCCGGTCGGCGGCTTCCAGCAGCTCTCGCCGACGGCGGTCGGCGGACCGCTGCTGCTCGGTCCGCTGTGTGGTGTCCATGAGCTCTCCCCACCCGTTCTGATTCGGCGACGCCCTGCGCAACGTAACACCCTGCTGTGATTCTGCATCGAACGGGCTGCCGGAGGGGAACCGGGAGTTGACTTTTCCTACCCACGGGTAACAGGTTACTGTTACCGCAAGTAACAGGCGAGTGCCGTAGCTGGAGGGGACATGGCCGAGTTCACCATGGAGCTCAACGACGAGCAGAAGGAGGTCCGGGACTGGCTCCACGGCTTCGCCGCCGATGTGATCCGCCCCGCTGCAGCCGAATGGGACGAGCGCGAAGAGACTCCCTGGCCCGTCATCCAGGAGGCCGCGAAAGTCGGGATCTACTCCCTGGACTTCTACGCCCAGCAGTACTTCGACCCCACCGGCCTCGGCATCCCCATGGCCATGGAGGAGCTGTTCTGGGGTGACGCGGGCATCGCCCTCTCCATCGTCGGCACCGGCCTCGCCGCCGTGGGCGTCCTCGCCAACGGCACCGAGGAGCAGATCGGCACCTGGATCCCCCAGATGTACGGCGACGCGGGCGACGTCAAGGTCGCCGCCTTCTGCTCCTCCGAGCCCGACGCCGGCTCCGACGTGGCCTCCATGCGCACCCGAGCCGTCTACGACGAGGCCAAGGACGAGTGGGTCCTCAACGGCACCAAGACCTGGGCGACCAACGGCGGCATCGCCAACGTCCACGTCGTCGTCGCCGTCGTCGACCCGGAACTCGGCTCCAAGGGCCACGCCTCCTTCATCATCCCGCCGGACACGCCCGGCCTGTCCCAGGGCCAGAAGTTCAAGAAGCACGGCATCCGCGCCTCGCACACCGCCGAGGTCGTACTGGAGGACGTCCGCGTCCCCGGCTCCTGCCTGCTCGGAGGCAAGGAGAAGCTGGACGAGCGGCTGGCCCGGGCCCGGGAGCGGGCGAAGGCCGGTGGCGAGCGCGTGAAGAACGCGGCGATGGCGACGTTCGAGGCGTCTCGCCCGGCGGTGGGCGCCATGGCCGTGGGCACGGCCCGGGCCGCGTACGAGGTCGCCCTCGATTACGCCCGGACGCGTGAGCAGTTCGGCCGCCCGATCATCGACAACCAGGGTGTCGCCTTCCAGCTCGCCGACATGCGTACGTCCATCGACGCGGCCCGGCTGCTGGTGTGGCGGGCCTCGTGGATGGCGGTCAACGGGAAGCCGTTCACCGCTGCTGAAGGCTCCATGTCGAAGCTCTTCGCGAGTGAGACCGCGAAGAAGGTGACGGCGGAGGCGATCCAGATCCTTGGCGGCAACGGCTACACGCGTGAGTACCCGGTCGAGCGCATGCACAGGGATGCCGCGATTTACACGATCTTCGAGGGTACGAGTGAGATCCAGCGGCTGGTGATCGCGCGCACCCTCGCGGGTATGCCGATCCGCTGACGGCACCTGAGCCGTCGGCGGTGCCGTGAGAGCCTGGAGAGTACGGGAAAGGCAGCGCAGTCGAGCCGAAGGAGTGCGGCGATGGCGCGGACAGCCAGGGAACTGCTGGAGACGACCACCGGAAAGCTCGCCCCCGACCCGCAAGCCAACCGGCTGCTGCCCCTGATCGGCCGGGGCGCGGCACGGCGTGACACCCTCGCCACGCTCGCTCTGGAACAGCGCTATGTGATCGCCGCGGACCGCCGGGCGTTCCAGCATCTCGCGGAACGGTCGGCCGCCGAGCCCGAGTGCGCCGCCTTCTTCACCATGCTCGCGGAGGGAGAGGCCCTCGCCCATGACCGGCTCGGCCCGCTGCTCGCCGCCTGCGGAGCGGACGAGGCACGGGTGGCGGCGTACGAACCGCTGGCGGGGGCCCAGGCGTATCCCGCGTACGTCGCCTGGCTCGCCCTGAACGGCGCACCGGCCGACGTCGTGCTCGCGCTGAGCGCCAACTTCTCGGCGTGGGGCGGCTATTGCGCCACCATCGCGGAGGCGCTGCGCCGCCAGTACGGCTTCGACGACGCGGCCTGCGGGTTCTTCGACCTGTTCGCGGAACCCTCGCCCGACCTGGAGCAGAAGGCGGTGGCCGCCGTACAGGCCGGGCTGGACGCGGAGTTGATCAGCGAGGAGGCGGTCCATCGCTACGGACGCCTGCTGCAGCGCTACGAGGAGATGTTCTGGCACACGCTGTGGGAGCTGGACCGGGGCGAGTCCTAGCGAGCCCGAACAAGTCTTAGTCGGGCGACGTCCCGCTGCTGTGCGCGATGCAGGCCACGTCGATACGGTCGGCCAGCTTGGCGAGTTCGATCGTGAGGGTCGCCACCGTGTCCTCGTCGAGGCCCTCCTGACCGGTTTCCACCAGATGCAGCCACCGGCCGCCGACGTTGCGCAGCAGCTTGCTGACATCGGCGGCCGCCACCTGCAAAGTGCCGCGGTCGTCGACGATCAGAGGGAGGGTCACTTCGCGGTTCACACAGGCGATCGTAACTGCGGAACGCTCACGCTCCGTGCCATACGGTGGTGATGTTGCAGAACTCGCGGATTCCGTGGCCCGCCAGCTCGCGCCCGTAGCCGGACCGCTTGACCCCGCCGAACGGGAACGCCGGGTGGGACGCCGTCATCCCGTTGACGTAGACACCGCCCGCTTCCAGATCGCGTACGAAGCGGTCGATGTCGGCCTCGTCGCGGGTCCAGACGTTGGAACTCAGCCCGAACGGCGAGTCGTTGGCGATCGTCACCGCCTCGTCGAGGCCGTCGGCGCGATAGAGTGTGGCGACCGGGCCGAAGGTCTCCTCGCGATGGATCCGCATGGCGGGGGTGATGTCGGCGAGGACGGTCGGCGGGTAGTACCAGCCGGGCCGGTCGGGCCGTTCGCCGCCGCACAGCACCGTCGCGCCGCTCTCCACTGCCTCGTCCACCAGCTCCGCCAGACCGTCGCGGCCCTGCTCGCTGGAGAGCGGGCCGACCTCCGTGTCCTCGTCCAGCGGGTCGCCGACCTTCAGCGCCTTCATGCCCACCGTGAAGCGCTCGGCGAAGGCGTCGAACACGTCCGCGTGCACGATGAACCGCTTGGCGGCGATGCAGGACTGCCCGGTGTTCTGCACCCGGGCCGTCACCGCGGTCTTCGCGGCCCGGTCGAGGTCGGCCGACGGCATCACCACGTACGGATCGCTGCCGCCCAGCTCAAGGACCGTCTTCTTGACCTCGTCACCGGCGACCGAGGCGACCGCGCGGCCCGCCGGTTCGCTGCCGGTGAGCGTCGCCGCCTTGACCCGCTCGTCACGCAGGATGCCCTCGACCTCGCCGGTGCCGATGAGCAACGTCTGGAAGCAGCCCTCCGGGAAGCCCGCCCGGTGGAACAGATCCTCCAGGTAGAGGGCGGTCTGCGGCACGTTCGAGGCGTGCTTGAGCAGTCCTACGTTGCCGGCCATCAGCGCGGGCGCGGCGAACCGGATCACCTGCCAGAGCGGGAAGTTCCACGGCATCACCGCGAGTACCGGGCCGAGCGGCCGGTAGCGCACGATCACCCTGGAGGCACCGGAGTCACGCGCCTCCGACTCCGGGCCCTCCTCGTCGGCGAGCAGTTCCTCGGCGTGGTCGGCGTACCAGCGCATCGCCTTCGCGCACTTCGCGACCTCCGCGCGGGCCTGCTTGATGGGCTTGCCCATCTCCGTGGTCATGACGCGGGCGGTGTCCTGCGTGTCTGCTTCCAGCAGGTCGGCGGCTCGGCGTAGCCGCTGGGCGCGCTCGGCGAATGAGGTGGTGCGGTACGTACGGAACGCTGCGTCGGCGGTTGCGAGCCTGCGCTCGATCTCTTCGGCGCCGAGGGCGTCGTAGGTTTTGAGTGTCTCGCCGGTTGCCGGGTTCACGGTTGCTATGGGCATGGCTGACCTCCTGATACGGGCGCGCTTCGATGGGGGGCGCCAGTACTGGAAGCGCCGTTCATTGAAGCGCCGTCCAGGTCTGCGGGTTGGTTGTGGCTGGTCGCTCCCCCACTCTCGGCTGCGCTCGAGCGGGGGGACCCCCATCGCGGCGGAGCCGCATATGTCACAGCCCCGCGCCCCTTCGGGGCACCTTGTCGGCATCCGCGTACCCAGGTGTCGGCCTTCTAGCCGACGTGCTCCTCGAGGCGGTCCAGGAACTCTGCCTGCGCCTTGACGATCACGGCTCGTGCCTGGTCGAGCCCGAGCCACTCCACCCGGCTCAGTTCGGGGAACTTCTGGCGCTGGCCCGAGCCCCTCGGCCACTCCATCTCGAACGTTCCCGGGACCACCGTCGCCGGGTCGAGGTCGGCCTCGATCGCCCACGCGGTGACGATCTTGCCGTTCGCCTGGCGGACCTCGCCGAGCGGTACGGCCTCGCCGTCGGGCGGTTCCAGGCCCAGTTCCTCGCGGAACTCCCGGCGGGCCGCGTCCCAGGCCGGCTCGTCGGGCTCGTACTCACCCTTCGGTACGGTCCACGCGCCGGCGTCGCGTCGCTCCCAGAACGGGCCGCCCATGTGGCCGAGCAGTACCTCCAGGCCGTTGCCGGTGTGGTGGAACAGGAGCAGGCCCGCGCTGCGGCGTGAGGCTTTCACCGGGTCACCTCCGGGTGTGCGGCGAGCAGCGTCTCGACGGTGTCGGCCTCCGCCGGGGTCTTGTCCTCGCGATAGCGGACGACGCGGGCGAAGCGGAGCGTGACGCCGGCCGGGTAGCGGGTGGACTTCTGCAGGCCGTCGTAGGCGATCTCGACGACGAGCTCGGGCCGTACGGTGACCACGTGGCCGTTGTCCTCGACGGCGAGCTCGCGCAGCCGCTCGGTCTGCCAGGCCAGCATCGCGTCCGTCATGCCCTTGAACGTCTTGCCCAGCATGGCGAACGAGCCGTCCGCATTCCGCGCCCCGAGATGCAGGTTGGAGAGCTTGCCGGTACGCCGCCCGTGCCCCCACTCGGCGGCCAGTACCACCAGGTCCAGCGTGTGTACGGGTTTGACCTTGAGCCAGGAGGCACCGCGTCGGCCCGCGCTGTAGGGGGCGTCGAGGCCCTTCAGTACGACGCCCTCGTGGCCGCGCTTCAGCGTCTCCGCGAGGAACCGTTCCGCGGCCTCGCGCGCCTCACCGTCCGCCGGATCCGCCACGAGCGTGCGCCGCACTCGCATCGGCTCGGGCACCAGCCGGGCCAGTTCCGCGTGGCGGTCGGCGAACGGCAGGTCGAGCAGGTCGTGACCGTCCACGGACAGTGCGTCGAAGAAGACGGGGGCGACGGGCAGGGCCCTGGCCGCCGTGTCGACGTCCGTGCGGGAGCCGACGCGTCCGGCGATGTCCTGGAAGGACTTCGGCCGTCCGTCCTCGTCGAACGCGATGACCTCGCCGTCCAGGATGAATCGCTCGCCCTTCAACTCCCTTGCCGCGGCAGTGAGTTCGGGCAGGCGGTCGGTGATGTCGTCCAGGGTGCGGGTGTAGAGGCGTATGGCGTCGCCGTCGCGGTGGATCTGGACGCGGATGCCGTCCAGTTTCTCCTCGACGGCGCAGGCGCCGAGCTTGTCGATCGCCTCCGCCACGGATGTGGCGCTGTGCGCCAGCATGGGCAGGACCGGGCGGCCGATGGTGAGCCGGAACTCGGCGAGGGCGTTTGGGCCGTCCGCCAGCAGGCGCTGCGCCACGGTCTGCAGCGAACCGGCCAGCATGACCGCGCGCCGTACGTCCGCGGAGGGTGCCCCGGTCGCCTCGGCGAGCCCCTCTACGGCTACGGCGTCGAGGGCGCCCTGTCGTACCTCTCCGCTGAGCAGGCCGAACAGGAACC
The DNA here is from genome assembly GCF_050936385.1 of Streptomyces sp. CA-288835. Classification (NCBI taxonomy): domain Bacteria; kingdom Bacillati; phylum Actinomycetota; class Actinomycetes; order Kitasatosporales; family Streptomycetaceae; genus Streptomyces; species Streptomyces sp. CA-288835. Next base: position 8,925,291 of record NZ_JBNJMW010000001.1, read on the forward strand.
GTTGCTCGTCCGCGGTGGCTGCCGCCAGCAGCTCGCCGACCAGGCGTTGGCGTTCGGCCTGGGAGCCGGGGCCGGAGACTTTGGCGAGCGTGGTCAGGCGGGCGTCCACGTCTCGCACGCTGAGCGTGGGCTCTTCGGCCGGGGCGACGGGGCGGCTGAGGACCTTCCAGCCGACGCCGATCCGTCCCTGCGGGAGGCGTCCCGCCAGGTACGGGATCACGATCGGGGCCTCCTCGGCTTCCGCGTCCCGGAACAGCTCGGCCAGGAGGCCGATCTTCCGGGACCGGGCCGAGGTGGCGGCGACCTCTTGCGATACGCGGGCTAGCCGGGCGAACAGCATGTGGCCATGGTGCTACGGCGACGCGCTCCGCGTGCGGCGGAGCGGGGGGTTTTCTTTCCCCAGCCCCGCGGGGTGCCTCCGGCGGTTGGGCGGTTGGGTTCGTTGTCGACTGACGGTTCGTTGTGGTTGCTCGCGCAGTTCCCCGCGCCCCTAGGTGGTTGGTGGGTGCGGGGCCGCGGTCCGGTGCGTCAGCCCGTCGCCAACAGGGCATACGGCCCCTTGCTGACACAGGGCGTAGCTGTGCCCAGACCGAAGCTAAGCGACGGGCATAGGACGCACCGGCCCACGTCCCCTCTCACCGGCGGGAGGGTGCCGGTTTCGTCGGGGTGCGGGCTTTTCCGGTTCGCTTGCTCTTCAGGGGTGCGGGCAGTCGCAGGCTGTTTAGGGGCGCGGGGAACTGCGCGACCAGCCACAACGCACCCGCAGCCGCGACACAACATGTCACCCCACCCCGGTAGGCACTCACCCGCCGTAGGCGCCCCACCCACCCCGCCGGAGGCAGGGGGCCTGGGGGCGCAGCCCCCAGTTTCGGGAAGGGGCGGGGCTGGGGAAAAGAAACCCCCTTCAGGCGGAGGCAGCCGCGATGTCGCCGAACAGCAAGTCCCCGTTGATCATGGCCCCTGCCCGGTACCCCAACGCAGCCGCGTTGATCACCTGTTCCGAGAACCCCACGGCATTGCCCGCCGCCCAAACCCCCGGCACACTCGTGCGCCCCGACTCGTCCACGTCCGCATACACGCCGAACGGCGTCTCCTTGAGCTCGGCGCCCAGCCGCTCAAGGAGCCCCGTGCGCGGGACCGGTCGCGGGGCGACGAAGAGCACGGAGCGCTCGTGCACGGCCCCGTCCGCGAGACGCACCCCGGTGAGGCGGTCGTCCGAGACGACAAGCCCCGCCACCTCGCCGGGGACAACGTGCACGCCAGCCGTGGCCAGGTGCCGCAGATCCTCGTCCGAGAGTTCGGATTCGGCGACCGTGTGCAGGAACAGGGTGACGTGCTTGGACCACTGCGTGACCATCAGCGCCTGGTGCACGCTCATGACGGACGTCGCAAGCACCCCGAACGCCTGGTCCCGGACCTCCCAGCCGTGGCAGTACGGACAATGCAGCACATCGCGCCCGAACCGCTCCGCGACCCCGGGCACCGACGGCAACTCGTCCGCGAGCCCGGTGGCGACGACCAGCCGGCGAGCGTGGACGGAACGCCCGGACTCCAGCGTGACGTCGAATTCCTCGGCGTCGTCCCGCGCGACGTCCACCGCCCGGTCCCGGACCAGATCAACCCCGTACGCCTGAATCTCTCGCCGTCCCTCGGCGAGGAACTCGGCGGGTGACATCCCGTCCCGCGACAGATAGCCCTGCATGTGCGCGGCAGGCGCGTTGCGCGGCTCGCCCGCGTCGACGACGAGCACCTGGCGCCGCGCGCGCCCCAGTACGAGTGCGGCAGACAGCCCGGCCGCGCCGCCTCCGACGACGACCACTTCGTAACGATCGGTCATGGTGACCACCTCCATGCACAAGGTCGCCCCACCGCTGCCGAATTGACAAATGTCTTTGCCGAAACTGCAATGTGCTCATGAGCGAGCACGAGACGGATCGGAATGAGCGGGACACCGACACCGACACCGACGAGGTGCTGGCCGGAGTCGGCCCCCGACTGCGGCGGATCCGGAAGGAGCGGGGCGCGACGCTCGCCGGGTTGTCGGAGGTGACCGGTATCTCGGTGAGCACCCTGTCACGGCTGGAGTCCGGCCTGCGCAAGCCCAGCCTGGAGCTGTTGTTGCCGATCGCCCGGGCTCATGAGGTGGCTCTGGACGAGCTGGTGGGGGCTCCGCCGGTGCGGGATCCGCGGGTTCGGTCCCAGCCGATCGAGCGGCACGGGCGCACCTACTGGCCGCTCACCCGCCAGCCCGGCGGACTCCAGGCGTTCAAGGTGCTCGTACCGCAGGGGAACGAGGAGCCGGAACCTCGTGTCCACGAGGGGTATGAATGGCTTTACGTCCTCTCCGGGCGGCTGCGGTTCGTGCTGGGCGAGCATGACGTGGTGTTCACGGCGGGGGAGGCCGCCGAGTTCGACACACGCGTGCCGCACTGGTTCGGGTCGACGGGGGAGGGGCCGGTGGAGTTCCTCAGCCTGTTCGGGCCGCAGGGGGAGCGGATGCATGTACGGGCACGGCCGAAGCGGTCTTGATGTGCGTGACGCTAGCCTGATCGGCAAGCGACCGCTTAGTATGCAGAGCGACCCCGGTCAGACGAAGCAGTCTCGTGGAGGCCCCGCATGCAGGCATGGCAAGTGCACCAGAACGGTGAGCCGGGCGAGGTGATGCGGCTCGAGGAGGTGGAGCGGCCGGTGCCCGGCGAGGGCCAGGTGCTGATCAAGGTGCGTGCCGCGAACATCAACTTCCCGGATGCTCTGCTGTGCCGCGGGCAGTACCAGATCAGGCCGCCGCTGCCGTTTACGCCCGGCGTGGAAATCTGCGGTGAGACTGAGGACGGGCGGCGGGTCATCGGCAATCCCGCCCTGCCGTACGGCGGCTTCGCCGAGTACGCGGTCGCGGACGCGGCGGCCGTACTGCCCGCACCCGAGGCGCTCGACGACGCCGAGGCCGCGGCGCTGCACATCGGCTACCAGACGGGATGGTTCGGTCTGCACCGCCGGGCGGGTCTGGAGGCCGGCGAGACGCTGCTCGTCCACGCTGCCGCTGGAGGGGTCGGCAGCGCGGCCGTGCAGCTCGGCAAGGCCGCGGGCGCCACGGTCATCGGGGTCGTCGGCGGGGCCGACAAGGCGGACGTGGCACGGGAGTTGGGGTGCGACGTCGTCGTCGACCGGCGCGCCGAGGACGTCATCGGCGCCGTGAAGGAGGCGACCGGCGGCCGGGGCGCTGACGTGATCTACGACCCGGTCGGCGGCGAGGCGTATGCGCAGTCCGCCAAGGTCGTCGCCTTCGAAGGGCGGATCGTGGTGGTCGGCTTCGCGAGCGGGTCCATTCCCAGTCCGGCCTTGAACCACGCCCTGGTGAAGAACTACTCGATCATGGGCCTGCATTGGGGCCTCTACAACACCAAGAACCCGAAGCTCGTCCAGCGCTGCCACGAGCAGCTCACCGAACTGGCCGCCCGCGGCGCGATCAAGCCGCTGGTCAGCGAGCGCGTGGCGATGGGCGGTGCGGCTGCCGCTGTGCAGCGGGTCGCCGATGGGGTCACCACCGGTCGCGTTGCCGTCATTCCTGGTCTCGCTGAAGGAGGAGCGGCATGACTGACGCCACCGAACTGCGGGATCGTACGCAGGAACTGCTGGCCGCTCACCCTCCCGCCACCACCGAACGCCTCGACTTCCTCAAGGCCCGCTTCGACGCCGGACTCGCCTGGGTGCACTACCCGGAAGGCCTCGGCGGACTCGGCGGTCCGCGCTCCCTCCAAGCCGTCGTGGACGCCGAGTTGGAGGCCGCGGGCGCTCCCGACAACGAACCGCGGCGCATCGGTATCGGCCTCGGCATGGCGGCGCCGACGATTCTCGGCTTCGGTACGGAGGAGCAGAAGCGCCGTTTCCTCAGGCCTCTTTGGGTGGGCGAGGAGGTCTGGTGCCAGTTGTTCAGTGAGCCGGGCGCCGGGTCCGACCTCGCCGCGCTCGGCACGCGGGCCGTACGGGAAGGCGACAGCTGGGTCGTCAACGGGCAGAAGGTGTGGACGTCCAGCGCCCATGTCGCCCGTTGGGCCATCCTCATCGCCCGTACCGACCCGGACGTGCCCAAGCACCGCGGGATCACGTACTTCATCTGCGACATGACCGACCCAGGCGTCGAGGTACGGCCGCTGCGCCAGATCACCGGCGAAGCCGAGTTCAACGAGGTGTTCCTCACCGATGTGCGCATCCCCGATAGCCACCGGCTGGGGGAGATCGGCGACGGCTGGCGGGTGGCGCAGACGACGCTGATGAACGAGCGCGTGTCCATCGGCGGTATGCGCATCCCGCGCGAGGGCGGCATGATCGGCCCCATCTCGAAGACCTGGCGTGAGCGCCCGGAGCTGCGCACCCACGACCTTCACCAGCGGCTCCTCACCCTGTGGGTGGAGGCCGAGGTCGCCCGTCTTACCGGCGAACGGCTGCGCCAGCAGCTCGTCGCGGGCCAGCCCGGCCCCGAGGGCTCCGGACTGAAGCTCGCGTTCGCCCGCCTCAACCAGGAGATCAGCGGCCTTGAGGTCGAACTCCTCGGCGAGGAGGGCCTGTTGTACGACGACTGGACGATGCGGCGGCCCGAACTCGTCGACTTCACCGGGCGCGACGCCGGCTACCGCTACCTCCGCTCCAAGGGCAACAGCATCGAGGGCGGGACCAACGAGGTCCTGCTGAACATCGTCGCCGAGCGCGTCCTGGGCCTGCCCGCCGAGCCGCGCACCGACAAGGACGTCGCCTGGAAGGACCTCGCCCGATGACGGATCTGCTGTACTCGGAGGAGGAAGAGGCGCTGCGCGCGGCCGTACGCGACCTCCTTGCCGACCACTGCGACCCGGCGGACGTGCTCGCTCGCGCGGAGTCCGGCACACCCTACGACCCCGAGCTGTGGAAGGCCCTCGCCGACGGCATGGGCCTTGCGGGCCTGCTCGTCCCGGAGGCTCTGGGCGGCCAGGGCGCCACGCACCGCGAAGTCGCCGTGGTGCTCGAGGAGTTGGGCCGCGCGGTCGCTCCCGCGCCCTATCTGACGAGCGCCGTCGTCGCCACGGAGGCCCTGCTCGCTTTCCCCCACTCTCGGCTTCGCTCGAGCGGGGGGACCCCCACCGCCGATGACCTCCTCGGCGAGCTGGCGTCCGGGCGGAGGATCGGCGCCCTCGCCGTCGCGCTGAACGTCGCTCCCGGCGCCGCCTACCGGCTCGTACGACATGAGAACGGCGCCCTGCACGGGGAGTTGACCGGCATCGCGGACGCGGCCGTCGCCGACGTACTGCTGGTGCCCGCGGACGACGGCGGCCTGTACGCGGTGGAGGCCGACGCCGTGACCATCAGCCCTCAGGTGTCCCTGGACCTGACTCGGCCGGTGGCGACGGTGGTACTGGACGGCGCGCCCGGCCGGCTGCTGGGGGATGCCGAGCCCGCCGTACGACGCGGTCTGCGGGCCGGAGCCGGACTGCTCGCCTCCGAGCAACTGGGCCTCGCCGACTGGTGCTTGACCGAGACGGTCCGCTATCTGAAGGACCGTAAGCAGTTCAACCGGCCCGTCGGCGGCTTCCAGGCGCTCAAGCACCGGCTCGCCCAGCTGTGGCTGGAGGTCGTCAACACGCGTGCCGCGGTGCGCAACGCCGCCGACGCGCTGGCCACCGGGAGCACGGACGCGGATCTGGCGGTCGCGCTCGCCCAGGCGTACGCGGCACCCGTCGCGGTCCACGCCGCCGAGGAGGCAGTGCAGTTGCACGGCGGGATCGGCATGACGTGGGAGCACCCCGTGCACCTCTACCTGAAGCGGGCCAAGGCCGACTCGATCGCGTACGGAACGGCCGGCCGCCATCGCGAGGCGCTGGCCGAACTGGTTGACCTGCCGGCACCCTGACGTACACCTGTTTACACCTGTGAGAAGCCCGCCCCACCTGGGGCGGGGCCGGCGGCGCGGCTGCGGCTCGGTGCTGCCCTCACACGGCGGGTGTCTCTTTGCCCAGGAGTGCCTGAGGGGCGTACCTCAAAACGGTCTCGACCGCCTCGTCGCCCAGGCGCCGGCGCAGCCGCGGGACGAACTCCCGGCCGAGTACGTCCATTCCCGGCCCGCCGCCGTACGCGGTGAGCGAGGACTTGCGTCCGACGTCGGTCCCCAGGCAGACGTGACCCAGCTTGCCGGCCTCGGCCATGCGCTCGATCAGGTCGAGGACGACGGAGTCCGGCCGGTACTTGATCCGCCCGATCGTGTCGTAGACGAGGTGGGCGCCGCGGGCGATCAGGTCGAGATGGAGTTCCGGATCGGGGTTGCGGTCGGTGTGGGCGAGCAGAACCCGCCCGGCCGGCAGGCCGTGCTTGTCCAGGAGGTCCAGGGCGGCGTGCGCGGCGGTCCCGACCTCGGTGTGGACCGCCACGGCCACGCCTGTCTGCCGGGCCGCCGCAGCTCCCGCGGCGAACCAGCGTTCCTCGTGGCGGTCGATCCGGTGGTACGAAGCCCCGAGCTTGATGACGCCCGCCTTGTGAGGGCTGGGGACGGGGCGCGGAAAGTCCCAGTCGTGGCTGTCCATGCCGGTCCGGAGGTCGTCCAGGAGTACGTCGAGAAGCATGGCGTCGTCGGCGTGGCGGGCCCAGTGAGCGGCCGGGTAGTGCGCGCTTCGGTGGAAGCCGGTCGCGGCCACGACATGGACGGCGCTTGTGCGGGAGACCTCGGCGAGCTGGACGGGGCGGCGTCCGAGGCCGACCGGGGTCAGGTCGACGACGGTACGGATGCCGCTCGCCGCCACGCGCAGGAGTTCGGCCGCCGCTTTGCCGGTGTCGAGGAACTCGTCACCCGGGTTGACCGGGGTACGCAGGAAGACGTGCTCGTGGGCATCCACCGCGCCGAGTTCGTCAGCGGCGACAGGGCCCAGGACTGTCTCGACGACAGGCATGCTGTTCTCCTTCACGATGCCGACCCTCCGACCGGGTGTCGGGGGCCCACCCTGGCTCGGGCAGGGGGAGCCGGGCGCCACGACCGACAGTTGCAGCCGTGGTACTGGTACCGGCGGTCATGACCGGTGGCCGGGACCGACCGGCCAGGCCAGGTCGGAAGCGCCTAGGCCAGTTCGATGTGGAACACGAAACGGGAACCCGCATAGCGGGATTCGGTGAGTTCGACGGGTGTGCCGTCGCCGGTCGTGATCAGTCGGCGCTCGACGAAGATGGCCGCCCCGACGGGCAGTTCCAGCAGGGCGGCGTCGTCCTCGGTGGCGATGGCCGCTATCTGCGTTCCGGTTGCCCGGGAGGGGGCGAAACCCTGCTCGGTGAGGGCCTGGTGCAGCGAGCCATGGGCCAGGTCCTCGCGCAACAGCCAGGCACAGGACGGTGGCAGCACGACGTTCTCGATCGCCATCGGCTGGTCGTCGGCCAACCGCAGCCGCCGTACATGAACGACGTTGGACTGAGGAGCGAGTCTGAGCGCGGTGGTCTCCTCCTGGCTGCCCACGCGCAGTTCACTCGCCAGGACGGTCGACGACACGGTCATGCCGCGCAGGGCCATCTCCTCGGTGAAGGAGCGGAGTTTGCCCATCTGGCGGTGGACCTGCGGTTCCCCCACGAAGGTGCCGACTCCGGAGATCCGGTAGATCGCACCCTCGGCGACCAGACGCTGGGTCGCCTGCCGGACGGTCATCCGGCTGACTTGGAACAAGTCGCACAGTTCCGCGTCGGACTCGATCTGATCCCCGGGCTTCAGCCCCGCGATCCGGCCGCGGATGTGCCGTTCCACTGCTTCATGTCGCGGCATGGGCCGCCGAGCCACGGTTTTCCTCCCTTTGTCTGTACCGGTTGGCCCCCGCTGTCTATAGCGATAGGCGCCGCTGCTGTCTATACCGGTATGCCCCCGCAGCATAGGCCGTTCCCTCGGCGCGCGTCCACACCAGTGCCGCTCGGCTGTAACCAGTGATCAACCGGTACAGATGCTTGACGTTCTGCTGGTCGCCGCTCTAGCGTCCAGAGGTGTTCTACCTGTCTAGACTTATGAGTCGCCGGAGGTCGTTCCACAGGAGCGCCCTGTCTCCGTCCGTCTCCACCCTCGTACCGAGAGGTATCTGCACGTGTCATCGTGGATCCGTACCGCAGTCGGGATCGTCGAGCAGATTGCCGAGTCCCAGGCCGACGCCGTCGAGGCCGCGGCTCAGATCGCCGCCAGGTCGATCGCCGCCGACGGCGTCGTCTACACCTTCGGCACCGGTCATTCGCGCATGCCGGTGGAGGAGATATTTCCCCGCTACGGCTCCTATCCCGGCTTCCAGCCGCTGGTGGAGCTCTCGATGACGTTCCACACCCAGGTGGTGGGGGCCAACGGACAGCGGCAGGCGATGTTCATCGAGCGCGTCGAGGGACTGGCCGACCAGATCCTGGCCAACTTCCGGCTGCGTCCTTCGGACAGCATGTTCATCTTCAGTGTCAGCGGGCTCAACGCCGTCCCCATCGAGATGGCGATGGGCGCGAAGAAGGCAGGGCTGCCGGTCATCGCGGCCACCTCGCTGCAGGAGACGAACGCCGCCGAACCACGGCATCCGAGCGGCTCCCGGCTCGCCGACCACGCCGATGTGGTGATCGACCTGGGATCGCCGGTCGGCGACGCCATCTGCCACGTCGACGGCCTGGACGTTCCCGTCGGCCCGGTGAGTACCTTCACCGCGATCGCCGTGGTCAACGAGATCAAGGTCCGGGTCGCCGAACTGCTGGCCGAGCGGGGCGCCATGCCGCCGGTCATCACCAGTTCCCGCCTGGTCGGCGCGGACCGCAGCAACGAGCTGTTCGAGGGCGCCTATCTCGAATTCGCCCGCCGCTCCGCCGCCGCTCTGCGCACCGCGGACGGCGCGCCGTGAAGCGGCTGCTGGTGGCCGGCGCTCAGGGCGGGATCGGTGCCGCGTGCGTCAACGCGGCGCGCGCCGCCGGTGCCGAAGTCTTCGAGGCCGACCGCGACACGCACGACATCACCGTATCCGCGGGTGCCGATGCGGCCGTGGCGCGAGCTGCCGAGGCCCTGGACGGTCTGGACGGCATCGTGCACGCGGTGGGCATGTCCGGCCGGCGTCTCGGCGACGGGCCGGTGGACGAGTGCGGCGACGAGGCATGGCGTGAAGTGCACCGGGTCGATCTCGACTCGGTGTTCTACCTGTTGCGTGCCGGCATACGGCGGCTGTCCGGCTCGGGCGGGTCGATCGTCGTGATCGGCTCCGCCCTGGCGAGCACGCTCGACCAGGACTTCCTCACCGCGGCCTACGCCAGCGCGAAGGGCGCCCTGGTTCCCCTGGTGCGCTCGGCCGCGTTCACCGGTGCCCCCAAGGGGGTGCGCGTCAACATCGTCGCGGCCGGCCTGGTGGACACCCCGATGGCCGCCCGTGCCATGACCGATCCCGCGATCCAGGACCGATTGCCGCGGCTGATGCCGCTCGGGGCGCGGGCCTGCAGCCCCGAAGAGATCGCCGACACCGTCATGTGGCTGCTGTCGGACTCTTCCTGCCGCACGACCGGCGCGGTCGTCCCCGTAGACGGAGGGTGGCACCTGAGGTGAACGGCACACGCGTCAACCAGGCGGAGGCCGAGCGCCATCCGCTGCTGTGGGACGGTGATGTGGTGGTCGTCGGCGGAGGCTCGGCGGGCTCCGCGGCAGCCGTCGCGGCCGCCCGACGGGGCGCCTCCACCCTGCTCGTGGAGGGTGCCGCTCACCTGGGCGGCACCGGGGTGAGCGTCCTGGACACCTTCTACGGCTTCTACGCGCCCGGCACGGGGGAGCGCGTCGTCGGCGGCGTGGGCTGGGAAGTGTGCCAGGAGCTCACCGATCGCAAGGCGGCCTTCGAACGCCCCAACACCTACGGCGCGGGCACCGGCATCACCTACGACCCCGAGACACTCAAGCTGGTCTGGGACGAACTCACCGGCAGGGCCGATGTGCGGGTCCTGTTCCATGCGCGTGCGTCACGGGTGGTGATGGAGGGTCAGGACGTTGTCGGGGTGGTCGTCGAGACGGTCGCCGGCCCCGGATTCGTACGGGCCGGGGTCGTCGTCGACGCCAGTGGTGATGCCGACATCGCCTGGCGCGCGGGGGCTGCGCTGGAGCGACCCGCCGAGGACCGTGTCGTGCAACCGCTCACCCAGACCTTCCGGCTCGCCGGAGTCGACGCCGAGGCGACGTCGACGGCGGAGCTGCACCGCCTGATGGCTCTGCACGCCGACTCGGGAGCGTACGAGCTGCCCCGGCGCGAAGGTTCTGTCCACCGGACCACCGAACCCGGGGTCGTCCACACCAACGTGACTCGCGTGAGCGGCATCGACCCGACCGACCCCTGGCAGCTTTCGGCAGCCGAGCAGGAGGGGCGCCGCCAGGTCGTCGAGTACACGCGGTTCCTCGTCGAGCAAGTGCCGGGATATGAACGGGCTTTCCTCATCGCCTCTGCGCCGCGGATCGGCGTGCGGGAGAGCCGCCGTCTGATCGGCGAGTACGTCCTGGGCAAGGAGGACGTCCTGAGTGCCCGTCAGTTCGATGACGCCATCGCGCGCTGTGGCGCTCCGATCGAGGACCATGCCGCCGGACAGCGGACGATCTGGCAGTACGTCGGCTCCGGTGACCAGACGCCCACCGGCCGCACTTACGGTGTGCCCTACCGATGCCTGCTTCCCCGTGGCGTTGACGGTCTGCTCGTCGCAGGCCGGTGCCTGTCTGCCACCCACGACGCCCACGCCTCCGTCCGCTCCATCGGACAGTGCATGGCGATGGGGCAGGCCGCCGGGACCGCGGCGGCCCTGGCGGTCTCCGCCGGATGCCGGCCCCGCGACGCGAACATCGTCGAACTGCGTGAGCAACTCGCAGCCGACGGCGCCCTGATCGGACCCGACTGACCGTCTCTGCATAAAAGGCTAGACAGGTTGTGCGTGAGCCGCTGACCAACTCAAGGTCGATCGTGGCGACTCAAATCAGTCAAGGTTTCTGATTCTTTACGTCTCAACTGATTGACTGGACGATTTGCGCGCCTTAACTTCCCGTTAAGTCTATACAGGCAATACTGATCCATCAGGAGATCGTATGGTCGCGACCAGGGGCGGTCCTCGCCCCGAAGGGTCCGCCCTTGGGGTGGACATCGGGGGCACGAACATCAAGTGGGTGCACCGTGCCGGCGCGGTCGTCGTCGCGCGAGGCACGCTGCCCACACCGGCCGCCGGTCCCGCGCAGGTCGCCGCCACCATCGCCGAACTCGTGGGCGCGCGCACCGCCGAGGCCATCGGCGTGGCGCTGCCCGGCCATCTGAGCCCGGACCTGCGCTCCACCACCACCATTCCGAACATCGACGGCGAGTGGCACGGCTACCCGCTTGCGAACACGCTCGAACGCGCGACCGCGAAGCCCGTCCTGCTGATGAACGATGCACGCGCCTTCGCCTCGGCGGAACTCGCTCTGGGCTCAGCGCGCGGTCACACCGACGTGGTGTTCATGACCATAGGCACCGGGATAGGCGGTGCGATCGCCCTGGGCGGCAGCGTTCTGCGCGGGCCCGGCGACAGGATCGGCGAAATCGGGCACATGACCGCCGTGCCCGGCGGAAGTCGCTGTGCGTGCGGAGCCCGCGGCTGCCTGGAGGCGGTGTCGGGCGGGCGGGCGCTGTCAGTCGCATGGTCCCGCGTCCTCGCCTCGCGCGGGACCGCGGACCAGGACCGGACCGCGACACCCGAAGACCTGGTCCAGGCCGCCCAGTCAGGCGACACCACGGCCCGGGAGATCCTCGATACCGCCGCCACGGCAGTAGGTACGGTCCTGGGCAGCGTGCTGACCCAGCTCGGTCTCTCGACGGTCGTCGTCGGCGGTGGCGTGGCGCCGGCCTTCAGCGTGATGCGACCGGCCGTCGAACTGGCACTGCGCGACCGTCGGCGACTGATCGGACCGGTGACGTTCCTGGCCGCCGCACTCGGCCCGTACGCCGGCGCGATGGGAGCGGCGCTGAACGCCACGGTGCAGCCCCTCGCCGTCGCTTCGGCACTGCCTCGGTTATCCGTGATCTGACGGCCCCTTAGCACCCTCGGCGAGCGGCGCGATCGGCGGACCGCCCTTCCTCCGCATCGGCGGGTGTCGCGTCGGCGAACGGCGTTCCGGCCTCACGGGCGGGCATCGCGCCGGCGAATGGGCTTCCGTCCTCATCGGGGGCCTCACACCCGGCGACTCTGCTTTGCCCTGCGAACGAAGCCGAACGAATCCTTGCCCGTCAGCCGTCAGCCGTCAGCCGTCAGCCGTCAGCCGTCAGCCGTCAGCCGTCAGCCGTCAGCCGTCAGCCCCACCTGCCAACCGGCCTCCCCATCCGCATCTCATCTGCATCCCATCCCCTCCCAACGCGCCTTCCGCGGCGCGGGATCCGGCGCCCAGTCGGCCGGCCGTCGCCCTTCCCGCTCGGCGGCCGGTTTCCATCACGCCCAGCCCAGGACGGTTTCCCGATGATCGACGCGTTCGTCGACGACGGCTCGGTACAGAACGAACCGCGCCCCTCCGAGCGGCCAGAGCACACCGCACGACAGCAGTGGTGGCGCACCGCCGTCATCTACGAGGTGTACGTCCGCAGCTTCCTCGACAGCACCGGGGACGGCATCGGCGACCTCGCCGGTGTCCGCGCGGGCCTGCCGTACCTCAAGCGACTCGGTGTCGACGGCATATGGCTCAACCCGTTCTACCCCTCGCCGCAGTACGACCACGGCTACGACGTCGCCGACTACTGCGACGTGGACCCGGTCTACGGAGACCTGGACGAGTTCGGCCGCCTGGTGGACGACGCGCACCGACTCGGGTTCAAGGTGCTCATCGACATCGTCCCCAACCACTGCTCCAGCCGCCACCCGTGGTTCCTGCAGGCCCTGGCCGAAGGCCCGGACGGCGGTCCGGGCAGATCCCGCTTCCACTTCGCGGAGGGCCGGGGTGCGGGCGGCGAACTGCCGCCCAACAACTGGCACTCCATGTTCGGCGGACCCGCCTGGACCCGCGTGACCGAGCCAGACGGCACGCCGGGCCAGTGGTACCTGCACCTGTTCGGGCCGGAACAGCCGGACTTGAACTGGCGTAACCCCGAAGTCGGCGGCTACTTCGGGCAAGTACTGCGGTTCTGGCTGGACCGTGGCGTCGACGGGTTCCGCATCGACGTGGCCACCGGCCTCTTCAAGCATCCCGCACTGCCGGACTCCCCGGACCCGGCAGCCGACGCGCGCGCCCGGGACACGGTCAACCCCCTGGCGTGGAACCAGCCCGAGACCCACGGTGTCTGGCGCACCTGGCGCGCCATCTGCGAGGAGTACGCCGCACGGGACGGCATCGACCGGCTGCTCGTCGGAGAGGTGTCCGTGCGCACCCCGGCCGAGCAGGCCGCCTATGTCCGCCCGGACGAGCTCCACCAGGCGTTCTTCTTCCACATGCTGACGGCCCCCTGGGACGCCGCCACCTTCCGCCGGGTCATCCAGGACGCGCTGCGGGACATAGCCGACACCGGGTCGACCATCACCTGGGTGCTCAACAATCACGATCAGGTCCGCACCGTCACCCGGTACGCGGCCTCCGCGCGCGCTCGCGCCGCCGCGCTGCTGATGCTCTCCTTGCCCGGCGCCGCCTACATCTACCAGGGCGAGGAGCTGGGCCTGCCGGAGGTCGTCGACCTGCCGGACGAGGTGCTCACCGACCCGATCTTCCATCGCAGCGGCAGCCGCGTGGGCATCCGGGACGGCTGCCGCGTACCGCTGCCGTGGTCGGGGCACATGTCCCCGTTCGGGTTCACCTCGGGCGAAGGCGTCGCCAAGCCGTGGCTGCCGCAGCCCGAGTGGTTCGCGGAGCACACCACCGAGCGGGGCATGGCCGATCCCGATTCCTTCTGGCATCTGTACCGCGACGCGCTGCGGTTGCGCCGGAGCCTGCCGTCGCTCGGCAACGGGACGCTGCGCTGGCTGGAGTCTCCGCCGCAGGTCCTGGCCTTCGTCCGCGGTGACGGTCTGGTGTGCGCCGTCAACTTCGGCGACGTCCCCTGTCCCGCCCCGGTCCACGGCACACCGCTGCTCGCGAGCGGTCCCTGCCCGCCCGGCACTCTCCCTGGCAGCACTGCCGCCTGGTGGGTGGCCGACGGCCTCACGGGCTGACCCGCTGTCCGTCGCAACACGTTCCGTCCGTCTTTCACAAAGGAGTGACCCAATGAATGGCAGAGCGGCAGTACTGACGGCCGTCGCCGTCCTGATGATCGGGGCCGCCGGGTGCGGCTCCTCGGACAAGGACGCCTCCAGCGCCCCCGCGACCACCGGTGCGGGCGGCGCCTCCACGTTGGACCTGCCCAAGCTCGACGGGCAGAAGCTGCAGGTGGCCGGCGTCTGGACAGGCGCCGAGCAGAAGAACTTCCTCAAGGTACTGGCCCGCTTCGACGAGTTGACGGGGGCAAGCACCACCTTCGTGCCCACCGGCGACAACGTGTCGACGTTCGTCGGCAGCAAGATCCAGGGCGGCTCTCCGCCGGACGTCGCCCTGCTGCCCCAGCCCGGCGTGCTGCAGCAGTTCGCCAAGGAGGGCTGGCTCAAGCCGCTCCAGCCCGCCGTGACCAAGGAGCTGGACCAGAACTACAGCAAGGCCTGGCGCGACCTGAGTACGTACGAGAGCAAGCAGTACGGCGTGTTCTTCAAGGTCACCAACAAGTCCTTGTTCTGGTACAACACGGCGATCTGGGAGCAGGCCGGACTGACCACCACCCCGACCACCTGGGATCAACTACTCAAGGACGGTCAGACACTCTCCGACTCCGGCACCCCGCCGTTCTCCATAGGCGGCGCCGAGGGCTGGCTCGTGACCGACTGGTTCGAGAACATCTACCTCAGCCAGGCCGGCCCGGCCATGTACGACAAGTTGACGAAGCACCAGATCAAGTGGACAGATCCATCGGTGACCAAGGCGCTGACCACGCTGGGCCAGATCTTCGGCAGGCCCGATCTGATGGCCGGAGGCACACGCGGCACGCTGCAGACCGACTTCCCCACCTCGGTCGGCCAGGTCTTCTCCGACCCGCCCAAGGCCGCGCTGGTCTACGAGGGCGAGTTCATCGCGACCAACATCACCCAGGAGACCACGGCCAAGGTCGGCACCGACGCCAAGGTCTTCCCCTTCCCGTCCGTGGACGGCGGCAAGGCGCCAGTGGTGAGCAGCGGCGACGTCGCGGTCGCGCTCAAGGACGGCGAAGGCGCGCAGGCGCTGATGCGCTTCCTGGTCTCCCCGGAGGCCGCGGAAATCGCCGTACAGCAGGGCGGTTTCCTGTCTCCGAACAAGGCGGTCGCCTTCTCCAACTACCGCGACGACACCGTGCGGGGCATCGCGAAGAACCTGATCAAGGCCGGCGACAACATCCGGTTCGACATGTCCGATCAGGCGCCGGCCGCGTTCGGCGGAACCAAGGGGCAGGGGGAGTGGAAGGACCTGCAGGACTTCCTCGCCAAGCCCTCCGACGTCGCGGGCGCGCAGAAGCAGCTCGAAGCGGACGCCGCGAAGGCGTTCGCCAAGGCCGGCTGAGGCAGCCGCCATGTCACAGACCCTTTCCCCTCCGTCCCCCGCCGCCCCCGCGGCGGCGGGGGCACCCGCCCGCCGCAGGAGGAGGACGTTCCGAGGCCGTAGCTGGATCGCGGTCTTCTTCCTGCTGCCCGCGCTGGTCCTTCTCGGCGCACTCGTGGTGTATCCGATCGTGTGGTCGGTGGTACGCAGTCTCTTCGGTCCCGACGGATTCGCGCACTTCGTCGGGCTCTCCAACTACACCGACGTCTTCACCGACCACCAGACCCTCACCGCCATCAAGAACAATGCGATCTGGGTCGTGGTCGCACCCGTCGCGGCCACCGGACTGGGCCTGATCTTCGCCGTGCTCACCGATCGGATCCGCTGGGGCACGGCATTCAAGCTGGTCGTCTTCATGCCGATGGCCATCTCCATGCTGGCCGCCGGCATCATCTTCCGGCTGGTCTACGACCAGGACCCCGGCAAGGGCGTGGCCAACGCAGTGGCGACCGGCGTCCACGACACCTTCTTCAAGGCATCGGCGTACCCCGGGGCCCACCCCCGGGTGGCGGGCCCCGGCAGCGGCACCCTGGCCGGGCCGGTCGGCGGCCCCTACACGAGCAGGCCCGTCAGCGCCGATGGCGGTCCGGCCACACTGCCACTGGTCGGTGTGCAGCCCAGCACGCTGACCGGCGCGACGCAGGCCGCTCCGCCGAGTTCCTGCCCGCAAGGTGCGTTGTGCGGCACGGTCTGGCTGGACTTCCAGCCGGGCGGCGGCACCCCCGGAAAGATCGACAAGGGGGAGAAGGCACTGTCCGGCGTCCGGGTCGAGGCCGTGCGTGACGGGGACGTCATCGCCACGGCGACCGCCTCCAAGGACGGCACCTTCGCCCTGCCCGCGACCCGGCTCGACGCCTCACCGGTTCAACTGCGCCTGCCCACCACGAACTTCACCGAGCAGTACGCGGGTGTCAACTGGCTCGGCCCGACCCTGGTCACCTGGTCGATCATCGGTGCCTACGTCTGGATGTGGACGGGCTTCGCGATGGTCCTCATCGCCGCCGGGTTGGCCGGGATTCCCCGGGAGTTGCTGGAGGCCGCACGTGTCGACGGCGCGCGGGAGTGGCAGGTCTTCCGCCGCATCACGGTGCCGCTCCTGGCGCCGGTGCTGGGCGTCGTCCTGGTCACGCTGGTGATCAATGTGCTGAAGATCTTCGACTTGGTGTACGTCATCGCGCCCGGCGCCAGCCAGCAGGACGCCAACGTACTGGCCCTGCAGCTCTATCTGTCCTCCTTCGGCGGCGGCAACGACCAGGGCACGGGCAGCGCGCTCGCCGTGCTCCTGCTCGCCCTGGTGGCTCCGGCCATGTTCCTCAACATCAAGCGGTTCCGAAAGGAGAGGTCACGATGACAACCCTTCAGACCGCCCAGGCCGGCCAGACCGACGCCACCGTCCCCGCTGCCTCCGGCCGCCCGGGTCCGGGAGCTGCCGCCCGCGCGGCGCGTCGGCTCGTCGGCGGATCCACACGTCTGGTCCTGCTGGTGGTGGCCATGTTCTGGCTGCTGCCCACCGTCGGCCTGCTGCTCTCCTCGCTGCGCGGGCCACTGGACATCGGGTCGTCCGGCTGGTGGACCGTGCTCACCAAGCCCGCGCAGCTGACCCTGCACAACTACACCAGCCTGATGGACGACCCGACGATCACGCATTCGTTCCTGAACAGTCTGCTGATCACTGTCCCCGCCACGCTGCTGGTGGTGGTTGTCGGCTCACTCGCCGGGTACGTCTTCGCCTGGGTCGAATTCCCAGGCCGGGACTGGGTTTTTCTGCTCATCGTCGGCCTGCTCGTGGTCCCCCTGCAGGTTGCGCTGGTGCCCATCACCAGCCTGTTCGGGGATCTCGGAATCTTCGGCAGTATCGTCGGCGTCGTCCTCTTCCACGTCGCTTTCGGCCTGCCGTTCGCGATCTTCCTGCTTCGGAACTTCTTCGCGGGCATCCCGCGCGAACTGCTGGAGGCCGCCCGTCTCGACGGGGCGGGCGAGTTGTGGCTCTTCGTCCGGGTGGTGGTTCCGCTCGGCGGGCCGGCGATAGCCTCGCTCGGCATCTTCCAGTTCCTGTGGGTCTGGAACGACATGCTCGTCGCGCTCATCTTCGCCGACGCGGATTCGGCTCCGCTCACCGTGGCCCTGCAACAGCAGACCCGCCAGTTCGGCACCAATATCGACGTCCTGTCCTCCGGGGCCTTCCTCTCCATGATCATCCCGCTGGTGGTCTTCTTCGCCTTCCAGCGGCAGTTCGTCAGCGGCGTCATGGCAGGAGCGCTGAAGTAAGCCGCTCGTGCCCGCGTCTCCGGGCCCGGACCGGACAACTGCCCGGTCCGGGCCCGGAGACGCGAGGCCTTCCAGACCCTGCCCCAGAGGGCCGTACCGCCAAGTGATGGTGACCTGCGCCGATCCCTGGGAAGCGCCTCGGGAAGCGCCTATGGAGGCGGGCCTTTTCCAATTTCTTTGTGGGGATGGGCGTTGTCGCGCCCGATGCTGCGCCGAAGTGAACGCACAGCGGCAGTCCAGCCAACTTCCCACACGGCACTGCTGCTTGGCACCCGAGGGACCGCATACTCGCTGAGGCTCCACGTATGGCAGACCCTCAGGGAGGCAGAACATGGCCCTCACCACCCGTCGCAGAGCGCTCACCACCTTCGCCGCCGCCCTCGCCGGCTCGGTCGCCGTGCCCGCGTACGCGCAGGCGAGCGAGCGGCAGCACGGTCCGCGCCCGCTGTGGCGTGCCCACGCGCACAACGACTACCTGCACCCCAGGCCCCTCTTCGACGCCCTGGACCACCGGTTCGGCAGCCTCGAGGCCGATATCTTCCTCGTCGGCGACCAGCTTCTGGTGGCCCATGACGCGGTCGATCTCGACCCGGCCCGCACCCTCGAGTCGCTGTACCTCGAGCCGCTCGCCCGCCGTGTGAAGGCCAACCACGGCTCGGTGTACCGGGGTTACCGCAAGCCGATCCAGCTCCTCATCGACCTCAAGACCGAGGGCTCCTCGACTTACCTCGAGCTCGACCGCCATCTGCGCCGCTACAAGCACCTGTTCACGACGTACGCGCACGGGCGGGTGTTCCCCGGCGCGGTCACCGCCGTGATCTCCGGCGACCGTGCGGCCCGTATACCGATGGAGGCCCAGAAGGTACGGCGCGCCTTCTACGACGGCCGTCTCGCCGACCTCGGCGGCGCGGCGCCCGCCTCCTTCATCCCGCTGATCAGCGACAACTGGAACCTCAACTTCACCTGGCAGGGCACCGGTCCCTTCCCCGAAGCCGAGCGCCAGAAGCTGCGGAGCATCATCGCGACCGCCCACCAGCGCCGTCAGAAGGTCCGCTTCTGGGCCACGCCCGACCTGGCGGGCCCGGCCCGCGACGCGCTCTGGGGCGAACTCCTCGCCGCCGACGTCGACTACATCAACACCGATGATCTCGCGGGGCTCGAGAAGTTCCTCGACGCCAACAGGCGGGCGTAGCCCAGCGCTTGCACAAGCAGTCAACACACGATCGGCGGACACGTCAGCCGCCTGGACGAACCTCCCGCTACGCCACACTTGCGGCCGAAAGCCGCGATGTGGGCGTGGCGGAGGAGGTTGACGATGGCCATTTCCATCTCTGTGGTGCTGCTGCTCTTTGTGCTGGCGGTGATCTTCATGCGCACCGGCGCGCTGAAGATCCCGCACGCCCTGGTGTGCATCCTGCTCGGTTTCTATCTCGCGAGCACGAGCATGGCGCCGACCATCCACGATGGCATCTCGGCGACAACGGACATGGTCAGCAGCCTGAGGCCCTGAGCACTGAGGCCCCGGCAGGGCTCGCAGCCGCCTACGGCCGGGAGAACACACCGATCCCGTTCGGCACGGGGCGCTCGGCTCCGGCGCTGGGATGGTTGCGTACGCTCACCGCGGCCGCACCGGGCTCCCGGGCGACCAGCGTCGAGGACCCGCCGCCGTCCAGACTGAAGGCGTCGACGGAGCCCAACTGCCGCATGATGGCGGCCACTTCGGCGATCGTAAGACCGGTACGGAACTCCGGCGCACCGTCCAGCGCGAGCAGCGTCAGGCGTTTGCCGCCGTCCGAGATGCCCGCCGCGGTACGCACCGCCGCGGTCGCGTTGTCGAGACCGGCGAGCGGCTGACCACTCCTCAGGACCGGGTAGCCGCCCACCACGAAGCGGTACGGAATCTTGGACGCGGCCGCGACGAGGCGGTGCGTCACCGTGACTCGTTCGCCCAGCGACACCTTCCGCAACTGCTGGGCGCCCGCCTCCCGGCCGACCAGGACCGTGGTGCCGGCCGCGATCGGACCGCTGCCGGGCATGTCGGCACGGGACACGACGCGGCCGTCCTTGACCGTCACCTCATGGGTGTCCGCACTGCAGGGCGCCGCCCGTTCGGTGTCCGTGCCGCAGGTGGCCCGCACCCGGGAGACACGGCCCCAGTCCGAGGTGAACGCGCCGACGGAACCAACCGGCAGCGCGTACTGGTTGAGCCCGCCTAGCGGCAGCCGTGCCCCACTCGTACGGACCGAACCGTCGAGAGCCATGCTGTCGAGGCGGGCCCGCCCGTCGATGCCCACGCCCAGCACATCCTTCGTGCTCCTACCAGGCGGGAGAGCGGGACCGAACCGCTGACCGTCCGGAACCGCCGCCTTGAGCGTGCGCCCGCTAGCGATCGCCGGACCGACGGACGCGCCCGTCGCCTCGACCCCCGGATGCTGGGTCTCGGTGATGTTGAAGAAGTCGCCGTTGACGCCCGCGACGGCGCCGCGCGCGTCGGCCAGTTGAGAGATGGGGGCGCGGGCCGCCACCGCGCCGGGGTACATGAGGTCGACACCCACTCGGGGATCGCGGAGATCGACGCTCAGCACATGTGCGTGAGCCGGCCCCTTGGCTGCTGGAATGTCGAATTCCGAGTACGTCACGCCCGGCGCGATCGGGACCCGGGCCACCGAGGGCGTGGCGCCCTCCACACCGCTGGCCGGTGCCGCCCCCACCAGGGCGGCACCGGCCAGCACACTCCATACCGCGAGAACCGTCAGCACGGTTCTGAATCGTCCGCGTCCCATACCGCCCCCTGATGGTTCCGACGTCTCCTCAAAAAGCCCAGGACACGGCGGAGTTCACCACAAAGCGGTTGACGTGACGATGCTACGTACCGACGAGACGCGAACGGATCAGAAAACGCACCCCTTCGGGCGCCTCCAGCGAGAAGCCGCTGCCCCGCCCCTCCACCACGTCGACGATCAGCCGGGTGTGACTCCACACCTCGTACTGACTCTTCGACATCCAGAACGACACCGGCTCGTCGACGCCGTCGACGGTGAGCGAGGCCAGCAGCACATCGGAGTCGCCGGTCCGGAACTCGCCCTCCGGGTAACACATGGGCGCACTGCCGTCGCAGCAGCCACCGGACTGATGGAACATCAGCGGGCCATGAGCAGCACGGAGGTGACGCAGCAACTTGGCAGCGGCGGGCGTCAACTCCACGCGCGCGGCGGGTGAGTTCACCGTGCATCACTCCTCAGCGCTTGCCGGTGCGGGGGCGGTGACTGAAGTCAACCACCGGTCCCGTTGCAAGAAGGTTGCACGGGGAGAAGTGACGTACGGGGGAGTGGCCGTTCTCTCGGACCGGTTCCGTCAGGGCAACTGGAGCAGGGTCATCCAGTACTCGTCCACCGCGGGCAGTCGCTGTTCGGCGAGACCGGCGAGCATCTCCTGGTACGCGGAGGGCAGCTCCTCGTGCAGCCGCGGCGGCAGGCTGGTGAGCCGGTGGGAGGCGAGGATCCTGGAACCCGGCCGCCAGTCGGCGAGTTCGGCCGGGTCCGCGCAGGCCCAGCGCATCCGGGCCTCGACCTTGCTCAGCGCGTCATGCTCGTCCTGGGCGCCGACGATTCCGGGCCCGGCGCTGTCCAGGGCCAGCAGCGAGCCGGGGAACCGGTCGGCGATCAGGTCCACGACATGCCGTACGTCCTGCTCGTCCAGGAAGGGCAGCACGGCTTCGGCCGCGAAGAGGTACGGGCCCGTGGACCCGGCGGTAACAGTGTCGGCCCACGTGGCGTCAGTGACCGAGGCGGCGATCATCGTGCGGCGTGGGGTGTCCGTGAAGAGGGTGCGGCGCAGTTCGATCACGTCGGGCAGGTCGAGGTCGAACCAGCGGGCTTTGTCGTTGTCGACGCGTTCGTAGCGGGTGTTGAGGCCGACGCCGAGCTCCACCACCGTGCCGGTGGGGTTTTCGGCGAGGAAGTCCGTCACCCATCGGTCGAAGAGGGAGGTGCGCAGTACGGTGCCGACCAGGCTGGGCAGGTTCTCGAAGCGCGTGAAGTCGTAGTCGATCGACGCGACGATCTCCTCGGCCCGCGCGTCACGCAGGGCCGCTTCCTTCTTGCGGTTCTCCACCGCCCGGCCGTACAGCGGGATCAGCAGGGTCTCCTGGACCGTGCCCAGGCGTACATCACGCTCGGTCATGCCAACCTCCCAGATCACTGTCCGAACCGGGCCGGGCGGCGCCGTGGCCGACCACCGCCCGACCCGGAATCTTCAGGCTCCTGCTACGAGTTCAGAGTGCTCGTGCTCGCAGGCATCGTCGATGCCGTACGTGTCCCAGGCGGGGAACGGATCGACGGGCGGTGTGCTCTCGCCGTCCCTCATCAGGCAGTCGGCCAGCGCCGCCCGCAGCGCCTCGGCGTGCAGCCCGGTGCCGATGAACACCAGCTCCTGGCCGGAGGGGCTCTCCGCGCCGAGGGCACCGGAGGGCTCGAAGCGGGCGACGGAACCGGCCTGCGACCACAGACCCGTCACCTGCGGGCGACTCGCCAACCAGAAGAAGCCCTTGGACCGCAGGACCTGCCCGAAGGCCCCGCTGTCCAGCTCCTCGGTGACGAACGTCCACAACCGCCCCGGATGGAACGGCACTTGAGAGCGGAAGACCGTGGAGGAGATGCCGTACTCCTCGGTCTCCGGGACATGGTCGCCGTTCAGCTCCATGACCCAGCCCGGCGCCTGCTGGGCGCGATCGAGGTCGAACAGGCCGGTGCCGAGTACCTCGCCCACGTTCACCCGGCCGTGCGCGACGGGAACGATCCTCGCCACGGGGTTGAGGCGGGTGAGGGCCGCGCGGAGCCGGGCCGCGCTCTCGTCGTCGACCAGATCGAGCTTGTTCAGCACGATGACGTCGGCGAACTCGATCTGGTCCATCAGCAGATCGCTGACGGTGCGTTCGTCGTCCTCGTACTGGTCGAGGCCCCGCTCGGCGAGCTCGTCGCCGTTCGCCAGCTCCGGCAGGAAGTTGGCGGCGTCGACGACCGTGACCATGGTGTCGAGCCGGGCCAGATCGCCGAGTACGGCTCCGTCGTCGCGGGCGAAGGCGAACGTGGCGGCGACCGGCATCGGCTCGGAGATGCCGCTGGACTCGATGAGGAGATAGTCGAAGCGGCCTTCGCGGGCCAGCCGGTCGACCTCCTCCAGCAGATCGTCGCGCAGCGTGCAGCAGATGCAGCCGTTGGTCAGCTCGACCAGGCGTTCCTCGGTGCGCGAGAGGGCTGCCTCGCCGCCGCGTACGAGGGCGGCGTCGATGTTGATCTCGCTCATGTCGTTGACGATGACCGCGACGCGCAGTCCCTCACGGTTGCCGAGGACATGGTTGAGCAGGGTGGTCTTGCCCGCGCCGAGAAATCCGGACAGCACGGTCACGGGCAGCCGGTCGTCCGCCATGCCGGTCAGTCCTCGGGGTGCAGCAGGCCGCGTTCGTACGCCTTCACCAGCCGCTGCGGCACCTGGTGGACGGTCCCCTCGATCGTGACCGGCACGAGCTGCGGGGTGCTGGCCTTCCACTGGGCGCGACGGTGACGGGTGTTGCTGCGGGACATCTTCCGCTTGGGAACGGCCATGGGGTCCTCCTTGGTGAGCGAGCGACCCAGACGCTACATGAAAATGGATCCCATTACGAAATGTTCCGCCAGGGACGGCGGGCGGGCGCAGTGAAAGGACGCCTCAGCCCGAGACGAGGCGGAGGATCGCGGTGTTGTCGGGTCCCGACAGCATCTGCAGCGCGACCGTGCCGGCCTCCTTCTCGGGTCGCCCCGCGGCCCCTCCGCACTGGGTCCCGCTGCCGTTCTCGTAGAAGTAGGTGACGCAGCCGCTGCCCTTGCCGCTCGCCGAACCGCGGGCCGAGCCGCCGTTCTTGCTGGTGCCGTGAGTGACCTTGTAGCCGACCTCGTACTCGCCGACCTTGGTCACGGACAGCTTGGCGGGGCCGTCCGGGATCTTGATGTCGAACGTCACGGGCTTGGACACCGCGATCTCGCAGTTGCCGTCGGCGCAAGCGCCCGTGTCGGTGCCGTCCGCCGCCGTCACCGTCGGGGACGGAGACGGGGACGGCTTCTTCGGGGAGCTGTCGGCGGGGGAGGCCGGGGACTCGGTGCCGCCCGCCCCCGCGGCCGCATCACCGGATTCCTCGCCAGTGCCGCCACCACAGCCGGCCACGCTCAGCAGGGCGAACGTCGCCAGCAGCGCAGAGCCCGCCAGCCGTCCCGTACGTCCAGCCGTGGTCAGCCTCGTCATGGTGTCCCCATCCCTTTCGCGTCTCATCAGAGAGCAGGCGGCGAGTCTATTGAGGGGCCACCGGGAGGGGTCCCGAACGGCCGCTCGGGCGACCGGTATTGGGGTCGTTTGTTCCTTTCCCTTACTCCGGGTGGTATGTCTGTGCCGCTGTGGCTCGGGTGCCTGCGCGAGGGCGCTCGCGAGTGATCTGGATCACGTCAGCTTTCTGTCAGGGGACTGTCCGGGAGGTGTCAGTTCGGTCCGGTTCCATGTGGGCATCGAGGCCTGTGGCCACCGTGTTCCGGGTCTTCGATCCGATCCCTTCGGAGCCCCCACCACCGAGGAGAGACATGGCCGACACCGCGACCGGTTGTCCCGTCCAGGCGAGCGGGCCGCTTCCCGAGTATCCGATGGCCCGGGCCGCGGAATGCCCGCTGGCGCCGCCTCCCGCCGTGGAGCCCATGCGAGCGGAGAAGGGGATCAGCGCAGTAGGAAGCAACCATGCGTGTGGAACTGGACGAGCCGAAATGCGTGGCGTCGGGGCAGTGCGTCATGGCCTCGCCGGATGTGTTCGACCAGAGGGACGAGGATGGCGTCGCCGTCGTGTTGGCCGAGACGCCTGACGACGAGCTCTTGGATGAGGTGCGCGAGGCCGTGTCTGTCTGCCCGGCTGCGGCCATTCGGCTGGTGGAGGAGTGAGACAGCTCCTGGCCGCAACAGACGGTCGGATATCGGCCAACGGCGCACCGTACGACGGTAATTGCTCACGGATAGCACGGACAGCAGAGAGGACCCGGATGACCACCCCCCACGAACCGTCCGCCGCCACCCCCTTAACCCCGGAGGAGCTGGGCTTCGACCCGGACGCCCTGCGTGAGAAGTACCGGGCCGAGCGCGATCGCCGGATCCGCCCCGACGGCAACCGGCAGTACAAGCCACTCGTCGGCGAGTTCGCCTCGTACGCCGACGATCCGTACACCCGGTTCGTGCCCCGGGAGCCGTTGCACGACCGGGTCGAGGCGCTGGTCGTCGGGGGCGGGTTCGGCGGGCTGCTGGCCGGTGCGCGGCTGCGGCAGGCCGGCGTGCGGGAGATCCGGGTCGTCGAGCAGGCGGGGGACTTCGGTGGTACCTGGTACTGGAACCGGTATCCCGGCATCCACTGCGACATCGAGTCGTACGTCTACATGCCGTTGCTCGAGGAGATCGGCTACGTCCCGAAGTGGAAGTACGCGCCGGGCGAGGAGATCCGGCAGCACGCTCAGGCCATCGGGAAGCACTTCGACCTCTACGACGGCGCCTGCTTCCAGACCCAGGTGACCGAACTGCGCTGGGACGAGGGCGAGTTGGAGTGGATCGTCTCCACTGACCGCGGCGACCGCATGCGGGCGAGATACGTGGTCGTGTCCAGCGGAACGCTCAGCCAGGCCAAGCTCCCCGGCATCCCCGGCATCGAGACGTTCCGGGGGCACGCCTTCCACACCAGCCGCTGGGACTACGAGTACACCGGCGGCGACGCGAACGGGAACCTGCACAAGCTGGCCGACAAGCGGGTGGCGGTCATCGGCACCGGCGCCACCGCGATCCAGATCGTGCCCCATCTGGGACGCGACGCACGGCACCTGTACCTGTTCCAGCGCACCCCGTCCTCGGTGGATGTACGCGGTCAGCGCCCCACGGATCCGCAGTGGGCGAAGTCGCTCACTCCCGGCTGGCAGAAGCGCCGCAGGGAGAACTTCCTCCGGCTCGTCACCGGCGGTCAGGCGGACGAGGACCTGGTCAACGACGGCTGGACCTCCAGCGCGCGACTGCAGCAGAAGCTCATTCCGAGCAACAGCTACGCGGACGTCTCTCCCGAGGAGCGGGAACGGCTGTACGAGCTCGCCGACTTCCAGAAGATGAACGAGATCCGCGCCCGCGTCGACGCGATCGTGGACGACCCGGCCACGGCCGAGCTCCTCAAGCCCTGGTACCGCTACATGTGCAAGCGGCCCACCTTCAGCGACCACTACCTCGACACGTTCAACCGGCCCAATGTGACCCTGGTCGACACGGCCGACCATGGCGGGGTCGAGCGCATCACCGAGGACGCGATCGTGGTCGGCGGGAACGAGTACGAGGTCGACTGCATCATCTTCGCGACCGGTTTCCAGGTCGGTATCTCGGGGATCCTGTCCGGACTCGTCCCGGTGCACGGCCGTGGCGGTGCCGGCCTCCTGGAGACCTGGATGACGGAGGGCCTGAAGACGCTGCACGGCTTCTACAGCCATGGCTTCCCGAACCTCTTCCAGCTCGGCCCGGTGCAGAACGCCAGCGCCGTCAATTACGTGCACATCCTGGACGAGCAGGCCACGCATGTGGCCGCGGTCGTCGGCGAAGCCCGCAGGCGGCGGGCCCGCTACATCGAGCCCAGTGCAGAGGCGGAGGCCGCCTGGGTGGCCACGATCCGCGAGAAGGCGGCCGACCTGTACGCCTTCCAGGCCGAGTGCACACCCGGCTACTACAACAACGAGGGCAGGCCGAGGGAGCGCAGCGAGTCGTACGGCGACGGGCCGGTCGCGTTCCACGAACTGCTCCGGCGCTGGCGCGAGAGCGGCGGTATGCGCGACGTCCTCGTCGAAGCCGAAGCCGAAGCCGAGTCGCGGTGAATGAGTCAGGCCGAAGGACAAGGACAGGGTGAGTGGGATGAGCATGCAGCCCAGCCGCTACGACGACACCGGCCGCCGGTCCGCCACCAGCAGCCGGTGGGACATGAGACGGCTCAACCGGCCGAGCCGGCTGTGGGGTTCGAACGGTGTGACCTTCGGCCCTGACGGGCGGCTGTACGTCGCGCAGTTCATCGCCGGGCAGATCAGCGCCGTCGATCCCGTCTCGGGGGACGTCGATGTGGTCGTGCCGCTGGACGGTCCGGTCCAGGCGCCGGACGACCTGGCCTTCGGGGCGGACGGCTCGATGTACATCGCGGATCTGACGCCGGGCCGGGTGTGGCGTCGCAGTCCCGAGGGCGAGTACACCCTGGTCTCCGACGAGGTGAAGGTGCCCAACGGCATCACTTGCGTCGGCGACCGCCTCTTCGTCAACGAGATGAAGATGGACGGCCGCCTGCTGGAGCTGTTCCCGGACGGCGGCGACCCGGTGGTGCTCACCGATGGGCTGGTCTTCGGCAACGCGATGCAACTCGGCCCGGACGGCTACCTCTACTACCCGCACATGCTCACCAACGAGGTCTGGCGGATACCCCCCGACGGCGGCGCCCCCGAGCGGGTCGCGGAAGACGTGCACGAGCCGGTCGCGGTGCGCTTCGACCAGGGCGGGGTGCTGACGGTGCTGTCCCGCGGCGAGGCCGGCATCGTGACCCGTATCGACCTCTTCGGCAGCGGCGACACGTCGATCGTCACCAGCGGTGTCGTCGGCCTGGACAACGCGGCCTTCGACGCCGAGAACCGCATGTTCGTCTCCAGCTTCGCCAGCGGCGGCGTCACGGAGATGCACCCCGACGGGCGGATCCGCGAGATCGTTCCCCGCGGACTCGACGGCCCCTACGGGGTGACGATCGACCTCGGCGGCACCGTCTACGCCGCCGACCACTACCGCATAGCGCGCCCGGAGCCCACCGCCGACGGCGAACCCGGCGACGTCACCACACAGGAGCTGCTCGTCTTCACCCACGGCATCACCGCCGCGGACGGACTCCTGCACCTCACCTCCCAGTACGGCAACGTCGAGACCTACGACCCCGTCGAGAAGACCAGGCGGCTACGGGCGACCGGGCTGAACCAGCCGCTCGGCATCGCGGTGGGGCCGGACGGCTCGCTCGTGGTCGCGGAGGCGGGCGCCGGCAGGGTCGTACGGATCGACGAGCGGGACGACTCCGTCACCGTGCTCGCGGAAGGGCTCGACCACCCCGTGGACGTTGCCTTCGACGCGGAGGGCCACTGCTATGTCAGCGACGACCGTCGCGGGGCGGTGCTCCGGATCAACAACCGGATCAACAAGGGGACAGATGAGGGCGAGGCGGTGGCCGTCGCGGAGGGGCTGGGCGCACCGCAGGGCCTGGCCGTCCTGGGCGACGAACTGTTCACGGTGGACACCGAGCACCGAAGGCTGTTGGCGATCTCCCTCGCCACGGGCGGGATCAGGGTCGACGCCGAGGACCTGGCGGTCGGCCTGCCTCCGGGGATCGGCCGCACCGAACAGCCCGCGCTGTTCACCCACGGCATGCCCGGCTCGCCCGGCCAGTTCGCCGGTCTCGCCGTCACTCCGGAAGGCTCCCTGCTCCTCTCGGCCAACGGGGAGGGCAGCGTGCTCAAGCTGTCGCCCAAGCGACAGCCATGAGGGGCAGTACAGGAGCGCGAGCAACCGGTGGGCGACGGGCGGATTTAGTTGAGTTAGGCAAGAAGCTGGTAAAGTGATCCGTATGTCCACACCAACTCCGGCCCCCACCACCCCCGCTTCCACGGAAGTGATCGAGATCGAGCGGGCGCTCACGCGCATCGCGTATCTCATGGGCCGAACGCGTCAGCACGACCGGCTCATGGCGCTGGCCGGAGTGCCGCTGGACCGTGCCGCCGTGGCCCTCCTGCGGCAGATCGGCGACTCCGAGCCGATGCGCCCCGGCGAGCTGGCGAACCGGCTGGCCGTGGAGGCCTCTCATGTGACCCGGCAGGTGCAGCAGCTGGAGAAGGGCGGTTACGTCACCCGCGTACCCGACCCCGACGACCGCCGTGCCCAGCGCATCCAGATCACCGAGGCCGGCCAGGAAGCCGTCGACCGCATCCGCGAGATGAGTGCCCGCGGTATGCAGCTGGCCCTGTCCGACTGGTCGCCCGAGGAACTGCAGAAGCTCGCCACGCTCTTCCACCGCATGGTCGACGACTTCCTCTCCTACGCCGCCGAGATCGGCGCGGGTGAGGAAGCCGGACCGGCGGCACGCAAGCCCTGACCTGCGGGCTGGAGTTTCCTCGTGTGACAGCCGGTTGAGAGCCGGCGACAGTCGGTTGAGATGCCGGTGGCAGCCGGGTTGTTGGGAAGCCGCGAAGCCCTCATTCTGGGGCGTATGGAGCATGTCGCCGCTTCGGCGATCCTTGATGCACAGGGCACCGTGACGGGGTGGAGCGAGGGTGCCCGGAGGCTGACGGGATACGCGGCCGAGGAGGCCGTGGGCCGGACGGCGGGCGAGCTGCTCGCCGAGCACGCGCCGCCCGAACTCGTCGCCGCGCTGACGGGCAGCGTCGTACTGCGGCACCGGGACGGAACCCGGCTCGCGCTGGCCCTGAACGCGAGCCCCCTGCTGGGCGCGGACGGCGCGGCCACCGGCTTCGTGGTCACCGCCGAGGCGTCCGACGGGCAGGAGCCCAGCCTCGCGGCGCAGGCCTTCGACCAGGCCTCGATGTCGATGTCGATCTTCGATGCTCGGCAGCATTACCTGCGGCTCAACAACGTGGCCTGCCAGGTGATGGGGGTCCCGGAGGACACCCTCATCGGCCGGTACTACCCGGACACCGTGGAGGACGCCGACCACAGCCGGGGCTTCCTGCGGCATCTGCGCCAGGTCGCCGAGACCGGCGAACCCGTCCAGTACGAGAGCTTCACCCGTGCACCCTCCGGCACCCGGTACCACGCCTGGAACATCGAGATGTGGCCGGTCCGGGACCCCTCCGGCGAGCTGATCGGCACCGCCCTGGCGGCGTTCGACAGCAGCGAGCAGCACTGGGCCCGGCAGCGGCTTGCCCTGCTGAATGAGGCCGCCGCCTCCATCGGCACCACCCTGGACGTGGTGCGCACCGCCGAGGAACTGGTGGAGCTCGTGGTGCCGCGCTTCGCCGACTTCGCCAGTGTGGACCTGTTCGACTGGGTCCTCGGCACGGAAGAACCCCCCGCGGCGCTCGCCGGCGACGTCGTCCTGCGCCGGGTCGCCCACGGATCCGTGACCGACGGCACGCCGGAGGCGGCCGTACGGCTGGGTGCGGCGGACACCTATCCGCCGTACTCCCCGCCCGCGCGGGCCCTCACGGAGGGCCGGGCGCTGCTCGCCACGGCCGGTCATCCCGACTTCGACCGGTGGGTCGGCGAGCGCAACAAGCGGGCGCCGGAGGGCACTGCCCACCGCGTGGGCGCCCACTCGCTGGTCACCGTGCCGCTGCGGGCCCGCGGCACCACGCTGGGCGTCGCGGTGTGCGTCCGCATAGGCCACCCGGATGCGTACGCCGCCGATGACGCCGTGCTCGCCGAGGAGGTCGCGAGCCGGGCCGCCGTCTGCATCGACAACGCCCGGCGCTTCGCCCGCGAGCGCACGACCGCGCTGGCCCTCCAGCACAGCCTGCTGCCGAGGGGCCTGCCCGGGCAGGCGGCCGTGGAAGTGGCCCACCGCTATCTGCCGAGCGGATCCATGGCCGGTATCGGCGGCGACTGGTTCGATGTGATCCCGCTGTCCGGCAGCCGGGTCGCCCTGGTCGTCGGTGACGTCGTCGGTCACGGCCTCCAGTCGTCGGCGACCATGGGGCGGCTGCGTACGGCCGTACGGACCCTCGCCGACGTGGATCTACCGCCGGACGAACTCCTCACCCACCTCGACGACTTGGTGACGCACCTGGCGACGGACGAGAGCACCACCGACGACGTCGCGGAGCTGGGAGCAACCTGTCTGTACGCGGTCTACGATCCCGTTTCGCGCCGGCTGACCGTCGCCGGTGCCGGGCATCCGCCACCGGCCGTCCTGCTGCCCGACGGCACTACGCGGCTTGTCGAGATGACCGCCGGGCCGCCGCTCGGCGTGGGCGGCCTGCCCTTCGAGGCGACCGAACTCGAGCTGCCCGAGGGCTCGTTGATCGCCCTCTACACGGACGGGCTGATCGAGGGACGCGACCGCGACCTAGACGAGGGCACCGCTGAACTGTGCCGTGCGCTGACCGTGCCCGCCGACTCGCTGGACGCCCTGTGCGACGCGGTGCTGAAGTCCGTACTCCCGCCGCAGCCCGCCGACGACGTGGCCCTGCTGCTGGCCCGCACCCGTGCGCTCGGCGCCGGCCAGGTGGCCACCTGGGACATCGAACCGGACCCCCAAATTGTGGCCGCCACCAGGCAGTACGCCACCGACCAGCTCACCGAATGGGGCCTGGACGAGACCGCCTTCGTCACCGAACTCGTCGTCAGCGAACTGGTCACCAACGCGATCCGCTACGGCGAACCGCCCATCCAACTGCGCCTGATCCGCGACCGCGCACTCATCTGCGAGGTCTCCGACGGCAGCTCCACCTCACCGCATCTGCGCCGGGCGCACGTCTACGACGAGGGCGGCCGCGGTCTGCTGCTCGTCGCCCAGCTCACCCAGCGCTGGGGCAGCCGCCAGACCGTCAACGGCAAGACGATCTGGGCACAGCAGCCGCTGCCGCCGGGCTGACTCGCTCGCGTCGGCCGACAGGGGGCGTGTTGTACTGGCCGCGTGAATTCCCACTGCTGTGCACCCGGTCGCTCCTCCGAAACGGGGGCCTCCGATGCGGCGTCTGCCGCGTCCGAGCCGCAGCCATCCGCTCCCGTTTCCGGCAGCGGCACGGCGCCCGGCGGCTCCAGGGTGGCGCTGCCCGGCGGCACCTTCCGTATGGGCGGCGAGGACGCCGACGCCAACCCCGGTGACGGTGAGGGCCCGGTCCGGGAGGTGACCGTCGGGCCGTTCGAGATCGACACCCGCTGTGTCACCAACGAACGCTTCGCCGCGTTCGTGGACGCCACGGGCTACCGCACCGACGCCGAGCGGTTCGGCTGGTCGTACGTCTTCGCCAGGTTCCTGCCGGGGGAGTTGCGCAAGGTGTCGCCGCGGCCGGAGGGCACGCCCTGGTGGTGCGGGGTCCAGGGCGCGTACTGGGCGGCGCCGGAAGGGCCCGGCAGCGGGCTCGACGGCCGCTGGGATCACCCCGTCGTCCATGTCTCCTGGGGCGACGCACTCGCGTTCTGCCGG
Organism: Streptomyces sp. CA-288835; assembly: GCF_050936385.1. Lineage (NCBI taxonomy): Bacteria > Bacillati > Actinomycetota > Actinomycetes > Kitasatosporales > Streptomycetaceae > Streptomyces > Streptomyces sp. CA-288835. The sequence continues at coordinate 8,957,339 of NZ_JBNJMW010000001.1, forward strand.
TGGGAGGGCTCCCGGCTGCCGACCGAGGCCGAATGGGAGTACGCGGCTCGCGGCGGCCTCGACCAGAAGCGGTTCCCGTGGGGAGACGAGCTCACGCCGGGCGGCGAACACCGCTGCAACATCTGGCAGGGCCGCTTCCCGTTCCGCAACACCGCCGAGGACGGCTACAAAGGCACCGCCCCCGTCGACGCCTTCCCGCCCAACGGATTCGGCCTGTTCAACACCTCCGGCAACGTCTGGGAGTGGTGCGCCGACTGGTGGGGCACCGACCACGGCACCGGGCCCCACACCGATCCCAAGGGACCGGAGCAGGGCACGGCTCGCGTGATGCGCGGCGGCTCCTACCTGTGCCACGACTCCTACTGCAACCGCTACCGCGTCGCCGCGCGCACCAGCAACACCCCGGACAGCTCGGTGGGCAACCTGGGCTTCCGCTGCGTACGGGACCCGGCGAAGAGCTGACTCAGCCCTTGACGGCCGAGCTGGCGACGCCCTGCACGAACCAGCGCTGGAAGAACATGAAGACGATCAGCACGGGCAGCACCAGGAGCACGCCGAAGGCGAGGATCTGACCCCAGTCCGGGGGCAGTTGGGCCTGGAACACGCTCATCTCCAGCGGCAGCGGCCGTACCGACGGATCCGAGACCATCAGGACCGGCCAGAGGAACGAGCCCCACTGGATGAGGAAGGTCAGGATCGCCACCGAGGCGAAGGCCGGCTTCGACATCGGGACGATGATGGCGAAGAAGGTACGCCAAGGGCCCGCGCCGTCGATGCGGGCGGCCTCCTCGATGCTCGGCGGGATCGTCTTGAAGAACGTGTGGAACTGGTAGACCGAGAAGGCGTTGGCGATGAACGGCAGCGCCAGGATCGGGAGCGTGTTCCGCTGGTCGTTGAACATGTAGAAGAGCGGGACCGCCACCGACTCGAACGGGATCAGCATCAGCAGCAGGACGAGGGTGAAGACCGCGTTCTGCCCCCGCCACTTCAGCCGTGAAAGCCCGTACGCGGCCATCGAGTTGACGAAGAGACCGCCCGTCACGACCACGAAGGCCAGCAGCAGCGAGACGCCCATGAAGCGCCAGAAGTAGCCGGTGCTGTCGGAGTTGAGGCTGTCGAGGACGGCCGTGTAGTTGTCGAACGACAGGTTGGTGGGCAGGAAGCCGGACAGACCGTCGAGGACTTCGTCGGACGGCTTGAGGCTGCCGACCAGCAGGTAGATGGCGGGCAGCGCGAAGACGAACGCCAGGACGGAGAGGACGGCGTAGTCCAGGAAGCGGCGCAGGGGCGTGCGGGAGAGGCCCGGGTTCATGCTCATGGATGCTCAGTCCTCGTTGTCGGGCCGGACGACGCGGCGCTGGATGAGGGACAGGACGAGGACGATCAGGAAGAAGACGACGGTGATCGCGGACGCCTGGCCGATGTTGTTCTGGTCGAAGGCGGTGGTGACCGCCTGGTACATCACGGTGCGGGCCGCGTCCTCGTTGAGGCCGCCGCCCTTGACGAGGACGTAGATCTGGTCGAAGACGCGGAAGGAGAGCACCGAGGTGAGCATGGCGACGAACACGAGGGTGCCGCGGATGCCGGGCAGGGTGACATGGCGGAACTGCTGCCAGCGGGAGGCGCGGTCGAGCTCGGCGGCCTCGTAGAGCTCGCTCGGGATGCTCTGGAGTCCGGCGAGCAGGATGACCATCTGGAAGCCGACGCCCTGCCAGATGGAGAGGATGATGATCGAGATCATCGCGGTGGCTGAGTCGCCGAGCCAGTCGAAGGCGCCCCAGTTGCCGAAACTCACCGCGTCCAGCGCGGAGTTGAGCATGCCCTGATCGCTGCGGGCGAGGATGAGGCGCCAGATCACGGCGACCAGCGCCATCGGGAAGACGACCGGCATGAAGAACAGGGACCGGAACAGGCCGATCGCCTTGAGCTTGCGGTTGAGGAGGATCGCCAGGCCGAGCGCCAGACCGGTCTGCACGGGTACGACGACCGCGGCGAAGGTCAGGTTGTTGAACAGGGACCTGAGGAACGGGCCGGATTGGTCGGGGTCGGTGAACAGCCGCCGGTAGTGCTCGATGCCGAACCAGGTCGGTTCCAGCGGGGAGCCGAGGCGGACGTTGTAGAAGGAGAGGACGACGGCGTAGCCGAACGGGATACCGACGAAGGCGATGAGTCCGACGACGGCGGGCGTGGACATGAGCAGTCCGTGCAACCAGTCGCGGTTCTTGCGCACAGGGCGCGCCGGTCGCGCGGGTTCGACGGAGGTCACGGGTGGGGCCTGCTCCCGGGCATGGGGCGCGGCGTGCGCGGGTTCGACGGATTTCACGGGGAGTCCTGTTCCCGGCGGGGCGGGCGCGGCGTGCGCGGCCCGCCCCGGCCGATGGGTCCTACGGGATCTCGTAGCCGGCGTTGTCGGAGAAGTCCTGGTCGATGGCCTTGGCGGCCTTGGCCAGGGCGTCCTTCGGGTCGGCGCCGCCGTAGACCGAGTTGAGGGCCTCGGCGAACTTCGCGGTGACGGTGGGGTATCCGGCGGTCAGCGGCCGGGTCACGGCGACGCAGGACTTGGAGATGTCGGTGTCGCCGCAGGGCTTGGCGAGCTGGTCGGCGAACAGCTGGAGCGGGCCGCCCTGCTTGTAGAGCTCGCTCGCGGCGAGCGCGGACTTGGTGGCGGGCGGGGCGCCGTTGGCCTTCGTCATCGCGGCGACGTTCTCGTCGTTCAGGAGCGTGTCCAGGAACTTGCCCGCGGCCTTGGCGTTCTTGGAGTCGGCGCCGATGCCCCAGGCCCACGAACCCTGGCCGGACTTGGGACCGTTGCCGAAGTCGGGCAGCGGCAGCACGACGAGGTCCTCGCCGAGCGCCTCGCCATACGCGGGGTACATCCAGTGGCCGACCCAGCTGAGCGGGACACGGCTCTTGGCGAAGGCGTTGCCGTCGGTGTTGGGGTCGACGCTGGACTTCCAGGACTGGAAGGTCTTCAGGGCCGACGCGGTTTCGGGCGAGTCGAGGGCGCCTTCCGCCTTGCCGTCCTTGAGGAGCGAACCGCCGGCCGACCAGACGATCGGGGAGAAGCCGTAGGTGCCCCACTCGGTGGTGAGCCCGTTGTTCTCCTGGATGTCGAGGACCTTGCCGTCAGAGTCCTTGGCCTTCAGCGCCTTGAGCGCGGCCGTGAACTCGTCCGCCGTCCAGGCGTCGTCCACGCTCGTCGGGTACTTCACGCCCGCCGCGTCCAGCAGCTTCTTGTTGCCGTAGATGCCCAGGCCCGAGTCGTACTGGCCCAGACCGTAGTGCTTGCCGTCGATCTCGCCCTGCGCCTTGATGGCGTCGGTGGCGTTGCTCAGCGTCTTGGGGGAGACGTAGGCGTCGATCGGGGCGAGCTTCTGGTTGAAGACGAAGTTCGCCATGGTCGGGCCGTCGAACTCCATCACGTCCGGCAGCTCTGAGGCGTCCGTCGTCGTGATGGTCTTGGTGTAGTCGTTGCCGGGGATCAGCTTCAGCTCGACCTTGATGTCCTTCTGCGAGGAGTTGAAGGACTTCACCGCGTTCTGTATGGCGGTGTCCTCGCTCTTCTGGCCCTGGTGGGCCCAGACACTGATGGTGCCCTTGCCGCTGCCCGCCTCCGCGGACGTATCGGTGCTGCCACCCCCGCCACAGGCGGCCAGCGCCGCAAGGGGCAGGACGAGGGCCAGGCCCGTACTCGCTGTGCGGCGGACATTTCTGCTGGACGAACTCATGGGCTGTGCCTTCCGTGCTGTGGCGAGGGTTTGCCTTGCTGACGTGCTGATGTGCTGTCCGGTCGTGGGGGTGTGGGGCTCGAGGGGTCTCAAGGGGTGTGGCGGGTTACTGCGGTCCGCGCGGTCGGGGCGGAGCGGTTGTCTCTCGCAGGACGAGACGGATGGGCATCTGCACCTGCGCAGCGGGTGGTTCGGCGCCGGGTTCCTCCAGCTGACGCAGCAGCAGCCGGGCGGCCTCGGCGCCCTGGTCGGCGACCGGCTGGGCGACGGTGGTCAGGCCGACCACATCGGCGAGTTCGTGGTCGTCGAAACCGACCACCGACACGTCCTCCGGGACCCTCAGCCGGTGGCGGCGCAGGGCGCGCAGGGCACCCATCGCCATCTCGTCGGACTGCGCGTACACGGCGGTCGGCGGGCGAGCGACGGCCAGCAGTTCGGTCATGGCCCGCTCACCGCCCTCGACGGTGTAGTCGCCGTCCGCCTCCAGAGCCGGATCGTGCTCGATTCCGGCACCGGCCAGAACGTCCAGGTAGGCATTGCGCCGCTCGATGGGGGTGGTCCAGTGCAGTGGTCCGCTGGCCCCGCTGATCATGCCGATCCGGCGGTGACCGAGGTTCACCAGATGCCGTACGGCACTCTCCGTGCCGGCCCGGTCGTCGATGCCGACGACCGTGAATCCCGGCCGTGACCCGCCGACCGTGGTGGCCAGCGGCACTCCCAGCGAGCGCAGGGCGGCCGACTCCTCCTCGTCCGGGATGAGCAGCGTGAGTACCGCGTCGACCCGCTTGCGCACCGGCAGCCTGGTGAAGAAACGCTTGCGTATCTCCGGCGAGCCCAGGTTGTACAGCAGCACGTCGTATCCGGCGGCGCTGAACACGCGCTCGGCGGCGTCCAGCACGGTGCCGAAGAACCAGCGGCCCACATACGGAACCAGGACGCCGATGGTGTACGTACGACCGCTGGCCAGGCTGGCGGCGGAGCGGGACGCGGTGTAGCCGAGCTGGTCGGCGACGGCCACGATCTTGTCCCGCACCTCGTCGGAGACACCGCTCCGGCCGCGCAGGGCGCGGGACACGGTGGACGCCGAGACGCCTGCGGCGCGGGCGACGTCGTTGATGCTGGCCGTCACGGCGCACTTCCTCCCGTTGATTTCACGTCGGTGTGATGTGGGGGTGACGAGACCGTAAACCCGGCCTCGCTGTTGCGCAAGCGTTTGCGTTCAGATTTACTTGGGCCGATTCCAAAGCGAGTCCGTTTTTAATCGATGGTCAGCGCATGCGTTTGGGCGCTGTGAGCCGACAGGAACTGTGCATGCGATACGCCCCGCCAGGTCACTGCGTGAACGACTTCGCCCTGCTGCGGGACGAGGACGGCACCTACACGGTGCTGCACCTGCAAGGGCCCTGGACCGCCGAGTTCGACCATCTGCGCATGGAGACCTCGTACGGCCGGGCGACCTCCACCGACCTGGTGCACTGGCAGCCGCAGGGACCCGCCTTCGGCAACGGGCTGCCCGGCCGCTTCGACGCGCAGGCGGTCTGGACGATGCATCCGTTCCGGTACGGCGACGGAATGGCGATGTTCTACACGGGGGTGAGCGGCCTCCTGCCCGGCGGCACGCCGCTCCAGTCCGTCGGCCTCGCGTACTCCGACCGCACCGACGGCACCGGCTGGCGCCGGCATGGCACCGGCCCGGTCGTCGAGGCGGACCCGCGCTGGTACCGCACGGGCGAAGGGATGGGCTGGCGTGACCCCTTCGTCGTACGGGACGACGAGGGCGACGGCTGGGTCATGGCCGTCTGCGCCAGCGACGCCTCCCTCCCGGTGGAGGTCAGCGGCTGCGTGGCCCTCGCCACCTCCGACGACCTGGAGCACTGGACCGTCCACCCGCCGCTCATCTCACCGGGCGACGTCAACGAGCTGGAGTGCCCGGTCCTGGAACGCCTCGACGACGGCAGCTGGCTGCTGCTCGGCTCCATCGGCTCCACCCGGGGCTTCGAGGCGTGGACCGCTCCGGCACTGCGCGGGCCGTGGAGCCGCCGCGGCCAGCTCGGCCCAACCGGTTCGTACGCTCCGCGCGTCATCGCCGCTCCCGACGGCTCCCGTGTCGTCGTGCACACCACACCCCGCCAGGTCGGCCTCAGTGACGACGGGGAGCGTTGCCGCGGCATGCTCGCGCAGCCCAAGTCCCTTGTGGTGGAAGGCGATTCGGCTCCCCGCCTGGAGTGGTGGCCCGGACTGAACACCTGGCTCGGCGAAGAGACCGACGGGCCCGCCCTGCACGCGGTCGGCGACATCGGTGTCACCGGGCCCGTCGAGATCACCCTGCGCACCGACGCAGCAGGGGCCGGCCGGGCTGCCCTAGCCGTGGGTTGTGACGGCAAGAACCTCTGGGTCACCGGTCCTGACGGCACCCGGCTCGGCGAGACCGTACTGAGCGAACCCGCGGCCTCGCTGCGCATCCTCACCATCGGCGAGTACGTCGAGGTCTACGCCGACGGTGTCTTCGCCCTGACGGCACTGTGCTACTCCGGCCACCCGACCCCGTGGACCGCCGTCACCGAAGGGCGGGCACACTCCATCCCCGTCCGCCCGATCCGGCTGGCCGACCCGCACCGCGACGACGCCTCGGCGGTCTGGCCCGGTCCCACACTCCGGTGACGCGCGGGGGCCTGCCCTTGGTCGGACTGACGATCCGTGACGACACCACACGGATGCTCGTCAACCGCGCCCAGTTCGACAACTCCGCCGAGACGCGAGAGAAGATCCGCGAACGCACCCCGCGGTCCGCGCGATCGAGCACACCACCGAGTACCTCGACCTTGGAGGCTCCTGCCTAAGCTTCGTGGCCACCCTGGGCCGGCCGGCCCCGCAGCTGCGCGGGCAGGGTTCACCGAGAACGAGCGTGAGGCCGTCCGCCGGTGGAGCGGCCGGGTCAGCGTCGCGGCGGACCGGCCCGAAGGCGCTCTCGACAACCGCGAGTTCACTCTGGACGAGCAACTCGTCCAGCTCCTCAAGGGCGAGTAGGCCATGCTCCCCGGCCGCCTGCTGACACGGATCTACTCGGCGGACTCCGGCCCACCTCCCTCGCCACGCCCCTCGGCACCGCTTCTTACTGACCCAGTCGTGCATGGCCTCGACGAGGGCGTCGGAAGGCGTGCGGCCCTCGCTCGGTAACCCAGTTGATGACCAGCTCAACACCCTCGCCGCCGGCGGGCGACCCGGACGTCGACGGCGTGCAGAGCCTCCTCCGCCCACGCCGGACTCGGTCAGGCGAAAGGCTCGGATCTGGCTGCGGACGATGGGAGGCCCCCTCGGGCGTCAACTCCGGGTCAGGTCCCGTGCGCTGCGGCTGGTTCGGGCGAGCGCGACGCGGGCAGCAACGACGGCCGGGTGATCGTGGCTGCCAGTGCGGGTAGCGATGAGGACTCGCCGAGTGTTCGGCGGCGTCAGCTCGGAAAGCGTCACTGTAGGAGCGTGGACGCCCCAGGCAAGTTTGGGGAGAAATCCGACCGCCTGCCCGGCTTCGATCAATCTCACATGGAAGGTGAGGTCGGTCGACTGGTAGCGAACGTGGGGTTCAAAGCCGGCTTGGCGGCAGACAGCGCTGGCCCAGCGCCTGGCGGCATTGCCCTCTGGCTCCATGACCCAGGGCAGGTGTGCGAGAGCTGCGAGTTGCGGCGGCTCGCCGTCCGGTGGGGTGGCCAGAAGAAGAGGATCCTCGAGGAGAAGCTGAGTGTGCAGGCCGGTCAGAGCCGACGGCGGCTCTCCCGGGTACTCCTCGGCGATGACCAGGTCGTATTCGTGCGCGACAAGCGCCCGCAGCGGTGTGCGTTCGTTCTCCTGATGCACGTGGACGCGAAGCTGCGGATGCTCGCGCTGAAGCAGCTCTACGGCAGGCAGGACCAGAGTCTTGGCAGCAGTCTGAAAGGTTGCGATCCGCAGATCCCCCTCGAGCACCGTTTTGGCCCGCGCGATATCAGCCTCGGCCTGCTCGAGCCGGTCCAGGATCACCTCGATATGCCCGACCAGCATCTCCGCCGCGGGCGTCAGACGGACCCGACGTCCCATTGGTTCCAGGAGCGGGACGCCCACCTCGGCCTCCAGCTGCGAAAGCTGCGAGGAGATGGTCGAAGGACTGTACGAGAGGGCCGAAGCCACAGCTGCAAGGGTGCCGCGGTGCTTGAGTTCGCGCAGCAACCGGAGCCGGTGAAGGTCGTACATCACGCACCCAATCGCCGCCCGCGACCACCGATTCGTCACTTGAGACAACCAATCGTACGCGAAAGCATTTGCTGCCCTGCATTGAGCAGTGCCTGATCACATCGCGCACGGTGTCCTCGTCGCCCTGCACCAGTCGGGCGATTACCGGAACCGGTTCCCACCCGCCGAGGCCGGCAACATCATCACGCGCCGTTGATTGGTCGAAAAAACCGATGAGTGCGCATCGATAACGACGACTGGACCGGACAATGGGGGGCGCCTAGCATTCCAGAACCGCGAGAATCGGCCACCCCGAGATCCGCGCTACGGCCGCCGCAGTCCGCAGCGCCTTGTATTGGTCGTCAGTCTCCCCACGCTGTCGTCGCTGCCTGCCGGCGCGCCCGCCCGCCGCAGGCCGATCAGATATCCCGCCATGCAACCTCGGAGAGGCCATGACACCACCCCGTGCACGTTGGCGCGTACGCCGCCATCCTGCTCGCCTGTCACCACTGCTGGGAGCGGTCATGATCCTGGTCGCCCTGCTCGGCGTCGTGGCAGCGAGCGCTCCGACGTATGCGGCCGGCGATCGGACCGTGCAGGGAACGTTGCGCAACTCTGCAGACAACAACGCCCCGGTCGCCGGGGTGAAGATCAGTGTCCGGACCAGCACGGGGAAGACCTACACGGGCGCCAGCAACGACCAAGGCCGGTTCGCGATCACCGTGCCCGGCAGTGACTCTGGCACTCTGGCCGTCATCCTGGACACCAAAACGCTTCCTGATGACGTGCAGATCCGCGACGGAGCGTCGAACACCTTGCGGCCAACGGGCAGCTTGAGCACGATCACCGTCAACTTCCCCCTCGGTCCCGATACGCGTCAAGTGTCGACGGTGTGGGACCGGGTCCCCCAACTGCTCTACAACGGTCTGCTGTTCGGCCTGGTGCTGTCATTGGGGGCTCTTGGCCTGTCCATGGTTTTCGGCACGACGGGACTGTCGAACTTCTCCCACGGCGAGCTGGTGACCTTCGGGGCATTCGCCACCTATCTCGGCAACCGGGTCGTAGGGCTGCCCATCGTCGTGGCGGTCGTGGTGGCGGTAGCGCTGTCGGCACTGTTCGGCTACCTGAACGAAAAGGGTTTGTGGAGGCCACTCAGACGCCGCGGAACGGGACTGATCGCCATGATGATCGTCTCGATCGGTCTGCAGTTCTTTCTCCGGAACTTCTACCAGTACTTCACAGGTGGCCGCGCCTTGACCTACCGCGACTACGTCACGCCCGTCGGCCGGGACGCCTTCGGCTTGTTCACCTACACCATGCGAGATGTCGTCGTCTTCTCCATCAGCGGGCTTGCGCTCGTGGCGGTCACTCTTGCTTTGCAGTACACCCGGCTCGGTCGCGCCACACGCGCGGTGTCGGACAATCCGGCCCTGGCCTCTGCGACGGGGATCAACGTCGGTCGTGTCATAGCCACGGTGTGGATCGTGGGTACCGCGCTGGCGGGACTGAGCGGAGCGTTCCTGGGATTCTCCCAGTCGGTGAGCTACCAACTGGGCGCGCAAGTACTGCTGTTGATCTTCGCCGCTACCTGCGTCGGAGGTCTGGGATCAGTGTGGGGCGCGCTGATCGGCTCGATCATCATCGGGCTGTTCGTCGAGACCTCGACCTTGGTCATCCCATCGGAACTCAAGTTCGCAGGCGCGATGGTTCTGCTGGTGCTGGTCCTGCTCGTCCGACCACAAGGCCTGCTCGGCCGCGCCGAGAGGATCGGGTGAGGACATGGACATCATCGGCGCCTTCACGGGGGCACTGCACGACGGCTTCGGCTATCTGGCCGTCTCGTTCTGCCTGGCTGCGATCGGTTTGAACATTCAGTTCGGCTACGCCGGGCTGGTCAACTTCGGTCAGGCCGCCTTCTTGTCGGTAGGCGGTTACATCATGGGCGCGGCGATCGCCACCAGCGGAGTTCCCACCGTCCTGGCGATCCTGCTCGCGATCGCCTTCAGCGTGGCGTTGGCGTTGATATTGGGTATCCCCACTCTGCGTCTTCGGGCGGATTACCTGGCGATCGTCACCATCGCGGCGGCAGAGATCCTACGACTTGTGTTCGGGACGTCGTTCCGGACGTACTTTCACGGCAAGGACGGTGTGACCGGCTTCACCGCCGGGTTCCGAAGCCTCAACCCGCTGCCGAACTACGACGGCTTCTTCCTGACCTACAGCCGGGAGGAACTGTGGACGGTCATCGTCGGCTGGGGCCTGGTCATCATGATCAGTCTGCTCACCTGGGCCCTGATGCGATCACCGTGGGGAAGGGTTCTTCGGGGCATCCGTGAAGACGAGGATGCGATGCGGTCTCTGGGCAAGAACGTCTACGGCTACAAGATCCAGGCCCTCATCCTCGGTGGAGTGGTCGGATGCGCCGGAGGCTTCGTGGGCGCGTTCGGGGCCGCTTCGGTCCAGGCCGACACGTTCAACCTGGACTTCACCTTCATCGCCTTGACCATGCTCATCCTCGGTGGCGCCGCTCGGATCCTTGGTCCGGTCGTCGGCGCGGTGATGTTCTGGGCGATCCTGTCGTTCCTCGGATCGGTCTTGACGCAGTTGGCCGGCTACCCGGTCGTGGCTCAGTTCATGAACGCCGACCAAGCGTCAATCATCCGGCTGATGTTGGTCGGATTGGTGCTGATGCTGCTGATGATCTACCGGCCGCAAGGCATCTTCGGTGATCGAAGGGAGCTCGCGCTCGATGCCCACTGACAACTTCCCCGCTGACCACATCTCCTCGAGCACCGCAACCAAGGACGTCTCCGCTGCCGGTGATACGTCCCAGCCCAGGGTGCCCGGCCCCGGCACCGCGGAGGCCAAGTCGATGCGCGAGTGCCGGATTGCTTTGCAGTCGGTGCCGCATGAGCCCGGCGCTGCCAAACCCGACCCCGTTGTGATCGTGAACGGAATCCGCCGCACCTTCGGAGGCCTCACCGCGGTCGACGTGGAACACCTCGAAATCCAACGCGGGGTCATCACCGCCTTGATCGGACCCAACGGTGCAGGCAAGACCACGTTCTTCAACCTGCTCACCGGTTTCGATCAACCCGACGCCGGTTCATGGTCCTTCGACGGGACACCGCTCAAAGGCAAAGCAGCCTACAAAGTGGCACGCCTCGGCATGGTCCGGACCTTCCAACTGACCAGAGTGCTCTCGAAACTGACAGTGCTGGAGAACATGCGGATGGGCGCCACAGGTCAGCGTGGCGAACGCTTGTGGGCCGCCGCCCTCCCCGCCCTGTGGCGGGCGCAGGAACGAGACATCACCGACCGGGCCCGACACCTGCTCAAGCGGTTCAAGCTCGACGCCAAGGAGCAAGACTTCGCCGGGTCCCTGTCAGGCGGTCAGAGAAAGCTGCTCGAGATGGCGCGAGCGCTCATGGTCGAACCGAAGCTGGTCATGCTCGACGAACCCATGGCCGGCGTCAACCCAGCGCTGAAGCAGTCCCTGCTCGGGCATGTGAAGTCGCTGCGGGATCAGGGAATGAGCGTCCTGTTCGTCGAACACGACATGGACATGGTGCGAGAGATCTCCGACTGGGTGGTCGTCATGGCCCAGGGCAAGGTAATCGCCGAGGGACCCCCCACATCCATCATGTCCGACGAACGTGTCATCGACGCCTACCTCGGAGCTCGCCACGACACCGACATCAGCGAGCTCGAACACGTGCTCAAGGTCGAGCACGCGCACGACCACGCCGAGCAGAGGGTCGACCGGGAGGTCCCGAGATGACTTCTGCCCATCACGGCCCATCGGACTCACAGCTCACCGATCAAGGCGAGATCGTGGCTGACCCCGATCCCAACGCCCCGAAGATCGACCAGGCAGCTCGGACAAGGCATCTGCAGGCGGCCGAGGGCGCAGCCCTTCGCGCAGACAATCTGATCGCCGGGTACCTCCCCGGAGTCAACATCTTGAATGGCGCTGATCTGTACTGCCAGCCCGGCGAGTTGGTCGGCATCATCGGACCCAACGGCGCTGGCAAGTCGACACTGCTCAAAGCACTCTTCGGGCTGGTCAAGGTCACCACCGGAACGGTTCGCCTGCGGGGCGAGGAGGTCACGAACCAGCGCGCCGACGCACTGGTATCCCAAGGGATCGGCTTCGTACCGCAAACCAACAACATTTTCCCCTCGCTCACCATCGAGGAAAACCTGCAGATGGGGTGCTATCAGTCCCCCAAGAAGTTCGCCCCTCGGTTTGCGTTCGTGACCGATCTGTTCCCTGCGCTGGGCCGACGCCGCAAGCAGCGGGCCGGACAACTGTCAGGCGGTGAGCGGCAAATGGTGGCCATGGGCCGGGCTCTGATGATGGAACCCTCCGTGTTGTTGCTCGACGAACCCTCAGCGGGCCTGTCCCCGGCGATGCAGGACGAGGTGTTTGTCCAGACCCGAGCCATCAACCGCACCGGTGTATCGGTCGTCATGGTCGAACAGAACGCACGCCGCTGCCTGCAGATCTGCGACCGCGGATACGTCCTCGACCAAGGACGCAACGCCTACACCGGGTCCGGACAGTCGCTGGCCCGTGACCCCAGGGTGATCGAGCTGTATCTCGGCACCTTGGCCAAGGCCGCCCAGGCAGAAGGCACGCCTGGCGGCAGGCGGAACTAGGAACACGACTCCACATGCCGGTCGAACTGTCCCCTCGCGTTCGATCCTGACACCCGCCACGGCACGGTCGTGCACCACACCAGTAACGCAGCAGTCCTCACCCACCCTGGAGGTCCCATGTCGCTCCCGAGACGCATCACCTGTATCGCCGTTCTGGCCTCCGCCGCGCTGGCAACCGCCGCCTGCAGCTCCAACAGCAGCCCCACCGCAGCCGGCAGCGAGCCGCCAGCCAAGGCGGGCACCCAGCTCTACTTCGTAGACGGCAACACCGCCGACTACTCCGGTGATTTCGAGCCCGGCACTCTCAAGGGTGTGCGCGCCACGCTCCCCGGCGGCAAGATCGGCGACGAGTTCCGGCAGAGGATCCTCAAGATCAACAGCAAGGTGAAGGACTTCACCTACGCTCCGGAGGCCTACGACGCCACGATCCTCTCAGCCCTGGCCGCGGTCGCTGCCAAGAGCGACTCCGGCAAGGCGATCGCCGGGAAGGAGATCGGCGTCACCAGGGATGGGACAAAGTGCACCAGCTTCAAGCAGTGCGCTGACCTCCTCGCCGACGGAACGGACATCGACTACGACGGCCCTTCCGGCCCGATCGAGATGAACTCGACAGGAAGCCCGTCCGCGGCGACCGTCGGCATCTACCAATTCGGGCAGGACAACAACTACAAGAATGTCGGCTACGTCAACGGCACCACCCCGGACCAGGCCAACATCCGAGCCGATCAGAAGGTCAGCGGCCCCATCCCCAAGGGGGACGGCGTCCTTACGTTCGGCACCCTGCTCCCTGCCACCGGGGACAGCTCCTTCCTCGGCGCCCCGCAATTCGCGGGCGTGGACCTGGCCGTGGATGAAATCAACAAGGGCGGGGGTGTGCTCGGCAAGGACGTGAAGCAGTTGAAGGGCGACTCCGGTGACGGGTCGCCGAACATCGCGCCATCCGAGACCGACAAACTGCTCCGCGGTGGTGCCGACGTCATCATCGGCGCCGCTTCCTCGTCGGTGTCGCTGTCGGTCATCGACAAGATCACCGGGGCCGGCGTCGTCCAGATATCGGCCGGGAACACCTCGACCGCATTCGACACCTACCCCGACCAGGGCATGTACTTCCGCACGGCCCCCTCCGACGTCCTGCAGGGGCAGGTGATGGCCCAGACCATCAGCGAGGACGGTCACAGCAACATCGCAATCCTCGCCCGACAGGACGCCTACGGCGAGGCACTGGCGAAGAACGTCCGCTCCTTCTACGAAGAGTCCGGCGGCAAAGTCGTCTCCTATGCCCTCTACGACGCGAACGCAGCCAACTACACGGCCGAGGTGGAGAAGGTGAAGGCCCAGCACCCGGACGCCATCGTGCTGATCTCGTTCGACGAGAGCAAGAAGATCGTCCCGGAACTCATCAAGGCCGGCATCGGTCAGAACGGCTGAGCCAGTACCCAAGCCGGTGGTCGTGGCTCCGGATTCCGCCCCGCAGCCACGACCACCCGGACTGCCGTATCGCCCGCGGAGTGGAGAAGGGTTTCGCATGACCACCAGAAGGGCAAAAGCCATGCCCACCGCCACCGCAGAGTACGGTGCCGACCCCGACTTTGACACGGTGTACGACCGCGCCCCTTTCGGGTCAGCCAAATGGGCAAACCAATGGGACGAATTCTCCCCGCGTGTCCGGGGCGAGGATCTGCTGTCGCTGTGGACGGCCGACATGGACTTCCGGGCGCCGACGACCGTCATCGACCGCCTGCGCGCCGCTGCGGACCACGGTATCTACGGCTACACCCTGCGAGACCCGGAACACTTCCAGATCGTGCAGAACTGGTTCACCGTCAGGCACGGCTGGACACCACCGGTGGAAACGCTCCTCCCGGCCCCTGCGATCATGTCCTCGGTCGCAGCAATCTTGCGCACCTTCACCGCCCCTGGAGATGGGGTGATCGTCCAATCACCGGTCTACTCGCCGAACTTCGAGGCTATTACCGGTAACCAGCGGCGGCTGCTCGTGAACCGGCTACGGCTCATCGACAACCGCTACGAGTTCGACCTCGACAACCTGGCCGAACTGGCCGCATCCGGCGCGAAGGTGCTGTTGCTCTGCAACCCCCACAATCCCTCGGGCCGGAGCTGGACGGCCGACGAGTTGCTCGCCGTGAACGACATCTGTGCGCGCTACGACCTTCTGGTGATTTCCGACGAGATTCACTGTGACATCCGACTGAACGGTCGGCCCCACGTCGTCTACGCCTCGATCAGCAGCGACGCCGCCCGCCGAGCATTCATCTGCACTGCCCCCACGAAGACGTTCAACCTAGCCGGCCTGCCATCGGCCACGCTCTCGGTTGCCGATCCAACCATGCGCTCGGAACTGCTGAACGTCATGCGGGCATCGTTCATGATCAACGCGCACTACTTTGGTCGTCTGGCCTTGGAGACCGCCTACACGACGGGTGGTCCGTGGCTCGACCGGCTGACCGACTATCTCAAGGGCAACGTGGCCTTCGTGCACGAGTTCGTCCAAGAGCGCCTGCCCGAGATCACGCCGATGCCGCCGGACGCATCGTTCCTGGTCTGGCTGGAGGCTCGTGAACTTGACGCTCGTGTGGGCGGGCTGCACCAGTTCCTTGTCGACCGTGCAGCTGTCAATCTCTACGACGGCCGGGTCTACGGCCCCGGAGGAGAGGGTTACGTCCGACTCAACATCGGTTGCCCCCGGATGGTGCTGACTGAGGCGCTCGAACGCATCGATCGTGCGCTGTCGCGATAGCGCTCCTCGACCCCACCGCCACGAGTGACTACCGCGAAAGTTTCGAATAGCGCAGCTCAAGCTCCGGAAATATTGACTCGATAGCAACCGGTTCCTAAACTAAGCGTGCTCAAGCTGATCATCTTCCTTCTGCTGGCGAAGCAGATCGTTACGGGGGGATGCAGGGCGCCGTCAAGGGCTGACCCCACCCCCGTAAGCCACTTGAGCCACCTGAGTCATCTGTGAAAGGACCGGCATGATCTCGGGCCACCTCCGCAACCCCGTGCTGCCCGGTTTCCACCCGGACCCGAGCATCCTGCGCGTCGGCGCGGACTACTACATCGCCACCTCGACCTTCGAGTGGTACCCGGGCGTGCCCGTGCACCGCTCGAAGGATCTCGTCCACTGGGAGCCGGCCGGTCACATCCTGGACCGCCCGGATCTGCTCGACCTGCGCGGAGTCGCCGACTCGGCCGGCGTCTGGGCGCCTTCACTGTCGTACCACGACGGGCAGTTCTGGCTGGTCTACACGATCGTCCGCACCACCGGGCGCCCCTTCAAGGACCTCGACAACTACCTGATCACGGCGCCGTCGATCGAGGGCCCGTGGTCCGAGCCGGTGTTCCTGAACTCCTCCGGCTTCGACCCGTCCTTCTTCCACGACGAGGACGGCCGCAGTTGGCTGCTGAACATCCAGTGGGACCCGCGCGACGACCGTCCGTCCTTCGCCGGGATCCTGCTCCAGGAGTACGACTCCGACAAGCGGGCCCTCATCGGACAGCCCCGCACGATCCTCCAGCACGACGAGCTGATCGAGGGCCCCAACGTCTACCGCCGGGACGGCTGGTACTACCTGATGCTCGCCGAGGGCGGCACCGGCTGGAACCACGGCATCCTGATGGCCCGCTCACGCGAGCTGACCGGACCGTACGAACTCGACCCGCTCGGCTCGTTGTTGACCACCCGGGACACCCCGGACTGGCCACTCCAGAAGGCCGGTCACGGCGAGCTGGTCGAGACGCCGGCGGGGGAGTGGTACCTCGCGCACCTCGCCTCCCGCCCCGTAAAGACGCCCGACGGGCCGCGCTGCGTTCTCGGCAGGGAGACCTGCCTGCAGCGCGTGACGTGGACGGACGACGGTTGGCTGCGGCTGGCCGACGGCGGACGGCGGCCGAGCCTGGAGGTCCCGGCACCCACGGGGGTGGAGCCAGGATCGCCAGGCCCGGCCGCCCGGCCTCCGGCCCGTGACGACTTCAACTCGCCATCCCTGGACGGGGGTTGGAGCACTCTGCGGGCCCCCGCGACCTCCGGGTGGCTGACGCTCGGCGAGCGCCCCGGGCATCTGCGGCTGCGTGGCCGGCAGAGTCCGCAGTCGCTCTTCGACCAGAGCCTGGTCGCGCGGCGGCTGACTTCGGTGCGGTGCGAGGTGACGACGGTCGTCGACTTCCGCCCCTCCCACTTCAGCCAGCGCGCGGGCCTCATCTGCTGGTACGACACGTCGACGCACTACTACCTGCGCCTCACCCGCACCGAGGGAAGGGGGCGCGTCCTGGGCGTGGTGCTCACCGATGACGGGGCGTACCGGGAACTCCAGGAGTCCGAACTCGACGTCGATGACTGGCCGTTGGCGTACCTGCGGGCCCGCTTCGACGGCACGGAACTGCGCTTCTTCGCGTCCCCTGACGGGACCGACTGGCAGGCCGTGGGCCCGGTCCTGGACGCGAGCAAGCTCTCCGACGACTACGGGAACCGGTTGCGATTCACCGGCGCTTTCGTCGGGATCTGCGCACAGGACCTGGGCGGGACGCGCGCTCCGGCCGACTTCGACTGGTTCGAGGTGCGGGATCTGGACGGCGGAGAGGGCGGGGACGGCGGGCAGGAGTAGGGGTTCTCCGTCAGTAGTGCCTGGCGAAACGCCTCGGCGGTCAGCGACGAAGTTACGTCGCTGACCGCCGAGTTGCGTTCCAAAAGCTTGGCTACTTGAGCGCGCCCAGGGTGACGCCGCTCCGCCAGTAGCGGCGCATCGCGACCATCATGATCGCCATCGGGATGATGGACAGCAGCGCACCGGTCAGGACGAGGCTGGTCACGTCGATGCCCGACTCCAGGCGTTTGCCGGACCAGTTGTACAGACCCAGGTTGAGCGTCCAGTTCTCCTCGCCGCGCAACACGGTCAGCGGGAGGAAGAAGGCGTTCCAGGTGTTCACGAAGGCGAGCAGGAACACCGTGGCGCCGCCCGTGGTCATCATCCTCAGCACGATGCTGAAGAAGATCCGCAGCTCACCCGCGCCGTCGATCCGGGCCGCCTCAAGCAGCTCGAACGGGATCGTGGCCTCCGTGTAGACCTTCGCCAGGTACACGCTGAACGGGTTGATCAGGCAGGGGATCAGCATCGCCCAGGGGGTGTCGACCAGGCCGATCTCCGAGAACATCAGGTACAGCGGCAGGGTGAGCAGCGCGATCGGGATGAGGAAGGAGCCCACCACGGCCGCGAACACCACGCCCCGCCCGGGGAAGTCGAAGCGGGCAAGCCCGTAGCCCGTGAGGAGGGCGATGAGGGTGCCGCCGAGGGAGCCGACTCCCGCGTACAGGAACGAGTTGGCGGTCCAGCGCAGGAAGATGCCGTCCTCGTAGGTGAACACCTGCTGCAGGTTCTCCCACAGGTGGAAGCCGGAGAACCACAGCCCGTTGCTCTGGTACAGCCCCACGCGGTCCTTGGTCGCGGCGATGATCAGCCAGTACACCGGGAACAGGCTGTAGACGCTGGCCAGGACCAGACCGACGAGGATGAACCGCTGCCCGCCCCGTGAACGGGCAGCGGGGTCGGGGCGGGTGCGTCGCCGCATGGCAGGCCCGTTGGGTGGCACGGCGGCGGTTTCCGTGCCCTTTTCCTTACGGTTTTCCGTCAGCGCCATCAGTCCACCTCCCTCGAGGTCAGTCGGTAGAAGACGAAGGACGCCACACCGAGGATCAGGGCGAGCAGCACCGACAGGGCCGCGGCGTAGTGGTAGTTGCCGGCGTTGAACGCCTGGTTGTAGATGATCATGATCGGGGTGAAGCTGTCGCTGACCGTCTGCGGCGTCACGTTCCGGAACAGCGCGGGCTCGTTGAAGATCTGCAGCATCTGGATGATCGACAGCAGAGCGGTCAGGACGAGCGCCCCGCGCACGAACGGGATCTTGATGCTCAGCGCGATCCGCATCTCGGAGGCGCCGTCGAGCCGGGCGGCCTCGAAGAGGTCACGGGGTACGCCCTGCAGCGCCGCGTAGATGATCACCATGTTGTAGCCGATGCCGTGCCAGGTCAGCAGGTTGCCGATGGCCGGCCACACCATCGAGGGCGCGAAGAAGTTCCAGTCGAAGCCGAACAGTTCGCCGAGCGGAGTCAGCGGGCCCACCTCGGGGCTGTACAGGTTGACCCACACGATGGCGGCGACCACGCCGGGGATCATGTACGGAATCAGCAGCAGGATCCGGAACCGGCCGGCCGCCTTCGAGGTGACCGCGTCCAGGAACAGCGCCAGCACCAGGCTGATCAGCAGCATGAACGGGATCTGCACGCAGGCGAACAGCACCACCCTGAGGATGGATGTCATGAACGCCGAGTCGGTCAGCCCCTGCTGGTAGTTCTCCAGCCCGACGAACTCCCTGGTCGCGCCACCGAGACCGAGCCCGGACTGCTTCTGCAGGAACAGCGACTGGTAGACCGCGTAGCCGATCGGAAGCAGGTAGAGGAAGACGAAGCCGAGCTGGAAGGGCACCGTGAACGCGGCACCCTTCCAGCGCAGTGAGCGAATCATGAAGTGTGCCTCAGCCCTTGACGCTGATGCCGCGCTGCTTCAGGTCGTTGACCGTCCACTGCTGCATGTGGTCGAGAAGGTCGGTGACCTTCTGCTCCTTGTTGACGACCTTGGCCCACTCGTCCTGCATCTCCGTGAACATCGCGGTCCAGTTCGGGCCGAAGGTCCAGTCGGTGTTGATGGTGCTCAGGCTGTCCGTGACGATCTTCTTGGCCGGCTCGTAGTTCTTGCCGAGCAGCTTCTCGGAGATCGCCTCGGAGACGTACGCGTCACTGTCGGCCAGCGCCGGCATCACACCGCTGCCGGTCTCGGGGCTCGCCATAGTCTTGACCGCGCCGGTGTCGGTGGACATCCACAGCGCCGCCTGGGCGGCCTGCTCCTTGTTCTTGCACTGCTCGGACACCAGCGTCAGGTTGCCGCTCTGGTTGGTGCCGGCCGGAGTCTTGGGTGCCTCGCCCTTGAAGGTCGGCCACGGGGACAGCGCCCAGTCGCCGAAGGACTTGGTGAAGTTCTGCACCATGCCGGACATCTGCCAGGTGGAGATCTGCCGGGTCGCGGTGCCGCCGTTGTCGTAGTTGCGCTGCACGGCCGCGTAGTCGGCGAAGGAGAGCTTGGAGTTCAGGTCGTTGTCGATGATCTGCTGGATCACGTCGGCGGCCTTCAGGGTGCCCTCGTCCTTGAAGTTCACCGCCCAGGAGTCGCCCTCGACGGAGTACCACTTGGCTCCGGCCTGCATCGCGAGCACCTCGAGGGTGCTCGGGTCCTCACCGGCGTAGTTGGTGACCTTGATGTCGTGCTTCTTCAGTTCCTTGCCCGCGGCGATGAAGTCGTCCCAGGTCTGGGGCGGCTCCAGGTCGTACTTCTCGAAGATGTCGGTGCGGTAGATCGTGAAGGCGGGCGCCGAGGCGGTGGGAACGCCGTAGACCTTGCCCTGCACCTGACCGGTGGCCCACGAGCCGGGGTTGAACTTGTCCTTCTCGCCCTCGACGTACTCGGTGATGTCGGCGAGCGCGCCCTGGGAGACCCAGCTCGTCACGTACTCACCGGTGTTCTGCATCAGACACGGAGGGTTGCCGGCCTTGACGGCGTTCGTCAGCTGCTTCTGCATGGTCAGCTGGTCGGTGACCTTGGTGTACTTCAGCTGGATGTCCTTGTGGCTGGCGTTGAACGCCTTCACGACGGCCTCCTGGCCGTTGGCCCAGCCCCAGAAGTCGAGGGTGACCGGACCCGAGGACTCGGCGGGCTCGTCGTCTCCGGATCCGCCGCAGGCGGCGAGCAGACCTGTCAGGGCGATGCCCGCGACAGCGGCGCGAGCGAACCTTCTCCGGGGGTTGGTGAAGTTCATCGTACGGTCATCCTTCGAGGCGTAGACGATCGCGGAAGAGGGGTGGCTCGGTGGGGCGACGGCGAGCGGGGAAGACGTCGGCTCGTGTCTCGGAAACCCTCTGGCGGAAGCTGTAGAAAACGGTTGCTGTGAAACGTAGGTCGCCTGCTCTGTTTCACGCAAGAGTCCGACGGCAAATTGTTAAGTTCGGTTGTCGGCGATGTGGCAGGTCGTCGTGGTCGCGTGGTGCCCGCGCATGGCAGCGAAAGCACAGGTCAGCGGTGCGCAGGCGCGGGCTTGTGGCAGTCCGGGGGCGCCCTCGAGCGCTTTCGATCGACTTAGAAGCCGTTTACGTAACAGCAATCATCAGACCTGTTACGACTGCCGTGCTGGTGGCACCTACCAGGCCCTTAAGGCACTGGCGGAGGCTGGACGGACTGCCGTACGACGACGTGCGTGCCCAGCACCACATGGTCGCCGTCGCCGCCCCTCCGGCGGCCTGCACCGCTCTCGCGCCGGTTGGCCACCGCACGCAGCGCTACGCGGCCCATCTCCTCGTACGGCACGTGGACGGTGGTCAGTTGGGGGGTGAGCTGCGAGGCCAGCGGGATGTCGTCGTAGCCGACGATCGACACGTCCTCGGGCACCCTGAGCCCGCCCGCACGCAGGGCCTGCATGGCGCCCGCGGCGACCACGTCGGTGCCCGCGAGCACCGCCGTGAAGTCAAGCCCGAGACGCAGGCTCTCCTCGACGGCGTCATACCCGTGCTCGTAGTCGTACGGGCCGTGCAGCACCAGCTTCGGGTCGAAGGGCACCCCGTACGCCTCGAAGGCCCGCTGGGCGCCGTTCAACCGGCCCTGGGCGGTGGTGAGTTCGGCGTGACCCGGCAGTACCAGGACGCGGCGGTGGCCGGCGGACAGGAGGTGGCTGGCCATGGCGTAGGCGCCGCCCTCGTTGTCGTAGTCCACCGTCGTCGCTGGTACGTCGCCCTCCAGCGGAGGCCTGCCCACCAGGACGAGGTGCGAGCCGGCCGCGTCCAGGGAGCGGGCGAAGCGGGCCATCCTCAGCTGGTACTCGTCGTAGTCGTAGGCGCCGCCGAGCAGGATCACCGCGGTGACGCCCTGCTGGCGCATCAGGTTGACCAGGGCGAGTTCGCGTTCCGGGTCGTCTCCGGTCGTGCCGACCAGCGAGAGCCAGCCGCGCAACGAGGCCGCGCCCTCCACTCCCTTGGCCACGTGGGTGAATGCGGCGCCGGTGATGTTGTTGATGAGGATGGCCACCGTCGGTGTGCCGCCGCCGGCGAGTGAGCGGGCGTGGGCGTTGGTGACGTAGTCCAGGTCCTGGACCACCTTCATCACGCGGCGGCGCAGTTCCTCCGACACCGGATAGTTGCCGGATAGCACGCGCGAGACGCTCGCGACCGAGACGCCCGCCCGTGCCGCCACGTCCCGGATGGTGGCCCGTCCGGAGTCACCCGACGCCGTGCGCTCGCTCACCGTTGCGGCTCCTTCTCCGTTGCGACTCCCCACCGGGCGATTGGGGCCTCTGCCCCGGGCCGGTGCTGGAACCGTATCCCATTGTTTCTCCGAGGCGGTGGCTGGTGCTCGGGGCCGGGATCAGGCGACACGGGACAGATCTGCGTGCCGTACCTCGTGGGCCGGTGGCAGGCCCGCGGAAACGCGTTCCAGCTCCTCGACGACGATGCCGCCGAGGCGGGCCAGCTCATTGCCGAGGGAGCCGGCGATGTGCGGGGTGAGGAAGACGTTGGGGAGTTTGTACAGCGGGGAGTCGGCGGGCAGTGGTTCGGGTTCGGTGACGTCTAGGATCGCGCTCAGGCGGCCGCTCGTCAGTTCGTCGGCGAGAGCGTCGGGGTCGACCAGGGCGCCGCGGGAGGTGTTGATCACGACTCCGCCGTCCCTGATGAGGGCGAGCTTGTCGCGGTCGAGCATGCGGTGGGTCTCGGGGATGTCGGGGGCGTGCAGGCTGACGATGTCGCTGCGTCTGAGCAGGTCCTCGAGCGACAGCAACTCGGCGCCCAGCGAGGCTGCTTCGTCCGCGTCCACATAGGGGTCGTACAACGCGACGGACAGGTCGAAGGGCCGTAGCAGTTCCAGCAGTCGGCGGCCTACGCGTGAGGCGCCGATGATGCCCACGCGGCGGCCGAGATTGCCCGTGGCCGCGGTCTCGGCGGTGGACGGGTAGGCGTGGGTGTCCCGGAAGCGCTCGCGGTGCGCGAAGGTGTCCTTTCCGGCGAGCAGGATCATGGAGAGGGTGTACTCCGCGACCGGCAGCGCGTTGCCGGTCACCGCGCTGGAGACGGTGAGCCCGCCTTTCCACAGCGCCTCGCCGACCAGCGAGCGGACCGAGCCCGCGGCGTGCAGGACGGCGCGCAGGTTCGGGGCGGCGGCGAGGACGTCCTCATCAAGGTGGGGGCAGCCCCAGCCCGTGATGAGCACCTCGGTCCTGGCCAGTGCCGCGGCGGCGTCGGGGGCGGTGAAGTCCTGTACGACGAGCGAGGTGTCGATCTCGGCGACCTGCTGGAGCCGTGCCATGAGCGGCGGAGGAAAGAGCAGAGGGAGGTGCACCGGATCCATGGCGAACACGGCCCTCGGCAGCTGGGCGCTGGACATGACTCTCCTGAGGTGCTGGGGAAACGTTTTCTGAAAGCGTCTTCTACCGTAAGTCTGACGCATAGGGCGGTCAATGCGCAGGGTGTTCCCTGGGTCCGGTGATTCGCGATGGTGCCGGGCGTAGGCGCCAATGCCGCGGCAGGGCGGCGTAGCAGCTAGTGCGGCGTATCTGCCGCAATAGGGCGGTCAGTTCTCCAGCTGCTGTGCACGGTGACGGAACCATTGAATCTCGTCGTAATCGGTTACTCCAACCGGTTGGCGCGAACCGGACCAGGCTCTGCGCGGCGCACCGCTTGGCACACCGTTCGGTTCACCACTCGGCGAAGGAACCGTCCTCGTGGCGCCAGATCTGGTTGCGCCAGCGGTGGCCCTCGGTCGCGGCCTGCCGCACCGCCGCCTCGTCGATCTCGATACCGAGGCCCGGCCCGGGCGGGGGCGTGACGTGGCCGTCGGCGTACTGGAAGACGGCCGGGTCGACGAGGTGGGACAGGAGCGGGTTGTCGTACGGGGCGTGCAGGCTCAGGCTCTGCTCCTGGATGAGGAAGTTCGGGGTCGCGAAGTCGATCTGCAGACTCGCGGCGAAGGCGATGGGCCCCAGCGGGCAGTGCGGGGCGAGGGTTACGTCGTACGTCTCGGCCATCGCGGCGATGCGGCGTACCTCGGAGATGCCGCCCGCGTGCGACAGGTCGGGCTGGGCCACGGCTATCCCGGTGGGCAGTACGTCTCTGAAGTCCCAGCGGGAGTAGAGGCGTTCACCGGTGGCGAGCGGGACGGCGGTCGCGGCGGCCAATGGGGCCAGGTCGCGGGAGAACTCGGGCAGCACCGGCTCCTCGACGAACAGCGGCAGCAGCGGCTCGACCAGCGGCAGGGTGCGGCGGGCCATGCCGGTGGAGAGGCGGCCGTGGAAGTCCACGGCGATATCCACATCCCAGCCGACCGCCTCGCGCAGCGCCGTGAGGCGGGCGACGATGCCGCGGACGGTGGCGGGGGTGTCGAGGTGGCGCAGTTGGTCGGAGGCGTTCAGCTTGACTGCCGTGTAGCCCTCGGCGACGGCCTGGTGTGCTGAGTCGTTCAGTTCGCTCGCTGTGGCGCCGCCGAGCCAGCGGTAGACGCGGACGCGGTCTCGCACCGGGCCGCCGAGCAGCTCGTACACGGGTACGCCGAGGGACTTGCCCTTGATGTCCCACAGGGCCTGGTCGATGCCGGCCAGCGCGCTGGACAGGACCGGGCCGCCTCGGTAGAAGCCGCCCTTGGCGAGGACCTGCCAGTGGTCCTCGATGCGGCGCGGGTCGGTGCCGATGAGGAGGTCGGAGAGTTCGGCGACGGCCGCGGCGACCGTTTCGGCGCGGCCCTCGACGATGGGTTCGCCCCAGCCGACGATGCCCTCGTCGGTTTCGATCCGGAGGAACAGCCAGCGCGGCGGGACACGGAATGTCTCCATCTTGACGATCTTCATGGGGCCTCTCTGGTCGGGCGGGGTCGCCGCGCGTGGTCTCAGGACCGGATGCTCCAGCCGCCGTCCACGGGCAGGGCGGCGCCCGTGATGAACCCGGCCTCCGGCGAGGCCAGGAACGCGACGGCGGCGGCGACCTCCTCCGGTTCGCCGAATCTGCCGAGGACCGTGCGCGCGGCTTCGGCGCGCCGGCCTTGCTCGGGGGTACGGGCCCACTGGGGGGTGGCGATCGGGCCTGGCGCCACCGCGTTGACGCGCAGGTGCGGGCCGTACTCCACCGCCAACTGCCGTACGAGCGCCTCCAGTCCGCCCTTCGCGGCGGCGTACGCGGTGAAACCCGGGGCGCCCGTGCGCCCGTGCACGGAGGAGACGGCGACGACGCTGCCACGGGCCGCGAGCAGGGGCGCGTGCAGGGCCCGCACTCCGAGGTAGGTGGCTTTCAGGCAGACGTCGACGACCCGGTCCCAGTCGTCCTCGGCCAACTCGTGCGCGGCGCCGGTGATCAGCGCGTACGCGTTGCTGACCAGGACGTCGACCCGCCCGTACTCGCCGAGCACGACCTCGGCCAGCCGCCGCCAGTCGTCAGCGACGGCCACGTCACAGCGCACGTGGCGGGCGCGCTGCCCCCGCGCCCGGAGCTCCGCGGCCACGCGCTCGCCTGCCTCGTCATCGACCTCCGCGATGACCACGGCGGCCCCTTCGGCGGCGAGCCGCCGGGCGCAGGCGGCGCCGATACCGCTACCGCCGCCGGTGACGATGGCTACCTTGCCGTCGAAGCGGGTGGGGGTGGGGGCGGAGTGTGGCGGGATCGCCGGGTCCGTGGGGTCCTTCGGGACCGCTTGGTCCATCGGCTGCGTCGGGTCCGTCGCGTCCGCCGGCGCCGGCGGGTTAGTCGGGCGCCCTGCGGGCGTCGTCGCCGCGGCGCCTGCCCGGCCTGGGGGCTCCGTCCGGGCTGCGGTGCCTGTCTGGGCTGGGGGCTCTGTCGGGGCCGTCGCCTCCGCCGGGGCCGACGGGCGCCCGGCGGGTGTCGCCGTCGCGGCGCCGGCCAGGCCTGAGGGTTCCGTCTGGAATGGGGGCTCCACCCGGACGGCGGCGCCAGCCTGGGTAGAGGCTTCAGTCTCGCCTGCGGCCTCAACTCGGCCTGCGGCGCCCGCCTGGCCCGCAGCCCCCGGCCGCCCCACCCCCTCGCCCAGCCCCCGCCCCGTACCGCCCTTCACGCCGTCGCCCCCTTGGCCGCCACCTGGTTCAGTGCCGCCGCCAGGTCCGGCGTCTCGCTCAGTACGAGCGCCGCGCCTCCGAGCGCACCGACTCGGGCGCCCAGGCCCGACTCAGCGGGCACGTCACGGCCCAACTCCGCCTGGACCACGTCCACTTCGCGGACCAGGGCGAGTGCGTAGCGGCGGATCGCCGTGCGCATCGGGGTGAGGAGGAGTTCGCCGGCGCGGGACAACTCGCCGCCTACGACGATGCGTTCGGGGTTGAGGAGGTTGCACAGGTTGGCCAGGGCCTGGCCGACCACGGTGCCCACGTCGGCTAGCACCCGCTCGCCCGCGCGGTTTCCGGCGAGTGTGCGGTCCAGCATCTCGTCGAGGGTCAGGGTCTCGCCGAAGACGGGGCGCAGCGCGGCGAGTACGGCCGGGATGCCGGCGCGCAGTACGAGGCAGCCGCGGTTGCCGCAGCGGCAGGCGGGGCCGTTGACGCTCACCGAGACATGGCCCAGCTCGCCCGCGGCGCCGACCGCCCCGCGGTACAGGCGTCCGTCGAGGATCAGCCCGGAGCCGATGCCGCTGGACAGGCCGAAGTAGAGCAGGTTCGCCACCGAGCGGCCCGCGCCCCAGCGGGACTCGGCGACGCCTTCGAGGCGGGTGTTGTTCTCCACGGTGACCGGCAGCCCGAGCGCCCGCTCGAACTCGTCGGCGGCGTGCACATCCGACCAGGGCTGCCCCGGCAGGGACACTCCGACCACTCCGGTACCGCGGTGAATGGGCCCCGGGACTCCGACGCCCACGCCGAGGACCTGTCCTCGGCCGAGTCCCTCCTCGTCCAGGAGCCGCTCGAGGATCGACGCACCGGCCGCGATCCGCTCGGCCGGCCCGGTGTCGGGATCCAGGGCCGTACCGGCGCTCGCGACCTCCCGCGCGGAGAGGTCGCCGAGGTGCACCCACACGCCGTCGAAGGTGTGGTTCATCCCGGCCACGACGGCCGCACGCGGATTGACCGACAGCAGATCACCGGCACGTCCGTCGAGATCAGCAGTCGGTTTGCGCTCGGTTTTGGCGACCAGACCGCGCTCCATCAGCTCATTGGTGATCGTCGACACCGTCGTACGGGAGACGCCCGCCAGCCGCGCAAGCGCGGCCCGATGCAGGGGACCTTGATCGAGCAGCAACGCCAGGAGCTGCTCCTGGTTGGTTCGCCGCAGACTCCGGAGCGACCCTCCGGCCTTGTGGCTCATGTCGCCGAGGTTACCCAGACTTTTCGAAAGTTCGTCAAGACTCTTGACGCAGATTCCAGACAGGAAGAAGCTCTGCCCACCTGGCTCCATAGAAACCGGTTGTCCAGAGTCGCTCGGCTCCGTGCCGACTCCCATCGGCCTGCCCAACTCCCAGCAAGAAGGTGAGGCGTACATGCACGCACACCCTGGTGCTCCTCCCAGCCGCCGCCGATTCCTCGCCCTCTCGGCGGGCGGTGCCGCGGCCGGAGCGGCGGCCCTCAGCGGCTGCGCGCTGTCGACGGCGGGAGCCGCACCCGGCGGCGGCGAGAGCGTCACGATGATGGTCAAACTCGACGACATCTCCCCGGAGCTGATCCAGCAGGCCCAGAAGGAACTCGGCATCAGGATCACCGTGGTTCAGGACGACATCACCCGACTGATCGCGATGCTGACCAACGGCAACCCTCCGGACCTGGTCCGCGGCCTCGGCGCCCTGGACGCGCCGTACTTTGCCGCCCGGGGTGTGGCCGAGGACCTGGACCCGTACTTCGCCAAGTCGACCATCCTCAGGACCGACGACCTGGACCCGGCCAACGACGTGTGGCGCTTCGACGGCACGACCCAGGGCAAGGGCCCCCGCTACGGCATGGCGAAGGACTTCTCCCAGGACGCGATGTTCTGGTACAACACCGCGCTCTTCGACAAGGCGGGCGTCGACTACCCCTCCGACACCGAGCCGATCACCTACGAGGAGTGGCTGGAGAACGCCAAGCGGCTGGTCCAGCGCAAGAACGGCCAGACCACCGTGTACGGAGGCAGCTACAACGGTGTGAACCTCACCATCCTCCTGACGAACCTGACGGCCGCCGCCGGAGGCAGCCTGTTCTCCGATGACTTCAGCCGGGTCGACTTCACCAGCCCCGAGGCCCGCAAGGCCCTGACCTGGTACGTCGAGTACGCCAAGACCAAGACCGGGCCGAGCCTCATCCAGCCCAACCCCGACACCTGGGACGGCCCCACCTACGTCGCGAACCGCATGGCCATGTCCGGCAACGGCTACTGGCTCGGCGGCATGATCAACGCAGACCCGAAGATCGCGAAGATCTCCCGCCTCGCCCCCGCACCCGTCTTCGAGGGCGGCCCACGGCTCAGCTCCTGCCAGGCCGGCACCGGCATGTGGATGCCGAAGAAGGCACGGAACAAGGACGCGGCCTGGCGGGTCTTCGAGTGGTTCTTCGGCGAGGCGCCGGCCAAGGGGCGCGCGGAGGGCGGCTGGGGGATACCGACGCTCAAGTCGCTGCGCCCGCTGATGCCGCAGAAGGAGGACTACCAGAAGCGGGTCTTCAAGGTGCAGGAGGCCGAGTTGGAGCACTTCTCGGTGACCCCCTTCACCCCTTACGCCAAGTGGGACGGCATGGAAGCCCTCATCAACCAGGTCTTTCCGGCCGCGATGAACGGCCAGGTCTCCGTCGACACCCTCGCGGGACGCCTCAACTCGGCCCTCAACGAGCAGCTGAAGCGCGGTAAGGAGCAGGTGGGATGACAGTCGGCCAGATCCCCGAGGTCGCCGAGCGGCCACGGGCCGTCGCAGGCACCGGCGCCGTACGCTCCGGCGGCGGGTCCCGGACCTCCATGACCGCTCGCCGGCACCGGGCGTTCTACATGTTCACCTCGCCCTGGATCGTCGGCTTCCTGCTGCTGACCATCGGCCCGATGGCGTACGCGCTGTGGCTGAGCTTCACCACGTTCGACGGCATCTCGCCCAACTGGCGCTACGTCGGACTCGGCAACTACCAGGAGCTGCTCTCGGACCCGGTGACCTGGGACGCCCTGGGGCGTGCCGGTCTGTTCGCGATCACCTCGGTACCGCTGTCGATCATCGCGGGCATGATGCTCGCGGTCCTGGTCAACCGGCCGCTCAAGGCGCGCGGCCTGTGGCGCACCCTGCTCTACCTGCCTGCCGTGGTGCCGCCGGTGGGTGCGGGCCTCATCTTCAAGCAGCTCTTCAACCGGGACTCCGGCGCCACCAACGGTGTCCTCAACATCTTCGGCATCGACGCCATCGCCTGGCTCGACGACCCGTACGCCCGCTACGTGATCCTGATGACGGTGCTGTGGGCGGCCGGAAACATCATGATCATCTCGCTGGCAGGGCTCCAGGATGTACCCCGCGAGCTCCACGAGGCGGCCCGGATCGACGGGGCGAGCGCCTGGCGGACCTTCCGCAGCGTCACTGTGCCGCTGCTCTCGCCGGTCCTGCTCTTCCAGGCCGTAACCGGGATGATCGCCTCGGTGCAGACCATCATGCCGATGCTGCTCGCCGCCAACGCCACCCCGGCGGGAGTCACTTCGATCCCGCAGTCCAACTACATGTACATGATGCACGTGTTCGCGCAGTACTTCGCGCTCGGCCGCTACGGCTACGCCTCCGCACTCCTGTGGGTGCTCTTCGTCCTGATCCTCATCGCGACCGGCCTGATCTTCAAGTTCACGTCCGGTGTGGTGTTCTACAACGTCGACCCGGAGGCGAAGAAGTGACCGCCACCACCGTGCCCCCCAAGGCCCCGCGGACCTCCATGGAACCCAAGACCCCAGATTCCGGGGGCCGGGTGCGAGTACGCAAGTCCCGCCTCGTCCTCTATACCGTGCTCGTCGTGATCACCGGCCTGATGCTCGGCCCCTTCGGCTGGCTGATCCTCACCGGTCTGAAGACGACGCCCGAACTGGCGGCCTCCCCGGTGCGCTGGCTGCCCGAGAACTTCCAGTGGCACAACTTCGCCGATGCCTTCACCGCCATCGACTTCCTCGGGTACTCCCGCAACTCCCTCATCATCTCCCTGATCTACGCCACCCTGGTCACCCTGAGTTCCGCCTGGGTCGGCTTCGGGTTCGCCCGACTGAACGCACCCGGCAAGAAGATCCTCTTCGGGGTGCTGCTCGGCTCGATGATGCTGCCGCAGATGATCACGCTCTTCCCGACGTACCTCATCTTCGCGAAGGTCGGCATGGTCGACACCTACTGGCCGTGGGTGCTGTGGGGGCTGTCCGCCGCTCCGTATCTGGTCTTCCTCTTCCGGCAGTTCTTCGCCGGGATGCCGAAGGAACTGGAGGAGGCCGCGATCATCGACGGCGTCGGCTACGCCGGGATCTTCTGGCGGATCTTCCTGCCGCAGTCCTGGCCGGTCCTGTCCGCGAGCTTCGTGATCGCCTTCACCTGGACCTGGGGCGACTTCATCGCCCCGATGCTGCTCCTGTCCAGCGACAAGACCACGCTCTCCGTCGCCATCATGACCTCCTATGTCACGGACGGCGGACTGCCCGTCAACAACCTGCTGGCGGCCGGCTCCGTGATGTACGTCGTCCCCATCCTGCTGATCTTCCTCGTCGCCCAGCGCGGCTTCGTCGCCGGGATGTCCACGACCGGACTGAAGTAGTCCCTCTTACCGAACCTTTTGCAAGGAGTTACGCATGAACGCGCCCCTGTCACGCCGGACCACCCTCCAGGCCGCCGGTGTCATCGCCGCCGCCGGCCTGGCCGGCAGCATCGCGGGTACCGCACAGGCCGCCGCGGCGGAGGAGGACGGCACCGCCGGCGACAGCGTGGTCATCCATCCGACGCTTCCGAAGGTGCCTGTCAACAACTCCTACACCGTCAAGGTCCGGCCGCTCGGCGGCACCTGGCAGAAGCTCGGCGTCTACCTCGCCAAGCTCGCCCTGATCGACGCGAACACGGGCAGCAACAAGGCCCAGAACTCCTCCTGGGCCGCCTTCGACTTCTCCGGCACGGTCGAGGTCGAGGTCACGTACAACCCGGGCGGCGGCGAGAAGATCCGCATCCGCCCGGACTCGTACGGCATCAAGCCCGAGGTGCTCGGCAGCACCGCGCGCTTCACCCTGGACCGGCCCCGCAACCTCGTCGTCCAGGTCGACGACAAGATCTTCGACTGCCTGCACCTGTTCGCGAACCCGCTCGAGCAGGACGTGCCCGCCGAGGGCGACAAGAAGGTCATGTACTTCGGGCCCGGTCTGCACACCCACCCCGACCGGACCCTGAAGGTGCCCACCGGCACCACCGTCTACCTGGCCCCGGGCGCCGTCCTCACCTCCGCCGTGATCTTCGAGGGCGTGGAGAACTCCCGGCTGATCGGCCGCGGCGTGGTCTACGACACGACCGGCGGCGCGGTCTTCGTCCGCAAGTGCGAGAACGTCACGATCGACGGCGTCACGATCCTCAATCCCCGGTACGAGAACATCAGGGTCGCCGAGTCCAAGAACCTCACCATCAAGAATCTGCGTGCCTTCAGCCACCAGGGCTGGGGTGACGGCATCCAGCTCTACTGCTCCGAGAACGTCACGATCGACGGCTGCTTCCTGCGCACCTCCGACGACAGCATCGCCCTGTACACCCACCGCTGGGACTTCTACGGCGACACCCGCAACATCACCGTCAAGAACTGCACCCTCTGGGCCGACGTCGCCCACCCGATCAACATCGGCGTGCACGGCAACACCGACACCCCCGAGATGCTGGAGAACCTGACCTACGAGAACATCGACATCCTCGACCACCGCGAGCCGCAGGTGACCTACCAGGGCGCCATCGCCTTCATGGTCGGCGACCACAACCTCGTCCGGGACGTCAAGTTCGACAACATCCGCGTGGAGGACTTCCGCTGGGGTCAGCTCATCCACATGCGGGTCGAGTACAACCCGAAGTACAACACCTCGGCAGGCCGCGGCATCGAGAACGTCTACATCAAGGACCTCAGCTACAACGGCAAGAACGCCGACCTCTCGATCATCGCCGGCCTCGACGCGGAGCACGCGATCAAGGACGTCACCTTCGAGAACCTCCGCGTCAACGGCAGGGTGATCGCCGACAGCACGGGCAAGCCGAGGTGGTACCTGGCCTCGGACGGCGTGCCCATGTTCGTCAACGAGCACGTGACGAACCTGAAGTTCCTCACCACCGCCGAGGCCGAGGCGGCCGCCGCGTCATGATCACATCTGCTCCGAGTCGCCGGAACTTTCTCGGCGGCACGGCGGCCCTGCTGCTGGTGGCGGGCGCGAGCGGACTGCTCGCGCCCGGCACCGCCCGGGCGGCCGGCCACCAGACCAGTCGCACTCAGTTCACACACCCCGGCCTCCTGCATACGGTCGACGACATAGCGCGTATGAAGGCCGCCGTCGCCGCCAAGGAGTCGCCCATCTACGACGGCTACTTGGCGTTCGCCGCCCACGCCCGCTCGAAGTCCACGTACACGATCCAGAACACCGGCCAGATCACCTCATGGGGCCGCGGCCCCACCAACTTCCAGAACCAGGCGGTCGCCGACTCGGCCGCCGCCTACCAGAACGCCCTCATGTGGTGCGTCACCGGCGAGCGCGCCCACGCCGACAAGGCGCGGGACATCCTCAACGTCTGGTCGAAGTCGCTCACCGCGATCACCGGGGCCGACGGCCCGCTCGGCGCCGGACTGCAGGCGTTCAAGTT
Organism: Streptomyces sp. CA-288835; assembly: GCF_050936385.1. Classification (NCBI taxonomy): domain Bacteria; kingdom Bacillati; phylum Actinomycetota; class Actinomycetes; order Kitasatosporales; family Streptomycetaceae; genus Streptomyces; species Streptomyces sp. CA-288835. Next base: position 8,989,803 of record NZ_JBNJMW010000001.1, read on the forward strand.
CGTCAACGCGGCCGAGCTGCTGCGGCACAGCGGCTACGACGGATGGGCGGAGGAGGACATCGCCCGCTGCGAGCGGTCCTTCCTGGACGTCTGGTATCCGGCAGTGTCCGGTTACATGCTGTACGCCAACGGCAACTGGGACCTGACGGCCATTCAAACCATCCTCGCCATCGGTGTGTTCTGCGAGGAGCCCACCCTCTTCGAGGACGCCCTCCGCTTCGCCGCGGCCGGCGTCGGCAACGGCAGCGTCCGCAACCGCGTGGTCGCCGACTCCGGTCAGGGCCAGGAGTCCGGCCGCGACCAGGGGCATGAGCAGCTCGCCGTCGGCCTGATGGGCGACGCGGCGCAGGTCGCCTGGAACCAGGGCGTCGACCTGTGGGGCTTCGACAAGAACCGCATCCTCGCCAACGCCGAATACGCCGCCCGCTACAACCTGGGCAACGACGTCCCCTTCACCCCCGACCTCGACCGCACCGGCAAGTACATCAAGACGACCGTCTCGGACCGCGTCCGCGGCAACATCCCCCCGATCTACGAGATGTACTACGCCCACTACGCCGGCGTCCGCGGCCTCGACACCCCGTACACCAAGGCCGCCGTCTTCCGCGGCACCGGCGGCGCCCGCGCCGTCGAGGGCAGCAACGACGACCTGCCGAGCTTCGGCACCTTCACTTACGCCGGCACCAAGGCACCCGCACCGACCGCGCCCACGGCTCCGGCCGGTGTCACGGCGGTGGGGGAGGACAAGGCCGTTCATGTCAGCTGGCTGCCGTCCGCCTGGGCGAGCGAGTACACCGTCCAGCGGGCGACGAACCCTGGCGGCCCGTACGAGCGCGTCGCCTCCGGCCTCGACAAGCCGGCGTACACCGACAGCGACGTCCGTGCGGGACGGACGTACTACTACAAGATCAGCGCCTCCAACTCCCAAGGGAAGAGGGACAGTTCGGGTTGGGCGTCGGCCGCCGCCGGCCTTCCCGAGCCCTGGAAGACCCTGGACATCGGGGAGATGACACGTGCCGGTTCCGCCGTCTTCGACGGCGAACGGTTCGTCCTGGAGGCGAGCGGCACCGCCGACACGTACCGGCTCGCGCACCTGCCGCTGCGCGGCGACGGCACGATCACCGCGCGCATCGTGTACCCGCTCAGCTCGCAGTACTCCAAGATCGGCGTCACCCTCCGCGAGTCCCTCGACGCCGACGCCGACGCCGCGCACGCCTCGATGCTGATCCAGGGGCTGCCGCTGCACACCTGGAGCGGTGTGTGGACGGTCCGCCCGAAGGCCGGGGCGTCCGTCTCCGCCACCGGCAGCACGCCCGTGCCGCCGACCCAGCAGCAGGCGATCACCACCGGCGCGTCGTTCCCGATCTCGAACTTGGGCACCCTGCCCGAGTCGGCGACCCCGCTCGAAGCCCCGTACGTCGAGGGTGCGGGCGACGGCTACCGGATGCGTATGCCGTACTGGGTGCGCGTCACTCGCAAGGGCCGCCGGTGCACCGGAGCCATCTCCCCGGACGGCATCCGCTGGACCGAAGTCGGCTCCAGCGAGGTCGAGTTGGGGAGCACCGCGTACGCGGGACTCGCCCTCACCTCTTCCCTCGGCGTCGACGAGGAGTACGCCGAAACTGGCACCGGCGCCTTCGACAACGTCACCGTGACCTCCAGCTCCGGTGAGGTCTGGTCCGTGCCGCGCCCCACCCGCACCGCCGGCGATCTGCGGGCGACCGCGGGCGCCGACGCGGTGGAGCTGGCCTGGACCGACCCCGACCTCTCTGCCCGCTACAAGGTGCTGCGGGCGACCGACGCCGACGGCCCCTATGTCACCGTCGCGACCGCTGTCGGCCCGATCGGCTTCGGCACCCGCATCCGGTACGCGGACGCCACCGGCCGCCCCGGAACCACGTACCACTACGCCGTCGCCAAGACCAACAGCGGCGGACGCGGCCCGCTGTCCCAGCCCGCCGGCGCGAAGATGCCGAGCCCCTCGGTGCCGCAACTCACCTCCGCGGCAAGCGCGTTCGCGAACAAGGGGGTGGCCTTCCGGTATCTGCTGCGGGCCTCGCACGAGCCCGTACGGTTCACCGCGAGCGGACTGCCCGACGGGCTGCGCGTGGACAAGCGCACGGGCTGGATCTCTGGAACACCCACCGTGACCGGCGAGTTCACCGTCACGACCAGTGCGGGCAACGCCGCCGGTGACGGGACCGGCACGCTCAAGCTCACGGTCGGCACGCCGCCGCCCGGCCCCTGGACGTACGGCGACCTCGGTGACGTGGTCCTCGACGACCGGGAGTTCGGGACGTTCGGTGTGGTGGCCGTGCGAACCCCTGGCAGTACGGCGTACGAGGACGGGACCCTCGTCGTCCGCGGTGCCGGGACCGACCTGACCGTCAACAACCAAGGGATGACAGGGCAGTTCGTACGGCGGCCGGTCACCGGTGACTGCGAGGTCACCGCCCGGCTCGTCTCCCGCGAGGGCGCGAGTGCCGATCGGGTCGGGCTGCTGATGGCCAAGTCCCTGTCACCGTTCGACCAGGCGGCCGGAGCGATCGTCACGGGCGGGACCGCCGCGCAGCTGATGCTCCGTACGACTGTGGCCGGACGATCGGCGTTCACGGGCAACGGCACGGTCACCGCCCCCTGTCTGCTGCGGCTGAAGCGCGCTGGGACCGCCTTCACCGCGGCCGTCTCCACCGATGACGGCGCCACCTGGACCGCCCTCGCCACAGGCGAGGTCCCCGGCTTCGGTGACGCCCCCTATTACGTGGGCCTCGTTGTCTGCTCACGCGACCCCCTGGCCCGCAGCACCGCGCGATTCAGCGAGGTGAGCATCACCCCGATGTAGATCCCCTACGGGATTGGAGATGCACCACATGAGCCGCACATCCCCCCACCAGCACCTCCAACAACAACCGGAAGTGAGCCGCCGCGGTCTCCTCAAGACCGCCGGCGGCCTCACCGCCGCCCTCGCCGTCGGTGCCTCGGTCACCGCCCTCACAGGCTCGGCCGCGGCCGCCCCGGCGACCTTCACCCACCCGGGCATGCTGCACGCCTACGGTGAACTCAACCGCGCCCAGGTACGGGTCCGCGAGGGCGCCCAGCCGTGGCTGTCCGGCTGGCAGCGCCTGACCGCCAACGGCCATTCCGCGGCGACCTGGCAGCCCAACCCGCAGGCCACGATCATCCGCGGCGGCGACGGCCAGAACTACGGGATCCTCTTCAACGACATCCACGCGGCTTACCAGAACGCGCTGCGCTGGCACGTCGGGGGCACCAGGGACAACGCCGAGTGCGCTGTACGGATCCTCAACGCCTGGTCGGCCAGGCTCACCAGCATCACCGGCAACGCGGACCGCTTCCTGGCCGCCGGGATCTACGGCTACCAGTTCGCGAACGCCGCCGAACTCATGCGCGGCTACAGCGGGTTCGACCTCGAGCGGTTCAAGAGGATGATGCTCAACGTCTTCTACCCGCTCAACAACCAGTTCCTGACCAACCACAACGGCGCCTGCATCACCAACTACTGGGCGAACTGGGACCTGTGCACCATGAACTCGATCCTCGCGATCGGGATCCTGTGCGACGACGGCGCCAAGTACGACCAGGCCGTGAACTACTTCAAGAACGGCGCGGGCAACGGAGCCATCCGCAAGGCCGTGCCGTTCCTGCACCCCGACAACCTCGCCCAGTGGCAGGAGTCGGGCCGCGACCAGGGGCACACCATGATGGGCATCGGCCAGATGGGCGCCTTCTGCGAGATGGCCTGGAACCAGGGCGACGACCTGTACGGCTACGACGGCAACCGGTTCATGAAGGCCGCCCAGTACGTCGCGAAGTACAACCTCGGCGAGAACGTCCCCTTCACCACGTACACCTGGGGGACCGGGACGAACTGCGCCCAGCGGTCCCACACCGTGATCGCCTCCGGCGGCCGCGGCCACGTCAGGCCGGTGTGGGACATCCTCCACTACCACTACGCACGGCGACGGGGCCTGTCCGTTCCGTACATCACGCGCATGGCCGAGAGTGTCCGGCCCGAGGGAGGAGGCGGCGACTACGGATCGACAAGCGGCGGCTACGACCAGACGGGCTTCGGCACGCTGATGTACGCCAAATAGCCGCCCACCAGCGACGTACGCCGGAATAACCGGAAGAGGTGTGGCGCTCTGGAGTGAACGACGGTTCACGAGCGTGCGAGGAGCTGGTGCTCGGATGACGGCAGACCTGACGCAGCCAGTGGTGAGAACCCCGTACGGGGACGTACGCGGCAGGTACGAGGACGGCGTCGCCGTCTTCCGTGGCATCCCGTACGCCGCGCCGCCCTTCGGCCCTCGCCGGTTCCGGCCGCCCGTGCCGCCCACACCCTGGGACGGTGTGCGCGACGCGGGCGCGTTCGGGCCGACACCGCCGAAGCCCCCGTACTCCGAGGCCTTCGCCCGGCTGCTGTCCGACCCTGTCGTGCCGGGTGACGACTGCCTCAACCTCAATGTGTGGACGCCGGAGCCGGGCCGAGGGGCCCGGCTGCCGGTGCTGGTGTGGATCCACGGCGGCGCGCTCACCCGCGGCTCCTCGGCCGTGCCCGTCTACGACGGACGCGCCTTCGCCCGCGACGGCGTCGTCATGGTCTCGATCAACTACCGGCTGGGCGTGGAGGGTTACGGCCTCTTCCCGGATGCCCCGCCCAACGCCGGCCTGCGCGATCAGCTGGCCGCCCTGGAGTGGGTGCGCGAGGCGATCGCCGAGTTCGGCGGCGATCCGGACCGGGTGACCGTCTTCGGCCAGTCGGCCGGTGCGATCAGCGCCGGAGCCCTGCTCGCCGCCCCGCAGGCACAGGGCCTCTTCCGGCGGGCCGTCCTGCAGAGCGCGCCGCCCGAGGCCTTCGACCGCGACAAGGTACGGCGCATGGTGCGCTGGATGGCGGCCCGGCTGAAGATCCCGGCGACGGCCGAGGCCTTCGCCGACGTCGACCGCGAGCTGCTGCTGCGCACCCAGGCCGAGGTGGGCCGACTGAGCACTCCGGTCCTCGGCGGGCCCTCCTTCGGCATCGTCGTCGACGACGACCTCGTACCGCAGGACCCGATGGAGGCCCTGGTCGAAGGGGGTGCCGCGCCGGGCGTCGAGCTGCTCATGGGCTGGACCCAGGACGAGTACCGGCTGTGGCTGGTGCCGGGCGGGCTCATGGAACGCGTCGACCGGCTCGGCCCGGTCGCCCTCGCCGGCGCTATGGCCCGCTGCCACTGCGGCCCCGAGGTCCCGCGCGGCTATCGCGCCCTCCACCCGGACGCCCGCCCCGCCGAGCTCCTCGGCCAGATGGTCACCGACCACCTGCTGCGCATCCCACTGCACCGGCTGGCCGACGCCCGCCCCGGCTCCTCGTACGTGTACGAATTCGCCTGGCCCTCGAACCTCCCCGAACTCGGCGCCTGCCACGCCTTGGAGCTCGGCTTCGTCTTCGACACCGGGGACGTCCCGGAGTCGGCCAAGCTCGCGGGCGAGGGAGCTCCGAAGGAGCTGGCCGACGCGATGCACTCCGCGTGGGTGCGGTTCGCCGCCGAGGGCGACCCGGGCTGGCCTGCTTGGAACGACTCGCACCCGGTGCGCGTCTTCGGCGCGGACGGACCGCCCGTGGTGCACGGCCCGCGCGACCGCGAACTCGCCCTGTGGGACGCCGAACCGGCCGACGAGGTCACTCCTCGGGAATCCACACCCGCATTGCGCCTTCTTCCCGGTTCGCCCAGGCGTAGTACGGCACCGCTGTCAGCCGTACGTCGCTTCCGTCGCTCCGGCGGCGCCCGTCAGCCGTGACCACGGCGACCCCGCCCAGCAGCTCCGGCTCCTGAGAGACGGCCAGACCGGACCCGTACGGCAGCGTCACATCGTCGAGCCGGACCCCGGGCTGCTGGTCGACGCCCTCCAGACAGTGCACGAGCGGGCCGCGCTCCACGGCCACACAGCCGCGGATCGCGTCGACGCGTGGGTCGGGCCGGGTCAGGCGGACGCTCATATCGAGGTCGAGGGTGAGCGTGTCGCCCGCGGACCAGCGGCGGCGCGTCCGCAGCCAGCCGTCACCCGCCTCGGTCGGAGCGCTTCCATCGGGAGCCGAGGCTTCGAACTCCGTGCACCAGGACGGGATCCGCAGCGACAGCGACCAGTCACGGTCCGCCGGGGCCTCCTCGATGGTCACGGTGATCCGGCCGTCCCACGGATACGCGGTCTCCACGCGGACGACGCCCTCCCCGGCGGCGTACACGCCCGTCGCGTACTGGTGCAGCTGCAGACCCTCCGCGTCGCCGCTCGCCACATAGTGGGGGAGTGAGGCGAGCAGCCGCATCACGTTCGGCGGGCAGCAGGCGCAGCGGAACCAGGGGGTGCGGCGGGCCGTCTGGTCGCCGCCGTGGTCGGCGTACTCCTCGCGGACCTGGAGCGGGTTGACGTACAGCCAGCTGTCGCCGTCGAGGCCGACGCCGGAGAGGAAGCCGTTGAAGAGGGTGCGCTCGACGAGGTCGGAGTACTTCGCCTCGCCCGTCAGCAGGGCCATCCGCCACGACCACTGGACGGACGAGATCGCCGCGCAGGTCTCCGCGTACGCCCGGTCCGGCGGCAGCTCGAAGGGGTCGCCGAAGGCCTCGCCCTCGTGCCGCGAGCCGACCCCGCCGGTGACGTACGTCTTCGTCGCCACCATGGCGTCCCATATGCGCTCCAGCGCGGCCCGCAGTTCCGGATCGCCGGTCTCCGCCGCCAGGTCGGTCGCCCCCGCGAGCAGATACAGCTGCCGTACGGCATGGCCCTCGACCGTGTTCGCCTCGCGCACCGGAACGCGGTCTTGCCAGTAGGCCTGGCCCATGTCGCGGTCGTGGCCGCGGTCGGCGCCCGCGTTCAGCACGCCGTAGCCGCGCCGGTCGACGAAGTAGGCGGCGAGGTCCAGCCAGCGGCGCTCGCCGGTCTCGCGGTACAGCTCGACGAGGGCCGTCTCGATCTCGGGGTGCCCGCACACCCCGTCGATCGCCTTCTCCTTGCCGAACGTCGCGTCGATGTGGGCCGCGAACCGCTCGGCCACCTCCAGGAGTTCACGCCGGCCGGTCGCCCGGTGGTGGGCCACCGCCGCCTGGATGAGATGGCCCGCGCAGTACAACTCGTGGCCCCAGGCCAGCTCCTGCCAGCGCCGCTCGGGGTGGGCGACCTGGTAGTACGTCTGCAGATAACCGTCCGCGTCCTGGGCGGCCGCCAGGAGGGTCGTCAACTCGTCGATGTGCGAGGCCAGTTGGGTGTCCTCCGGGCTGTCGGCGAGCTGCCAGGACGCCGCCTCCAGCCACTTGTGCACATCCGAGTCCTGGAACTGGAAGTCACCTATGAAGGTGCCCTTGCCGTCGGCGGCCGCCCGCAGATTGGCGAGGTTGCCCGCCTCCTCCAGCTTCGAAGGGCCCTGCGGGATGCTCACCTCGGCGTTGGTGCGCCGTCTGGACGCCCAGAAACCGCCGGTGATCCGGGCCGCGGTCGCCGGGCGCAATGCGGTGTGCGCACCGTCGGTGAGGCGGATCGGACCGGTGCTGTTCGTTGTCACGTCAACCCTCCAGCAGGAGCTTGCGAGGAAACCCTGGCGCTTGCGTCCGTGACTAACTGCCCCCGCACGGCCGCCACCGAATCCCGCACCACCACATGGGTTCCCAGCAGGAGGTGCTCGTTCGGGGCGTCCGGTGTCCTGCCGAGGGCCGTACGGACTGCGAGGCGGCCGAGTTCCTCGTAGGGGACGTGGACCGTGGTCAGCGGCGGCTGCAGATCGCGGGCGAAGGGGATGTCGTCGTAGCCCACGAGGGAGACGTCGTCCGGGACGGACAGGCCCGACTCGTGCAGGGCGGTGAGCGCGCCCGCCGCGACCATGTCCGTGGCGGCCATCACCGCCGTGAACTCCAGCCCCTGGGAGAGGGCCTGGCGGATGCGGCGATGGCCCGAGTCGCGGGTGAAGTCACCGGGGAGAAGCAGCCCGGGGTCCGGTTCCTCGCCGCGGGCGCGATGCGCGGCCAGATAGCCGCGCTCGCGGCCCTGAGCCGTGGTGTTCTCCGGCTTGCCGCCGAGGAACAGGATGCGCCGGTGGCCCTGGGCGAGGAGGTGGGAGCACAGCGCGTACGCCCCGCTCTCGTTGTCGTACTCGATCACCGTCACCGGCGTGCCGGGATCCAGCGGCGGCCGGCCGCACAGCACGAGCCGGGAGCCCGCCGAAGCCAGGGAATCGGCGATACGGGACATCCGCGCGCGGTACTCGGCAGTGTCCGCGGTGCCGCCCACCAGGATCACCGCGGCGGCCCGCTGGGCCCGCATCGTCTCGATGAACTCCAGCTCGTGCTCGGTGTCGCCGTCCGTGCTGCACACCAGGCACAGATGGCCGAGCCGGGTCGCCTCGCGTTCCACGCCGTGCGCCATGTGCGCGAACGACGGGCCGGTGATGTCGTCCAGTACGAAGGCGAGGGTCGGCGTGCCGACGCCCGCGATCGCCTTGGCCCTGGCGTCCGCGACATAGTCCAGCTCGCGGACCGCCCGCATCACGCGCGTACGCGTCGCCGTGCTCACCGGGTAATCGCCGGCCAGCACCCGCGACACCGTCGAGGCGGACACCCCCGCCCGGGCCGCCACATCCCTGATCGTGCACCGGCCCCCGGCGTCCCCGTTGCTCTTCCTCGTCATCGCCCGCCCCTTCGACCCCTCAGTGGCTCGGGAACTGCGGCAACACCAGTGGCAACCGGTTCCCGAACGGGAGGTTATCGGTGTGGTTACCGGTTGTCACGCCCGTTGCCCCCCTAGAACCGCTTGACCCGCCCCTCACCACGCACATCTTCGCGGCCGACAGCGATTATCCGCACCCGGACGCGGTATTCGCAGGGAAGAGACGCAGTAAGCGAAGGCGCAGTACGCGCAGGGAAGAGCAGCCACCTCGTACGCACCCGCACACCCGGGAGCGGCCCTCATGAACGCCACGATGCCATGAACGCAACGAACAGCACGAACGCAATCAATGTCCCGGATTTCTCCTACGAGAGCCGTCCGATACGAATCGTGTTCCGGCCCGGCGCCGCGACGACCGCGCCGGCCGACGAGGCCGGGCGGCTCGGTCTGCGGCGGCTGCTGGTGGTGTGCGGCAGGCAGAGCGCGGTCACCGCGCGCGCCGTCGCGAACTCGCTGGGCTCGCTCTGTGCGGGGTTGCACTCCGAGGCCCGTATGCACGTCCCCGTCGAGGTCGCCGACCGGGCCGTCGTGGTGACGCACGCTGCTGGCGCCGACGGCTGCGTCGCGGTCGGCGGCGGCAGCGCGATCGGCCTCGGCAAGGCGCTCGCCCTGCGGACGGGCCTGCCGCTGATCGCCGTGCCCTCCACCTACGCCGGCTCCGAGATGACCGACGTCTGGGGCCTCACCGAGCACGGCGTCAAGCGCACCGGACGCGACCCGGCCGTCCTGCCCCGCAGCGTCGTCTACGACCCCGAGCTCACCCTGAGCCTGCCCCCGGCCTTCTCCGTGACCAGCGGCTTCAACGCCCTAGCCCACGCGGCCGAGGCGTTGTACGCCCCTGACACCTCGCCCCTCGTCGCGCTGATGGCGGAGGAGGGCGTCCGCGCCATGACGTCCGCACTGCCACACGTCGTGGACGATCCGGAGGCCACCGGGCCACGCGGCCGTGCCCTCTACGGGGCCTGGCTCTGCGGCTCCTGCCTGGGCGCGACCACCATGGGACTGCACCACAAGCTGTGCCATGTGCTGGGCGGCACCTTCGGCCTGCCGCACGCCGAGACGCACACGGTCGTCCTCCCGCACGCCCTCGCGTATAACGCGCCCGCCGTCCCCGAGGCGATCACCGTCCTCAACCGCGCCCTTCGCACGGACAACGCCCCGCACGCCCTCTGGGAACTGGCCGGACGCCTCAGCGCACCCCGCTCCCTCGCCCAACTCGGCCTGACCGACGACGACTTGACGGTGGCAGCCGGACAGATCGCCGCCGAGGCGTACCCCAATCCGCGGACGGTCACGATGGGCGGCGCCCTGGACGTGCTGAGGGCGGCATACGCGGGCCGGTCCCCGCGCGCTGTGGCCCTGGCGTAAGGACACCTTAAAGCCGAGGCCTGGCCGGAAAACGTTCGTGACCGGGACGGGTCCCGGAGGTCCCGCGTAACCATGTGCCCCTGGCGATCGGTTAAGCACGTCGTGTGTACGTCGGCTGATCACACGCGCTGTGAGGGGAGCGGTTCGTGGCAGGGGAGCAGGAACGGGTCATCGCCGGGCGCTACCGGTTGCGGCAGCGGCTGGGCTCCGGAGGGATGGGAAGCGTCTGGCGTGCCGAGGACGAGGAGCTGAAGGCCCAGGTCGCGGTCAAGGAGATAGAGCTGCCGTTACTGCCGGACGAGGCCTCCGGCGACCGCGCCTCCCGCGGGCGCAAGGAGGCGCTGAAGGCGGCCCAGCTGCGCGAACACCCGAATGTGATCACGGTGTACGACGTGGTCGAGCACGAAGGCCTGCCGTGGATCGTGATGGAGTACCTGCCCGGCACCATGGACCTCAGTGCCGTCGTACGGGACCGCGGCCCGCTCCCCGCCGCCGAGGTGGCCCGGATCGGGGCGGCGGCCCTCGACGGACTCTCCGCCGGGCACCGGCTCGGCATCATCCACCGGGATGTGAAGCCCTCCAACATCCTCCTCGCGCCCGACCACTCCGGGGTCGCCGACCGCCGTGTCCTGCTCACGGACTACGGCATCTCGCTCCGCCCGCGCGAGACCCGGCTGACCCGCAGCGGCGTGGTGATCGGCACGCCCGGCTACATGGCCCCCGAGCGCGTGCACGGCGGCGAGGCCACCCCCGCCTCCGACCTCTTCTCCCTCGGCGTCACCCTCTACTTCGCCGTCGAGGGCGTGGGCCCCTTCGACAGGGACACTCCCGAGGCGGCCCTGATGGCGTTGCTGGAGACGGAGCCTTCGCCGCCGGAGCAGGCTGGTGAGCAGCTCAGCCGGGTGATCACGGGGTTGCTGGCGAAGAACCCGCTGGACCGTACGCAGGCTGCAGAGGCGGCGGAGCTTTTGGCGGAGGCCGCGGCGGCCGGGGACGGTGGGGCTGCCGGGGAGGTCGCGGAGTCCGGGGGCGGCAAGGCCGCGCTGGTGCCGGCGGCCGCGCCTGATGGGGCTGGTGCCGCCGAGAAGGCCAGCGCCCCCGCAAAGGCCGGCGACTCGGAGGAAGCCGCCACGCCTGAGGCGTCCGAAGCCGCCGCTCCTGGGGAAGCCGCCCGTTCTGGGGATGGGGACACGGCTGGGAACGGCGACGGTGACGGGGACATCACCCCCACCCGCCCTGGAGGAGAGGCCCCGCCCCGTAGCCGTACCCGTCCCCAGGGATGGCGGCTCCCGGCCCTGCTGGCACTCGTCGGAGTACTCGTGGCGGCCGGTGGCTTCGGCGTGGGTGCCGCCGTTTACGGCAACGACGGGCAGCAGCAGCGCGCGGAGACCAAGCCGCAGCCGAAGGTGAGCGCGCCCCCTACCCCGACGCCGACCACCACCCGCAGTCCCTTCCCGTACGGCACCAAGGTGGGCCTGAAGGACGGGCTGCTGCCCGGTCAGTGCGTGGACGCCGACTGGAAGGAGGGCGAGTACAAAGGGCAGCCCGAGCTCAAGCTCGTCAACTGCGTCGAGGACGACCCCGAGGGCCAGGTGATCACGACGATCGCGGCGTCCGGTGCGACGCCGAGCTCCAGTGCCTCGTCAGCGCAGGCCGAGTGCGCCGAGCGCACGGAGAAGCTGCGTAAGACCATGCCCGACCCCGTCCTGCATGTACTGACGCCGGCCGCGGGGCAGAACCAGCCGCCGGACACGGCCTGCCTGCTCTTCCTGAAGAAGGCCACCATCGGGGGCCCGCTGGGCGAGTACCGCAAGCTTGGCGAGGAGATTTCCACGACGCAGATGGGCCCGGGCGACTGCATCAACACCAAGGAGGACGACGAGGGCTGGACCACGCCTTACCTGATCAGCTGTGACGAGCCGCACCATGAACAAGCCGTCGGCTGGACGTGGTCCTCGGGCAACGACTCCGCTGGGAGCGTCGACATGGTGGCCCTGTGCGACGAGAAGTACGGCGTCAACTGGGCCCGCGGCAAGGGCCATTCGATGAGCGGCTGGTACGCCACCGACGACGAGTGGAACGCCGGCTTCCGGTGGGTGATGTGCACGGTGGACCACGAGGACGACAAGAAGCTTCCCGCGGGGGCTCTGAAACCCGCGTACTGATCGCATTGACCAGGTAGTGCCGAGGGCATATTGACGATGTACTGACGACGTGTGACGTACGGACGACATGCCGGGCGGCCGGGGCGGGCGCAGATGGACGAGACAGGGCACGAGCACGGGAACACCAACGTGGCGCCCCCGCGCCCGTCCGCGCCCGACGGCCGGGCACGCGGTCCCTGGGCGCGGGTCCTCGCCGAGCGGTACGGGCTGGTCAAGCCGGTCGGCACCGGTGGCATGGGACGCGTATGGCTGGCGTACGACCTGCGGCTGCGCAGGGACGTCGCGGTGAAGGAGGTCGTCGTACGGGCGGAGGCCGGGCCGGGCGAGGAGAGCCGGGAGGTCCGGACCGCCCGGGCGTTCAGTGAGGCGTGGAGTCTTGCCGCGCTGCGTGAGGCACCGCATGTGGTGACGGTTCATGACGTCGTCGAGGAGGACGGCTTCCCGTGGATCGTCATGGAGTTCGTCCGCGGCGCCACGACCCTGGAGGCGGTGGTCGAGGGGCGGCTGCGGTCGGGCGAAGGGCCGCTGCCGGTCCGGGAGACGGCGCGGATCGGCCTCGCCGTGCTCAAGGCGCTCGCGGCCGGGCACCACCTCGGGATCGTGCACCGGGATGTGAAACCGTCCAACATCCTTCTGGCACCGGACGGTTCGGGGCATCCACATGCGCGCGTGGTCCTCACCGACTACGGCATCGCCCACCGGATGGCGGGCAGCACGTCCCACACCCGGGCGCATCGGGTGATCGGCACGCCCGGCTATCTCGCCCCGGAGCAGCTGTACGGGGGTTCGGCGACGCCGGCGTCGGACCTGTTCGCGCTCGGTACGACCCTGTATTTCGCCGTCGAGGGCAGGGAGCCGTTCGCCGAGGGGGGCAGCGGCTACCCGCCGGCTCCCGCGCCACCGCGCCGGGCCGGGCCGCTCGGCGAGGTGCTGACGCAGCTGCTGTCCGCCTCGCCCCTGCACCGCCCGGAACACGGCGCGGTGCTGCGCCGGCTGCGCGAGCTCACCGGGGAGGCAGGCGGGACCTCTTCCTGACGAGGACTTTTCCTGACGCACCGCCATGTGGAGCGCGCCGTTACGCCTGTGTGGGGCGAGGGGAGGCTTCGCGCAGCCGCGCGGCGCGCACTTCTGGTGGCCCGCGAGGTGGAGTAGCAAGGGCACCGCCGGCAAGCGGGATTACGGCGCTCGCACCGCGACACAAGCGCCACTTGGAGCACAACACCCTTGGAAATCACGGTCATTCGCATGCGCGTGCTGGCTGAGGCGCCGTTCCGGCTGTGGATGGCGGTCAGCGGCACGCTGGGCGCCACCACACAACGGCAGCTGAGACAGCGGCTGCACGATCAAGTTGACGAAGGACACCGGGAGTTCTTCCTTGACCTACAGGAACTCCGCTGCGCCGACGGGCTCTCGGACACCGAACTGCGCGCACTGTTCCCCAAAGACCCCGCCGTGCGCTTCCACCTCATCGGAGCCCCCGAATGCATCCGGGAGTGCGTCACCGGCGACCCGGGGTTCACCCTGTACGCCGACCCGGAAGCCGCCTGGTGCCAGTGGGGCAGGGGCGCCTGATCCGGCTCGTACGCCTCCTTCTCATGTACGAGTTCTCATGTACGGGCTCATGTGCGAGGCCTCACGTACGGGCCGGCTCACCCGCGTCGGCCCCGTGATGGCGCCCCATCGGAATGACCAGAGGCGTGCCGCTGACCGGGTCCATGGTGATCTTGCAGTTCAGGTCGAAGACGTCCGCGACGGTCTCGGCGGTGATGACCTCGGCCGGCGGGCCCTCGGCGACGATCCGCCCGGACTTCATGGCGACGACGTGGTCGGCGTAGCGGCAGGCCTGGTTGAGATCGTGCAGCACCATCACGACGGTGCGGTTCTCGCGCCGGTTGAGGTCGGTGATGAGGTCCAGTACGTCGATCTGGTGGGCCAGGTCCAGATACGTCGTCGGTTCGTCGAGGAGCAGTACGGGGGTGCCCTGCGCGACCGCCATGGCGATCCAGGCGCGCTGGCGCTGTCCGCCGGAGAGCTCGTCGACGGGACGGTCCGCGAGGTCGGTCATGGCGGTGGCGGCCAGCGCCTGGTGCACGGCCTGCTCGTCGGCCTTGGACCACTGCCGCCACCAGGTCTGGTGCGGTGAACGGCCGCGGTTGACCAGGTCGATGACGGTCAGCCCCTCGGGTGCGACCGGGCTCTGCGGCAGGATGCCGAGGCGCTGGGCGAGTTCCCGGGACGGTATGGACTGCAGAGCACGGCCGTCCAGGTGGACGGCGCCCTCACGGGGTGCGAGCAGCCGGGCCAGGGCGCGCAGTAGCGTGGACTTGCCGCAGGCGTTGGCGCCGACGATCGCGGTGATCCGGCCGGGCGGTACGGCGAGGTCGAGGCCGTCTACGACCACCCGGTTGTCGTACGCCAGGCGCAGTCCGCTCGCCCGCAGGTCCGGGTCGGGGTCGGTCCGGGGCGAGGCGTCCGCCGACTTGGGTTCAACCGACATGGATCAACCTCCTGAACCCGCGCGGTTCACGCGGACGAGCAACCAGAGCAGGACCGGCGCGCCGAGCACGCCGGTGACGATTCCGACCGGCAGTTCCGTGCCGGAGATGAGCGTACGGGCGATGAGGTCGCTGCCGAGGACCATCAGGGCGCCGGTCAGTCCCGAGGCGACGGGGGGCGGCCAGGCGGTACCGGCAAGCCGCTGGGCGATCTGCGGCGCGGCGAGCGCCACGAAGGCGACGGGGCCCGCGGACGCGGTGGCGAATGCGATCAGGCCGACCCCGGTGAGCAGGATGGACAGGCGCACGAACTGCACCCGGGTACCGAGGCCGGTGGCGACGTCGTCGCCGAGCTGGAGGGTGCGCAGCAGCCGACCGAGCAGCAGCGACGCCGGCAGCAGCACCGCCAGTACGACGGCGAGCGGGGTGACCTGGTCCCACGTACGGCCGTTGAGGTTGCCCACCAGCCAGCCGACGGCGGCCTGCGCCTCGAACCGTCCGCCCTTGGCCACCAGATAGTCGGTGGCGCTCGTGCAGATCCAGGCCACGCCGATGCCGATCAGGATGATCCGGTAACCGGTGGTGCCGCGCCGCCAGGCCAGGACGTACACAACCAAGGCCGTGGTCAGCGCGCCGAGCAGCCCGAGGGCCTGGGTGCCGAGCCCGCCGTCCCAGCCCAGCACGATGCCCGCGACCACGGCGGTGCCCGCACCCTGGGTGAGGCCGATCATGTCGGGGCTGGCCAGTGGATTGCGGGTCATGGTCTGGAACAGCGCACCGGAGACGGCGAACGCGATCCCGGCCAGCAGACCGACCAGTGAGCGCGGCAGCCGCAGCTCCTGGATGACGAGGACGGTGCCGGGGTCGCCGGTGCCGACGAGGGCGCGTACGACATCGGCGAACGCGATCGGGAAGTCGCCGATCGTCAGGCCCCAGCTGAACAGCAGGAAGGTGGCCGTCGCGAGCACCGCGCTCAGCGCCACCAGGCGGGGACGGAAGATCCCGGAGACGGGCGGTGCGGCCAGACGGAAGGTGCGGTAGGAGCGGACGCGTGCTCGGGTGGGCGAAGTGCCGGAGTCCAAGGGGGACTTGGTGAGGGTGGACTTCGCGTTGACCATGGTCACACCTCCGCGAGCTGGCGTCGGCGGACCATGGCGATGAAGAACGGGCCGCCGATGAAGGCGACGACGATGCCCGCCTGGACCTCGGTCGGCCGTGCGACGAGGCGGCCGACGATGTCCGCGGCGAGCAGCAGACTCGGGGCGAGGACGGCCGACAGCGGTAGCAGCCAGCGGTGGTCGGGGCCGATTCCCGCCAACTGGGCGAGGACCCGGGCGACATGGGGGACCACAAGGCCGATGAAGACGATCGGGCCGATGACCGCGACGGCCGCACCGGTCAGCAGGGTGACCGCGGCGACGCCCTGCAGCCGGATCAGGCCGAGGTTTCGGCCGAGGGAGGCCGCCACATCCTCGCCGAGGGCCAGGCTGTTGAGGGCCGGCGCACAGGCCAGGGCCAGAATGAGGCCGGCGGCGAGGAACGGCAGAATCCGCAGCACCGTGGCACCGTCCGGGTCGGCCATCGAACCGGCGGTGAAGAAGCGGTAGCGGTCCAGCGCGTCCGGGTCGGTCAGGACGATGGCGCTGGTGAGCGAGGAGAGCAGGAAGGTCACCGCGATACCGGCGAGCGCCAGCTTCACCGGCGTCTGGCCGGAGCGCCCAAGGCCGCCGAGGAGGTACACCACGACGCTCGCCGCGAGCGCGCCCGCGAAGGCGAACCACACGTACCCGTAGAACGAGCCGAACCCGAACACTCCCACGGCCAGCACGATGGCGAAGGAGGCGCCCGCGCTGACGCCCAGGATCCCGGGATCCGCCAGCGGATTGCGGGTCAGGGCCTGCATCAGGGCACCGGCCAGACCGAGGGCGGCGCCTGCCGCGAGGCCCAGCGTCGTGCGCGGCACCCGTGCCGACCAGACGATGTTGTCCACGAACCGGCTCGGCGCGTCGCCGAACAGCGTCCGGATCACCTGGCCCGGCGGGACACTTGCCGCACCCAGCGCGAGCGACAGCAGACAGAGCACCACCAGAACGGCGCCGAGCAGCGCCACCAGCAGTACGGGGCGAAGTCTCTTGCCCCGCTTCACCGTTCGGTCTCCACGGACCCGACTCCCTTAGGTTAGGCAGACCTTAATCCTAGTCGTGAGCTTGGCCGCCATAGGGATTGGGTCTTTTGGTTAGGTAATCCTTACCTTAGTATGACCTGCGGTCCTCCGGCAGAGCCGGTTCCGCACATCCGGGAGGCACGGTCAGCTGTGTCCGGTTTTGTAGAGCGTGTGTCTGGCATCGACGACAACGAAGTACAGGCTTTTTGGAGTCGACGGCTCGACCCGCTTCCTCAGGAGACAGCCCTCCCGGTCGATTTCCCGTATCCCTTGCGGCCCGGCGGTGAACAGGGGGCGGTGAGCCGCCAGTTGGGCACCGCGGCTGACGAGGCGACGCTGCTGGGCGCGTATGTGGCAGTGCTGCACCGCTACAGCGGCGCGCGGGACATCACGGTCGGGTACGGCGGCCTGCCGGTTCGCGTGGCCGTGGACGGCGGTACGGAGTTCACCGAACTGGTGCGCCGGATGGGCGAGGCGTGTGCCGAGGCCCGGGAACACCGGGTCGAACTGTCCACGCTGGTCGCCCAGTTGCGTCCGGAGCCCACCCGCGGTGGCGGTCTGCTGTTCAACACGGCCTTCGGGGACAGCGGATCGGCCGGCCCGCTGGACGTCACGCTCGAAGTCACCGTCGGCGAAGCCTCCGCAGGTGAAGTCGCTGCGAGCGAAGTGCGAGTGACCTACCGTCAGGACCTCTTCGAGGCCGCGACCGTCGAGCGCATCGCGGACCACTACGCGACCCTGCTGGCCGACGCCCTCACCCGGCCGCACACTCCCGTCGGCGAACTGGAACTGCTCGCCGCCGACGAGCGCCGGCGCATCGTCGAGGAGTGGAACGACACCGAGCACGACGTACCGGCGCGCACCTGGCCGGAGCTGTTCGCCGAGCAGGTACGCCTGCGCCCGGACGCCGTCGCCCTCGTCTTCGAGGACACCCGCCTCACCTACGCCGAACTCGACGAGCGCGCCAACCGGCTGGCCCACGCCCTCATCGCCCGCGGCGCCGGACCCGAACGGGTCGTCGCGCTCGCCGTACCCCGCTCGGCCGAGCTGATCATCGCCGAAGTCGCCGTACTCAAGTCCGGCGCCGCCTACCTGCCGGTGGACACCGACTACCCGGCGGACCGCATCTCCTACATGCTCACCGACGCGGCCCCCGCCTGCCTGGTCACCACCACCGAAGCCGCCGCCGACATCCCGCCGAGCGACGGCATGGACCGCCTGATCCTCGACGAGCCCGACACCGTACGGGAGTTGGAGCAGCGCCCGGCGCACGATCCCACCCCCGAAGCGCTGTCCACCGGCAACGCCGCCTACGTCATCTACACCTCCGGCTCCACCGGCCGCCCCAAGGGCGTGGTGCTCTCGCACGCGGGCGTCGCCAAGCTCGTCGCGACGCAGACCGAACGCTTCGGCATCGGCCCGCACAGCAGAGTGCTCCAGTTCGCCTCGCCCAGCTTCGACGTGGCGTTCTGGGACCTGTGCCTCGGACTGCTCTCCGGCGGCCGGCTCGTCGTCGTACCGACCGAGCGCCGGGTGCCGGGCGCGCCGCTCGCCGAGTACGCGCACGCCCACGGCATCACCTTCATGATCCTCCCGCCGGCCCTGCTCGCGGCCATGCCCGAGGACATCGAACTGCCGCCCGCCACCCTCCTCGCCGGCACCGAACGCGTCTCGCCCGAACTGGTCGGCCGCTATGCGCGCGGCCGGATGATGTTCAACGCGTACGGCCCGACCGAGGCGACCACCAACTCCACCCTCGGCCTCTGCGACCCCGACACCCCCGCCGGCACCATCGTGCCCATCGGCGTCCCCGACCCCGGAACTCGCGCCTACGTCCTCGACGCCCGGCTGAAGCCCGTCCCGGCGGGCGTGGCGGGCGAGCTCTACCTCGGCGGCGCGGGCCTGGCCCGCGGCTACCTGGGGCGGCCGTACCTGACGGCCGAGCGGTTCGTCGCGGACCCGTTCGGGGCGCCCGGCGAGCGGCTGTACCGCACCGGCGACCTGGTGCGCTGGAAGGCCGACGGACGCCTTGAGTTCCTCGGCAGGGCCGACTCCCAGGTGAAGATCCGCGGTTTCCGCATCGAACCCGGCGAGATCGAGTCCGTACTGCGCGGCCACCCGGCCGTGGACCAGGCGGCGGTCGTGGTCCGTGAGGACCGGCCCGGCGACCGCCGACTGGCCGCCTATGTCGTGCCCTCCCTGGACGCCGAGGCGGCCGGGGACGAGACCGAGCAGGTCCAGGAGTGGAAGGATCTGCACGAACTGCTCTACTCGGCGGCCGGATCCGAGGGCCGCCGGGACAGCTCGGGCGGCTTCCGCGAGAACTTCGCGGGCTGGAACAGCATGTACGACGGCCTGCCCATCCCCGTCGACGAGATGCGCGAGTGGCGTGACGCCACCGTCGCCCGTATCGAGGAACTGACGCCCCGCCGGGTCCTGGAGATCGGCGTCGGCAGCGGACTGATCCTCTCCCGTGTCGCGCCCGGATGCGAGGCGTACTGGGGCACCGACCTCTCCGAAGAGGCCGTACGTGCCTTGCGTACCCAGGTCGAGGCGGTGCCGGAACTGGTCGACCGGGTCCGCCTGAGCGCCCAGCCCGCGCACGACACCTCCGGGCTGCCGAAGGGCTACTTCGACACCGTCGTCATCAACTCCGTCGCCCAGTACTTCCCGAGCGCCGACTACCTCGCCGAGGTACTGGGCGCCGCCGCGGAACTGCTGGCGCCCGGCGGCCGGCTGTTCATCGGCGACGTCCGCAATGCCCGTCTGCTGCGCTGCCTGCGCGCGGCCGTGGAGACCCGACGGGCCGGCGACCCGGAGGACAAGCAGGCCCTGCGCGCCGCCGTGGAGCGGTCGGTGGCCTGGGAGGGGGAGTTGCTGCTCGACCCCGACTTCTTCGCCGCGCTCGACGGCTTCGACGCCGACATCCGCGTCAAGCGCGGGGCCCATCACAACGAGCTGACCCGGTACCGCTATGACGTGGTGCTCACCAAGCGGGCCGCTGTCGCTTCGGCTCCGGTTTCGGCCGAGGGCGATGAGATCGCGTGGGCCGACCTCGGCGGCTTGGACGACCTCGACGCCCGGCTGGGCGAGGGGCCTTCCCTGCTCCGGGTGGTGGGCGTGCCGAACGTCCGGCTCGCCGAGGACCTGGCCGCGCTGGCGACCCTGGACGGCCGCAGTCGTACGGCCGCGTCCGCCGGGGCGCCGGATCCGGAGGCGTTCCATGCCCTCGGCGCGCGGCATGGGCGCCGGGTCGCCGTCACCTGGAACGGCTCCGCCGACGACGGCAGTCTCGATGTGCTGTTCGCCCTCGGTGACGCCCCGTACGACGGCCGCCTGTACCGCCCGTCCGGCACGGTCCCGCACGCCAACCGCCCCGCGCCCTTCCGTGACGTGAACGCCCTGATGAGGGCGCTGCGTTCGTACGCGGCCGACCGGCTCCCGGAGTACATGGTCCCGGCCGCCGTCGTCCCCCTCGACCGCCTCCCGGTCACCCCCAGCGGCAAGCTCGACTCGGCCGCGCTGCCCACCCCCGACTACGGCGCCCTCAGCTCCGGCCGCCCGCCGCGCGACGCCCGCGAGGAGCTGCTGTGCGCGGCCTACGCCGAGGTGCTCGGCCTGCGCTCGGTCACCATCGACGACGACTTCTTCGCGCTCGGCGGCGACAGCATCACCGCCATCCAGCTCCTCGTCCACGCCCGCCGGGCCGGGCTGCGGCTCAGCTCCCGCGACGTCTTCCGGCACCGTACGGTCGCGGCCCTCGCCGAAGCCGCCGACGTACGGACCGACGCGCAGGACACCGGGGAGGACACCCCGCTCGTCCGGCTCACGGAAGCCGAACTCGCCGAGCTGCAAGGTGAACACCCGGTCGGCGTCCAGGAGTTGCTGCCGCTGAGCCCGCTCCAGGAGGGCTTCTACTTCCACTCCCTCGTCGACGGTGCCGATGGCGACGCGTACGTCGTCCAGCAGGCCCTCGAACTGTCCGGCCCGGTCGACGGCGAGACCCTGCGCCGCGCCGCCCAGCGCGTCCTGGAGCGGCACGCCCCGCTGCGCGCCTGCTTCCGCCAGCTCGCCGACGGCCGCCCGGTGCAGATCGTCGCCGACCGTCTTGAGCTGCCCTGGCGCGAGGTGGACCTGTCCGCGCAGGAGGCAGGGGTCCGGCCGTCGCTCGCCGACGCGGTCGCCGCCGACGAACGTGCCCGGCGCTTCGACCTCGCCCGCCCGCCGCTGCTGCGCTGCGCGCTCGTCCGGCTCGACGAGAACCGCAGCCGACTGCTGTTGACGTTCCATCACATCGTCGCCGACGGCTGGTCCCTGCCGGTGCTGCACCGCGAGCTGATGGCCTGCTACGGGGACACTCCGGCCGAACTGCCCGAGGTCGCGCCGTACCGCTCATACCTTCGTCGCCTGGCGACCGTGGACCGCGATGCCGCCCGCGAGGCCTGGCGCATCGCCCTCGCCGGTCTCGACGAGCCCACGCGTCTGGTCGAGGCGCCCGCCGACGGTGCGCCGATCGAGCCCGCGCAGGTGCGTGTCGAGCTGTCCGAGCAGGTCACCGCCCGCCTTGCGGCGCGTTCCCGGGAGCTCGGGGTGACCCTTGGCACGGTCGTGCAGAGTGCCTGGGGTCTGCTGATCGGGCGGCTGACGGCCCGGCAGGACGTGGTGTTCGGCACCACCGTCTCCGGCCGTGACGCAGAGGTCGAGGGCATCGAGTCCATGGTCGGCCTGTTCATCAACACGCTCCCCACGCGCTTCCGTTGGGAGCCCGCCGACACCCTCGCCGAGCTGCTCGGCCGGCTCCAGGACGAGCAGGCGCGGCTGCTGGACCACCAGCACCTCGGCCTCGCGGAGCTTCAGCGGGTCGCCGGGCTCGCGGGCAGCGGCGAACTCTTCGACACCCTGGTCGTCTTCGAGAACTACCCGTCCGCGACCGGCCTCACCGACCCCTCCGGCACCGTCCACGTCACGGGCCACGAGTTCCACGACGCCGTGCACTACCCGCTCGCCCTGATCGTGAAGCCGGGCCGCCGACTCGATCTGCGCCTGAAGCACCACGCCCAGCGGCTCGACGCCGAGAGCGTGCACCGGATCGCGGACCGGCTCACCCGGATCCTGGGCGCCCTCGCCGCCGACCCCGGGCAGCCGGCCGCCGCCCTGGAACTGCTCTCGGCGGAGGAACTGTCCCTCGCCCACCCGGCCGGCGAACGACGCGACGTACCCGAGACGACGCTGGCCGCCGCCTTCGAGAGCCAGGCCGCCCGCACCCCGCAGGCAACGGCCGTGATGTACGAGGACGAGACGCTCACGTACCGCGAACTCGACGTCCGCGCCGAGGAGTTGGCGGCACGGCTCCGTGCCCGGGGCGCCCGCCCCGGCACGGTCGTCGCGGTCGCCGTACCGCGCTCGACGGAACTCATGGTCGCCCTGCTGGGGGTGCTCAAGTCCGGCGCCGCCTACCTCCCGGTCGACGTGGACTACCCGGCCGACCGCGTGACGCACATGCTCACCGACTCGGGGGCGGAGACCGTCGTCACCACGACGGCCACCGCATCCCGCCTGCCTGAAGTCCCCGGCCTTACACCGTTGTTGGTGGACACCCCGGCCGAGTGCGCGCCTGAAGCCCCGTCCGTCTCCGCCCCCGCGCGCCCCGACGACCCGGCCTACCTGATCTACACCTCCGGCTCAACCGGCCGTCCCAAGGGCGTAGTTGTCACCCATCGCGCGATCGTCAACCGCCTGGTCTGGATGCAGGGCGAGTACCAACTCGCCACCGACGACCGCGTGTTGCAGAAGACCCCCGCCAGCTTCGACGTCAGCGTCTGGGAGTTCTTCTGGGCACTGTGCGAGGGCGCCGCGGTCGTCCTCGCGCGCCCCGACGGACACCGCGACCCGGCATACCTGGCCGAGCTGATCCGCGAACAGGGCGTCACCACCCTGCACTTCGTGCCCTCGATGCTCGAAGCCTTCCTGCAGTCCGAGGAGATCACCGCCGACCCGGCCTGGGCCTCTTCCCTGCGCCGCGTCTTCAGCAGCGGCGAGGCGCTGCCTGTCGCCGCCGCGTCCCACTGGCGCGAGCTCACCGGGGCACCGCTGCACAACCTGTACGGCCCCACCGAGGCCGCCGTCGACGTCACGTACCACCCGTACGACGGCGCACCCGGTACCACCGTGCCCATCGGCCGCCCGGTGTGGAACACCGGGCTGCGCGTGCTGGACTCCTGCCTGCGCCCGGTGCCCGAAGGCACCCCTGGTGAGCTCTACTTGACGGGCGTTCAGCTGGCGCGCGGCTATCACGCCCGCCCCGGCCTGACCGCCGAGCGGTTTGTCGCCGATCCGTACGGCGCGCCCGGCGAGCGCATGTACCGCACGGGCGATCTGGTGCGCCGCCGCGCCGACGGTACCGTCGAGTACCTGGGCCGCACCGACCGCCAGGTCAAGATCCGCGGCAACCGCATCGAACTCGGCGAGATCGAGGCCGCGTTGGGCCGGCAGCCCGCCGTCGCCCAGGCCGCCGTCACCGTCGCGGGCAGCGCACTGATCGCGTACGTCGTCCCCGCCCGTGACACCCGTCCGGAGCCCGCCGAACTCCAGGCCGCCCTCGCCGATTCGCTGCCCGCGCCCATGGTGCCCGGCGCCTATGTCGTCCTGGACGCCCTGCCGTTGACCCCCAGCGGCAAGCTCGACCGGGCCGCGCTGCCCGCGCCGCAGACGGTACGCGCCGAGGTGCGGGCCCCGCGCGACGAGCGCGAGCGCGCCCTCACCGAGATCTTCGCGGCCGTGCTGAAGCTCGACGACGTCGGCATCGACGACGACTTCTTCATGCTCGGCGGCGACAGCATCACCTCGATCGGCGTCTCCAGCCGCGCCCGCAGGGCGGGCCTGGACCTCAACCCCCGGGACGTCTTCGAGCACCGCACACCCGCGGCCCTCGCCGCGGCGGCCGCCCCCGTGGCCTCGGCCCGCACGCTGACCTCCGCCTTCTCCCTCACCGCCGAGGAGACCGAGCGCGTACACCGGCTCAGCCCGTACCCCGTCGAGGACATCTGGCCGCTGGCCCCGCTCCAAGAAGGGCTGTTCTTCCACTCGACGTACGACGACAGCGCCCTGGACGTCTACACCGTCCACGAGTCGTTCGACTTCACCACGCCCATCGAGGCGGACCGGCTGCGCACCGCGGCCCGCGTCCTGCTGGAACGCAACCCCAGCCTGCGCGCCGGGTTCACCAGCGAAGGCCTGCGCCAGCCGGTGCAGTTCATCGTCCGCGAACCGGAGATCCCGCTCCACGAGGTCGACCTGTCCGGGCTGCCCGCCGCCGAACAGGACGTAGAACTACGGGAGTTGATGGACGAAGAGCGCACCCGCCGCTTCGACCTGACCCGGCCGCTACTGTTCCGGATGCTTCTCGTGCGGCTCGGCGAGGAGCGCGGTGACCGGCTGGTCATCGGACGCCATCTGCTGCTGTGGGACGGCTGGTCGGCCTGGGTCTTCCTGGACCAGCTCTTCGCCCTGTACGAGTCCGGGGGTGACGCGAGCGCCCTGCCCGCGCCCGGCTCGTATCGCGACTACCTCACCTGGCTGGAGGCCCAGGACACCGCCGTCGCCACCCGCGCCTGGCGTACGGCCCTCGCCGGTCTGGACGAGCCCACCCTGCTCGCCGCCGCCGACCAGGGCCTGGAGCCGGACATCCCGGAGAGCCTGGACGCCGCCCTTCCGGCGGACCTGGGCGAGCGGCTGCGCGACACCGCACGCCGGCACGGACTGACCCTCAACACGGTGCTGACCGCCGCCTGGGGCCTGACCTTGGCGAGCGCGACCGGCCGTACCGACGTCGTCTTCGGCACCACCGTCGCGGGCCGGCCGAGCGAGGTGCCGGACATCGAGAACGTCATCGGCATGTTCCTTAACACCGTCCCCGCCCGCATCGCCTACGACCCCGCCGAGCCCGTGCTCGGCCTGCTGCGGCGCGTCCAGGACGAACGCCTTGCCGTGATGCCGTACGAGTACCTGGGCCTGGGCGTCCTCCAGGCCGAGACCGGCCACCGTCGGCTGTTCGACACCCTCTTCGTGCTGCGCAACAGCGACACGGAGGAACGGCTCGCCGAACTGGCGGACCGGCACGGCGCCCGAGCCGTCGCCAACGTCGACGCGACGCACTACCCCGTGAACCTGGTCGTCACACCGGGGCAGCGCATCCACGTCACCCTCACCCACCGGGCCGACGTCATCGGTGGGCGGCAGGCGCAGGACCTGCTCGACCGCTTCACGCTGCTGCTGGAGCGGCTGGCCCACGACCTGGACGCCCCCGTGGGCGGCCTCGACCCCCTGCTCCCCGCCGAGCACGCCGAGTTGGAGCGCGAACGGGCCGCGAGTCGTGTCCCCGACCCCGAGGACACCATCGCCGACCTCCTGGCCGCGCAGGCCGCCGCCACTCCCGAGGACACCGCGCTCGTCTTCGGCGACACGACGCTGTCGTACGCCGAACTCGACGCCCGTATCAACCGCATGGCCCGGCTGCTGCTCGCCCGCGGTGCCGCGCCCGAGAAGGTCGTCGCCCTCGGGCTGCCCCGGTCCCTGGACATGGTCGTCGCCCTGTTCGCCGTACTGCGCACCGGAGCCGCGTATCTGCCGCTGGAGCTGGACTACCCCGACGACCGGCTCGCGACGATGCTCGACGACGCCCGGCCGACGCTGATCCTGTCCACCCGGGCGGTCGCCGCGCGACTGGAGGGGGCCGCCCCCGACAGTCCGCGCGTGCTGCTCGACGACCCGGCGGTGACAGGTGAACTGGCCGCGTTCTCGGGCGACTTGACGCGCCAGGTGTTCAGCCTGGAGCACCCGGCGTACGTCATCTACACCTCCGGCTCCACCGGCCGCCCCAAGGGCGTCGTCACGCCGTACCGCGGCCTGACCAATATGCAGCTCAACCACCAGCGGGAGATCTTCGAACCGGCCATCGCCTCGGCGGGCGGCCGTCGGCTGCGCATCGCGCACACCGTGTCCTTCGCCTTCGACATGTCGTGGGAGGAGCTGCTGTGGCTGGTCGAGGGGCATGAGGTGCACATCTGCGACGAGGAGCTGCGGCGCGACGCCGAAGCCCTGGTCGCGTACTGCGAAACCCATCGCGTGGACGTCGTCAACGTCACCCCCACCTACGCCCATCTCCTCATCGAGCAGGGCCTGCTGGAGGGCCACCGGCCGCCGCTGGTGCTGCTCGGCGGCGAGGCCGTCTCGGAGACGGTGTGGAACCGGCTGCGCGACACCGAGGGCACCTACGGCTACAACCTCTACGGGCCGACCGAGTACACCATCAACACCCTCGGCGGCGGCACCCTCGACAGCGCGACACCCACCGTCGGGCGTCCGATCCGCGGGACCCGCGCCCACATCCTGGATGCCTGGCTGCGACCGGTCCCGGACGGCGTGCCCGGCGAGCTCTACATCGCCGGTATCGGCCTGGCCCGCGGCTACCTGGACCGGCCGGGCCTGACCGCCGAGCGTTTCGTCGCCGACCCGTTCGGCGAGCCCGGCGAGCGCATGTACCGCACCGGCGACCTGGTACGCCGTCGCGCCGACGGCAACCTGGACTTCCTGGGCCGCACCGACGACCAGGTCAAGATCCGCGGCTACCGGGTGGAGCTGGGCGAGATCGAGACCGCGCTCGCCCAGCACCCCAGGGTGGCCCAGGCCGCCGTCCTCGTCCGCGACGACCGGCTCGTGGGCTACGTCGTCCCCGACCGGCCCACTGGCGGCGACCGGGACACCGCCGAGCGCGAGCAGGTCGGCGAGTGGCAGGAGATCTACTCCGACGAGTACGAGGAGATCAGCACCGCCGTCTTCACCGAGGACTACGCCGGCTGGGACTCCTCGTACGACGGGCAGCCCATCCCCTTCGACCACATGCGGGAGTGGCGCGAGGCCACCGTCGAACGCATCGGTTCGCTGCGGCCCCGGCGGATCCTGGAGATCGGCGTCGGCTCGGGCCTGCTGCTGTCCCAGCTCGCACCGCGGGCCGAGGCCTACTGGGCCACCGACTTCGCCGCCCCCGTCATCCGCAAGATCGGCGAGGACCTGCGCCAGGACCCGGAACTCGCCGCCAAGGTCACGCTCCGCGCCCAGCCCGCCGACGACCTCAACGGGCTGCCCGGCGACGGCTACTTCGACACGATCGTCATCAACTCCGTCATCCAGTACTTCCCGAGCATCGACTACCTGACCTCGGTGATCCAGGGCGCCATGGAGCTGCTCGCCCCCGGCGGCGCCCTCTTCGTCGGCGACGTACGCAACCTGCGGCTCGCCCGCACCTTCCAGACGGAGATCCAGCTCGCGCGCGGCGTGACCGGCGACGCTCTGGGCAGGGCTGTCGAGCGCGGACTGCGCCTGGAGAAGGAACTCCTCGTCGACCCCGACTACTTCACCACCCTCGGCTACGGAGTCGACCTCCGCACCAAGCGCGCCCGTCACCACAACGAGCTCAGCCGCTACCGCTATGACGCCGTGCTGTACGCGGGCGATCCTGCCCTGCGGCTCGACGACGTCCCGGCCGTCGACTTCACCGGGGACCTCGACCTGGCGGAACTCGTCAGCACGGCGGCCGTCCCGCTGCGTCTCACCGGTGTCCCCGACGCCCGTATCGGAGCCGACGGGGGAGTGGACCCGCAGACGCTGCACGACCTCGGTGCCGAGCGCGGTTACCGCGTGCTGACCACGTGGTCCCGCGAAGTGGGCACGTACGACGCCGTGTTCCTGGCCGACGATGGCAGCGAGGCTACTGGGCTTACGGCCGGCCTGTATCTCCCCGGCGGCGGGGAAGCCCCGTACGCCAACGAGCCGACCGCCGCGCGTGACGCGAACAGCCTGGTCCGGCAGCTCCGCGAGGACCTCAAGCAGCGGTTGCCCGACTACATGGTCCCGGCCGCCTTCGTCACCCTCGACCGGCTGCCCATGAACGACAACGGCAAGCTCGACGTGCGGGCCCTGCCCGAAGCCGAACCGGCCGTCGCGCTCGGCACCGGACGAGGGCCGCGCACTCCCGAGGAGGAGGTGCTCTGCCGGCTCTTCGCTGAGGTCCTCGGCCTGCCCGAAGTCGGCGCCGAGGACGGCTTCTTCGACCTCGGCGGCCACTCCCTGCTCGCCACCCGGCTGATCAGCCGGGCCCGCACCGAGCTGGGCGCCGAACTGGCGATCCGCGACCTCTTCGAGGCCCCGACCCCGGAGCTGCTCGCCGCCCGCGCCGACGGCGGACGCCCTGCCCGCCCGGCCGTCGTGCCCGTCGTCGACCGTCCCGAACGCATCCCGCTGTCGGCCGCCCAGCGCCGCCTGTGGCTGGTGGAACAGATCACCGGCAGCGGCGTCGCCTACAACTTCCCGCTGGTCTTCCGGCTCCGCGGCGAACTCGACCTGGACGCGCTGCGGGCGGCTTTGGGAGACGTGGCCGGGCGGCACGAGGCGTTGCGCACCGTGTTCCTCGAGGAGGACGGAGAGCCGTATCAGCGGATCGTCCCGGCGGACGAGAGTGAACCGTCGTTCACCGTCACGGACTGCCCGGACGAAGACGCTCTGCCCACTCTCATCGAGACGGCCCAGCGTCGCCCCTTCGACCTCAGCCGCGAACTCCCGCTGCGCTGCGAGGTGTTCCGGATCGCTCCGGCCGACCATGTGGTGGCGGTGGTCCTGCACCACATCACCACCGACGAGTGGTCCGACCGGCCGTTCCTCAACGACCTCACCACCGCTTACCAGGCTCGTCGTGAGGGCCGTGAGCCGGAGTGGGCGCCTCTCCCGGTGCAGTACGCCGACTACACCCTCTGGCAGGACACTCTGCTCGGCGGTCGGCTCGGGGAGGAGCAACTCGCCCACTGGACCGAGGCCTTGCGCGCCCTCCCGGGCGAACTGGCCCTGCCTCTCGACCGGTCCCGCCCGGCCGAGCCCACGGGCCGCGGCGGCAAGGTCCGCTTCGAACTGCCCGCCGACACCGGCCGGGAGCTGCGCGAGCTGTCCGCCGCCACGGGCACCAGCATGTTCATGCTGTTCCAGGCCGCCACCGCCGCCTTGCTGCACCGGCTCGGTGCCGGGGACGACATTCCGCTCGGCGCACCGATCGCGGGCCGTACGGATGACGCGCTCGACGATCTGGTCGGCTTCTTCGTCAACACGCTTGTCCTGCGTACCGATCTTTCCAGCGGCGGTCTGTCCGGCGATGACCTCACCTTCCGCCAACTCCTCGGTCGGGTAAGGGAGTCGGCGCTGGAGGCCTTCGAGCACCAGGACCTGCCCTTCGACCAGGTGGTCGAGGCGGTCAACCCGGCGCGTGTGGCCGGGCGCAACCCGCTCTTCCAGGTCATGCTCGGCTACCACTACCGGCCCGACGGCGACCCGGACGTGCTCGGCATGCCGACCGAGTGGTTCGACATGGACACCGGCATGGCCAAGTTCGACCTCCACTTCACCTTCGTGGACGAGGCGGGCCCGGACCGTCTGGTGCTGCTCCTGGAATACGCGGCCGACCTGTGCGACGCGACGACCGCCGAGCGGCTGGCCGGGCGTCTGGTGCGGCTGCTGGAGCAGGTGGTGGCCGATCCCGACCAACCCGTACGGGGCTTGGAGGTCCTGGAGGAGGCCGAGCGGCAGTCCGTCCTCGGCCGGTGGAACGACACCGCGCACGACGTGGAGCCGACCACCCTGCCGGCGCTGTTCCGAGCCCAGGCGGCCCGCACACCCGACGCGCTCGCCCTCGTCCTCGGCGAACAGCGGCTGACCTATGCCGAGTTGGACTCGCGCGTCGAGCACACCGCGCGGGTGCTGGCCGGCCTGGGCGTGGGCCCGGAGGGCACGGTGGCGGTCGCGCTGCCCCGCTCGGTGGACCTCGTGGTGGCGCTGCTGGCGGTGCACCGCGCAGGTGGGGCGTATCTGCCGCTGGACGCCGACTATCCGGAGGAGCGGCTCGCCCTCATGGTGGAGGACGCCCGTCCCGTGTGCGTGATCCGTGACGCCCTGCCAGATGGACCGGTCGGCGAACTGCCGCTGGGTTACGACCCGTTGAGCCCGGCGTACGTCATCTACACATCCGGTTCGACGGGCCGTCCCAAGGGCGTGGTGGTGCCGCACCAGGGCATCGTCAACCGTCTGCAGTGGATGCAGGCCACGTACGAACTCACCGGCGACGACCGGGTGTTGCAGAAGACGCCGTCCAGCTTCGACGTGTCCGTGTGGGAGTTCTTCTGGCCGCTGATCACCGGGGCGACCCTCGTCCTGGCCCGGCCGGAAGGCCACAAGGACCCGGCCTATCTCGCCGAGTTGATCCAGCAGCAGCAGATCACGACGGTGCACTTCGTGCCGTCGATGCTCCAGCTGTTCCTCGAGGAGCCCTCCGCCGCGCAGTGCACCGGCCTGCGCCGCGTGATGTGCAGCGGCGAGGCCCTGCCCGTACCGCTGGCGAACCGCTTCCACCAGGTGCTCTCCGCCGAGCTGCACAACCTCTACGGCCCGACCGAGGCGTCCGTCGACGTCACCGCGATCGAGGTGCGACCGGAAGCGAAGAGCGTGCCGATCGGCCGCCCGGTGTGGAACACCGGCGTGTACGTCCTGGACGCCGGACTGCGTCCGGTACCTCCGGGCGTCCCCGGCGAGCTCTACCTGGCGGGCGTCCAGCTCGCCCGGGGTTACCTCGACCGCCCCGGCCTGACCGCAGAGCGGTTCGTCGCCGATCCGTACGGCGAACCCGGCGCCCGTATGTACCGCACGGGAGACCTGGCCCGCTGGACGGCCGACGGCACAGTCGAATATCTCGGCCGCACCGACGACCAGGTCAAGATCCGCGGCTTCCGCATCGAACTCGGCGAGGTCGAGGCCGTGCTCGCCCGGCACGAGGCCGTCGCCCACGCCGTCGTCGTTCCGCATGACCAGCGGCTCGTGGCGTACGTCGTCCCGGCGCCGGACCGGACAACTGAGTCCGTCGCCTTGCGCGCTCACACAGCGGCAGCTCTGCCCGAACACATGGTCCCCGCAATCTTCGTGACGGTCGACGCCCTGCCGCTCACCCCCAACGGCAAGCTCGACCGCAAGGCCCTGCCCGCCCCCGACTTCACGGCCGAAACCGGCAGCGGCAATGGTCCGCGCACCCCGCGCGAGGAGATCCTCTGCGGACTGTTCGCGGACGTGCTGGGCCTGGAACGGATCGGTGTCGACGACGACTTCTTCGCGCTCGGCGGCCACTCGCTCCTGGCCATGCGGCTGGCCAGCCGCGTACGGGCGGCTCTGGGCGCCGAGCTGGCGCTGCGCACGGTGTTCGAGGCCCCGACGGTGGCCCGGCTCGCGGAGCAGATGGCGGGTGCCGCCGACGAGCCCGCGCGCCCGGTCCTGACCGCTGCCGCCGACCGCCCTGAGCGGCTGCCCTTGTCCTTCGCCCAGCAGCGCCTGTGGGTGCTGTACCAGGTGGAGGGCCCCAGCCCCACGTACAACATCCCGATCGTCTGGCGGCTTTCCGGAGCGCTCGACACGGACGCGCTCCGGCTCGCCGTCGACGATCTGGTCGCCCGGCACGAGCCGTTGCGCACCGTTTTCCCCGAACAGGACGGCCGCGCCCACCAGTTGATCCTCGACGCCGAACAGGCCGGAATCCAGGTGGAAGTCACCCGCACCAGCGAGGAGGAGCTGGACGGGCGGCTCGCCGAGGCCGCCGAGTACGGCTTCGAGCTCGACCGTGAACCCCCGCTCCGCGTCCGCCTGTTCCAGGTCGCGGACGACGAACACGTACTGCTGCTCCTGCTGCACCACATCGCGGGCGACGAGTGGTCCGACCGTCCGCTCAACCGGGACCTGACCGACGCCTACGAGGCACGGGCCGCGGGCCGCGCCCCGGACCGGGCACCGCTGCCCGTCCAGTACGCCGACTTCAGCCTGTGGCAGCGGGCGATGCTCGGCGACGAGAAGGACCCGGCCAGCCTGGCCTCCCGCCAACTCGCTTTCTGGCAACGGAACTTGGCGGGACTCCCCGAGGAGCTCGCGCTGCCCGCCGACCGGCCGCGTCCGCTGGAGGCCAGCTACCGCGGCGGGTCCGTGCACATGCCGCTGGACCCGACGTTGGCGTCAGAGCTGCGCGAACTGGCCCGCAAGGGCAACGTCAGCATGTTCATGGTCGTCCAGGCCGCTGTGGCCGCGCTGCTGACCCGGCTCGGCGCCGGTACGGACATCCCGATCGGCAGCCCGATCGCCGGTCGGACCGACGAGGCGCTGGAGGACCTGGTCGGGTTCTTCCTCAACACGCTGGTCCTGCGCACCGACACCGCGGGCGACCCCACGTTCCGCGAACTGCTCGGCCGCGTACGGGAGACGGACCTCGCCGCCTTCGACCACCAGGACGTGCCGTTCGAGCGGGTGGTGGATGCGCTCAACCCCGCCCGTTCGCTCGCGCGGCATCCGCTGTTCCAGGTCATGGTCGTCTACCTGGCCGCGGGCGGTGACGAGGACGGCTTCGCCGGGCTGCGTGCACGGCGGGAGGAGATTGGTCAGACGACCGCCAAGTTCGACCTCTCCTTCGACTTCGTGGAGCGGGCCGACGGCGAAGGCGTCGACGGGGTCCTGGAGTACAGCACCGATCTGTTCGACCACGCGACCGCCGAGGCCGTCGCCGAACGGCTGATCCGCTTGCTGCGCGCGGTAGTTGAGGCCCCCGACACCCCGATCACCGGGATCGACGTCCTGGGTGCCGCCGAACGCCGCCGGATCCTCACCGAGTGGAACGACCGGCCCGTACTCGCCCCGCCGACCACCGTCCCGGCCCTCTTCGAGCGGCAGGCCGAACTCTCCCCGGACGCCCCCGCCGTGGCCTCCGACGGCATCCGGCTGACCTTCGCCCAGCTGAACGCCAAGGCCAACCGGCTCGCCCGGCTGCTGCTCGCGCACGGCGCCGGACCCGAGCGGATCGTCGCCCTCGCGCTGCCCCGCACCGCCCGCACCCTGCTCGCCATCCTGGCGGTGCAGAAGGCCGGCGCCGCCTATCTGCCGCTCGACCCGGACGCCCCGGCGGGCCGTACCCGCGACATGCTCGACGACGCCCGCCCGGTGCTCGTCCTCACCACGAAGGACCTCGCGCCGCTGCTGCCCCCTGACGGCCCGCCGGCCGTGCTCCTCGACGACCCGCGAACCACGGAACTGCTCGCGGGCCAGAGCCCCGCCAACCTGCTCGACACCGACCGCACCACACCGCTGACGCCGCGCCACCCGGCCTATGTGATCTACACGTCCGGTTCCACCGGCCGCCCCAAGGGAGTTGTCGTCACCCACGAGACCGTGGGCAACCTCTTCCACAGCCACCGCGAGACGCTGTACGCACCGGCCAAGGCCATCACCGGACGGCAGCATCTGCGGGCCGGACACGCCTGGGCGTTCTCCTTCGACGCGTCCTGGCAACCGCAGTTGTGGCTGCTCGACGGGCACTGCGTCCATGTGGTGTCGGACGAGACCCGCCGCGACCCCGAACTCCTCTCCGCGGCCGTCATCGAGCACGGCTTCGACTTCCTGGAAGTCACCCCGTCGTTCTTCGCGCAGATGGCGGAGACGGGTCTTGTCCGCGAGGACGGCAGCTGCCCGCTCGCCGTCGTCGGCGTCGGCGGCGAGGCCGTACCGGCGGCGCAGTGGGAGCGGCTCGGTCAACTGCCCGGCACCGAGGCATTCAACCTGTACGGGCCCACCGAGTCCACCGTCGACGCCCTAGTGGCGCGGGTGCGCGACAGCGACCGGCCGCTCGTCGGCCGACCCGTGGCGGGCACCCGGGCATACGTACTCGACGACCGGCTG
This sequence comes from Streptomyces sp. CA-288835, assembly GCF_050936385.1. NCBI lineage: Bacteria > Bacillati > Actinomycetota > Actinomycetes > Kitasatosporales > Streptomycetaceae > Streptomyces > Streptomyces sp. CA-288835. Next base: position 9,023,504 of record NZ_JBNJMW010000001.1, read on the forward strand.
CAGCCCGTACCGCCCAGCGTCACGGGCGAGCTCTACCTGGCCGGCGGCGGCCTTGCCCGCGGCTACCTGGGCCGCCCCGCGCTGACCGCCGAGCGCTTCGTCGCCGACCCGTTCGGGCCGCCCGGCTCGCGGCTGTACCGGACCGGTGACCTGGCCCGGTGGACCGCCGACGGACAGATCGACTATCTGGGCCGTGCCGACGACCAGGTGAAGATCCGCGGCTTCCGGATCGAACCCGGCGAGATCGAGTCCGTGCTCTCCTCCCACCCCGACGTCGCCCAAGCCGTGGTGACGGTACGTCAGGAAGGCCCGCGGAAACTGCTGGTGGCGTACGTCGTTCCGGTCGCCGGACAGCTCCCCGACGCGGGGCGGCTGCGGGCGCACGTCGGCGGGCAGTTGCCGGACTACATGGTCCCGGCCGCCGTCGTACTCCTGGACCGGCTGCCCGCACTGGCCAACGGCAAGCTGGACCGGGCCGCCCTGCCCGCCCCGGACTTCAGCGCCGTCTCCACCGGCCGGGCTCCCAGTACGGAACTGGAAAAGACCCTGTGCGGTGTCTTCGCCGACGTACTCGGCCTGGACGAAGTCGGCGTCGACGACGACTTCTTCACCCTGGGCGGCGACAGCATCGTGGCCATGCAACTCGTCAGCAGGGCCCGGGCGGCGGGCGTGCGGATCACCCCGCGCCTGGTGTTCCGGCACCGTACGGTCGCCGCTCTCGCCGAGGTGGCCACGGCTGCCGGACCCGAGGCAGCCGGTGCCCGCCCGGCCGACGACGGCATCGGCACCGTGCCACTGACTCCGGTCATGCACTGGCTGCGCGAACTCGGCGGCTCCTTCAAGGGCTACCACCAGGCCGCACTGGTCCGGACTCCCGCCGCCCTGGACCGGCCGAAGCTGGCCGCCGTGCTGCGGGCCCTCTCCGACCGGCACGCCATGCTGCGCGGCACGCTGGTCCGCACAGCAATGGATGACTGGACCATCGAGATCCCGGGCGCCGACGCGGTGGACACCGAGGCATGGATCGAGCGGGTCGACGTCGTCGGGCTGGACGCCGAGGCGCTCCGGACGGTGGTCGCGGAACGCGCCCGTGCCGCGCGCGCGACGCTCGATCCGGACGCCGGCGCCATGGTGCGGGCCGTGTGGTTCGACGCGGGCGGTGAGCCGGGCAGGCTGCTCCTGATGGCCCACCACCTCGTCACCGACGGCGTCTCCTGGCGCGTCCTGCTGCCCGACCTGGCCGCCGCCTGGCAGGACGTCGCGGCCGGGCGCCCGGCAGAACTCCCGCCGGTCGACACCTCGTTCCGCACCTGGTCGCGCAAGCTGGCCGAGCTGGCCCAGGACCCGGCCCGCGAAGCGGAACTCCCCTTCTGGACCGGCGTGTTCGAAGGCGCCGCGCCCTTCCCGCTGCACCGGCCGCTCGACCCCGACCGCGACACCGTCGGCACGGTACGGGAGCTGGCGCTGCGCCTGCCCGCAGACCAGACGGGCCCGCTGCTCTCGGCCGTGCCCGCCGCCTTCGGCGCGAACGTCAACGACGTCCTGCTCACCGCTCTCGGCCTCGCCGTGGCCGACTGGCGGCGACGTTACGGAGACGGCTCGCCGGGTCCGGTCCTCGTCGACCTCGAAAGCCACGGCCGCGAGGAGGAGTTGGCGGGGGACGCCGATCTGTCGCGTACGGTCGGCTGGTTCACCAGCGTCTTCCCGGTCCGCCTGGACACCGGCCCCGCCGACCTGGACGACGCGCTCCAGGGCGGCCCGGCCGCGGACGAGGCGGTCGCGGCCGTACGTCGGCACCTCGGCTCACTGCCCGCTAACGGCGTCGGCTACGGCATGCTGCGCCACCTCAACCCCCGTACGGCACCCGTCCTCGCCGCCTTCGAGACACCGGCGATCGAGTTCAACTACCTCGGCCGGTTCGGCATCCCCGAGGACACGGACTGGTCGTACGCCCCGGAGGAGGACGTCGCGGACATCGGCGCCGAGCCGGAGATGCGGGAGGGCCACGCCCTCGGCATCAACGTCGTGACCGAGGACCGCGCCGACGGCCCCGTCCTGGCGGCCCACTGGTCCTGGCCTGAGGCCGTGTTGTCCGAGGAAGCGGTACGCGATCTCGCCGAGACGTGGTTCCGCGCCCTGAAGGCCCTGGTCACCCGCACCCAGAACCGTCCCTGACCCCATGGCCCAATAGCCCCTTGCCCCCGAGCCCCGCACCCAGGAGGATCACCGCATGAGCAGCGGCAACACCAACCCGTTCGAGAACCCCGACGGCGTCTACTCCGTTCTCGTCAACGACGAGGGCCAGCACAGCCTCTGGCCCGACTTCGTGGACGTCCCGGCGGGCTGGACCGTCGTCCACGGCCCCGGCCCGCGTCAGGAGTGCCTCGACTACATCGAGACCAACTGGACCGACATGCGGCCCACGAGTCTCGTCGAGCGGATGGAGCGGACCGGCTGACCCGATGCTCAGCACCAGACTGACCAACGCGCATGTCCTGACCATGGACCCGGACCACCCGGTCGCCCACGACGTGGGAATCTGGGAGGGCCGGATCGTGGGCCTGGACGAGGCGGTGACCGGGCTGCCCGCGCGCCGGGTGGTGGATCTGCAGGGTGCGACCGTGCTGCCCGGGTTCATCGACAGCCATGTGCACCTGGCGTGGACCGGGTTCAAGGCGAACACCCCGAGCGTGGCACCCTGCACCTCGGCCGAGGACGTGCTCGGGGTCGTCGCCGCCACCGTGGCGGGCACACCGCCCGGCGGCTGGGCGCAGCTCGTGGGGTACGACCAGCGGGCCCTCGGCCGCCATCTGACCGCCGCCGAACTGGACAAGGTCAGCGAGGGGCGCAAGATCTACCTGCTGCACGACTCCGGACACGGCTGTGTGGTCAACACCGCCGTACTGGACCTGCTGCCCGCCGAAGTGCCGCACGAGGACGGCTTCCTCGCCGAACAGGCCATGGGAGCCGCACGGGCGCTGCGACTGCCGTACTCCCAGGAGGAGTTGGCGGCGGCGATCGGGCGCGCCGCCCGGGTCTGTCTCGCCGAGGGCGTGACCGCCTGCGCCGAGGCGGGCATCGGTGGCGCTCTGTTCGGCCACAGCCCGGTCGAGCTCGGGGCCTACCAACTCGCCCGCGATCAAGGGAAGTTGCCGCTACGAGTGCAGCTCATGGTCGCCGCAGACCGGCTGAAGGCGGTGGCCGCGCACGAGGACGACGGCATCCCGCGCGCCCTCGACCTCGGACTGCGCACCGGCTTCGGCGACGAATGGCTCTCCGTCGGCGCGCTGAAGATCTACACCGACGGCGGCATGATGGCCCGTACGGCCGCACTGAGCAGCCCGTACGAAGGCCTGGACCACGCAGGCCAGTTGCAGGACGACCCCGAGGCGCTCGCCGACACGATCGTGGCCGGCCATCTCGGCGGCTGGCAGCTCGCAATACACGCCATCGGCGACCGCGCGGCCGACGTCGCCCTGGACGCCTTGGAGCGCGCGCATCACCGCCGGCCGCGCCCGGGCGCGCGGCACCGCATCGAGCACGCGGGACTGATCCGTCCCGACCAGCTGACCCGCATGGCGCGGCTCGGCGTGAGCGCGGTCGTGCAGCCCAACTTCCTGCGCTACTTCGGCGACGACTACGCCTCGATCATGGGCGAGGAGCGGGCGCCGTGGATGTACCGGGGGAGTGGTTTCCTCGAGCACGGCATCACGTTGGTGGGCAGCTCCGACCGGCCCGTCGCGGACGGATCACCGCTGCGGGCCGTCCAGTTCATGGTCGAGCGGGCCTCGGAGTCGGGCCAGGTGATCGGCCCGGACGAGTCCGTCACCGTCGACGAGGCCCTGCGCGCGTACACCGTCGGCGGGGCCTACGCCTGCCACTGGGACTCCGTCGCGGGCACGCTCACTCCCGGCAAGCGCGCCGACCTGGTCGTACTGGGCGACGACCCGAGGCGGGTCGACCCCTCGCGCATCGGCGACATCGAGGTGGTGACGACGTACGTCGACGGCAGGAAGACCGACGACTAACCCGGCCGCCGCTGCTCGTGTACGGGCCGCACCGCCGCCGAGGCGTCATGCGCGGCCCTGCCGTGCAGGAGTTCACGCAGCAGCTGGTTCGTGGTGCACACGACGCCCGATGAACTCCACGACGGGGGAAGAGCCCGGCGGAAACGCCCGCACGTAGGGGTGCCGGTAAGAATGCTGTCACCGATCCTGCTGGCTTATTCGGTCACGCGGCGAGGGAGAGTCCGGTGGTGACTGCGTCGATCAGTGCCTGAAGCTCGGAGGGTGGACCATGGGCTCGGGTGTCAGGCGTCTTCGCGGTAGAGGTCGGTGAGCAGGGCGACGGCGGCGTGGGTGGCCGGGTGGGGGTCCTGTCGGCCCCAGATGAGGTGGACGGGGACAGGGACAGCGTCGCGCAGGGGGCGATAAGTGATGCCGTCGCGGCGGTACTGGGCAACGGTGGCCTGCGGGGTGACGCCGACAGAGCGGCCGGCGGCAACAGTGGCGAGCCAGTCGTCGACGTCGCGGGTGTACTCCACGGCAGGGCGGGCGTCTGCGGGCCACAGGTCCAAGGTGGTGGTGCCGGTGCGGCGATCCACCACCAGGGTGCGCTCGCGGATCTCCGCCAGGCGGATGCTGCGACGTCTGGTCCATGGGTCGTCGGAGGCGAGGGCGACGTAGCGGCGTTCGTGGCCGACGAGGGCGTGGGCGTAGCGGCGGGTGTCGACGGGGGTGCGGAGGACGGCCAGGTCGCACAGGCCCTCGGCGAGGCCGCCGGTGGGGGTGTTGTGGCGGATCAGGTGGAGTTCGACGTTGGGGTAGCGGTCGTGCCAGCGGCGCTGGAACTCGGCGGTGTGGCGGCCCATCGCGGACCAGGCGTGGCCGATGTGCAGCCGGGTGTGGCCGGTGGTGGCCTGGTGGATCAGTTCGTCGGCGTCGGCCAGGAGATTCCGGGCGCGGGCGAGAACCTGCACGCCTGCGGTGGTGGGGGTGACAGTGCGGCTGGTGCGGTGCAGCAGTCGCACGCCGAGGATGCGCTCCAGTGCGAGCAGTGTGCGGGAGACCGCGGCCTGGGAGACCCCCAGCTCGATCGCGGCGTCGGTGAAGCTGCCAGTGTCGACGATCTCGACCAGGCAGCGCAGGTGCCGCAGCTCCAGTTCCGTACGACCATCCATACGTCCAGCGTATAGCTGGGGGTTCGGATGCATTTTGCGTATGTGTCGGTGGGCCGGATGGTCGTGCCATGACACTCGAAGCTCGCGCAGAGACGACGTCGGCCGCCGCGGCGCAGGGGTCGTCGCCCCGGTGGTCCGGGGTGGCGCTGATGGTGGGCAGCGGCCTGTCCAACCAGGTCGGAGCATCCATCGCCGCGCTCGCCTTCCCGGTGCTTGGGCCGGTGGGAGTGGTGGCGGTGCGCCAGTGGGTGGCCGCCGTGGTGCTGCTGAGCGCCGGCCGGCCGAACCTGCGTTCATTCACCGTCGCGCAGTGGCGTCCGGTCCTTGGCCTTGCCGCGGTGTTCGCGACCATGAACCTCACGCTGTATGCGGCGATCGACCGGATCGGGCTCGGCTTGGCGGTCACTCTGGAGTTCCTCGGCCCGCTCGCTGTGGCGCTGGCAAGTTCTCGCCGGCGTATCGATCTGGCCTGTGCTCTCGCCGCCGCGGTGGGCGTGGTGGTCCTCACCCGCCCCCGGCCCAGCACGGACTATCTCGGCATCGGCCTGGCTTTGATCGCCGCCGTCTGCTGGGGCTGTTACATCCTGCTCAACCGCACCGTGGGCGAGCGCCTGCCCGGGCTGCAGGGATCGGCCGCCGCCGCGGCCGTCTCCGGCCTGCTCTACCTGCCCCTCGGCGCTGCGGTCCTGTGGCTCCACCAGCCCACCGTCGGCGCCCTGCTGTGCGCGCTGGCTGCCGGTGTGCTGTCCTCCGCGGTGCCGTTTCTCGCCGACCTGCTCGCGCTGCGCCGGGTCCCCGCCCGCTTCTTCGGGATCTTCATGAGCGTCAACCCGGTGTTCGCCGCTCTGATCGGCATGCTCGTCCTCGACCAGCACCTCGGTGCGGCATCGTGGCTGGCCATCACCGTGATTGTCACCGCCAACGCCGTATCCGTGGGCACCGCCGCCAGCCACTCGAAGAAGAAGACCAACCTCTTGCGGTGAACCCCTGTCGATGCCCGCGCCTCGGTGTGCGCCTTTGTCGAGGCGGGCAAGGTGGCTGACGCGGGTGCGGTCGAGCTGGTGGCCGTTCCACCAGGCATCGAGGCGGATGAGGTTGAGTGCAACGGCGGAGAGGACGTGCTCCAGGTGGGTCTTCTGGAGACCGAGGTAGCGGGCACGTCTTATCCCGGTGACCGCGACGGCCTGGTGGATGGTTCCCTCGATGCCCGCGCGGGTTCCGTACTTGGCTCGCCACTGCTCGTCGCCCTGCTGGAGGCGGGCATGGTCGAGGACTTCTTGCAGCTCGCGGGGTTGCAGGGAGAGGGTCCGGCCGCCGGTCTTCGAGCGGGTGCACTGGTCGCGCACCGGGCAGGGGCGGCATGTCTCCTTGTCGAACTTGATGACGATGGCCTTGGTTCGGCGCTGGGTCGCGGGGCTCCACCAGGTGCTGGTGTCCCCGCGTGGGCAGGTGGCCTGCCGCATGTCCCAGTTGATGGTGAACGCGGTGCGGTCGAACCCGGCGCCGGCACGCGCCTGGGGTGAGCTGTGCATCAGGACCGGGGTGACCAGGGTGACCCCGAAGTTCTTCTTCATGCCTACGATCAACTCGGCGGAGGCGTAACGGAGTCGAGGAAGTGCTCGGCGGGCAGAAGACCACGGGCGGCGAGCATGTGATGGACCGGTTCGGTCATTTCCGCGTCGGTCACTGTGGCGTCGGTGGTCGCAATGCCGGTGATCAAGCGCGGCGGCGGTCCGTCGGCTCCGGGGATCAGCGCCTGGCCGTCGGCAGCCGGGTCCTGGTCATCGGCATCGTCGCAGGACTCACTGAAGTGGATCTTGTAGCCGGTCCACCAGGAGCCCTGTTTGAGGCCGTAGCGGGCGTCGGTGTCGTACGGAGAGGCCAGCCGCAGTCTGCCGGGCGGGAGGTCTTTGCTCTCCCGCCGCTTCACCTCCGCCCCGGCCCGGTCACGGCGCGGTGGTAGTTCTGTACCCACATCGTGCGCAGGACCTGCACCGCCGGGAGTTCGCGCAGCCAGGCCGGCGCATCAGGGGCATGCACCGCCTCCAGCAGCGCGAACCCGTCCTGGCCGTAGACCAGGGCCATCTCCTCGCGCTTGCTCGTGGAAGCTGGCGGATGCCAGGAGTGAGTCCGCGGGCCGTAGCGTTCGGCCCATTCCCGAACGGGCACCGCCTGGGTCAGCCAGTCCGGGGCCGCGCAGGCCAGCGCCTCCAGCGCGGCCCGCAGCGTCTCCCCGGCCAGCTCCAGCCTGTTCAGATCGCGTACCGCCGCCAGCACGCGGGTGGAGTCGGTGCGCTGCCTGCCTCCGGCCTTCACCAGGCCCCGGTCCTTGAGCGCGGTCAGCAGCAGGTCGAGCAACTTCACCTCCATTCCGTGCTCGACCAAGCAGGATCGGTTACAGCATTCTTACCGGCACCCCACGTAGTGGTTCTGCATGTCGTGCACGAGCAGGGCGGCACGGGCCGGGTCGATGGTCCAGGGGGCGCTGAGTCGGGCACCGGCATGGGGTATCCCACTGTTCCGGCTGGAGTTCACTCGAAGGTGTTCTGGTGAGCGGGAGTGAGTCCTGGCGGTCCTTGGTGTGTTGTGCCGGTTGGTCGTCGTGCCGGCCTTTGGGGAGGGGGAACGGAGGTGCTGGTGTCGAATGCGTGACCTTTCCGGGTTGGCTTCGTTGGATGCGGTGACCGGGTTGGGGGTTTGCGAGGCGGGGCTGGGCGGGGGTGTCGGGTGGGCGGGCTGCGGGAAGTGGCGGAGCCGTTCGTGGCGTCCGGACCGGCCGGTGTCGCGATCCGTACCCGGATCAAGCAGCTGACGCCCCAGGACGAGAAGGTCCTGCGCCTGGTGGGTGCGCATCTGGGCGCGTTGGCCTCGAAGGACCTCAAGGCGCGGTGTGCGGACGGTCTGGAGCACTCCACCGAGACCTGGGCGGCCAGGAAGCGTGCGCTGACGCCAGCAGCGTCTTCGCGTTGGGCCGGGGCGATCACCAAGGCGTCGCATGATCAGTGGGCGCTGTCCCGCCGCTGCCAGCTCGCCCACATCCAGTCCCTGGAAGCCGGCATCGCCACGATCGAGCACCGGCTGGCACAACCGGTCGGGGCGAAGGGGACGAAGAACGAGCCGGGTGGCTATCGCAGCAGGCAGGAGTGGTTCGCCAAGTCCCGCCGCCTGCACGTCCTTTCGGACCGGCTGGAGCGGGCACGGGCCGACCGTGCGGCCGGGAGGGTGCATGTGGTGCGCGGCGGTAAGCGCCTGGCCCGTACCCGGCACCATCTGCAGGCGGCACAGCTCACCGAGGACCAGTGGCGCGAGCGGTGGGAGTGCAAGCGGTGGTTCCTCCAGGCCGACGGCGAGTCCGGCAGGCGGTACGGCAATGAGACCCTGCGTGTCACCCCGGAGGGCCGGTTGAGCATCAAGCTGCCCGCTCCGCTGAGGGACCTGGCGAACGCGCCGCACGGCCGGTACGTCCTTGCCGGGACCGTTCGCTTCACCCACCGACACGCCGAGTGGGCCGACCGGGTCGAGGTCAACCGGGCCGTCGCCTACCGCATCCACTACGACACCGGCCGGAACCGCTGGTATGTGACCGCCGCCTGGCAGTCCCCGCCGGCCAGGATCATCCCGCTGGAGGCCGCCCTCGCCGACGGGGTGATCGCGGTGGACACCAACGCCGACCACCTGGCCGCCTGGCGCCTGGACGTGCACGGCAACCCCATCGGCCATCCCCGGCACTTCTTCTACGACCTGACCGGCACCGCCGCTCACCGCGACGCGCAGGTCCGGCACGCCCTGACCCGGCTGCTGCACTGGGCCAAGGCCTGCGGCGTGGCCGCGATCGCCGTCGAAGACCTGGACTTCACCGCCCAGAAGACCCGTGAGAAGCACGGCCGCCGCACGCGGTTCCGGCAGCTGATCTCCGGCATGCCCACCGGCAGACTGCGGGCCCGGCTGTCCTCGATGGCCGACACCCTGGGCATCGCCGTCATCGCGGTCGACCCCGCGTACACCTCGAAATGGGGCGCCCAGCACTGGCAAAAGCCCCTCACCGGCAAGAACCGCACCACCACACGCCACGACGCGGCCGCCGTGGCGATCGGCAGGCGCGCCCAGGGACACCGGATCCGGCTGGGGGCACCTCCCAGCGGTAGCTGGGGGAGGACGGCACCGCCCCCACAGCACCGGAGTGATGCGGTGGGGCATCGGACCGTCCAGGCCCCATCCGGCATCCCCGGGCGTGAGGGACCCCGCCCCCGCATTCCCGGACCACGGACACGATCCGTCGGCGCCGGATGCGGAGCGAACGCGGGCAACCAGAACGCCCAACACCGTTCGGGGCGTTCGGCTGAGCATGAGTCCTGGCAACAGGACTCACCTCCGCTCAGCCCCTAGGAACGGTACGAGTCGACGACTGGTGGTCCCTAACCTAATAACTACGCGCCCCTGAAGAAGGCGGCAGGCCTTCTTCAGGGGCGCGGGGCTGTGTCAATTTGCGGCTCCGCCGCGTGGGCGCGACCAGCCACGACGAACCCGCAGCTTCGAACACTTCCCAGCGGAGCAGCCAGCGTTCAGGACGCGGGCTGCTCCACCTTCGTGGCGGTGTCGCCATCAACAGCCGCAGCCAGCTGCGGAACCAGCCGCTCCAACATGTACGGCAGGCTCAGCACCGACACGAACGAGACGGAGTTTCCGTAGTCGCTCGCCTCCTTGACGAAGACCTCACGGTCCTGCTTCGCCACGTTCAAGTCGGCATACAGCGCGTTCTTGTTGAGCTTGGCCTCGTCCTTGGCCACATCGGAGACGATCCACACGAGGGCGTCCGTGTCCAGCAGATCGGTGCGCTCCTTGCTGATGTTGGCGCCGAACTCGTCGCCGATGACCTTGTCCAGATCCGTCGGCAGCTTGAAGCCGAGATCCGTGAGCAGCCGGGAACGCGGGTCCTGGCTGCCGAAGACGAACATGCCCTCGTACGGGGTGGCCATCACGGCGGTCTTCCCGGCGAAGTCCGGGTTGTCGGTGGCCGCCTTCTTGAAGTCGGCCTGGACGCCCTCGACGAGCTCCTTCGCCTCCGCCTCCTGGCCGAGCGCCTTGCCGATGATCTCGGTCTGCTCCTGCCACGGAACGCCGAAATCGTTGTACGCCTTCGGCTGGGCCACCACCGGAGCGAACTTCGACAGGGTCTCGTACTGCTCCTTGGTCAGACCCCCGTAGACCGCGAGGATCAGATCGGGCTTGAGCGCGGCGATCTTCTCCGTCTGCGGACCGGTGCCGGTGTCCTTCAACACCGTGGGCGCCTTCTCGCTGCCCAGCTTGTCGGCGGCCCAGGGGCCGATGGCGCCCTTGTAGCCGCCGAGCCACTCGGTGGTGCCGACGGGCACCTTGCCCAGGGCGAGCACGGCGTCCTGGTCGGTCAGACCGACCGTGACGATCCGCTTGGGCTCCGCCTTGATGGACGTACTGCCGTACTTGTGCGGGATGGACACCGGGAAGGCGCTGTTCGCGGACTCCTTGTTCCCCGCGTTCTCTGCCGATGACCCGGAATCATCTCCCGAGCCGCAGGCGGTGGTGAAGAGCAGTAGCGCGGAGACAAGCGCCGCGGCGAGGCGTGTGCCTCTGAGAGAGCCGAGCATCAGTGGTCCTTCATGGTGGTGGTTGTGTCGGGACGGTGCTGCTGCGTGGGGGGCTGATCGGCTGTGGTGCGCGTACCGGACCAGGCTTCCCACAGGGAGGCGTAGGTCCCGCCCGCCGCGCACAGCTCGTCATGGGTGCCGCTCTCCACGATCCGGCCGCCGTCCATGACGACGATCCGGTCCGCGGCCGCGGCCTGGGTGAGGCGATGTGCGACGACCAGTGCCGTGCGGCCGTCCACCGCCCGGTCGGCCGCCCGCTCCAGCAGCCGGGCTCCGGTGCTCCCGGCCTCGGCGGTCGCCTCGTCGAGCACGGCCACCGGGGGATCGGCCAACACCAGCCTCGCCAGGGCGAGTTGCTGGACCTGAGCGGGCGTGAGGCGGTGCCCGCCCTCGCCCACGACCGTGTCCAGGCCCTCGGGCAGCGTTTCGACCCAGTCCAGGGCCTCCACGGTGGCCAGGGCCGAGCGCAGCTCTTCGTCGGTCGCGTCGGCCCGCGCCAGGCGCAGATCCTCCGCGAGCGAACCGGCGAAGACATGCGTTTCCTGCGTGACCAGGGCGACCGGCAGACCCTCGCCGTTGTCGTACGTTCCGGCGCCGGCCAGATGTATCGAGCCGGACGTCGGGGCGTGTACGCCCGCGATGAGCTTGGCCAGGGTTGTCTTGCCGGCGCCGCTCGGGCCGACCAGGGCCACGCGTTCGCCGGCCCGGAGCGTCAGGTCCACCTCGTGCAGGACGGGGCGGCCGGGCTCGTACGCGTGGTCGATGCCGGTCACGGTGACGGTGCCGTCCGCCGCCGTGCCCGGCTCCCGCCGCTGGTGCGGTTTCGCCGTCTCGTCCGGCTCGGGGTCGGGCTGGTCGGCGACGCCGACCAGCCGGGCGAGCGCGGCGGTCGCCGACTGCGCGTCGTCGAGCAGCACGAGCGCGGCGTTGATCGGGGCGAACAGGCTGTGGAAGTACAGGGCCGCGGCGGTCGCGGTGCCGATGGACACCGAGTCGGCGCGCACCAGCAGGAACCCGGTGACGAGGACCGCGGCGAGGCCGATGAACTCGCCCACGTGCAGCCGGTTGTAGAAGCCCAGCACCAGCTTCACTCCGCGCAGCGTCAGCTCGACCGCCGCCGACGACCGCCGGGTCACGTGTTCGGTGTGCTGCTCCTCCAGCCGGAAGGCCCGTACCGTACTCGCCCCGGAGATGGAGTCGAGGAGCTGCTGCTGCTGAGTGCCCGTCGCGATGCGTTGACGGGCGTAGAGCGGCACGGCATGGCGTACGTACCAACGGGCGGTGTGCGCCTGGACGGGCACCGCGAGGAGGGCCGCCAGCAGGAAACGCCAGTCCAGCGCCGCCATCGCGCCGAGCGTCAGCACGATGGCCAGTAGCGAACGGGCCAGTTCGGGCAGGGCGTTGCGCACCGCCTCAGCCACCACCGAGACGTCCCGGGTGACTCGGGCGGTGAGGTCTCCGGCGCCCGCCTTCTCCACCTGTTCCAGCGGCAGCCGCAGCGCCTTCTCCACGAAACGCTCGCGCAGTTGCGCCAGCAGGGTCTCGCCGAGCCGGGAGACCAGCGTCAGGCCCAGCGCGGTGGTGCCGCCCTGGGCGAGGGCGACCAGCACCAAGAGGACGACGGGAGCCGTCACGTCCCCGGGCGGGCGCCCCTCGGCCACCACATCCACGATGCGGCCAAGGAGCGGCTGGACGAGCAGCCCCACACCGGTGGCCGCGACCATCACCGCGAAGCTGCCGAGCGCCAAACCCCGGCGCGGACGCACCAGTTCGCGGACGGCGGCACGGGTACGGGCGCCGGTCGCGGTGGGCAGCAGTTCTCGGGAGTCGGGCGCCTGCTCGTCCGTGTCGAGGCCGGGGTCTGTGCCGGTCATCGCTTTCTTGTTCCCGCCGTTCCCGTTCTCTGACGTGCCGCTCATGACAGCACCGCCGCGCGGTACGCCTCGTGACGGCGTACCAGGTCGGTGTGCGGGGCCGAGTCGGTGATCCGGCCGTCGTCGAGGAGTACGACCCGGTCGGTGACCGCGAGCAGCGCGGGGCTGGTGGTCACGAGCACCGTCGTTCGGCCCTTGCGGATCTCCCTCAGGCCCGCCGCGATACGGGCCTCGGTCACCGCGTCGACCGCGGTGGTCGGATCGTGGACCACCAGCACGGGCCGGTCGGCCGCCAACGCGCGGGCAAGTGCGACCCGTTGACGCTGCCCGCCCGAGAGGGACCGGCCTCGCTCACTGACCTTCGTGTCCTCCCCGTCCGGCAGGGTCTGCGCGACCTGGGCGACCCCGGCCGCGGCCATCGCCGACTCCGGATCGACGGATACGGAGTCGGCTCCGGCTCCGGCGATGACTGCGGCCGTGACGTTCTCGCGGACGGTTCCTTCGAAGAGGTCCGCGTCGTGCTCGGCCACCAGCAGGCTCGTGCGCAACTCGGCGGGGTCCAGGTCGCGTAGGGGTACGCCGTCCAGTTCGACCGTCCCGGCTTCGGGGTCGGTCTGCCGGGACAGGCAACGCAGCAGGTCGGCGGCGTGCGCGGGGTCGGTCGCGACCACGCCGAGGAGTTCGCCGGGCGCGATGTCCAGGTCCACCTCGCGCAGCCCGCCATGGCTGAGCCCGCTCAGCCGGACCGCGCCGCGCACCTGCTGCGGCAGGCTCCGGCCGCCGGACGTGACGGCTTGCGGAGTGGCCAGCACCTCCGCGATCCGGGCGGCCGAAGCCCGGCCCTGCGCGAACTCGGCATTGACCCAGGCCAGCGTCTCCAGCGGCCCGAGCAGGAAGAGCGCGAGGCCGACCGCCGACACCAACTGGCCCAGGCTGATGCTGCCTTGGGCGGCCAGTCGGCCACCGACCAGTGCGACGACGGCGATCAGACAGCCCGTCAGCGCCAGAACCATGCCGTTCTGGAAGGCCTGCGCGCGAGCGGCCCGCAAGGTCGCCTTCAGGGAGTCACGGCTGGTGGTGCGGTAACGGGCGATGGCCGTCGACTCGCCGCCGATGCCCTTCAGGATCCGCAGTCCGGCCACCAGGTCGGCGGCCACGGCCGAAGCATGCGCCGCCCGCTCCTGCTCGGCCTCGCTGCGGCTCTCCAGCGGCTTGCTCAGCAGATGCCCGAGCCAGAGCAGGATGGGCGTGCCGAGCAGCACGACCAGACCGAGCAGTACCGACGTGCGCAGCAGGACGACGGCACAGGTGAGCAGGCCCATCAGTGCCGAAATCCCGAACATCAGCGCCAAGTTGACGACGCCGACGCGCTTGGCGTCCTCGGTCGCGATATTGGCGAGCGCTCCGGGCAGCCGGCCCTCCTCGGCTCCGCCGCCGGGGTCCAGGACCCTTCGTACGAGGGTGATCCGCAGCGCGTGCTCGGCCTGTACGGAGGCCCGTTCACCGGACCAGGCGCCGATGCGGAAGCTCAACGCCAGGCCCACGTAGACCACGGCGAGGATCGCCAGCCAGAGGAGCAGGGCGCCGGTGTCGGAGTCGGTGACGGCCTGGTCGATCACGATGCCGATCAGGACCGGCACCAGTGCCTCGCCGATCTGGTGCCCGGAACCGAGGAGAGAGCCGAGCGCGACGAAGCGTCGCTGACCTCTGACCGCGTCCCTCAGGACGTCCCGTCCCGACGGATTTGAAGGACCCACCCGTACCCCTCCGGGATCGGACAAAGAGAAAAACCTAGGTGAGGCTACCCTAAGTCGATGTGTCTGCCCAGCCCGGGGCGCGCATACGACCGCCCCGGGCGCCGTCCGACGGCACGCGCGCGCGTGCCGTCGTCACGACGATGAACCGCCCTTTCAGGCCGAGGAATTGGCCGAGACGTTGGCCGAGACATCGGCCGAGGAATTGATACCCGCGGCCGCGTCGCTCGCATGGTGGGCGAGCAGGGAGTCGAGGATCTCGCCGGAGCGTACGGCGGTCGTGGACAGCAGGGTCGAGGTGAGACCGTGCGTGTGCTCGGTCGCGCCCTGCAGATAGATGCCCGCGGTGACCTCGGGTGCCGCCTCCACGCGATGGTCGCGGCCCACGCGTACGGCGTCGTCGTCATCCCGCAGGCACAACTTCGCCGTCCTGCCCAGCAGTTGGTCGAGGTCCCTCGGCCGGTAGCCCGTCGCATGGACCAGCAGGTCGGCGGAGAGCACCTCCCGCTCGCCCGTGGGGAGGAACTCGACGGTGACGTCCAGGCGGTCGTCCAGTGTGCGGACGTCCCGGATGCGGGAGACGTTGCGCATCGTCAGCCGTTCGTGGCCCTGGACCTTCTCGCGGTACATGGTGGCGTACAGCGACTCGATCAAGTCCATGTCGACCACCGAGTAGTTGGTGCTGCGGTGGTAGTCGACCAGGGACTGCTTCACCTCCGGCTTGGCCTGGAAGTACACGTCCACAGCCTCCGGGTCGAAGATCCGGTTGGCGAAGGGGCTGTCGTCGGCGGGGGTGTACCCGTACTTGGCGAAGACCGCGCAGACCTCCGCCTCGGGGAAGGAGCGGTGCAGATAGTCGACCGCCTCCGCGGCGCTCTGACCGGCTCCGAGGACCAGGATGCGGCCCACCGAGGTGCCGGCGTCGTTCAACTCGCTTACGCGCGGCACCAGTTCGCTGTTGTGCCAGATGCGGTCCGACAGCTCGGTGCCCGGCGGGAGATGGGGCTCGAGGCCGACCGCCACCGAGATGTTCCGGGCCCTGCGCACGACGGTGCGCTCCGGGTCGCCGGGGACACGGCTGATGACATCGAACCAGCGGACCTCGCCGTTCTCGGCCAGTACCGGCTCTACGGACAGGACTTCGGCGCCGTAGTCGACCTGGTGGGCGATCCGGGCGGCGGCCCACTCGAAGTACTCGTGGAACTCGATCCGCAGCGGGAAGAGTGTCTTCGCGTTGAGGAAGTCCACCAGTCTGCCGCGCTCCCGCAGGAAGCACAGGAAGCTGAAGTCGCTGGTCGGATTGCGCATCGTCACAAGGTCCTTGAGGAAGGACACCTGCATCGTGGCATCGTCAATGAGCATGCCACGGTGCCAGCCGAAGGACGGCTGGCGCTCCAGGAACCGGGCTCGGAGGCGCTGTTCGGGGGCGGCTCGGGAGTTGTGTTCCTCAACTGCGATGGCCAGTGCGAGGTTTGACGGGCCAAAACCTACGCCGATCACATCGTGGATGGCGTCCGGTTCGTCGTGCAGTGCGTTCACCGCAACTTTCCTTCCCTTAGGCGCCACTGATGTTAAATAAGGTTAGCCTTACCTTGCAATGGTGTGTCCTAGGAGAGGATCGAGTATGCGGGTCGTCATGTTCGGCTATCAGACCTGGGGGCACCGGACGCTCCAGGCTCTGCTGGAGTCCGACCACGAGGTGGTCATGGCCGTGACCCACCCCAAGAGCGACCACGTGTACGAGAAGATCTGGGACGACTCGGTGGCCGATCTCGCCGAGAAGCACGGCATCCCGGTACTGCTCCGCAACCGCCCCGACGACCCCGAACTCCTCACCGCGCTGCGGGAAGCGGAACCGGACCTGATCGTCGCCAACAACTGGCGGACCGTACTGCCCCCCGAGGTCTTCGACCTTCCGCCGCACGGCACGCTCAACATCCACGATTCGCTGCTGCCGGCGTACGCGGGCTTCTCCCCGCTGATCTGGGCGCTGATCAACGGCGAGCGGGAAGTCGGCGTCACGGCGCACCGGATGAACGCCGAACTCGACGCGGGCGACATCCTGTTGCAGCGAGCCGTTCCGGTGGGCCCCACCGACACCGTGACCGACCTGTTCCACCGCACCGTCGACCTGATCACGCCGGTCGTGACCGAGTCCCTGGACCTGATCGCCTCGGGCCGCGCCCAGTGGATCCCGCAGGACCGCAGCCGGGCCAGCTTCTTCCACAAGCGCTCACTCGAGGACAGCCGCATCGACTGGACCTGGCCCGCCGAGGACCTGGAGCGCCTGGTACGCGCCCAGTGCGACCCGTACCCCAACGCCTTCACCTACCACCGCGGCGAGCGCCTGCGCATCGTCGAGGCGGCGGTATCGGAGGCCCGTTACGGCGGCACGCCGGGCCGCATCTTCATCCGCGAGGGCGACGGCGTGGTCATCGTCGCCGGCGCCGAGGCCAGGAACGGCCGACTGCGCGGCCTGTGCGTGAAGCGGGTCCGCACGGAGGATGGCACGGAGCATGCGGCGACGGATTACTTCCGCACGATGGGGGGCTATCTCACGGCGAGGCCGTGAGATGGCATGCGGGAAGCGGCTCTGCGTCCCTTAGCGGTTCCGCGTCCCTTAGCGGTTCCGCGCCCCTTAAAGGAGGCCGCAGGCCTCCTTTAAGGGGCGCGGGGAACTGCGCGACCAGCCACAACGGACCCGCAGCTGTGAACCGCCCACCCCGCGGAGCGACGCCGCAGGCCATGAGGCAGAGTCGAGAACCGCAGGTTCTCGATCGAAGGGCTCAGCATGGTGAATACGCTCGGCGTAGCCGTCATCGGCTTCGGCTGGATGGGCCGCGTGCACACGCAGGCGTACGCCCGCCTGCCGCACCACTTCCCGCAACTGGCCCTGTGGCCCCAACTGATCACCGTCGCGGACGAGGTGCCCGGCCGGGCTGAGGAAGCGGCGGAGCGGTACGGCTTCGCCTCCGCGGCCCGCGACTGGCGGGAAGTAGCCGCCGACCCGCGGGTGCGCGCGGTGAGCATCACCGCCCCCAACTTCCTGCACCGCGAGATCGGCGTGACGATGGCCGAGGCCGGCAAGCACATCTGGATCGAGAAGCCGGTGGGCCTGACCGCCGAAGACGCCAAGGCCGTCGCCGACGCCCTCGGCAAGGCCGGCCTCCAGGGCACGGTCGGCTTCAACTACCGCAACGCGCCCGCCGTCGAGGCCGCCCGCGAACTGGTCGCCGCCGGCGAGATCGGCACGGTCACCCACGTACGCATCCGACTGTTCAGCGACTACGCGGCCCACCCCGAGGGCGCCCTGACCTGGCGCTACGAGCGGGAGCGCGGCGGCGCCGGAGTCCTGGGCGACCTGGCCTCACACGGCGTCGACCTGGCCCGCTTCCTGCTCGGGGAGATCACCTCCCTCACCGCCGACACCGCCGTCTTCATCCCCGAGCGGGCCCGCCCCACCGGCGCCACCGCCGGTCACACCCTGGCCTCCGGCGGCGAACTCGGCCCGGTGGAGAACGAGGACTACGTCAACTGCCTCCTCCGTTTCGCCTCCGGCGCCCGCGGCGTCCTGGAGGCAAGCCGCGTCTCGGTCGGCGAGCAGAACAACTACGGCTTCGAGATCCACGGCACCACCGGCGCGGTCTCCTGGGACTACCGCCGCATGGGAGAACTCACCGTCAGCCGCGGCACCAGCTACCAGGACCAGCCCATGAGCACCCTGTACGTAGGCCCAGGCCACGGCGAGTACGCGGCCTTCCAGCCGGGCTCGGCCAACAGCATGGGCTACGACGACCTGAAGGTCATCGAGGCGTACCACTTCCTGCGCTCGATCGCAGAGGGCACCCCGTACGGCCCGACGGCAGCCGACGCCGTCGCAAGCGCGGCGGCACTGGACGCCATGGCACGCTCCGCCGAACAGGGAACGTGGGTGAGCTTGGCGCCATGAGGACTGGCTGATCGGCGCGGTGGCCTTTCTGTTCCCGCACGCCGTGCCCTGGTGGAGTACGGCTGGGCGCTCATTCCCGGGCAGGGCGGCTACTCCCACACCACCACATTCCGCCGCACCGGCGCCTTCGTGGGGCCCGAGGCGAACAGTTCCGGTGAGTGGGCGCGGATGCGTTCGATGTCGCTGAACACCGCCCTCAGGTGGGCGCGCATGGCCGTGCGCGCGAGCGGCACGTCACCGCCGACGACCGCGTCGAAGATCTCGTGATGCTGGGCGGCGAACACGGCGGGTGACACGTTCTCGTGGAGGCCGAGGCGCCGGGCCCGGTCCAGATGCCCCTTGGCGGCGGCGACCGTCGTCCACGCGTTGCCATGGCCGCTCAGCCTCATCAGTCCCTGATGGAACGCCTCGTCCAGCTCGAAGAACTCCTCGAGTCCGAGGTCGGCCCGCTTCTGCTGCTCGAGATTGCCGCGCAGCTCCGTCACGACCGCGGGGTCGAGTTCCGGCGGCAGGTCGTCCAGTGAGGCGAGTTCGACGGCTTCCCGCAGGAACTGCGCGTCCGCGACCTGCGCCGGGTCCACCCGGGAGACGAACGACCCGATCTTCGGGAAGACCTGCACCAGTCCCTCCTGCGCGAGAAGGATCAGGCTCTCCCGGACCGGCGTGCGGCTCACCCCGAGCGATGCCGCCAGCTCGTTCTCCGACAGGGGGGCGCCGGGCGGGAGTTCGAGGGTCAGCACCATCTGACGCAAGGTCGTGTAGATCGCGCGCCGGTTCGTCCGCTGCCGCTGGGGTTGGGCCATGGCCCCATCGTATCGACGCCACAGGTATTGCCGTACTGCGCGACAGCTGCTTGTATACAAGTACTTCGCGACACCATGGATCGGCATCGTGGATCAGATCGACATCGTGGATCAGGAGGAGCACCGGTGAGCAAGATCGAGCGCGCCGAGGTGTTCGTCGCCTCTCCCGGGCGCACGTTCGTCACGCTGCGCATCACCACGACCGACGGCGTGACCGGCCTCGGCGACGCCACGCTCAACGGCCGTGAGCTGGCCGTCGCCAGTTATC
The DNA here is from genome assembly GCF_050936385.1 of Streptomyces sp. CA-288835. NCBI lineage: Bacteria > Bacillati > Actinomycetota > Actinomycetes > Kitasatosporales > Streptomycetaceae > Streptomyces > Streptomyces sp. CA-288835. The sequence continues at coordinate 9,042,955 of NZ_JBNJMW010000001.1, forward strand.
TGCGCGACCACCTCGTCCCGCTGCTGATCGGCAAGGATCCCGCCCGGATCGAGGACATGTGGCAGTTCCTCTACCGGGGCGCCTACTGGCGGCGCGGTCCCGTCACCATGACGGCCATCGCGGCCGTCGACACCGCGCTGTGGGACATCAAGGGCAAGACCGCCGGGCTCCCCGTCTACGAGCTCCTCGGCGGCCGGTCCCGGGACGGCGTCCTCGTCTATTCGCACGCCAGCGGCACGGACGTACCTTCCCTGCTGGACGACGTCGAGCGCTATCTGGAGCTCGGCTACCGAGCGGTCCGGGCGCAGGCCGCGGTACCCGAGGTCGGCGGTACGTACGGCATCCGCAAGGGCAAGGTCTACGAACCCGCCGCCACGGAACTTCCCGACGAACAGCCCTGGGACACCGAGGCCTACCTCGGCTTCGCACCCACGTATCTCGAAGCGGTGCGGGAGCGCTTCGGCTTCGGCTTCCATCTGCTGCACGACATCCACCACCGGCTCAGCCCGATCGAGGCGGCCCGCTTCGGCCGGAGCGTCGAAGCGTGCCGGCTCTTCTGGATGGAGGACCCGACCCCGGCCGAGAACCAGGAGGCCTTCCGCCTCATCCGCCGGCACACCACGACACCGATCGCGGTGGGGGAGGTGTTCAACTCGATCTGGGACGCCCAGCACCTGATCACGGAACAGCTCATCGACTACATCCGCACCACGGTTGTGCACGCGGGCGGCATCACCCACCTGCGGCGAATCTTCGACCTCGCCGCCCTCTACCACGTACGGACCGGATCCCACGGCGCGACCGATCTCTCGCCCGTGAGCATGGCCGCCGCGGTGCACCTCGACATCGCCGTGCCGAACTTCGGCATCCAGGAGTACATGGGCCACCCGGACGAGACCGGCGAGGTGTTCCGCAGCGGCGTCGCATTCGCCGACGGCATGCTGCACCCCTCGGACGAGCCCGGTCTCGGTGTCGAGTACGACGAGAAGGCCGCCGAGCGCTTCCCGTACCAGCGGCGCTACCTGCCGGTCGCGCGCCGCCTCGACGGTTCGGTGCACGACTGGTGACCGCCACCGGACTTCCACCGCTGAACCGCAAGGCGCTCGCCCGGCTCGCACCCGAACAGCGCCCCGCCGTCGACCCCGCCGAACTGCCCACCCGCGTCCTGCACTTCGGGCTCGGCGCCTTCCACCGGGCGCACCAGGCGGTCTACACCGAGAACGCCGCCGCCCGCTCCGGCGAACCCTGGGGCATCACCGCCGTCGCCCCCCGCTCGACCGAGACGGTGCACGCCCTGCGGGACCAGGACTGCCTGTACTCCCTCACCGAACGCCGGCCCGACGGCGACGTCTCCCGTGTCATCGGCGCGGTCACCGACGCGCTGTCCCTGCGCCCGGACGCCGCCGCCGTCGACGCCCTGCTCGCCGACCCCGAGGTGACGGTCGTGACGCTGACGGTCACGGAGAAGGGCTACCACCGGTCGGCGCGGACGGGCGGCCTGGACACGACGGACCGGGCAGTCGCCGCCGACCTGGCGGCAGGTCCCGAAGGTGAACTCACCACCGTGGTCGGGCGTTTGGCCGCCGGACTGGCCGCACGGATGCGCTCGGGAGCGCCGCCGATCAGCGTCGTGTCCTGCGACAACATGGCCTCCAACGGCGTCGTACTCGGCCAGGTCGTCTCCGACTTCGTACGCGCCGCCGCCTGGCCGGACCGTGCGGAGATCCTGGATCGGATGTCCGAGGCGGTGGCCTTTCCCTCGACCGTCGTGGACCGGATCGTGCCCGCGACGACCGACGCGGACCGGGCGGCGGCCGGTGCCGCGCTCGGTGTGCACGACGCGGTCCCCGTGGTGGGCGAGCCCTACCGGCAGTGGGTCCTGGAGGACTCCTTCGCCGCGCCCCGGCCGCCCTGGGAACTGGACGGCGCCCTGTTCGTGCCGGACGTCGCGCCGTACCAGCTCACCAAGTTGCGGCTGCTCAACGGCTCCCACTCCGCGCTGGCCTACCTCGGCCTGGCCGCGGGCCGCACCACCATCGCCGACGCCATGGCGACCGACTGGGGCGAGCGCCTGGTCCGGTCCCTGTGCGCGGAGGTCGCTCCTACCCTGCCGGACGGAGGTCCCGACCCGGGGGCGTACGCCGATGACCTCGTCGTACGTTTCAGCAATCCCGCCATGCGGCATCTGCTGCGGCAGATCGGCTCCGACGGATCGCTGAAGATCACGGAACGCTGGCTGCCCGTCCTGCGTTCCCTGCGGGCGCGAGGCGCGGCCACCCCCGTGCTCGAACTCGCCCTCGCCGGCTGGGTCGACGCCACCCGCCCGCCCACCGACATCACCGACCCCGCACACGACGCGCTCGCCGCCTGCTGGGACTCGGCCGCGCCGCCCGCGACGACCGTGAGCGTGCTGCTGCGCGTAGTCGGAGCGGCGGACCTGGCAGACGACGCGGCCCTCACCGCGGCCGTCGCGGACCGGCTTCCCGCCGTACGAGCGGGCCGCGTCGAACTCTGAAGAGCTCAGCTCTCGCCATCTGAACCCCTCCCCGTCCCCACGCACCACCCGCTCAACGCAGTGCCAGAACAACGGAGTTCACATGAAGGACAGCGTCACCGCCGCACAGCCATCGAGTACGGCCCGGCGTTCGACCCGCGATCTCACCAGGGCCGCCGTCTCCGGCTGGCTCGGTACGGCCATGGAGTTCATGGACTTCCAGCTCTACTCGCTGGCCGCCGCGATCGTCTTCAACAAGATCTTCTTCCCGGACGTCAGCCCCGCGATCGGTCTGATCGCCGCGATGGCCACCTACGGCGTCGGCTACGTCGCCCGGCTCGCCGGCGCCGTCTACTTCGGCCGGATGGGAGACCGGCTGGGCCGCAAGAAGGTCCTCTACCTCACCATCCTGCTGATGGGTGCCTCCACCACGCTGATCGGCGTGCTGCCCACGTACGCCATGATCGGCATCCTCGCGCCGATCCTGCTCGTGGTGCTCCGGCTCGCGCAGGGCTTCGGTGCGGGTGCCGAGATCGCCGGAGCGACCGTCATGCTCGCCGAGTACGCCCCCGTCAGGCGGCGCGGGCTGATCTCCTCGCTGGTGTCGCTCGGCACCAACTCCGGGACGCTGGCTGCCTCCGGGCTGTGGGCGATACTGCTCGCCGTGCTCACCGAGGAGCAACTGCTGTCCTGGGGCTGGCGGTTGCCCTTCCTGCTGAGCTTCGGCCTGATGCTGTTCGCGGTCTGGCTGCGGCGGGGCCTCAAGGAGAGCCCGGTCTTCGAGGAACGCCCCGACGTGGTGAACGGCGTGGCGATGACCCGCGGCGAGGTCGAGTCGGTGATCTCCCGACAGAGCACCGAGACGAGTCCCGACAAGGGCACCGAGACGAGTCCCGAGAAGGGCACCGAAAAGATCAGCGAAAACAGCAGCGTCCTGGAAGCGGGCATCCGCCAGCGCAAGGGCAAGGCCTTCTTCCTCGCGCTCGGCCTGCGCTTCGGCCAGGCGGGCAACTCCGGCCTGATGCAGACGTTCCTGGTCGGCTACATCGCCACCAACCTCTCGGTCGGACGCTCCGTTCCCACGGACGCGATCGTGTACGGCTCGCTGCTGGGCTTCGCCACCGTGCCGGTCGTCGGCCTGCTCGGCGACCGCTACGGCCGCCGGTCGGTGTACCTCGCGCTCACCATGCTGACCATCGTCGCGGCCTTCCCGGTGATGCTGCTCATCAGCTCCGGTTCCACCCCGGCGGTCATGCTCGGCATGATCCTCGGTCTGAACATCGGTGTCCTCGGCCTCTTCTCCCTGGAGAGCGTGACGATGGCCGAACTCTTCGGATCCCGCACCCGGTTCACCCAGCTCGCGCTCGCCAAGGAGATCGGCGGCATCCTCGCCACCGCGATCGGCCCGGTCCTCGCGGCCACGCTCACGGCCGTCACCGGCAGTTGGTGGCCCATCGCCGCGATGCTCATCCTCTACTCGCTGATCACCCTGGTCAGCGCACTCCTCTCGCCCGAGACACGCGGACGCGACCTGGTCCGGCTGGAGGACGCCGTATGAGCCGTACGAGTCGTATGAGCGGTACGAGCGCGATGAAGGCCGTCGTGGTCCATGGATCGGGAGACGTACGGATCGATGAGCTGCCCCGTCCGGTGCCGGGCGAGGGCGAGGTGCTGCTGGCCATGGAGTGGGGCGGCATCTGCGGGTCCGACATCGCCTACTGGAAGTACGGGGCATCCGGCACCGCCTCGCTCAAGCACCCGATGGTCCTCGGCCACGAGGTCGCAGGCCGGATCGCCGCACTCGGCCCCGGCGTTCGAGGCCTCGTGGAGGGACAGCCGGTCACCGTCCACCCGGCCGAGCCGGTAGGTGACGGCCGGCTGCCGGAGCGGATCGCCGGACGTACGAACCTCCACCCGCGCGTCCGCTACTTCGGCTCGGCGGCCTTCCACCCGCACACCGACGGCGGCTTCAGCGAGTACCGGGCCGTGCGCGCCACGCAGATCCGGCCCCTGCCGGACGGCGTCAGCACCGAACAGGGCGCGCTGGCCGAGCCGTTGGCCGTCGCGCTGCACGCCGTCGGCCGGGTGCCCGACTTGCGCGGACGCCGCGTCCTCGTCAACGGTGCCGGGCCGATCGGCTCCCTGGTCGTCGCCGCCGCCAAGCACCGCGGGGCGGACACCGTCATCGCCGCCGACCTGGCCGCGTCCTCGCTGGCCGTCGCGCGCGCCATGGGCGCCGACGACACGCGCGAACTCTCGCGCGGCGAAGGGCTCCCCGAGGACGTGGAGGTGGTCTTCGAGGCCTCCGGCGCACCGGCCGCGCTCGGCCCCGTGCTGCGGGCCACGGCTCGCGGCGGCACCCTCGTCCAGGTCGGGAACCTGCCGGGCACGGCCGTGCCCGCAGTCCTGGGTGACCTCGTCACCCGCGAGGTCACCTGGATCGGCTCGTACCGCTTCGTCGAGGAGATCGACGACGCGCTGGCCGCCTTGCGCGACGGCCTGGATGTGACACCGGTGATCAGCCACCGCTTCCCCCTGGACCAGGCCGCGCAGGCACTGGCCGTGGCCGCCGACCCGACGAGCGCCAGCAGCAAGGTGATGCTGCGTCTGGCCGATGGACCGTCGGGTACCTGACCCCCCTTCGGCTCGGCCATTGACCTGATCGCGTTCACGAGCCTAGCCTCAATTCTCATACATGGACGTTGTCTTCATGTGAGGACAGTGACCGGCGTACTGGCCGTCGAATGGGCCCCGGACGTCCTCGACCTGCGGAGCGGAGACCAGTCATGAGCCAGCCCACCGTCACCAAGTTCTCCGTCTTCCCGGTCGCCGGACGGGACTCCATGGAGCTCAACCTCTCCGGCGCCCACGGCCCGTACTTCACGCGGAACGTCGTCGTCCTCGAGGACTCCGAAGGGCGTACGGGACTGGGGGAGGTGCCCGGCGGCGAGAAGATCACGCAGACACTGCGGGACGCCGAACCCCTAGTCGTTGGTGCACGCGTGGGCGACTACAAGCGCGTACTGCGGGCCATCGGAGACCGATTCGCGGACCGCGACCGGGGCGGGCGAGGCGGCCAGACCTTCGATCTGCGCACCACCGTGCATGCGGTCACCGCCGTCGAGTCGGCGCTGCTGGATCTCCTCGGGCAACACCTCGAAGTGCCCGTCGCCGCGCTGCTGGGCGACGGGAAGCAGCGCGATTCCGTACGGGTCCTCGGATACCTCTTCTACGTCGGCGACCCCGACCGCACCGACCTGGACTACGTACGCGAACCCGGCTCAGCCGTGGACTGGTATCGGATCCGGCACGAGGAGGCCCTGACCCCCGAGGCGATCGTCCGTCAGGCAGAGGCGACCTACGACCTGTACGGCTTCCGGGACTTCAAGCTCAAGGGCGGCGTCCTGCCCGGGAACGAGGAGGTCAAGGCCGTACGGGCGCTGAAGGAACGCTTCCCGGAAGCCCGGATCACCCTCGACCCGAACGGCGCCTGGTCCCTGCGCGAAGCCGTCGAACTGTGTAAGCCGCTGGTCGGCACGCTCGCCTACGCCGAGGATCCGTGCGGACCCGAGGGCGGCTACTCGGGGCGGGAGATCCTCGCGGAGTTCCGCCGGGCCACCGGGCTGCCCACGGCGACCAACATGATCGCCACGGACTGGCGCGAGCTGACCCACGCCCTGGCCCTCCAGTCGGTCTCCATTCCCCTCGCCGACCCGCACTTCTGGACCATGCAGGGGTCGGTACGCGTCGCCCAGCTCTGCGACGCGATGGGCCTGACCTGGGGCTGCCACTCCAACAACCACTTCGACATCTCCCTGGCGATGATGGCCCACTGCGGAGCGGCCGCGCCCGGCGAGTACAACGCCCTCGACACGCACTGGATCTGGCAGGAGGGCCTGGAACGGCTGACCACCGATCCGCCGCGGATCGTCGGCGGCGAGGTCGCCGTCCCCGACACCCCCGGCCTCGGCATCCACCTCGACAAGGACCGCCTCCTCGCGGCCCACAACCTCTACCGGGAGAAGAACCTGTCAGGCCGAGACGACGCCCTCGCGATGCGGTACCTGATCAAGGACTGGGCCTTCGACAGCAAGCGGCCTTGTCTCGTCCGCTGAACCCTCGGGTGGTTCGTGGTCGCGAGGCGGTCAGCCGTCGGCGCGTACGAAGACGGGAGCGGTTGACGGCTCACCCGCGTGCCGCGATGTCCCGTGCCGCGATGTACCCGAACGTCATCGCGGGGCCGATCGTCGAGCCCGCGCCCGCGTAGCTGCGGCCCATGACGGCGGCGCTGGCGTTGCCCGCCGCGTACAGGCCGGGGATGACCGAGCCGTCCGGGCTGAGCACCCGCGCCCGGGCGTCGGTGAGCAGGCCGCCCTTGGTGCCGAGGTCGCCCGGAACGATGCGGAAGGCGTAGTAGGGGGCCAGCCACAGCGGTGCCAGGCAGGAGTTGGGGCGGACCGAGGGGTCCGTGTAGTAGTGGTCGTACGCGCTGTCGCCGCGCCCGAAGTCGCTGTCGTCGCCGCTCCTGGCAAGGGAGTTGAAGCGGTTGACGGTGGCGCGCAGAGCGGCCGCGGGTATGTCGATCGAGGTGGCCAGCGCGTCCAGGGTCCACGCCTTGTGGACGGCGCCCGACTCGTACCAGGCGTCGGGGAACACGAAGGTCGGCGCTACGTCCTTGAAGAGGTAGCGGTTGCGGTAGTTCTGGTCGACGATCAGCCAGGCGGGGATGTGCGGGGCGTTCGGGGTGTCGCGGTCGTACATGGTGTGGACGACATCGCTGTACGGCGCGGCCTCGTTGACGAAGCGCGCTCCGGCCGCGTTGACGAGGAGCCCGCCGGGCAGGGTACGTTCGGCGAGGCAGAAGTACGGCTGGTCGGGGAGCGGAATCGCCGGGCCCCACCACGCGTCGTCCATCAACTCCAGCGCCGCGCCTGCCCGTTCACCGGCGCGGATGCCGTCGCCGGTGTTCTCCTTGGCGCCGACCGTCCACTGGGTGCCGATCGGCTGCTCCTGGTACCGCTCGCGCATGGCCGCGTTGTGCTCGAAGCCGCCCGAGCCGACGATGACGCCCCGGCGGGCGCGCAGCAGTCCGGGGGCGCCGTTCCTGGTGACGACCGCGCCGGTGACGGCGCCGTTCTCCTGGTGCAGATCGGTCAGCGGCGTGTTCAGCCACACGGGCACATTCGCCCTGAGCAGCCCGGCGCGCAGGCCCGCCGCCAGCGACTGCCCCATGGTGAGCGGCTTCTGGCCCAGCAGCGCCGCCTTCGTCCCCCGGGCCAGGCACTCGGTGGCCACGGCGAGCCCCTTCGCGCTGACCGCGGACAGGACGAGCCACTTGTAGTCGGCGCTGAAGACGACCATGCCGGCCGGGACCGTCATGTACGCCGGGTTCAGGCGGGCCAGCTCCGCACCCAGGATGTTCCCGTCGAGTTGGTCGGGCTCGATGGAACGGCCCTGCGCCAGCCCGCCGGGCAACTCCGGGTAGTAGTCGCTGTAGCCCTCCATCCACCGGAAGCGCAGCGGGCTGTTGGCCATGACGAAGGAGAGCATGGCGGGCCCGTGGTCGAGGAAGGCCTTCTGCCGGTCGACCGGGACGTCGTCGCCGACCACGGCCGCGAGATACGTGGCGGCCTTCGCCGGGGTGTCGGGCACCCCGGCGCCCAGGATGACGGAGTTGTTCGGGATCCAGATACCCGCGCCGGAACGGGCCGCCGAGCCGCCGAAGGTGCCAGCCTTCTCCACGACGACGCACGTCAGGCCCTGCTTGGCGGCGGTGAGCGCGGCCGTCATACCGGCGGCTCCGGAGCCGATGACCACGACGTCGTACGTGCCGAGGATGGGCAGATCGGCGGCGTCGGCGGCGTCGGCGTAGGGGCCGCCGGGATACGGCAGCCCGCCGGCGAGGGCGAGCCCGACGCCGGCGCCGGCGGCACCGATCACCCGGCGACGCGAGGGGGCGGAGTGCGACGTACGTCTGACGGGATCAGCGTGAGTGGACATGGCAGGTCTCTCCAGTCTGGTCAGGGAAAGGGAGGCCGTGCTGTGCTGCCCGGGACACGAGGGTTCCCGGCGCCCCGTTTCTGATGCAGAGTCAGGAATGTGGCGCGGGAACGGGGGTGAAGTCAAGGGGTACGCCACCCCGAGCGGCATACGCCGTGCGGAGCCCAGCATGCGGAGCCCGGCACTCCTCCCGTACGACCGCTTCAGGACAGCTCCACGCCCGCTGGGATCGCAGCGCGGACGGCCTGCGATCCCAGTGGCCTCGTGGTCGGCGCGACGTGTGCCCGCCGATACGCATGCAGATCTGTGGGACGGGACTGCCGTGCAGGTCAGAGCGGATTCACGGGTACGAATGAGCTGTCCTGGCGGAACACTGCGGAGCCGTCCGCCGGGTCCACCCGCAGCTGGAAGCCGTAATGGCGCAGGTAGTAGCCCGGGTAGTTGTACGACTCGAAGCGGACGGAGCCGCTCGCGGTGCCCGTACGGGCGATGTACGTGGCGTCCCTGGCGAACGTCGACGAGCCGTTGTTCGCGTCGAAGCGAGCCCGGAAGTCCCAGTGACGCAGATAGTTCCCGGCCGCGTTGCGGAAGGAGTAGCCGCCCGCGTCGGCGAGACCCGGCACGACCGTGAACGTGGCCGCCTGCCTCTCCGCGGCGCTGCTCGAGGAGCTCACCACGGGCAGGTTGAGCAGGGCGGACTGCTCCTTCCAGTAGCGGGTGGTGTAGTTGGCCGAGCGCAGCGAGCGGCTGACGTTCGTCGGCAGGTTCACCCCGCCGGAGACCGTCTCCTTGAGCACGGTGAAGTGGCGTGCCGTGCCGGAGATCGACGGCAGCCTCTTCGGGGCGCTCCAGGTGGCGAACGTGTCGTAGCTGTCGGAGTAGTAGTAACTGCCGTCGCCGTAGCCGTCGAAGAAGATCCGCCACGCACCGTTGTCGAGCTGGATCAGCGCGGCGCCCTCGCGGGTGCTGCCCCAGCCCGCCCAGTTGCCGGTCCTGCGGATGGTGTACGGGCCGTTGAGGGCGGTGGCGGTGGCGTACTCGATGTACTTCGTCGTCTCGTTCTTCGTGAACGCGTGGTAGGTGGAGCCGAGCTTCACGATGAACGTGTCGATGTGGTTGGCGCCGATGCCCGACAGGGCCACGGGTGAACTCCAGGCGGTGAGCGCGGAGTTGGTGGCCCTCAGCCGGTACGGAGTGAAGATCCACTGGTCGTTGGTGGTCGAGCAGGACAGGATGATGTTCACGCTGCCGTCGCTGTCGACGAACCACTCGGGCGCCCAGGCGCGCGACAGGTTCGCGATGGGGACGGTGTAGTCGTACAGGAACGTCCAGTTGACCCGGTCCGAGCTGCGGGCGAAGCCGATGGTGGTGCTGGTGTCCTGCCAGGTGCGGGTGGTGTACGTGACGTAGTAGTAGCCATTGGAGTGCCGGAAGATGCTGGCGTCCCGGATCCGGCCCGCCGGCGGGGTGTACGCGGACGCCTTCACGAGCCGGAAGTCGGTGGCGTCGTCGGACTCGTACACATTGACCGTGGCATCGGTGCTGTTGAGGAACGGCATGATGGTGTAGCGGGTGGCGGAGCCGCGGGGCGGTGCCGCGGCCACGGCCGAGCCGAGCGTTCCGGGCAGTGCGCCCAGCAGGACCGCCGAAGCGGGGAGGGCGGCCATCGCCCGCAGCACGCCACGGCGGGACGGCGTCAGGGAGTTCGGGGATCTGGTGTCGTTCGGTACGGCGGCAGGTCTGTCCGGTGTATTCATGTGCGGCTCTCCTCGGTGTGCTTTGTTCTCGTGGTACGGCCCGTCCCTGGGCCCTACTTCTTGTTCGGGGCCCTGCGGAACGGGCCGTACGCAGCGGTCAGTTCACGGACGCGCCCCGATGGTCGTGCCGTTACGCGGGACCAGGAAGCCGGCGGCGGACGGGAGTGGTCGCCCCGACCGCGGAACGTTGCCGCATCGCGCCGTCGGGCGCCCTGGCACATCAGCCAACGGCCGACATTTCGAACGGAGTTCGGCAAGCCGGTCAGAACGTAAGGTGCAGGTGGGGCGGCGTCAAGACTTCATGAACGCCTGGCGACTTCTGCTGCCGGTGATGCTGTAGGGGCACTCGGTGCCAATCGTGACGTAACCATTGACGTGATCTCGCCCGCCTTTTACGGTCTGGTCGGTTATTCGAACCTTGATCGATATATCGGACAACGCCCCCACCTGACCAGAAGCTTGAGTAAGAAGAGGCCCCCCATGGCGTCATCCCCCTCCAGACGATCCCTTTTCCGCGCCGCCGCCCTGGTCGCCGCGACCCCGGTGATATCCGCGATTCCCGTCGGCCGAGCCGCCGCCGCGAGCGGTGCCTCCGCGGCGGCGGTCGCCGTTGCGGCCGGGCTGCCGGTGCCGTCCGCCTGGGCGGTGCGGCCGTTCGAGCTGGAGGACGTGAAGCTCGGGCAGGGCATCTTCGCCGGCAAGCGCCAGCTGATGCTCGACCACGGCCGCGGATACGACGTGAACCGGCTGCTCCAGGTCTACCGCGCCAACGCCGGCCTCTCCACGGGCGGCGCGGTCGCCCCCGGCGGCTGGGAGGGCCTGGACGGCGAGGCCAACGGCAACCTCCGCGGCCACTACACCGGCCACTTCCTGACCATGCTGTCGCAGGCATACGCGTCCACCGGCGACCAGGCGTACGCCGACAAGATCCGCACCATGATCGGCGCATTGACCGAGGTGCGCACGGCACTGCGCGGCGACCCGAAGCCGCTCGCCGTCACCGGGAAGTGGGGCGGTGCGCACGAGAACGTCCGGGGCTCGTACCAGTACGTCGACCTCCCGGCCGCCGTGCTCGGTGGTGCCGCGGCGATCACTCTGTCGGTCTGGGTGAAGCCCACGCACAACGCCAACTGGCAGCGGATCTTCGACTTCGGCAACGACAAGACCCGCTACATGTACCTGGCCGCCCGTAACGCCAGCGGAGTACCGCGCTTCGCCATCACCACCAGCGGGGCGGGCGGCGAACAAGGCCTCAACGGCACCGCCGCACTGCCGCTGAACCAGTGGAGCCACGTGGCGGTGACCATCTCCGGCAACACCGGCACGCTCTACGTCAACGGCGCACGCGTCGCCCAGAACACCTCGATGACCCTCAACCCGTCCGCCCTGGGCACCCTGACGAACAACTGGCTGGGCCGCTCGAACTTCTCCGACGACCCCGTGTTCGCGGGCGCCTTCGACGAGTTCAACGTCTACTCCCGGGCCCTGACCGCGGCCCAGATCACCTCGCTGCACACCAACGAGGCCAAGAACTCCGCCGCGGGGCGCGGCAACCTCGCGTCGTACGACTTCTCGGCCACCACCGGCGGCACCTTCGCGGACGCCTCAGGGCGCAACCTCACCGCCACCCTCCGCCGCACCTGGGGTCGGCCGAGCCACCCCGGGTACCTCGCCGCGTACCCGGAGACGCAGTTCATCCAGCTGGAGTCGATGACCAGCGGTGACTACACCAAGGTGTGGGCGCCGTACTACACCGCGCACAAGATCCTCAAGGGACTGCTCGACGCACACCTCGCCACCGACGACGCCCGGGCGCTCGATCTCGCGTCCGGCATGTGCGACTGGATGTACTCCCGGCTGTCCAAGCTGCCCGACGCCACCCTGCAGCGGATGTGGGGCATCACCTCCAGCGGAGAGTTCGGCGGCATCGTCGAGACGATCGTCGACCTGCACTCGATCACCGGCAAGGCCGAACACCTCGCGCTGGCCAAGCTGTTCGACCTCGAGAAGCTCATCGACGCCTGCGCCGCGAACACGGACATCCTCAACGGCCTGCACGCCAACCAGCACATCCCGATCTTCACCGGCTACGTCCGCATGTACGACGCGACGGGCGAGACCCGCTACCTCACCGCCGCGAAGAACTTCTGGGGCATGGTCATCCCGCACCGCATGTTCGGCATCGGCGGGACGAGCACGGCCGAGTTCTGGAAAGCGCGGGGGCTCATCGCGGGCACGATCAGCGACACCAGCGCCGAGACCTGCTGCGCGTACAACCTGCTCAAGCTGAGCCGGATGCTGTTCTTCCACGACCAGGAACCGAAGTACATGGACTACTACGAGCGGGGTCTGTACAACCAGGTCCTCGGCTCCAAGCAGGACAAGGCCGACGCGGAGAAGCCGCTGGTCACGTACTTCATCGGCCTCACACCCGGGCACGTACGCGACTACACGCCGAAGCAGGGCACGACCTGCTGCGAGGGCACCGGCATGGAGAGCGCCACCAAGTACCAGGACTCGGTGTACTTCACGAAGGCCGACAACTCCGCCCTGTACGTCAACTTGTACAGCCCCTCCACGCTGACCTGGTCCGCGAAGGGCGTCACCGTCACACAGGCCACGGACTACCCGAGGGAGCAAGGCACGACGCTCACCGTCAGCGGCGGCAGCGCGACCTTCGACCTGAAGCTGCGGGTGCCGTCCTGGGCGACTGCCGGCTTCCGGGTGACCGTCAACGGCAGCGCGGTCAGCGGAACTCCGAACCCCGGCAGCTACTTCACGATCTCCCGGGCCTGGCGCAGCGGCGACACCGTACGCGTCACCATCCCGTTCCGGCTGCGCGTCGAGAAGGCGCTCGACGACCCGACCCTGCAGACCCTGTTCTACGGCCCGATCAACCTGGTGGGCCGCAACTCCAGCACCAGCTACCTCCAAGTCGGGCTCTACAAGAACGCCGCCTTGTCCGGCGACCTGCTGCCCTCACTGACGCCGGTGTCCGGCAAGCCGCTCCACTACACGCTGAACGGCACGGAGTTCGCCCCCTTCTACGAGGGCACCGAGGACCGGACGCACGCCTATGTCCGCCGGGCGGAGCCCAAGGTCGTGTTCGGGAACACGGACTCTGGGATCGCCAACCCGGCGAAGTCCGACGGGACGACGCTGCTCGACGAGATCTGGGCGGGGGCGCCCTTCGCCAGCAAGGCCGCCCTGGTGACGCGGGTGCGGTCGACGGTGGACGCGTGGGTGTCCGCGGGCCGGCTCACCCAGGCCAACGGTCAGCAGGTGGTCGCCACGGCGCAGAACGCTACGTACGTGCCCTGACCGCCACGTACGTGCCCTGCCCCCCTCTCCGGGCGGGGCAACTGCCGGGGAGGTCACCGGTGTTGACACGGTGACCTCCCGCTCGGCTCATGCTTTCTGTGTGTCCACGGAGATGGTGGTGACGCCGTCCCACTGCGGCGGAATGGCCCCGCTGCCGTTCGGGCCGCCGTTCTGCAGCGCGATCGTCCGCGCGGGGGAGGGGATCCTGATGCCCTCGACCCGGTAGCGCGTGTGCAGCCGCTTGATGAACTCGTGCTTGATCCGGTACTGGTCGCTGAACTCGCCGACCCCCAAGATGACCGTGAAACTGATCCGCGAATCCCCGAACGTGTGGAAGCGGATGGCCGGTTCGTGCTCGGGCACGGCGCCCTCGACCTCCGTCATCACCTCGGTCACGACCTCGGCGGTCACCCGCTCGACATGCTCCAGGTCACTGTCGTAGCCGACCCCGACCTGGACGGTGAGCGTCATCTCCTGTTCGGGACGGCTGTAGTTGGTCATGTTCGTGCTGGACAACTGGGCGTTGGGGATGATCACCAGGTTGTTGGAGAGGTCACGTACGACGGTGTTGCGCCAGTTGATGTCGACGACATAGCCCTCCTCGCCGCTCGTCAGCTGGATGTAGTCACCGGGCTGGATCGTCTTCGAAGCGAGAATGTGGATGCCCGCGAAGAGGTTCGCGAGGGTGTCCTGGAGGGCCAGCGCGACCGCCAGACCGCCGACGCCGAGGGCGGTGAGCAGCGGCGCGATGGAGATGCCCAGGGTCTGCAGGACGACCAGGATGCCGATCGCCAGCACCACGACACGCGTGATGTTGACGAAGATCGTGGCCGAACCGGCGACGCCCTGCCGGGACTGGGTCACGGCCCGCACCAGGCCCGTGATGATGCGCGCCGCCGTGATGGTGGAGGCGAGGATGAGAAGAACCGTCAGGACCTGGTTGACGTTGTGATTGACCTGCCTCGTCAGAGGAAGGGCAGCCGCCGCGGCGGCCACACCGCCGGCCAGCGCCGCGATCGGTACCAGCGCGCGCAGCGAGTCGACGATGACATCGTCCCCGCGCCAACTCGTACGATCCGCGTGCTTGCCCAGCCAGCGCAGCAGCATCCGCAACAGGACGCCCGCCGCAAGCCCGACGGCCACCCAGACGCCGGCGATGATCATGTCGTGTGCGGTGAGATCGCGGTTCACCAACTGCCTCCCGTCGTTCTGGGAAGGGGGCGTACGCCCGGTATGTGATGTCTCGTCACTTCGTCACCTGCTGCTCGATTCCTGGATGTGCGCTCCCGCCGGGACGTCTGTGCGAAAACCGGCGGGCTCGCTCATCCTGCCGTATCCGCGCGGATGCCTCGCCCCTGGGCCGTTCTGAATCCGGCCATCGTCGTAGGCGCATCGGGTGTGTAGACGCCCGGCGTGTCTGGGGGAGGGCTTGCATGGAGTGATCACCGGCGGCTCAAGGGGCTGGAACCCGCCCTCGCCTTCACGGCGCCCAAGTTGGCCTGGATACGCCGCCTTTGGGGCCGGGCCTCAGATCATCTTCAGTCGCACCAGCGCGCCCAGCGTCAACGCCCCCGGCAGCAGCGGCAGCCACACCGTGATGATGCGGTACGCGAGTACGACCGCCGTAGCCACCGCGACCGGGCCGCCCGCCGCCACCAGCGCGACGATCAGCGCGGCCTCGACCGAGCCGATACCGCCCGGCGTCGGGATGAGGGCGACGGCGACCGTAGCCGCCAGATACGCGACCACGATGTGCAGCGGAGACACCGGCAGCCCCAACGCAAGGCTCACCGCGACCAGTCCAGCCGCCTGAAGGATCGGGAAGGAGAACGAGCCGCCCCACAATGCGAGCGCACGCGCCGGCCGGGTGTGCACGGAGCGCGCCTCACCGAGCGCGGTCCGCAGGAAGGTGGACAGGGCGGTACGCAGCCGTCGTACGAGCAGCAGAACCGCTACCGCGCCGCACGCCGCCGCTCCGGCGGCGATCAGCAGCGGGCCGACCGCCGCGTCCGGGATGAGCTTGTCGGGGCGCAGTGCGTCGGGGAAGGCGATCAGCAGGGCCAGCAGCAGGCCGGTCCTGGCTATGGCCTCCGCGAGCAGATAGAGCGCGAGGGCGGCCGAGGAGCGGGCCAGTGGAACCCCGCAGACCGCCATGAAACGGAGGTTGACGGCACTCGCGCCGAGCCCGGTCGGCAGCAGATGGTTGGCGGTGTTTGCCGCGAACTGCGTTGCGAGCAGGCGGCACTTGGGCAGCCGCTCGACCAGGGCGCCCTGCCGGGTGACGGCCGCCGCGACCCACGTCAGGCAGGTCGCCGCCCCTGCCGCCAGCAGCCAGGGCCACTTGGCCGTCGCCAGGTGGTGGAAGCCGTCCACGAGCACGGACCAGTGGCGCACCGCGACCACGGCCACGAGGGCGAGCGGAAGCAGGCACAGGATCTGGCGGACCGGTATGCGTCTGCGCAGGGTGCGGGGAAGTCGTACGTCCGTCACACCGGGAAAGGCTTTCCGTGCCGTGCCAACGGGGGGTTGCGTGTACGGGGACGGCGGCTTACGCGCCGCGCACGTTTCCTGGGATCAGGCGTCACGGCCTTGGATCACGCGTAATATCGGTCAGCCGCTTGACCTCAAGGTTGATTGAGGTTCTAGCGTCGTTCCCATGAGCATGGAAACCACAGCCTGGATGCAGCTGCACAGCGTCATGAACGCCCAGCAGGAGCGCCGCCCCCTCGCCCGCGCGACGCTGCGCCGCATCGCCGTCTTCGCCCGTCCGCACCGTCGCCGTATCGCGCAGTTCGTGGTGCTCAGCGTGGCCACCGCGCTGCTCGCCGTGGCGACGCCGGTCCTCGCCGGACGCGTCGTGGACGCGATCGTGTCCGGCGGCGAGGAGGGCACGGTCGTACGCCTTGCCCTGCTCATCGCCCTGATCGCGTTCGCCGAGGCGGGACTCGGACTGATGAGCCGCTGGCTCTCGTCGAGGCTCGGCGAGGGACTCATCCTCGATCTGCGGACGGCGGTCTTCGATCATGTGCAGCGCATGCCGGTCGCCTTCTTCACCCGCACCCGTACGGGAGCCCTAGTCAGCCGCCTCAACAACGACGTCATCGGCGCCCAGCGGGCGTTCAGCAACACCCTGTCCCAAGTGGTCGGCAACCTCGTGACGCTGCTGCTCACCCTCGCCGTCATGCTCACCCTGTCCTGGCAGATCACGCTGCTCGCCCTGGTCCTGCTCCCGGTGTTCGTCATCCCCGCCCGCCGCATGGGCCGCCGGATGGCGAAACTCCAGCGCGAGGCCGCGGACCTGAACGCCGCGATGGGCACCCGTATGACCGAGCGCTTCTCCGCGCCCGGCGCCACGCTGGTCAAGCTCTTCGGGCGGCCCGAGGACGAGTCGGAGGAGTTCGCGGCGCGGGCCCGGCGGGTGCGCGACATCGGGGTGCGTACGGCCATGGCGCAGACGGCGTTCATCACCGCGCTGACCCTCGTCTCCGCGCTCGCCCTCGCCCTGGTCTACGGACTCGGCGGCTGGTTCGCGCTGCGCGGCAGCCTGGAACCGGGCGCCGTGGTGTCGCTGGCGCTGCTCCTCACCCGCCTGTACGCGCCCCTGACCTCCTTGGCGGGAGCGCGAGTTGAGGTCATGAGCGCCCTCGTGAGCTTCGAGCGGGTCTTCGAGGTGCTCGACCTGAAGCCGCTGATCGCGGAGAAACCGGATGCTCGGGAGGTGCCGGAGGGACCGCTCTCCGTGGAGTTCACGGATGTCCGCTTCGGTTATCCGTCCGCGGACAAGGTGTCTCTGGCCTCGCTGGAGGAGGTGGCGTCGTTGGACACCCGTGGGGGCGCGGAGGTTCTGCACGGCATCTCGTTCCGCGCCGAGCCTGGGCAGACCGTCGCGCTTGTCGGCTCGTCCGGCGCCGGGAAGTCGACGATCGCGCAGTTGCTGCCGCGGCTGTACGACGTCGATGAGGGTTCCGTGCGTATCGGTGGCGTCGATGTGCGTGATCTGAGTGCCGAGTCGATGCGGGGCGCTGTCGGGATGGTCACGCAGGACGGGCATCTTTTCCACGACTCGGTGCGTGCGAATCTGCTGCTTGCGCGGCCCGATGCGGATGCCTCCGGCGACGATGAGCTGTGGGACGTTCTGCGCCGCGCCCGCCTCGAGGACCTCGTGCGGTCGCTGCCGGATGGGCTCGACACGGTGGTGGGTGAGCGTGGCTATCGGCTGTCCGGTGGTGAGCGCCAGCGGATGACCATCGCGCGGCTGCTGCTCGCCCGGCAGCGGGTGGTCATCCTTGACGAGGCGACCGCGCACCTGGACAACACGTCTGAGGCCGCCGTCCAGGAGGCGCTCACCGAAGCGCTGTCGGGCCGGACCGCGGTGGTCATCGCGCATCGGTTGTCGACCGTACGGGCCGCTGACGCGATCCTCGTCGTCGAGGCGGGGCGGATTGTGGAGCGGGGTACGCATGAGGAGCTGCTTGCGGTGGGCGGGCGGTACGCGGAGCTGTACCGGACGCAGTTCCAGAAGGGGGCGCCGCTCGAGGCGGTGGCATGAGCAGCGTCACACTTCCGGCAGTTGGCGCATGTGCGGGGCCGTGGGCCGGTGGGAGGGTGCGGGCACGTGGTTACTGGCGGCTCAAGGTGCCCGCAGCTTCAAACCGCCCCCGGAAAGCGCCGCTCGCGGTCAGAGCAGGTTGAGCTCCCGTGCTCGCCGTACCGCCTCGCCGCGACGGGAGACCACGAGCTTGCGGTAGATGCTCCGCAGATGCGTCTTGACCGTGTTGACCGACAGGCACATCGCCTCCGCGATCTCCTCGGTCGACATGACCTGTGCGCAGTGCTGGAGCACTTGACGCTCGCGTTCGCTGAGCTGCTCCACGACCAGGAGGGCTGAGGGGCTTCCGTCCGCGGGGAGGTCGGCCGTGCGCAACGTGCCGTTGACGGCCCCCGGCCGGGCCGTGAGCCATGCGTGCCTGTCGGCCGTATCGGGCCGCAGCTCCAGGAGATGCCCTACCCAGGGACCCGCCTCGAAGAAGGGGCGCCGCAGAGTAACGGGTCCGGCGGCGGCCAGCGCTTCGCCGAGCGTGCTGTGCGCTGTCTCGGTGTCCTTGGCCAGGATCGCGGCGTGGGCCCGTATCAAGAGGATGCCGACCCGCTCTGCGATGCCCGCATCCCGCTGACCGTCCGGTGGTGGCAGGAGACCAAGCGCCCGGCCCGCGTCGCCTGACGCGAGGTGGGCGCGGGCAAGGGCGATGACGTGCGACGACGCGTCAGGTCCGGCTCCGTCCAGGGCAGTGATCGCCGCTGCGGGATCGCCCCGGGCCAGCTGGATGGCCGAGGCCGCGAGGGCGATGCGCTGCGACGGCCACGGCGGCAGCGTGGGCGGACGAACCTCGGGTGCCCCGATGGCCGCGAGGGCGGCGCGCCAGCGGCCTTGCGCGAGGTTCAGCCGGGCGCGCAGCACCAGCATTTCGGTACGCGTGACCGGGTCATGCTCCGCGTCGGGACACTCGGAACCGAGGTCGAGGTGATGGCGGGCGTCCCGGAGATCCCCGCGTTCGAGGGCGACGCCGGACAGGGCGAGGTGGCCGATCCCGGACCGTCGCGCCGGCGGGACGGAACGGTTGCGGGCGGTCGCGAGGGCGAACCGGGCGTGTGCCTCTGCCTCGCTGAGTTCACCACGGAGGGTTTCCAGTAGGGCCAGCTGCCCGAGACTGTGGTGCCGCACGACGTCGGTCGCGCCGACGCAGCCGTCCGCCGCCGCGGCGAAGGCGGTGCGGGCGGCGCCGAGGCGTCCGGCCAGCAGCAGCCCGCGGGCCAGTCCGTACCGCCGTAGCGCCTCGATCTCCGGGTGCTCCGCGCGCCGCGACCGGGGCAGGCGCCCGGCGAGATCCAGGGTCCTGTCCGCCTCCTGAACGGCATCGCATCCGCGTTCGCGGTCTCGGGTGCCGGGCGAGCTGAGAAGCCGGAGCAGGCAGAGTGTCAGCTGTGTCTCTGGCGACGGCTGTGCTTGTGCGCTGCGTATGTTCTCCTCGGCTCGGTCCAGCTGCGCCCGGCAGCCCGCGAGGTCGTACTGAGCGGCGGCACAGGCGGCCGCGACGAGCGCGGACGCGGTTCCGGGGAGATCACGGGGCATACCGGCGAAGCAGCTCTCCAGCCGGTGGGCCTCGGGGCCGGTGAGCAGACGCCCGATCTCCAGGTGATCGACCACCCGGGCGGTGGCCCACTCCCAGTCCTCGGCCGTGGCCGCCTGCTCCAGTGCCTCGGTGAGCCGGCCGTGGCCGGCGAGCCAGACCGCGGCCCGGCGGCGCAGCCGGGGTTCGAGGCCGGGATGATGGTGGCGCAGATGCGTGCGGAGAACCTCGGCGAACAGCGGCTGGAATCGGCACCACCCCGTGCCCGCCACAGACTCGACGAAGGCGCCTGCGCGGGTGAGCCCGGCCAGGATCCACTCCGCGTCCTCACGTCCCGTCAGTGTGTTCGCCAGGTCGGGATGCACCCGGTCGAGAATGCTCGATCGCATCAGCAGGTCCCGGGTGGCCTCGGGCTGGGCGTCGAGGACCTCGGCCAGCAGGTAGTCGGCGACCGCGCTCTGGGACGCCGCGAAGGAACGGGCGAAGCCGTTCGGGTCGTCGGCCCGCTGCATCTCCAGGGCGCACAGCCTCACCCCGGCTGCCCAGCCTCCGGTGCGAGCCGTCAGGACATCGACGCTTTCCTCGCAGGACTCCAGACCATGTCCGCGCAGCAGCGCGGCGGCCTCTTGCCGGGTGAACGCCAGATCGGCGCTGCGGATCTCGCAGATCCGGCCCTGGGCACGGTAGCGGTGCAGCGGAAGCAAGGGGTCGACCCGGCTGATGACGACCAGGCGCAAAGTCGGTCCCGCGTGGCTCAGGACAAAATCCAGGGCCGAGGCCACCTCGCGTACGGGAACCTGGTCGAGTCCGTCGAGTACGAACACGACCGGCCGGTGCTGGTGGGCCAGCCCGGACGCGAGCCTCGCAAGCAAGGAGTGCTCGACGAACTCGGCGGACCCGGGCCGATCCGGGTCCTCAGGCAGCTCGACGTGGTGATGGCGCAGCGCTTCGAGTACGTACGCCCAGAACACCCCCGGCGCTCTGTCCTCATGCTCGGCGGTCAGCCACACCACGGGGCCCGGTGCCGTCCCCTCGGCCACCCACGAGGCGGCCAGCGTCGTCTTCCCCGCGCCCGCCGGGCCGGTGATCAGCGTCAGGGGGCCGGCCGTAGCCATGGTGAGCCGGTCCAGCAGCCGCTGCCGGCGGACGAGGGTCCGTGGCACGGCCGGGATCGCGAACTTCGCCGCCAGCAGCGGGTCACCCGTCGGCCCCCGGTGCGCGTCCGCGCCGCCGCTGCCGGAAGCCGGGACGTTCGCCGATGTGCGGGTGTCGCGGGCGTTGCTGGATTCGCCTTCGCCGTCCCACGCTGCTGAGGCTGTGCTGCGGGGCATGGCCACCACCCTCTGGGTGCGGCTTCCGGGGTGAGTGAGGCCTCAGCTCCATTTGACGGCCTCAAGCTCATGATCGCCACACGAGCCACACGAGAGAGGGGGCCGGCCCGCTCAGTGGGCCCTGGTCTCCGGCCGCACCACGCACAGTGCCCAGATGACGAAGGAGTACAGGGCGATCGCGATGATCGACCAGACCGGGTAGTAGGGCAGGGACAGGAAGTTCGCGATGATCAGGAATCCGGCGATCGCCACACCGGCGATCCGGGCCACGAGTCCGGCCTTGAACAGGCTGACACCGATGACGACCCCCAGGAATCCGAGGATCAGGTGGAACCAGCCCCACCCGGTCAGGTCGAACCGGAAGACGTACTGGGGCGTCGCGACGAAGAGATCGTCGTCGGCGATGCCCATGATGCCCCGGAAGATGTCGAGGACTCCGGCGATGACCAGCATGACCGCCGCGAACACGACGAGTCCGGAGGCAGCAGCCATCTTTTGGGGGGAGCGGCGGTGCACTGTCTGCGTCATGGCGTTTCCTCGATTCGTTGTGCGCCTGTATCAGGCGGGGATGTGCGCTTGTCTCAGGCAAGGATCAGAACGATGAAGATCGCCCAGGCGATGATGTGGAAGCGCGTGTGCGTATCCGGATTCGCTCTGTTCCAGATGCACACCGACGGTCAGCGTGATCACGATGTCCGATGGCAGCAGCACTACCCAGGTCGAGGGCGCTCCTCAAGGCGACGGCGAGGCCCCATGCGATGGCTGCCATGGTGATGGCCAGCAGGAGGATCTGGAAACCGTCCACGGCTTCAGCGTGCGGTCACCGCGGACGTGAGCACTCACCCGGGACGGGTGATTGTTGCGGGTGGCTCCTGGCGTCGCGGTCGTCAGGCCAGAGTGACCTCCACCGGCAGCT